>NZ_JALQEA010000024.1:0-270 GCF_023630965.1 Caballeronia sp. ATUFL_M2_KS44 | reverse complement strand
CTTCAGATCCTTGCCGAAATAGACCCGCGCCGCGCTCGCGAAACCATACGCGCGCTGCCCGAGATAGATCTGATTCATATAGACCTCCAGAATCTGATCCTTCGTCAACGCGCGCTCGATCTTGTACGCGAGCAGCATTTCATAAATCTTGCGCGTGTAGGTCTTCTCGCTCGACAGGAAAAAATTGCGCGCGACCTGCATCGTGATCGTGCTCGCGCCTTGCGACGCGTGGCCGTTGGTCAGGGCGACCGAGCCCGCGCGCAGAATGCC
>NZ_JALQEA010000023.1:0-242 GCF_023630965.1 Caballeronia sp. ATUFL_M2_KS44 | reverse complement strand
GTTTTGATCACATCCGTCAACGAAATCCGGCAACTCAATGAGTCAAGACAACTGCATTTTCTGCAAGATCGCTTCCGGGCAACTGCCGAGCACGAAGGTCTATGAGGACGATGAGTTCGTCGCCTTCAACGACATCAATCCTGCCGCGCCGGTGCACGTGCTGGTCATTCCGCGCAAACATATTGAAACACTTTCCCACTGCACAGAAAGTGACAGTCCGCTACTTGGTAGAATGGTGAGTC
>NZ_JALQEA010000022.1:0-54206 GCF_023630965.1 Caballeronia sp. ATUFL_M2_KS44 | reverse complement strand
GTGTGAAAGTAGGTAATCGTCAGGCTCCTCATGCCGCAAACAAAAACCCCACCCCGAAAAGGTGGGGTTTTTGCGTTTCATGCGCGCTTTGCGCCTGGCGTCAGATCAGCGTGGAACGCTTGCGCGCTAGAATCCCACATCGAAATTCCGCACGGCTGTTGCCATCGAGTCCCCATGCTACGTCTCAGCGAAATCAAGCTCCCGCTCGATCATCCCGATTCGGCTATCGAACCGGCTGTCATCGCGCGTCTCGGCGAAATCGGTGTGGCCGCCGACGAACTCGTGCACTTCCACGTCTTCCGTCGCGCGCACGATGCTCGCAAGCGGGCCGACATCAAGCTCACGTACATCATCGATGTCACGCTCAAGGACGAAGCGTCCGCGCTCGAACGCCTCAAAGCTCAACCGCATCCGCATTGCGGCGTCACGCCGGACATGGCTTACCGCTTCGTCGCCAAAGCCCCCGAGCGCTCGACCATGCAGCGCCCTGTCGTCATCGGCATGGGACCGTGTGGGCTCTTTGCGGGACTGATCCTGGCGCAGATGGGCTTTCGACCGATCATCCTCGAACGCGGAAAAGCCGTGCGCGAGCGTACGAAAGACACGTGGGGGCTGTGGCGGCGTAATGAACTCAATCCTGAATCGAACGTGCAGTTCGGCGAGGGCGGCGCCGGCACGTTTTCCGACGGCAAGCTCTACAGTCAGATCAAGGATCCGAAGCACTACGGCCGCAAAGTGCTCGACGAGTTCGTCAAAGCCGGCGCGCCCGACGACATTCTCTATCTGAGCCGGCCGCATATCGGCACGTTCCGGCTGGTGAGCATGGTCGAGAAGATGCGCGCGATGATTCATCAACTTGGCGGCGAAGTGCGCTTCCAGCATCGCGTCGAGGATATCGATATCGACGGCGGCAAAGTGCGCGGCCTGCGTCTGTCGACCGGCGAGACGTTGCGCTGCGATCACGTTGTGCTCGCCGTCGGTCATAGCGCGCGCGATACCTTCGAGATGCTGCACAACCGCGGCGTCTACATGGAGGCCAAACCGTTTTCGCTCGGATTCCGTATCGAACATCCGCAGGGCGTGATCGACCGCGCTCGTTTCGGCAAATTCGCCGGTCACGAACGACTGGGCGCAGCGGACTACAAGGTCGTGCATCACTGCAGCAACGGACGCGCCGTCTACAGCTTCTGCATGTGTCCGGGCGGAACGGTCGTGGCGGCGACGTCGGAGCCGGGGCGCGTCGTCACCAACGGCATGAGCCAATATTCGCGCGCGGAACGTAATGCGAATGCGGGCATCGTCGTTGGCATCACGCCGGAAGATTATCCCGGCGGCCCGCTGGCTGGCATCGCGTTTCAAAGAATGTGGGAAGAGCGCGCGTTCGAACTCGGCGGCGGCGATTACAGCGCGCCCGGGCAGCTCGTCGGCGACTTCATCGCGGGGCGCGCGTCGACGTCGCTGGGTTCCGTGGCGCCGTCGTACAAGCCGGGCGTCAAGCCGACCGATCTCAGCACGGCGCTGCCGGACTACGTGATCGAAGCGATCCGCGAGGCGCTGCCCGAACTCGACAAGAAGATCCCCGGCTTCGCGATGCACGACGCGGTGCTGACCGGCGTCGAAACGCGGACGTCATCGCCGTTGCGCGTGCGGCGCAAAGATGACTATCAGAGCGTCAATGTCGATGGACTGTATCCGGCAGGGGAAGGCGCGGGCTACGCGGGCGGGATTTATTCGGCGGCGATCGATGGTATCGAAGTGGCCGAGGCCGTCGCGCTGAAAATGATGGCGGAGTATTCCGCGACGCTGTAATGCGCGGCTTGGGAAAAGCCACGGCGAACCAGCCAACCAACATCCGGGCGGAAGCAAGCGAACCGCGCCTGCCACCGCCCGGAGCACAGCAAAAGCTTCAGGTCACCACACCCACTTGCCAGGGCACGAACTCGCTCTGTCCGTAGCCGTTCAACTCGCTCTTCGACGCCACGCCGGACGCGCAGTCCAGCATCATCTGGAAAATCTGCTCGCCGAGTTCGTCGATGGTCGCGGTGCCGTCGATCACGCCGCCGCAGTTGATGTCCATGTCCTCTTCCTGCCGATCCCACAGCGCGGTGTTTGTCGCGAGCTTCAGTGAAGGCGAGGGCGCGCAGCCGTAAGCCGAGCCGCGCCCCGTCGTGAAGCAGATGAGATTCGCGCCCGACGCGACTTGCCCCGTCGCGGACATCGGATCGTAGCCGGGCGAATCCATGAAGACGAAGCCCTTCGCGTCGATTCGCTCTGCGTACTCGTAGACTTCGACGAGATTCGTCGTGCCGCCCTTGGCGACCGCGCCGAGCGACTTTTCCAGAATCGTCGTCAGCCCGCCCACCTTGTTGCCCGCCGACGGATTGTTGTCCATCGCCGCGCCGTTGCGCTCGCAATACTGCTCCCACCACTTGATGCGCGCGAGCAGCTTTTCACCGACTTCGCGGCTCACCGCGCGCCGCGTGAGCAGATGTTCCGCGCCGTACACTTCGGGCGTTTCGGAAAGAATCGCCGTGCCGCCGTGACTCACGAGCTTGTCGACGGCCGCGCCCAGCGCAGGATTCGCCGAAATGCCCGAATAGCCGTCCGAGCCGCCGCACTGCAATCCGACGATCAAATGCGACGCCGGCACCGGCTCACGCTGCACGCGATTCGCGTCGGCGAGCATTTCCTTGACCATCGCGACGCCGCGTTCGATCGTCTTCTTCGTTCCGCCGCTGTCCTGAATGGTGAAGCTGCGCAGCCGTTCGCCGTCCTTCAGCCCGCTCGATTCGAGCACGCCGGCGATCTGATTCGTCTCGCATCCCAGCCCGACGAACAGCACCGAATGGAAATTCGGATGCACCGCGTAACCCGCCAGCGTGCGCCGCAAGATGCCCAGACCTTCGCCCTGCATGTCGATGCCACAGCCGAGACCATGCGTCAGCGCGATCACGCCATCGACGTTCGGGTAATCCGCGAGCACTTCCGGATGCACGTCGCGCCGGAAGTAATCGGCGATCGCGCGCGCCACCGTCGCCGAGCAGTTCACGCTCGTCAGCACGCCGATGAAATTGCGCGTCGCGACGCGGCCATCGTCGCGCCGGATGCCCATGAACGTCGCGGGCGTATCGACGAACGGCGTCGGATGCTTGTCGATGCCGAATTCGTGCTCGCGCGCGAAATCGGCCATCGACAGATTCTGCGTATGCACGTGCTGACCGCGCGCGATCGCCTCGCGCGCCACGCCGATGATCTGGTTGTAGCGCTTAACGGGCTCGCCCGCGGCGATGTCGCGCGTCGCGATCTTGTGCCCCGGCGGAATCAGGCCCGTGACGACGAGATCCTCCGACGCGATCCGCGCGCCGGAGACGAGCTGACGCGTCGCGATCACGACGTCGTCGTTGGGATGCAGCCGGATGACAGTATGGTCGGTGGATGTGGTGGACATGATGGTTTCTTAGATCGTGGACGGTGCGCGCCGATCGTCCAGCGCGTCCCTGTCGGCTTGATCCAGCGGCTCGATCTTGCCGACAAGGAAAAGATAGCTGAACGCGCCGAGGAAGCAGAAGCCGCCCGCGACACACAGCGGAATGACGAACGAACCCTTGGTGATGGCGAGCATCACGCCGGTGAACGTCGTGATGACGATACCCGCGAGATTCGACGCGAAGTTCTGGATGCCGCCAATCGACGCGACGTGATCCGGCGTCGGCGCGACGTCGCTCGGCAGAGACCAGATGCTGGCGGCCGCGAACGCGAGGCTCGCATAGGCGATGCCGAAGAACGCGAGCATCAGATAGATGTTGGTCACGAACGCGCAGAGCGTGATGACCGACGACATCAGCATGCCGCCGACCATGCAGGTCTTGCGCGCGGAGGTGAGGCTCCAGCCGCGCTTGAAGAGCGAGTCGGAGACGAAGCCGCCGAGCCAGCCGCCGGGAATCGACATCAGCGCGGGAATCGTGCCGAGCGTGCCGAGCGACTTGAGCGAGAAGCCGTGCGCCTGCACCAGATAGCTCGGGAACCACGTAATGAAGAAGTAGATGACGAAGTTCAGGCAGAAGAAGCCGAGCATCATGCCCCACAGCGTGCGGTACTTGAAGAGCGAACCCCACGACACCTTGTTCTTCGGCGCGACCGGGACCGGCGCGACATCGGTTTCGCCCGTCAGATCGCCCTTCGACTTGTTACGGTAGATCAGGAACCAGCCGAGAATCCACACGAAGCCGATCACGCCGGTGATGATGAACGACGCTTCCCAGCCGAACGAGCTGATGATGAACGCGACGACCGGAATCGACAGCGCGGAGCCCACGCGCGAGCCCGAATCGAAGATGCTGGTCGCGAACGCGCGCTGCGATTTCGTGAACCATTGCGACACGAGTTTCGCGCACGACGGATACGCGCCCGCTTCGCCGATGCCGAGCATCAGCCGGCAGCCGAACATGCCCGCGACGCTCGTCGCGACGGCGGTCAGCGCCGTGAAGACCGACCACCAGCCCACCGCGAGCGGCAGCGCGATGCGCGCGCCGACGCGATCGACGAACCAGCCGAACGGCATCTGCATGAGCGCGTAGGTCCAGAAGAACCCGCTCAGGATAAAGCCCATTTCAGCCGGCCCGATGCCGAGCGCTTTTTCGATTTGCGGCGCGGCAACCGCCAGGTTCGCCCGATCGATGTAATTGATCGCGATGGCCAGAAAGGCCAGAAATATCACTACCCAACGCATTTTCCGCATCGTCTGTCTCCTCAAGAAGCGGCACTTCGTTTATTCGGCCCGCGCGCGCTCGTGACGCGGTGGGTCGTGTTTAAGAAATGGAACGCGCGTTCCGCTCTGCCGGCGAAATCGCGTGACGGTTCAGGTTGCGTTCGCGTTCAGCGCGTCGCACAGGCGCGTTTGCCCGATATCGAGCTTGAACTCGCGTGCAAGATCGATGACCGGCTGAAAGCGCCGCGTTTTTTTCTCGTCGTGATTGCGCGCGATGTCCGAAAGCCTGTGTACGAGAAACGGGTTCTCGAAGCGATCGCGCACGCTCGCCAGATATTCGGTCGCGACATCGTGCTGGCCGAGCGCCGTGAAGACCGGCAACACTTCATCGCGCCAGACGGCTTCGAGCGGCTCGCGCAAGGCGGGATCGCGCATCGCGTCGAGGACGGTCATGTCGGCAGCGCCGCCGCGCGTGCGCCAGATTTCGGCGAGCATCGTGTGGCCGAGATTCAGAAGCAGCAGCTTGAGCCGTTCGTAGTGCGCAAGATCGTCCGTGATGACGATGTCCTCGTGCTCGCACGGCAGCACCATGCCCGCCTGACGCTCGATGGCCCAAAGCGCGTAAGGCTCCGCGATCGCGCCGACCGGCTGGATCGGCTCCGACACGATGCGGTCGACGAGCGAATTCACCCAGACGCACTCGTTCGTGAGATAGCGGATGAACGCGTCGTCCGCGTTCCATTTGCGCGCGATGCCGCACACGAGATCGCGCAGCGTGTCGCCGTTGCGCGAGATCAGCTCGCACGGCAGCAGCGTGACCGGCGCGGCGCCCGCGCGAAAGCGCGCGTGCAGCAGCACCGCGAGCTTGGCCGCGAAGCCGCGCGGCGTGCGCTGGCCGTCGAGCAGATCGGCGGTGTCTTCGTCGAAGAGCGCGTAGCCTGCGTCGGCCGTGTTCGAGACGATCACTTTTACATCGCGCTGTATCCGTTGCAGCAGGAGCGGCCAGTCTTCGTTCGCGTGCAATGCTTCGGTGATCGAATCGCATTCGACCGTGGTGTCGATCGTCTCATCGCGACGGCGTCCGCGAATGCGCACCGGATAGCGCTTGTTCGCCTTCAACGCGTCGGTGCGCGCGCGGCTGTCCGCGCTCGACGTGGTCTGCACGACGGTGATCTTGCCGAGCGCGCTCGCCGGATCGCGCCGCGCCGCTTCGGTGACGAAGAAGTCCACATGCGCTTGCAGGAAGCGGCTCGTGCCGAACTGAAGGATCGGATTGCTCATGATGGCGTCGCTCGCCGCCGCATCAGGCACGGACGTGCCGCGGCGGCGAAAGTTGTATGTGGGTCGTGACGGCTTGGAAACGGTTCCAACGCGATGCAAAAAAATTGGCCGCGTGGCCTTACCAGATTGCATACTAGTGGTTCGTATCGAAATTGGTCAAGCCACTTGTAAGCGGCGGAAATCGTCGAAACGCCCGCCACACGGTGCGCCAACCCTTCGCCTGATTACAATTCACGTTTTCCCCGAGCCTTGAGGAGCACGCCCGTGAGTGTGAAACCCGCCGAAACGCGCCGTCTCTACCTGCAGATCGCCGACACATTGCGCGGCATGATCGGCCAGAAGGACTTCGCGCCGAACGGCCGGCTGCCATCGGAACGCGAGCTTGCGCAGACGCTGGGCGTATCGCGGCCATCCGTGCGCGAGGCGCTCGTCGCGCTCGAACTGGAAGGGCGCGTCGAGATTCGCATGGGCTCGGGCGTGTATATCTGCGCGACGCCGACGGTCAAGCCGCCCGCGAGCGAAGCCGAGCTGGGCGAAAGTCCGATCGAGATCATGAATGCGCGCGGGGTGATCGAAGGCGCGATTGCAGCGAGCGTCGCGCCGTTCGCGAAACCGAAAGCGCTGAAGGCGCTGCGGGCCGTGTACGAAACGATGGCGCGCGAAGTGGAAAACGGCCAGATACCGATGAGCGCCGACCGCGCGTTTCACATCGGCATCGCGCAGATGTCGGGCAACGACGTGCTGGTGCGCACGGTAGGCGCGCTATACGACGAGCGGCACAGTCCGCTGTCGTCCACGCTGCGGGGGCATTTCGAAGGGGAAGAGACGTGGGCCGCCGCGCTGATGGAACACCGCGAGATTCTCGAGGCGCTCGAAGCGCGCGACGCCGTGCAGGCTCAGGCCGCGATGCAGCGGCACATGCGCAATTCCGCGGCGCGTCTGATGACGCGGCGCAAAGGCTGAAGCCGGCGCGTCCTCGGAAGACGCGCCGGCTTCGGGAGACCGGACGGGTCAGCCCGGATAGGCTTCATCCACCTTCAGGCCCGCGAGCTTGAAGATCACGCGCAGCGTCTGCGGCGCGATCTCGCGGCGCGACGCGAGCGTCGTCAGGACGAAGTCCATCACCTTGGCGTACTTGAGCATCGTGAGGCACGTTTCGATGTCGGTGGAGCCGTCGCGCATCGACTCGGCGAGTCGCAACATCTCCACGGAAATCTCTCGCGCCATCTCGAGCTCGAGTTGCTGCTTCTCGCTCCACGCGGGCATCGCCGTCAGTGTCGCGAGCATCTCCTGAAACTGTTTTTCTGCTTTCTTGTCCGGGATCGCATCCATCGCCGTCCTCTCTTGATCATGGCGCCGGCGAGTCGCATCGCCGCGCTGTGCGTTAGCTGTTACGTAACGGAACCGGACGCGGTGACGACGCGCACTGCGTGTCGAGACGCGGCTCGTTACTGACTATTGGTGCTGCATGCTGCATGGGCGCGTGGCAGCCAGTGACCACGCTCTTGTGCCGTCTGTAACAATGGCCTCATTGCCAAACGTTGCACGATTCGTTCCATGCGCTGATATCGCATATGCCGATGATTCGATGGCCGGAACAATGAGCGTCTCTGCGCTTTTGGGTAAACTTCCTCTTTTGAGACGGCAGAACCAGCGGTTAGCGCACATTCAGCGCGAACATGCTCCGCTTTTCATTCACCAGTCACCTGATCACGATGGCCAAGAAGTCCACAGCGCCGGCTCCGGGCGCGCCCGATCCGTCCAACAAACACGAAATCCGTCCCGGTCAGTCGATCGAACTGCTGAAGGAACTGCACATCCTCACGCGTGACGGCAAGATGAACCAGGACAGCCGCCGCAAGCTGAAACAGGTCTATCACCTGTTTCAGTTCATCGAACCGCTTCTGTCCGATGTGCATCAGCGCCAGGGTTCCGTATCGCTTGTCGATCACGGTGCGGGGAAGTCATACCTCGGGTTCATTCTCTACGATCTCTTCTTCAAGTCTCTGCGCGATCGGTCACACATCTATGGCATCGAGACGCGCGAGGAGCTTGTACAAAAATCGGAAGAATTAGCGGCGCGCCTGGGCTTCGACGGCATGTCGTTTCTGAATCTGTCGGTGGCCGAATCGATTGACTCGAATTTATTGCCGGATACGGTCGATATCGTCACCGCATTGCACGCATGCAATACCGCAACCGACGACGCCATCCACTTCGCTCTCCAAAAGAAGGCGAAATACATCGTGGTGGTGCCGTGTTGTCAGGCCGAAGTCGCGTCGGTGCTGCGCAAGAATAAGGGACACGCGCTGTCCAAGAACGTGCTGACCGAAATGTGGCGGCATCCGCTGCATACGCGCGAATTTGGGAGCCAGATCACGAACGTGTTGCGATGCCTGCAACTCGAATCGCACGGCTATCAGGTGAGCGTGACGGAACTCGTCGGCTGGGAGCATTCGATGAAGAACGAGCTCATCATCGCCCAGTTCAAGGACTTGCCGCGCGGCCGGCCGGCGCAGCGGCTTTCGGAAGTGCTGGAAACGCTCGGCCTCGAAGCGTTGCGCGAGCGTTTCTTCGCTTGATGTTCAGCGCTTGTCCATCCACGCCTTGAAGCCGTCGGGACCTAGGCGGCGCAGCGTTGCGATGTTGCGCTCGTAGATGTCGGCGGCATCGGGAAAGGCGGCGACCGCGCGATCGATGCTCGCCTCGCGAATCAAATGGAAGATCGGAAACGGGGCGCGATTCGTGTAGTTGTCGATATCGTCCGGTTCGGTGCCGTCGAACCGATACTGCGGATGAAAGCTCGCGATCTGCAGATCGCCCGCGAGCCCCAAATCGTTGAGCAGGCGGTCGGCGAAGAAGAGGGCGTCGTTGTAATCGGTGAAGTCGGGGAACGCGTGCGGCGTGATGAAAAGCGTCGTGTCGATGACTTCGGGATCGCTTTCATGCAACAGGCGCAACTCGTCGGCCAGTTCGACGACCACGTCTTCCACGTTGCGCGCGTCGCTCACGGCATAGCGGATCTGTCCCTTCACGTGCACGCTCTTGGCGAACGGGCACAGATTGAGGCCGATCACGGCGCGCGTGAGCCAATGCTGCGTGGCCGCGATCACTTCGTCGCGGGTGGGTGCGTCCATCATGAGTTTTCCTGAATTCCGTCGTGGATGCGCTCCGGCGCACACGCCGCGTCGATCAACGTTCGCGCGATGCGCGGCGCCGCACACAGCGGCCCGGAGCCGGGGCCGTAAGTCTGACTGGTCGCGTAGATGCCGTCGATCAGCAGCGCGAGCGATTCTGCCAGTTCCTGCGAATTTTTCGCGCCCGCCGCCTGCGATATTTCGATGAAACGCGACATCACATAAGCCTTGTTCCGTTCGACGAGTTGCCGCGCCGGATGCGCCGGATCGCCGAACTCGCACGCGACGTTGACGAACGGGCAGCCGCGATAATCCGGCGCGGACGCGCGCCTGACCAGATCTTCGAACACTTGCACGAGCTGTTTCGACGGCGCTTCGGGGTGCTTCGCGACGCTCGCTTCGAAACGGCGCCGGAATCCGTCGTCCATGCGTTCCAGATACGCGACGACGAGTTCGTCCTTCGACGCGAACTGCCGGTAAAGGCTCATCTTGTTGACGCCCGCGCGCTCCACGACGGCATCGACGCCGACCGCGCGAATGCCCTCGCGATAGAACAAGGCCTGCGCCGCGTCGAGCAGTTGCTCCTGCGCGGTCGCGGCGTCGGTGCGAACCTGGCGGCGAGCCGTGGATTTAGGCTGATCGGCGGATGATCGTGTCAAGGCGGTTCCTTCGAATGTGCATCGGCCTTGACATGTTACCGATCGGTAACTAAGCTCGCAACTCTGATGTGACAGAGCGGTCACGAATTCAAACGAAAGATAACGAACCGGAGCGACGATGAACTGGGTAGCGAGACGGCTGAACGGCCGGATGCATTACGGATGGATCGCGGTGGGCGTCGTGTTTCTGGTGCTGCTCGCGGCGGCCGGCACGCGCGCCACGCCGAGCGTGATGATGCTGCCGCTCGAAAAGCAGTTCGGCTGGTCGCGCGGCACGATCTCGCTCGCCATTTCCGTCAATCTCGCGCTGTACGGCCTGACCGGCCCGTTCGCCGCCGCCGCGATGCAACGCTTCGGTGTCCGTCCGACGGTGCTCGGCGCGCTCGCGACGCTGGCCGCAGGCGTCGGCCTTTCGTCGTTGATGACCGCGCCGTGGCAAATGGTGCTCGTGTGGGGCGTGATGGTCGGCGGTGCGACGGGCGTCGCGGCGCTCACGCTGTCGGCGACGGTCGTGAATCGCTGGTTCACGACGCATCGCGGCCTGGCGATGGGCATCCTCACCGCGAGTTCCGCGACCGGCCAGCTCGTGTTCCTGCCGTTCCTCGCATCGCTTTCGGAACATCACGGCTGGCGGCCGGTGGTGTTCGTCGTGGCGGCGGCCACCGCGCTCGTGCTGCCGCTCGTCGCGTGGCTCTTGCCCGAGCGTCCCGCCGATCTCGCGCTGCGCCCCGTCGGCGAAACAGCCGACGCGCCGGCCGGTCCCGCGCCCGCGCCGAAAAATCCGATCAAGGTGGCGTTCGGCGCGCTGTCGTCGGCGAGCAAGACGCGCGATTTCTGGCTGCTTTTCTTCAGCTTCTTCGTCTGCGGCGCGAGCACGAACGGCTATGTCGGCACGCATCTGATCGCCATGTGTTCGGACTACGGCATGACCCAGGTGCAGGGCGCGACGCTGCTCGCCGCGATGGGCATCTTCGATCTGTTCGGCACGACGCTTTCCGGCTGGCTCTCCGACCGCTTCAACGCCCGCGTGCTGCTGTTCTGGTACTACGGTTTGCGCGGGCTTTCGCTCATTTATTTGCCGTACGCGTTCGGCATCGATTTCTTCGGTCTGCCGCTCTTTGCCGTGTTCTACGGTCTCGACTGGATCGCCACCGTGCCGCCGACCGTGCGCCTCGCCACCGATGTCTACGGCAAGGAATCCGCGCCGATCGTGTTCGGCTGGATCGTCGCCGGGCATCAACTGGGCGCGGCGTTCGCGGCGCTCGGCGGCGGCATGCTGCGCTCGAGCCTCGGCAGCTACACCGTCGCCACGATGATCTCGGGCAGCCTGTGCCTCGTCGCGGCGGTCGCGGTGCTGCGCATCAACCGCGCGCGGCGCACGGTGGGCGTCGCTGCGACCTGACGCGTCCTTGTTCTATGCTGTCGTCGAAGCGGCGCGCGTTTGCCGAAGCGCGCCGTTCGCCTTTCAACCGAACGAGGAATCCGCCATGAGCGCAAAACCCGCTCCGACCGATGTCGACATCCACGAACTGATCGCCGGCCGATGGAGTCCGCGCGCGTATGCCGACAAGCCCGTCGATCGCGCGCAGTTGCATCAGCTGCTGGAGGCGGCGCGCTGGGCGCCGTCGTCGAATAATCTGCAGCCGTGGCGGTTCGTCGTGTTCGACCGTCATCGCGATGAAGCCGCGTTCCACCGCGCATTCGATACGCTCGCGCCGTCCAACCAGAAGTGGAACGCGAGCGTGCCGGTGCTGATCTGCGTCGCGGCGTCGACGCTCACGCCGAAGGGCGAGCCGAACCGCACGGCGACGTACGACACCGGCGCGGCGTCGATGGCGCTCGTGCTCCAGGCGCACGCGATGGGACTCGCCACGCATCAAATGGGCGGCTTCGACCGCGACGCGTTCCGCGCGGCGTTCGCGATTCCCGAAGACGCGCAGTTGATCGCGATGATCTCGATCGGGCATCACGGCGACGCCAGCCAGCTCGACGAAGCGCTGCGCGAGCGCGAGGCCGCGCCGCGAGCGCGTCGGGCGATCGGCGAAACCGCGTTCGATGGCGCGTGGGGCAAGGCGTTCGAGTGAACGCGCGTCAGGCTTCGTCGGCGGCGGAAAGCGGGCGCGCCACGTCTTCCAGCGACTTGCGTTCCGCCGCGACGCCCCAGATGCCCGCCACGATCGCCGCCGCCAGCATCAGCCCCGAGCCGATCAGATAGCCGACGAACACCGCGCCGCGCTCGTGCGTGTCGATGAGCCGCCCGAACAGCGTCGGCCCGATGATGCCGCCGAGCGCCGTGCCGAACGCATAGAACACGGCGATGGCGAGCGCGCGGATTTCGAGCGGAAACGTCTCGCTCACGGTCAGATACGCGGAACTCGCCGCCGCCGACGCGAAGAAGAAGATCACCATCCAGGCGGCCGTCTGCGTCGTGACGGTGAGCATGCCTTGCGTGAACATCCAGCCGCTCAGCGTCAGCAGCACGCCAGAAATGCCGTACGTGAACGCGATCATGCGTCGCCGGCCGAGCACGTCGAAAAGCCGGCCGAGCACGAGCGGACCGAGAAAATTGCCGGCGGCGAACGGCAGCACATACCAGCCGATGTGATCGCCCGGCACGTGATAGAAGTCCGTCAGCACGAGCGCGTAGGTGAAAAAAATCGCGTTGTAGAAGAACGCCTGCGCGGTCATGAGCGTCAAGCCGACGAGCGAGCGCCGCCGATGCACGTTGAAAAGCGTATGCGCGACTTCCCTGAGCGGCGTGTGTTCGCGCGCATGCAGACGCAGCGGCTTGACGGGCGTATCCGGAATCTCGACGCCGTGTTCCCTGAAATGCGCTTCGATTTCGTCGACGACTTGCCGCGCCTCGTCCGCGCGATTGTGCGTGATGAGCCAGCGCGGGCTTTCCGGCACCCACATCCGCATGAAGAGGATGGTGAGTCCCAGCGCCGCGCCGATCAGAAAGCACGCGCGCCAGCCCCAGTCGGGCGGCAGCATGCCGGGATCGAGCAGCACGATCGACCCCGCCGCGCCGATTCCCGCGCCGACCCAGAACGTGCCGTTGATCGCGAGATCGGTCCAGCCGCGCAACCGGGCGGGCGTGAATTCCTGAATCGTCGAATTGATGGCCGTGTATTCCCCGCCGATGCCCGCGCCGGTCAGGAAGCGAAACAGCACGAACGACGCGAGATTCCACGAGAACGCCGTCGCGGCGGTCGCGGCGACGTAGAGAAACAGCGTGATGAAAAAGAGCTTGCGGCGTCCGAGCCGGTCCGTGAGCCAGCCGAAACCGAGCGCGCCGAGCACCGCGCCCGCGATATACGCGCTCCCGGCAATGCCGACATCGGCGTTCGAAAACTGCAGCGCGGGACTCGTCTTCAGCGCGCTCGCGACGGCGCCGGCGAGCGTGACTTCGAGCCCGTCGAGCAACCAGGTGACGCCGAGCGCCGACACGATCAGCGTATGAAAACGGCCCCACGGCAGGCGATCGAGCCGTCCGGGCAGGTCGGTTTCGATGATCTCCGGCCGATCGCCGGGCGTTTCCATCGAACGATTCTCTTGCGGTGCGGTAGTCTCGTTCATATCCCGGAGCGTCGATGGCCTGAAACCTAGCGCGGCGCGCAAAGTGCATTCCACTTTCGTGAGATCAATGCGCCGGGTTATATTTATCTTTTCCGCGATTGATGCGCTGCGCTGGACGTGTTAAAAACGCCGTCCACGATTTTTTGATACGCGGCGTTGCCCCGCGACGCCGCCGCAAATCCCATGAATTACTGCGCGATCGATTTCGGCACGTCGAATTCCGCCGTTGCCTTGCCCGACGGCCTGCGTATGCGGCTCGCGCCCGTCGAAGGCGACGCGACCACGCTGCCGACCGCCGTGTTCTTCAACACCGACGAGAACAACCAGTGCTACGGCCGCGCGGCGCTGGAGGCGTACATCGACGGTTTCGACGGCCGCCTGATGCGCTCGATGAAGAGCATTCTCGGCTCACCGCTTGCCGACAACGTCACCGATCTCGGCGACGGCTCGGCTATCAAATATACCGACGTCATCACGCTGTTCCTGCAGCATCTGAAGCAGAAGGCGCAGGCGGTGGCCGCCGAGCCGCTGACGCGCGCGGTGCTGGGCCGCCCGGTGTTCTTCGTCGACGACGATCCGCGCGCCGACCGCATGGCGCAAAAGCAGCTCGAAGCGTGCGCGCATGCCGTCGGCTTCAGCGAGATTCATTTTCAGTATGAACCGATCGCCGCCGCGTTCGACTACGAAGCGCGTCTCACGCAAGAAGGGCTCGTGCTGGTCGCGGATATCGGCGGCGGTACGTCGGACTTTTCGCTCGTGCGCGTCGGGCCGGAGCGCGCGCGTCATCTGGACCGCAAAGGCGACGTGCTCGCGCATCACGGCGTGCATGTAGCCGGCACGGACTTCGACCGGCGCGTGGAACTCGCGACCATTCTGCGTCAGCTCGGTTATCAGGCGCTCGACCCGCAAGGCCGCGAAGTGCCGAATCGCGTGTATTTCGATCTCGCGACGTGGCATTTGATCAATACGGTCTATGGGCCGAAGCGCGTCGGCGAGTTGCGGCTCATGCGTCATCTTTACGTCGAGCCGCGTCATCACGACCGGCTGATGCGCGTCGTCGATCGCCGGCTCGGGCACGCGCTGACCGCGCACGCGGAAGAAGCGAAGATCGACGTATCGGCGGGCGGCGTGACGGAGATCGACATGGAGGAAATCGAGGAAGCGCTGCGCGTGCCGTTCGACGAGCAGCAATTGATCGACGCGGGGCAGGACGAGACGCGGCGTATCGTCGATACGGCGCTCGAGACGGTGAAGCGCGCGGGCGTCGGCGCGGCGGATGTCGGCGCGGTTTATTTCACCGGCGGCACGACCGGCCTGCGCTTTCTCTCGGATGCGCTCGCGGCGGCATTTCCCGGCGCGCAGCCGGTGTTCGGCGACCGGCTCGCGAGCGTGGCGACCGGACTCGGCATCTACGCGCAGCGCGTATTCGCCTGATAATTCCGGCGCACCAATGCAAAAACCCCGCATGCGCGGGGTTTTTTCTTGAACTCAGCAGGCTTAGGCCGGCTTGATGTTCGCAGCTTGCTTGCCCTTCGGGCCAGTCTTCACTTCGTAGGTCACCTTCTGGTTTTCCTGAAGCGTCTTGAAGCCTTCGATGCGGATTTCCGAGAAGTGCGCGAACAGGTCTTCGCCGCCGCCATCCGGGGTGATGAAGCCAAAGCCCTTTGCGTCATTGAACCACTTGACGGTACCGGTTTCCATATTACTTATTCCAAAAAATTTGATGATTAAGGCCGAAGCCAGGGGTGCATGAAAATCAAGGAAGGGGCAATGGGACCAACCGGAGTACCGTAATGGCGAACTACGAAAGAACCACTTCACTCGCCACTTGAAATCCTGCAAGAAGGTTTATACGGCGAAACCATTTCGCGGTCAAATAATATCCGACCAGTCTGAGGGGGTTTTTTTGAGACAGGTTGCCGATCCTTCCATGAACCGACTTTTCGCCCGCCGTCCGTCACTTGCCCGTTAAAAAAGGGTGTTTCCTGACAGACTGCACTGCATTAGAAAGGTGCAACCGTTAAACTACGCGCCTCGTTAGAGGGGTTGCACCAGCGTCGCTGGATCGTCGGTTCGGTTGCCGGCATCCCGGCGGGCGCGGCTTGCCGTGTTCGACTCGCGGGCGACGCGAGACATTGGAGAAGGATAGTGAAGAGTTCGATACAAAGAAATATCGGGCCGTTGGCGCTCATGCTGACCGGCCTTGGATCCATCATCGGTTCGGGGTGGCTGTTCGGAGCCTGGAAAGCATCGCAGATTGCCGGTCCCGCCGCGATCTGCGCTTGGGTGATCGGCGCGGTCGTCATTCTGGCCATCGCGCTGACCTACGCTGAATTGGGCGCGATGTTCCCCGAGTCCGGCGGCATGGTGCGTTACGCGCGTTATTCGCATGGCGCGCTCGTCGGTTTCATCGCGGCGTGGGCGAACTGGATCGCCATCGTGTCGGTGATTCCGATCGAAGCGGAAGCATCGATTCAATATATGAGCACCTGGCCCTACGACTGGGCGCACGCGCTCTTCGTGAACGAGACGCTGACCACGAGCGGCCTCGCGCTGTCCGCGTTGCTCGTGATCATCTACTTCATGCTCAATTACTGGGGCGTGAAAGTGTTCGCGCGCGCGAATACCGCCATCACCATCTTCAAGTTCCTGATTCCTGGCGCGACCATCGCCGGTCTCGTGTTCTCGGGATTCCATGCGGAGAACTTCGGCACCGCGTCGAACTTCGCGCCCTACGGCTGGCCGGCCGTGCTGACGGCGGTGGCGACGAGCGGCATCGTGTTCAGCTTCAACGGCTTTCAGAGCCCGGTGAATCTGGCGGGCGAAGCGCGTCATCCGGCGCGCAGCGTGCCGTTCGCGGTGGTCGGATCCATCCTGATCGCGCTCGTGATCTACGTGCTGCTGCAGATCGCGTATATCGGCGCGGTGAATCCGGGCGATGTCGCGCAGGGCTGGAAGCACTTCCACTTCGCGTCGCCGTTCGCCGAACTGGCGATCGCGCTGAATCTGAACTGGCTCGCCGTGCTGCTCTACATCGATGCGTTCGTCAGCCCGAGCGGCACCGGCACGACCTACATGGCGACGACCACGCGCATGATCTACGCGATGGAGCGCAACAACACGATGCCGAAGATGTTCGGCAACGTGCATCCGTTCTACGGCGTGCCGCGTCAGGCAATGTGGTTCAACCTGATCGTCGCGTTCATCTTCATGTTCTTCTTCCGCGGCTGGGGCACGCTCGCGGCGGTCATTTCGGTGGCGACGGTCATTTCGTATCTGACCGGCCCGATCAGCCTGATGGCGCTGCGCCGCTCCGCGCCGGATCTGGATCGTCCGCTGACGCTGCCGCTGATGGGCGTGATCGCGCCGTTCGCGTTCGTGTGCGCATCGCTCGTGCTGTATTGGGCGAAGTGGCCGCTGACCGGGCACATCATTCTGCTGATGGTCGTCGCGCTGCCGGTGTACTTCTACTTTCAGGCCAAGACGGGTTTCGCCGGCTGGGGCCGCGATCTGAAGGCGGCGTGGTGGCTGATCGGCTATTTGCCGTCGATGGCGGTGATGTCGCTTATCGGCAGCAAGGAATTCGGCGGAAGCGGGCTGCTGCCGTACGGCTGGGATATGGCCGTGGTGGCGGTGCTGTCGCTGATTTTCTACTACTGGGGCGTGCACACCGGTTATCGCACGGATTACCTCACCGAGCGCGAAAGCCGCGACGACATTCTTCATGAAGTCGGCGCGTAAGCTGCCTCGGTTCTAGCGACCGCGGGTAAAACGGAAGCCCGCCTGAGCGATCAGGCGGGCTTCTTTCTTTTCAGCCATGTCCGGGCGACGTTCAGGCGTCCGTGAACACATAGTTCGTCATCGCGAGCGCGCGCTGGAACGTGCCGAGCGACTGCACGCCCAGCCGATAATCGTCCGCCGCCGCGCCGAGCGCGCCGAACACCGGCAGCAAATGCTCGTCGGTCGGATGCATCAGCGCGGCGTGCGGCGCGCGGGCGCGGTAATCGAGGAGGGCATCGATATCGCGTGCGGCGAGGCGCGCTTCGAACCAGTCGGTGAACTCGGCGACGCGCGGGTCCGCATCTTCCGGACGCGCGCTGAAATCGGCCATGCGCAGATTGTGCGTGATCTGCCCGGAACCGACGATCATCACGCCGTCATCGCGCAACTCGCGCAGCGCCCGGCCAACGCGAAAGTGATGCGCGGGGTCGCGGCGCGGCTGAATCGAAAGTTGCGCGACGGGAACGTCGGCGTCGGGGAACATGAGCAGCAGCGGCACCCACGCGCCGTGGTCCAGCCCGTGGATGGTCGTCGCGGCCGCGATGCCGTCCTCGCCGAGCAGCGCGGCGGCGCGTCTCGCGACGTCCGGCGCGCCCGGCGCGGGATAGCGCAGTTCATACAGCGCGCGCGGAAAGCCGTAGAAATCGTGGATGGTATCCGGCCGCTCCGCAGTGCTCGCGACCGGCTCGCCGGTGCCCCAGTGCGCGGACAGCATCAAAATGGCGCGGGGGCGCGGCAAGGTCGCGGCGAGCGACGCGAATCCGCCGGACGGCATCGACGGGTCGATCGGCAGCGTCGGCGCGCCGTGGGAAATAAAGACGGTGGGAAATCGGCTCATGGCAGCGATCCAAAGTTGATGCCATGAATGTACGGCTTGCCGCGCCGTTTATAAACGGCGGTGTAGGCAATGAATTGTGTCCGTACAGTTGCTAATTAGTCGGTTTCGCCGCGCATTCCCTGCCACGCAGCCGCCACAGGCTGCGCAACGCCAAGCAGATCGACGACGCGATCGACCGTGTGATCCACCATTTCGTCGATGGACGCGGGCTTGTGATAGAACGCCGGCAGCGGCGGAAAGATCACGCCGCCCATTTCCGTTACGGACGTCATGTTGCGCAGATGCGCGAGGTTGAACGGCGTTTCGCGCACGAGCAGCACGAGCCGGCGACGTTCCTTGAGGACGACATCGGCGGCGCGGGTGATGAGGTTGTCGGAGAGACCGTGCGCGACGCTCGCGAGCGTGCGCATCGAACAGGGCGCGACGATCATGCCGTCGGTCGCGAAAGAACCGGACGCGATGCTCGCGCCGACATCGCGCGGATTGTGGACGACGTCCGCGAGCGCGTGGACGTCGGCTTTATCGAGATCGAGTTCGTGCTGGATATTCAGCCAGCCGGCGGGCGAAACGAGCAAATGCGTTTCGACGCCGCCCAGACGGCGCAGCGTCTCGAGCAGACGCACGCCGTAGATCGCGCCCGAGGCGCCGGTAATCGCGACGATCAGCCGTCGCTTTGCGGCAGCGGGCGCATTCACTTGCGAACTCAGGCAGCGGCGAAGAGCTGCTGCAGTTCGCCCGACTGATACATCTCCATCATGATGTCCGATCCGCCGATGAACTCGCCGTTCACATAAAGCTGCGGAATGGTCGGCCAGTTGGAGAATTCCTTGATGCCCTGGCGGATGCCGTCGTCTTCGAGGACGTTCACCGTCATGATCTGATCGACGCCGCACGCCTTCAGCACCTGAATGGCGCGGCCGGAGAAGCCGCACATCGGGAATTGCGCCGTGCCTTTCATGAAAAGGACGACCGGGTTTTGATCGACGATCTGCTTGATGCGTTCTTGCGTATCCATGGCGTTCCTGCGCTTGAATGTCGGTTGGACTTGGGTCTTGAAATGATAGCGGATTTCGCCTGCGCGGTTCGGCGCCGGTTCAGCCGATAAACGCGCCGCCGCTCGTACGCTCGATGCCCGCGAGATCGCGAACGGAGCGGACATCGGTGAAGCCGCGCGCGGTCAGCAACTGGCGCACGGCGTCGGCCTGATCGTAGCCGTGCTCGATCCACAGCACGCCGCCGGGCGCGAGCAGCAGCGGCGCCGTATCGATGATGATGCGAATAGCGGAAAGGCCGTCGGCGTCGTCGGTGAGCGCGCCGCGCGGCTCGAAGCGCAAATCGCCTTGCGTGAGATGCGGATCGTCTTTCGCGATATACGGCGGATTGCTCGCGATGACCTCGAAGCGCAGCGACGGATCGACCTTCGCGGTCCAGTCGCTTTCGATGAACGTCACCGCGTGCGCCGCACCGAGCAGCGTGCGCGCGTTGCGCCGCGCGATACCGAGCGCGGCGGGCGAGCGGTCGATTGCCCAGACGCGCGCATCCGGGCGGGCGTGCGCGATCGAAATCGCGATCGCGCCGGTTCCCGTGCCGAGATCGAGCACGCCCGCATTCGGCGTATCCGCGATGGCGTCGAGCGCCGTTTCCACCAGCAACTCCGTTTCCGGGCGCGGAATCAGCACGTCCGGCGACACCTCGAATTCGAGACCGAAGAACTCGCGCTTGCCGGTCAGTTGCGCGATCGGCTCGCCGTTCAGACGCCGCTGCGCCAGCGCCTCGAAACGCGCTACGGCTTTTGCATCGAGCGATTCATGGTCGCGCGTGATCAGCTGCGTGCGACGCCAGCCGAGCACGTGCATCAACAGCACGCGCGTTTCCAGCGCGGGCAGCCGCGAGGCGCGAAGCAGATCCGCTGCGGTCGTCACTCGGCTTCCCCGAGCGCCGCAAGCTGCTCCGCCTGATGCTCGGACACGAGCGCGCCGATCAGTTCGTCGAGATCGCCGTCCATGATGTATTCGAGCTTGTAGAGCGTCAGGTTGATGCGGTGATCCGTCATGCGCCCTTGCGGAAAGTTGTAGGTGCGGATGCGCTCGGAGCGGTCGCCGGAACCGATCAGGCTCTTGCGCGTCGCGGCTTCCTTCGCGTGCTGCTCGTGATACTGCTTGTCCTTGATGCGCGCGGCGAGCACTTTCAGCGCGCGATCCTTGTTCTTGTGCTGCGAGCGGTCGTCCTGACATTCGACGACGATGCCCGTCGGCAAGTGCGTCACGCGCACGGCCGAATCCGTCTTGTTGATGTGCTGCCCGCCCGCGCCCGACGCGCGGAACGTATCGATGCGCAAATCGGCCGGATTGATGACGACCTCGCTGATTTCATCGGCTTCGGGCATTACCGCGACGGTACACGCCGACGTGTGAATGCGGCCTTGCGTTTCCGTCGCCGGCACGCGCTGCACGCGATGGCCGCCCGATTCGAACTTGAGCCGCGAATACGCGCCTTGGCCCGCGAGCCGCACGATGACTTCCTTGTAGCCGCCGAGATCGGAGACGCTTTCGGACATCGTCTCGGCGGTCCAGCGGTTGCGCTCCGCGTAGCGCAGGTACATGCGCAGCAGGTCGCCCGCGAACAGCGCCGATTCGTCGCCGCCCGTGCCCGCGCGGATTTCGATGAAGATGTTGCGGTCGTCGTTCGGATCTTTCGGCAGGAGCATCGTCTGCAATTCGCTTTCGATCTTCGCCATGCGCTCGCGCGCCTCGCCGATTTCCTCTTCGGCGAAATCGCGCATCGAAGGATCGGAGAGCAATTCCTGCGCGGTCGCTTCGTCGTTGAGCGCCTGACGCCAGAGCGCGTATTGATCGACGATCGGACTGATTTCCGCGTGTTCGCGCGTGAGCTTGCGATATTGGTCCATGTCGGACGTCACGTCTTCGCGGCTCAGCAGTTCGTTGAGATCGACCTGCCGTTTTGCAAGCTGGTCGAGCTTGCTTTGCATGCTCGTTTTCATCGGGCGGAAATGGAGGCTGCGCTCCAGGAAAGACTGCAATCGGGACGCTGCCGCGCAAAGCGCGAAAGCATGGGAAATAGCGAAGAGGACGCCGCTAACGGTCCGACGATTCGGACGACGATCCGTGGCGGTAGAAGCCGCTCATCAGGTCGATGAGCTGGTCGCGCTCTTCGCGGCCCGCGCGGTTGAGCGCGTGCGTGGGGCCGTGAATGAGCTTGTTCGTGAGCGATTGCGACAGCGCTTCGAGCACGGCGGCGGGATCGTCGCCGCGCGCGAGCATCTTGCGCGCGCGTTCGACTTCGGCGCGGCGCAGCGCGTCGGCCTGCGTGTGCATGTGGCGGATGACCGGCACGATGCTGCGCGCGTCCAGCCACTGCATGAAGTTCGCGACGCGCGTTTCGATGATCGATTCGGCCTGCGCGACGGCGGCTTGCCGCGACGCATTGCCTTCGCGGACGATGGCGCCGAGGTCGTCGACGGTATAGAGAAACACGTCCTGCAGATTGCCGACTTCCGGCTCGATGTCGCGCGGCACGGCGAGATCGACCATGAAAATAGGACGATGCCGGCGCGCCTTCACCGCGCGCTCGACCGCGCCGAGACCGATGATCGGCAGCGTGGACGCGGTGCACGACACGATGATGTCGAACTCGTGCATGCGCGCGGGCAGGTCGGACAGCGGAATGGCGCGGCCGTTGAAGCGCCCGGCGAGCTTTTCGCCGCGCTCGGCCGTGCGATTCGCGACGACCAGTTCTCGCGGATTCTGCGCGGCGAAGTGCGTGGCGCACAGTTCGATCATTTCGCCCGCGCCGATGAACAGCACGCGCTGGCTCGACACGTTCTCGAAAATGCGCTGCGCGAGGCGCACGGCGGCGGCGGCCATCGACACGGACTGCGCGCCGATCTCGGTCGTCGAGCGCACTTCCTTCGCGACCGCGAACGTGCGCTGGAAAAGCTGGTTCAGATACGTGCCGAGGGCACCGGCTTCGGACGCGGTGCGCACGGCGTCCTTCATTTGTCCGACGATCTGCGTTTCACCGAGCACCATCGAGTCCAGCCCCGACGCGACGCGGAACGCGTGGCGCACGGCCTCCGACTGCGGCAGCGCGTACACGTGCGGCGCGAGTTCGGACACGGGCAGATTGTGATACTGCGAAAGCCAGTGGACGGCGGCTTCGCGGGCGGCGGTGTCGTCGGTTGCGCAGTAGAGTTCGGTGCGATTGCAGGTCGAAAGGATGGCCGCTTCGGGCGCTGCCTTGACCTTCGGACCGAGCCAGACGTCCTTCAGCGCGGAAAGCGCCGGCTTGATTTGTTCGAGCGGAAACGCCACGCGTTCGCGCAAGGCGACAGGCGCAGTGTGGTGATTGATTCCGATCGTGAGGAGCTGCATGTACTTATGCGTTCGGCCTAAGCCGTTGGCCTTTCAGATAGCCCAATATTATAGCGTTTTACGAATCCGTTCATTTATACGCGGCATTCGGGGCCGGACCGCACGCCGCCGCGCCTCTGTTCGTGGGAAAGCGACGTTTCTTGAGCGCGACAATCGACCGCACAGCGCTTTCAATTGAAGAACTTCGCGAGTTCGGCGGCGCGGGCTTCGAGTTCCGCGAGCGGCATCGCGCCGGTTCGCGCGGCGGCTTCGCGATTGCGCTGCGCGGCCGCGATGGCGTCGCGCCGTGAAGCCGCATCGTGGTGAAGATGAAAGAGTGCGGCGCGTTGCTCCGGGACGGAATGCCAGCGCACGCCGAGGCGGGTCGCGCGCGTGAGAAGGTCGTCGTCCTCGCCGCCCCAGCCGATGAATTGCGGATCGTAACCGCCGACGCGCCTATATTCCGCGCGCTTGATCAGCACGATTCCGCCCGCCGTGTTTGCATAAAGCAGTTCCATTTCTTCCGGTAAATCAGCTTCGAGATACGGTTTCAACGCCGAATAGTTTCCGGAGCGAATAAATGCTTCTCTGAACGCGCCGGCGACATTAATCACGCGCAAGAACGGACAAAGCGCGTCGCTATGAGCGCCGTCTCGAAGTGCATTGACGCAAGCGGGAAATAAATCCGGATTGGCGACCATGTCGGCATCGTGAAAGCAGATGACATCGCCCGTGCAGAGTTTCGCGCCGAGGTTGCACAGCCTCGCCCGCGCGAACGGGCCGTCGTCGTGAATGAAGAGATGGCGGATTCTCTCGTCGCCAAAACCGGACCAATGGAACGTGGGCGTCGCGTCCGCTTCGATCAGATAAACGGTGTAATCCGAGTACGTCGAGTCCAGATGACGCAGCACGCCGCGAAGATTGTCGCGCCGTTCCTGCGTCGCGCCGCGATACGTCATGATCAGTTCGAGACCGCCGAGGGAAATCAGGCTGTTTTCGCTCATGATGCGTTGCGTCCGGATATCGCCGTCGACTAAGCGGGCAATTCTCGATAAGCGATCGATTCACTCATTCTAGGCATATTCAGCTTCCCGTTTATCTCGATTTCGGACCGCTTGCCATCGCCAACCTGGCCCCCTAAACTCATCCGCTTAACCCGGCGCCCGCGCCGTTTCTTAATCGAAGCCAATGGAGCTGCGCGCCCGATGAGCTGGATCGGCATGATTTTTCTCGGCGCGGTGATCGGCGCGGCGGCCTGGTGGCTGCATCCGCTGCGGCGCGCCGGCCGTGTCGGGCCGGGCGCGGCGGGGCGCATCTGGACCGCCGTCGTGGCGGGCGTGCTGGCGGCCGTCGTCGCGCGCATGTTCGGCAATATCGTCGATGTCTATCACGACGGCGACACGCTCGAATGGTTCGCGTGCACGCTCTTCGCGCTCTTCGTCGTCACGGCGACTGTCGCGCTGGCGGGGCGCCGCTAATTTCCATCGCATCTCCATCGCATCTCATTCGGCATTCAAGGCAGGTCATCATGAACGATCGCGTTGCAACTTCCGCCACTCCCGACGCCGCGACTTTCGCCCGGCGCATCGACACGCTGCGTCGCCGGCTGGCGGCGGACCGGTTCGACGCCGTGCTCGTGCCATCGGCCGATCCGCATCTTTCCGAGTATTTGCCCGCGCGCTGGCAAGGGCGCCAGTGGTTGTCGGGCTTCACCGGTTCGGTCGGCACGCTCGTGGTGACGCAGGATTTCGCGGGCGTCTGGGTCGATAGCCGCTACTGGACGCAGGCCGAAACGCAACTCGCCGGCACCGGCATCGTGCTGATGAAGATGATGGGCGGACAGCAGACCGCGCCGCACGTCGAATGGCTCGCGGAGAACGTTCCGGCGGGCGGCGTCGTCGCGGTCGATGGCGCGGTGCTCGGCGTCGCGGCGGCGCGCGCGCTGTCCGATGCGCTGACTGCGCGCGGCGTCGCGCTGCGCACGGACGTGGATGTGCTCGATTCCGTCTGGCCGGAGCGCGCCGGCCTGCCCGATGCGCCCGTCTACGAACACGCCGCGCCGCACGCGAGCGTCGCCCGCGCGGACAAGCTCGCGAAAATCCGCGAGGCGATGCGCGCGAAGGGCGCGCAATGGCATTTCGTCTCGACGCTCGACGACCTCGCCTGGCTCTTCAACCTGCGCGGCGGCGACGTGAGCTACAACCCGGTGTTCGTCGCGCATGCGCTCGTCGGGCTGGACGACGCGACGATCTTCGTCGCCGACGGCAAGACGCCGGACGCGCTGAAGAAAGCCCTCGCGCGCGACAACGTGCGCGTCGCGCCGTACGCCAGCGCGCCGCAGGCGCTCGCGGCCGTGCCCGCCGGCGCGACGCTGCTCGTCGATCCGCGCCGCATCACGCATGGCTTGCTGGAGAAAGTGGCGGCGGGCGTGAAGATCGTGGAAGCGGTGAATCCGTCGACGTTCGAAAAGTCGCGCAAGACGCCTGCGGAGGCCGAGCACATCCGCGCGACGATGGAGCTGGACGGCGCCGCGCTCGCCGAATTCTTCGCGTGGTTCGAGGACGCGCTGGGCCGCGAGCGCATCACGGAACTGACGATCGACGAGAAACTGACGGCGGCGCGCGCGCGTCGGCCGGGCTTCGTGACGCTGAGTTTCGCGACCATCGCCGGCTTCAACGCGAACGGCGCGATGCCGCATTACCGCGCGACGGAGGCGTCGCATTCGGTGATCGAAGGCAACGGGTTGCTGCTGATCGATTCCGGCGGTCAATATCTGAGCGGCACGACGGACATCACGCGCGTCGTGCCCATCGGCGAGGTCACGGCGGAGCAGAAGCGCGATTTCACGATCGTGCTGAAGGGAACGATGGCGCTTTCACGCGCGCGTTTTCCGCGCGGCATCCGTTCGCCGATGCTCGATTCGATCGCGCGCGCGCCGATTTGGGAAGCGGGCGCGGATTACGGGCACGGCACGGGCCACGGCGTCGGCTATTTCCTGAACGTGCACGAGGGGCCGCAGGTGATTTCGCATTACGCGCCCGCCGAACCGTGGACGGCGATGGAAGAGGGCATGATCACGTCGATCGAGCCGGGGATTTATCGGCCGGGCAAGTGGGGCATCCGCATCGAAAATCTGGTGATGAATCAGAGCGCGGGGAAGACGGAATTCGGCGATTTCCTGTCGTTCGAAACGCTGACGCTGTGCCCGATCGATACGCGCTGCATCGACCTTTCGCTGTTGCGCGACGACGAGCGCGCGTGGCTCAATGCGTACCACGAGACGGTGCGCCGGCGTGTGTCGCCGCTGGTCGAGGGCGCGGCGAAGGCGTGGCTGGAGAAGCGGACGGTGGCGGTTTGAAAACGGAGCGTTGATGAGCAAAGTGGCGGTCATCGTGGTCGACGTGCAGGAGATGTTCTTCGGCGCGGCCAAACCCGCGTATCGCGCGAACGAAGTGATCGGCGGCATCAATCGGCTGACGGCGGCGGCGCGCGCGACGAACGCGCCGGTGTTCATCGTCCAGCACGAAAGCGACGCAAGCGGACCGCTCGCGCGAGGCAGCGATGCCTGGCGATTGCCCGCGTCGCTCGTGTGCGAGCCGGGCGACGAAGTCATCCACAAGACGGTCGGCGATTCCTTCCAGAACACACCGCTCGCGGAGCGCCTTCGCGCGAAGGACGTCGATACCGTGGTGATCTGCGGCTACGCGTCGGAGTTTTGCGTCAACGCGACTGCGCGCCGCGCCGAACGCGACGGCATCGCAACGATCATCGCGTCCGATCTTCACACGACGCACGACAAGCCGCACCTCGCCGCCCCGGGAATCGTCGAGCATCAGAATTTCGTCTGGTCGAATTCGTCGATGTCGGGCAACGGCGTGAAGGTGCGCTTGCTCGCGGATATTTTGCAAATGGAGTTCGCATGACCATCAAAGCAGTAGTTTTCGATTTCGGCGGCGTGCTGATCGACTGGAACCGTGACTATCTCTACCGGCAACTGATCCCGAACGAAACCGAGCGCCGCTGGTTTCTCGATAACGTCTGCAAGATGGACTGGGTCGTGCAGCAGGACGGCGGGCAAAGCATCGAGGAAGGCACCGCCGAACTCGTCGCGCTTTATCCCGAGCACGAAGCGCTGATTCGCGCGTTCTATGCGCGCTGGCACGAAATGGTGGCGGGCGTGCTCGAAGAGGGCGTCGCGCTGGTCGATCGGCTGGACGCGGCCGGCGTGCCGCTTTTCGGGCTGACGAACTGGTCGGCGGAGACGTTTCCGTACGCGTGGGAGCGCTTCGACGTGCTGCGCCGTTTCAGGGAGATCATCGTGTCGGGGCGCGTCGGCGTCATCAAGCCGAATCCGCAGATTTTCGCGTTGATGCGCGCGGAAATCGAAAAGCATCTGCCGGGCATTCAGGCAAACGAACTCGTGTTCATCGACGACAATCTGCATAACGCCCAGGCCGCGACCGATCTCGGCTGGCACGGCGTTCATTACACCGGCGCGCTGGACACCGAAACGAAGCTGCGCGCGCTGAACGTGCCGATATAACTACTGCGAAAGCAGATTCTTCAGCGCGTTGCCGATTCCCCGCACCGTTTCGCCCGCGCCCTTCGCGACGCCTTCCGCGCTCACGCCCAGCGCCTTCGCGAAGCCCGCCGCGAGCTTCTTCGACAGACTCTCCGACAACGAAAACTTCGGATCGCGCAGATCGCCGTCGAGCACGAAGTCCAGCTTGATCTCGTCCTTGCGATCCTTCAGCGCGGCGATGGCGGCTTTTGTAGGGATGGAGAGGAACGTGTCGAGCGGGCCGCCGCCGTCGCTGATCTGCAAGTGATTCAGCGTGATCGAGCCGGGCGCGTGAATGCGATAGTCGCGCACGCCTGCGTCGATCGTCATGTCAATGGTGCCGCCCGTCACCGCGGCTTTCGCGCCCGCTTTCTTCAGCAGATACGGATCGAGCGTGGAAATATCGACGCTGCGCAGCGTCGCGCGCGTCTGCGAATCCTTGCTGGAAATGACCATCCAGCCGTCCCACGTGACCGTGCCCGTGTGCGACGGACCTTTGATCGAGCCGGTCATCGACAGCGACGTGCGCTCGGTCAGCGCCGGCAGATGCAGATGATCGACGGTCGCGCGCGCATCGCTGATGAGCACGCGATACGGCGGCTGCTGCACCGATGCGTCGTAGAACTCCATCGCGCCGCGCTCGAACGAAACGCGATCGATCTGCTTCTCTTCCTGCGCGTGCTGCGTGGCTTTATCGTCGGTTTTCGCGTCGGCGGCGCGCGCTGTTTCCTTGAGGCCGGGAAGAATGAGGACGCGGCCATCGGCGGCGCGCACGATCGACAGATAGTAGTTGTCGACGCTCACGCTGCGCAAATGCACGCGATTCGACAGCGCCGCGCGCATGTCCACGTCGAGCACGATGCGTTCCGCGCGCATCGCATCGCTGGCGGGCCAGCCTTTCGGGCCGCGCAGCCGTACGCGCGTGAGCGTGACGTGCCCGAATCCGACATCGATTTCATCGACGGAACCGTTCGACCCTAGCGTCTCGCGAATGCGCTCCTTCATCTGATGCGCGACGAAGAACCATCCGCCGATCGCCACCGCGATCACCGCGATGACGATTCCCACTGCCCACCGCGCTCCCCGCTGCGCGCCCGATGCCGCCATGTGTTGCGTCTCCCGTGCAAGTCATCGACCTGGCAAAACCGCCGCACAAACGAAAATGGCGACGTGCCCGAGACAGTCGCCATTTTCGTGCGCGGCGTCGGTGCGCGCCCCCGCATTGAGGCGCGCTTCGGCCGATCAGCGCGAGATCGGCTTGTAACGCAGGCGCTTCGGCTTCGCGCCTTCTTCGCCGAGGCGCTTGCGCTTGTCCGCCTCGTATTCCTGATAGTTGCCGTCGAAGAACTCGACGTGCGACTCGCCTTCGAACGCCAGGATGTGCGTCGCGATCCGGTCGAGGAACCAGCGATCGTGCGAGATCACCATCACCGAGCCGGCGAATTCCAGCAGCGCGTCTTCGAGCGCGCGCAGCGTTTCGACGTCGAGATCGTTCGACGGTTCGTCGAGCAGCAGCACGTTGCCGCCCGCGATCAGCGTCTTCGCGAGATGCAGCCGCCCGCGCTCGCCGCCCGACAGATTGCCGACGAGCTTTTGCTGGTCGCTGCCCTTGAAGTTGAATCGGCCGATATACGCGCGCGACGGCGTTTCGTACTTGCCGACCGTGAGCACATCGGCGCCGCCGGAGATTTCCTCGAACACGGTTTTGTCGGCGCCGAGCGCGTCGCGGCTTTGATCGACATAGGCGAGCTTGACCGTCGGCCCTTGGACGATCTCGCCCGAATCCGGCTGTTCGCGGCCCGTGAGCATGCGGAAGAGCGTCGATTTACCGGCGCCGTTCGGCCCGATGATGCCGACGATCGCGCCCGCCGGAATCTTCATGCTCAGGTTGTCGATCAGGAGACGATCGCCATACGCCTTGCTGACGTTCTTGAATTCGATGACTTCATTGCCCAGCCGGTCGCCGATCGGAATGAAGATTTCCTGCGTTTCGTTGCGCTTCTGGTATTCCTGGCTGTTGAGTTCCTCGAATCGCGCGATACGCGCCTTCGATTTCGCCTGGCGTCCCTTCGGATTCTGGCGCACCCATTCCAGTTCTTTCTTGATGGCCTTTTGACGCGCGGATTCGCTGGCTTCTTCCTGCTTCAGGCGGTCTTCCTTCTGATCGAGCCAGCTCGAATAGTTGCCCTTCCACGGAATGCCGTGGCCGCGGTCGAGTTCGAGAATCCATTCGGCGGCGTTATCGAGGAAGTAGCGATCGTGCGTCACGGCGACGACCGTGCCCGGATAGCGCGTCAGAAACTGCTCCAGCCATTCGACGGATTCGGCGTCGAGGTGGTTGGTCGGTTCGTCGAGCAGCAGCATGTCGGGCTTTTGCAGCAGCAGCTTGCACAGCGCGACGCGGCGCTTTTCCCCGCCCGACAGATGTTCGATTTTCGCGTCCCACGCGGGCAGGCGCAGCGCGTCGGCGGCGACTTCGAGCTGTTGTTCGGGGCTGCCGCCGTCGCTCGTCGAGAGGATGGCTTCGTACTTGGCCTGTTCGGCGGCGAGCGCGTCGAAGTCGGCATCGGGCTCGGCGTAGGCGGCGTAGATTTCGTCGAGCTTCTTTTGCGCCTGGAAGACGTCGCCAAGACCTTCCTCAACGGCCTGACGCACGGTCTGCTGCGGATCCAGTTGCGGCTCCTGCGGCAGATAGCCGATGTTCAGGTTCGGCATGGGCTGCGCTTCGCCCTCGATGTCCTTGTCGACGCCCGCCATGATGCGGATCAGCGTGGACTTGCCGGAACCGTTCAGCCCGAGCAGGCCGATCTTCGCGCCGGGGAAGAACGAGAGGGAAATGTCTTTCAGGATCTGACGCTTCGGCGGGACGATCTTGCCGACGCGGTTCATGGTGAAGACGTATTGGGCCATGTGGATGAGTGCGATGTGTGCGTTGATCGGGGACGGATACCGCATGCACGGAGGCGGGGCGGCGCATGCGCGGCGTGCTTCCCGTGCCGCCCGTTGACGATGCGACGATGCGGGCAGAAACAATCCCTCATTGTACTTCGGGGGCGTTCGTCGAGCGGGGCGTACGGCGTACGTCGCGGCTTCCGCAGTTCTCAGGGCTCGCGCAATACACGATGATATCGGCGCGGCGAGATGCCGCCTTTGACGACCGCTTTCGATTGTTGTGCTACCTATGCATCGTTTCAACGAACCCCTCACTCAAGATTTGCCGCCCCTTCTTACGCTGCGCGTTTTCGAATCCGTGGCACGCCATCTGAGCTTCGTTCGCGCCGGAAGCGAACTCGCCGTCACGCAGAGCGCAGTAAGCCATCAGATTCACAAGCTGGAGCAACATCTTCGCGCGCCGCTGTTCGTGCGGCACGCACGCAACATCGAACTGACGCCCGAGGGCCGCCGGTATTACGTCAAAGTGCGTCAGGCGCTCGAGTGGATCGCAGAGGCAACGCGCGAGGTGCGCGGCAGCGGCAGGTCCGGGGCGCGTCTGCGAGTGAGCCTGCTGTCATCGTTCGGGACGCACTGGCTGGCGCCGAGGCTCGCGGACTTCAGCGCCGAGAATCCCGACATTCATCTTCAGTTACTGCCATCGATAGAGCTGGCGAACCTGGGCGCGGGCGGCGCCGATGTCGCGATACGCTACGGCGAAGGCCACTGGCCGAACGTCACCGCCTCAATGTTCATGCCGGAGCGGCTGTCTCCGGTTTGCAGTCCGGCTTATCTGGAAGAGCACGGGCCATTCGCAAATGCGTCCGCGCTGTGTCGAGGGCCGTTGCTGATGTCGTATGCCCACCGCCACTTTGAATGGGAAACCTGGAGCGCCCGCTTCGGAGCCGATCTATCGGGCATTCCGAAGATCATGCTGCACGATTACAACATCGTTCTCGAAGCGGCTGTCGCTGGGCAGGGTATCGCGATGGGGCGACATCGCCTGATCGAAAGACGGTTGGCCGCCGGCGCGCTCGTTGAAGCCGTTCCCGGCGCGACTTGCGAAGGAGGTATCGGCTACTGGCTTGTTACCGCTGAGGGACCCGGCGACGTCGCGACCGGACGGTTCGTTGACTGGATCCGTCGAGCTGCTATGACAGCGGAGCATCGGGCAGGCGCAGCGGTGACGGATGAGCGAATTCGATAGTTGTATTCAAACGTTTGATTGGTCGGCAGTGAAGGGGTTGGATAGGATTGCTGCATCGTTCAGGGCTGTATTGTCGATGGCGGCCGAACGCCACGCGCATGCCTGAGACCTCAATACGCGCTCATGGATAAATTTAATTCAACATTCCTAATAATTAATCGCGAATTGTCGCGTGTTGTGAAAGAAAGCTACGTGAATGTCGAGCGACCAGTCGCTGCGCCGGCGTTCGGCCGGATCTGCTGGATGTTGACGCCGGTCGTTCATTCGCATGAACTGCCTGTCGGCGCGTTTCTGCCTTGCAATATCACATACCAGGCCCATGAGACGCCGCTTGCCGGCGTCGTCGCAACCGATAGCGCGGACAGCACCCGCGGCTGGATCGAAAGGCTGTTCGCGTCGGTGTCGTATCGAATGGCGCCGCTGCAGCGCGCGGTAGCGGAGGCTCCATGAATCTGTTCTTACTGGCTACCTTCGTTTATCGCTTCGCGAATGGCTTGTTGTTTCTCGCGGTTGCATGGAACCTCGTCCGATCGGCCAACGGCGGCGCCGTGGCGCTTGCCGTGTCGGCGATCGGGGAATTCTTGCCTGCGGTGATCGCCGCTCCGTTCGCGCGTCGTCTGCTCGAGCGGGTGAATAGCGGCAAGCTGACGCTTCGGGGCATCGCCGGCTTATGCGCGTGCGCGCTGGCCTTTACGCCGTTCCTGCATCACCCTGTCGCGCTGCTCATCATCAACTTCATGGTGCTGTCCATCTTCTTTTTGCTCGAGGGCGCCTGGGATGCGCTTCTGGCCACGATCGCGGGCAGTCTCGCCGCGAGAAAAAGCGACAGACTCAACGCGCGGCAAAGCGCGGCGACCCAAGCTGGGCTGATGCTTGGCGGCTTGCCACTTGGCTTGCTCGTTCGTCATGGGGGCGATGCCATGCCGTTCTTCGCAGCAGCGATTCTCTACGTGGCGGCGCTGCTTCTGTTTGCTGTGCCTGCGCTGCGGCGCGTCGTATGGAATGAGACGCTGCCCCGAGCCACCGGGGCGAGAGCCGCGACGATGATCGATGGCGTCTGCGTCGCGCCGCCGACTGCCTGGACCGTTCTGCTGACGCTCGCGCTCGTGTGGCCATGCCTGACGCTCGTCAATATGGTGTTGCCGCTAGTCGCGAACTCGAAGGGACATGGGGCCGTGGAGCATGCGGCCGTGCTGGACGCCGCGATCGGGCTGGGCATGGCGTGCATCGGTATCGCCTACGAGAAGGTGGTGAATCTGGCGGAGCCGATCCGACGCGCCTTGATCATCGCGCTTGCTTGCTGCGTTCCGCTGCCATTCGTCGCGCTCTTGGCGATGCCGTATTGGCTTCCCTTACTGGCGCTAGCGTTCTTCCTGTGTGGTGTCGGATTCGGACTCTTGCGCGTGAGTCTGCGCAAGCAGCTCATCGCGACACAACCGGCGCATCGAGTCGGACAGATCGTGGCATCGTGCAATGCATACGGATTCCCCGTGCTTGCAGTGCTCGCGCTTCTCTATGCGCAAAGCTGGCAGCGCGGCGTGTTCGTTCCGCTGGCGGCTTTCTCTGCGATGGCGTTCATCGGCGTAATGGCCACACTCGACGTACGACGCCCGAACGTTGCGCCAGAGTCAGCGACGCCAGACGTCGGGTAGTCACGCGTGATTTGCGCGGCGCCGCCCGGCGCCTATTCCCACCGCGCCACGCCCCCATGCCGCGAGCACGTGCCGCTGTGGTGCCGGCTGAAGCTATAAGATCCATCGCGGCATTGCGCGCTCGCGCCTTCCGGCACGGCGCCCGAGCGCGAATGCGCCGGTGCGTGGACGACGTTGCCATCGCGGTTCACGTACTGGCCGTGATTGTCGAGGTCGGATTCGTCGGGTTGCTGCTGGTAGTGGCCATTGTAGTAAGCATTCGCCGGTGCGCAAGGCACGACGACGGCCGCCAGCGCCACTGCGCAGCCCACGATGAACGTACGGATTCCTGAAGATTGATTCATGCTTTCGGTCTCTCTCGTTGTTGTTGTCGGCGATATTCGCCCGATACCGCCCATGAAAAAAGCGGAGCACCATTTTTCAGGCACTCCGCTTTTCGAATCAACCCGCTTTGACAGTCTTTGACTTGTCTTGTCGCGCCGTTTAGACGTTGAACAAGAAATTCATCACGTCCCCGTCGTGCACCACATATTCCTTGCCTTCCGCCCGCATCTTCCCGGCTTCCTTCGCGCCTTGTTCGCCCTTGTACGCGACGTAGTCATCGAACGAAATGGTCTGCGCGCGAATGAAACCGCGCTCGAAGTCGGTGTGGATCGCGCCGGCGGCTTGCGGGGCCGTATCGCCGATATGGATGGTCCACGCGCGCACTTCCTTCACGCCCGCCGTGAAGTACGTCTGCAGGCCGAGCAGCTTGAAACCCGCGCGAATCACGCGATTCAGCCCCGGCTCGTCCATGCCCATGTCGGCGAGGAAGTCCTGCTTGTCGGCGTCGTCGAGATCGGCGATTTCCGCTTCGATCGCCGCGCACACCGCGATCACCGGCGCATTCTCCGCTTCTGCATGCTTGCGCACGGCATCCAGATACGGATTGTTCTCGAAGCCGTCGTCCTTCACGTTCGCGACGTACATCGTCGGCTTCGACGTGATCAGGCAGAACGGCTTGATGAGCGCCTGTTCGTCTTCGTTCAGGTTGAGGCCGCGCACCGGCTTCGCCTGATCCAGCTGCGCGCGCACTTTTTCCAGCACGGCGACGAGCTTCGCCGCTTCCTTGTCGTTGCCCGATTTCGCGGCCTTCGAGTAACGCGTGAGCGCCTTTTCGACCGTCGCCAGATCCGCCAGCGCCAGTTCGGTGTTGATGACTTCGATATCCGCGATCGGATCGATCTTGCCCGCGACGTGAATCACGTTCTCGTCTTCGAAGCAGCGCACGACGTGCGTGATGGCATCCGTCTCGCGGATGTTCGCGAGAAACTGGTTGCCGAGACCTTCGCCCTTGCTCGCGCCGGCCACGAGGCCCGCGATATCGACGAACTCGACGACCGCCGGCAGGATGCGCTCGGGCTTCACGATTTCGGCCAGCGCGGTGAGGCGCGCGTCCGGCACTTCGACGACGCCGACATTCGGCTCGATCGTGCAGAACGGGTAATTCTCGGCGGCAATGCCCGCCTTGGTCAGTGCATTGAAAAGAGTGGACTTGCCGACGTTAGGCAAGCCGACGATGCCGCATTGGAGGCTCATGGAATCCTTCGAACTGGTGAGACGGCGCTTCGCCGCGCGGGTTCGTCAAACGATGCGCGCCGGGCGGCGGCAGAAAAGCGCGCGCCAGCGCCGGGGCCGCATCCGCGGCCGGGCAAACCGACATTGTACCGCCGCGCGGCCTGTGCGTTCCCGCCCGCGCAAGCGTCAAAACCCCCGCAACCCTCGCGGCTATAATGCCCGACATGACTTCGCATCCCTTGACCTTTCACGCGGTCGTCGTGGGCGGCGGGCTCGTCGGCAAGACGGCCGCGCTCGCGTTCGCCCAGTCCGGCCTGCGCACCGCGCTGCTCGCGCCGCAAGCGGCAGGCTTGCCGCCGGGCGCCATGTTCGATTCGCGCATCTACGCGCTGTCGTCCAGTTCGCAGACGCTTCTGGAACGGCTGCGCGTCTGGCAGGCGCTCGATCGCTCGCGGCTCGGCCCCGTCTTCGACATGCGCGTGTTCGGCGACGCCCACGCGGAACTGCACTTCTCGGCGTTCCAGGCGTCGGTGCCGCAACTGGCGTGGATCGTCGAATCGACGCTGATCGAACAGGCGCTCGACGCCGCCTTGCGCTTCCAGCCGAGCCTTTCGTGGTTCGACGCGCGCGCGCAAGGCATGACGATCGATGAAGACGCGGCTTTCGTCACGCTTTCGAGCGGCGAGACGCTGCAGACGGACCTCATCATCGGCGCGGACGGCGCGCATTCCTGGGTGCGCGCGCAAATGGGCGCGAAGATGGACCGGCGCGATTATCGGCAGACGGGCGTCGTCGCGAACTTCAAGTCGGAGCGTCCGCACGGCGAGACCGCGTATCAGTGGTTCCGCGATACCGAAATTATCGCGCTGTTGCCGCTGCCGGGCGATCACGTCTCGCTCGTCTGGTCCGCGCGCACGGAGCACGCCGACGAACTCATCGCGCTCGATCCGGCGCAGCTCGCCGCGAAGGTCGAAGAGGCGTCGCAATACACGCTCGGCGCGCTCGAATGCGTGACGCCCGCGCAGGGCTTTCCGCTCGGGCTGCAGACGGTGGACCGGCTGGTCGCGCCGCGCGTCGCGCTCGTCGGCGATGCCGCGCATCTCATTCATCCGCTGTGCGGGCAGGGCATGAATCTCGGCCTGCGCGATGTCGCCGCGCTCGCCGCTGTAATCGCGAACAAGGAAGCGTTCCGCGATCTCGGCGATCCCATTCTGCTGCGCCGCTATGAACGCGCGCGCCGCGAAGACATTCAGAAGCTGATGATCGTCACCGACGGCATGCAGCGGCTCTTTTCCGCGCCCGGCACGCTCGCGCGCGCGATTCGCAATACCGGCATGGCGTTCGTCGGGGCGCAGCCGCTCGCCAAGCGCTGGCTGGTGTCGGCGGCGCTCGGGTAAGCGTCAACTCACATTCAGCGGGGCGCTCGCCTGCGTCGCCCCGCATTCACGGGAAACGGCATGAAAACCACTCTTCGCCTGGGGATCGCTGCGGCCACGACGCTCGCCGTGACGCTCGGCCTCGGCTGCACGGCGCAGGCCGATCAAACCACCGACAAGCTCAAGTCGACGCTCGAATCGCGCATGGGCGATGCGACCATCAAGAGCATCGACAAGACGCCGATTCCGGGCCTCTACGAAGTGAACCTCGGCTCGCAGATCGTTTATAGCGATGCAGCCGGCAATTACGTTCTGATCGGCGATCTCGTCGATACGCGCAACAGCAAGAACCTGACCGAAGCGCGGCTCGCGGAAACCAACAAGATCGACTTCGCGAAGCTGCCGTTCGAGAACGCGGTGAAGGTCGTGAAGGGCAACGGCAGCCGCAAGATCGCCGTGTTCTCGGACCCGAACTGTCCGTACTGCAAGCAGCTCGAGTCGTCGCTGAAATCCATCGATAACGTGACCGTCTACACGTTCCTGTATCCGGTGCTGTCGCCGGATTCCACGGCCAAGTCGAAGTCGATCTGGTGCTCGAAGGATCGCGCGACGAGCTGGGAAGGGTGGATGCTCGATCGCAAGGCGCCGACCACCGCCGCCACGTGCGACACCACCGCCATCGACAGCAACCTGAAGCTCGGCCATTCGATGAACGTCACCGGCACGCCGACCGTGTTCCTCGCCGATGGCCGCCGTCTGCCGGGCGCGGTGCCCGCGGATCGGCTGGAGAAGGAAATCTCGGCGGTACGCTGAACGCCGGCAAGATCAAAGGTGAGGAGGCGCGCTGGCGCCTCCTTTGATTTTCGGCCTGCCGCTCGCGCACGCGCGCCGGGCAGCGCCCAAAAGAAGAACAAAGGACAACGCGATGACTTCCCTGACCGCATCCATGTCGCAACCGGTGCGCTACAGCATCGTTCCGAAAAATCCGGCCGCGCACCTCTTCGAAGTGACGCTCACCGTCGCCGAGCCGGACCCGGCCGGTCAGCGCTTCCTGTTGCCGGTGTGGATTCCGGGCAGCTACATGATTCGCGAATTCGCGCGCAACATCGTCACGCTGCAGGCGTTCAACGCGGCGGGGCGCCGGATCGCGATCGAGAAAACGGACAAGCACGCGTGGCAAGCCGCGCCGAGCGACGGCCCGATCACGCTGCGCTACGAGGTCTATGCGTGGGACATGTCCGTGCGCGCCGCGCATCTGGACGACACTGTCGGCTTCTTCAACGGCACGAGCGTTTTCCTCGCGGTGGAAGGGCAGTCGGGCGCGCCGTGCGTCGTGGATATCCAGCCGCCTGCGGGCGGCGCGCATCGCAACTGGCGCGTGGCGACCGCGCTCGGCGAATCGCGCGGAACGAAGCGCTACGGCTTCGGCAGCTACGAGGCGGCGAACTACGACGAACTGGTCGATCACCCCGTCACGCTCGGCGAATTCGCGCTCGGCGGATTCACCGCGCATGGCGTGAAGCATGACATCGTGATCTCGGGACGCGTCGTCGCGCTCGACATGCGGCGGCTCGAAGCCGACCTGAAGCGCGTGTGCGAGGCGCAGATCGCGCTCTTCGAGCCGCGCACGAAGAAAGCGCCGATGGACCGCTACGTGTTCATGACCGTCGCCGTCACGGATGGCTACGGCGGGCTGGAGCATCGCGCATCGACGGCGCTGATCTGCAATCGCGGCGATCTGCCGGTGCAGGGCCGGCCGGAAATGAGCGACGGGTATCGCACGTATCTCGGTTTGTGCAGCCACGAGTATTTCCATACGTGGAACGTGAAGCGCATCAAGCCGGCCGCGTTCGCGCCGTACGATCTCTCGCAGGAGAATTACACGTCGCTGCTGTGGCTGTTCGAAGGCTTCACGTCTTATTACGACGACCTAATGCTCGTGCGCAGCGGGCTCATCACCGCGAGCGATTACTTTTCGCTGCTCGGCAAGACCATCGGCGGCGTGCTGCGCGGCAGCGGGCGGTTGAAGCAATCCGTCGCGCAGAGTTCGTTCGATGCGTGGGTGAAGTATTACCGCGCCGACGAGAACGCGCCGAACGCCATCGTCAGCTATTACCAGAAGGGATCGCTGATCGCGCTGGCGTTCGATCTCTCGATCCGCGCGCAGACCGACAACCGCAAGTCGCTCGACGACGTCATGCGTCTGCTCTGGCAACGCTACGGCCGCGATTTCTACAGCGGAAAGGCGCGCGGCATTCGCGAAGACGAAGTGGAAGCGCTTTTCGCCGAAGCGACCGGCGCGGACCTGCGCACGCTGTTTCGCGACGGCGTGCGCGGCACGCGCGATCTGCCGCTCGATGCGCTGTTCGAGCCGTTCGGCATCGCGCTCGCGCCCGATCTGCCGACGAACGGCACGTCCGGCAAGCCGTCGCTCGGTGCGCGCGTGCGCGGCGGCGCGGATTGCACGCTGGCGGTCGTCCACGATGGCGGCGCGGCGCAGAAAGCGGGTTTATCCGCAGGCGATGTGCTCGTCGCGATCGACGGCTTGCGCGTCACCGGATCGAATCTGGACGGCCTGCTGTCGCGGTACATGCCGGGCGCGAAAATCGAGATTCACGCGTTCCGGCGCGACGAGTTGCGTCGCACGGAGCTGAAACTCGACGCGCCCGAAGTCTCGCGCTACCTGCTCGCCGCGATGGACGGACGCAGCCCGTCGAAGCAATGGCGCGAGCGCTGGCTGAAAGGCTGACCCTGGAACAGGCCACGCGGCGATTGTTCTACCGGTGCAACAATGCTTCACGGTCGCGCGGCTTTTTCCCGGACGTCGAAAAAATAAGAATGCTTCCTAACGCGGGCGCTCCCAGTGCCCGGACCCCTACAGGAAGGAAGCCATCATGACGACGATTCTGCAAATCAACTCGGCTGCTCGTTCGCAAGGCGCTCAATCGACGCTGCTCGCCGACGAACTCACCGCGAAGCTGCAACAAAGCAATCCGGGCGCGAAGGTGGTCGTCCGCAATCTGCTCGCCGACAACCTGCCGCACCTCGACGACGCGACGCTCGGCGCGTTCTTCACGCCCGCCGACCAGCGCAGCGCGGAGCAAAGCGCGATTGCCGCGAAAAGCGACGCGCTGATCGCCGAACTGCAAGCGGCCGATATCGTCGTGATCGCGGCGCCGCTGTACAACTTCGGCATTTCGTCGCAATTGAAGGCGTATTTCGACCAGATCGCGCGTGCGGGCATCACGTTCCGCTACACCGCGAACGGTCCCGAAGGGCTCGTGAAGGGCAAGAAGGTGTTCGTGGTGTCGGCGCGCGGCGGCAAGTACGTCGGTACGCCGCACGATTCGCAGACGCCGTATCTGCAGTCGTTCCTCGGCTTCCTCGGCATGACGGACGTGAGCTTCATCTACGCGGAAGGCCTGAACATGGGCGCCGATGCAGCCGGCGCGGCGCTGGCGCAAGCGCGCGAGGCAATCGCCGCGCTGTAAGCTGGCGATACGTTCGTGCATGAAAAAACCCGCTGGGTCGCGAGACCGCAGCGGGTTTTTTTCGTCGATGCACTCAGTCCGGCAATTGCCAGTCGATCGGCTTTCTGCCGTGCTGCACGAGAAATTCGTTGGCGCGCACGAAATGCCCGCAGCCGAGAAACCCGCGATGCGCCGACAGCGGCGACGGATGCGGCGCTTCCAGCACGCAATGCGCCTTGCCCGTGCCTTCGATCAACCCGCGCTTCGCCTGCGCATGCGCGCCCCACAGCATGAACACGAGGCCGTCGTGCCGAACCGCCATCTCGTGGATGAGCGTGTCGGTGCATTGCTCCCAGCCGCGCTTCGCGTGACTGCCGGCCTTGTCGCGCTCGACCGTGAGCGACGTGTTGAGCAGCAGCACGCCTTGCTCCGCCCACGCATCGAGGCAACCGTGCGAGGGCGCGGCGTAACCGAGGCTCGCGTGAATTTCCTTGAAGATGTTGCGCAGCGACGGCGGCGGGCGCACCGGCGCGGGCACCGAGAACGCGAGGCCGTGCGCTTGCGGCGCGCCCTTGTCCTCGCCGTGATACGGGTCTTGACCGAGAATGATCACCTTGACGTCGCCGGGGCGCGTCAGGCGCAGCGCGCGGAAGACATCGGCGGGATAGACGGTCTTGCCGGCGGCGCGCTCGGCATCGACGAATTCGCAGAGCGCGGCGTAGCGCGGGCTGTCGATGAACGCCTGCAAATGACGCCGCCAGTCGGCGGGCAGGGCGTCGAACTGGCTTTCGAGCGTCGTGAAGCCGGATGCGTCGGGAGTGCGCTCGGCTTCCGCGTCGTCAAAAAGTGATGGCTGACGATTCATGCTTCGGCGTCGCTGATGTTGCTCTCGGGCCGCTCGCGCAGCCGATACCCGCGCTGCGCCTTGCTGTCGTCCTCGGGATCGAGCTCCGGGAACGCGCCGCGCAACTCCGCCGCGAGCATTTCGAGCGCGTCGGCATCGCCGCTTTTCAGCTCGATTTCCACTTCGCTGATTTCCGCGCGACGCGTCTCGCCATCGACATCCGCCGTGATCTCGCCGGAATCGAGCGCGACTTCGATCTGCGATCCCTCGCGCTCCACGTCCCACACGATGCGCGTGAAGTCCGTGCGAAACAACGCGATCAACTCCGGCGCGGCGGCCTGGAGCGCGTCGCGGGCGGCGTCGTCGTCGCAGGCGGCGACGAGTGCATCGATTTCGAGCGCTTCGCCTTGCACCGGCAATTCCCATTCGTGCCGGCTATGCAACCCGGCCTTCGCTTCGCCGAGCGTCTTGTACGTCTGCAGCCATTGATCCGGCGTGCGGCGCAGGCGCAGCGCGGACTTCGCTTCTGCGAGCGCCAGCGACGGCGTGTCGAAGTACACGTTGCCGAGCTTCATCGGCTTGCCCGGCCCGGTGCGCTCGTCGAAGAAGCGCGCGACGTCGTCATGTTGCGACGGCGGCAGCGCGAGCTTGATTTCCCGTTCGATTCCCACGATGCGGCCCGGTCAGAAAAACATGCGGGCGAGTTCCGCGCCCGGATCGTCGGCGCGCATGAACGCTTCGCCGACGAGGAAAGTGTGCACGTGCATCGCGCGCAGGCGCTCGACATCGACGCGCGACAGAATGCCGGATTCCGTCACGACGATGCGATCGTCCGGCACGGATTCGAGCATGCCGATGGTCGTGTCGATCGTCGTCTGGAACGTGCGCAGATTGCGGTTGTTGATGCCGATGAGCGGCGTCTTGAGCGTCAGCGCGCTGCGCAATTCGTCGGCGTCGTGCACTTCGACCAGCACCGTGAGGCCGAGCGAATGCGCGTAGGCTTCGAGATCCTGCATCTGCGAGAGTTCGAGCGCGGCGGCGATCAGCAGAATGCAGTCCGCGCCCATCGCGCGCGCTTCGATCACCTGATACGGGTCGATGATGAAGTCCTTGCGCAGCACCGGCAGGCTGCACGCGGCGCGCGCTTCTTCCAGATACGCGACGCTGCCTTTGAAGAACTGCACGTCGGTGAGCACGGACAGGCACGCGGCGCCGCCTTGCTCGTAAGAACGGGCGATGTCGGCGGGCACGAAATGCTCGCGCAGCACGCCTTTCGACGGACTCGCTTTCTTCACTTCGGCGATCACGGCGGCCTGATTCGCCGCATGCTTCGCGCGCAACGCGCCGACGAAATCGCGCAAATCGCGCGAACTCGCTTCGAGCTTCAGTTCTTCGAGCGGGGCGCTTTGTTCGGCGGCGCGAATCTCTTCGCGCTTGACCGCGATGATGCGATCCAGAATGTCACTCATGTCCGGTTCCGTTAACTTTTGAACTGCTGCGTGAACTTCACGAGCGCTTCGACTTTCTCGCGCGCCGCGCCGCTTGCAATCGCCTCGCGCGCGGCGGCCATGCCATCCGCGATCGAATCGACGATATCGGCCGCGTAAAGCGCCGTGCCCGCGTTCAGCGTGACGATTTCCCGCGCGACGCCCGCCTTGTTGTTCAGCGCGCCGAGCAGCATGGTCTTGGATTCCTGCGCGTCCTGCACTTTCAGCGAACGGTTCGACACCATTTGCAAGCCGAAGTCCTCGGGATGAATCTCGTACTCGGTCACTTCGCCGTGCTTCAGTTCGCCGACCACCGTCGACGCGCCGAGCGACACTTCGTCCATGCCGTCCTTGCCGTACACCACGAGCACATGCTTCGCGCCGAGCCGCTGCATCACGCGAACCTGAATGCCGACGAGGTCTTCATGGAACACGCCCTGAAGCTGATTCGGCGCGCCCGCCGGATTCGTCAGCGGCCCGAGAATGTTGAAGATGGTCCGCACGCCGAGTTCGCGTCGCACGGGCGCGACGTTCTTCATCGCCGGATGATGGTTCGGCGCGAACATGAAGCCCATGCCCGTTTCGGCAATGGATGCGGCCACTTGTTCCGGCGTCAGGTCGATGTTCACGCCGAGCGCTTCGAGCACGTCCGCGCTGCCCGACTTGCTCGACACGCCGCGATTGCCGTGCTTCGCGACCTTCGCGCCGGCCGCCGCCGTGACGAACATCGACGCGGTGCTGATATTGAACGTATGCGATCCGTCGCCGCCGGTGCCGACGATATCGACGAAATTCGAGTTGTCCTCGACTTCGACGTGATTCGCGAACTCGCGCATGACGGTCGCCGCCGCCGCGATCTCGCCGATGGTTTCCTTCTTCACGCGCAAGCCGGTGATGATCGCGGCGGCCATCACGGGCGACATCTCGCCGCGCATGATCGTGCGCATGAGATGCAGCATTTCGTCGTGGAAGATTTCGCGATGCTCGATCGTGCGTTGCAACGCTTCCTGTGCGGTGATGGTCATCGTTTCGAGCCCTTGCCTGCTGCTGTGTTTTTCACGAAATTCTCCAGCAGGGCGTGGCCGTGCTCGGAAAGAATCGATTCCGGATGGAACTGCACGCCTTCCACTTCCAGTTCACGGTGACGAACACCCATGATCTCGCCGTCCGGCGTCCACGCGGACACTTCCAGACAGTCGGGCAAAGACTCACGCTCAATTGCGAGCGAGTGATAGCGCGTCACGTTGAAGTGTTTGGGCAGATCGGAGAACACGCCCTTACAGTCGGTTTCGATCTGGCTCACCTTGCCGTGCATGATGGTCTGCGCGCGCACGACGCGCCCGCCGAACGCCTCGCCGATCGCCTGATGGCCGAGGCACACGCCGAGAATGGGCAGCTTGCCGGAAAACTCGCGCAGGACGTCGAGCGTGATGCCCGCGTGCTGCGGATTGCTCGGCCCCGGCGACAGGCAAATGCGGTCCGGCCCGAGCTTCGCGATTTCATCGAGCGTGATTTCGTCGTTGCGATAGGTGCGCACGTCCTCGCCAAGCTCGCCGAAGTACTGGACCAGGTTATAGGTGAACGAATCGTAGTTGTCGATCATCAGCAGCATGGTCTTGTCTCCTCAGAAGTCGCTGTCGAGGCCGTCTTGCACTTGCTCGGCGGCGCGCAACACGGCGCGCGCCTTGTTCTCCGTCTCTTGCCATTCGGACTCGGGCACCGAATCCGCGACGACGCCCGCCGCCGCCTGCACATACAGATTGCCCTTGTGGATGAGACCGGTGCGGATCGCGATGGCCAGATCCATCTCGCCGCTGAACGACAGATAGCCGACCGCGCCACCGTACAGTCCGCGCTTGACCGGCTCGAGTTCGTCGATCAGTTCCATCGCGCGGACTTTCGGCGCACCGGACAGCGTGCCGGCAGGGAAGGTCGCGCGCAGCACGTCGAAGTTGTTCATGCCGGACTTGAGCTTGCCTTCCACCGAACTCACGATGTGCTGAACGTGCGAATACTTCTCGATGATCATCTTGTCCGTCACCGCGACCGAACCCGTGTCCGCGATCCGGCCGACGTCGTTGCGCGCGAGGTCGATCAGCATCACGTGTTCGGCGATTTCCTTCGGATCGTTGAGCAGTTCGGTGGCGAGTTCGGCGTCGCGCTCGGGCGTGTTGCCGCGCGGACGGGTGCCGGCGAGCGGACGAATCGTCACGATGCGGTCCTCGGCGCGCTTTTCCTGACGCACGAGAATTTCGGGCGACGCGCCGACCACGTGAACATCGCCGCCGAAGTTGTAGTAGTACATGTACGGCGACGGATTGAGCGACCGCAGCGCGCGATACAGCGAAAGCGGGTTGTCGCGGAACGGTTTGATGAGTCGCTGACCGACCTGCACCTGCATCAGTTCGCCCGCCGCGATGTATTCCTTCGCGCGGCGCACGGCGTTCAGATAGTCCTCTTTCGCGAACTCGCGATAAGTCTCGGTGCGCACGCTCGCGGAGGTCACCGGCGGCTGGACGGTCGTGCGCAGCCGGGCGCGCAATTCGCGCAGACGATGCTTCGCCTTGGCATACGCTTCGGGCTTCGTCGGATCGGCGTAGACGATGAGATAGAGCTTGCCCGCGAGGTTGTCGATGACCGCGACTTCTTCCGTCAGCAGCAGCTGGATGTCGGGCAGACCGAGATCGTCGGGCGGCGCGGTGTCCGCCAGTTTCTTCTCGATGTAGCGCACCGCGTCATAACCGAAATAGCCGGCCAGACCGCCGCAGAAACGCGGCAAGCCCGGACGCAGCGCCACCTTGAAACGCTTCTGGAATCGCTCGATGAACGCGAGCGGATCGCCTTCGTCGGTTTCGGTCACGTTGCCGTCGGTGACGACTTGCGACACGCCGTTCTGCACGCGCACCATCGTGCGGGCCGGCAAGCCGATGAACGAATAGCGCCCGAAGCGCTCGCCGCCCACCACCGATTCGAGCAGAAACGAGTTCGCGCCGTTGCGCTCGGATTGCGCGAGTTTCAGATAAAGCGACAGCGGGGTTTCGAGGTCGGCGAGCGCTTCGGCGATCAGCGGAATGCGGTTGTAGCCTTCATTCGCCAGCGATTGGAATTCGAGTTCGGTCATGGTGCGATCCTTGATCGACGCGCGCTGTTATGAGAGAACGCGGCATCGGGAAGAACGTGGGCGCTGCGATCGGCTTGTTTCTCGCGTTGTCGGCGGATGCGCCCGGGCCGCGCGGATGCGGTTCGGGCGATCGGAGCATGCACGGCCGTGCGTTGCGTGCGGCAAACATCACGCAACGCAGCGCATGCCGAAGCAACGCTCGGTGTACGACAGTTCAACGGAAACGGCGCAGGAATGCGCAGCGAAACAAAAAACGGATGCCGAAGCTAGTGCAAGAGAATGCGACATGGCTTCGGCGTACCTCGGGCGAGGTTAGCGCGACCAGCGACGCCAGGGCCAGGCTCCCCGGTCGATGCTGCTCAGACTCCGTTTTCTGTTGAGAAACATGAGAGATGGACTATTCAGTCAGTGTGGTGTCGGGCGGCGCCAGTGTCGCGGCGATCGCCATGGCTGCGGTGCGCAGCGTGGAAACTATACCATCGGACTTCACTGATTGCACAGCTTTCCCGTGGTTGTAACCGTACGGCACGGTGAGCGTCGCCATGCCCGCCGCGCGGCCCGCGAGCGCGTCGTTTTCCGAATCTCCGACCGCCACCGTTTCGCGTGGCAGCACGTCGAGACGGTCGCAGGCGGTGAGCATCGGGAGCGGATCAGGCTTCTTCAGCGCGACGGAATCGCCGCCGAGAATCACCTTGAAATACTGCGCGACGCCGAAGTGCGACAGCAGTTCCACCGCGAAGCGATGCGGCTTGTTCGTCACGCACGCGAGCGCGATGCCAAGTTCGCGCATCGCTTCGAGGCCTTCTTTCACCTCGGGAAAAAGCGTCGAATGCTTGCCGTTGATCTTCGCGTATTCGCTTTGATAAGTGGCGAGCGCGTCGTCGAACTGCGCGGTGGCTTGCGGATGCGGCAGCCGGGCGGCCAGCACGCTGCGAATCAGATTTTCCGAGCCTTTGCCGATGTAGCCCACGACTTCATCGCGCGTGACGGGCGGCTCCACGCCGATGCGCGCGAGCATGCCGTTGAGCGCGGCGACGAAGTCGTCGGCGGTATCGACCATGGTGCCGTCCAGATCGATGATGGCCGCGCGGATTGGCCGGACGGAGAAAACGGGCAGCGCCGTCGTGGTGTCGTTCATTGTTGCGCTCCCGATTTCGCGAGTTCGGCGCGCATGGCGTCGATAACCTGTTTGTAGTCCGGCTTGCCGAAGATGGCCGACCCGGCGACGAACGTGTCCGCGCCGGCGGCGGCGATTTCCGCGATGTTGTCCACTTTCACGCCGCCGTCGATTTCCAGATGGATCTCGCGGCCCGTGCGCTCGCGGTAAGCGTCGATGCGCGTGCGCGCTTCGCGCAGCTTGTTGAGCGCCTCGGGAATGAACGATTGCCCGCCGAAGCCCGGATTGACCGACATGATCAGCACGAGGTCGACGCGATCCATCACGTGGTCGAGGTAGTTGAGCGGCGTCGCGGGATTGAACACGAGGCCGGCCTTGCAACCGTGGTCGCGGATCAGCGAGAGCGTACGGTCGATGTGATCCGAGCCTTCCGGATGAAAGCTGATCACATTCGCGCCGGCTTTCGCGAAATCGGGCACGATGCGATCGACGGGACGCACCATCAGATGCACGTCGATGGGCACATCCACGTGCGGGCGGATGGCTTCGCATACCATCGGGCCGATGGTCAGATTCGGCACGTAATGGTTGTCCATCACGTCGAAGTGAATCCAGTCGGCTCCGGCGGCGACGACGTTGCGGACTTCCTCGCCGAGCCGGGAGAAATCGGCGGAAAGGATGCTGGGAGCGATATGAAATTGCGCCATGGACGTATCTGATGTGGGGGCCGGAAGGCATGAAAGCCCGACAGCCTAGAAGCTCGCGAGCCGGCAGGCGGGAAGGGCGGCCCGGTGCGGCCGTGCGTCGAAGTCATGATTCTAACCCGCGATTTTCGCGGCGTAAGTCGGCCGAACGGCCAGGTGGACGCGGCGCCGTGCGGCCGGCGCGCCGGATTCCATGTTGCGGGCACGGGCTGCATCAAGCAGAATGCCTGACCAATAGCGGCGCACCCGCTCGTTGTCTGCCGGCAGCGAAGCGACGAATTGAATTGGAACAACAATGAGCCAGTACGAATTCAGCGTTTCCGTCGAGACGCGATATCTGCCCGACCAGTCCGACCCGGACAGCCGCCAATACGCCTTCGCCTACACACTGACGATCCGCAACACCGGCGAGGTTGCCGCGCAACTCATCTCGCGTCACTGGATCATCACCGACAGCGACAACCACGTGCAGGAAGTAAAAGGGCTCGGTGTAATCGGGCAGCAGCCGCTTCTGCCGCCCGGCCAGCAATTCGAATACACGAGCTGGGCCGTGATCGCGACGCCCGTCGGCACCATGCGCGGCGAGTATTTCTGCGTCGCGGAAGACGGCGAGCGTTTCGAGGCGCCTATTGCCGAATTCGCGCTGCACATGCCGCGCACGCTGCATTGAGCGCTGCGGAAATTATCGGCGCTTGGCGGCGTCGTTCGCGCGATTCTGGTGTTTCTTCTTCCCCGACGCCGTCCACGCGACGATGAAAATCAGCAAGGCAAGCGCCACGAGCGCCTCGAGCGCAAAAATCAGCATCGGATATTCGTCGAACAGATCAGACATGGCGGTTCCCATCAAGAACGAGCATTGTATGCGCAGTATCGTGCGAAGCGCGGCACGGGGAGCGGCCTGGGCCGCATCGGTTGCAACGGCCGTCCTCCTCGCCTCGTGCGGCGGCGGCACTTATGTGAAGCCAGGGCCGAGCACGGCGGGCGGCACGCCGATCACGACGGGGCAGCGCGCCGCGTCGCGGCTCACTGCGGTGAGCTGGCAGCAGGTTCCCGGCTGGAAGGACGATTCGCTCATCGGCGCGACCGCCGCGCTGCGCCAGAATTGCAGCCGGCTCGCACGCCAACCCAATTGGCAGCGGGCGTGCGCAGCGGCGCAGCGTCTCGATGACCTGGACATGTCCGAAGCGCGCAGTTTCTTCGAGACCTATTTCACGCCATTCCAGTTGGCGAACACCGACGGCACGCTCGACGGTCTCGTGACCGGCTACTACGAACCGCTCTTGCGCGGCTCGCGCACGCGTCACGGGGCGTATCAGTACGCGTTGTATCGATGGCCGTATCGCTACAAGCCCGGCGCCGCGCTGCCCGCGCGCGCCCAGCTCGAACGCTCGGGCGTGCTGAACGGCAACGAACTCGTCTGGGTGGACGATCCGATCGAAGCGTTCTTCCTGCAAGTGCAGGGATCGGGGCGCGTCGTCATGGAAGACGGCAGCGTCATGCGCGTGGGCTTCGGCGGGACGAACAACCAGCCGTATCGGTCGATCGGCAGGGAGTTGCTCGACCGGGGCGAACTCACGCCGGCCCAGGCGACGATGCAAGGCATCAAGGCGTGGGCGAAGGCGAATCCGGCGCGCGTCGATGCGCTGCTCGACGTGAATCCGCGCTTCGTCTTCTTCCGCGAAATGCCCGCGAACGACGTGATGACGGCTAGTCTCGGCGATGGCCCTGTCGGCGCGCTCGGCGTGCCTCTGACGCCCGAACGTTCGATCGCGGTCGATCCTTCCGCGATTCCGCTCGGCACGCCCGTGTTCCTCCAGACCACACGGCCGCTCAGCAACCAGCCGATGAACCGGCTGGTCTTCGCTCAGGACACCGGCACGGCAATCAAGGGCGGCGTGCGCGCCGACTACTTCTGGGGCCTCGGCGACGACGCGGGCGATCTGGCCGGCCGCATGAAGCAGGGCGGCCGGATGTGGCTCCTGATGCCGAACTCGTGAGCCGACGAAGCGCGAAGCGTTGACTAGACCTTCGCGTTTCGCTTGTCCACCACCCGCCGCGCCTTCCCCACAGACCGCTCGATGCCGTTCACCTGCAGCACGTTCACCACGGCACTTACGCCGATCAGCGCCTTGATGTCATAGGCGAGCGCGGCCTTTGCGCTGTCGAGCGCGGCGATGTCCGGCGCCGATTCGGGGCACGGCTCGCAATTAAGCGTGAGCACGTCGAGCGGACCTTCTTTCGTCAGCACGATCTGATAATGCGGCGCGAGCACTGGCCGCTTCAGCAACAATTCTTCGATCTGCGTCGGGAAGACATTGACGCCGCGCACGATCATCATGTCATCCGACCGCCCGGTGATCTTCTCCATGCGACGCATCGTGCGCGCCGTGCCCGGCAGGAGCCGGGTGAGATCGCGTGTGCGATAGCGGATGATCGGCAGCGCTTCCTTCGTGAGCGACGTGAACACGAGTTCGCCGAATTCGCCGTCCGGCAGCACTTCGTCGGTTTCGGGATCGATGATCTCCGGATAGAAGTGGTCTTCCCAGATCGTCGGACCGTCCTTCGTTTCGGCGCACTCCGAGGCCACGCCCGGCCCCATCACTTCCGAAAGGCCATAAATGTCGACGGCGTCGATGCCCATGCGCTCCTCGATAGCGCGGCGCATGTCGTTCGTCCACGGCTCCGCGCCGAAGATGCCGATGCGCAGCGAACAGCTCGCCGGATCGAGACCTTGCCGCTCCAGTTCGTCCGCGATGGATAGCATGTAGCTCGGCGTCACCATGATGATGTCGGGCTGGAAGTCCTGAATCAGTTGCACTTGCTTCTCGGTCTGTCCGCCGCCGAAGGGAATGACCGTGAGCCCCGCGCGCTCCGCGCCGTAATGCGCGCCGAGCCCGCCGGTGAACAGGCCGTAGCCGTAGCTCACGTGCACCTTGTCTCCGCGACGCGCGCCCGCCGCGCGGATTGAGCGCGCGACGAGATCCGACCACGTCTCGATGTCCTTCGCCGTGTAGCCGACGACCGTGGGCTTGCCCGTCGTCCCCGACGATGCATGGATGCGCGCGACGCGCTCTTGCGGCACGGCGAACATGCCGAAAGGGTAGTTGTCGCGCAAGTCCTTCTTTGTCGTGAAGGGAAAGCGTGCGAGGTCGGCGAGCGACTGAACGTCGTCCGGATGCACGCCCGCTTCATCGAACTTGCGCCGATAGACCGGCGAATTCTCGTAGGCGTGCTTGAGCGACCATTTCAGGCGCGCGAGCTGGAGCGCGACGAGTTCGTCGCGGCTCGCCTTCTCGATCGCGTCGAGCGGCAACGGTGTAGTCATCGATGTCTCCTTCATGTCGCTATGCGGCGCGGATCGTGGCCGCGTCCGCCTGATCGATCGGTCCCGTCACGCGGGAATCACGGTGCCCTTGATCTGGGCGGACTTGCCGCGAAACATCGCGACGACTTCGCCTTCGCGATTGGTGACGCGAATATCGTAGATGCCGGTGCGTCCGCTCAACGCTTGCTCCGCCGCCTCCGCGGTCAGGCGGTCGCCGCCGTGTACCGGCCGCAGAAACTCGATTGAGCAACCCGCCGCGACCGTGCTGACGTTATAAGAGTTGCACGCGAAGGCGAACGCGGAGTCCGCGAGCGTGAACATGAGGCCGCCGTGACAGATTGCGTGGCCGTTCAGAAAGTCCGGGCGGACGTTCATCTGAAGGCGCGCATAGCCGGGCCGCACTTCTACTAGCTCGATGCCGAGCGCGCGCGAGCACGCGTCTGCTTCGTACATGGCCTTGGCCGTGGCTTCGGCGAGTTGTTGAGGCGTCACACGATTCTCCGTAGTCGATTCACAGGCCTTCGAAGCGCGGCGCGCGCTTTTCCTTGAACGCGGCGACGCCTTCCATATAGTCGGGCGATGCGCCGAGTTCGCGCTGCACGTCGCGTTCGAGGTCGAGTTGGGCGTCGAACGAGTTCGTTGCGCTCGCGCGCATCGTTCGCTTGATCGCGGCGACAGCGCGGACGGGCTGTTTCGCAAGCTGGGCGGCCAGTCGCGCGGCTGCGGGCTGCAGCTCGGCATCGTCGACGACGCGCCACACGATGCCCCACGCTTCGGCCTTCCCTGCGTCGAGCTTGTCGCCGGTGAGCGCGAGTCCCAGCGCGCGCGCTTCACCGACGCGCCGTGCCAAGAGCCATGTGCCGCCGGAATCCGGCACGAGGCCGATCTTCACGAACGCCTGAATGAAGCTCGCCGAACGCGCCGCGATGACCATGTCGCAGGCCATCGCCAGGTTCGCCCCCGCGCCCGCAGCCGTGCCATTGACTGCCGCGATGATCGGCAGCGGCATCGACTGAAGACGGCGCACGAGCGGATTGAAGTGCGCGTCGATCAGCTCGCCGAGATCGGACATCGATCCCGGAGTGAAGTCCAGATCGGCGAGATCCTGCCCAGCGCAGAACGCACGCCCCGCGCCGGTCAGAACGATTGCGCGCGCGTTGCCCGATTCGGCTTCATCGAGCGCGCGGCTCAGTTGACCATGCATCTCGCGCGTGAAACTGTTCAGCTTGTCGGGGCGATTGAGCGTGATGGTCGCGACGCGCGTATCGCCATCGATTTGAAACAGGACAGACTGCTCGGACATGACATCTCCTTGGGCGCGAGCCGCGTTCGAATTCCTCACACGCCGATACTAGACGCGCGGCCCGGCGCTTTCCATTAGGCCGAATGGCATAAGCCGATTCCGACTTTGCGTTTCCCGTTGTTTTGCCTATGCCGTTTGGCCAGCTTCCGCAGCAACCGCTTCCGGTGCAACATGCATCCGGCTCTGCACGACGCGGAAGCGATTCGCGACGAACGCGGCGTCGGCGAGCGCGGCGTTCGCGGCCGGGTTGGCGCCGGTGCCGTGGAAGTCGGAGAACGCTGCGGACTGGTTGACGAAGACGCCGCCGGTGAGGTTGATCGAGAGCGCGACGCCGCCGCGAATCGCGGCTTCGTGCGCGGCGTCGATGACGGCGTCGTCGGTGCTGTAGACCGAGAGCGTCAACGCGCCGTGCTCTTGCGCAATGGAGCCGGCGAGATCGAGCGATTGCGCCGTGGAATCGGTCGCGACGACGAACGCAATCGGGCCGAACCATTCCTTCGTGAACGTGCGCTCGTCCGTACGTGCGTCGAGTTTCAGCAGAAGCGGCGTGAGCACGCGTGCATCGGGGAAGGCAGGATGTTGAAGCGTCCGACTATCGAGCAGTACGTCGCCAATCTTGCGCGCTTCAGCGACGCGTGCCGCAATGCCTTCGTTCTGAATCGCGCCGGTCAGCTCGACGGCGCGCGCGGGGTCCGACGTGAGCTTCTCGACTGCGCCAGCGAGCGTTTTCGCGACGTCGTCGAAGCTGAGCTGGCCGTCGGCGGTGCGGATGCCGTCGCGTGGCACGTAGATGTTCTGCGGCGCGGTGCACATCTGGCCCGAGTACAGCGCGAGCGAGAACGCAATGTTGCGCGCGGCGGCTTTCATGTCGTCGACGGAATCGATCACGATCTGATTCACGCCCGCCTTCTCGGTGAACACCTGCGCCTGATGCGCGTTGCGCTCGAGCCAGGTGCCGTTCTGCGTGCTGCCGGTGAAGTCGATCAGCTTGATCTCCGGACGCACGGCGAGTTGTTGAACGAGGGCGCCGTCGTTCGGTTCGGTGGCGAGAAGCGTGACGACGTTGGGGTCGAAGCCGGCTTCACGCAACACGTCGCGGGCAATGCGCACGGTGATCGCGAGCGGCAGGATCGCGCCGGGGTGCGGCTTGACGATGACGGTATTGCCCGTGGCGAGATCGGCGAACAGGCCCGGATAGCCGTTCCACGTCGGAAAAGTGCAGCAGCCGAGCACGAGACCGGTGCCGCGCGGGACGATGGTGAAGCGCTTTTGCATCGCGAGCGGCGGATTCTTGCCCTGCGGCTTTTCCCAATGCGCTTGGGTCGGAATGCGCCGCAACTGATCCCAGGCATAGACGACGGCTTCGAGCGCGCGGTCCTGCGCATGCGGGCCGCCGGCCTGGAACGCCATCATGAACGCCTGACCGGTGGTGTGCATCACGCTGTAGCCGATCTCGAAGCTCGCCCGGTTCAGCCGAGACAAAATCTCGAGGCTGACGCCAACCCAGGCTTGCGGACCCGCCGCGCGCCACTGCTGATGCGCCTGCTGCGAGGCGCGAACGAGAGCGTCAGGATCGGCCTTTGGGTATTTGATATCGAGCGACGTTCCGAACGGCGATCGCTCTTCGCCGACGACATCGCCCGTCGATGGTTGATCGAGCTCGAACGTCTTGCCAAGATGTGCTTTGAAGGCGGCTTCACCGTCCGCGTTGGCCGTTTCCCCGTACACTTTGGGACTCGGCATTTCGGCAAACGGGCTCCAGTAGCCGCGAGTTTCGATAGCGGAGAGCGCTTTGTCGAGCATCGCTTCGTGCTTCGTGAATAGCGGATGTGTCATGGTCGCAAGAGAGAGAAGTGAAGGACGGTGCAGGCCGATTAATTAACCGACCGGTTGGTTGGTGATGGTAGCATTATCGAGATGATGGTCAACAACGTCAGTCATTAGGACTTACCAGAGGATCGCCAGGAGGAGCGAATGGCATACGAGAACGTGCTGGTGGAAACACGCGGCAGAGTCGGATTGATCACACTGAATCGTCCGAAGGCGCTGAATGCGCTCAACGATGCGCTGATGGACGAGCTTGGCGTTGCGCTCAAGGCTTTCGACGCCGACGAGGACATCGGTGCCATCGTGTTGACCGGCAGTGAGAAGGCGTTCGCGGCGGGAGCGGACATCGGCATGATGGCGGGTTATTCCTACATGGACGTCTACAAGGGCGACTACATCACGCGTAACTGGGAAGCCATCCGTTCCATCCGCAAGCCGGTCATCGCGGCAGTGGCGGGGTTTGCGCTGGGCGGCGGATGCGAGCTTGCCATGATGTGCGACATCATCATTGCCGCCGACACCGCGAAATTCGGACAACCGGAGATCAAGCTGGGCGTGATCCCGGGTGCGGGCGGTACGCAGCGCCTGCCCCGGGCGGTATCGAAGGCCAAGGCAATGGATATGTGCCTTACCGCGCGCATGATGGACGCCGCGGAAGCCGAGCGGGCGGGGTTGGTGTCTCGAGTGGTTGCGGCTGACCGTCTGCTCGACGAGGCCGTCGAGGCCGCGACGATCATCGCCGGGTTCTCGTTGCCAGCCGTGATGATGGCCAAGGAGGCCGTCAATCGCGCATATGAGACGACGCTCGCGGAAGGCGTCCACTTCGAGCGGCGCTTATTCCATTCGCTGTTCGCGACGGAAGATCAGAAAGAGGGTATGGCTGCGTTCGTCGAAAAGCGAAAGCCGGCGTTCAAGCATCGGTGATTCTTTAATTGCGAAATCGCTTGCATATCCCACATCGACTCACTAGAATTCCGTTCCTTCGCGATTCACTGAACGCGAAGGAAGCGGGAGTAAGCAGTTTCGTGGGTGCGGGTGAGAGCGATGCAAAGGTTTCTCAAGCGCAGTCAGCAAGTAAAAGCGGTTCAAAAACTTGTTGACAGACTCCGAAGCGATGTTCATAATCTCGCTTCTCTGCTGCTGATGCAGCAAACGCCGGACGGAAGCGGCGCTGAGCAAGGTGCTCGGTGCGGTGAAGTAAGAAGTCAGGCGGTGTGCTCTTTAAAAACTAACAGCCGATAAGTGTGGGCGCTTGATGGCGAGTGCGGCCGGTTCTTCGGAATCGGCGATAGCAAAAGTAATCAAGAGTCTCACACGAAGTATTAAGAGGAAGGTTTTTGTCTTAGGACAATAATCATCGTCAGTACGTTGA
>NZ_JALQEA010000021.1:0-337 GCF_023630965.1 Caballeronia sp. ATUFL_M2_KS44 | reverse complement strand
TCGGCGGTCAGGTGTCGGGTCCGGTGTTCTCGGGCATCGTCGGCGATACCTTGCGCGCGCTGAACGTGCCGCCCGATATGCCAGTGAAGCAAATGGTCGTGACGGACGATTCGAACTCCGCCACGCAAGCGGCCGCCAAGCAGCCGGCGAATACGAACAACGCGAATACCGCGAAGAAATTCGCGGTGTCGAGCAATACGAAGACGCACCCGGGAGTCGTGCGATGAGCGCGCAAACCCGACAGAGCAAGATGCAAAAGGACGTATCACAAGCCGTTCAATGGCTGCGCGCCCACGCGCAGCCCGAGGCGCAATTGCACGCCGACACGCGCTCGCTC
>NZ_JALQEA010000020.1:0-332258 GCF_023630965.1 Caballeronia sp. ATUFL_M2_KS44 | reverse complement strand
GTGTGAAAGTAGGTAATCGTCAGGCTCCTCATGCCGCAAACAAAAACCCCACCCCGAAAAGGTGGGGTTTTTGCGTTGGGGCCGGCGAATCAGCGGGGAGTGCTGCATGCAAACACTCTACTGACCGCGCGCAGCCCAAAATATCATCGGGCCAGGAATCGTTCAGCCATTCGCACCCAGTACGACGAGCCCACGGACAACAGCGCGTCGTTGAAGTCGTAACTAGCGTTATGCAGCGTGCATGGCCCCATGCCGTGTCCTTGTTCCCGATGCCCGCCGTCGCCGTTCCCGAGGAACGCGTAGCAGCCTGGCTTCTCAAGCAGCATGAACGAGAAGTCCTCCGCGCCCATCGTCGGCTCTACGGAGCTGTTCACCTTGTCAGCGCCGACCACTTCCGCCATCACCTGTGCGGCGAACTTCGTTTGTTCGGCGTCGTTGATGGTCGGTGGGTAATTGCGATGGAAGTACACGTCCGCTTCGCAGTCGTAGGCAGACGCCGTTGCTTCGACGATCTTCCGCATCCTCGATTCGATCAAATCCAGCGTTTCCACCGTGAATGTACGCACCGTCCCGCCGAGCCACGCCTGGTCGGGCACTACGTTCGCCGCGTCTCCCGCGTGGATCTGCGTGATCGACAGCACCGCCATATCGAGCGGCTTCTTGTTGCGCGTGATGATGCTCTGCAACGCGTTAGCGACCTGCACGGCCGTGAAAACCGGATCGCGACCGTTATGCGGCAGCGCCGCGTGCGAACCGGTCCCGCGAATCGTGATGCGAAACTCGTTGCTCGATGCCATGATCGGGCCTTCCGTCACGCCGAAATGACCCGCCGGTATGCCCGGCCAGTTATGGATACCGAACACGGCATCGACGGGAAAGCGGTTGAAGAGTCCATCGTCGATCATGGCTTTGGCGCCCGCGCCGCCTTCCTCTGCGGGCTGGAAGATGAACACGACGGTTCCATCGAATTTTCCGTGTTCCGCCAGATACTTGGCCGCGCCGAGCAGCATCGCGGTATGACCGTCGTGGCCGCATGCGTGCATTCGGCCCGCGTGCGTCGATTTATGGCCGAACGTGTTGAGTTCCTGTATCGGCAGGGCGTCCATGTCGGCGCGCAGTCCGATGGACGCGCTGCCCGACCCGCGCTTCAGCACGCCGACGACGCCCGTCTTGCCGACACCGCGGTGAACCGTAATGCCCCATCGCTCCAGACTTTCCGCTACCAGTTTTGCAGTACCGACCTCTTCGTAACGCAACTCGGGATGAGCATGGATCGTTCGTCGGAGGGCCTTGATTTCGTCGTGTGATGCTTCGATTTCCGGGATCAGACTCATTTGAAATGCTCTCTCGTTTCGAATTCGGATCGCGCGTATCGACGCGGACTAACCATTCTACGCCGCCACTATTTGGCGGATCGGACGGTCGGTCGCATAACCGGCGTAATAGAATTCCGTCATCTGCCGCCTATTTCTCGATTGACCGGACTTTTCGATGAACGCTCCCGCCGAGTTTGCAAGAGCCGTATGCCCGCACGACTGCCCCGATACCTGCGCGATGCGCGTCACCGTGCAAGACGGCAAGGCGATAAAAGTCAGCGGTGATCCGGACCACGCGCCGACGCAGGGCGTCCTCTGCACGAAGGTCACGCGATACGCCGAGCGCACGCATCACAAGGACCGTCTTCTGACTCCGCTGCGACGCGTCGGGCCGAAGGGAGCGGGGCGTTTCGAGCCGATCGGCTGGGACGAAGCGCTGCGCATCGCGGCGGAACGGCTTCAGCCGATCGCGCGCCGCGCGCCGGAAGCCATTCTCCCGTACAGCTACGCGGGCACGATGGGCCTCGTTCAGGGCGAAAGCATCGCCGCTCGTTTCTTCAACGTGCTCGGCGCGTCACGTCTCGATCGCACGATTTGCGCCGCCGCCGGCGCGGCCGGACTGCGCTACACCTATGGCGCGAGCCTCGGCATGCACGTCGATTTCTTCGAGGAAAGCGAGCTGATTTTGATCTGGGGCGCGAATCCTATCGCGTCGAGCCTGCATTTCTGGACGCGCGCGCAGGAAGCAAAGCGGCGCGGCGCGAAGCTGATCGCGATCGATCCGTACAAGTCGCTGACCGCGGAAAAATGCCATCAACATATCGCGCTGCGGCCGGGCACCGATGCCGCGCTCGCGCTCGGCATGATGCACGTGCTGATTCGTGAAGGGCTCGTCGACCAGGATTACATCGACAACCACACGCTCGGCTTCGACGATCTCGCGGCGCGCGCCGCGCAGTATCCGCCGTCACGTGTCGCGGAAATTTGCGGAATCGATGAGCAGACGGTCGTCGACCTTGCGCGAGCGTTCGGGTCGACGAAGAAGGCCGCGATCCGCCTCAACTACGGCATGCAGCGTGTGCGCGGCGGCGGCAACGCGGTGCGAGCGGTCGCTAGCCTTCCGTCGCTGACGGGCGCGTGGCGTGAGCGCTCGGGCGGCTTGCTGCTGTCGTCGTCGGGCTGGGCGCCGATCGACGGCCCGGCGCTCGAGCGTCCCGACTTGCTGCCCGGCTGGCCGAACACGCTGCCGCGCATCATCAATATGAACGCGATCGGCGATGCGCTGCTGCATCCCGGCGACGAAACCTTCGGCCCGAAAGTCGAGGCGCTGATCGTCTACAACTCGAATCCAGTCGCGGTCGCGCCGGATTCCGCGAAGGTCGCGGCGGGCTTCGCGCGTGAAGATCTGTTCACGATTGTCCTCGAACACTTCCAGACAGATACCGCCGACTATGCGGATCTGATTTTTCCCGCGACCACACAGCTCGAACACCTCGACGTACACAAATCGTACGGTCACACACACGTGATGGCGAATCTGCCCGCCATTGCGCCCGTCGGCGAATCGCGCCCGAACACGGATTTCTTCCGCAGTCTGGCACGCGCGATGGGCCTCGTCGAACCGGCGCTTTTCGAAACCGACGAGCAGATCGCGTCGAAGGCTTTCCGCTGGAATCATCCGACGCTGAAAGGTCAGAGTTGGGACGCGCTGAAAGCGTCGGGCTGGATCAAGCTCGACCTTCCGGATGCCCCGTTTGCAAACGGCGGCTTCCGCACGCCGTCCGGGAAATGCGAGTTCTTCAGTCAGCGCCTGAAGGACGAAGGCCACGATCCGTTGCCGGATTACCTCCCGCCGTACGAGTCTTCGGAAAACGCGCCGGCGTTGGCCGCCCGCTATCCGCTCGCGATGATCTCGCCGCCCGCGCGCAATTTCCTGAACAGCAGCTTCGTGAACGTCGAGAGCCTGCGAGCCGCCGAGCGCGAGCCGCATCTCGATATTCATCCGCATGACGCGGAAGCGCGCGGTATCGCGGACGGCGTGCTGGTGCGCATCTTCAACGATCGCGGCTCGATGCAGGCGCGCGTACGCGTGACGGAACGCGCGCGCGAAGGCGTCGTCGTCGGCTTGTCGATCTGGTGGAAGAAGTTGTCCCCCGATGGCTGCAACGCCAATCAAGTAACGAGCCAGGCATTGACCGATCTGGGGGGATCGGCAACGTTCTACGATTGCCTGGTTGAAGTGGAGTCATTGCATTGAGAAGTTTGGAGAAGTTGGGTTCGCGCGATCCTGGAGTGGGGCGTCTAACCGGATTGTCGGGAGCGAGACGAGCGGCTAGCATCTCGTTTTCGCACGACCATTCGAAAATCAAATAAGGAGACGCCGTATGGAAAAACTCTGGCTGAAATCGTATCCGGCCGGCGTACCTGCGGAGATCGACGCGTCGGCGTACCGGTCGGTGTCGCAGTTGCTCGAGGACAGTTTTCGCAAGAACCGCGACCGTCGCGCGTTCGTGTGCATGGGGCAGGCGATCACGTATCGCGAGCTCGACGACATGTCGAAGAAGCTCGCCGCGTGGTTCCAGAAGAAAGGGCTGAAGCCGGGCGCGCGCGTCGCGCTGATGATGCCGAACGTGCTGCAGTATCCGGTGGCGATCGCCGCGGTGCTGCGGGCCGGTTACATCGTCGTCAATGTGAATCCGCTCTACACGCCGCGCGAGCTCGAGCATCAGTTGCGCGATAGCGGCGCGGAAGCCATCGTCATTCTGGAAAATTTCGCGGTGACGCTGCAGGCGGTGATCGCGAACACGGCGATCAGGCATGTCGTGGTCGCGTCGATGGGCGATCTCATGGGCCTCAAAGGGCTCGTGGTCAATTTCGTCGTGCGTCGCGTGAAGAAGATGGTGCCGCAATGGACGGTGCCGGGCAGCATCCGTTTCAACGATGCGCTCGCCGAAGGCGGCCGGCACGCGTTCGAAGCCGTCGCGCAGACGCCGGACGACGTCGCGTTCCTCCAGTACACGGGCGGCACGACCGGCGTGGCGAAGGGCGCGACGCTCACGCATCGGAACCTGATCGCGAACGTGCTGCAATCCGAGGTGTGGCTGGACCCGGCGCAAAAGCAGCGGCCGGACATCGATCAGTTCGTCTGCGTGGTGGCTTTGCCGCTGTATCACATCTTCGCGTTGACCGTGTGCGGCATGCTCACGATTCGCACCGGCGGTCTCGGCGTGCTGATCCCGAATCCGCGCGATATCGCCGGCATGATCAAGGAGTTGAAGGGCGTTCCGATCAACACGTTCCCGGCGGTCAACACGCTTTATAACGCGCTGCTGAATCATCCGGATTTCAGCAAGCTCGACTTTTCGAAGCTGATCGCGGCGAACGGCGGCGGCATGGCCGTGCAGGAAGCCGTCGCGAAGCGCTGGTTCAAGATGACCGGCGTGCCGATCATCGAAGGCTACGGGTTGTCGGAGACATCGCCGTGCGTGACCTGCAATCCGGTGACGGCGACCGAGTACACCGGCACGATCGGCTTGCCGCTGCCATCGACGGAAATCTCCATTCGCGACGACGACAACAACGAGTTGCCGCTCGGCCAGGCGGGCGAAATCTGCATCCGCGGACCGCAGGTGATGGCGGGCTACTGGAATCGCCCGGACGAAACGGCCAAGGTCATGACGCCCGATGGCTTCTTCCGCTCCGGCGACGTCGGCGTGTTCGACGAGCGCGGCTACGTGAAGATCGTCGATCGCAAGAAGGACATGATCCTCGTGTCCGGCTTCAACGTGTATCCGAACGAGATCGAAGACGTGGTCGCGATGCTGCCCGGCGTGTTCGAAGTCGCGGCAGTCGGCGTGAAGGACAAGAATTCGGGCGAAGCGGTGAAGCTCTTCATCGTGCGCAAGGACGAGAACCTGACCGAAGCCGACGTGATGGCCTATTGCCGCGAGCGGCTCACGGGCTACAAGCGGCCGCGCATCATCGAGTTTCGCAGCGATCTGCCGAAGAGCAACGTCGGCAAGATCCTGCGTCGGGAATTGCGCGACGGCACCGTGTAAGAACGCCGGCAACGCGTCAAGACGAGCCTTCGTGTCTGTCGCAGGACACGGAGGCTTTTTCTTGGTCCGCGCCGGCGTCCGAGCCGAAAAAAAAGGCGCCCGAAGGCGCCTTTAGTCGATACTGCTTTGTTACGAGCTTCTTAGAACTTGTGGCGGATGCCGACCAGCGCAGCAACCTGGTTCGACGTCGACGACGGCGACAGGCCGTTGATGTTCGCGACCGCTGCGGTGCGCGTCGAGTCGGTGCCCGAAGCGTGCTGGTAGATACCATCGATGTACACGTCGGTGCGCTTCGACAGGAAGTAGTCGGCGCCGAGCATGCCTTGATGGTACTTGGCGTTGGCCAGGCCATAGCCCTTCGTGTAGTCGTAAGCAGCGCCCACAAGCAGAGCCGGGGTCAACTGATACTTGAAGTTGATTTCGGCGTTGTGGAACTTGCCCGAGCCGCCCGTGTAACCGCCCGGGTTCAGGCCCGCGCCGGCGTCCGTGCCGACATCCTTGAACTGCGTGTTGCTATACGTCGCGCCGACGGTCGCTGCGCCGAACGTATAGGCCGCGCCTGCCGAGATCACTTGCTGCGTGTGAGCCGATGCGAAGCCCGAGTACACGCGGCTGCCGCTCATGTTCGAAGCGGCCGTCGAGGTTGCCGTGTTCGACGACGGGTTGTTGCCGAAGAACGAGTAGTTCGGGTCCTTGACGTTCAGGTAGCCAGCGCCGAATTGCAGCGGACCTTGCGAATAGCCGAGGCCGACCGACCAGATCTGGTTGCGGTTGAACTGGCCAGCGTTGCCGCCCAGGCTGTACAGACCGCCGAACGTGAAGCCTGCGTAGTTCGCGCTCGTGAACTTGATCGCGTTGTTCACGCGATTCGAGTTGTTCATGTTGTCGAGGTCGCCCGGGTGCGCGCCGAAGTACGTCGCCCACTGGCTGCCGACTTCGAATGCGCCCGTGTAGTCGACCACGGAGTCGTACTGGCGACCCAGCGTGACCGTGCCGAACTGAGCCGTCGACAGACCGACGTAAGCCTGACGGCCGAACTCAGCACCGCCTTGGCCCAGACGGCCGTTGAACACGTTGAAGCCGTTTTCCAACACGAAGAGGGCCTTCAGACCGCCACCCAGGTCTTCCGTGCCGCGCAGGCCCCAACGGCTACCCTGCACGTTGCCGCTGTTCAGTGCATACAGCTTTTGGCCGGCGCTGTTGTTGGTGTAGAGGAAGCCCGCGTCGATGATGCCGTACAGCGTCACGCTGCTCTGCGCATGTGCGGCGCCAGCGAAGACGCCCAATGCTGCCAGAGCGAGAAGCGACTTTTTCATTGAATAGATCTCCAAGGAGTGTTCTTGCGACTTGTTTTTGGCAAGGTCACTGTTCTAGCGCCAGTGTGTTGACGGTCCCTGCCGGACACTTCGTTTGCGAAGGTGACACGTAATGTAACAAAGACGTCCAGATGCACAAAAGGAAACGGGGTGGCGTTCGCGCTTCGTGTGACGTTTACGCAACATGCGCTAAAATCTTGGTTTTTCAGCATTTTCGCGAGTCGCGTTTGCCCTAATTACAAAAAATGGCACCTGCGGGCGCGCATTTTCGCATCGTCGTTCGCGGAGAATGCAGCTTGCTGAACACGTCGCACGGCGCGTTGCGCAAACATGAACACGAAGAAAGAGGTGAGGACATGACGCTCGATGAGGTCATTAGCGAGTTCGATCGAGGCTTGCGTTCCATGGTCGGCGTGAGCCGCATGTCGCGGCCCATCCCCGACTCGAATGCGGCGGGTCTCGCGGATGGCGGCTTGCTCGCCGAAGAGCCGCAGCTCACGGAAAAAGAGAAGGCGCATTCGGCGGGTTTGATGCGCGTGAATCATGTCGGCGAAGTGTGTGCGCAGGCGCTTTATCAGGCGCAAAAGCTCGCAACGGATTCGCCGACGCTGAAGGCGGGCTTCGAACAGGCGGCTCGCGAAGAGGAAGACCATCTTGCATGGACCGCTCAGCGCCTGAAAGACCTGGACTCGCGCCCGAGCCTGCTGAACCCGCTCTGGTATGCGGGCGCGCTGGCGATCGGTTTCGTCGCGGGCCGCTTCGGCGATCGCGCGAGTCTCGGCTTCATGGCCGAAACGGAGCGTCAGGTCGAACAGCATCTGGACGGTCACATGCGCACGTTGCCGGCAACCGACTACGCGTCGCGCGCGATCGTCGAGCAAATGCGCAACGATGAAAGCGCGCACGCCGCGGCGGCGATCGGCGCGGGCGGAAGCGAGATGCCGTTTCCGGTGCGGGCGCTGATGCGCGCGGCATCGAAAGTCATGACACGCACGGCCTATTACATCTGATCCGGCGTCCGATTTCGATGGCCACGCATCTTTGCGCGACAGGCCATCGAAAGGAATCGAGAGCGTCCCACCTTGCGGCAAAAACGGCGCGCAGAAACCGTTACATTTCACGTCTCTTTCCCGTCGAATTCATACTTTACCTTCACATCCGGCACTAGCCCTCTAATTCCAAACGGTTTTCTTCTTCACCGGTCCTTCAGGTTTTAACGCTAAGTCCTTGTTCTAGCGAGCAAAAGCCGCCCTTAAAAAAATACCCGCGTCTTGACCCAGGAAATGCGTTCCTCTAAAGTGGGAGACAGTGTCAGAAAGTGGTTGTTTGTGTGATTCAACACCCACTTTTCGGCAATTTCAGGGCAGCAGTGACGTCATCGTGGGCGTCGTCGGCTTTGCATCGGATCGGCTCATTGGGCAATGAGGCGGTCGACAACGGGGAGAAGGGCGAGTGTTCCAAGGGGCGTCGGCGCTGACGCTCGATGCGAAAGGGCGGATGTCGGTTCCGTCCCGCTATCGGGAAGCGCTGCAAGGGCAGGCAGAAGGCCGGGTGACGCTCACGAAGAGCCCGGATGGATGCCTGTTGCTCTTTCCCCGCCCGGAGTGGGAAGTCTTTCGCGCCAAGGTCGCCGCGCTCCCCATGGAAGCGATGTGGTGGCGGCGCATCTTTCTCGGTAACGCAATGGATGTCGAACTCGACACGGCCGGGCGCGTGCTGGTTTCGCCCGAGCTTCGTGCGGCCGCGTCGCTCGAAAAGGAAGTGACGCTGCTCGGCATGGGCGCGCACTTCGAATTATGGGATTCGCAGACGTACGCGGCGAAGGAAGCCGCGGCGATGGCGCAGGGCATGCCCGAAGCGCTAAAGAACTTCACTTTCTGACGCGGCGCTCAACGACATGGCACCTGCGATGGGAAATGAACTGCAGCATCGCACGGTGCTGCTGGACGAGGCGGTGGACGGGCTGATCACCCGCGCGGACGGCATCTATATGGATGGCACGTTCGGACGCGGCGGTCATAGCCGGGCAATTCTGCAGCGGCTGGGCGAAGCGGGGCGGCTCATCGCCTTCGACAAGGACCCGCTTGCCATTGCCACGGCGCAACAGATTCAGGATCCGCGTTTCTCGATCGTGCACGACAGCTTTGCGTCGATGCGCGATGCAGCGAGCGAACACGGTGTGCAAAAGGTGTCGGGTGTGCTGCTGGACCTGGGTGTGTCGTCGCCGCAAGTGGACGACCCGGAGCGCGGTTTCAGTTTCCGCGCGGAAGGCCCGCTCGACATGAGGATGGACCCGACTCGCGGCGAGTCGGCGGCCGAGTGGCTCGCGCGGGCCACGGTGCAGGAATTGACGGAGGTGATCAGAGATTATGGGGAAGAACGGTTTGCTTTTCAGATTGCAAAGGCGCTTGTTGCTCGCCGGGCAGAGTCCGACCGTCTTGGGCCTCTCGTCAGCACGCGCGAGCTTGCCGAAATCGTGGGTCACGTCGTCAAGACCCGTGAAAAGGGCAAGGATCCGGCAACCCGCACCTTTCAGGCTATACGGATTCACATCAATCAAGAGCTTGCGGAGCTGCAGGTAGTTCTTGAATCGGCACTTTCGCTGTTGGAGCAAGGGGGGCGGCTGGTCGTGATCAGCTTTCATTCGCTCGAAGACCGGATCGTCAAGCGGTTCATGCAGGCGCAATCGAGCGCGCCGGCGGTGGACCGTCGTTTGCCGATCCGCGCGGTCGATCTGCCGAGCCCGCCTCTGCGGATCGTCGGCCGCGTGTTTCCGAGCGAGGCCGAAGTCGCCGCCAATCCGCGCGCCCGTTCCGCTGTCATGCGCATCGCGGAGCGCATCGCGCCATGAACCGTCTCAATATTTTCCTGTTGATGATCGTGCTCGGGTGCGCGCTGTCGGTCGTCAGCGCCACGAACAAGCAGCGGCAAGTGTTCATCGAGTTGCAGCGGGCGCAGTCGCAGGAGCGGCAGCTTCAGCAGGATTACGCACAGTTTCAGTATCAGCAGAGCGCGTTGTCGAAGACATCGCGCATCGAGCAGTTGGCCACTAACTCACTGAAGATGCAGCCCGTGACGACCGGCCGCACGCAATACCTCACTTACGACCCGGCGACCGCCAAGGCCGCCGATGCGCCCATGCCGCCGCCGCTGCCCGCCTCGGCGCCGTCCGCTCGCGGAGCGAAAAGATGAAGAAAGCCGCGAAGCAAAAGGACGTCGCCTACACGCCGAACCCGATCCTCGCCGTGCGCTTGCCGATGTGGCGCTCGAAGTTCGTCGTGTTTCTGCTTTTCATGGCGTTCGTCGCGCTGGCCGCGCGCGCATTCTGGATTCAAGGACCGGGCAACGCCTTCTTCAAGAAGCAGGGCGAGAGCCGCTATCAGCGCACGCTGGAAATGCCCGCCACGCGCGGCCAGATTCGCGACCGCAACGGTCTCGTGCTGGCCACGAGCCTGCCGGTCAAGGCCATCTGGGCGATTCCCGAAGCCGTGCCGAACGATCTCGGCGCGGACAAGCTCGCGGAACTGGCGAAGCTGCTCGACATGACGCAGAAGGACCTGCGCGCGAAGCTCTCGATGGACAAGACCTTCGTCTATGTGAAACGTCAGGTGCCGCTCGAAGTCGCGCAGAAAGTCGCGGCGCTCGACATTCCGGGCATTTATTCGCGCGGCGAATATAAGCGCTTCTATCCGGAAGGCGAAATCACCGCGCACCTGATCGGCTTTACTAATATTGAAGACAAGGGGCAGGAAGGCGTCGAACTGGGCGACCAGAACGTGCTCGCCGGCACGCCGGGCATGCGCCGCGTCATCAAGGACCGGATGGGCCATATCGTCGAGGATGTCGACGAACAGGTCGTGCCGCACAACGGCACGGACGTCGAACTCTCGATCGACAGCAAGATTCAGTACATCGCGTACACGAACCTGAAGGCGGCCGTCGAGAAGTCGAAGGCGAAGGCGGGCGCGGCGATCGTCATCGACACGAAGACGGGCGAAGTGCTCGCGCTCGTCAACTATCCCACCTACAACCCGAACGACCGCTCGCGCATGACGGGCGAGCAGTTGCGCAACCGCATTCTCACGGACACCTTCGAGCCGGGCTCGATCATGAAGCCGTTCACCGTTTCGCTCGCGCTCGATCTGCATCGCGTGACGCCGAACACGCTCGTCGAAACGGGCGGCGGCGTGTTCGTGCTGGACGGCGCGCGCATCACGGACGACGCCGGTTTCGGCACGCTCACGGTCGGCGGCGTGATTCAGAAGTCGAGCAATATCGGCGCGACCAAAATCGCGATGCAATTGCGTCCGGAAGAAATGTGGAACATGTACACGAGCATCGGGCTCGGGCAGGCGCCGAAGGTCGGTTTTCCGGGCGCGGTGACCGGGCGTCTGCGGCCGTGGAAGAGCTGGCGGCGCATCGAGCAGGCGACCATGTCGTACGGCTATGGTTTGTCGGCGTCGCTTTTCCAGCTCGCGCGCGCGTACACGGCGATCGCGCATGACGGTTCCATCTTGCCGGTCTCGATTTTCCGCACGCCGGGCGATCAGCCGCCGATGGGCCAGCAGGTTTTCTCGCCGACCACCGCACGCGAAGTGCGCGCGATGCTCGAAGCCGTCGTCTCGAAGAACGGGACGTCGCCGGATGCGGCGGTGCCGGGCTATCGCGTCGGCGGCAAGTCGGGCACGGCGTACAAGCACGCGGGCCGCGGCTACGATCACTCGAAGTACCGCGCATCGTTCGTCGGCATGGCGCCGATGCCGAATCCGCGCATCGTGGTCGCCGTGTCGGTCGACGAGCCGACGGCGGGCAGCCACTTCGGCGGACAGGTGTCGGGGCCGGTGTTTTCCGGCATCGTCGGCGATACCTTGCGCGCGCTGAACGTGCCGCCCGACATGCCGGTAAAGCAAATGGTGGTATCGGACGAATCGAATCCGGCCGCGCAGACGCCTGCCCAACCGGCGAACGGCAACAACGCCAACAACGCGAATGCGGCGAAGAAGGTCGCCGTATCGAGCAATTCGAAGACACATCCGGGAGTCGTGCGATGAGCGCGGCCCGTCAAAGCAAGATGCAGAAGGACGTTTCGAACGCCGTCGAATGGCTGCGCGCGCACGCGCGGCCCGAGGCGCAGTTGCATGCCGACACGCGCTCGCTGAAAAGCGGCGACGTGTTTTTCGCCTATGCCGTCGATGGCGCGGACAATCGCGCGTACATCGACGCGGCGCTGAACGCGGGCGCGGCGGCGGCGCTCTACCAGCCGGAAAACTTCGCGGGCAAGCCGGACGCATCGAAGACGCGCGCCGTGGCCGCGCTGAACGAACTCGCCGGTCCGATCGCGTCCGCGTGGTACGGCGAGCCGACCGCATCGATGCTGACCGTCGGCGTGACGGGCACGAACGGCAAGACGTCGTGCAGCCAGTGGATCGCCACGGCGCTGACCGCGCTCGGCCGTCCGTGCGCGATCGTCGGCACGCTCGGCATCGGCATGCCGGGCAAGCTCGTGCATAGCGGCTTCACCACGCCCGATGCGCCGCAACTCCAGCGCAACCTCGCGCAACTCAAGAGCCAGGGCGCGGAAGCGGTCGCGATGGAAGTGTCGTCGCATGCGCTGCATCAGGGGCGCGTGAACGGCACGGACTTCGACATCGCCATCTTCACGAATCTCACGCAAGACCATCTCGATTACCACGGCACCTTCGAGGCGTACGAAACCGCGAAGGCGCGCCTGTTCGCGTGGCCGTCGCTGAAGACGGCGATCGTCAATCGCGACGACGCGGCGGGCCAGCGTCTCATCGCATCGCTGCGCGGCAAGGTCCGCACGATTGCATACGGCGTCGAGATGCCCGCCGATGCCGCGCCGTCCGCCGACGCCGTGCTGCTCGCGACGCAAGTGCGCGCGACGGCCACCGGCACCGCGTTTCATCTTTCGTCGGATTGGGGCGAAGCCGAAGTCGAAGTCGGCACGCTCGGCACGTTCAACGTCAGCAACCTGCTCGCGGTGCTCGGCGTGCTGCTCGAAGTGGGCGTTCCGTTCGATGCCGCCATCGCGCGCATCGCGAAACTGGAGTCGGTGAACGGGCGCATGGAGCGTCTCGGCGGCCGGCTGCAAAGCGACGAGCCGCTCGTCGTGATCGACTACGCGCACACGCCCGACGCGCTCGACAAGACGCTCGCCGCGCTGCGCCCGATCGCGGAAGCGCGCGGCGGCGAGCTTGTCTGCATGTTCGGTTGCGGCGGCGACCGCGACGCGACCAAGCGCCCGCTGATGGGCGAAATCGCGGAGCGTCTCGCGGATCAGGTCGTCATCACGAGCGACAACCCGCGCAGCGAAGACCCGCTCGCGATCATCGACCAGATCGCAGCCGGAATGAAAGACGCCGCGAAGGCGCGCCGTATCGAGGATCGCGCGAGCGCCATCCTTCAGGCGGTGCGGTCGGCGGCGCGAGAGGATGTCGTCGTGCTGGCCGGAAAGGGGCACGAAGCCACACAGGAAATCATGGGCAAGAAGCGCGCGTTCTCCGACCAGGATCACGCGCGCCTCGCGCTTGCAGCACGCGCCACGCAGCAGCGCGGAGGTACCGAATGACCATGTTCACGCTGCGCGAAGCCGCCGCGCTCATTCCGGGCGCGGTGGTCATCGGCGACGAAAGCATCGCGATCGCACGCGTCGTGACGGATAGCCGCGCCGTGCAGGCGGGCGATCTGTTCGTCGCGGTGAAGGGCGATCGTTTCGACGCGCATGATTTCCTGGATCAGGTTGCGAAGAGCGGCGCGGCCGCCGCGCTCGTTTCGCGCGAGTTGCGCAATTCGGATGCCTGGCCGCTTCCTGTCGTCAAGGTAAAGGACACGCGCGCGGCGCTCGGTGCGCTGGCGCACGGCTGGCGCAAGCGCTACACCATGCCGCTCGTCGCCGTCACGGGCAGCAACGGCAAGACCACGGTCAAGGAAATGATCGCGTCGATCTTCGCGGCATCGGTCGGAGAAGACGCGCGGCTCGCGACGGCGGGCAACTTCAACAACGACATCGGCTTGCCGCTCACGCTGTTTCGTCTGAACGGCGCGCACAAGCTGGCGGTGGTCGAGCTGGGCATGAATCATCCGGGCGAAACCGACGCGCTCGGCAAGATCGCCGCGCCGACGGTCGCGGTCGTCAACAACGCGCAGCGCGAGCATCAGGAATTCATGGCGACGGTCGAAGCCGTTGCACTGGAACACGCGTCCGTCATTCATGCGCTCGGCGAAACCGGTACCGCCGTGTTCCCCGCCGACGATCACTACGCGAGCATCTGGCGCGTCGCCGCGACGGGCAATCCCGTCATGGATTTCGCGCTCACCGGCGATGAAACGAAGGCCGCCGTCACCGGCACGCTCGAAGGCACCACGGTGCACGTGCGCACGCCGCAAGGCGACATCGACATCGCGCTTTCCGTGCTCGGCGAACATAACGCGCGCAACGCGCTCGCGGCCACGGCTGCGGCGCTCGCCGCCGGCGTTTCGCTCGATGCCGTCAAGCGCGGGCTCGAAGCCTTCCAGCCGGTCAAAGGCCGCTTGCAGGTCAAGCGCGCGGTGGTGAGCGCGCTCGCGGGCGCGACCGTCATCGACGATACGTACAACTCCAATCCCGATTCCATGCGCGCGGCCATCGATGTGCTCGCGGCGCAAGCATCGCCGCGTGTGCTCGTGATGGGCGACATGGGCGAAGTCGGTGAAGAAGGACCGGCGTTTCATCGCGAAGTGGGCGCTTATGCAGCGGAGCGCGGCATCGATGCGCTCTTCGCGCTCGGCGACGCAAGCCGCGATTCCGTGAACGCATTCAACGCAAAGGCATCGAAGCAGACCGGCGCGCATTTCAACGACGTCGCCGCGTTGATCGAAGCACTCGAACAAGCCGGGTTCGGACCCGGCGCAACGTATCTCGCGAAAGGCTCGCGCTTCATGAAGATGGAGCGCGTGGTGGACGCCTTGACGAGCCTCGCACAACCCGCCGCGGGCAGCACGCCCGCAGCACACTGACTCACAGAAAGAGAAGGCCCAGCATGCTACTTGCACTCGCGCAATGGCTCCAGAATGACGCCAGCTTCATGCGCGTGTTCACCTACATTACGTTCCGCGCCGTGGGAGCCACGGCGACGGCGATGTTGATCGGTCTCGTCTGCGGCCCCTGGGTGATCCGCAAGCTGACCGCGATGAAAGTCGGCCAGGCCGTGCGCAAGGACGGCCCGCAGACGCACCTCGTCAAGTCGGGTACGCCGACGATGGGCGGCGTGCTCATTCTCATCGGCATCGCGGTATCCACGCTGCTTTGGGCGGATCTCACGAACCGCTTCGTGTGGATCGTGATGCTCGTCACGTTCGGCTATGGCGTGATCGGCTGGGTGGACGACTATCGCAAGGTCGTGCACAAGGACCCGCGCGGCATGTCGTCGCGCGAGAAGTATTTCTGGCAATCGGTGATCGGCATTTTCGCGGCGGTTTATCTCGCGTTCAGCGTGTCCGAAGCCAACAACGCGCGCGTGTTCGATCTCTTCATGGCGTGGGTGCGCAGCGGCCTTTCGATGGGCCTGCCCGCGCGCGCCGACCTCATGCTGCCGTTCCTCAAGTCGATCACGTATCCGCTCGGCGTGTGGGGCTTCATCGCGATGACATACTTCGTGATCGTCGGATCCAGCAACGCGGTGAATCTCACCGATGGCCTCGACGGTCTCGTCATCATGCCCGTGGTGCTCGTGGGCGCGTCGCTCGGCGCGTTCGCCTACGTGATGGGTTCGTCGGTCTATTCGAAGTATCTGCTCTTCCCGCACATTCCCGGCGCGGGCGAATTGCTGATCTTCTGCTCGGCCATGGGCGGCGCGGGCCTCGCGTTCCTTTGGTACAACACGCACCCCGCGCAGGTCTTCATGGGCGATGTCGGCGCGCTCGCGCTCGGCGGCGCGCTCGGCACCATCGCCGTGATCGTGCGTCAGGAAATCGTGCTGTTCATCATGGGCGGCATCTTCGTCGCGGAAACGCTCTCCGTGATGCTGCAAGTCTTCTGGTTCAAGTTCACGAAGCGCCGTTATGGCGAAGGCCGCCGTTTCTTCAAGATGGCGCCGCTGCATCACCACTACGAACTGTCCGGCTGGACCGAGACGCAAGTGGTGGTGCGCTTCTGGATCATCACGTTGATGCTGTGTCTGTTCGGCTTGTCGACGTTGAAGTTGCGTTGATTCGTCAGCGCCCGAAGGTTCATCCGTTTCCGGTTCAATTCAAAGGTAAAAGCGATGTTTGGCGAGAAGTTTTCCGGTCGGCAAAGTCCGATGGTGCTCGTGCTGGGGCTCGGTGAATCCGGCCTCGCGATGGCGCGCTGGTGCGCCAGGCACGGCTGCCGCCTGCGGATTGCCGATACGCGCGAAACGCCGCCGAATCTCTCCGAACTCGTCATCCATGACATCGATGCCGATTTCGTCGGCGGCGCGTTCACGACGGAACTGCTCGACGGCGGCATCGAACTCGTCGCGGTCAGTCCGGGACTATCGCCGCTCGCGCCGGACCTCGCGCCGCTCGTCGCGGCCGCCAGGGAACGCGGCATTCCCGTGTGGGGCGAACTCGAACTCTTCGCGCAGGCGCTCGCGGGACTCGCCGTGAACGGCTATCAGCCGAAGGTGCTCGCCATCACCGGCACGAACGGCAAGACCACGACGACCGCGCTCACCGGCCTTCTGTGCGAGCGCGCGGGCAAGCGCGTGGCGGTCGCGGGGAACATCAGCCCGGCGATGCTCGACAAGCTCGCCGAAGCCATCGATCAGACCGCGCTGCCGGACGTCTGGGTGCTCGAACTGTCGAGCTTCCAGCTCGAGACCGCGCACACCTTCGAGCCGGATGCCGCCGCGGTGCTGAACATCACGCAGGATCATCTCGACTGGCACGGCGGCCTCGATGCCTACGCCGCCGCGAAAGGCCGCATCTTCGGCCCGCGCACGACGCGCGTGCTCAATCGCGACGACGCCCGCACGATGGCGCTCGCCGTCAACGTCGCGCAGGACCGCGTGGTGACGTTCGGGCTGAACGAGCCGTCGAACGTCGGCGACTACGGCTTGCTGCGCGACAACGGCATCGCGTGGCTCGCGCAAGGTATCGATCGCGACGCCGCCGACGAACCGACGTCGTCGCGCCGTCGCAAGCAGGAAACGGCGGCGCCGAATGTCGTCGCCAAGCGGCTGATGCCGTCGGATGCGCTGCGCATTCGCGGTCTGCACAACGCGGCGAACGCGCTGGCCGCGCTCGCGCTCGCGCGTGCAATCGATCTGCCGCTCGCGGCGCTCTTGCATGGCTTGCGCGAATATCGCGGCGAGCCGCATCGCGTGGAAGTGATCGCGCAGATCGACGGCGTCGATTACGTCGACGACAGCAAGGGCACCAACGTCGGCGCAACGGTCGCCGCGCTCGACGGCCTCGCGCAACGCGTCGTGCTGATCGCCGGCGGCGACGGCAAGGGCCAGGATTTCTCGCCGCTCGAAGCGCCGGTGGCGCGCTGGGCGCGCGCTGTGATGCTGATCGGCCGCGACGCGCCGCGCATTCGCGAGACGCTCGAATCGACCGGCGTCGCGCTCGAAGATCACGCGACGCTCGAAGCCGCGACCCACGCGGCGGCACGCATCGCGGAAGCCGGCGACGCCGTCCTGCTCTCGCCCGCGTGCGCGAGCCTCGACATGTTCAAGAACTACGCACACCGCGCGGACGTGTTTCGCGGCGCGGTCGAAGAAATCGCCGCAGCGCGGGGAGTGATGCTATGAGCTGGTCGGAACGCTTCGGATCGAAACTGACCGGCCAGCGCAACGCGGTCGCGAACGACTCGCTCGCCGGTCGCGCGGGTGCGAGCGCGCGCGTTGGCCGCACGGAAGGCGCGGGCGGCATTTCGAGCGCGGTCAACGGCGTGCGTCCCGCGCGCTCGCGCATGCTCGACTACGATCATTCGCTGTTGTGGGTGACCATCGCGTTGCTCGGTCTCGGCATCGTCATGGTGTATTCGGCGTCGATCGCCATGCCCGATTCGCCGAAATACGCGCAGTATCGCGACTATCACTTCCTCGTGCGTCACCTCATCTCCATCGCGACGGCGCTCGTCGGCGCGGTCATCGCGTTCAAGATTCCGGTGAAGACCTGGGAAAAGTACGCGCCGAAGCTCTTTCTTCTCGCGCTCGTGCTGCTCGTCATCGTGCTGATTCCGCACATCGGCAAGGGCGTGAACGGCGCGCGCCGCTGGATTCCGCTCGGCATCACGAACATGCAGCCGTCGGAAATCATGAAGCTCGCCGTGACCATCTATGCCGCGAACTACACGGTGCGCAAGCAGGAGTTCATGCACAGTTTCGGCAAGGGCTTCCTGCCGATGGCCGTCGCGGTCGGCGCGGTCGGCGCGCTGTTGCTGCTCGAACCGGACATGGGCGCGTTCATGGTGATCGCGGCCATCGCGATGGGCGTGCTGTTTCTCGGCGGCGTGAACGGCAAGCTGTTCGGCGGCCTCGTGCTGACGGCGGTGGGCACGTTCACGATGCTCGTGTGGCTCTCGCCGTGGCGTCGCGAGCGGATCTTCGCTTACCTCGATCCGTGGGACGACCGTTATGCGCAAGGCAAGGCGTATCAGCTGACGCACTCGCTGATCGCGTTCGGACGCGGCGAGTGGTTCGGCGTGGGACTCGGCGGCAGCGTCGAAAAGCTCAACTATCTGCCCGAAGCGCATACCGACTTCATTCTCGCGGTGATCGGCGAGGAGCTGGGCTTCGTCGGCGTGATCGTCGTGATTCTGCTGTTCTACTGGATCGTGCGCCGCGCATTCGAGATCGGCCGTCAGGCGCTCGCGCTCGATCGCACGTTCGCGGGTCTGATGGCGAAGGGCGTCGGCATCTGGTTCGGCGCACAGACGTTCATCAACATGGGCGTGAATCTCGGTCTTTTGCCGACCAAGGGCCTCACGCTGCCGCTCGTTTCGTACGGCGGCTCGGGCATTCTGCTGAACTGTGTCGCGCTGGCGGTGCTGCTTCGCGTGGATTACGAGAACCGGGTTCTGATGCGCGGAGGCAAAGTATGACCGCGCAACGCGACCGCACCTTGATGGTCATGGCGGGCGGCACCGGCGGCCACGTGTTTCCGGGCCTCGCCGTCGCGCACTGGATGCAGGCGCACGGATGGCGCGTCGTGTGGCTCGGCAATGCGAGCGGCATGGAAGCGACGCTCGTCCCGAAGCACGGCGTGCCGATGGAATACGTGCGCTTCGGCGGCGTGCGCGGCAAGGGCATCAAGACCAAGCTGATGCTGCCGGTCAACCTGCTGCGCGCGTGCTCGCAAAGCCTGCGCGTGCTGCGCCGGATCAAGCCGGATGTCGTGCTCGGCATGGGCGGCTACATCACGTTTCCGGCGGGCGTCATGACGAAGCTCGCGGGCTGCCCGCTCGTGCTTCACGAACAGAATTCCATCGCGGGACTCGCGAATAAGGTGCTCGCGCATCTCGCGAAGCGCGTGCTCGTCGCGTTCCCGGATGCGCTGCCGAATGCGGAATGGACCGGCAATCCGATTCGCGCGGAACTTAACGCGACATTGCCGCCCAAAGAACGCTACGCCGCGCGCTCGGGAAAGCTGAACGTGCTGGTGGTCGGCGGAAGTCTGGGCGCCGCCGCGCTGAACGAAACGGTGCCGAAGGCGCTCGCGCTGCTTGCCGCGGATCAACGTCCGCGCATCGTGCATCAGGCGGGCGCGAAGCATATCGAAGCACTCGAAGCGAACTACGCGGCGGCGGGTTTCTCGCGTGGCGACGACCTGCAGCTCGTGCCGTTCATCGAAGACATGGCGAGCGCTTATGCATCCGCCGATCTCGTGATCTGCCGCTCGGGCGCGATGACGGTCTCCGAAATCGCGGCGGTCGGCGTGGCGGCGCTCTTCGTGCCGTTCCCGTTCGCCGTCGACGATCACCAGACGACCAACGGCGCGTTCCTCGCCAGGAACGGCGCTGCGGAATTGATACAACAACGCGATTTGTCGGCGGAAAAGCTCGCCGGCTGGTTGCGTGCGCAAACGCGCGAGACGCTGGCCGACATGGCCGTGCGCTCGCGTGCGCTGGCGAAGCCGGATGCGACCGAACGGGTCGCAAGCGTCTGCGCCGACGTGGCCGGCGCGCGTTTCGACGCGCAAGCTCGGGAGGCACATTAGGACATGAAACACATCGTCAAGCACATTCACTTCGTCGGCATCGGCGGAGCAGGGATGAGCGGCATCGCAGAAGTGCTGCTCAATCTCGGATATCAGGTCAGCGGCTCGGACCTGTCGAAGAACGCGGTCACCGAACGGCTGCGTGCGCTGGGCGCGCGCGTCGAGATCGGGCATCACGAAGACAACATCGAAGGCGCGAATGCGGTCGTCGTATCGACGGCCGTGCGTCCCGACAATCCCGAGGTGCTCGCCGCGCGCCATCGCCGCGTGCCCATCGTGCCGCGCGCCGTGATGCTCGCGGAACTCATGCGCCTGAAGCAGGGCATCGCGATCGCGGGCACGCACGGCAAGACCACGACCACGTCGCTCGTCGCGAGCGTGCTGGCCGCGGGCGGACTCGATCCGACCTTCGTGATCGGCGGCCGGCTCATCAGCGCGGGCGCGAACGCGCGGCTCGGCACGGGCGACTTCATCGTCGCGGAAGCGGATGAATCGGATGCGTCGTTCCTGAATCTTTTCCCGGTGATCGAAGTCATCACGAACATCGACGCCGATCACATGGACACCTACGGCCACGACTTCGCGCGGCTCAAGCAGGCGTTCATCGAATTCACGCACCGGCTGCCGTTCTACGGCATCGCGGTGCTGTGCGTCGACGATCCGAACGTGCGCGAAATCCTGCCGTTCGTGTCGAAGCCGATCATCCGCTACGGCATCGGCGCGGAGGCGCAAGTGCGCGCGGTGAATATCGAGGCGCGCGAAGGCCGCATGCATTTCACGACGATGCGCGAAGACGCGCCGCCGCTCGACATCGTGCTGAACCTGCCGGGCCTGCACAACGTGCAGAACGCGCTCGCGGCCATCGCGATCGCGACTGAACTTGAAGTGGCCGATGCCGATATCCAGAGAGCGCTCGCCGAATTCAACGGTGTCGGACGGCGCTTCCAGCGTTACGGCGAAGTGAAGACGGCCGACAACGAAGGCGCGTACACGCTGATCGACGACTACGGTCATCACCCCGTCGAAATGGCGGCGACCATCGCGGCGGCGCGCGGCGCGTTTCCGGACCGGCGTCTCGTGCTCGCGTTCCAGCCGCATCGCTATACCCGCACGCGCGACTGCTTCGAGGACTTCGTGAAAGTGCTGTCGATGGTCGATGCCCTCGTGCTCACCGATGTCTATTCCGCAGGCGAATCGCCGATCGTCGCCGCCGATGGCCGCGCGCTCGCGCGTGCCATTCGCGTCGCCGGAAAGATCGAGCCGGTGTTCGTCGAAACAGTGGATGAAGTGCCGGACGCGGTGACGACCATCGCGCGCAACGGCGACGTGGTGATCACGATGGGCGCGGGTTCCATCGGCGGTGTGTGCGGGCGGCTCGCGCAGAGCCAGCCGCAGTGATGACAGCAATGAACGACGCAATGAGCAACACAGTGAACAACATCGATCCGAAAGTCTTCGGCAAAGTGGCCGTGCTTCTCGGCGGACATTCCGCGGAGCGCGAGGTCTCGCTCAATTCGGGCCGGCTCGTGCTCGAAGGCCTGCGCGATGCCGGCGTCGACGCGCATCCGTTCGATCCGGCCGAGCGTCCGCTGTCGGATCTGAAGGCCGAAGGCTTCGAGCGCGCGTTCATCGCGCTGCACGGCGGCTATGGCGAGAACGGCCAGTTGCAGGGCGCGCTGGATTTCTACGGCATCCGCTACACGGGCAGCGGCGTCCTGGGCTCGGCGCTCGGCATGGACAAGCTGCGCACCAAGCTCGTGTGGCAGCAGACCGGCATTCCGACGCCGCCGTTCGAAACCGTCGTGCGCGGCGACGATTTCGCATCGCGCGCGCAGGAGATCATCGCGAAGCTCGGGCTGCCGCTCTTCGTGAAGCCGGCGAGCGAAGGATCGAGCGTCGCGGTCATCAAGGTGAAAAGCGTGGAATCGCTCGTGCCGGCGCTCGAGCAAGCCGCGCAGTTCGACAAGATCGTGATCGTCGAGAAGAGCATCGAAGGCGGCGGCGAGTACACGTGCTGTATCGCGGGCGATCTCGATCTGCCGGTCATCAAGATCATTCCGGCGGGCGAGTTTTACGACTACCACGCGAAGTACATCGCCGACGACACGCAATACCTGATTCCCTGCGGCCTCACCGCCGCCGAGGAATCGCGCATGAAGCAACTGACGCAGCGCGCGTTCGACATGCTCGGCTGCACCGACTGGGGCCGCGCCGATTTCATGCTCGACGCGAACGGCAACCCGTACTTCCTCGAAGTGAACACGGCGCCGGGCATGACGGATCACTCGCTGCCGCCGAAGGCCGCGCGCGCGGTCGGCATCAGCTACAAGGATCTGGTGGTGAAGGTGTTGTCGCTCACCTTGAAGAGCTAACGCAGGAACAACGGAACAAGACGAAACGCAAGCCATGTGGAACAACGTTCGCCAGATGAATCTCGCCGCCAGCGCGCTGCACGCCATGCTCGTGCTGATGCTGCTGTGCGCCGCGGGCGTATGGGCGATCCAGCGTCCGGAGTTCCGCCTGCGCGAGATTCAGATCGACGGCGACACGTCGCACATCAATACGCCGACGGTGCGCGCGAGCGTGGTCGGGCATTTGAAGGGCAACTTCTTCACCGTCGATCTCGATACCGCGCGCGCCGCGTTCGAACAGATGCCGTGGGTGCGCCATGCGAGCGTGCGCCGCGTGTGGCCGAACGCCATCGCGGTGAGGCTCGAGGAATACAAGCCGCTCGGCACGTGGGGCAGCGATCAACTGGTGAGCGTCGACGGCGAGCTTTTCACCGCGAATCAGGGCGAACTCGACGACGACCTGCCCGCGTTCGACGGTCCCGAAGGCACGGCGAAGGAAGTGGTCGCGCGTTACCACGACTTCCAGAAGTGGTTCGCACCGCTCGACGCGCAGCCCGAAGAAGTGACGCTTTCGTCGCGCTTCGCGTGGACGGTGAAGCTCTCGAACGGCACGCAGATCGAACTGGGCCGCGAGCGCAATCAGGACACGCTGTTCGACCGCTGCAAGCGGTTCGTCGCATCGTGGCCCTCCGTGACGGGGCGGTGGGGCAAGGAGATCGAATACGCGGATTTGCGTTACCCGAATGGCTTCGCGATACGCGCCGCCAGCATGCGCTTCATCAACGACACCGACAAGGCCAAGAAGTAAGCAGACATCACAGGCATGAGCACGCTATGAGCAAAGACTACAAAGACCTGCTGGTTTCCCTCGACATCGGAACGTCGAAGGTGGTCGCGATCGTCGCCGAATTGAAGGGCGAAGGCCACTACGAGGTGATCGGACTCGGTCAGAGCGACTCGAAGGGGTTGAAGAAGGGCGTCGTGGTCAATATCGAGGCCACGGTGCAATCCATTCAGCGCGCGCTCGAAGAAGCCGAGCTGATGGCCGACTGCAAGATCACCAACGTGTTCACCGGCATCGCGGGCAGCCACATTCGAAGCTTCAATTCGAGCGGGATGGTCGCGATCAAGGACAAGGAAGTCACGCAGACCGACGTCGCGCGCGTGATCGAAACGGCCAAGGCGATCAACATCCCGACCGATCAGCAGGTGCTGCATATCCTGACGCAGGAATTCATCATCGACGGTCAGGAAGACGTGCGCGAGCCGATCGGCATGAGCGGCATCCGCCTCGAAGTGAAGGTGCATATCGTGACGGGCGCGGTGAGCGCGGCGCAGAACATCGTCAAGTGCGTGCGCCGCTGCGGGCTCGAAGTGAACGACCTCATTCTGCAGCCGCTCGCGTCGTCGCTCGCGGTGCTGACCGAGGACGAGAAGGAACTCGGCGTCGTGCTCGTCGATATCGGCGGCGGCACGACCGACATCGCCATTTTCAGCGAAGGCGCGATCCGTCACACGGCCGTGATTCCGATCGCCGGCGACCAGATCACGAGCGACGTCGCGATGGCGCTGCGCACGCCGACGCCCGACGCGGAAGACATCAAGGTGAGCTACGGCATCGCGAAGCAGGCGCTCGCCGATCCGGACGAAATGATCGAAGTGCCCGGCTTGGGCGAACGCGGTCCGCGCACGCTGTCGCGTCAGGCGCTGGCGGCGGTCGTCGAGCCGCGCGTCGAAGAACTGTTCTCGCTCGTGCAGCAGGTCGTGCGCGAATCCGGCTACGAAGAGCTGCTGTCGAGCGGCGTCGTGCTGACCGGCGGCGCGGCGATGATGCCCGGCATGGTCGAGCTCGGCGAAGACATCTTTCTGAAGCCGGTGCGTATCGGCGTGCCGGAATACGCGGGCGGTCTCGCGGACGTGGTGCGCAACCCGCGCTACTCCACCGCGATGGGTCTGCTCGCCGAAGGACGCTCGCAGCGCATGCGCGGCCGCAAGGTCGCGGTGCAGAACGGATCGATGGGACAGGTGCTCACACGGATGAAGGACTGGTTCCTCGGGAACTTCTGACGTCATCCGCAGCACAGCAGTGCTAACAAATTGATGTAAGCAATGAATATAATTCGCGCCGGTACCGGCGGCTAGCGCGCGGCAAGAGGTTGCCCGATCTCTTGCCGGATAACGCCGATCTTCATTCTTGACGGAGGCAACATGGATTTCGAAATGCTGGAAACGGAAACCAACGGAACGATCATCAAGGTCGTCGGAGTTGGCGGTGCGGGCGGCAACGCCGTTCAGCACATGATCAATCGCGGTGTGCAGGGCGTCGACTTCATCGTGATGAACACGGACGCGCAGGCGCTCGCCCGCTCGCGCGCGCCGGCGGTCCTGCAACTGGGAATGACCGGTCTGGGCGCTGGCGCCAAGCCGGAGAAGGGCAAGGAAGCGGCGGAAGATGCACGCGAGCGCATCGCCGACGCACTGCGCGGCGCGCACATGGTGTTCATCACCGCCGGCATGGGCGGCGGCACGGGCACGGGCGCGGCGCCGGTCGTGGCGCAGATCGCGAAGGAAATGGGCATTCTGACGGTTGGCGTCGTGAGCAAGCCGTTCGAATTCGAAGGCGGCCGCCGCATGCGCGTGGCCGAAGCCGGCTCGCAGCAACTGGAGGATCACGTCGATTCGCTGATCGTCGTGCTGAACGACAAGCTCTTCGAGGTGATGGGCGACGACGCCGAGATGGACAAGTGCTTCCAGTGCGCGGACGACGTGCTGAATAACGCTGTCGCGGGCATCGCTGAAATAATCAATGTCGATGGCCTCGTCAACGTCGACTTCGAAGACGTGAAGACGGTGATGGGCGAGCAGGGCAAGGCGATGATGGGCACGGCGACGGTTGCCGGCGTCGATCGCGCGCGTCTCGCGGCTGAACAGGCCGTGGCGAGCCCGCTCTTGGAAGGCGTGGATCTGTCGGGCGCGCGTGGCGTGCTGGTGAACATCACGTCGAGCCGTTCGCTGCGTCTGTCGGAAACGCGCGAAGTGATGAACACCATCAAGTCCTACGCGGCTGACGATGCAACGGTGATCTTCGGCGCTGTCTACGACGACGCAATGGGCGACGCGCTGCGCGTGACGGTCGTGGCAACGGGCCTGGGCCGCGCGGCGAAGAAGCAGCAGCAAGCGCCGATGACCCTCCTGCGCACGGGCACCGACAACCAGCCGGTCGCGCACGCTCACGCCGCGCATGGCAACTACGCGCCGCAGCACGCGCAGGCAACGGATTACGGTCAACTGGACACGCCGGCAGTGTGGCGCTCCACGCGTGAAACCGCGGCATCGCACGTGCAGGCATTGCAGGAGAAGGGCGTCGATACGTACGACATCCCCGCGTTCCTGCGCAAGCAGGCGGACTGACGAGCCTCGCGCTTGGTCGGTAGCTGGCATGCGAAGTGCAGCCACCGCAGGCACGTCGAAGTGAGCCCGGCGATGCAGGTTTCGCGTGGGGCGACTGTCCAAGGCCGCGTCAAGAACCAGACGCCAGGCCGTGGCCAGCCGACCCCCACGAATTTGCCGATGTGCAGATGAAACCGACACCGCCGAAGCACGCTTGAGGCGACACTGCGGGACGATGTCAATCGCAAGGATGTTCGAGCACTGACGAGGGAAGGACCGAGCATGATCGAAGTGGGTGAAACGTTGCCCGACGCGCGTCTCTTCGAGTTCATCGAAGTGGCGAGCGAGGGCTGCGCCGTGGGACCGAACGGGTTCTCGGCGCGCGAGCGGGCATCGGCGAAGCGCGTGGTGATCTTCGGATTGCCGGGCGCGTTCACGCCGACGTGTTCCGCCAGACACGTGCCGGGTTATATCGATGCAGCGGGTGCGTTGTTCGCCGCCGGCATCGACGAAATCTGGTGCGTTTCCGTCAACGACGCGTTCGTGATGAACGCGTGGGGACGCGATCTTCAAGCCGCGGGCAAGGTGAAGATGATCGCGGACGGCAGTGCGCGTTTCACTCAGGCACTCGGACTGGATCAGGATTTGTCCGAGCGTGGCATGGGAATCCGTTCCCAGCGCTACGCGATGGTGGTCGACAACGGCGTGGTCAAGACGCTCGCTGTCGAAGCGCCCGGCAAGTTCGAAGTCAGCGACGCTCAAAGCATCCTGGCGACGTTGAGCTGATCGCAGCGGCGTCGCGTTGCGGTTACGCAACGCTTACAGACGCACTCGCAAGCGGCGCAACTTGGGGCCGATGACCGGAAATGCCTCCATTCCGGCCATCGGCCCGTTTCACTTGACTGTCCCGACGCTCCGGCGTAACACAGGGAAACAGTTGATACCTCTCGGTTTGGGACGGCATGCGCCGAATGGAGTATAATTCGGCCTATTAGAATTTACAGCGCGATTGATTCTCTTTATTGGGAATTGTTATCGGACAAAAATCATGTTGAAGCAGCGAACAATCAAGACCGTCGTCAAAACCGTGGGAATCGGGCTTCATTCCGGCCGCAAGGTCGATTTGACGCTGCGTCCGGCGCCGGCCGGGACGGGCATCGTGTTTTCGCGGATCGACTTGCCGCAGCCGGTCGATATCCCCGCATCCGCGATGGCGATCGGCGACACGCGGCTCGCGTCCGTGCTGCAGAAGGACGGCGCGCGCGTGTCGACCATCGAGCACTTGATGTCGGCGTGCGCGGGTCTCGGCATCGACAATCTGTACGTCGATGTGACCGCCGAGGAAATCCCGATCATGGACGGCAGCGCTGCTTCTTTCGTGTTTCTCATTCAGTCGGCGGGCATCGAAGAGCAGAACGCACCGAAGAAGTTCATCAAGGTGAAGAAGCCCGTCGAAGTCCGCGACGGCGACAAGTTCGCGCGTCTTGAGCCGTATTTCGGCTTCAAGTTGAGCTTTACCATCGATTTCCGTCATCCCGCTGTCGACAAGACGGGGCAGGCGCTGGAAGTGGATTTCGCGACGACATCGTATGTGCGTGAAATCGCGCGCGCCCGCACGTTCGGTTTCGCGCATGAAGTCGAAATGATGCGCGAACTGGGCCTCGCGCGCGGCGGCAGCATGGACAACGCGATCGTGCTCGACGAGTACCGCATTCTGAACAACGACGGCCTGCGTTACGACGACGAGTTCGTGAAGCACAAGATGCTCGACGCGATCGGCGACCTGTACGTCGTGGGGCATCCGCTGCTGGCGTCGTACAACGCGTACAAGGGCGGCCATGCGATGAACAACATGCTGCTGCGCGAACTGCTCGCGAACGAAGACGCCTATGAAATCGTCACGTTCGACGATACGCAAAAAGCGCCGCGCGGTTTCGCGTTCGATACGCAGACGGCATTTGCCTGATCATCGGCAAATAGAAAGTCAATGAAGTGAGCGGCTGCGAAAGCGCCGCTCATTTTTTTTGCCCGCGCCCCTGATGACGCGCGGCCATGCGCGCGAGCGCTTCCTGCAACGGCGACGGCGCCAGCGTTTCCGCCAGATCGTGCAACGCCGACGCACCCGCCGCCGACATGCGCGCCTGCTTCGGCGGCGCGGTTTCCCTGACCGCTTGCGGACGCACGCGGATTTTCAGCGAATCGACGGCCCAGCCGCGCTGTTGGAGATCGGCGAGCAGACGCGGCTCGATATGCCGCAAACGCGCCGCCAGCGCGTTATGCGCGGCGAAGAGCGCCAGCACGCCATCCTTGATGAAGCCCGGTTCGACGTTCGACGCCAGATAGTCGGGCAAAAGCGCGGTGAGGTCGCGCTGGAGCGCCGCCATTTGCTCGACGCCCGCGCGCAATGCGCGAAACGCATCCGTCCGATCCAGCACGTCGGCTATGGCTTGCGGACGCCGCGGATCGAACCGCTGCGGCGCATACCTTGAATTTGTAGAAAAACGGCTCATTCTTTGATCGACGGACGCCTGATGCGACGCCCCGATTGTACCGCGAGCCCGCCGCCCGGCACGCACGGACGCCTTGTTCCGACGCCCGCGCGGCCCGGCTTTCAAGCGGTTGACTGTCGCGTTCCACCGACGCCCGCCAGGCCACGCCGACGCAAGATGTACTTGACTCGCGTGCTAAAATTCCCGATTCGAATTTCACCCAATGGACTTAAGTCGCCGAGGTTTTCCGCGCCCGGACGCAGCATCGCGCTGCCGTCCGTCCGAAGCCGCGACGCAGACACTGATCCGATGACGACCGGTTTCCTTCAGAAGATTTTTGGCAGCCGCAATCAGCGGCTGGTCAAGCAGTACCAAAAGACCGTTGCGGCGATCAATGCCCTCGAGCCGACCGTCGAGAAGTACTCGGACGATCAGTTGCGCGCGAAGACGGACGAGTTCCGCAAGCGCGTCGCCGGCGGCGAGTCGCTCGACGTGATTCTCCCGGAAGCGTTCGCCGTCTGTCGCGAAGCGAGCCGGCGCGTCCTGAAAATGCGCCATTTCGACGTCCAGCTAATCGGCGGCATGGTCCTGCATTACGGCAAGATCGCCGAAATGCGCACGGGCGAGGGCAAGACGCTCGTCGCCACGCTCGCGGCATATCTGAACGCGCTGTCGGGCCGCGGCGTGCACGTCGTGACGGTGAACGACTACCTCGCGCAGCGCGACGCCGAATGGATGGCGCGCCTCTACAACTTCCTTGGGCTTTCCTGCGGCGTGAATTTGTCGCAGATGCAGCACGGGCAGAAGCAGGAAGCCTACGCGGCGGACATCACCTACGGCACGAACAACGAATTCGGCTTCGACTATCTGCGCGACAACATGGTCTACGAGACCAATGCGCGCGTGCAGCGGCCGCTCAATTTCGCGATCGTCGACGAAGTGGACTCGATTCTCATCGACGAAGCGCGTACGCCGCTCATCATCTCCGGCCAGGCCGAAGATCACACCGACCTCTACGTGCGCATGAACGCGCTGCCGCCGCTGCTCGAACTGCAGATCGGCGAGGAAAAGGCGGACGGCACGGGCGTCGAAAAGCCGGGCGACTACACGCTCGACGAAAAAGCGCGTCAGGTGTTCCTGACCGAATCGGGTCACGAAAAGGCCGAGCGTCTGCTTGCCGAGTGGGGTCTGATCGGCGAGGGCGAAAGCCTTTACGCGCCGCAAAACATCACGCTGATGCATCACATTTATGCTGCCCTGCGCGCGCATACGCTCTTCCATCGCGATCAGCATTACGTGGTGCAGAACGGCGAAGTCGTGATCGTCGACGAATTCACGGGCCGCATGATGACCGGCCGGCGCTGGTCCGACGGCTTGCATCAGGCTGTCGAGGCGAAGGAGCACGTGCAGATTCAGGCCGAGAATCAGACGCTCGCCTCGATCACGCTGCAGAACTACTTCCGTATGTACGCGAAGCTGTCCGGCATGACCGGCACGGCTGACACGGAAGCTTACGAGTTCCAGGAAATCTACGGTCTCGAAACGGTCGTGATTCCGACGAACCGTCCGCCGAAGCGCGTGGACAAGCAGGATCAGATCTACAAGACGTCGAAGGAACGTTACGACGCAGTCATTCGCGATATCCGCGATTGCGTCGAGCGCGGGCAGCCTACGCTCGTCGGCACCACGTCGATCGAAGCGTCGGAACTGCTGTCCGGCCTCTTGAGCCAGCAAGACGTCAAGCACGAGGTGCTCAACGCGAAGCAGCACGCGCGCGAAGCGGCCATCGTCGCGGAAGCCGGGCGGCCGGGCGTCGTGACCATCGCGACGAACATGGCGGGCCGCGGCACGGACATCGTGCTCGGCGGCAACGTCGAGAAGCAGGCGTCGTTCATCGAAGCGGACTTGTCGATTCCCGAGGACGAAAAAGCCGCGCGCATCCAGAAGCTGCACGACGAATGGCAGGCGCTGCACGACCACGTGAAGGCGGCGGGCGGGCTGCATATCATCGGTACCGAGCGCCACGAATCGCGCCGTATCGACAATCAGCTGCGCGGCCGCGCGGGCCGTCAGGGCGATCCGGGTTCGTCGCGCTTCTATCTCTCGCTGGACGATCCGCTTCTGCGCATCTTCGCGGGCGACCGCGTGCGCGCGATCATGGATCGCCTGAAGATGCCGGAAGGCGAGCCGATCGAAGCGGGCATGGTCACGCGTTCGATCGAAGGCGCGCAGCGCAAGGTCGAAGCGCGCAACTTCGATATCCGCAAGCAACTGCTCGAATACGACGACGTCTCGAACGATCAGCGCCGCGTGATCTATCAGCAGCGCAACGAACTGCTCGAAGCGCACGACGTGCAGGAAACCATCGCCGCGATGCGCCACAGCGTCATCACCGATCTCGTGCGCACGTTCGTTCCGGCGGGCAGCATCGAAGAGCAGTGGGACGCGCCCGAGCTGGAAGAAGTGCTGCGCAACGAATGGTCGCTGGACCTGGCCATTCAGGAGATGATCAACGAGTCGAATTCGATCGACGCCGAGGAAATCTGCGAAGCCGTGCTCTCCGCCGCCGACGAAGCGTACGAAGCGAAGGTCGCGCTCGTGGGCCGCGAATCGTTCAGCGCGTTCGAGCGCTCGATCATGCTGCAGACGCTCGACAGCCGCTGGCGCGAACACCTCGCGGCGCTCGATCACCTGCGTCAGGGCATCCATCTGCGCGGCTATGCGCAGAAGAATCCGAAGCAGGAGTACAAGCGCGAGGCGTTCGAACTCTTCGCCGCCATGCTCGACGCGGTGAAGCAGGAAGTCACGCGCGTCGTGATGAACGTGCAGATTCAGTCGCCTGAGCAACTGGAAGAAGCCGCCGAGCAGTACGAAGAGAAGGGCAGCCATCTGGAGAACGTGTCGTTCACGCACGCGGACTACAGCGCTCCCGCCGCGCCGACGGCCACGCCCGCGGCGGCCGCCGCCGCGACCGCCACGGCGCAGATGGTCAGCCAGGCGATGGCCACGAACGACGACATCACCGTCGCCACGCGCCCGTCCGACGAAGTGCCGAAGGTCGGCCGCAACGACCCGTGCCCGTGCGGCAGCGGGAAGAAGTACAAGAACTGTCACGGCAAGCTCGCCTAAGAGCTTTCTGATCGACGAACGGACAAGCGACGCAGCGATGCGTCGTTTGTCTTTGCAGGTCTCACCGAGGGCCGCGCTGCGCGCCCGAGCGTTTCACGGCGCCGCCCGAAGTCCGGAGCGGCGTCAGTCTTCCACAGCGTGCCGGCGCATCGGGCCGGCACTCGCCACCATCAGCGAGTCGCGAACATGGCTGTCAATTTCCCTTCGATCGATCCCGCCGCGCTACATCCCGTCGCCGGCGTCACGCTAGGCTGGGCCGAAGCGAATATCCGCAAGCCCAATCGCAAGGATGTGCTCGTGATTCGCGTCGACGAAGGCGCGACCGTCGCGGGCGTGTTCACGCAAAACCGCTTCTGCGCGGCGCCGGTGACGATGTGCCGCGAGCATCTCGACGCCGTGCGCGCGGGCGGCAAGGGCATTCGCGCGCTGGTGGTCAACACCGGCAACGCGAACGCGGGCACCGGCGAGCCGGGCATGGCGCACGCGCGCGAGACCTGCGCGGAGCTTGCGCGCCTCGCGGGCCTCGATGCGCAGCAGATTCTGCCGTTCTCGACCGGCGTGATTCTGGAGCCGCTGCCGATCGATCGTCTGAAAGCGGGCCTGCCCGCCGCGCTCGCGAATCAGCAGTCGGCGCACTGGTTCGACGCCGCGCAGGCCATCATGACGACGGACACGCTGCCGAAGGCGTCGTCGCAGCAAGTGCAGATCGACGGCCACACGGTCACGCTGTCCGGCATCAGCAAGGGCGCGGGCATGATCAAGCCGAACATGGCGACGATGCTCGGCTTCCTCGCCTTCGATGCGAACGTCGCGCAACCGGTGCTCGATCAACTGGTGAAGCACGTGGCGGATCGCTCGTTCAACTGCATCACGATCGACGGCGATACGTCCACGAACGATTCGTTCATCCTGATCGCGTCGGGCAAATCGAGCCTGCCCGCGATCACGTCGACGGATTCGCCCGCGTACGCCGCCCTGCGCGATGCGGTCACGGCCGTGGCGCAAGAACTCGCGCAACTGATCGTGCGCGACGGCGAGGGCGCCACCAAGTTCATGACGATCACGGTCGAAGGCGGCAAGGATGTTGCTGAATGCAGGCAGATTGCCTACGCGATCGGCCATTCGCCGCTCGTGAAGACCGCGTTCTACGCATCGGACCCGAACCTCGGCCGCATTCTCGCCGCCATCGGCTATGCGGGCGTGACGGATCTCGACGTCGGCAAGATCGATCTCTATCTCGACGAGGTGCTCGTCGCGAAGGCGGGCGGCCGCAATCCCGATTACCGCGAAGAAGACGGCCAGCGCGTCATGAAAAAGAGCGAAATCGCGATCCGCGTGAAGCTCGGCCGTGGCAGCGCGGAAGCAACCGTCTGGACGTGCGACCTTTCGCACGATTACGTCAGCATCAACGCCGATTACCGCTCGTAACGCGCGCTCGACCGGCGCGCAAAGAAATGGACATGGACAAACTCGAACAATTTCTCACGCGCGCCGAAGCGGTGCTGGCGCGCATCGAAGGCATGCTGCCGCCGGCGGCGCCCGACATCGACTGGCAATCCGCGGTGGCGTTCCGCTGGCGCAAGCGGCAAGGGCGCGGTTTTCTGCAGCCGGTGGCCGCCATTTCGCACATTTCTCTCGATGACCTGCAGAACATCGATCGCCAGAAAGGGCTGATCGAACAGAACACGCGGCAGTTCGTGAACAAGCTGCCCGCAAACAACGTGTTGCTGACGGGCGCGCGCGGAACGGGCAAGTCGTCGCTCATCAAGGCGTGCCTGAACGCCTACGCGAAGGACGGCCTGCGCCTGATCGAAGTCGACAAGGACGATCTGCACGATCTCGGCGATATCGTCGATCTGATCTCGGCGCGGCCCGAGCGCTTTATCGTGTTCTGCGACGATCTCTCGTTCGAGGAAGGCGAATCGGGCTATAAGGCGCTGAAGGTCGCGCTCGACGGGTCCGTCGCCGCGCAGTCGGACAACGTGCTGATCTACGCGACGTCGAATCGCCGTCACCTGTTGCCCGAGTACATGAGCGACAACGAGACGTACAAGCACATGCCCGATGGCGAGATTCATCCGGGCGAGGTCGTCGAAGAGAAGATTTCGCTCTCGGAGCGTTTCGGGCTGTGGGTCAGCTTCTATCCGTTCAAGCAGGACGACTATCTGACGATCGTCGGCCACTGGCTTCGGCACTTCGGCGTCGATGCCGCCGAAATCGAATCCGCGCGCGGCGATGCGCTCGTCTGGGCGCTCGAACGCGGATCGCGCTCGGGCCGCGTGGCGTGGCAGTTCGCGCGCGACTGGTCGGGCCGCAAGCAATGAGCGCGACGACGGACGCGCGACGCGATGTCGCACCCGATGGCCGCAAGGTGACCGAGGTAGCCGTCGGCGTGATGGTGCAGCCGGATGGCCGCTATCTGCTCGCGCAGCGGCCCGTCGGCAAGCCGTACGAGGGCTACTGGGAGTTTCCGGGCGGCAAGCTGGAAGCGGGGGAAAGCGTCGAAGCGGCGCTCGCGCGTGAATTGCACGAGGAATTGGGCATCGACGTGAACGCGTGCGAACTCTGGCGCACGCTCGAGCACGACTATCCGCACGCGTATGTGCGTCTTTTCTTCTGCAAGGTGACGGGCTGGACCGGCACGCCGCTCGGCCGCGAAGGTCAGGCGATCGCGTGGCAGGCGCTTCCGGTGGAAGTCGCGCCGCTTCTGCCCGCCGCGATTCCCGTGCTGGAATGGCTCGCGGCGGAAGCGGAGCAGTAGGCGAGCTTAGTTCAAGCCGCCGTGCGAGTCGTCGTCCGGCGGCGTTTCCTGCGAGTTACCCGCGATCTTGTATTTCTCGGTTGCCCAGGCGCCGAGATCGATCTGCTTGCAGCGCTCCGAGCAGAACGGGCGAAAGCGGTTTTCCGGGACCCAGCGCACTTCCTTGGCGCAGGTCGGACATTTGACGACAGTGGTCATGACGGTGAGGCGTGACGAGTTGAGCCGGCGTTGATCAACAGTCGATCATATAAGGACGAATCGCCCGCTTCAAAGACTGCAAAGCGTCAGATGAAACGGGACGTCGACGTCGACGGCGCGCGGTTTCAGGTCGCCGTCCTGCACGGTGAAGCGCACCCACAGCATGTACTTGTTGGCGCTCGCTTCCGGAATGACGCGCACTTCGGGCGACACGCGCACCTGCATGAGCTGGTACGTGCGGCCTGACAGCATTTGTTGATAGCTGCCTTGCATCGCCATGACTTTCGACGCCTGACCCGACTCGCGCGCGAGCCTGAGGACGATGGCGGCTGCGTCGCGCAGGGCGAGCATCGGCATGACCCAACTGGCGATGTCCTGACGGCGCTGCTCGGCGGGCAACTGCTGCCAGGCGTAATACGACGGCAGGTCGAACTTGCAGGTGCCGCCGGGGATGATCGTGCGGCTGCGGATGCTCGCGAGCCATTCGTTGTCCGCAAGATGCTGGCCGGTCTTGCCGTGCATGTCGCCCAGCCCGGCGAGCGTCTGCTCGATTTCGCCGAGCACGGCTTCCAGCGCTTCCTGCTCGATGCCCGGATTGCCGCGAAACGGCGCAAGCGTCTGACGTTGCCGCTCCAGTTCCTTCATCAGATCGGCTTTGAGATCCGTGCGCCCCGCAACTTCGGCGATTTCGAAGAGCGTCGTAAGCGCCACGTGATGCTCCCGGGGATCTTCCTGCGTCAGGAAGAACGTGAAGCGCTCGAACAAGTCTTCGAGACGCAGCAGCGTCCGGATTCGCTCGTTGAAGGGATACTCGTAAAGGATCAAGCGCTCGCCTCGGCGTGGGTCGGTTGCTTCCATGAGCGGAAGTCAGCACATTCTAATGCTGCATCCGAACCCTAGCAAATCGGGCACCATTCGCGCTGCTTTTACGGCTTTTCCAAGCGAAATTTGCAACTTTTTCGATGTTTCCGGCTCCACGTCCGTCAGCGTGCGAGCTGAAGATAGCGCGCGTGCAGTTCGTCGACCTGACTACCGAGCGTTTCGAGCGTGGCGATGTCGTCGTTGAGGACGACGTCGTCTGCCGCCGCTAGCCGCATTTCGCGCGTGGCCTGCTTCGCGATGATCGCCAGCACCTGCTCGCGGGAGAAGCCATTGCGTTGCATGACGCGTGCAATCTGCGTCTCGATGGGACAATCCACCACGAGCACGCGCGACACCCGCGACGCCCAGTTTCCCGATTCCACCAACAGCGGCACCACGACGATGTGATACGCGCCGCCCGCCGCGTGCCGCTGACGCTCGGTTTCCGCGCGAATCAGCGGATGCAGGATGGCTTCGAGACGCGCCTTCGCGGTGTCGTCGGCGAAGACGAGTTCGCGCATCCGGGCGCGGTCGAGCGAGCCATCCGGCGCGATGAACTCGCTGCCGAATTCGCTTCCGATGAGCGGCATGGCGAGGCCGCCCGGCGCGGTCATCTGATGCGCGATCACGTCCGTATCGATGAGCGGCACGCCGCGCGCCGCGAACAGGTCCGCGACCGTGCTCTTGCCGCTGCCGATGCCGCCCGTCAGCCCGATGCTGAACATCCGCTGCTCCTTCGTTTCATCCGAACAATGCGTAAAGCGGCGTGCCGACGAAAAGCGTGATCGCACCGCCCGCTGCGAGGAACGGTCCGAATGGCAACGGCTCTTCGAAGCGCATGCGACCGCGCCACGTCGCGAGGATACCGAAGACCGCGCCCGCCACCGCCGAAATCAGGACCACTTGCGCGAGCGACGCCCAGCCGAGCCACGCGCCGATCGCGGCCAGCAGCTTGAAATCGCCGTAGCCCATGCCTTCCACGCCGCGCGCGAGCCTGAAAAGCCAGTACACGCACCACAGGAAAAGATAGCCCGCGATCGCGCCGACTACCGCGTCGTGCAGCGTCGCGAATCCGCCTTCGCCCAGATTGACGATGAGTCCCGCCCACAGCAACGGCAGCGTCAGCACGTCGGGGAGATAGCGCGTGTCGTAATCGACGAGACTCGCGGCCAGCAAGGTCGCGCAGAGCCCGAACGCGGCGAGCGCCGGCCAGTCCGGACCGTAGGCGTAGAGCGAAAGCGCGGCGAGCGCGGCGGTCGCCAGTTCGATCAGCGGATAGCGCGGGCTGACGCGCGCGCCGCATTGCGAACAGCGGCCTCTCAGCGCGACATAACTCACGACCGGAATGTTCTCCCAGGCGCGCAGCACATGCCCGCAATGCGGACAGGCGCTGCGCGGCACGGCGAGATTGAATCGCGCGGGATAAGCGTCGGCGGGCGGTTTGGCGGCGTCGGCGCTATCGGACTCGGCGTGAGACTCCGTCTCGAATTCGGCGCGCCAGGCGCGTTCCAGCATGACCGGCAAGCGATGCACGACGACCGTCAGGAAGCTGCCGATCACGAGCCCGAACACGACGGCGAACGCATACTGCGCGGCGACGGGCAAAGCCGCGAACGGCGCCAGATAGGCGCTCGCCTGATGCGCGGCGGACGGATCGAACGGAAGCTGCATGATTTGGATGGATGTCTTTGGCCCGCGATGCTACACCACGTTGCCGAGCTGGATGATCGGAAGATACATCGCGATGACGAGGCCGCCCACGAGCGCGCCCAGCACCGTGATGACGAGCGGCTCGCACAGGCTCGCGAACGCGCCGATGCGTTCGTCCACCTGACGGTCGGCGAGCGCGGCGAGATCGAGTAGCATCGCGTCGAGCGAGCCGGATTCCTCGGCGACCGCAATCGGCTGCACGACGTCCTGCGGGAAGCAGCCGAGCGCGCGCATCGCGGCGGCAAGACGTTCGCCGTTGCGCAGCCGCGCTGCGATATCCACGGTGGCGCGGTCGAATACGCGGTTGCCGGTGGCATGCGCGAGCGAGTCGAACGCGTCGGAGAGCGGCGTGCCGGCGGCGAGCAGCGTGCCGAGCGCGCGGCTCCATCGGGCGACGGCGAGCGAGCGCAAAAGCGCGCCGACAACCGGCAGCGTCAGCGTGATGCGGTCGGCGGTCTCGCGCGCGTCCGCGGATCGCCGGATCCAGCGCGCGCCGACGAGTCCCGCGCAGACGCACACCGCCACGAAGGGCAGGCCGTGACGCGCGACCGCATCGGACAAAGCGAGCACGAAGCGCGTCGGCGCGGGCAGCGCGGCGCCGAAGCCGTCGAAGATCGTCTTGAATGTCGGCACCACGCCGATCAGAAGTCCCGCCGTGATCGCCAGCGAAAGCAGCAGGACCATCACCGGATAAGCCAGCGCCGCGCGCAGCTTCGCGCGTTGGGCACTGGCGCGCTCGCGATCGTCGGCGAGCCGGGCAAGCACGGCGGGCAGCGCGCCCGCCACTTCGCCGACCGCGACGAGTTGGCAATACAGCGCACCGAACGCCGACGGATGAGACGCGAGCGCCGCCGAAAACGGCACGCCGCGCGTGATGTCGCGCGCGAGCGAGCGCACGATGCGTGGCAGCCCGCCACGTCCGCCCGCGTTGCCGAGCATCTCCAGCGCACCCGCGAGCGGCAGGCCCGCGCGCAAGAGACCGGCGAGCTGGCGCGTGAAGATGCCGACATCCGCCGACGACGCTTTCGCTGGCGGTGCGTCGCCGAGCGCTTCGAGTTCGAGCACGATCACGCCGTCGCGCCGCAGCGACGCGCGCGCCGATGCGGCATCGGCGGCAATCAGCTTGCCGCTCTTGCGTGCGCCTTCGGAGTCGACGCCGCGCCACGCAAAGCGGATTTCCGACGTTCCCTGCGCGCTCATGCGATCTCCGTCGCTTCGACCGCTTCGGCGACGCTCGTCACGCCTTCGCGCACGCGGGCGAACGCGGCATCGCGCAAGGCGGGCATGCCTTCGGATTGCGCGAGCCGCGCGATGGCGTGCGTCGCCGTCCGGCCGACGATGAGTTCGCGCATCGCATCGGATACCGGCATCAACTGATGGACGCCGATGCGTCCGCGATACCCGATGCCATGACACGCCGGACAGCCGCGCGGCTCGAACGGGCGGAAACCGTCGTCGAGCGAAAGGGCGGACGGCGCGCGGCACACACCGCAGAGCTTGCGCACGAGGCGTTGCGCGGTCACGAGCCGCAGCGCGGACGCGAGGTTGTACGGCGCCACGCCGATGTCGATCAGGCGCGCGATGGCGGCGGGCGCGTCGTTGGTATGCAGTGTCGAAAGCACGAGGTGGCCGGTTTGCGCTGCTTTCACGGCGACGTCGGCTGTTTCGGCGTCGCGAATCTCGCCGACCATGATGACGTCCGGGTCCTGCCGCATGAACGCGCGCAGCGCCACGGCAAAGCTGAGACCGGCCTTTTCGCGCACGCTCACCTGATTGATGCCCGCGAGCTGGATTTCCGCTGGATCTTCCACCGAGCAGATATTGCGCGCCTCTGCGTTGAGCATTTGCAGAAAGCAGTACAGCGATAAAGTCTTGCCGCTGCCTGTGGGTCCGGTGACGAGCACGAGGCCGTGCGGCGCGCGTATCGCCGATTCGACGATACGCCCTTGCGCTTCGTCCAGCCCGAGCGCGGCAAGCGACAAATCCGGCGGCAACGCATCCAGCCGGCGCAGCACGAGCTTTTCGCCGAAGAGCGTCGGCAGCGAATTCACGCGATAGTCGCCGATGTGTCCGCCGCCGAGCGCGAGCCGCAGCCGCCCGTCCTGCGGCACGCGCCGCTCGGCGATATCCATGCGCGCCAGCACCTTGATGCGCGTGACGAACGGATCGCGCAGATGCGGCGGCGGGCGGCGCAGCACGTGCAACGCGCCGTCGACGCGCAAGCGGACGCGCCATTCATGCTCGGACGGTTCGACGTGGATATCGGACGCACCGCGCTCGGCGGCCTCGCGCAAGGTATCGGCGAGCAGCGAGACGGCGGGCGCGTCGCGATCGGAGGCGGTATCGAAGGGCGGTTCGGCGGCGCGGAAGGCGGAGATCATCGGAGCGAGCGGGGTGTGGTCGAGATGATTCGATCATCACGCGCCCGCCGGCTCGCGCCTACTCGTCCGAATGGCTAACGCAGCGCGCGCTTGCCCGGCGTCGGCGGACGGAAGATTTTGACGGTGCGGATCGCCTGATCGTCGCTGCGCAGGACTTCGAAATGCACGCCCGCGATGCGCACGGACACGTCGCCGTCCGGAATGTCTTCGAGCGTTTCGAGGATGAGACCGTTGAGCGTCTTCGGGCCGTCCGTCGGCAAAGTGATCTTGAGCCAGCGATTGAGTTCGCGCAGCGGCATGCTGCCCGCGACGATGCACTCGCCGTTCGCGTCCCAGCCGCGCGAACCGGCGCCGCGCGGGATCGTCGTCGTGAATTCGCCGATCAGTTCCTCGATGATGTCTTCCGGCGTCACGAGCCCCTGCAACTCGCCGTATTCGTCGACCACGATCGCGATTCGGTGGCCGCTTTCCTGAAAATATTGAAGCTGCTGGAAGACCGGCGTGCCGGCCGGCACGAAGTACGGTTCGGTGAGCAACTGGCGCAGCGTCTCGCGCTCGAGTTCCTGGTTATGCAGCGCCGAAAGCGTCTTGCGCACGTGCAGAACGCCGAGCACGCGGTCGATGTCGCCTTGATAAACGACGAGCTTGTTGTGATAGCACGTCTCGAGTTGATGCAGGATCTGATCGAATGGCGCGTCGAAATCGAGCGCTTCGATGCGGCGGCGCGGAATCATCACGTCATCGACGGAGATGTTTTCGAGATCGAACAGATTCAGCAGGATGCTGCGGTGCTTGGTCGGCATGAAGCTGCCCGTTTCCAGCACGATGGTGCGCAGCTCTTCGGGCGAAAGGCGCTGATCGCGGTTGCCTTTGGTGTTGATGTGCAGCGCGCCGAGAATGGCGTTCGCGAAGAGATTGACGAACCACACGAGCGGCCGCGCGATGCGCATGAGCGGCGCAAGCACGAGACTCGCCGGCAGCGCCACTTTTTCGGGATACGTCGCGCCGACGATTTTCGGCGCAATCTCCGCGAACACGATGATGAGAAACGCGATGACGCCCGTCGTCACCGACAGCACGACGTTGTTGTGCCCGAACGTGCGCAGCGCGATGGATGTCGTGAGCACGGGGATGATCGTGTTGATCAGGTTATTGCCGATGAGGATGACCGAAAGCAGCTGATCTGTCTTGGCGAGGAGGCCTTGCGTCGTGCGTGCGCCCACCGAGCCTTGGCCGGCCAGATATTTGAGCCGATGGCGGTTGAGCGCCATCATCGACGTTTCGGAAATGGAGAAGAAACCGGAGAGGAAAAGAAGCAGGAAGATGGCGCAGATTTGCGCCCATAAGGGAAGGTTGTCCACGCGGCGATCGAGTAGGGGCGGTGATGAAGGGACTATAACAGACGACTTTCGAGCCTTGCCCTCGGCTGTTCGGCCAGCTTGCCGATGTCCGGGCGGCCGGAAAAGAAAAAACCCGCATGGCGAACCATGCGGGTTTTTCTGAAATTCTGGTCGGGGTGAGAGGATTCGAACCTCCGGCCTCTACGTCCCGAACGTAGCGCTCTACCAGGCTAAGCTACACCCCGAATTCAACTTACTTGGACGCCTTGCGCTTTGAAGTCTCGTTTAAGACTGTCTCGACGTCGAGTAAGAACATAATTCTAGCAGGCTCTCTTTAAAAATGGAACTGGGAAATGAAGAAATTGCATCGGCGGCGGCTTGAGCTTCGTTTCGCGCGCATTGCAGCGTGTGATCGAGTGCGCCCGACGTGGTGATCGCGTGGAAAATCGTGTCGAAACGATCCGTGCCGCCTTGCTCGATCGCCTCGCGCGCGAGCGCCGCCTGTTCGCGCGTGCCGTGCTCCATCAGATAGATGAGCGGCAGCGTGGGCTTGCCTTCGCGCAGATCGTCGCCGGCGTTCTTGCCCATCGATTCGGGCGTGCCGGTGTAATCGAGCCAGTCGTCCATGATCTGGAACGCCGTGCCGATGCGCCGGCCGAATTCCGCCGCCGCCGCTTCGGTGCGCGCATCCGCGCCCGACAGCACCGCGCCCAGTTGCGCCGCCGCTTCGAACAGCTTCGCCGTCTTGTAGCGGATGACCTGCATGTAGCGCGCTTCGTCGACGTCCGGATCGTGCATGTTCAGCAACTGCAGGACTTCGCCTTCGGAAATGATGTTGGTCGCGACCGACAGAATCTCCATCACGCGCATCTTGCCGACGCTCACCATCATCTCGAACGAGCGCGAGTAGAGGAAATCGCCGACGAGGACGCTCGCTGCGTTGCCGAACAGCGCGTTCGCGGTCTTGCGGCCGCGGCGCAGATCCGATTCGTCGACGACATCGTCGTGCAGCAGCGTCGCCGTGTGGATGAACTCCACGACAGCCGCGAGTTCATGGCGATGGCCGGTCGTATCGCCCAGCGCGCCGGCAACCAGCAGCAGCAGCGCCGGACGCAGCCGCTTGCCGCCCGCGCCGATGATGTACTCGGAGATCTGATTGATCAGCATCACTTCTGATGCCAGGCGCTGCCGGATGACGCGATTGACCTGCAGCATGTCCTCGGCGATCGGGGCAAGCAAAGCGGCGGCGTTGGGGGAGGAAGTGGCGGTGGACGACATGATCGGCAAATTAGGTAATGCGGCGGATTATAAGGCGAATCCGACCGGTCACGGGCGGCGGGAACGCCGGACGGTCGCGCGGACGGGCGCAATCGCCGGGGATCGGGCGCGGGCCGCGTGCGGATGGCCGCCTCCGGACGCGTGCCGCGTGCATGCGGCAAATGTCAATGCCTTTTGACGCGCCGGCTAACCCTATGTATAATCTCGTGTTTTCCCCGCGTGGTGCGTGGAAAAACGAAATTCTGAGTGAGGTTCTCAATGTACGCGGTCATAAAAACCGGCGGCAAGCAGTACAAAGTTGCCGTTGGCGAAAAATTGAAAGTAGAACAGATACCGGCAGACATTGACGCTGAAATCACGCTCGACCAGGTTCTCGCAGTAGGCGAAGGCGAATCGATTCAGTTCGGTACGCCGCTGGTCAGTGGGGCTTCCGTCAAGGCTACCGTCGTGTCCCAGGGTCGTCACAAGAAAGTGACCATCTTCAAGATGCGCCGCCGGAAGCACTACCAAAAGCACGCTGGCCATCGCCAGAACTACACCGAACTGCGCATCGACGCGATCAACGCTTAAGCGTCGCGCAACGGTAAAGGAGCTATAGCAAATGGCACACAAAAAAGCAGGCGGGTCTTCCCGCAACGGCCGCGATTCCGAATCGAAACGCCTCGGCGTGAAGGTTTATGGCGGCCAGGCAATCAATGCAGGCGGCATCATCGTTCGCCAGCGCGGCACGCGCATGCACCCGGGTGAAAACGTCGGCATCGGCAAGGACCACACGCTGTTCGCGCTGACCGACGGCCACGTCCAGTTCACGACGAAGGGCGCAGCGAAGAAGCACACGGTCGTCGTCGTCCCGGCAGCGTAAGGTTCACTGCACGGGCTTCAGGACCGCAAAAGGGTGAATGCCCGAAAAGGCCCCGCGAAGTTCGCGGGGCCTTTTTCATTGGTGCGCCAAAAAGGCGCGCCGTCAGAATCGGAATTCAAGGTTATCGGTGACCGGCGTCCGCTGGTCACGGCAAAATAGCGTGTCGGCTGGCGCGGCGTCATCGCCGGAACCAGCCTCATCGCGCGGAAACACGGGACGGAGCAACGCATGAAGTTCATTGACGAAGCGAGGATCGAAGTCATCGCCGGCGACGGGGGAGATGGCAGCGCGTCGATGCGCCGCGAAAAGTTCGTCCCGTTCGGCGGGCCGGATGGCGGCGACGGCGGGCGCGGCGGCAGCGTCTACGCGGTCGCGGATCGCAACATCAACACGCTGATCGACTACCGGTTCGCGAAAAAGCACCAGGCGCGCAACGGCGAGAACGGGCGCGGAGCGGACTGTTACGGCAAGGGCGGCGAAGACATCACGCTGCGCATGCCGGTCGGCACCATCATTTCGGATCAGGAAACGGGCGAGCTCATCGCCGATCTGACCGAGCACAATCAGCAGGTTCTGATCGCGCAGGGCGGCGCGGGCGGTCTCGGCAACCTGCACTTCAAGTCGAGCACGAACCGCGCGCCGCGTCAGAAAACCGACGGCAAGCCGGGCGAGCGGCGCATGCTCAAGCTCGAACTGAAGGTGCTCGCGGATGTCGGCCTGCTCGGCATGCCGAACGCGGGGAAATCGACGTTCATCTCGTCGGTGTCGAACGCGCGGCCGAAGATCGCGGATTATCCGTTCACCACGCTCGCGCCGAATCTGGGCGTCGTGCGCGTCGGGCCGAGCAAGAGCTTCGTGATCGCGGACATTCCCGGGCTGATCGAAGGCGCGGCGGAGGGCGCGGGGCTGGGTCATCGCTTCCTGCGGCACTTGCAGCGCACCGGCGTGCTGCTGCATCTCGTCGATCTCGCCCCGTTCGATGAAAACGTCGATCCGGTCGCCGAAGCGAAAGCGATCGTCGGCGAATTGCGCAAGTACGACGAGGCGCTGTACGAAAAACCGCGCTGGCTCGTGCTGAACAAGCTCGACATGGTGGCGGAGGACGAGCGCGAGGCGCGCGTGAAGGACTTCATCGAACGTTTCGAATGGGACGGCCCGGTGTACGAGATTTCCGCGCTGACGGGCCAAGGCTGCGAGGCGCTGACCTACGCCATCTACGATTACATCTCGCAGCATTCGGACGCGTCGCGCGCGGCCGAAGCGGAAGACCTCGCCGCCGACGTGCGCTTCCGCGACGACGACGCAACGAAGGAATAAAAGCAACCACGAGGAGAAAGCGCACGATGCGTTCGGTCATCGCCGCTGCGAAGCGAATCGTAGTGAAAGTGGGGTCCAGTCTCGTCACGAACGACGGGCGCGGACTGGATCACGCGGCCATCGCCCGTTGGGCGTCGCAGATCGCGGCGCTGCGCGAGCAGGGCAAGGAAGTCGTGCTCGTGAGTTCGGGCGCGATCGCGGAGGGCATTCATCGGCTGGGCTGGAGCAAGCGTCCGCGCGAAATCGACGAACTGCAGGCCGCCGCCGCCGTCGGGCAAATGGGCCTCGCGCAGGTCTACGAGAGCAGCTTCGGCGCGCACGGCATTCGCACCGCGCAGATTCTGCTCACGCACGCGGATCTGGCCGACCGCGAGCGCTATCTCAACGCGCGTTCCACGCTGCTGACGCTGCTTCGTTTGGGCGCGGTGCCGATCATCAACGAGAACGACACCGTCATCACCGACGAAATCAAGTTCGGCGACAACGACACGCTCGGCGCGCTCGTCGCGAATCTGATCGAAGGCGATGCGCTCGTCATCCTCACCGATCAGCGCGGCCTTTTCACCGCCGATCCGCGCAAGGACCCGGCGGCGACGCTCGTTGAACAAGCCGATGCCGGCACGCCCGAACTCGAACAGATGGCCGGCGGCGCGGGATCGAGCCTGGGGCGCGGCGGCATGCTCACCAAGATTCTCGCGGCCAAGCGCGCGGCGCACAGCGGCGCGAACACGGTCATCGCGAGCGGCCGCGAGGCGGATGTGCTCACGCGGCTTGCGTCGGGCGAGATGATCGGCACGCAACTCGTCGCACGCACGGCGCGCATCGCTGCGCGCAAGCAGTGGATGGCGGATCATCTGCAAGTGCGCGGGCATGTCGTCATCGACAATGGCGCGGTGCAGAAGCTCACTGCGGACGGAAAGAGCCTGCTGCCGATCGGCGTCATCGACGTGAAAGGCGCGTTCGATCGCGGCGAAGTCATCGCGTGCGTGAACGATCAGGGGCAGGAAGTCGCGCGCGGCATCACGAACTACAGCAGTTCGGAAGCGCGGCTGATTCATCGCCGGCCGAGCGGCGAGATCGAAACGGTGCTCGGTTACATGCTCGAACCCGAGCTGATTCATCGCGATAATCTGGTGCTGGTGTAAGTCCCGCAGCCCATGAAAAAGCCCGCTCGACCGAAAGTCCAGCGGGCTTTTTGCTGCGCGAATTCAGCGATCAGCGCAAGTTGATCGAGCTTTGCGTGCGCTTGTACTGAATGTTCTCGACGATCTGCTTCGCATTGCCGACCGGCAGCTTGCTCGTGCAGAAATAATCCGTATACAGCGCAGCCTGATACGCGTTCAGTTCACCGTTCTCGATGCGCCGGAAATCGAACGTGGCGCCGCGATCCCAGCCGGTGCCGTCATCGTTGATGCTGGCGTAGCGCCGCCATTCGTAGGTATCGCAACGAATGCCTTCGTAATTCACGTTGCGCGCACCGCTCGGACTCGTCGCCACGACGACATAGCGCACGACGCCATCGGTGCCCACGCTGAGCGACGTCTTGTCGACGGCGAACGTGAGCGGCGTGTTCTGCGAAACGTTGAACGGCAGCAAGTTGGACGCTTGGGGCAAAGGCGGCAGCGTATCGACCTTGTTTTCGACCCATTCCGACTTGCGGTCGAGCAGATAGGTGAACACGCCGTCGTCCTTGTTGGACGGCTCTTTGGAACTGGAGCAGCCGGCGAGCGCGGCGAGCATGGCGACGGCTACCGCGGATGAGACGATGACTTTCAATTCGATGTTCCCGGAAAACGGATGCGCGGACGGCGAAGCGCCCGGCGCAGCGAGCCATGCTCGCGTGCCGGGTTCTGCAAAGTGCCGAGTGTCAACGTGGTCAAAGTAAGCGAAGATTGACGCAAATCAATCGCACGAGGCACGCCTCGCGATGATCTGCACTTCCTCGCTGATCGTGCATTCTGCCTGAACCGTGGCGCCAGCGGCGGTTACGGCAGGTGCTTCGATCGTCATCGTCTGGACGACGCGCGGATAGCGTGGCCCATGATGCGCGGCGCGATCGCCGCGAGCGTTGGTTCGCCGCAAGAAGCGGGAAAGCTCGGTGAGAGCGAGTTGATAAACGTCGCGCTTGAACTCGATGACCGCGTCCAGCGGCACCCAGTACTCGTTCCAGCGCCAAGCATCGAATTCCGGATGGTCCGTCGCGCGCAGGCAAATGTCACAGTCGCGTCCTACCATGCGCAGCAGAAACCAGATCTGTTTCTGACCGCGATAATGTCCGCGCACTTCGCGCTTGATGAACTTATCCGGCACCTCATAACGCAGCCAGTCGCGCGTGCGACCTACAACTTTCACGTGCTCAGGAAGCAGGCCGGTTTCTTCGTGTAACTCCCGATACATTGCTTGCACGGGGGTTTCGCCGTATTTGATACCCCCTTGCGGAAACTGCCAGGAATGTTCACGCAGCCGCTTGCCCCAAAACACTTCGTTGCGCGCGTTCAAGAGGATGATGCCGACGTTCGGGCGAAAGCCTTCACGATCCAGCATACAACCACCTTCGAATCCTTTAAAATTGCTTTGATTATAAACAGATAACGGACCCGGCGCATCGGTTTCAACCCGTGGCGGCGGCCGTCATCCGGGGCAGAAATGCTGCGTCGGCGCGAGGAATCTTTGCCAGGCAACCGGGAAGGCGGCAGAATCTTCTTCTTTGTCGGTCGAAGTCGCGTGGCCGCGGTCCACGCCGAGCCGTTCACCGTTTCCGTCGTTCACCTGTCTCGCCAGCCTCGTAGCCGAACGCTTTTCGAGGCGCGCGCCGCTTTTGGAAAATTTCTGAATGAAAGCATCCCGTTTCTTCATCGGCACCCTGAAGGAAGCTCCCGCCGACGCCGAGATCGTCAGCCACAAGCTGATGATGCGCGCCGGCATGATCCGCCGCGTCGCGGGCGGTATCTACGATTACATGCCGATCGGCCTGCGCTCCATTCGCAAGGTCGAAGCCATCGTGCGTGAAGAGATGAATCGCGCGGGCGCGCTCGAACTGCTGATGCCCGCCGTGCAGCCCGCCGAGCTGTGGCAGGAATCCGGCCGCTGGGAGCAATACGGCCCCGAACTGCTGCGCATCAAGGATCGCCACGAGCGCGATTTCGTCGTCGGGCCGACGCACGAGGAAGTGGTGACGGACATCGCGCGCCGCGAGATCAAGAGCTATCGCCAGTTGCCGGTCAACTTCTATCAGATTCAAACGAAGTTCCGCGATGAAATCCGCCCGCGTTTCGGCGTGATGCGCGGCCGCGAATTCATCATGAAGGACGCGTATTCCTTCGATAAGGACACCGCCGGCCTCGCCGAGTCGTATCGCAAGATGTACGAAGCGTACGTGCGCATCTTCACGCGCATCGGCCTCGAATTCCGCGCGGTCGCGGCGGACAACGGTTCCATCGGCGGCAGCGGATCGCACGAATTCCACGTGATCGCGGAAACGGGCGAGGACGACATCGCTTATTGCCCGACGTCGGAATTCGCCGCGAACGTCGAAGCGGCGGATGCGTTGCCGCTCATCGCCGAGCGCGCCGCGCCCACCGAAGCGCTGAAGAAGACGCCGACGCCCGGCGCCGCCAAGTGCGAGGCCGTCGCGCAGTTGCTGAACATCCCGCTCGAAAAGACCATCAAGTCGATCATTCTCGCCACCGACAACGAAGGCGCGGAACCGACCATCTGGCTGCTGATGCTGCGCGGCGACCATTCGCTGAACGACATCAAGACGAGCAAGCTGCCGGGTCTCAAGGGCTATCGCTTCGCGACGGAAGCGGAGATCGTCGAATGGTTCGGCACGCCGCCGGGCTATCTCGGCCCGATCGGCACGAAGAAGCCGGTGCGCGTGATCGCGGACCGCACGGTGGCGAACATGAGCGATTTCGTGGTCGGTACGAACGAAGTCGATTTCCACACGACCGGCGTGAACTGGGGCCGCGACTTGCCGGAGCCGGAAGTGGCGGATATCCGCAATGTCGTCGCGGGCGATCCTTCGCCGGACGGAAAGGGCGCGCTCGAAATTTGCCGCGGCATTGAAGTCGGTCACGTGTTCCAGCTCGGCACGAAGTATTCGGAGTCGATGGGCGCGACGTATCTCGACGAAAACGGCAAGCCCGCGCCGATGCAGATGGGTTGCTACGGCATCGGCGTGACGCGCGTGCTGGGCGCGGCGATCGAACAGAATTTCGACGACAAGGGCATCATCTGGCCGGAAGCCATTGCGCCGTTCGAAGTCGTGATCTGCCCGATGGGCTACGACCGCAGCGACGCCGTGCGCGAGCAGGCCGACAAGCTCTACGCGACGCTGCAGCAAGCGGGCATCGACGTGATTCTCGACGATCGCGGCGAGCGTCCCGGCGTGATGTTCGCGGACTGGGAACTGATCGGCGTGCCGCATCGCATCGTGATCGGCGATCGCGGGCTGAAGGAAGGCAAGCTCGAATATCAGGGCCGCCGCGATACCGAAGCCACGCTGCTGCCGGTGGAAGAGGCGGCGGACGTCGTGACGGGCAAGATTCGCGCGGCACTCGGGAAGTAATGCAGTACAACTTCCTGTCGGCGACGGTGCTGCTGCTGTTGATCACCGATCCGCTCGGCAATATTCCGATCTTCATCAACGCGCTGCGGGGCGTCGCGAGTGCGCGGCGCCGCGTCGTGATTCTGCGCGAAGTGGCGATCGCGTTCGGCATCCTGCTGTTGTTCATGCTGGCCGGCGACCGCTTTCTGCGCGCGATGCACTTGACGGATTTGTCGCTGCGCATCGGCGGCGGGATCGTGCTGTTTCTGATCGCGCTGCGGATGATCTTTCCGCATCCGGACGGCCCGATGGGCGGCGATTCGCGCGGCGGCGAGCCGCTGATCGTGCCGCTCGCCATTCCGGCGCTCGCGGGGCCGTCGGCGCTCGCCACGGTGATGCTGCTGACATCGCAGGCGCCGGGGAAGATGCTGGAGTGGATCGGCGCGCTCACGGTGACGATGATCGTCTGCGCGGTCGTGCTGATTCTCGCGGAGAAGATTCAGCAGTGGCTCGGCGAGCGCGCGGTGACGGCGTTCGAGCGTTTGATGGGGCTGGTGCTGGTCGCGATTTCCGTCGAGATGATGCTCGAAGGGATACGGACTTTCGTGCATCAGTTGTGAAAAAAGCGGCCTTGGCCGCTTTTTTCGTATCGGGTGGAACGATTACGCCCCTTCCGTCAACGCCCGGATCGTCGGCAGGTTCCGCCAGTATCCCTTCGCGTCCATCCCGCAGCCGAACACATAGCGGTCCGGCACTTCGAATCCGCAGAAATCCGGACGCAGCGGCTTCGCCTTCGGGATGATCTTCTCGCACAGCACCGCCGACAGGAACTGCTTCGCGCCCATCGCCATGATGCGGTCGCGGATGGCGGCCATGGTTTCGCCCTCGTCGAGGATGTCGTCGAGCACGAGCACCACGCGATCCTTCACCGATTCCGCCGGCGCCACGCGCCATTGCATCTCACTGCCGCCCTTGATGGCGTTGCGATAGCGCGTCAGGTGGATGTAGTCGAACTCGAGCGGGAAGTCGAGATGCGGAAGCAGCATGCCGGTGAAAACGGCCGCGCCGCCCATGACCGAAAGCACGAGCGGGAATTCTTCGCTCGTCGCCGCCTTGATGGCTGCAGCCATGCGCCCGATCGATGCGTTGACTTCGTCAGCCGACACGATCTCTTCGGAGTGGCTGAAAATATGGAGAGCTTCTTCGCGATTCATAGGAAAGCGGGGGAGGCGGACTTCTCAGGGTGAAAAAAACGGCGGCGTGCGCAATATGATAAACCCGCGTTTCTTTCGAGTCGGACGCCCGAAGAGAACGCGGGTTCAATAAAAATGCGTGTCAACGCATGCCGGGCATCATGCCCTTCATGCCGCGCATCATCTTCTGCAGATTGCCGCCCTTCAGCTTCTTCATCATGCCGCGCATCTGCTCGTACTGATTCAGCATGCGGTTCACTTCCTGCACGTGCACGCCCGCGCCCGCCGCGATACGACGCTTGCGCGCCGCCTTGATGAGCTCCGGCTTCGCGCGTTCCTGCAGCGTCATCGAATTGATGATGCCTTCCATGCGGCGCATCTGCTTTTCGGCGTTGTTCATGTCCGCGCCTTGCGCAGCTTGCTGGAACTGCGCGGGCAGCTTGTCCATGAGCGACGACAGCCCGCCCATCTTCTTCATCTGCGACAACTGCGCCTTGAAGTCGTTCAGGTCGAAGTCGCCGCCTTTCTTGACCTTGTCGGCGAGCTTCTGCGCGGCGGCGGTATCCACGCCGCGTTGCGCTTCCTCGACGAGCGCGAGAATGTCGCCCATGCCGAGAATCCGGTTCGCCATGCGATCCGGATGGAAGACTTCGAGGCCATCGAGCTTTTCCGCGACGCCGACGAACTTGATCGGCTTGCCGGTGACGTGCCGCACCGAGAGCGCCGCGCCGCCGCGCGAATCGCCGTCGAGCTTCGTGAGCACGACGCCCGTGAGCGGCAGCGCGTCGTTGAACGCCTTCGCGGTGTTGACGGCGTCCTGACCGAGCATCGCGTCGACGACGAACAGCGTCTCAGCGGGCTTGAGCAGCGCGTGGAGCTGGCTGATCTCGGTCATCATCGCTTCGTCGATGCCGAGGCGGCCGGCCGTATCGACGATCACGACATCGTGATAATGCCGCTTCGCCCAGTCGATCGCCGCGCGCGCGATGTCCGCAGGCTTCTGGTCCGGCTCCGACGGGAAGAAGTCCGCGCCGACCTGCTCGGTCACCGTCTGCAACTGGCGGATAGCGGCGGGGCGGTAAACGTCGACAGAAACCGTCAGCACCTTCTTCTTCTGCTTTTCGCGCAGGAGCTTCGCGAGCTTGCCGGTCGTCGTGGTTTTACCCGCGCCCTGCAAGCCGGCCATGAGGATGACCGCGGGCGGCGTGACCGCGAGATTCAGCTCGGCGGCCTTGCCTTCGTAATCGCCGCCGATGACCGCAGTCAGTTCGCGCTGCACGACGCCGACGAGCGCCTGACCCGGCGACAGGCTCGAAAGCACTTCCTCGCCGAGCGCCTTTTCCTTCACCTTCGCGATGAACTCGCGCACGACCGGCAGCGCCACGTCGGCTTCGAGCAGGGCGAGGCGCACTTCGCGCAGCATCTCCTGCGTGTTGGCCTCGGTGAGCCGGGCCTCGCCGCGCAGCGTCTTGACGACGCGCGCCATCCGTTGAGTGAGGTTGTCGAGCATGGGGAATGTAGAGAATGCGGCCCTTGTTTTCCCGCGACGCGCACGCGGCTTCACGGCGATGCGCTCTATTCCGGCGCAAGGGGGAAGACGTCGCGGGTTCGGGGCCTAGTGTAAACTTCGAACATGGATATTGTACTGTATGCCCTCACTGCGCTTCTCTACGGCGGACTGGCCGTGGCGGGCTGGCGCGCGCATCGCCATACGGCTGTCGAGCCGGCGCTGGCGGGCGTGCCGGCGGGTGTCGCCGCGCCGCCGGCGGTCGCGTCGAAAGCGTCGGGAATGAGCGGCGTCGGGCGCGCACTATTATTAATAGCGCTGGTCGTTCACGGCCTTCTGCTGCACACCACCATCTTCCCGCAGAACGCGATGGTCTTCGGCTTCGCGTTCGCGCTCTCCGCCATGTTCTGGCTCGGCGCGGGCATCTACTGGATCGAGAGCTTCTTCTTCCCGCTCGACGGCCTGCGCCTGCTCGTGCTGCCGCTCGCGTGCGCGGCGTCGTTGATGCCGCTCGTCTTCGGCGGCGTGCGCGTGCTGTCGTATTCCGCCGCGCCGATGTTCAAGCTGCATTTCCTGATCGCGAACATTGCATATGGCCTGTTCGCCATCGCCGCGCTGCACGCCATTCTGATGCTGATGCTCGAACGCCGCCTGCAACGCATGCGCGGTCTCGCGATGCGTCATTCGGGCAACAACGGCTGGCTCGCAAGCTGGCTCGACACGTTGCCGCCGCTGCTCACGCTCGAAAAGCTGCTGTTCCGGCTGATCGGCGCGGGCTTCGTGCTGCTGACGCTGACGCTCGTGTCGGGTATCGCGTTCAATGAACAACTGGTCGATCGCGCGCTGCGCTTCGACCACAAGACCGTCTTCGCTTTCCTTTCCTGGCTGATGTTCGGCGCGCTGCTCACCGCGCGGCGCATCTCGGGCTGGCGCGGGCGCGCCGCGCTGCGCTGGGTGCTCGCGTCGTTCGTGGCGCTGCTGCTCGCGTATGTGGGCAGCCGCTTCGTGTTCGAAGTGCTGCTGCATCGCGCGGTCATCTGAAGGCGATTCACTTTTCTAGCCGATGCGAAACTTCATTCTTCTCATCTTCCTGTTCTTCGTCACGCAGTGGCTGCTCAAGAAGCTGCGGCGCGCGAATGAGCGTGCGCAAGCGGGCGCGCGCGACGCGGCTGGCGGCGCAAAGTCGACGAACTCGACGAACTCAGCGCGCGGACGCAACGGCGCCGCCACCGATGCCCCGCAGCTTCCCGATCCGCTCATCCGCTGCACGCAATGCGGCGTGCATACGCCGCGCAGCGAATCGATCGTCGTGGCGGGCGAGCGCTTCTGCTGCAACGAGCACGCGCGCCGTTACGCGGCCCGCCCGACCGGCCGCGACGCGCGATGAACCCGTCGTCGTCGCGCGATCCGCACATCGACGCGCAAGGCTGGCTCACTCACGCGACGCGCGTGCCGTCGCCGAACTTCGAAGCGCGCCCGGGCGATATGACGCCGACGCTGATCGTGGTTCACAACATCAGCCTGCCGCCCGACGACTTCACCACCGATTCCATCGCCCGGTTCTTTCAGAACACGCTCGATCACGACGCGCATCCGTACTTCGATCACTTGCGCGGCGTGCGCGTGTCGGCGCATTTCGTCATCCGGCGCGACGGCGGCGTGCAGCAGTTCGTTTCCTGCGATGACCGCGCGTGGCACGCGGGCGTTTCGTCGTTCTGCGGGCGCGAGCGATGCAACGACTTTTCGATCGGCGTCGAACTCGAAGGCAGCGATCGCGTGCCGTTCGAACACGCGCAATACGACGCGCTCGCGGCGCTCGTTCGCATTCTCGTGGCGCGATATCCGATCGATGCGCTCGCCGGTCATTCCGACATCGCGCCGGGCCGCAAGACCGATCCCGGCCCGCACTTCGACTGGCCGCGCCTGCGTCACGACAGCGCGCTGCCGCCATCGTTTTTTCCATTTCAGCCCAGCATCTGAGCAACCGCCGAGCCGCGAGTGAGCGCCGCGTAAGGTCTTTCTCGCTGCAGCGCGGCAGCTTTGTGCGCGAGGCCTTGTCGCGCTTTGCCGCCACAGAAGTCAAGCCCGGCGGCGCGTTTCATCAGCAAAAAAACCTTTTTGAGACCGTGCGAAGTTCCACTATACTTGGTGCCGAAAGACGTACTTTGCACTATATCTTGTGTTGTTGAGGCGGCGCCCGCTCCCATGAGCCGGCGCCGTTGGCTTTCCGGAGTAAGAGAAGTTTAGCTGGCCCGGGGCGGTGTGCAGGGCGGTTTCGAAGCATGGAAACGCCTTGGCGCACCGAGCGTCAGCAAGCAGCACCGTGAAGAACGCATGCAAGTGAATGCGAGTCGCGTCGACCGATAACCGCGCGCCAACGCGGGCCCCGCGCGCGACGCCAAGAACAGTGCGGGCCGCCATCGCCGCGAATCGCGTTCAGGGCTTGCTGGCTTCACGGCTCGGCTTCACCGCAAAAACACCGCGCGGTCATCGTCGTCACGCAACGGCGCGGCACGCGCGGCACAAGTGATAAATCCGCGGATCATCCGCACCATTCGAACACCAGGAGTTTTGCACATGCAAACCACCGAAAACGCCACGACTTCCTTCGAAGGCGCATCCGCACAGCCCGCAGGCGGTGCGCAGGTTCCGGGCGCGCAGGCGCTCGCGCCCAACACGACGTTTGCCGACTACAAAGTCATCCGTCGCAACGGAAGCGTGGTGTCGTTCGAGCCGTCGAAGATCTCCATCGCCGTGACGAAGGCGTTCATCGCCGTCAATGGCGGGCAGGGCGCGGCTTCCGCCCGCGTGCGCGAGCAGGTCGAGCAACTCACGCAAGCGGTCGTGCGCGCGCTCGTGCGCAGCCGTCCGCACGGCGGCACGTTCCATATCGAAGACATTCAGGATCAGGTCGAACTCGCGCTGATGCGCGGCGGCGAGCACAACGTCGCGCGCGCCTACGTGCTGTATCGCGAGAAGCGCACGCAGCAGCGTTCGCAAGAGCGTTCGGCCGGGCAGAATGCGCAGTCGCATGACGGCGGCGTCATCAACGTGACGGACAACGGCGTCGCGCGTCCGCTCGATCTCGAAGCGCTGAAAGCGCTGATCGTGTCCGCCTGCGCGAATCTGGGCGATGCCGTTTCCGCCGATCCGATCGTCGCCGAAACGGTGAAGAATCTGTACGACGGCGTGCCGATGTCGCAGGTCTACGACTCGGCCATTCTCGCCGCGCGCACGATGATCGAAAAAGACCCGGCGTACAGCCAGGTCACCTCGCGCATCCTGCTGCACACGATCCGCCGCGAGATTCTCGAAGAAGAAGTGACGCAAGCCGAAATGGGCGAGCGTTACACCGAATACTTCCCGCAATTCATCAAGCGCGGCGTCGAAGCCGGCCTGCTCGACGAAAAGCTGCAACAGTTCGACCTGAAGCGTCTGGGCGCCGCGCTCGACGCGAACCGCGATCTGCAATTCGGCTATCTCGGCCTGCAGACGCTGTACGACCGCTACTTCCTGCACGTCGACGGCACGCGTATCGAGTTGCCGCAGGCGTTCTTCATGCGCGTCGCGATGGGTCTGTCGCTGAACGAAATCGACCGCGAAGCGCGCGCCATCGAGTTCTACAACGTGCTCTCGTCGTTCGACTTCATGTCGTCGACGCCGACGCTGTTCAACTCGGGCACGCATCGCTCGCAGTTGTCGTCGTGCTACCTGACGACCGTCGCCGACGACCTCGACGGCATCTACGAAGCGCTGAAGGAAAACGCGCTGCTCTCGAAATTCGCGGGTGGCCTCGGCAACGACTGGACGCGCGTGCGTGCACTCGGCTCGCACATCAAGGGCACGAACGGCAAATCGCAGGGCGTGGTTCCGTTCCTGAAGGTGGTGAACGACACGGCCGTCGCGGTGAATCAGGGCGGCAAGCGCAAGGGCGCGGTGTGCGCGTACCTGGAGACGTGGCACCTGGACATCGAGGAATTCCTCGAACTGCGCAAGAACACGGGCGATGACCGTCGCCGCACGCACGACATGAACACGGCGAACTGGATTCCCGACCTGTTCATGAAGCGCGTTCACGAAGGCGGCGACTGGACGCTGTTCTCGCCGGCGACCTGCCCGGACTTGCACGACCTGTTCGGCGCGGATTTCGAGAAGGCGTACGTCGCTTACGAAGAGAAGGCGGCGCGCGGCGAGATCAAGCTGTTCAAGAAGGTGCCGGCCGCGCAACTGTGGCGCAAGATGCTGGGCATGCTGTTCGAGACGGGTCATCCGTGGATCACGTTCAAGGATCCGTGCAACGTGCGTTCGCCGCAGCAGCACGTGGGCGTCGTGCACTCGTCGAACCTGTGCACGGAAATCACGCTGAACACGAGCGACACGGAAATCGCCGTCTGCAACCTCGGCTCGGTGAACCTCGTCGCGCACCTGACGAAGCAGGCCGACGGCACGCTCGCGCTGGATCACGCGAAGTTGAAGCGCACGATCAGCGTGGCGATGCGCATGCTCGACAACGTCATCGACATCAACTACTACGCGGTGGCGAAGGCGCGCAATTCGAACCTGAAGCATCGTCCGGTGGGCATGGGCATCATGGGCTTCCAGGACTGCCTGCACTTGCTGCGCACGCCGTACGCGTCGCAGGAGGCGGTGGAGTTCGCGGATCGTTCGATGGAAGCGGTGTGCTACTACGCCTACTACGCGTCGACGGAGCTGGCGGAAGAGCGCGGCCGTTACGCGACGTATCGCGGCTCGCTGTGGGATCGCGGCATCCTGCCGCAAGACACGCTGAAGCTGCTGGCTGAAGCGCGTGGCGGCTATGTGGAAGTGGATACGACCGAGTCGATGGACTGGTCGACGCTGCGTTCGCGCATCGCGGCGCACGGCATGCGCAATTCGAACTGCGTGGCGATTGCACCGACGGCGACGATTTCGAACATCATCGGCGTGTCGGCGTGTATCGAGCCGACGTTCCAGAACCTGTATGTGAAGTCGAATCTGTCAGGCGAATTCACGGTGGTGAACGACTACCTGGTGCGTGACCTGAAGGCGCGCGGCCTGTGGGACGAGGTGATGGTGTCGGACCTGAAGTACTTCGACGGCACGCTGTCGCGCATCGATCGCATTCCGGCGGACTTGCGCGCGATCTACGCGACGGCGTTCGAAGTCGATCCGAAGTGGCTCGTCGAGGCGGCGTCGCGCCGTCAGAAGTGGATCGACCAGGCGCAGTCGCTGAACATCTATATGGCGGGCGCGTCGGGCAAGAAGCTGGACGAGGTCTACAAGCTCGCATGGCTGCGTGGCCTGAAGACGACGTACTACCTCCGCACGATGGCGGCGACGCACGTGGAGAAGTCGACCGTTGCGCACGGTGCGCTCAATGCGGTGCCTTCTTCGGGCGATGGTGGCGCTTCGTCGTCGGGTGCTAACGGCGGCTTCGGGGCTTCGTCGGCCTCGGCGGCGGGCGGTGGTTTCAATGCCGCACCGGCGGCGGTTGCGGCTGCGCCGGAAGCCGATGGGCCGGTTTGCATGATGCGTCCGGGGGATCCCGGGTTCGACGAGTGCGAAGCCTGTCAGTAAGGGTTTCTTAGCTCGGCGCTAACGGGGGCCTTTCTTCCCCCGGAGCGGGTAGGCCGGTTACCGTGGTCGGGGTATCGACTCGGTGCCGGTCTTTTTCTTTTTTTCCTCGCTGAATTTGTATTCGTGTCGGTCTATTTGGGTTGCCCCTCCCCGGGGCGGGGGTCACTTTCTTTGCTGCTGCAAAGAAAGTAACCAAAGAAAGCAGCCTTCTGGCCCAAAGCACTGAATGTCTGGTCACTCCGTAGAACCAGATTGGCACTCAGCTTGACACAACCTTGAATCACCCTCCACGCCCGCTGAGCGCCACCCCATGCGAGCCCCCGGGCTCGTCAACACCATCGGTGCGCAACGCGCCACGCGACAGCAAAAGTTCACCGCAACAATGCGTGCGAACGTGACTTGCCGCGCCGCTTTTCGCGCGTGACTCATCGTGCGCAGCGCTGCTTTGCCGATGCCGCGTGGATCTTATTGTTTTGCGAGGGCGATAGTGCCCGATGGTGTTGTCGAGCCCGGGGGCTCGCATGGGATGGCGCTCAGCGGGCGTGGAAGGTGATTCAAGGCTGGTTCAAACTGAGTGCCAACGTGGATCTACGGAGTGCACCATCAAAAACGAAGTGCGGGCGAAAAAGCTGCTTTCTTTGGTTACTTTCTTTGCAGCAGCAAAGAAAGTGACCCCCGCCCCGGGGAGGGGCGTGCTAATAGACCGACGCGAATAAAAACTCCACGAAAAGCGAAGCAAACAAACCCGCCCCCAACGCCGCACGGCAAAAAACCCGTTCATCCCCGCGTGCCACGCGAAATCTCATGTCCTGCATCGCGCGCCAGCCGCGCAGTCACCGGCATCGAGAGAAACGAAAAAAGCCCGACGACAGCAAATGCAGGCCAAAAGTCCGACCATCGCACCGACGCGTGTCCATTGAGCGATTGCGAAAGCTCGAGCGTGATCCCCGCGATCGTGACGCCCAGCCCCAGCGATACCTGCTGCACGAAGCTGGCAAGACTCGTCGCCCGCCCGACATCGCGCGTCTCGATCTCCGCATAAGCGAGCGAGTTGAGCGAAGTGAACTGCAGCGCCGGAAAGAACCCGCCGAGCAGCACGACCGACCAGATCACCCACGTCGGCGTGCCCGGAAAGAACGCGCCGCACGCCGCGATCGCAATCCCCGACAACGCCGCGTTGTACAAAAGCGTCTGCCTGAAGCCAAAGCGATGCAGCACCCGCGACGCCAGCGATCGCATGAACATGCCGCCGAACGCCGAAGCACACGTGATCGCGCCGGACTTGAACGCCGTCATGCCGAGCCCTTCCTGCAACGCCAGCGGCAGAAGAAACGGCACGGCGCCAAGCCCGATGCGAAAGAGCGATCCACCGCCGACACTCGCCTGAAACGTCGGCACGCGAAAGAAACGCAAGTCGAGCAGCGGACGTTCGGCGCGTCGCGCGTAAAGCACGTACAGCACGACCATCAGCGCGCCCACGGCGCACATCGCGAAGGCGACGCTCTGCGGCACCAGCTCGCCGCCGACCAGCGACAGCCCGAGCAGCAGCAACACGCCCGCGCTCGCCGAAAGAAAGAAGCCGAACCAGTCGAGCCGGCCCGGATGCTCCTCGCGCGTGTCGGCGATGTATCGATTGGTCAGGTAGATGCCCGCGATACCGATCGGAATGTTGATGAAGAAGATCAGACGCCAGTGCAGATACGTCGTGATGAAGCCGCCCAGCAAAGGACCGGCGGCGGGTCCGAGCATTGCAGGCACCGACAGGTAGTTCATCGCGCGAATGAACTCCGAGCGGCGCACCGAACGGAAGATGATGATGCGTCCGACGGGTACCATCATCGCGCCGCCGACGCCCTGAATGAAACGCGCGACGGTGAAGGCGCCAAGCGACGTCGACGCCGCGCACAGCAGCGAGCCGACCACGAAGATGCCGATCGCCGTGCGGAACACGACGCGTGCGCCGAAGCGGTCGGCCACCCAGCCGCAAATGGGAATGAACACGCCCAGGCCGAGCACATAGCTCGTGACGGCAATCTTGAGTGTGACGGGATCGCGTCCGAACGCGCGAGCCATTTCAGGAATCGCAGTAACGATGACATTCGCGTCGACGCTTTCCATGAACATCGCACACGCGACGATGAGAGGGGCAATGAAAGCTTTGACGGCGAGCGGCATCAGGGAGCGCGATCATCATGGCGGGAGGAGCGGCGATTATGGCACCGATATGGAGCACCTGCCGACCACTCGCGCCGCGCAATGTGATGCGATGAACATACACGAGGAGTGAAGCAACGATGGACCCGCAAGACCTGCAACGTCTCGTCACGCAGACGATGCCCTACGGCAAGTACAAGGACCGGCTGCTCGCCGACTTGCCCGGCCACTATCTCGCATGGTTCGCACGTGAGGGTTTTCCTGCAGGCAAGCTCGGCGCATTACTCGCGCTCATGCACGAGATCGATCACAACAACCTGCGTTCTCTGCTCGATCCGCTGCGACGCTGATGCTTTTTCGTGCTTGCGCATCGACGCTATAGGTTGTATGGGGCCGCAACGGCGGACACAATATCTTGTAGAAAACAGCGCGCGGATGCTAAACTTCGGCAACGAATTCGAAGCGCGCGGCGGCCAGCGAAGCGACGTGCTTGAGCCACTCGCGCGGCGTGTGCGAAGCGCTCGAAGGCAATCGAAGATGGCGTGTGCGACATGCCGCTTCATCGCCGATGACATCGCATGAATCACGAAGCGAAGTCGCATGAGCGTCACCGCGTCGATCAAGCATGCGAATCATCGCGAGCCGCACGCCGACACATGCTTCTCTTGCGTCGCCCCTTCGCTTCGAAGCATTTCCGTCACCGGCCGCGAAGCCTCACGCGGCAAGGCTGTCGAAGCATCGATGCAACGCAGTAGAGCACGCAGTAAGCACGCATCGAAGCCTTCGATGACAGTCGATGAGGACCGCTTCACACTCGTCTCATCGATGCTCGCAACACGCGTCGCACACATAGCTTCGAGCCAAGTGTTGTATGCAGGTAGCAACGCTGAACCTCAAACGATAGAAAACGAGAATTTTCATGAGCAAGCTCTTTTATCGCTCATGAAAAGATGGTACAAACCGATCTAAATTGATGGTGAGAATTTATGCTCAACTGGGATGACGAGACCACTGCCGTAGCTCCCTCGAGCGCTTCGCAACAGAACCCGTTGCGCAACGCTCAAGGCACGACTTTCGGTACGCAAGCAGCGCATGCTGCTGATCATCAAGCGACCCATCAGACTGCTCAGTCGAACTCGACGAACATCTTCTCGGACGGCTTCGTTCCGCCCGCAGCCGCTACGCCGTCCGCCGGCGCCATCGCCGCACAGAGCGAAGCGCGCGTCAATGTCGCCGACAAGCGGATCATCAACGGCAAGACCGACGTCAATCAGCTGGTCCCGTTCAAGTACAAGTGGGCGTGGGAAAAGTACCTCGCCGGTTGCGCGAACCACTGGATGCCGCAGGAAGTGAACATGTCGCGAGACATCGCCCTGTGGAAAGATCCGAACGGCCTGTCCGACGACGAGCGCCGCATCGTCAAGCGCAACCTCGGCTTCTTCGTGACGGCGGACTCGCTCGCCGCGAACAACATCGTGCTCGGCACGTATCGTCACATCACCGCTCCGGAGTGCCGCCAGTTCCTGCTGCGCCAGGCATTCGAAGAGGCGATCCACACGCATGCGTATCAGTACATCGTCGAATCGCTCGGTCTCGACGAAAGCGAGATCTTCAACGCGTATCACGAAGTCAAGTCGATTCGCGACAAGGACGAGTTCCTCATCCCGTTCATCCAGACGCTGACCGACCCGGCCTTCACCACGGGCACGCTGGAAGCGGACCAGAAATTGCTCAAGTCGTTGATCGTGTTCGCCTGCATCATGGAAGGACTGTTCTTCTATGTGGGCTTCACGCAGATTCTGGCGCTGGGTCGCCAGAACAAGATGACGGGCGCGGCGGAGCAGTATCAGTACATCCTCCGCGATGAATCGATGCACTGCAATTTCGGCATCGACCTCATCAACCAGATCAAGCTGGAAGAGCCGCAACTGTGGACCGCCGAATTCAAGGCCGAAATCCGCGAGCTCTTCAAGGAAGCGGTGGAACTCGAATATCGCTACGCTGAAGACACCATGCCGCGCGGGGTGCTCGGCCTGAATGCGTCGATGTTCAAGAGCTACCTGCGCTTCATCTGCAATCGGCGCTGCCAGCAGATTGGCCTGGACCCGCTCTACCCGAACGAGGAAAACCCGTTCCCGTGGATGAGCGAAATGATCGACTTGAAGAAGGAACGCAACTTCTTCGAGACACGCGTGATTGAGTATCAAACCGGCGGCGCGCTGACCTGGGAATAATAAAAATCCAGGACGTGTTGCAGACGAAATCGATGGGACGGCCTGGCAGCGGCGTGACACTCACGCGCGCCTGGCCGACAAGGTTTAGGAGAACGGTCGCCTGATGCAAAGTGCGCCTACTGAACTGGCGGACCGAGTGGTCCGATCTGAAGACAGGCGTTTTGCGTTCCCTTCAAAGGGATGGGCAAACTTCCCCCCGGAAAACGCCAGCGGCAAGCTCGCTGGCTCGATCAAGCGATGGGCGGCGCGCGGTATCGGCGCTGACTTAATTTGGCGCGCGGTGCCTTGGGGCACGGCGCGCCTTGCCGTATTCATTAGCGTAAGCAGGTGGGATCAGCGTACGCCGATGAATAATCCGCTTCGTAGCGTGTGCCCCGAGAGCCTCCACGCGGGAAGCGGGTTTTGACGAAGGGTGTTGTTTGAACTGACTCTCATCTGAAAACCTGAAGGAGAAAAACCATGGCAGTTGCCAAGAAGAAACCCGCCGCGAAAAAGGCTGCAGCTAAGAAAGTCACCGCCAAGAAGGCGGCCGCTCCGGCGAAGAAAGTAGCAGCGAAGAAGGTCGCCACGAAGAAGGTTGCAGCAAAGAAAGTCGCAGTGAAGAAGGTTGCTGCGAAGAAGGCAGCGCCGGCCAAGAAGGCGGCAGCAAAGAAAGTGGCCACCAAGAAAGTAGCCGCTAAGAAGGTCGCAGCGAAGAAGGCGCCGGCGAAGAAGGCCGCTGCCAAGAAGGTCGCAGCGAAGAAGGCGCCCGCTAAGAAAGCCGCAGCGAAGAAGGTCGCCACCAAGAAAGTAGCGACCAAGAAGGCAGCCGCGAAGAAGGCGCCGGCGAAGAAGGCAGCCGCGAAGAAGGCGCCTGCGAAGAAAGCGGCCGCGAAGAAGGCTGCTGCCAAGAAGGCCCCCGCGAAAAAGGCTGCTGCGAAGAAGGCCCCCGCGAAGAAGGCGGCGGCGAAGTCGGCTTCCGCTCCTGCTGCGCCCGCTGCGCCTGCTTCCGCTTCGGCTGCCGCTCCTGCGGCTGCGCCCGCAGCGAAGAAGGCCGCGCCTGCAGCAAAGAAGGCTCCGGCCAAGAAGGCTGCTGCTGCAAAGAAGACGACGGCTGCCGCTCCTGCAACGACGGCAACGACCGTCTCGACGCCCGCTCCGGCTGCTCCGGCCGCTGCGGTCAAGACGGCGCTGAACCCGGCAGCGGCATGGCCGTTCCCGACGGGCAGCCGCCCGTAAGCGTCGGTACAAGCGGTACGCATCGCCACGGCACACTTCGATGTGCCTTAAGACCGGGTAGGCCTACCCGGCCTCGACCCGTCGCCGGGGCAACCCGGCGGCGGGTTTTTCGCTTCGGCGAACGAAGCGACTCTGCCTCGCGCGCGAACGCGCATCGCAAAGAAAAAGCGCATGCGTCTTTCGACACATGCGCTTCTGTCAGTCGCCGAAGACCCGCTGCGGATTCTTCGGCTGAATACCTCGATGCCTAGTGCGTCACGCGCGTCACGCCGCCGCTCGACAGCAGGCGAACCCGCTCGCCCGCCTGGAACACTTCGCCGTTCGACGTTTGGGTGATCGCGCGCATGTCGCCGTTGTCCAGGCGCACGGTGATTTCCAGCCCGTTCTTCGTCGCGACGCTGTTCTCGACCGCATTCCCCGCCACCGCGCCCGCGAGACCGCCGATGATCCCCGCGATGATCGACCCGTTGCCGCCGCCGATCGCGCTGCCCGCCGCGACGCCGCCGAGCGCGCCGCCGCCGATGGCGCCGAGGCCCGTCGGCTGGCCGTTGTTCGAGCTGATCTTCACGCCGCGCACGCTTTCGACGGTCGCCATGCGCACCGTTTCTTCGCGCTGCGCCTGCGACGCCGTGTAGACGTCCGGCGAACTGCTGTTGTAGGCGCAGCCCGTCAGCGCGACTGAGCCGATGAGCGCTGCTGCCAGCACGATGCGACTTACCGTTTTCATCCCTTTACTCCAATCATCCACGCAGTCACGACAGGCTGCTTCCAAACGCCTGCCTGAACCGTTCTTCGATTTCGGTGCGCGTCGGCGCGTAGGTTTGCGGGCCTTGATGCTCGATCTTCAACGCACCCATCAGACTCGCGAGACGCCCCGTCTTTTCCCAGCCAAGCTTGTTCTCGATGCCGTACAGCAACCCGCCTCGGAACGCGTCGCCGCAACCGGTCGGATCCACGACCTGCTGCGCCTTCACCGCCGGCACCTCGAGCACGCCGCCTTCATGATAAATCTGCGCGCCATGTTCGCCGCGCGTCACGATGAGGGCATCGACACGGCTCTTGATGTCTTCGATCGACCAGCCGGTCTTGTTGCTCAACAACTTGGCTTCGTAATCGTTGACCGCCACGTATGTGGCAAGTTCAATCATGCGACAAAGCTCTACACCTTCAAGGATAGGCAATCCTTGACCCGGATCGAAGACAAAAGGCACGCCCGCGCGCGCCAGGCCGTCCGCGTGCTCGCGCATGCCGCGGGCGCCGTCCGGAGCCACGATGCCGAGCGAAATGCCCTGCGCTTCGTCGGCGCGATTGAGGTGCGATTCCATCATCGCGCCGGGGTGGAAGGCGGTGATCTGGTTGTTCGCGAGATCGGTGGTGATGAAACATTGCGCCGAATGCTGCTCGGGCAGCACGCGCACGTATTCCTTCGACAAACCGAGCGCATCGAGCCGGTCGATGTAAAGCTGCGCGTCCGCTTCGCCGAGCGTCGCCATGATCTTCGGATCGCCGCCGAGCAGCTTCAGCGCATACGCGATGTTGCCCGCGCAGCCGCCGAAGTTGCGCCGCATCGTCGGCACCAGGAAGCTGATGTTCAGCATGTGCACCTGGTCCGGCAGGATGTGGTCGCCGAAGCGGCCCTGGAAGGTCATGATGTTGTCGTAGGCGAGCGAGCCGCAGATGAGCGTAGCCAAGGCGAACGTCCTTTTAGTTTAGGTGCCGAGGAAGAGGAGGCGCATACGGCGCGCGGCGGCGGTTGCTTTCCAGATTCGAAGCGTTGCCGCGCCCCGTATGCGGACCGCCGTGGCGGTCCGGTCATGCGATTACTTCAGCGCGGACAATGCTGCGTCGTAGTTCGGCTCGGTCTTGATTTCCGGCACGAGCTCCGAGTGCAGCACCTTGTTGTTTTCGTCGAGCACGACGACCGCGCGCGCCGTCAGTCCCTTGAGCGGACCGCTCGTCACGTCGACGCCATACGACTGCGCGAATTCATGTCCGCGAAACGTCGATGCCGTCACCACGTTGGCGAGGCCTTCCGTCGTGCAGAAGCGCTTGGCCGCGAACGGCAGATCGCCCGAGACGACGAGCACGACCGTGTTGTCGAGCTTGCCGGCGGATTCGTTGAACTTGCGCGTCGAGGTGGCGCAGGTCGGCGTGTCGAGGCTCGGCACGATGTTCAGCACTTTGCGCTTGCCCGCGAAGCTCGCGAGCGAAATGTCGCCGAGGTCCGTGCCGACGAGCGTGAATTCCGGTGCCTGCTGTCCTGCGCTCGGGAACGTGCCGCTGACTTCGATGGGGTTGCCGCCGAGGGTAACTTGACTCATGTTGCGCTCCAGAGAGGTGTCAGATGCTGACGGGAAAATGCACTTGGCGTCGCGAACGCGCCGGCGAAGATGCGCCGATGCGCGATCACGGATAGAAGACCTGAACGCGATAGTTCGCGGCGACGGCGTCGCCGGTATCGAGCCGCACGACGACCGGCTGCGCGCTCTGCGGCGGAAGGCCGATGGCGAATATCGTACCCGGTCGCGCGTAATCCTGCGGCCACAGCACGCGGCGGACGGCGACCTCGTTCTTGTCGTCGAGCAGCGTGAGTTCCAGCGCCGGATACGCGAGCGCGACGTCCGCGCGATTGCGCAGCATCAGCTTGAGTTCGAGCTTGTGGGGACCGTCGACCTGACGCAGTCCCGAGCTTTCGATCTGCAGCCCCGCGATATAGCGCGGCGGCGAGAACGTGCAGCCGGTTTCGATGCACACCTTCGCGTACAGCGCGCGCGTGCCGGGCATGTAGACCATGACCGCTTCGCGCTGCCACCACGCGAGCTGCACGAAGAACAGCAGCGCGAGCACGAACGCCAGCACGTAGCCGGCGGCGATCAAACCCTTGCGCCCGGGGCTCGGCCGCTGCGCTGCGGGGCGCGATTCGCGCATCACCGGGAAGGCTTCGTTGGCGCTCGGCGCGTGCGCGGCTCCCGGTGCGGACGGCCTGGCGCCGAAGCCGGGTTCGTCGTCGTCACGCCAGGCGGGAGCGGGCTCGGGCGGCGGGGCGGGGCGCGCGGGCGGTGCATCGGCGTTGCCGTGAACCGGTCCGATGAACGGTTCCGCGCGATCGTCGACGGGATTCACGAAGCGCGTCGACGACGGCGGCTCCGGGCGCGGCGGCGGACGCTTCGCGGGATCGTCGTGCGGCGGGCTCACGCGAACGAACGGCTTGCGTCGATCGTCGGCGGGCGGCTGCACGGCCGGTTCGTTGGCGGCATCGTTACGAACGGGACGCGACGACGCGCCAGCGAATGCCGGCGCGTTCGCATGAAGCGTGGGGTCGTCGTCTTCGTCGGCGGGAGGGGGCGTGGACGGCTTGCTCGCGGCGCGGTTGCCCAGTTCCAGCGGGCGGGGCACGGCGAGCGTGGGTGGTTCCGTGTCGGCGTCGTTCGTGCGCGATAACGTGGACGGGCCGACCGCGACTTCATCGTCGATGATGGCGGCGTGCTGCGCTTCGCCCGCTGCGGCCGCGTCGTCGGGAAGCTCGAAGCGATGATGCGCGGCATCGAATACTTCCTGACAGTGGCCGCAACGCACACGGCCATCATGCGGCGCGACCAGATGCGGGTCGAGCCTGAATACGGTTTCGCAGTGTGGGCAGCGGGTTGCCAGCGCCATATGAAAGTGCCAATGGCCTCGCGGCCGCGTCGTGAACGATGGCGCTATTCTAAAGGCTTTCGCGCCGCGTCCCGGCGAGGCAGACCCAGCCTTCGTGGTCGCGCCAGACGCCGATATCGATCCAGCGCGCGTACACCGCCGCGACCTCGTCGGCCTGTCGCGCGAGGATGCCCGACAGCGCGATGCGTCCGCCCGGCTTGACCTTCGCGGCAAGCATCGAGGCCATCAGCTTGAGCGGATTCGAGAGAATGTTCGCGACGACGATATCGAACTCGCCGGCGGGACATTCATCCGGCAGTCCGTAGGTGACTTCCGCGCGATTGCGTTCGCTGTTCTGGCGCGCGGATTCGACCGCTTGCGGATCGATGTCGATGCCGAATACGGGATCGGCGCCGCATTTCTTAGCAAGGATCGCGAGGATGCCCGAGCCGCAGCCGTAATCGAGCAGCGACTGCCCCGGCTGCACCGATTGCTCCAGCCACTCCATGCAAAGACGCGTGGTCGGATGGCTGCCCGTGCCGAACGCGAGGCCGGGGTCCAGTTCGAGCACGAGCGCGGACGGATCCGGCGCGTCGTGCCACGACGGCACGACCCAGATGCGCTGGCCGATGGGAATCGGCTCGAACTGCGCCTGCGTCAGACGCACCCAATCCTGTTCCTCGACTTCGCGCACGCTGAACGCGGGCGTCGCGGTGAGGCCGATCTCGTTGGCGGCTGCGGCGAGCAGCACGGCGGGATCGGCGTCTTGCGCGAGCAGGGCGACGACGCGCGAGCGCTTCCACGCGCTGCGCTCCGGCGTGAGGCCGGGCTCGCCGAAGAGCGGCTGCTCGTCGGGCGTGTCGGCGTCGGCGTCTTCGACGGACACCGACAGCGCGCCGATTTCAAGCAGCGCATCCGACAGCGCTTCGGCGTGCTCGCGGTCCAGCTCGGCGATCAGTTCCCGGTAACTCATGCTCGTGTCTCTATCGAACTCAGGACTCTTCGGCGACCGCCGCCTGGCGCGCGGCCAGCTTGTTCTCGAGGTAGTGGATGCTCGTGCCGCCCTCGACGAACTTCGCGTCGATCATCAATTCGCGATGCAGCGGAATGTTCGTCGAAATGCCTTCCACGACCATTTCCGACAGCGCGATGCGCATGCGGTTGATCGCCTGCTCGCGCGTCGCGCCGTACGCGATCAGCTTGCCGATCATCGAATCGTAGTTCGGCGGGACGAAATAGCCGTTGTACGCGTGGGAATCGACGCGGATGCCCGGGCCGCCCGGCGCGTGCCACGACGTGATGCGTCCCGGCGACGGCGTGAACTTGAACGGATCTTCCGCGTTGACGCGGCATTCGATCGCGTGGCCGCGAAACTGAATGTCCTTCTGGCGGAACGCGAGCTTCTCGCCGGCGGCGATGCGAATCTGCTCCTGCACGATATCGACGCCCGTGATCAGCTCCGTCACCGGATGCTCGACCTGCACGCGCGTGTTCATTTCGATGAAGTAGAACTCGTTGTTCTCGTACAGGAATTCGAACGTGCCCGCGCCGAGATAGCCCATCTTCTTGCAGGCGTCGGCGCAACGATCGCCGATGCGGTCGATCAGCCGCCGCGCGATGCCCGGCGCCGGCGCTTCCTCAATCACCTTCTGGTGGCGGCGCTGCATGGAGCAATCGCGCTCGCCGAGCCAGATGGCGTTGCGGAACGAATCCGATAGCACCTGAATTTCGATATGCCGCGGGTTCTCCAGGAATTTCTCCATGTAGACCTGCGGATTGCCGAACGCGCGGCCCGCTTCTTCGCGCGTCATGTTGACCGCGTTCACGAGCGCCGCTTCCGTATGCACGACGCGCATGCCGCGTCCGCCGCCGCCGCCCGCCGCCTTGATGATGACGGGATAGCCGACCGCGCGCGCAATCTTCACGATCTCCTTCGGATCGTCCGGCAACGCGCCTTCCGAGCCCGGCACGCACGGCACGCCGGTCTTGATCATCGTCTGCTTCGCGGTGACCTTGTCGCCCATCAGGCGAATGGTTTCGGGGCGCGGCCCGATGAACGTGAAGCCCGATTGCTCGACGCGCTCGGCGAAGTCGGCGTTCTCGGAAAGGAAACCGTAGCCGGGATGGATCGCTTCGGCGTCGGTGACTTCGGCGGCGCTGATGAGCGCCGGCATATTCAGATACGACAGGTTCGACGGCGCCGGTCCGATGCACACGGCTTCGTCGGCGAGCTTCACGTACTTGGCTTCCTTGTCGGCTTCCGAATAGACGACGACGGTCTTGACGCCCAGTTCGCGGCACGCGCGCTGGATGCGAAGCGCGATTTCGCCGCGGTTCGCAATGAGGATTTTTTCAAACATGGCTGTGGGTCGGCTCATCAACGGGCACGCGCGAGCGGCCCTCGGGATTCGAATCGGCGGCGCGCGCGTCCGGATTGTTCCGGATGGCGTGCGCCGGCGCGGTGAAGCCGGGCGGACCGGAGCGAAGCGTCCGGCGCACGGCCCGACGCGCTTAGTCGCCGATCACGAAGAGCGGCTGGCCGTATTCGACCGCCTGACCGTTCTCGACGAGGATTTCCTTCACGACGCCGGACTTGTCGGCTTCGATCTCGTTCAGGAGCTTCATCGCTTCGATGATGCAGATCGTCTGGCCTTCCTTCACCGTATCGCCGACCTGGACGAACGGGTCCGCGCCCGGCGACGGCGCGCGGTAGAACGAGCCGACCATCGGCGAGGTCACGATGTGGCCTTGCGGCGCAGCGGAGGCGGGCGTCGCGGGCGCGCTCGCGCCGGCATCCACGCCGCCGGAGAAGCTCGGCGCGGCCGGAGCCGACGCTTGCGGCGCGTACTGCTGCGGCGCCTGCATGTAGACCGGTGCTGCGTTCTTGACGATGCGAACCTTGCCTTCGCCTTCCGTCACTTCCAGCTCCGAGATGCCGGATTCCGAGACGAGGTCGATCAGCGTTTTCAGTTTACGAAGGTCCATCGAAAAATCCCCTTTCAATACTTGGAGACCGGGACTGCCCGGTGCTTGACTTGATTTGTGGGTGTTCTGACTGTCAGCCGCGAGCCGGCGCGGCCAGCCGTGCGGCGTACGCATGCGCGCGGCGCATCGGTGCGCCCGTCCATGCGCCGGCGACAAAATCGGCGGAGTCGATCGGCACGTCGGCGGCGTTCGTCGTGAACGCCTCCGCGTGATCGCTTTGAAGCGCGCGCCCGAACGGCACGCGAGCAGTCACATCGCACGCGGCGCGGCAGCCGGGGCCGCTTGCGCGGCTATCGGCTTCATCGGCTGCATGGCCTTTCGGCACCGGCGGAATGATCATGGTCGCTTCGGGTTGTGCGGAATTCGGCGCACTTTAGCGCCTTTTAGAGAATTTTGTCTAGTTTTACCGTGCAGACGTCGAAAACGGGACGGGACAATTTACCGGCATTGTCGCGCCCGAAGGACGAAGTTCCCGCAAAAGCACGCTAAATTGCTGCTTACTTATGCAAAACACGCGCCAACGAGCGGCGATTTTTTACAGCGCGTCGAGCGTGCGCTTCAGCTCCGCTTCGTTGACTTCGCCGAGTTTTGTCGACCGAACGGCGCCTTTTGCGTCGATCACAACGGTAAATGGCAACCCGCCCGCGTTGTTGCCGAAACTCCGCGCAAGATCCGCGCCGCCGAAGCCGGTCACGTAGACGGGGTAATCGACTGGGACTTTCTTCAGGAAGTCGTTGACATTCTTCTCGCTGTCCACGCCGAGGCCGATGAACGTGATGCCCTTTTTCTGATACTCGCGCTGGATGGCCGAGAGCGTCGGCATTTCCTTGACGCACGGGCCGCACCACGACGCCCAGAAATTGACGACGACCGGCTTGCCCTTGAAGGCCGCGAGCGGCTGCGACGTGCCGGCGGCGGCGGGCGGCGTGATCTTCCACAACTGATCGACCGCGCCGGTGTTCGGCGTGGCGGCTTCGGTATCGACGCCGGTGAAGGTGTGGCCCGCGTAAAAACCGCCGATCGTCGCGGCGATTGCGACCGCGAGAGCCGCCAGGATGCGTTTGCTGTTCATGAAGATGAGAATTTTGTGAGATTCATCCGCCGATTTCGAGCGGCGGACGATCGGAATGGCCGGGATCGTCGAGCAACGCGCGCACGGCCGCCGCGTTCGCGCGCGCAAGCCGTCCGCGTCCGTCGGCACGCACCGCGCCGCGCAGATCGTCGGCGCCGTAGAGCGCGATATGCACGCCGATCGGCTCCTCGCCGCGCTCGCGAATCAGAAAGCTCAGCGTCTCGACATAGCCGCGCCCCGCGAAGTGCCGCGTCTCGGAGACGTCGTACTGAATGTTGGCGTTCAGCAGGTAAATGGCGACTTCCTTCGGGTTGTCGCAGAAGCATTGCAGATGGATGTCCGAATGCTCGCCTGCCGTGCCGTTGAGCACCGCGCCGGTCAGATACGGATCGAAGGGCTTGAGCCGCTCCATCCAGTCGAGCGCGGCCTCGCGCATGCGGCGCAGGACGGCGGGCTGGCTGTCGCTCTGGAAAATCGCCTGATACTCGCGAATTTCCTCTTCGATCTGGTCGTTGTCGGGCAAGAACTCGCCGCCGATCTTCGCCTCGCCGACGACTTGCCGCGCCGCCTTGCGCTTCGCGGTGGAGTAGTCGAGGCCGTCTTCGGCGATCATTCTCGCTGCCGCGATCGCGATTTCCTCGCGCACGCGCTGCGGATCGATGTGTGATTTGCGAACCATTGGGGAATCATACTAGATAACGCCCGGCGGCCTTTGCGGCCTGCAGGCGCGCTGCAAGGCGGCCGGCGCGCTCGGTTACAATATGCGCCTCCAGGCGCGTTCCTGCACGAATTTCGTCGCCGAGCGCCCGTCTCTCTTTTCCGCACTTCATCGCCCGCGCGGCGCGACACGGTTTATGCACATCCACATCCTCGGCATCTGCGGCACCTTCATGGGCGGTCTCGCCGTCCTGGCTCGGGAAGCGGGCCACAAGGTCACCGGCTGCGACGCGGGCGTCTATCCGCCGATGAGCACGCAACTCGAAGCGCAGGGCATCGAACTGATCGAAGGGTATGGCGTCGAGCAGTTGTCGCTCGAGCCGGATCTGTTCGTCGTCGGCAACGTGGTGTCGCGCGGCAATCCGCTGATGGAAGCCATTCTCGATCGCGGCCTGCCGTACACGTCCGGTCCGCAATGGCTCGGCGAGCACGTGCTGGCGGGCAAATGGGTGCTCGCGGTCGCCGGCACGCACGGCAAGACCACGACAAGCTCCATGCTCGCGTGGCTGCTCGAAGACGCCGGCATGAATCCCGGCTTCCTGATCGGCGGCGTGCCGCTCAACTTCGGCATTTCCGCGCGTTTGACGGATTCGAGCTTCTTCGTCATCGAAGCCGACGAGTACGACACCGCGTTCTTCGACAAGCGCTCGAAGTTCGTCCACTATCGGCCGCGCACGGCGGTGCTGAACAATCTCGAATTCGATCACGCGGACATCTTTCCGGATCTCGCCGCCATCGAAACGCAATTCCATCATCTCGTGCGCACGGTGCCGGGCGTCGGGCGCATCGTCACGAACGGGCGCGAGAACGCGCTCGAACGCGTGTTGTCGCGCGGATGCTGGTCGGGCGTCGAACGATTCGGCGTCGACGGCGGATGGCAGGCGCTGCCCGCGCGCGACGGCGAACCCGTCGACGAGCAGTTCGCCGTGTATTGGGAAGGCGAGCGGCTGGGCGTCGTCGAATGGCAGGTTCAGGGCGAGCACAATCGCATGAACGCGCTCGCGGCGATCGCGGCGGCGCGCTCGGTCGGCGTGCCGGCGTCGCAAGCGGTCAAGTCGCTCGCGAGCTTTCGCAACGTCAAGCGGCGCATGGAAGTGAAGGGCAGCGTCGACGGCGTCACCGTCTACGACGACTTCGCGCATCATCCGACCGCCATCGAAACCACGGTCGCGGGACTGCGCACGCGCATCGGCAATTCGGGTCACGCGCGCGTGCTCGCCGTGCTGGAGCCGCGTTCGAACACCATGAAGCTCGGCACGATGAAAGCGCAGCTGCCCGCGAGCCTCGCCGGCGCGGATCTCGTGTTCGGCTACGGCGCGCGCGATGGCCGCGACAAGCTCGGCTGGGATCTGGCCGAAGCGCTTTCGCCGCTCGGAGACAAGGCGCAGGCGTTCAACGACATCGAACCGCTGGTCAAAGCGGTCGCAGCCGCCGCGCGCCCCGGCGACCACGTGCTCGTGATGAGCAACGGCGGTTTCGGCGGCGTGCATCAGAAATTGCTCGACGCGCTGTCGGCGCGTCCCAACCCGGGGACAACCGCAAGAGGCCCCGCGTGATTCTCTACCTGCACGGCTTTCGCTCGTCTCCCCAATCGTTCAAGGCGCGCATGATGCGCGCGCGCCTCGCGGAACTCGGCCGGCTGAGCGAATGGCAGTGCCCGGTGTTGCCGGTCTCGCCGCGCGAGGCCATCGCGCTGGCGGAAAGCATCGGCGGCACGGTCAATCCGGACGATGTCACCGTCGTCGGCAGTTCGCTCGGCGGCTATTACGCGACGTGGCTCGCGGAAAAGCACGGCTGGCGCGCGGTGCTGCTCAATCCCGCCGTGATGCCCGACGTCGATCTCAGCGCGTATCTCGGCGATCAGCCTTTGTGGCACGGCGGCGGCAGCATCACCGTGTTGCCGCGCCATCTCGACGAACTGCGCGCGCTTCACGTCGATGCCGTCACGCGCCCCGAGCGCTACTTTCTGATTGCCGCGACCGGCGACGAAGTGCTCGACTATCGCGCGATGCTCGCCCACTATCCCGGCGTGCGCACGACATTGATCGAAGGCAGCAATCACGCGATCAGCGACTTCGCGGACCATCTCGCCGACGTGCTCGCGTTCTGCGATCAAACGCCGCGCGCAGCGCTCGCGCCCGCGGCCGCGTGACATCCATTCATACGCCGGCGCGCGCGCAGCGAGCCGGTCCACCGTCTTACGAGAGTATTGAGTGAACGTTTTCTTCGAGGAATCGGGTAGTTTCAAGGCCGGCTCGGTCTTGTCGAAACAGGGCGACGCGTTCCAGGTCGAGTTGCCGGGCGGACGCCGCGCCAAGGTGCGCGCGAAGGACGTGCTGATCGAATTCGAGAAGCCCGCCGCCGGCGATCTGATGCAGGAAGCCGACGCCATCGCGCAGGAAATCGATCTCGATTTTCTGTGGGAATGCGCGCCCGACGAGGAGTTTCCGTTCGCCACGCTCGGCGCGGATTATTTCGGCGACAAGTTCGGCCCGACCGAACGCGCGGCGCTCGTCTTGCGCATGCACGGCTCGCCGGTCTATTTCCGGCGCAAGGGACGCGGGCAGTATCAGCGCGCGCCGCAGGAACAGTTGCAGATGGCGCTCGCGTCGCTGGAGCGCAAGCGTCAGCAGGCGCTCGTGCAGGCGGGCTACGAAGAGGAACTGAAGGCGGGCAAGCTGCCCGAGGCGCTGAAAGGCAAGGCCATCGGCCTGTTGACGAAGCCGGACAAGAATTCGATCGAATACAAGGCGCTCGAAGCCGCCGCCGCCGCGCGCGGCATTTCGCAGGCGCGGCTGATGCTCGAATGCGGCGGCATCGCGTCGGCGCGGGCGCTGCACGAAGCGCGCTTCCTGTCGGAGTTCTTCCCGCACGGCATCGGCTTTCCGGCGGTGGAGCCGTCGCCGTTGCCGGATGATTTGCCCGAGGCGAACGTCCAGGCGTTTTCCATCGACGACGTCACCACCACCGAAATCGACGACGCGTTCTCCGTCGAACATCTCGCCGATGGCCGCGTGCGCGTGGGCATCCACATCGCGGCGCCGGCGCTCGGCATCGCGCGGGGCGACACCATCGATTCGATCGCGCGCAGCCGTCTGTCCACGGTCTACATGCCCGGCGACAAGATCACGATGCTGCCCGACAACGTCGTCGAGGTGTTCACGCTCGGCGAAGGCGGGCTGCGTCCGGCGCTGTCGCTTTACATCATCGTGAATCGGGAGACGCAGGACATCGTCGCGACGGAAACGCGCGCCGAACGCGTCTTCGTGAAGAGCAATCTGCGGCACAACCATCTCGACGAGCACGTCACCGAGGAAAGCCTCGCCGCCGGAACGGGCGACTATCCGCACAAGGAAGACATCGCCGTGCTGTGGCCGCTCGCGCAGGCGCTCTTCGAAAAGCGCCAGCAGGCGCGCGCGACGTTCGGCCTCAAGCGCGAAGTGCAGCGCAACAACGACTTCAACTTTTATGTCGATGGCGAGCACATCACCATCACGCCGCGCCGCCGTGGATCGCCGCTGGATCTGATCGTCGCCGAACTGGCGATTCTCGCGAACTCGTCGTGGGGCGCGTTCCTCAACGATCACGGCGTGCCGGGCATTTATCGCTCGCAGCGCGGTTTCGGCGGTCCCGGCCCCAAGCGCACGCGCATGCAGACGACGCCCGCGCCGCACGAAGGTCTCGGCGTCGCGCAATACGCGTGGAGCACGTCGCCGCTGCGCCGATACGTCGATCTCGTCAATCAGTGGCAACTGCTCGCGTGCGTGCAGCACGGCGTGACCGCGAAGCTCGCCGCGCCGTTCAAGCCGAAGGACGCGGACCTGTTCGCCGTCGTGCAGGGTTTCGACGATACCTACACCGCGTACGCCGATCATCAGCGCCGGATGGAGTATTTCTGGTGCCTGCGCTGGCTCAAGCAGGAGAACAAGCGGCACGTTCCGGCGTCGGTGGTGAAGGACGATCTCGTGCGTCTCGAAGAGATTCCGCTGATCCTGCACGTGCCGGGTCTCGGCGTGCACGCGCGCGGCACGCGCGTGATGCTCGAAGTGGTGTCGATCGACGAGCTGACCGTCGAGGCATCGTGCCGTCTGCTGAACGTGATCGACGCGCCGTCCGCGAGCGCGCCCGTCGAAGAAGACGAAGCGGAAGAAGAGATCATCGAAGCCGACGATCTCAGCGCGCAAAGCGAAGCCGAAGCGCAGGCGGAAGCTTCGGCGGAGCAGCCTCAGCCGGAATCGCCCGGCAACGCGGAGGAACCGGCGGCATGAAAGACCAGTACGCAGTGATCGGCAATCCGGTCGAGCACAGCAAGTCGCCGTGGATTCACGCGCGCTTCGCCGAGCAGACGGGCGAGCCGGTCGAGTACGGCCGCATTCTCGGGCCGCTCGGCGGCTTTGAGGCGGCGGTGAAGACCTTCATCGCGTCGGGCGGGCGCGGCATGAACGTGACCGTGCCGTTCAAGCTCGACGCCCACGCCTTCGCGAATTCCCTGTCGCCGCGCGCGGCGGCGGCGGGCGCGGTGAACACGCTTTCTTTCGGCGATGACGGCGTGCGCGGCGACAACACCGATGGCGTCGGCCTCGTGCGGGACATCGAAGTCAATCTGGGCGTGAGCCTGAAAGACGCGCGGATTCTGCTGCTCGGCGCGGGCGGCGCGGCGCGCGGCGTCGTGTTGCCGATCTTCGACCGGCAGCCGGCGGCGCTCACCATCGTCAATCGCACGGCGGCGAAGGCGCACGAACTCGTCGAACAGTTCGCGGCGCGCGCAAAGGAAAGCGGCGTGCGCTTCGCGGGCGGCGGCGCCAAGAGCGCGGAAAAAGCGCGCTACGACGTCGTCATCAACGCGACGGCCGGCAGTCTCGACGCCGCGCTTCCCGAATGCGACGACGCCGCGTTCGGCCCCGGCACGCTCGCCTACGACATGATGTACGGCCCGAAACCGACTGTCTTCATGGAGCACGCCGAACGCTTGGGCGCGCGCGCAGCCGACGGTCTCGGCATGCTCGTCGAGCAGGCGGCCGAATCGTTCTTCATCTGGCGCGGCGTGCGCCCGGACGGCGGCGCGGTATTGCGCGAATTGCGCCAGACGCTGGCCGCGAAAGCCTGATGACGACCGCGCCCGCTCCGAGCCACACGTCGCCGCCGCGCGCGCGGCAGACGCGCCGGGGCGTCCGGTTGGGTCCGGCGCGATGGATCGGCTACGCGGTATCGGTGTTCGTCATCGCGGTCATCGCGACGCAACTCTATTTCTTCGTGCAGATCGGCATCTGGACGAAGCTCGATCCCGGCTCGACCGCCTTCATGCGCGCCGACGCGTGGACGCTCGCGAAGACGCGCCCCGGCACCGCGCTGCAACGCACGTGGGTGCCTTACGACCAGATATCGCGGAATCTGAAGCGGGCGATCATCGCGTCGGAGGATGCGAACTTCGTCAACAACAACGGCTACGAAACGGACGCGATCCTGCAAGCGTGGGAGAAGAACAAGGCGCGCGGGAAAATCGTCGCGGGCGGATCGACCATTTCGCAGCAGCTCGCGCGCAACCTGTTTCTATCGCGGGAAAAGAGCTATGTCCGCAAGGCGCAAGAGTTGGTCATCACGTGGATGCTCGAATTCTGGATGGACAAGCAGCGCATCTTCGAGATCTATCTGAATTCGGTCGAGTGGGGCAACGGCGTCTACGGCGCGGAAGCGGCGGCGCAGTATTACTACAAGACATCGGCGGCGAAACTGACGGCGGGACAAAGCGCGCGCCTGGCCGTCATGCTGCCGCGCCCGAAGTATTTCGACGACCATCGCAACTCCGCGTATCTGTCGGCGCGCTCACGCGTCATCGCGCGGCGAATGGGCGCGGCGGAATTGCCCGAATGATATTTAGTCTGCGTCGCTAAACATATTAAAGCCCTGATTAATCAGGGCTTTTTCGTTTTTGGCCGGCTTTCATCTGTCAGCTTGGTTCCCATTATGTGAGCGTGTCGATCACATATTGAATTATCGAGATAGGCGGACCTACAATCCGTGCAGGCTTTCGATGGATGCGCCACGAAGCCCGAGCGCGTGCGCCACAGACACGCGCCCATAAGAACAAATTCGGAGACACGTCATGCATTCGATCGCTTGCCCGCGCTCGCGGGTTGCGTTGCACGATTCATCTGTCTTGCGCGCGGACCCGCGCCATCTTTCGCAAGCGCCTGAGCTTGCGCACGCTGCGTGACCTGCGAGGGCGACGCGACATGACCGACGACTCCACCAGCGCCAGCACCAGCGCCACCGACGCGCGCGCGAAAACTTCCGCCCACGGCCAGTCTCACGGCCGCGATCCCGACGCCATCGCGCTGCCGAGCGCGCTCGTCGACATCACGCCGCAGCAGGCCGGCACGCAGACGCTTCTGCGCGGACTCGCGATTCTCGAAGCAGCCGCGAACGGCGCGCGCGATTTGCGCTCGTTCAGCGCCGCGCTCGGCACCACGCGCAGCACGACGCACCGGCTCGTCAGTTCGCTCGTGCAGGCGCGCTATCTGCGGCAAGTGCAGGGCGGCTATCTGCTTGGGCCGAAGCTGATCGAACTCGGCACGATCGCGCTCGAACAGATGCCGCTCACCACGGTCGCGCGGCCGTATCTGCAGTCGCTTGCGCAGCATACGCACGACACGATTCACCTCGGCGTGCGCGACGGCGACGACGTGCTCTACATCGACAAGATTCCCGGCACGCGCGGGCTGGAGATGCGCTCGCGCGTCGGGCACCGGATGCCGCTGGCATCGACGGGCATCGGCAAGGCGATGATGCTCGACCTCGAAACGAACGCGTGGAAGAAGCTGCTGGAAGCGTCGCATCGCGCGCTCGCACGCACGAGTTTCAAGCCGGACAACCGGCCGGATGTCGGCACGTTCGTGCAGCGCATGACGCGCTATTCGCAAGGCGGCTACACGTTCGATCTCGAAGAAAACGAAGCGTCGATCCGCTGCGTCGCCGCGCCCGTGCGCGATGCGTCGGGCGCGATCGTCGCGGCGCTGTCGGTGGCGAGCACCATTCCCTATATGCCGGAAGAGCGCATGGAAGAACTGATTCCGGTCGTGCAGCGCGAGGCGCGCGCGATCTCCGCGGAACTCGGCTGGCGTGCGCCGCAAAGCAACCGCAGGATCAAGCGATGACCGCGCCCACGGCCGCACCGGCGCTCGTCGCGCTGGACTGGGGAACGACTTCGCTGCGCGCGTATCTGCTCGGCGCGGATGGCGTCGCGCTCGACACGCGCGGATCGTCGGCGGGAATCATGAAGCTGCCCGCAGGCGGCTTCGAAGAGGCGTTCGAGGAAACCTGCGGCGCGTGGCTCGCCGCGCATCCGCCATTGCCGGTGCTGGCCGCCGGCATGGTCGGCAGCGCCCAGGGCTGGGCGGAAGCGCCTTACGTCGAAACGCCCGCCGATGCGAACGCGCTCGTGGCGGGCATCGTCGAAATCAAGACGGCGCGCGGCGTGACGGTGCGCATCGTGCCGGGCGTGCTCGAACGCGGCATCTTGCCGAACGTGATGCGCGGCGAGGAAACGCAGATTTTCGGCGCGCTGGCGAGCGATGCATCGCTGAACGCGGAAGGCGGCGCGCTGATCGGCCTGCCGGGGACGCACGCGAAGTGGGCGTTCGTGCGCGAAGGGCGCATCGAGCGCTTCTACACGTTCATGACGGGCGAAGTGTTCAGCGCGCTGCGCGATCACACCATTCTCGGCCGCACGATGCAGTCCGAAGCGGCGTCGGATGCGTCGGCGTTCGAGCGTGGCGTCGATACGGCGCGCGATGCCGGTCATCCCGGCGTGCTCGCGACCATCTTCAGCACGCGCACGCTCGGCCTCACCGGACAACTCACGCCCGGGCAGCAGCCGGATTATCTGTCGGGGCTTTTGATCGGCCACGAACTGCGCGGCCTGTCCGAAGTGCTCGCGCGCGATCAGTCGTCGCTGGCGGGGCGAACGCTGCGGCTCATCGGCAACGATGCGCTCTGCGACCGCTACCGCGCCGCGCTCGCGCGCTTCGGCTGCCAGGACGCCCGCACCGTCGCGCACGCCACGGAACAGGGCCTTTACCGAATCGCCGTGCAAGCCGGGCTCGTGACGGCGCCCGCGCGCACGGCCTGAGCAGTACGCGAACGAGGAGCAACACGATGCAGCCACCCATCAATCTGCCCGCGCCGTATCAAATGCACGCCGGTCTCGCGAAAGCGTTCGCCGCGTGTCCGCTGATCGCGATTTTGCGCGGCGTCACGCCCGCCGACGCCGCCGATCACGGCCGCGCGCTTTACGAAGCGGGCTTTCGCATCGTCGAGGTGCCGCTCAATTCGCCGCAGCCGTTCGACAGCATCGCGGCGATCCGCCAGGCGCTGCCCGCCGACGCGATCGTCGGTGCGGGAACGGTGCTGCATCCGAGCTATGTCGACAGCGTGAAAGCCGCCGGCGGCGAACTCATCGTGATGCCGCACAGCGACGGCGATGTCGTGCGCGCCGCGAAGTCGCACGGGCTTGCATGCGCGCCGGGCGTCGCGACGCCGAACGAGGGTTTCATCGCGCTGAAGAACGGCGCGGACGTGCTGAAGATGTTTCCCGCCGAGCAGCTCGGGCCGACGGTCGTGAAGGCGTGGCGCGCGGTGATCGCGAAGGACGTGCCGCTCGTGCCGGTCGGCGGCATCTCGCCGGACAACATGGGCCCGTTTTTGACGGCGGGCGCGAACGGCTTCGGCCTCGGCTCCGCGCTGTACAAGCCGGGCCAGAGCGTGAAAGTGACGGCGTCGCACGCGAAGGCGTTCGTCGGCGGGCTGGCCATCGCCAAAGGTGAGAAGCGATGAATCGCCTCGCCGGCAAGGTCGCCATCGTCACGGGCGCGGGGCGCGGCATCGGCGCGGCGATCGCGCTGGCGTTCGCGCGCGAAGGCGCGTCGGTGGCGCTGGCGGAGGTGGACCTCGAAACGGCGCAGGCGACGGCTCTGCGCATCACGCGGGAAACCGGCGCGAAGAACGTGCTCGCGGTGCGCACGGACGTGACGCAGAGCGCATCGGTGAAGGAAGCGGTCGCGCAGACGGAAAGCGCGTTCGGCCCGCTCGATGTGTTCGTGAACAACGCCGGCATCAACGTGTTCTGCGACCCGCTCACGATGACCGACGACGACTGGCGGCGCTGCTTCGCCGTCGATCTCGACGGCGTCTGGAACGGCTGCCGCGCCGCGTTGCCGGGCATGGTGGAACGCGGCAAGGGCAGCATCGTGAATATCGCGTCGACGCACGCGTTCAAGATCATCCCCGGCTGCTTTCCGTATCCGGTCGCGAAGCACGGCGTGATCGGCCTCACGCGCGCGCTCGGCATCGAATACGCGCCGAACAACGTGCGCGTGAATGCCATCGCGCCGGGTTACATCGAAACGCAATTGACGCTGGATTGGTGGAATTCGCAAGCCGATCCGAAGGCCGCGCGTGAGGCGACGCTCGATCTTCAGCCGATGAAGCGCATCGGCCAGCCGCACGAAGTGGCGATGACGGCGGTGTTCCTCGCATCGGACGAAGCGCCGTTCATCAACGCAAGCTGCATCACCGTGGATGGCGGCCGCTCGGCGCTGTATCACGACTAGAACACGCCGCGCGGGGCGCAACGGCGCGGCACGGCGGAACACACAGCTTCACCACCGGCCCATCACACGGGCTTTTTTAAGACAACGGGAAAACTCGGGAGACAAAAAATGAAACGCAGACTGTTCCTCACGCTGATCGCAGCCGCCACGGCCACGAGCGCCACGATGATCGCCGCGCCCGTCGCGCAGGCCGCCGACGAGGTCAAGATCGGCTTCCTCGTGAAGCAGCCGGAAGAGCCGTGGTTCCAGGACGAATGGAAGTTCGCCGAAACCGCCGCGAAGGAAAAGGGCTTCACGCTGGTCAAGATCGGCGCGCCGTCGGGCGAAAAGGTCATGAGCGCAATCGACAACCTCGCCGCGCAAAAGGCGCAGGGTTTCATCATCTGCACGCCCGACGTGAAGCTCGGGCCGGGCATCGTCGCGAAGGCGAAGGCGGACAAGCTGAAGATGATGACCGTCGATGACCGCTTGGTCGACGGTTCCGGCAAGCCGATCGAGTCCGTGCCGCACATGGGCATCTCGGCGTACAACATCGGCAAGCAGGTGGGCGACGGCATCGCCGCCGAGATCAAGAAGCGCGGCTGGGACATGAAGGACGTCGGCGCCATCGACGTGACTTACGAGCAGCTTCCGACCGCGCACGACCGCACGAGCGGCGCCACCGATGCGCTCGTCGCCGCCGGCTTCCCGAAGGCGAACATCATCGCCGCGCCGCAAGCGAAGACCGATACCGAGAACGCGTTCAACGCCGCGAACATCGCGCTCACGAAGAACCCGCAGTTCAAGCACTGGGTCGCGTATGCGCTCAACGACGAAGGCGTGCTGGGCGCGGTGCGCGCAGCGGAAGGCCGCGGCTTCAAGGCGGACAACATGATCGGCATCGGCATCGGCGGATCGGACTCGGCGCTGAACGAGTTCAAGAAGCCGCAGCCGACGGGCTTCTTCGGCACCGTCATCATCAGCCCGAAGCGCCACGGCGAAGAAACGTCGGAACTGATGTACGCGTGGATCAAGGACGGCAAGGCGCCGCCTGCGCTCACGCTCACCACGGGCATGCTCGCCACGCGTGACAACGTGGCGTCGGTGCGTCAGCAAATGGGCCTGGCGTCGAACTAAGTCTTTCGTGTGAGAAGCGGGCCGCGCGTGCGGTCCGCTTGAGAATAGGAGGCGATGTGTCAGCGACGCTGCGTTTTGACAATATCGGCAAGGTGTTTCCAGGCGTGCGCGCGCTCGACGGCGTGTCGTTCGACGTCAATGCCGGCGAAGTTCACGGTTTGATGGGCGAGAACGGCGCGGGCAAATCGACCTTGCTCAAGATTCTCGGCGGCGAGTATCAGCCCGATTCGGGGCGCGTGCTCATCGACGAAAAGGAAGTGCATTTCGGCAGCGCGGCGGCGTCCATTGCGTCGGGCATCGCCGTGATTCACCAGGAATTGCAGTACGTGCCGGACTTGACCGTGTCCGAGAACCTGCTGCTCGGCGCGCTGCCGAACCGGCTCGGCTGGGTGAACAAGAGCGCGGCGAAAAAGCACGTGCGTGAGCGGCTCGCCGCGATGGGCGTCGATCTCGATCCGAACGCGAAGCTGCGCAAGCTCTCCATCGCGCAGCGTCAGATGGTCGAAATCTGCAAGGCGCTGTTGCGCAACGCGCGCGTGATCGCGCTCGACGAACCGACTTCGTCGCTGTCGCATCGCGAGACGGAAGTGCTCTTCAAGCTCGTGCGCGATCTGAAGGCGGACAAGCGCGCACTGATCTACATCTCGCATCGCATGGACGAGATCTACGAGTTGTGCGACGCATGCACGATTTTCCGCGACGGCCGCAAGATCGCGTCGCATACGCGGCTTGCCGAAGTGCCGCGCGACACGCTCGTGCAGGAGATGGTCGGCCGCGAGATCAGCGACATCTATAACTATCGCGCGCGGCCGCTCGGCGACGTGCGCTTCGCGGTGAAGAACCTTCAGGGCGAAGCGCTTTCCGCGCCCGCGAACTTCGAAGTGCGGCGCGGCGAGATCGTCGGATTCTTCGGGCTGGTCGGCGCGGGACGCAGCGAACTGATGCACCTCGTCTACGGCGCGGACAAGAAGAAGGACGGCACGATCCAGCTCGACGGCCAGCCGATCAAGGTGCGCAGCACCGGCGAGGCGATCCGTCACGGCATCGTGCTGTGTCCGGAGGATCGCAAGGAAGAGGGCATCGTCGCGATGGCGACGGTCGCGGAGAACATCAACATCTCGTGCCGCCGTCATTATCTGCGCGCGGGGCTGTTTCTCGACCGCAAGAAGGAAGCGCAGACGGCGGACCGCTTCATTCAGTTGCTGAAGATCAAGACGCCGAGCCGCAGGCAGCGCATCCGCTTTCTGTCGGGCGGCAATCAGCAGAAGGCGATTCTGTCGCGCTGGCTCGCGGAGCCGGACCTGAAAGTCGTGATTCTCGACGAACCGACGCGCGGCATCGACGTCGGCGCGAAGCACGAAATCTACAACGTGATCTATCAATTGGCCGAGCGCGGCTGCGCCATCGTGATGATTTCGTCGGAGCTGCCGGAAGTGCTCGGCGTGTCCGACCGGATCGTCGTGATGCGGCAGGGGCGCATCGCGGGTGAATTGCCGCGCGGGCAGGCGAACGAACAATCGGTGCTGAGTCTCGCGCTCCCGCAGGCCGAGACGGTCGCCCAGGCCGCGTAAAGAAAAGAGGAGCGAATCATGGAAGCAAGAGAAAACATCGTGGGACAGGCGAGCGAAACTGTCGCGAACGCGCTGATCCCGCAGAAGAACGACAAGCAGAAGTGGTGGCAGCAGATCACCGAGTACAGCCTGATCGTCATCTTCATCGTGATGTTCGTCACGATGTCGCTGACCGTCGACCACTTCTTCTCCATCGAGAACATGCTCGGGCTCGCGCTGTCGATCTCGCAGATCGGCATGGTCGCCTGCACGATGATGTTCTGCCTCGCCTCACGCGACTTCGACCTGTCCGTCGGATCGACGATCGCGTTCGCCGGCGTGCTCTGCGCGATGGTCCTGAACGCGACCAACAACACGTTCATCGCGATCATCGCGGCGGTGGCGGCGGGCTCGGCGATCGGCTTCGTGAACGGCGCGGTGATCGCGTATCTGCGCATCAACGCGCTGATCACCACGCTCGCGACCATGGAAATCGTGCGCGGGCTCGGCTTCATCGTGTCGCACGGGCAGGCGGTGGGCGTGTCGTCGGATACGTTCATCGAACTCGGCGGCCTCACCGTGCTCGGCATTTCGCTGCCGATCTGGGTCACGCTCGCGTGCTTCATCGTGTTCGGCGTGTTGCTCAACCAGACCGTGTACGGGCGCAACACGCTCGCGATCGGCGGCAATCCGGAGGCGTCGCGGCTCGCGGGCATCAACGTCGAACGCACGCGCGTCTGGATTTTCCTGATTCAGGGCGCGGTGACGGCGCTCGCCGGGGTTATCCTTGCATCGCGGATCACGTCCGGACAGCCGAACGCGGCGGAAGGCTTCGAGCTGAACGTGATTTCGGCATGCGTGCTGGGCGGCGTGTCGCTGCTCGGCGGACGCGCGACGATTTCGGGCGTGGTGATCGGCGTGCTCATCATGGGCACCGTCGAGAACGTGATGAACCTGCTCAACATCGACGCGTTCTATCAGTACCTCGTGCGCGGCGCGATCCTGCTCGCCGCCGTGTTGCTCGACCAGTTGAAGAATCGCGGATCGCGGGACTAACTCATGAACGACATCGCAATCGACAGCAAACTCGCGCGCTTTCCGAGCCTCGCCGGCAAGACCGTGCTCATCACGGGCGGCGCGACCGGCATCGGCGCGGCTTTCGTCGAGCATTTCTTCGATCAGGGCGCGAAGGTCGCGTTCTTCGATATCGATACCGACGCGGGCGAAGCGCTCGCCGACCGGCTCGGCGCGGATCTCGGCGCGGACCGCTCGCGCCCGATGTTCCTGCGCGTCGATCTCACCGACATCGATGCATTGCGCCAGGGCATCGCCGATGTGCGCAGCGCGCTCGGACCGATCGGCGTGCTGGTCAACAACGCGGCCAACGACAAGCGTCATACCATCGAGGAAGTGACGCCCGAGTACTACGATGCGTGCATCGCCGTGAATCTGCGCCATCAGTTCTTCGCGGCGCAGGCGGTCATCGACGACATGAAGCAGCTCGGCGGCGGCTCCATCATCAATCTCGGCTCGGTGAGCTGGATGATCAAGAACAGCCGCATTCCCGTGTATCTGTCGGCGAAATCGGCGGTGCAGGGCCTGACGCGCGGCCTCGCGCGCGATCTCGGCCAGTACGGCATCCGCGTGAACACGCTCGTGCCCGGCTGGGTGATGACGGAAAAGCAAAAGCGCCTCTGGTTCGACGAAGCCGGCAAGATCGCGGTGAAGCAGAACCAGTGCATCGACGGCGAACTGCTGCCGGCGCATCTCGCGCGCGCGGCGCTTTTTCTCGCCTCCGACGACAGCAGCATGATGACGGCGCAGGACATGATCATCGACGGAGGATGGGTGTAATGAACGCACGCGACGCGCAGCTTCTGATCGACAGCCAATGCACGCTCGGCGAAGGCGCGACGTGGTGCGCGGCGAGCGGGCGCTTCTGGTGGACGGATATCGAAGGCAAGCGCCTGTTTCGGCACGATCCGCGCAAGCGCGGTGACGGCGCGACCGAATCGTTCGAGATGCCCGAGCGCCTCGGGTGCTTCGCGATGTGCGCCGATCCCGGCGTGCTGCTGCTCGGTCTGGCGTCGCGGCTCGCGTTCTTCGAGATCGCGTCGGGCAGGATCGAGACGATCGTGGAAGTCGAAGCCGATCTGCCGACGCGCCTCAACGACGGCCGCTGCGACCGCGAAGGGCGCTTCGTGTTCGGCACCAAGCACGACGTGGACGACGCGCAGCCGATCGGCGGGTTTTATCGGCTGAACCTGGATTTGTCGCTGGAACGCCTGCCGCTCGGCAACTTCGCGATCAACAACAGCACGGCGTTCAGCCCGGACGGCGCGACGATGTATTACTGCGATACGCCCACGCGACAGATCCGCGCGTGCGATTACCCGAGCTTTCACAATCAGCGCGTGTTCGTCGAGCTGTCCGACGACACCGGCTTTCCGGACGGCTCGACCGTCGATGCCGATGGCGGCCTGTGGAACGCGCAGTGGGCCGGGCGGCGCGTCGTGCGTTACGCTGCCGATGGCCGCGAGACGGCGCGCATCGCGGTGCCGAGCGCGCAGCCGAGTTGCGTCGCGTTCGGCGGGGCATCGCTCGATACGCTTTTCATCACGACCGCGCGCGGCGGACTCGACCACGACGCGCTCAAAACCGACGCCCACGCGGGCGGCGTCTTCACCGCGCAACCGGGTGCGCGCGGGATCGCGGAGCCGGTCTTCGCGGGCAAGGCTTGAACGCTTACAACGAGGCGGCGCGCACGATGACGCGCCGCCCGCTCTGGCCCCGGCGAAGCCGGGTCGGTCGCCTCTCGATGGAGCACGAGTCATGACTGTTGCGCGCACGGAGCAAAGGCTGAAACCCGCATCGACGACATCCACCGCGCAGGCGAACGCACGCCGCTCGCGTCTCGCCGCCGCCGCCGAACCGCCGATACGGCCCGGCCCGAGCACGGCGGTCGTGGCGATCGGCAGCGCGGGCGTCGAAGGCTGCATCACGCTGGCGAACGCGCATTTGCGGCTCGATGTCGCGCCGGCGCTCGGCGGCGGCATCACGCGCTTCGACTGGCGTCACGAAGGCGGCCTCGTGCCGATCTTCCGGCCGTGCGCCGATCCCGGCCCGGGCACCGATCCGAACGAACTCGCCTGTTATCCGCTGCTGCCGTATTCGAACCGCATCGGCAACGGGCAGTTCGAGTTTTCCGGACGCGCGATCGACGTGCCGCGCAATCGCCCCGACGAACCGCTGCCGCTGCACGGCGACGGCTGGCTCGGCGCGTGGGATGTCGAGGAAGAAGACGCGGCGCACGTGCGGCTGACGCTCGATCGCCGCGACGGCAAGCCGTATTCGTTCCGCGCGACGCAGACCTACACGCTCGAAGAAGCGACGCTCACCGTCGCGCTCGACATACGCAATACCGGCGGCGAAGCGCTGCCGTTCGGCCTCGGGCTGCATCCGTTTCTCATGCGCGAAGCCGACACCGAACTGTCCGCCGCGGCGGGCGGCTTGTGGCTCTGCGGCGACGACTGGCTGCCGGTGCGTCACGTTTCCGCGCCGCCCGCGTGGCAATTCGGCGTGGCGTATCCGATGCCGTCGGAAATGGTGAACAACGCGTTCACCGGCTGGAGCGGACGCACGAGCGTGCTGTGGCCGAAGCGCCGCCTTTCGCTCACGATCGCCGCCGACACCGATTACTACGTGCTCTACGCGCCGCCCGGCGAGGACTTTTTCTGCTTCGAGCCGGTCGATCACCCGGTCAACGCGGTGAATCTCCCCGGCGGCGGCGAGGCGAACGGCATGACCGTGCTCGCGCCGGGCGAGCGGCTCGCGCGCGAATTCCGCTTCACCGTCGAGCGCACCGGGCAGGCGGCGCGGCGGGGCAGGCCGCGCACGCAGGCGGGCGCGAAGGCGCGGGCTCGCGCGGCGCTGGCGCGTTGAATCGTCGGAGCGGCGAAGGGACGTTGATCGCGCGCAAGCTAAAATGCGTGGCATCGACGTTCATCGACTCTTCCCATGTCCTTCATTCAATCGCTCAACGCCGCGTGGTCGCGGACCCAATCGCTCCTGTGCGTCGGCCTCGATCCCGAGCCGTCGAAGTTTCCGGGCGCGCTCAACGGCCGCGCCGACGCGATCTTCGAATTCTGCAAGACCATCGTCGACGCTACCGCGCCGTACGCGTCGTCGTTCAAGCCGCAGATCGCGTACTTCGCGGCGCATCGCGCGGAAGACCAGCTCGAAGCACTGATCGCGCATATCCACGATAAACACGCCGGCATTCCCGTCATTCTCGATGCGAAGCGCGGCGATATCGGCAGCACCGCCGAGCAGTACGCGCGCGAGGCGTTCGAACGCTATCGCGCGGACGCGGTGACGGTGAATCCGTACATGGGCTTCGATTCGATCGAGCCGTATCTCGCGCATGACGGCAAGGGCGTGATCGTGCTGTGCCGCACGTCGAACGCGGGCGGTTCGGACCTGCAATTCCTGACGACTTCCGACGGCAAGCCGCTGTATCAGGTCGTCGCGCAACTCGCGGCCGAAAAGTGGAACGACAAGGGGCAGCTCGGGCTCGTCGTCGGCGCGACGTTCCCGAAGGAGATCGAAGCGGTGCGCAGCATCGTCGGCGACATGCCGCTGCTCATTCCGGGCATCGGCGCGCAAGGCGGCGATGTCGAAGCCACCGTGCGCGCCGGCCGCACCGCGAACGGCGCGGGCATGCTCATCAACTCGTCGCGCGCCATCATCTACGCCGGCAAGGGCGACGACTACGCAGCCGCCGCAGCCGCCGCCGCGCAGAAGACGCGCGACACGATCAACGCGTATCGGTGAAGCACGCTTACGCGTCGGGCATCGGCGTGAAAAGCGCGGCGATGTCCTCTTCCGAGAACCGGGCCACCGCGCCCGCGTCCTCGGACAGAATGCCCGCCGCGAGCGCCGCCTTCTTCTCCTGCATCTCCAGAATCTTCTCTTCGATGCTGCCGGTCGCCACCAGCTTGTAGACGAACACCGGCTTTTCCTGCCCGATGCGATGCGCGCGGTCCGTCGCCTGATTCTCGGCGGCGGGATTCCACCACGGATCGTAGTGAATGACGGTATCGGCGGCGGTCAGATTCAGGCCGACGCCGCCCGCCTTCAGGCTGATCAGGAAGATCGGCGCTTCGCCCGACTGGAACGCGCGCACGGGGGCGGCGCGGTCGGCGGTGTCGCCTGTGAGCGTGACATAGGCGATGCCCGCATCGTCGAGCGCCGCCGCGATGATCGCGAGCATGCCGGTGAACTGCGAGAACACGAGCACGCGCCGGCCTTCCTCGATGAGCGCAGGCAGCATCTCCATCAGCATCTCGAGCTTCGCGGATTGCTTGACCGCCTTCGCGCCCGCGAGCTTCACGAGCGACGGATCGCAACACACTTGCCGCAGCTTCAGGAGCGCGTCGAGCATCAGAATGTGGCTGCGCGCGAAGCCCTGTTGCGCGATGGCGTCGCGGACTTTCTCGTGCATCGCCGATCGCACGGTTTCGTAGAGATCGCGCTGCGCGCCTTCGAGATCCACCGTGCGCACGATGGTCGTCTTCGCGGGAAGCTCGGTCGCGACATCGTCCTTCCGGCGGCGCAGCATGAACGGGCGCACGCGGCGCGCGAGCAAGTCGCGGCGCGTCTGATCGTTCTGTTTCTCGATGGGCTTGCGCCAGCGGCTCGTGAAATCTTTCTGCGTGCCGAGAAAGCCCGGCAGCAGGAAGTCGAACTGCGACCACAACTCGCCGAGATGATTTTCCAGCGGCGTGCCGCTGAGACACAGCCGGTGACGCGCGCCGATCGTGCGGATGATCGCCGCCGCCTTGCTCGACGCGTTCTTCACGTACTGCGCTTCGTCGAGAATCAGCAGGTGATAGTCGTTGAGCGCGAGCGCTTCGTGATCGCGCCACAGCAGCGGGTATGTGGTGACGATGAGATCGTGCTCCGCGATCGACGCGAAGCGCTGCTGCCGCTCGCGCCCATGCAGATTCAGCAGCTTCAGTGACGGCGCGAATCGCCGCGCTTCGTCCTGCCAGTTGTTGACGAGCGTGGTCGGCACCACGATCAGCGCCGGACGATCCAGCCGGCCCGCTTCCTTTTCCGTGAGGATGTGCGCGAGCGTCTGCAGCGTCTTGCCGAGACCCATGTCGTCGGCGAGGATGCCGGCGAGGCCGTGCTCGCGCAGGAATTGCATCCAGTCGAGGCCGTCGCGCTGATAGTCGCGCAGTTGCGCGTTCAACGCCTTCGGTGGCTCGATCCGGCGCGGACCGCTGACGCCGCGCAGCCGTCGCGCGAGTTCGAGCACGGAAGTGTCGCCGTGGAACTGCCAGCGCAGCGTTTCGTCGTGTTCCGTCAGACGGCCGGCTTCGAGCGCGGGCAGGCGCAAGGGCGCGCCTTCGAGCGTGCGGGCGTCGAACAGGTCGATCAGCGTCCGCACGAGCGGCTTGAGCCGCGCCGCGCGCAGCCGGAAGCGGCGGCCTTCGTCGGTGCGGAAGGGAATCGGCTCGGCGTCGTCGATGACGTCCACGCCGCCGTTCAGCCAGCGCGGATCGCGTTGAAGCAGTTCGGCCAGCAGCGGTTCGAGGCGAACGGGCCGCTTTTCCACCGTGATGCCGAGTTCGAGGTCGAACCAGCCAGCATCGCTCGCGTGCGCGACGCCCTCGATGGCTTCCACTTCGATCGCGTCGAACCGCGAATTGCGCGCGATCACCACGCGCCAGCCGGCTTCGCGCAACGCGGGAATCAGCGTGTCGATGAACGGCTGCCATGCGTCGCGCCCGGGCATGATGAAGCCGCCCGCGTAACGCATTTCCTCGCGGCTCGCGGGCGCGGTGGAGATCGATTGCAGGCCGGCGTCGGTCAGGCGGCGAATGCAGCTTTGCTCGATGTCCGCGTGACGCGTGATTTCGACGAGTTCGCCGCCGGGCATCGGCACGAGCACGTCCGGACTGTTCGCCGGAACGACGATGCCCTCGTAATCGAAACCGAGCGACGCCAGGTCGAGTTCGATGGCCGGCGCGTTCAGTTTGCGCGGCGGCTCCAGCGCGACCGTGTCCAGCGTGAGCACCGGCACCGGCGCGACATCGACGGTGCGCAGCCCCGACGTGACGCTCGCGGGCGGCGCGGGAAGCGCGGGCGCGAATTCGCTCAGCGATGCCCGCACGACGGCGCTTTCGCGCATCGTGAGCGGCGGCATGTCGAGGTAATCGGCGAGCAGCGTGTCGGGAATCGGTGCGTCGATGGCGCCGGTCTCGTTCGCGAGCGCATCGACGTACCAGAGCGGTTCGGTGCGCAGGAGGACATCGGCGTCGGGATCGATGGCGAGCAGCGGACGGATCATGTCGTCGTCGAGCGGCATCCATTCGATCGCGGCCACGCGGCGCGCGCCTTCGCGCATGGGCGCGGTGAGCTGCGGCGCGTGGCTGTCCTCTTCGAAGAAGAGCCGGCCGGTCGCGAGCATCATCCCCCAGACTTGCGCGCCTTTCGCGCCGAGCACGGCGTAACGGCCATCGGAATAGGCGGGATCGTTTCTGAGCGCGCGGAGAATGGCGTCGTCCTCGGGCGTGAGGAATTTCGGCGGGTTCTGCCACGCCTGATAGTTCGGCTGCCAGCTTTCGGTCGCGCGGATGGCGCCGTCCACGCCGAGCCGCGCCTTCAGCATCGTGACTTCGAAAGCCTGCTCTTCGAACGGCACGGGCGCGAGCAGATACAGCACGCGATGAACCGTGCCGCTCGCGGGCTTGCGCCCCGTGTCCTGCGAAAGTTGCGCGCGTTGCGCCTCTTCCGCCTTCGCGCGAAAGCCCGAGAGCCAAGTCTCGACTTCCGGGCGCACGCCTTTTTTCGATGCCTGTTCCCGAAGCCCGATGGCCGCGAGCAGCGTCGCGGCCACGTGCTTGCAGCCGTATCCGACGGGGCACGAGCAGGAGCCGAGCGGCTTGCCGCTGCGGAACATGATCTCGACGGAATAGGGCAGCGTCTGCGTGCCCTTCACGTTGGCGCACAGGACGCCGTCGAACATGCGGATCCGGGAAACGGCGCCGATGTAGCCTAGCGCCTTCGAATGTGGCGCGGCCCATCCATTGGGCCACCTGATCTTCACTGCATGCGGGCCAATCGGCCGATTCGCGTTGGGTCTTGCTCATAAGCTCACTTCGTTCAGCGCTTTACCGTTCGCGGCGATCCAGAAATTCCAGCAGTCCTCTCAGCGCATGCGCCGCCGCTTGCGTGCGGACCTGCTCGCGATCGCCCTTGAAATGCTGCGTTTCGAACGCCGTGTGCAGCCGGTTGCTCCACGCGAAGCACACGGTGCCGACGGGCTTCGCCTCGCTGCCGCCCGCAGGACCGGCGACGCCCGTGATCGACACGGACACCTGCGCGCGGCTGTTGCGCAGCGCGCCTTCGGCCATCGCTTTCGCGACGGGTTCGCTCACCGCGCCGTGTTGCTCGATCATCGCGGCGGGCACGCCGATCATCTCGGTTTTCGCGAGATTCGAATACGTGACGAATCCGCGCTCGAACCACGCGCTGCTGCCCGAGATGTCCGTGATCGCGGCCGCGACCATGCCGCCCGTGCACGATTCGGCGGTGGCGAGCATCAGCCGTTCGTCGCGCAGCTTGTTGCCGGCGCGGATCGCGAGTTGGTGGACGACGGTATCGGTTGACATGGCGTGTCTCGCAGTCAAGGGAAATCGAAAGACGTCAGACCGTCATGCGCCACAGCGCAATGACGAGCAGCGTGAAAAACGCGGCGACGAGGTCATCGAACATGATGCCGAAGCCGCCTTTCAAATGACGGTCGAAATAGCGGATGGGCGGCGGCTTCACCATGTCGAAGAAGCGGAACACGATGAACGCCCACAACTGTCCGGTGAAGGTCGCGGGCGTGACGAACAGCAGCACGAGCCAGAACGCGATGATTTCGTCCCACACCACCGCCGACGGGTCCGCCACGTTCATCTTCTTCGCCGTGAAGCTGCAGAAGCCGCATCCCGCGATGAAGCCCACGACGATCAGCGCGCCCCATTCCGCGACCGTCAGATGCCGGTTCAACGCGACGAACGACGCCCACGCGAACAGCGTCCCGGCGGTGCCCGGCGCGATGGGCGAAAGCCCGCTGCCGAAGCCGAACGAAAGAATATGCACCGGATGGTTGAGCATGAAGCGTGCGGTCGCCTTGCGCGGCGCGGGGCGCGGGCGCTCGGGCGCGCTCGCTACGGTCGGGTCAGTCTGCATGAAAGTGATCGAAGCCTTGCAACGTCAGGGAAAGCGGTGCGCCCGCGCCGTCGCGCCAGGCAATGTCCGGCGAACCGGAAGTCTCGATTTTACCGATGCGGGTCAGCGGCACGTTCAACTGCATCGCAATTTGAACAAGCGATTCGCGCGCCGACGATGGCGCGGTGAAGCAAAGCTCGTAATCGTCGCCGCCCGCGAGGGTGCATCGGCGGCGCGCGGCGTCGGGCAGCGCGCGCACGGCGGCCGAGCACGGCACGGCGTCGGCATCGACGGTTGCGCGCATGTGCGAACGTTCGAGGATGTGCATGAGGTCGCCGGCGAGGCCATCGGAGATATCGAGCGCCGCGTGCGCGACGCCGCAGAGCGCCATGCCGAGCGCGACGCGCGGTTCCGGGCGTTCGAGCGCGCGCCGCCATGCCGCCGCCGCATCGGCCGGCGCCTGCCATTCGCCGCGCATCGCGCCAAGCGCCGCACGCGCATCGCCGAGCACGCCGGACACGTAGATGTCGTCGCCGGGCCGCGCGGCGTCACGGCGCAGCGCCGCACCGTTCGGCACGTCGCCGAACACGGTGATGCAGATGTTGAGCGGCCCGCCCGTCGTATCGCCGCCGATGAGCGCGCAGTCGAAGCGTTCGGCCAGCGCGAACATGCCGTCGCTGAAGGCTTCGAGCCACGCTTCGTCGGCGCGCGGCAACGCGAGCGCGAGCGTGAACGCGTGCGGCTTCGCGCCCATCGCGGCGAGATCGGACAGGTTGACGGCGAGCGCCTTGTGGCCGAGCGCGTGCGGATCGACATCGGGAAAGAAGTGGCGGCCTTCCACGAGCATGTCCGTCGAAATGGCGAGCTGATGGCCCAAGGGCGGCGCGATCAGCGCGCAGTCGTCCCCGATGCCGAGCGGCGCTGCGTCATGACGTGGCGCGGGCGCTTTCGCGCGGCGTGCGAAGAATCGATCGATCAGTGAGAACTCGGAGGGCATTGTCGGCAATAAGTGTTTTGTTGCGCTGCAAGAAGAAAACGACATGACGGGCAAAGCGCGAATTCAGATCGTCCAAACTCGTTGCGTTTGTCTCGAAAAAACAAGGCGATGCGCTGCGAGCCTTGCCCCGCTAGGCGATCAGACGTTCTCCAGTCATGACACTTGTAGCCGAAATGCACGGACTGTGATCCCGAAACCGTAAGGGTTTGGCGCTACAATGCGTTCGAATCTCTATTCTAATTCCCGCACTTTTTGCCCGCCTTATGACGACTCCCGCCAATACGAAGTTGCGCGAAGCAGCGCTCGATTATCACGAGTTCCCGACGCCCGGAAAGGTCGCAATCGCTCCGACCAAGCAGATGATCAACCAGCGCGATCTCGCGCTCGCCTACTCGCCGGGCGTGGCGTTCGCGTGCGAAGAGATCGTCGCGGATCCGCTGAACGCCGCGCGCTTCACGGCGCGCAGCAATCTCGTCGGCGTCGTGACGAACGGCACGGCCGTGCTCGGGCTCGGCAATATCGGGCCGCTCGCGTCGAAGCCGGTCATGGAAGGCAAGGCGGTGCTGTTCAAGAAGTTCGCGGGCATCGACGTGTTCGATATCGAGCTGAACGAAACCGATCCGCACAAGCTCGTGGACGTGATCGCCGCGCTCGAGCCGACTTTCGGCGGCATCAATCTGGAAGACATCAAGGCGCCGGACTGCTTCATCGTCGAGCGTGAAGCGCGCAAGCGCATGAAGATTCCCGTTTTCCACGACGACCAGCACGGCACGGCCATCGTCGTCGCGGCGGCGATCACGAACGGGCTGAAAGTGGTCGGCAAGGACATCGGCGAAGTGAAGCTCGTCGCGTCCGGCGCGGGCGCGGCGGCGCTCGCGTGTCTCGATCTGCTCGTGGATCTCGGCATGAAGCTCGAGAACATCTACGTGACGGACCTGGCCGGCGTGGTCTACAAGGGCCGCGTCGAACTGATGGACCCGGACAAGGAGCGCTTCGCCCGCGAAACCAGCGCGCGCACGCTCGCGGAAGTCATCGAAGGCGCGGACGTGTTTCTCGGCCTGTCGGCGGGCGGCGTGCTGAAGCAGGAGATGGTGAAGGGCATGGCCGCGAAGCCGCTCATTCTCGCGCTCGCCAATCCGACGCCGGAAATCCTGCCGGAACTCGCGCTCGAAGTGCGTCCGGACGCGGTGCTCGCCACGGGCCGCACGGACTATCCGAATCAGGTCAACAACGTTCTGTGCTTTCCGTTCATCTTCCGCGGCGCGCTCGATGCAGGCGCGACCACGATCACGAAGGAAATGGAAATCGCGGCCGTGAACGCGATCGCGGAACTGGCGCGTCAGGAACAGAGCGATATCGTCGCGACGGCTTACGGCATTCAGGACCTGTCGTTCGGTCCGGAATATCTGATTCCGAAGCCGTTCGATCCGCGTCTCATCGTGAAGATCGCGCCGGCGGTGGCGAAGGCCGCGATGGAATCCGGCGTGGCGACGCGTCCCATCGAGGACATGGACGCCTACGAGCAGCACTTGCAGCAGTTCGTCTATCACAGCGGCACGACGATGAAGCCCGTGTTCCAGCTCGCGCGCAGCGTCGAGCCGGAGAAGAAGCGCATCGTGTTCGCGGAAGGCGAAGAGGAGCGCGTGCTGCGCGCGGTGCAGATCGCCGTCGATGAAAAGATCGCCAAGCCGATTCTCATCGGCCGTCCGGCGGTCATCGAGCAGCGCATCACGAAGTTCGGCCTGCGCCTGACGCCGGGCGCGGATTTCACCGTCGTCGATACGGACCACGACGAACGCTACCGCGACTTCTGGCAAACCTATTACTCGATGATGGCGCGCAAGGGCATCAGCCAGCAGATGGCGAAGCTCGAAATGCGCCGCCGCACGACGCTGATCGGCTCCATGCTCGTCAAGAAGGGCGAAGCGGACGGCATGATTTGCGGCACGGTGAGCACGACGCACCGGCATCTGCATTTCATCGATCAGGTGATCGGCAAGAAGGACGGCTGCAACGTCTACGCGGCGATGAACGCGCTCGTGTTGCCGGGCCGCCAGATTTTCATCGTCGATACGCACGTGAACGTCGATCCGACGCCCGAGCAGCTCGCCGAAATCACGATCATGGCGGCGGAAGAAGTGAAGCGCTTCGGCATCGTGCCGAAGATCGCGCTGCTGTCGCATTCGAACTTCGGCACGAGCAACGCGCCGAGTGCGCAGAAGATGCGCGACGTGCTCGCCATCCTGAAGGAGCGCGCGCCCGATCTCGACGTGGACGGTGAAATGCACGGCGACGTCGCGCTGGACGCGCGGTTGCGCAAGGAAGTGCTGCCGGAATCGACGCTCGAAGGCGATGCGAACCTGCTGATCCTGCCGAATATCGACGCGGCGAACATCTCGTACAACCTGCTGAAGACGGCGGCGGGAAGCGGCATCGCGATCGGGCCGATTCTCCTCGGCGCAGCGAAGCCGGTGCACGTGCTGACGGCTTCGGCCACCGTGCGGCGGATCGTCAACATGACCGCGCTGCTGGTGGCGGATGCGACGGCCTCGCGATAAAGCGCTCGCTAATCGACGCAGCAACGCGCGGTAACACGCTCAACGCGGCAGGGTCGAACCTGCCGCGTTTTCTTTTGCGCAAAAAAAAAAGCGTGCCGCGGTGCGGGCACGCCTTGGGGCAGAGGCAAGGGGAATGTCCCTCCCCAAAGTGCAGAGCATCACGGTGAAGCGCACCGCGCGAAACTGGCGACAAGTGAGGCAACTCGTCCAGAGGTTTCAAATCCCTACGGCGTGAAATTCTAGCTTGTACGGTTTAAAAGTCTCTCAGATTTAGGCTAAAAACGGCTGCTTTTGCTCCGGCGGCAGGCCATATGCCGAGCGGAGTTGAGAAAAAATTTCCGAAATCCCGCGGAACGTTGCTTCGTCCAGTCATTAGCGATACCCTTACATCTTTCATGGTCGTCGAAATCGGGTTCAACGCGGGGGCAATCTTTTCGTGAAGCGCGCATCGGCGTTCGCCTGCATCGTCGCTTTCAGCCTTGTTCTGGGCGGCTGCGGCAAAGACGAATCTCGGAGCGGCGCGGCGGAAACGCAAACGGCCGCCCAGCAGTCTAATCAGGCAGGGAAGGCGTCGGCAGGGCCGGATGCGGCAGTCGTTCCTTCGGGCGTCGAACAGCCTGCTCCCAGTCAGGCGCGCGGCAATGGCCCCGGAACGATCAGCGTCGCGCAACTGCCCAGGCAAGCGGCCGAGACATTGCGGCTGATCGAAGCGGGCGGCCCGTTTCCCTTCGGGAAGGACGGCGTCGTGTTCGGCAATCGCGAGCGTTTGCTGCCGCGGCATCCACGCGGCTACTACCACGAATACACAGTCCCCACGCCGCGCGCGCGGGATCGCGGTGCGCGCCGGATCGTATGCGGTGGCCCGAAGCGGCAGACAGACGATTGCTACTACTCGGACGACCACTACGCCAGTTTTAAACGCATTGCGGGATAAATAGGGATTAACGGCATGAGCGACAACATCTACGCGCACGACAACGGCGTCGCGGGTGATCTTTTCGCCACCGGCGATGGCAACCTGTTCCAGCGAGTATTGCGGCTACGCATGACAGAACACGACAACAGACCCGATGACGAGCCGAATCCGCCCCGGAATCCGGAAGCGGACGTTCATCCGCAGGAGGAATCGGAGTCTCTTTTCGCGACGGTGCGGCCGAACATCGTGCAGTCGATACGCGCCTTCCGCGTGCAGGAACTCGCCGACGAAGCCAACCGCCTCGGCCAGCATTTTCTGTATGCGTATCTCGGCCAGGCGCAGAGCAAACAGGAAGTGCTGGAGACCATCGCGCTGTCGTTCCTGTTTCCCAAGCACTTCGGCAAGAACTACGACGCGCTGTACGACTGCCTGACCGACCTCGTGCACAAGGCGGGATCGCAGCCGGGTTTCGTGATCGTGCTGGAGCAGCTGCCGATCGCGCAGAAATTCGACAAGGAAGGGCGCGAGACGCTGCTCGACGTGTTCCGCGACGCCGCCGAATTCTGGGCCGAGCGGCGCGTGGCGTTCCGCGTGTTCTATTCGTTCGTCTGACGCGCTGGCGTTCGAACGCCAAACAGCCCGGCGAGCACGCTCGCCGGGCTGTTTTCGTTTCTGCGGCAATGAGTTAGCCGCGCGTCACCAGCCGCCCCAGCGCGCCGCCAGCGCTGCCAGCACCGCGATACCCGCCGTTTCCGTGCGCAGCACGCGCGGTCCGAGACCGAGCGAGGAAAACCCGGCATCGACGATATCGCGCTCTTCTTTCGGCGAGAAACCGGCTTCGGGCCCGATCACGAGCGTGACATGGCCGCGCGGCGGCTGAACGGGCAGCGCATCGAACGAAACTTCGGCGCGCGGCGACAGCAAAAGGCGCAAATCTCCATCCGATGCAGCCGGCAAGTCCGCGAGCCACGCCGACAGGTCACGCGGCGGCGCGACTTCCGGCACGCGATTGCGTCCGCACTGCTCGCACGCCGCGCGCACGAGCGCCTGCCAGTGCGCCTGACGACGCAGCGCGCGCTCGCCCGCGAGCCGCACGACGCCGCGCTCGGCCGTCAGCGGCGCGATGCCCGCGACGCCCAGTTCCACCGTCTTCTCGATGAGCCAGTCCATCTTGTCGCCGCCCGCGACGCCCTGCGCGAGCGTCACGCGATACGGCGGCTCGGCTTCGCGGCCGCTATGCGTATCGATACGGACGAGCGCGGTGCGCTTGGCGATATCGGCGAGCTCGCCGTGATACTCGCCGCCCGTGCCGTCGAAGAGCGTGATCGCGTCGCCGGTCGCAAGGCGCAGCACCTGGACGTGGCGCACGACATCGTCGGGAAGGGAAAGGGTGTGGCCCGCCGCGAGCGGGCCTTCGACGTAAAAACGTGGCATGAAAGCGTGAGGAAACGATCAGCGCAGATGCCGCGCCAGCGCCCAGCGATACCCGTCCGGGTCTTCGATCTGCGCGAAACGGTCGCCCCAGAACTGGTCCTGCGGCTCGATCAGCGGCTTCGCGCCGACGGCGAGCGCCTGCGTGTAAGTGGCGTCGACGTCGTCGACATAAAGGTAGAAGGACTGCGGCGCCATCTGGCCCGCGCTCTTCGGCGTGCGCGCCTGCGACCCGTATGCGCCTTCGGGCGCGAACATCACGATCAACTGCCCGCGATACGTCATCTCGACGTGGATGATCGTGCCGTCGTCGTTGACGCTGTCGCGCACCACGAAGCCGAGCGCCTTCTCGTAAAACGCGATGCTCACGCGCGCCTCGCGCACGGTGAGGTAGGGCGTCAACCAGGGGACATCGGCGGGGCGGGGATCGGTCATCGAAAGCACTCCTTCGAGCTTCGTTGCACAGTCAACTGACGGGCATTTTGCCACGACGCGCGAAACCGGCGCGCTCGCGCTCCCGGCGCACGCGCTCGCTGCACGCCTCATGCCTGCATCGAACGGGCCGAAGCGCGGCGTTCCGAGCGCTGCCGCACGCCTGTCGATCGGACCGGTCTGCTAGAATGACCGACTCCCGATCCTCGTCGTTTCTCGTCGTTCCGGTCCTGAAAACATGGCGTGCTCATGGTTCGCCGCAGGGCCGGCGTCCGGTGCGAAAGCATCGGCTGAAGGCATGCGGCAAGAAGCACCGTGGATCATTTCAGCACCTGCCACAAAGCTCTCGTAGCCGCCGACATCCGACATGACGATCCCGACTTCCAGCCCGACCGCCCTCATGGCCAACGCAATCCGCGCGCTCGCCATGGACGCCGTTCAACAAGCCAACTCCGGTCACCCCGGCATGCCCATGGGCATGGCTGAAATTGGCGTCGCGCTGTGGTCGCGCCATCTGAAGCACAACCCGGCGAATCCGCACTGGTTCGACCGCGATCGCTTCGTGCTGTCGAACGGTCACGGCTCCATGCTGCTGTACGCGCTCCTGCACCTCACCGGCTACGACTTGCCGATGAGCGAGCTGAAGAACTTCCGCCAGTTGCATTCGAAGACGCCGGGCCATCCCGAAGTGGGCATCACGCCGGGCGTCGAGACGACCACGGGCCCGCTCGGGCAGGGCGTCGGCAACGCTGTGGGCATGGCGCTCGCCGAAGCGCTGCTCGCCGCCGAGTTCAACAAGGCCGACGCGAAGATCGTCGACCATTACACGTACGTCTTCCTGGGCGACGGCTGCCTGATGGAAGGCATCTCGCACGAAGCCTGCTCGCTCGCGGGCACGCTGAAGCTGAACAAGCTGATCGCGCTGTACGACGACAACGGCATTTCCATCGACGGCCACGTGGAGCACTGGTTCCACGACGACACGCCGAAGCGCTTCGAAGCCTACGGCTGGAACGTGATCCGTGGTGTGGACGGCCATGACGTCGACGCGGTCGATGCCGCCATCGCGCAGGCGAAGAATTCCGACAAGCCGACGCTGATCTGCTGCCGCACGGTCATCGGCAAGGGCGCGCCGACCAAGGCGGGCGGTCATGACGCGCACGGCGCTCCGCTCGGCGGCGACGAGATCGCGGCGACGCGCGCGGCGATCGGCTGGAGCTACGAGCCGTTCGTCATCCCGCAGGAAGTCTATGCGTCGTGGGACGGCAAGGAGCAAGGCCAGCGCGCCGAAAGCGAGTGGAACAAGGCGTTCGACGCGTATCGCGCGAAGTACGCGCAGCAAGCGGACGAATTCGCGCGCCGCATGAAGGGCGAACTGCCCGCCGACTGGAAGCAGAGCGCCGCGAAGATCATCGAAGACGCGAACCAGCGCGCCGAAACCATCGCGACGCGCAAGGCATCGCAGAACGCCATCGAAGGTCTCGCCGCCGCGCTGCCGGAACTGCTCGGCGGATCGGCTGACCTGACGGGTTCGAATCTCACCAACTGGAAGGCGTCGAAGGCCGTGCGCGCCGCCGGCGACGCGGAAAACGCGAATCCGGAACACGCGGGCATCCAGTGGGGCAATCACATCAACTACGGCGTGCGCGAATTCGGCATGAGCGCGGCCATCAACGGCATCGCGCTGCATGGCGGCTTCCGTCCGTTCGGCGGCACGTTCCTGACGTTCTCGGACTACAGCCGCAACGCGCTGCGCGTCGCCGCGCTGATGAAGTCGCGCTCGATCTTCGTGTTCACGCACGATTCCATCGGCCTGGGCGAAGACGGCCCGACGCACCAGTCGGTCGAACACGTGTCGAGCCTGCGCCTGATTCCGCAATTGCAGACGTGGCGTCCTGCCGATACCGTCGAGACGGCGGTGGCCTGGACGCACGCGATCGAGCACGAAGGCCCGTCGACGCTCATCTTCAGCCGCCAGAACCTGCAGTTCTCGCCGCGCAACGATATCCAGATCGCGAACATCGCGAAGGGCGGCTACGTGCTGCACGACTGGAACGACGACATCCCGGCGCGCAAGATCATCCTCATCGCAACCGGCTCGGAAGTGCAGCTCGCGATGCAGGCGGTCGAGGCGCTGGCGAAGGAAGGCATCGGCGCGCGCGTCGTGTCCATGCCCTGCACCAACGTGTTCGACAAGCAGGACGCCGAGTATCGCGAGCGCGTGCTGCCGAAGGGCGTGGCGCGCGTCGCGATCGAGGCGGGCGTGACGGATTTCTGGCGCAAGTACGTGGGCCTGGAAGGCGGCGTGGTGGGCATCGACACGTTCGGCGAATCCGCGCCGGCCGGTGCGCTCTTCAAGCATTTCGGCTTCACGGTGGAGAATGTCGTCGCGACGGCGAAGGCCGTTCTGGCCGCCGCGTGATGCTGCGTCAGCGAAAGGTTTTTTAAGCCAAGGAGATAGACCATGACGATTCGCGTTGCAATCAACGGCTACGGCCGGATCGGCCGCAACACGCTGCGCGCCTTGTATGAAAACGGCAAGAAGCATGACATCGAGATCGTCGCCATCAACGATCTCGGCGATGCCAAGACCAACGCGCACCTCACGCAATACGACACCGCGCACGGCAAGTTCCCGGGCCAGGTGTCGGTGGATGGCGATTATCTCGTCGTCAACGGCGACAAAATCCGCGTGCTGGCGAACCGCAACCCGGCCGAACTGCCGTGGGGCGAGCTGAACGTCGACGTCGTGATGGAGTGCACCGGTTTCTTCACGACGAAGGAAAAGGCGAGCGCGCACATCAAGGGCGGCGCGAAGAAGGTCATCATCTCCGCGCCGGGCGGCAAGGACGTGGACGCGACCATCGTGTACGGCGTGAACCACAACGTGCTGAAGGCATCGGACACGGTCATCTCGAACGCGTCGTGCACGACGAACTGCCTCGCGCCGCTCGTCAAGCCGCTGAACGACAAGATCGGCCTCGTGAACGGCCTGATGACCACCATCCACGCGTACACGAACGATCAGGTCCTGACCGACGTGTATCACGAAGACCTGCGCCGCGCGCGCTCGGCCACGCATAGCCAGATCCCGACGAAGACGGGCGCGGCATCGGCGGTCGGCCTCGTGCTGCCGGAACTGAACGGCAAGCTGGACGGCTACGCGATCCGCGTGCCGACCATCAACGTGTCGGTGGTCGATCTGTCGTTCATCGCCGCGCGCGACACGACGGTGGAAGAAGTCAACAAGATCATGAAGGAAGCGGCGGAAGGCGAGCTGAAGGGCATCCTCGGCTACAACGACGCGCCGCTGGTGTCGGTCGACTTCAACCACAACCCGGCTTCGTCGACGTTCGATTCGACGCTCACGAAGGTCTCGGGCCGTCTCGTGAAGGTGTCGAGCTGGTACGACAACGAGTGGGGCTTCTCGAACCGCATGCTGGATACGGCGGTCGCGCTGGCCAATGCAAAGTAAGGCGAAGTAAGGCGAAATAGCGCGTTTTTCGCCGTCTGAACGACAAAGCCGCTCCTCGGAGCGGCTTTGTTTTTTTGCGTCGCGCTTAGGCGAACTTCTCGCGCAGGAACGATATGACGTATGGCGTGGCGGCCGCTGCAACCGTCGATGCCGTGCCGGGGTCGAGTCCCATGCGCGCACCGATCGATTCGGCGATGCGCCCGGTCAGCACGCCTTCGCCGCCTTCCCCGAGCGATTTGAAGAAGCCGTCGCCGCGCACGAGGCCCGCGGCGAATGCCGCGAAGAAGCTCTTGCCGGGATGATCGCCCAGAAGGCCCTGGCCTTGTTCTTCGGCGTGCGCGTGCGCCGTTTCGGCAGCCGTGCCGAGCATTTGCTGACTGTCTTCCTGGCTGAATCCCTGATCGGTGAGCGCTTGCGTGGCCTGCGCCCCGTGCGACGAGGACAGGAATTCTGATACGAGTTGTTGGACGTCCATCGACGTTACTCCTATTACGTTCGGCTATTTGCAGGTCCGCCGAAAGCTGATCGAAGCCTTGGACGGCTATCGAGAACTGGGGACCGTCGCTATGACATCGGCCGTCGCGAGAAGTGCCGTTTTATCGATGGAATGTCCGCAACCGCGAATTCCTCTGCGTACGGACGAAACGAAACCGCCGTCCATCGAAGCCGATGGACGGCGGTTTTCGCATCGCGCGCCGCATGGGGCGCGAACCGCTCAATGCTTGCGGTGCGGGCAGTTTTCCTTCGTGCAGGCGCCGTACAGCGCGAGCGCATGCTCGTGCAGCTTGAAGCCGCGCTCTTTCGCGATCGATTGCTGGCGGCGCTCGATTTCCGCATCGAAAAATTCTTCGACACGGCCGCAGTCGATGCACACCAGGTGATCGTGATGCGAACCTTCGTTCAGCTCGAAGACCGCCTTGCCCGATTCGAAATTGCTTCGGGACAAGAGGCCGGCTTGCTCGAACTGCGTGAGCACGCGATAAACCGTCGCAAGCCCGATGTCGAGCTCTTCGCTCAGCAGGTTGCGATACACGTCTTCAGCCGTCAGATGCCGCACCGGACTGTGCTGAAAGATCTCCAGAATCTTGAGGCGGGGCAGGGTCGCCTTAAGCCCGATATTTTTGAGATCGGCGGGATTGGTCATGGCTAGGCATCCCTAGAGTACAATTCAAGGTTCTCATAGTAATGCGTTTTTCTGAATCCTGACATCTGAGCGTTACCGGATGAAGAACTGAAGGAAGAGCACGGCCTTGTGGCGCTGTGCGCGAAAGGTGAAATGTTCTCAAAATTTTTATCGAATTGCAGGGAGAGCCGTCGCATGCGGGGAACCATCATCGCAGCAACCGTCGCCACGTTGCTGGCGGGTTGCTCGACGTACGACAGCGTCACGCAGAAGATCGCGCAAAGCATCACGCCGTATCGCATCACGGTCGTGCAGGGCAACTTCGTTTCCCAGGAGGCAGCAAGCCAGATGCAGGTTGGCATGTCGCGCGAACAGGTCCGGACGCTGCTCGGCACGCCGCTTCTGACCGACATGTTCCACGCGGACCGCTGGGACTACGTGTTCTATTTCAAGCGCGGTTCGACTGCGGTCGTGCAGCAGCGTGACTTCGTCGTGAACTTCGCGAGCGATCGCGTGGTGAGCTGGTCGGGCGGCGAAAATCTGCCGTCGAATCTCGAACTGCTCGCCGAAATCGACGGCGACAAGGGCGTGAAGGTTGCGAAGCCCGTGGCGGCGCCGGCAGCGGTCGCGGCGGCGTCGGGCGTGGCGGCGTCGGGAGCGGCGGTCACCGCGCCTGTCGGCGAGCCGTCCACGCAGCCGAACACGGCGGCCGCTTTTGCCGGCGATGCGAATCAGCAGGCCGCGCAGGCCGCGAATCGCGCGACCGCGCAAGTCGAAATGCCCACGGGCCGCACGCAGTCGTCGGTGCGCGCGAACGTGCCGCAAACCGCGGGCGCGGCGCCGGGCGCAGGCCCGCAGGGCGGCAATTCGCAGATTCAACTGCAACGCAAGCCGCAGACGATCAACATTCCGGACAGCAGCGCAGTGGGTCCGGCGAGCACGTCGCCCGCGCCTGCCACGGCGGGCGGGCAAGCGCAGTTCACCATGCCGCAGTAACGCGTGCAGTCCGGCGGGCGCGCGCGCAGTGGCGCGCTTGCCGGCCGGATTTCGCATCGCGTTTGCGCTGCGGCGTCACATCACTCAAGCCGCGCGCGAGCCGCGCGGTCAACACGAGACAGTCATGAAGATCGCCATTGCCGGGGCGTCGGGCCGCATGGGCCGGATGCTGATCGAAACCGTTCTCAACGACTCCGACGCGCAACTCGTCGGCGCGCTCGACCGTCCGGGCGTCGAACAACTCGGGCAGGACGGGGGCGCGTTTCTCGGCAAGACCACGGGCGTGAAACTCACCGACGACATCGAACGCGTTTTCGCCGATGCCGATTACCTGATCGACTTCACGCGTCCCGAAGGCACGCTGACGCATCTGGAAGCGGCGCTGCGTCACAACGTGAAGATGGTCATCGGCACGACCGGCTTCTCGGAAGAGCAGAAGGCGCAACTCAAGCAGGCGGGCGAGAAGATCGGCGTGGTGTTCGCGCCGAACATGAGCGTGGGCGTGAACGTGACGCTCAAGCTGCTCGAATACGCGGCGAAGCACTTCGCGCAGGGCTACGACATCGAGATCATCGAGGCGCATCATCGGCATAAGGTGGATGCGCCGTCCGGCACCGCGCTCGCGATGGGCGAAGTCGTCGCGAACGCGCTCGGCCGCGATCTCAAGGACTGCGCCGTTTATGCGCGCGAAGGCGTGACCGGCGAGCGCGATCCGTCGACCATCGGTTTCTCGGCGATTCGCGGCGGCGATATCGTCGGCGATCACACGGTGCTGTTCGCGGGCATCGGCGAACGCGTCGAGATCACGCACAAGTCGGCGAGCCGTCTGTCCTATGCACAGGGCGCGCTGCGTGCGGTGCGTTTCCTCGAAGGGCACAAGACCGGCTTCTTCGACATGCAAGACGTGCTCGGTCTGCGTTAATCCCCATTTTTCCAACGATGGCGGCGACCGGCGTAATCCACTATCTGCAAAGCGGCGATGCGGTCACGCATGCGGTCGCGGGCGTGCTGCTCGCGATGTCGCTGGCGAGCTGGTGCTTTCTGCTCGTCAAGACGTGGGTGATCGTGCGCGCGAAGTGGCAGGGGCCGCGCGCATTGCAGCGATTCTGGCAGGCGGCGAGTCTCAAGGACGGCGTCGGCGCATTGCAACGCGCGGATCGCGAGCGTGTGTATCTGCCGCTCGCGGAGGCGGCGTGGCACGCGTCGGAGGCGGAAGTGCCGGGCGCGCTGCTCGCGCGCGTGGAGCGCAGCGAGCGCGTGCTGCGTGCGCTGCGTCAGGCGTTGCTGCGCTCGCAGCGTCGGCTTGAATTCGGACAGGTGCTGCTTGCGTCGGTGGGCGCGACGGCGCCGTTCGTCGGCTTGCTCGGTACCGTGTGGGGCATCTATCACGCGCTCGGAAGCATCGCGGCGAGCGGGCAGGCGATGATCGAGAACGTCGCCGGGCCGGTCGGCGAGGCGCTCATCATGACGGCGTTCGGGCTCGTCGTCGCGATTCCGGCGGTGCTCGCGTACAACGTGCTCGGCCGCTACGTGCGGCAGATCAGCGAGGAGCTGGACGGCTTCGCGCATGATCTGCATGCGTTCGTGTGCGGGGACGCGAAGTAATACGCGCAATGGCCTTCGGCGGACTCGACAACAAACCCAACGGCCAGCCGATGGCCGACATCAACATGACGCCGCTCATCGACGTCATGCTCGTGCTGCTCGTCATCTTCATCATCACCGCGCCGCTTTTCACGCACGCGATCCGGCTCGACTTGCCGAAGGTATCGTCGCAACCCGCGCGCGAGACGCAGCAGACCATCACGCTTTCCATCGACGACGCCGGCAAGCTCTATTGGAACGACACGCCCGTCACCGCCGACGACATGCGCGCGCGCTTCGCCGCGGCCGCGAAGGCGTCGGAGAAACCGGAACTGCACTTGCGGGCGTCGAGCGGAACGCGCTACGAGGTCGTCGCGCAGGTGATGGGCGCGGCGCAGCAGGCGGGAATCGAGAAAATCGGGTTCGTCACGCAGCCGGTCGCGCCGAACGCTGCACGGCCGCAACCTGCAAAATGACTATGCCGAACGGCCGAGTATCCATCGCCCGATCGATACGTTAATTTCACTGAAAACGCGCGCTCGCCACGGGAAATTGCCCGGAGTCCCGCGCGCCAGCACGGACGGACACAACGGTATAATCGCCCTTTGCCCGTCCGGTGCGCCTGCATGTTCGGGCAGGCCGCATTCCCGACGAGAGACCGAAGTCGAAAGCGAACGCCACGCGAAGGCGCGTGCGCAGCCGTGTAGGTTCCGAGGTCCGTTCCCAGCATTTGCTCCAAGCCAGACACCACACCATGCACGATAAATACGTACCCGCCGACGTCGAATCCGCCGCGCAGAGCAACTGGCGCGCGAACGACGTCTACCGGACGACCGAGACGTCGACTAAACCCAAGTTCTATTGCGTCTCGATGCTGCCGTATCCGTCGGGCAAGCTGCACATGGGTCACGTGCGCAACTACACCATCAACGACGTGATGTACCGTTATCTGCGCATGAACGGCCACAACACGCTGATGCCGATGGGCTGGGACGCGTTCGGCATGCCCGCCGAAAATGCCGCGATGGCGAACGGCGTGCCGCCCGCGAAGTGGACGTACGAGAACATCGCGTACATGAAGAAGCAGATGCAGTCGATGGGCCTCGCCATCGACTGGTCGCGCGAAGTCGCCACGTGCTCGCCCGAGTACTACAAATGGAACCAGTGGCTGTTCCTGAAGATGCTGGAAAAGGGCATCGCGTACAAGAAGACGGGCACGGTGAACTGGGATCCGGTCGATCAAACCGTGCTCGCGAACGAGCAGGTCATCGACGGGCGCGGCTGGCGCTCGGGCGCGCTCGTGGAAAAGCGCGAAATCCCGATGTACTACCTGCGCATCACCGATTACGCGGATCAGCTGCTCGACGATCTCGAAGGACTCGGCTGGCCCGAGCGCGTCAAGATCATGCAGCAGAACTGGATCGGCAAGAGCTTCGGCGTGAACTTCGGCTTCCCGTATGAAATCGACGGCGAATCGAAGCTGCTGCGCGTCTTCACCACGCGCGCCGACACCATCATGGGCGTTACTTTCGCGGCCGTCGCGGCGGAACATCCGCTCGCCACGCGCCTCGCGCGGGACAACGCGGACCTTCAGGCGTTCATCGAAGAATGCAAGCGCGGCGGCGTCGCGGAAGCGGATGTCGCCACGATGGAAAAGAAGGGCATGGCAACCGGCTTCTTCATCACGCATCCGCTGACGGGCGCGAAGGTGGAAGTGTGGGTCGGCAATTACGTGCTGATGTCCTACGGCGAAGGCGCGGTCATGGGCGTGCCGTCGCACGACGAACGCGACTTCGCGTTCGCGAAGAAATACGGCTTGCCGATCAACCAGGTCATCGCGGTCGAAGGCAAGACGTACTCGACCGACGCGTGGGAAGAGTGGTACGGCGACAAGACCGCCGGCCGGCTCGTCAACAGCGGCAAGTACGACGGCCTGACGACCGACGAAGCCATCGACGCGATCGCCGCCGACCTGAAGGAAAAGGGCTTCGGCGACAAGCAGATCACGTGGCGCCTGCGCGACTGGGGCATTTCGCGCCAGCGCTACTGGGGCACGCCGATCCCCATCATCCATTGCCCGAGCTGCGGCGACGTGCCGGTGCCCGAAAAGGATCTTCCGGTCGTGCTGCCGGAAGACCTCGTGCCGGACGGCACGGGCAATCCGCTCGCGAAGTCCGAAGCGTTCCTGAACTGCACGTGCCCGAAGTGCGGCGCGGCGGCGAAGCGCGAAACCGACACGATGGACACTTTCGTCGATTCGTCCTGGTACTTCTCGCGCTACAGCGCGCCGGACGCGAAGACGATGGTCGACGAGCGCACCGATTACTGGATGCCGATGGACCAGTACATCGGCGGTATCGAACACGCCATTCTTCACCTGTTGTATTCGCGCTTCTGGACGAAGGTCATGCGCGACATGGGTCTCGTCAAGTTCGGCGAGCCGGCGAAGAACCTGCTCACGCAGGGCATGGTGCTCAACGAGACGTTCTATCGCGAAGACGCGAGCGGCAAGAAGACCTGGTACAACCCGCTCGACGTGACCGTGTCGCACGACGACAAGGGCCGCCCGGTCGGCGCGACGCTCATCGCGGACGGCCAGCCGGTCGTGCTCGGCGGCGTCGAGAAGATGTCGAAGTCGAAGAACAATGGCGTCGATCCGCAGACGCTGATCGATCAATACGGTGCGGACACGGCGCGTCTCTTCGTGATGTTCGCGGCGCCGCCGGAGCAGTCGCTGGAATGGTCGGGCGCGGGCGTCGAAGGCGCGAGCCGCTTCCTGCGCCGCGTCTGGCACTTCGGCCACGACAACGCAAAAGCGCTGCGTCAGCACGGCAAGCTCGATGCATCGAAGCTCAGCGACGCCGACAAGACGCTGCGCCGCGAAATCTACACCGTGCTCAAGCAAGCGGATTTCGACTACGGCCGCCTGCAGTACAACACGGTCGTGTCCGCCGCGATGAAGATGCTGAACGCGATCGAAGGCGCGAAGAACGCAGGCGAAGGCGTGCTGAACGAAACCTTCGGCGTGCTGCTGCGCGTGCTGTATCCGGTGGTGCCGCACGTCACGTTCCAGTTGTGGGCGGAACTCGGCTACGAAGGCGAATTCGGACCGTTGCTCGACGCGCCCTGGCCGAAAGTCGATGAAGCCGCGCTCGAACAGTCCGAAATCGAACTCGTGCTGCAGGTGAACGGCAAGGTGCGCGGCGCGCTGACGGTGCCGAAGGATGCATCGCGCGAAGACATCGAGAAGGCTGCAATCGCGCACGAGATGTTCGAAAAGTTCGCGGAAGGCCGCGCGCCGAAGAAGGTCGTCGTGGTGCCGGGGCGTCTCGTGAACGTCGTCGTTTGATGGCAGGGGCCAAGGGAGTGAGTGTGACCGGACAAGCCGTGAAGAAACGTAGCGAAACCACGACGCCGCGAGCCGGCATGCGCAGGCGTTCCTTTCTGGCGCTTCTCGGCGGCGCGCTCGCGCTGTCCGCATGCGGCTTCCAGTTGCGCGGCCAGCAAGACTACGCGTTCAAGCGGCTCGCGGTCTCGGGCGGCGTGCCGCAGATGGTCGCGCGCCTCGAGCGCATGGTGCAGGGCGGCAGCGACACGGTCATCGTCAAGGCATGGGAAAAGCCGGACGCCACGCTCATTCTTTCCGAAGGGCAGGGCCTGAGCACGCTGAGCCTGAATTCGCAGGGCGTCGTGCAGGAATACGAGCTGACGTACAGCCTCGCCTATTCGCTGATCGGCGCGGACGGCACGGTGCTGATTCCGCAAAGCGTGATCGCGCTGAACCGCGCAATGACGTACAGCAACCAGTACACGCTCGCGAAGTCGCAGGAAGCGACGCTCCTCTACAACGACATGCGTATCGACGCCGTGGATCAGTTGACGCGCCGGCTCGCGGTCGTGCGCTCGCTGCATCCGCTGCCGAACGAGCAGACGCCGGGCATCGCGCCGCGTGGGCCGCTGCCCACGCCGCCGCTCTGATCGCGGGCAGCTAGCGGTCAAGGTCTATCGGTCATCATGCAACTGAAGCTCGATGCGCTCGAAGCGCACCTCGCCAAAGGCCTGAAAGGGCTGTACGTCGTGTATGGCGACGAGCATCTGCTCGCGCAGGAAGCGTGCGACCGCATCCGGGCGACGGCGCGCGCGGCCGGCTTCACCGATCGCACGGTGTTCACCGTCGAGCGCGGGTTCGACTGGAGCGCGCTCATCGGCGCGACGCAGTCGATGTCGCTTTTCGGTGACCGTCAGCTCATCGAGTTGCGCATTCCGACGGGCAAGCCGGGCAAGGAAGGCGCGGAAGCGTTGAAGATGCTCGCCGCCGCCGACAATCCCGACGTCGTCGCGCTCATCACGCTGCCGCGCCTCGATTCGGCGACGCAGAAATCCGCATGGTTTACCGCGATCACCGGGCCGGGCGTCGCGCTGAAAATCGATCCGGTCGAGCGCGCGCAATTGCCGATGTGGGTCGGCCAGCGGCTGTCGCTGCAAGGGCAACGCGTCCCGCCGGGCGAGGAAGGGCGGCGCGCGCTGGTGTTCATCGCGGAACGAGTGGAAGGAAACCTGCTCGCCGCGCATCAGGAAATTCAGAAGCTCGGGCTGCTGTATCCGGAGGGCGTGCTGAGTTTCGAGCAAATTCACGACGCCGTGCTGAACGTCGCGCGCTACGACGTGTTCAAGCTCAACGAAGCGATGCTGACCGGCGATGTCGGCCGCTTGTCGCGCATGCTCGACGGCCTCAAAGGTGAGGGCGAAGCGGCGGTGCTGGTCCTGTGGGCGCTCGTCGACGAAGTGCGGACGCTGTTGCGCATCAAGCGCGGCGTCGCGTCCGGCAAGCCGCTCGCCACGCTTTTGCGCGAGAACCGCGTGTGGGGGCCGCGCGAACGGCTCATCGGCCCGGCGCTTTCGCGCGTGACGGAAGAGGCGCTCGAAAAGGCGCTGTCGCTGGCGGCGCGGCTGGATCGGCAAGTCAAGGGGCTGTCGGGCAGCACGGGCACACGCGGCAGCGAACCGCCGCCCGATCCGTGGGCCGGCATGTTCGAACTCGCGATGGCCGTGGCGCAAGGCAACGCGCCGTCGAAAGCGGCCGCCGCGTCGGCGCGACCGCGTCGCTGAAGCGCTTCACGGCTTAGAATGATTGTTTCAGCGTCCGGCCTTCGCGCCCGGGCGCGCTTCTCCATCGCGCTGACGCCACGCTTCAGCGACGCCGCGCCGACCAGCGCGGAACCGGCAGACGGAATGACCCAGATGAACATCGACCAATACATGACCGACCTCGGCCGACGCGCACGTGTGGCGTCGCGCGCCATGGCGCGGGCGTCGACGGCGGCCAAGAACGCGGCGCTCGTCGCGGTGGCGAACGCCATCGAGCGCGAGCGCGACACGCTGAAGGCCGCGAACGGGCGCGACCTCGCACGCGCGCGCGAGAAGGGCCACGACGCGGCGTTCATCGACCGTCTCACGCTCTCGGACAAGGCGCTGAACACGATGGTCGAAGGCTTGCGGCAAGTGGCATCGCTCGCCGATCCGATCGGCGAGATCAGCGGGCTGAAGTACCGGCCGACGGGCATCCAGGTCGGGCAGATGCGCGTGCCGCTCGGCGTGATCGGCATCATCTACGAATCGCGGCCCAACGTGACCATCGACGCCGCCGCGCTCTGTCTCAAGTCCGGCAACGCGACCATTCTGCGCGGCGGATCGGAAGCGCTCGAATGCAACACGGCGCTCGCGAAGCTGATCGGTGAAGGGTTGACGGCCGCCGGCTTGCCGCAGGACGCGGTGCAGGTGGTCGAGACGGCGGATCGCGCGGCGGTCGGCAAGCTCATCACCATGACCGAATTCGTCGACGTGATCGTGCCGCGCGGCGGCAAGAGCCTGATCGCGCGGCTGATGGAAGAGTCGCGCGTGCCGATGATCAAGCATCTCGACGGCATCTGCCACGTCTATGTCGACGACCGCGCGGATCTCGCGAAAGCGGCGGCGATCTGCGACAACTCGAAGACGCACCGCTACGGCACGTGCAACACGATGGAAACGCTGCTCGTCGCGCGCGGTATCGCGAACGACGCGCTGCCGATGCTCGGGCGCGCGTTCCAGGCGAAGGACGTGGAACTGCGCGTGGACGCCGGATCGCGCGCGGTGCTGGAAGCCGCGAACATCGGCTCGCTCGTGGACGCCACCGATGCCGACTGGAGCACCGAATATCTCGCGCCGGTGCTCGCGGTGAAGATCGTCGGCAATATGGACGAGGCGATCGAGCACATCAACGCTTACGGGTCGCATCACACGGACGCGATCGTCACCGAAGACCACGACCGCGCCATGCGCTTCCTGCGCGAAGTCGATTCCGCGAGCGTCATGGTCAACGCATCGACGCGCTTCGCCGACGGCTTCGAGTTCGGTCTCGGCGCGGAAATCGGCATCTCGAACGACAAGCTGCACGCGCGCGGGCCGGTCGGGCTGGAAGGGCTGACATCGCTGAAATACGTCGTGCTCGGCCACGGCGAAGTGCGTCAATAAGGCGCGCGATGCTCTGGATCAAATCGCTGCATATCGTGCTGATCGCGTCGTGGTTTGCGGGGCTGTTCTATCTGCCGCGCATTTTCGTCAACCTGGCAATGGAAAAGGACGCCGCCGCCACCGAACGTCTGTTGCTGATGGCGCGCAAGCTTTTTCGCTTCATGACGTTCATCGCCGTGCCGGCGCTCGCGTGCGGGCTGTGGCTGTGGCTCGTCGTCGGCATCGGGCGCGGGCAGGGCTGGCTGCACGCGAAGCTCGGCATCGTCGTGCTGCTCATCGTTTATCACGCGTATTGCGGGCGCCTCTTGCGCACGTTCCAGCGCGGCGAAAACACGCGCTCGGACAAGTGGTATCGCATGTTCAACGAGCTTCCGGTGCTCGGCTTGCTCGGCGCGACGCTGCTCGTCGTCATCAAACCGTTCTGATTTTCTCCGCGTGAGCCGGTGCGCACCGCGCGCCGCTCACGTTCCCACGCGGCGCGCTTCCAGCACGTCCTTCGCCTCGGCCAGCTTTTCCGCCAGCTCCGGCCCGCGCGCCAGCGCCAGTCCCACCGCCAGAATGTCGCCGATCGCGAGATGCGAGACGCGCGACGTCATCGGCGAAAAAATGTCCGTGTCTTCATCGACGTTCGCAAAAAGTCCGACCGTCGCCATGCGCGCGAGCGGCGAGTTGCCGTGCGTGATCGCGATGACCTTCGCGCCGCCGTTCAGCGCCGACTTGCACGCGTCGAGAATGTCCTTCGTGCGGCCCGTGTTCGAAATGGCGACGACGACATCGCCTTCGCGCAGCAACGCCGCCGACGTCGTGTAGGTGTGCGGATCGGCGTACGCCACGGACGGCACGCCGAGCCGGAAGAACTTGTGCTGCATGTCGAGCGCGGCGATGCCCGAGCCGCCCGCGCCGTAGAACTCGATGCGGCGCGCATCGGAAAGAATCGCGATCGCCGCCGCCACGCTGTCCGACGACAGGCTGTTGCGCACGGCGATCAGCGCGCCGATGGTCCGGTCGAGCACCTTCGCCGCGACGCCGGCGGCCGGTTCGTCGCTGCGCACGTCGCGATAAACGGTGGGCACGTCCGCTGCGACACTTTGCGCCAGGCGGATCTTGAATTCGCGGAAACCGGAGAAGCCGAGCGCCTGACAGAACCGCGCGATCGTCGGCTGACTGACGCCGGCACGCGCGGCGAAATCGGTCATCGACAGGTCGAGCACTTCGCGCGGCGCTTCGAGCACGTAATCGGCCAGCTTGCGCTCGGAAGGGCGCAACTGCTCGCGCATGGCTTCGACTTGGGACAGCAACATCGGAAAACTCGCCTATGCTGGAAATTGCTGGGACTATAGCCGATGAATCGACTTGTACAAATACTACAAGACGACTTTGATGTTTCTAAGGGATTTCCCTGAATCGCGCATGCAGCAAGGCATCGAGGTAGGCGCATGCTTAACAAAATACGCGCGTTGCGTCGTTGAAATCGTGTAGTTTTTCTACTAATATGCGCGAAACGGCAAACGACACGATAACGACGCAGCCGCCGTTCCTCACGATGTCCAACCCCAAACGACGGCAGGCGCGCCGGAGTGAGACGAAGGAGCTTCGATGGTTTCCCCGCATTCGCATTTGAAGAAGGTCACCGACCGCGTGATCGAACGCAGCAAGCCGACGCGCGCGGCTTATCTGGCGCGCATCGACGCCGCGCACGACAAATTTCCGGCCCGCGGCGCGCTTTCGTGCGCGAACCTCGCGCATGGCTTCGCCGGTCTCGAAGGCCAGGAGAAGTTCGCGATCAAGGCGGTGCGCGAGCCGAACATCGGCATCGTGTCGTCGTATAACGAAATGCTTTCGGCGCACGCGCCGTACAAGAGCTTCCCGGACATCATCAAGCAGGCGGCGCGCGACCATGGCGGCATCGCGCAATTCGCGGGCGGCGTGCCGGCCATGTGCGACGGCATCACGCAGGGCAACGCGGGCATGGAACTGTCGCTGTTCTCGCGCGAAGTCATCGCGATGAGCACGGCCGTCGCGCTCACGCACAACATGTTCGACGCGGCATTGTGTCTCGGCGTCTGCGACAAGATCGTGCCGGGACTCGCCATCGGCGCGCTGCAATTCGGGCATCTACCGACCATCTTCGTCCCGGCCGGCCCGATGACGAGCGGCCTCACCAACGACGAAAAAGCCAAGGTCCGCCAGGAATTCGCGACGGGCAAATGCGATCGCGGCGCGCTGCTCGAAGCCGAAGCCGCCGCGTATCACGGCCACGGCACGTGCACGTTCTATGGCACCGCCAACAGCAATCAGATGCTGATGGAAGTGATGGGCCTGCATCTGCCGAGCGCGGCGTTCGTTCATCCGCACACGCCGCTGCGCGACGCGCTCACCGCCGAAGCCGCGCGCCGCGTGCTCGACATCACCGTCGAGCGCGGCAATTACACGCCGATCGGCCATATCGTCGACGAGAAGGCGATCGTGAACGGCATCGTCGCGCTGCTCGCGACGGGCGGATCGACCAATCACACGCTGCATCTGGTGGCGATTGCGCGCGCGGCAGGCATCGTCATCGACTGGAACGATTTCGACGAGCTGTCGCAAGTCGTGCCGCTCCTCGCGAAGATCTATCCGAACGGCAAGGCCGACGTGAACCATTTCCACGCGGCGGGCGGCGTCGCGTTTCTCGTGCGCAATCTGCTGGAAGGCGGCTTGCTGCATGAGGACGTGCAGACGGTCGCCGGTCGCGGGCTGTCGCATTACACGAAGGAGCCGAAGCTCATCGACAGCAAGCTGCAGTGGGTCGACGGCGCCGCCGAAAGTCACGACACGAAGGTGCTGCGCGGCATTCGCGAGCCGTTCCAGCCGGACGGCGGCCTGCGTCTGATGCAGGGCAAGCTCGGGCGCGGCGTCATCAAGATTTCGGCGGTCGCGCCGGAGCATCGCGTGGTGAAGGCGCCGGCCATCGTCTTCAATTCGCAGGAAGAAGTGCAGGAAGCGTTCGACAAGGGCGAGCTGAAGCGCGATTTCGTCGCGGTCGTGCGCTTCCAGGGCGCGCGCGCGAACGGAATGCCGGAGCTGCATCGGTTGACGCCGCTTCTCGGCGTGTTGCAGGATCAGGGCTTTCACGTCGCGCTCGTGACCGATGGCCGCATGTCCGGCGCGTCCGGCAAGGTGCCGGCGGTCATTCACGTTTCGCCCGAAGCGCTCCTGCAAGGGCCGCTCGGCAAGGTGCGCACGGGCGACATGCTCGTGATCGACGCGCCGGCGGGCGTGCTCGACATCGACATCGACGCGAAGGAATGGGCGTCCCGCGAAGTGGAAGCGCCGGCGAATCAGGCGGACAACGAAGCGGGGTTCGGGCGCGAACTGTTCGGCGTGTTCCGGAGTGCGGCATTGCCGGCGGAACAGGGCGCGTCCGTGTTCGGCGCGATGATCGGCGCGGCGGCAGCCCACGATCGCCACGCCGCACGCGATGCCTCGCACGCGCATGCATCGGCGTGAAGCCCGGGACGGACACGAGCGGTCGAACCTGACACGAACCCGCGGACCGACGCGAAGTCGCCGCACAAAAAACAGGAGTCGCATCAAATGAAAACGGTAAGCGAAATCGTGCGTCTCGGACCGGTGATCCCGGTTCTGGCTTTCGATTCGGTGGAGCAGGGCGAACACGTATCGCGCGCGCTGCACGCGGGCGGCGTGAAGGTGCTGGAAATCACGCTGCGCACGGCGGCGGGGATCGCGGCCATCGAGCGGGCGAGTCAGCTTGCGGAAGACATCGTGGTGGGCGTCGGCACCATCACGAAGCCCGAGCACTGCGAGCAGGCGAAGAAGGCGGGCGCGCAGTTCGGCGTGTCGCCGGGTCTGACGAAGGACATGCACAAGGCCGCGCAGGACGCCGGGCTTCCGCTGCTGCCGGGCGTGATGACGCCGAGCGACATCATCAACGCGCTGGAACTCGGCTACGAGATCGTCAAGTTCTTCCCGGCGCAACAGGCGGGCGGCATTCCGATGCTTCAGGCTTTCTACGGCCCGTTTCCGAATCTCAAGTTCTGTCCGACGGGCGGCATCACGGCCGAGACGGCGTCGAACTTTCTGGCGCAGCCGAACGTGGTGTGCGTCGGCGGTTCGTGGTTGACGCCCAAGGCCGCGCTCACCGCGCAGAACTGGGAAGAAGTCACGCGGCTCGCACGCGCTGCAAGCGAACTGGCGCAGCTCAAGTAAGCGTCACCGGCGCGCGGTCCTCACCGCGCGCTTTTTCCATCGGGCCGCGCGGTTCTCGCGCGGTCCAGCATCCCCGCTTGTTCCCCGTAATTCCAGAACGGCACCATTCGAGCCAGAATCGCGTTCAGAAATAAAATAAGAAAACGCTGAATTGAATCGTCGAATAAGAAATGTCCGATTCAACTGAGCGATAAGACCAGTCTCATTAAATCCCCGTTTGCTGGGAATTTTCATTATTTTTCTATATATTTAATCGCGTACCGTCTCATGAGGCACGCAGCCGCAGCGCGAGAGCGCATCGGGATTTACCTTTTGCGTCGTGCACGCGCCCTGTCGGGAGCGTCAACGGAAAGCGCGCGTGCATTTTTATTTCATGAGACGCAATTCTGTTAATTCGGGAAATCAATCCGGTGACTATTCGAGTCGGAATTTCAATCGTTACCCACGAAGGGCAAAACATCTGGCAGAACGGACTCGGCCAGAATGTGATTTTTTTGGCTGAGGCGTTGCAAAAGCTGCCATTCGTCGAATCCATTTCGCTTATCGACGTTGGCGACCAGCACGTCCTGCCGCCGCAAGTCGATATGAACGCCAAAGGCTTGCGCATCATGCGCACGGAAGACGCTACCGACGCGGTCGACGTCGTGTTCGAAATGGGCGGCGCGCTGGATACGCAATGGCTCGATCTCATGCGCGCCCGCGGCAAGAAAGTGGTCTATTACTGCTGCGGCCAGCCTTATGTCGGCCTCATCGAGGCGCCGGTATTCGAGAAACCTGTGCATGTCATGCGGCCGGATCGCTACGACGAAATCTGGCTGATGCCGAAAGACCGTCTTTCCGTGCCATTGATGCGCAGCCTTCACCGTTGCGACGTGCATCTGATTCCGTTTATCTGGCATCCGCAGTTTCTCGAGCAACGCATCGCCGAAGTGAACGAGCATGGCTTGCAATACGGCTATCAGCCGCGAAGCGATGCATCGATGCCGCCGGAACAAAAGCCGCAGGGTCTTCGCGTGGCGATTTTCGAGCCGAACATCTCCGTCGTCAAAACATCCAGCATTCCGATGCTGATTTGCGAAGAGGCATACCGCGCCGATCAATCCAGCGTTTCTGCAATGCATGCGCTCAACACGTTGCACATGAAGGATCACCCGACGCTGAATCATTTGGCCAATTCGCTCGATATCGTGAAAGCGGGCAAGGCGATATTTCACGGACGCAACGATATTGCCGGCTTCATGGCGCAGTTTTCCGATGCCGTCGTTTCGCATCAATGGGGCAACGACCAGAACTATTTGTATCTCGACGTGCTGTATGGCGGTTATCCGCTGATTCATAACTCGCCGTGGATGCGCGATGCCGGTTACTACTATCCCGGTTTCGACGCGCAGGAAGGCGGACGTCAATTGCTCGTGGCGGCGCGCGAGCATGATTCGTCGCTGGCGGATTATCGCGCGCGGGCGCAGCGGGTCATCGACGCGGTTAATCCTTTCAATCAGGCCAACCTCGACGCATTCGCCGACCGGTTGCTGAACCTGTACAAGCACAACGAGGCGCAGCTCCGCGTATGAACAAGCACACTCAATCCCGCATGCCCGAGCGGTTCAATGTCGGCGTCTCGATCTTTATCCGGAAGGGCGAACAATCGCTTTGGGAAAACGGCATTTTCCAGAACTGCCTTTATCTCGTGATGCTGCTGCTGCGCTCGCCGCGCGTGAAGTCGACGTATCTCGTGACGGGTGGCGGCGATGGCGGTCCAGAAGACGCGAAGCGCTTTCTCTCGGATTCGCCGGTTCCTTTGATCGACATGGAAACCGCCATGTCGAAACTCGATGTGATGATCGAAATGAGCGCGCAGCTCGGCCGCGAATGGGCGGTGAAATTCCGCGAGCGCGGCGGCAAGATAATCACGATGCGCGTGGGTAACGATTATGTGATCGACATCGAACGCATGGTTTTCAATCTGCAACACGCGTTGCTGATTTCGGGCGCGCCCTACGATGAAGTCTGGACGCTGCCCGAATACGAAAGCAGTTGCAAACCGTACTTCGAGACGTTGTTTCGCGCGCCCGTGAAGCTGATGCCGCATTTGTGGAGCCCCGTCGTGCTGGAACGCGAAGCCGCGAAGCTGCCGGAAGGGCAGAAGTTCGGCTATCAGCCGGGGCGCCGACGCTGGCGTATCGGCCTGTTCGAGCCGAACGTCTGCATGGTCAAAACCAGTTATATCCCCATGCTTTGCTGCGAAATGGCGCACCGCGAGAATCCGGACATGATCGAACGCATGTGGGCCTATAACACCAACAAGCTGAAAGAGCATCCGGCATTCGTGGGCTTCGCGCAAAGTCTCGATATCGTCAAGCACGGCATGGGTTTCTTCGAAGGACGTTATCCGTTTGCGCAAATCGTTCCGGCTTCGGTGGATGCGGTTGTCAGTCATCAGTGGGAGAACGCGCAGAATTATGTGTACTACGAAGCGCTTCATGGCGGATATCCGCTGATCCACAATTCGCATTTGATTGGCGACTGCGGATACCGCTATCACGATTTCGATTGCGAAGAGGGCGGGCGCGCGCTGCGCCGTGCCTTCGAAACGCACGATGCGAATCTCGACAGCTATCGCGCGAAGGCAAATGCGCTCATCCGGAAACTCGATCCGGAAAACGAGGACAACGTCCGCATTTATACCGAGGCGCTCGAAGCCGTCTACGCGAAGGCATGACCGACATGAATGAATTGACTCAAACGGAACAACGGAGTGCAGGGCGATGAAGAAGCTGCGTGTAGGAATCACCATCGGCCTGCATCATGCCGCCGAAACGCTCTGGAATAATGGCATCAAGCAGAATGCGGTTTTTCTCGCCGAAGCGCTCAATCATTGTTCGAACGTGGCGAGCACGGTGCTCGTCAATACGACGTCGGTGCCGATCACCGATCAATTGCCCTGGGATCTGAAGCGCTGGCCCACGGTGACCTTCCAGGACGCGAAGGACAATCTCGATGTGCTGATCGAACTCGGCGGTCAAATCGATCCGATGGCGACGGATTATCTGAAGCAACGCGGCACGCGCCTCGTGTCGTATTGCTGCGGCTTCGAATACGTGCATGCAATGGAGTCGGTGCTGTTCAACAAGCCTTCGTTCGGCGAGCATCTTTTCGTCAATCAGCGCTACGACGACATCTGGATGATTCCGCAAGTCGCGAATATCAGCCAGCCATATTTCGAAGTGTTGCGGCGTCAAACGGCTCAAGTCGTGCCGTTCATCTGGAGTCCGGTGTTTCTGAATGCGCGCACTGCGCATTTGCCTCATGCCGGCGAATATCAGCCGCGAAAGGGACCACGCCGTCTCAGCGTGATGGAGCCGAATATCAATGTCGTGAAATTCTGCCTTTATCCGGCAATGATCGCGGAAATGGCTTATCGCGAGCGGCCGGAAAGCATCGAATTGCTGCAGGTGACCAACGCGCAGCATCTCGCGACGGACTGTAAAGAGTTCATCGCATTGATGAATCAACTCGATATTGTCAGGCAGCACAAGGCCGTTTTTCTCGGACGGTTCGACACGCCGACTTTTCTTGCGGAGCGCACGGATATCATCGTCTCGCACCAATGGGAAAATCCGCTCAATTACTTTTATCTGGAAGTCTGCTGGCAGGGATATCCGTTGATCCACAACGCGACGCTTTGTCCCGATCTCGGCTACTACTATTGCGCCAACGACGTGACCGAGGGCGCGCGGCGCGTGATCGAAGCCATCGACGATCACGACCGGAATCTCACGAAGTATCGCGCGGCTCAACGCGCGGCCATCGAGCGATTCCTGCCCGACAACGCCGCGCTTGTCGCAGCCTACGCGAAGCTGCTCGACGCGCTCATCGAGAAGCCGATCCGCTGAGCGTTATCGACACCGCGACAGTCACCAGGAAACACCGCAGCGACCCTGCGGTGTTTTTTTTCGCCCATTCTTCTGAGCCGGCAAAAACATTGGCTCCCGGATTTATCTCAAATTCGTCTCATAAGCGACTGCCATTTGCGCAATCGAATTTTTACTAAATGCGTCGGCGCGGCCTTGTCTATCAGATATTTCCGATCAGGCGAGGTGTTGCGTCGACGATGTCTATCGAAGTTCTTCGAATTTAGGAGATGTCCGCTTCTGCGTCAGGCGCAGCGTGAATATCCTTCCACAAGGTCAGAAGTGTTTTCTTGGGTTCTGTGAAAGAAGCTCGTTTCTTGTGGGTCAATTCGGTTTATGAACAAGTCATACCGCAGTATTTGGAATGAAAAAGTAGGGACCTTTGTCGCGGTCGCGGAGACGACAATGGCACGGGGCAAGAAGAGTTCTGGCGGCGCGGTATGCGAAGCCGAATCTCCCTACGAACCCTCTTTCGTGCAGCGTATCGGTGGGCCGCAAAAGCTCATGACAGGTGTCGGCGCCGCGATCGCGCTGATGTGCGGAAGCACCAGTTCTTTCGCGTTGACGCCTTTCGTCGCCGCCTGCGCCAACGGTGTGGGGAATGTGATGAACAGCACCACTGCTGCCTCCACTGCGAGTTCCACCGGGGTGAGCTGCGGTAGTGCATCGTCGATTCCCGGGATTGCTGGCAGTTCCTTCACCGGCATCGTTCTCGCCGACGACAACGCCGGTGGACAAACCGCGTGGATGACGCTTGGTAATGGCATGCTGACAATGAACGCCAACACCAAGATCCAGATGAATCAGTATCTGGACATGACGGGGCATTCGATCGCGAATCTTGCTGCTGGCGCGGTCAACGCCACGAGTACGGATGCGGTCAACGGCTCGCAGCTGTTCAGCATGTCGAATTCGCTGTCCACGGTGGTGAGTTCGACGTCTTCGTCCATGTCGGTGAGCTTGAGCACCATGTCGTCGAGCATGGCTTCGCTGTCCTCCGGCTGGAGCAGCGCTTCGACCAGTCTGTCGACGGGCATGAGTTCGGTTTCCACTGGCTGGAACACCGCGTCCACGAGCCTGTCGACCGGAATGAGTTCGGTATCGACGGCGTGGAGCTCGCTTTCCGGAAGCACGTCGACGTCGGTCAACTCCATTTCCTCGACCGTTGTCGACTGGCGTAAGCACGACCAACAGCGCGGTCAGTTCGCTGTCGACGGGCGTGAGCACGACCACCAGCACGGTCAGCAGCCTGTCCACGGGCCTGAGCACGACGAACAGCGCGGTCAGCAGCCTGTCCACCGGACTCAGCACGACCAATAGCAACGTCGACAAGCTGTTCAGCGCGCTGGTCGTCGAGCTGATACCGGTGGAAAGCGAGTCGACACTGGTCGAGACGATGGTGGACAGCGAGTTGACGATGTCGCCGCCCATGGTCGAGACAGCCGTCGACAGCGACGTGATGCCGGTCGACGCCGAGGCCGACAACGAGGTCAACTGGCCGAAATTCACCGCGTCCAGCGCACTCGTGCCTGCCGCGACGTTGGTGAGCCTGACCGCCGAACCGCCCTTGTTCAGTGTGACCTGGGAATGCGACGGGTCGTCGTACACCACCGCGTTGGCCGCCAGCGTGCTCACGGTGGACGACAGCGAACTGACGGCGCTGCTGGCCGTGCTCACGCCCGTCGACAGACTGTTGACCGTGCTGTTCGTCGTGCTCAGGCCGGTCGAGAGGCTGCTAACCGCACTATTCGCCGTGCTCACGCCCGTCGAGAGGCTGCTGTCCACCGGTGTCAGCTCACTGTCGACAGGTCTTAGCTCCGTCTCGGCATCGACCTCGACGGGCATTAGCTCGCTGTCGACGGGCATGGAATCGTTGTCGGCGTCGACCTCGACGGGCATCAGTTCGCTCTCGACGGGCCTCAGTTCCGTCTCGGCCTCGACCTCGACGGGCATCAGCTCCCTCTCGACGGGCATGAACTCGCTGTCGTCTTCGACCTCGACGGGCAACGCAACGGACAAACTGCGCCTGACTAACGTGGCGGACGGCATCGACAACAACGACGTTGCGACGGTCGGCCAGTTGAAGGCGACCGGCATGTACGGCCCGGGCGCGAAGACGGCCGTGACGTACGACTCCAACGCGGACGGCTCGGTGAACTACAGCAGCATCACGCTGGGGAACGGTACGCAGGACACCGTCATCCACGACGTGGCGGCTGGCAGCGCACCGACGGACCTGATTAACAAGGCGCAACTGGATGCGCTGCAGAGTTCGGTCCAGAACGCCACCGTGTCGGCCAATCCGATGTTCGCCGCCGACGGCGATCGCACCGCGGAAGCCGCAGTCGCAAGCGGCCCGCATTCGGTCGCGAGCGGCGCGAACGCGCAGGCGTTGTCGATGAGCTCGGTTGCGAACGGCGCGAACTCCGTCGCTCGCGGCAACTACGCGGCGGCGATCGGCGCGAACAGCCAGGCAGACGCCGACAACTCCGTCGCGCTGGGCGCAAGCTCGGTGTCGGATCGTGCGCAGACGGTCTCCGTCGGTGCGGCCGGCAGCGAACGTCAGATCACCAACGTCGCGGCCGGCACGCAGGACACCGACATGGTCAACGTGAACCAGTTGAACGACGCGGTATCGTCGGCCAACAGCTACACGGACCAGCAAGTCGGTGCAATGCAAGGCGCAGTGGACGGCGTCGCGCGCAACGCCTACTCGGGTATCGCCGCGGCGACGGCCATGGCGATGGTCCCGAACATCGATCAGGACAAGACGATGTCGGTCGGTGTGGGCGGCGCCTCGTATCAGGGCTACGCGGCCGCTGCGGTCGCGGTGAACCTGCGCGTGACGCAGAACCTGGTGCTGAAGGCCGGAGCGGGCACGAGCCGCAACGGCACGGTGTATGGCGCGAACGCGTCGTATCGCTGGTAAGCAAGGTGCGCTGAGCTGACGCTCACGCGCACGGACCGGGCGGTCGCAGATCTCCGCGATCGCCCGGTCCGTTTTTTTGTAGCAAAAGGAATTCTTGATGTTCAAATCAATCAGTGCCGCCGGTGCGCTCGTGCTTTTGCTCGCCGCGTGCTCGACCGATACCGGCGTGACGTACACCTCCCGCAAGGTGAATATCGCCGGCCAGCCGGATGCGTACCGTGTGACGTGCTCGGGCCTCTTCGAATCGCAGAAGTCCTGCATGGCGGCGGCCGCCCAGGTGTGCAAGGACCGTCAGGTCGTGTCGGCGCAAGCGATCGACGACGCGCCAGGCAATCAAAACCGCAATCCGCGAGAGATCACTTTCAGGTGCGCTTCGTAAGCGCAGCGTCCTTCCTCAGGCCTGCAATGAATGGAAGCCGGTGTTCATCGAACGCCGGCTTTTTCTTTTCTGCGCGCGGTTTTTCCGTCTGTGCGACCGCGCCCGCGTAAGTCCCTAGTCTTCTTAAAGGCAGCCTGCAGACACCCAACTGCGGCTTACCAGTAAAATTCCGATTTCTCCGCGCCGTGTGCGCGCTTGCCGGACATTGCGCTTTTAAGCAGGCAGCGACGGCAAACGCATGCATAGCGCAAATAATCTCAACAAAATCAAGGAGGCGTCATGCCGGCCGTCCACGGGAGCATGTTGCTGCTCTACGCGGTGATCGCGATCGCAGTTCTGATCCTGATGATCGCGCGTTACAAGGTTTATCCGTTCCTCGTCCTGATGATCGTGTCCGTTTTGCTCGGCCTCGCGGTCGGCATGCCGATGGACAAGATCGTCAAGGCATTCGAAACCGGCAACGGCAACACGCTCGGTCACATTGCCGTCGTCGTCGGTTTGGGCACGATGCTCGGCAAGATGATGGCCGAATCCGGCGGTGCGGAGCGCATCGCCAATACGCTGATCAATCTGTTCGGCGAGAAGAACATTCATTGGGCCATGATGATCGTCGCGATCATCGTCGGCTTGCCGGTGTTCTTCGAAGTCGGCTTCGTGCTGCTGATTCCGATTGCCTTCAACGTCGCGCGCCGCACGGGTAAATCGCTCTTGCTGATCGGCCTGCCGATGGTTGCCGGCCTGTCCGTCGTGCACGGCCTGATTCCGCCGCACCCGGCCGCGCTGCTCGCGGTGCAGGCGTATCACGCGGATATCGGCAAGACGATCGCGTACGGGTTGATCGTCGGCATTCCGACGGCGATCGTCGCCGGACCGCTTTTCGCGCTGATGATCCACAAGTACATCAAGCTGCCGGACGCCAACGCGCTCGCCGAGCAGTTCGTGCAAAAGCACGGCGATACGGAAAAGAAGCGCGAACTGCCGAGCTTCGGCGTCACGTTGTTCACCATCTTGCTGCCGGTCATTCTGATGCTGATCGGAAGCTGGGCCGATCTCGTCTTCACGCCGAAGACGCTGCCGAACGATCTGCTGCGTTTCATCGGTCAATCGGATATGGCGCTGTTGATCGCCGTGCTCGTCAGTTTCTGGACGTTCGGCGCGAAGCAGGGCTTCAACCGCGAACAGATCCAGAAGTTCTGCGGCGACTGTCTTGCGCCGATCGCGGGGATCACGCTGATCGTCGGCGCGGGCGGCGGCTTCGGCCAGGTGCTGCGCGACAGCGGCATTTCGCAGCAGATCGTCGCGACCGCGACGCAGGCGAGCCTGTCGCCGCTGCTGCTCGGCTGGTTCGTCGCCGCGCTGATCCGCCTCGCGACCGGCTCCGCCACCGTGGCGATGACGACCGCGTGCGGTATCGTCGCGCCGATCGCGGCCGCGGCGGGCGGCAACGTCAAGCCGGAATTGCTCGTGCTCGCGACCGGTTCGGGTTCGCTCATTTTCTCGCACGTGAACGACGGCGGCTTCTGGCTGATCAAGGAATACTTCGGGATGACCGTCGGCCAGACGTTCAAGACGTGGTCGTTGCTCGAAACGATCATTTCGCTGATGGGCCTCGGCCTGACCTTCGTGCTCGCAGCGGTTCTGTAAGGAGACTTCGATGATTCTGATCGCAATGGGCGTATCGGGCGCGGGCAAATCGCTGATCGGCGAATTGCTGGCCGAGCGGCTGCACTGTCCGTTCACCGACGGCGACGCGTTCCACAGCGCCGCCAACAAAGAGAAGATGCATCGCGGCATTCCGTTGACGGACGACGACCGCTGGCCGTGGCTGAAAACCGTCCGCGCGGCGATCGAGGAAAAGCAGCGCGCGGGCGAAACGGCCGTGTTCACGTGCTCGTCGCTGAAGCGCTCGTACCGCGACGTGCTGCGCGACGGCGACAAGGACGTGTGCTTCGTCTATCTGCAAGGCACGATGGACGTGCTGCGCGAACGCCTCGGGCATCGCACCGGCCATTTCTTCGATCCGTCGCTGCTGCAGAGCCAGCTCGACACGCTCGAAGAACCGGGCGAGGACGAGGCGATCACGGAGAGCATCGAGCTGACGCCGGAGCAGATCGTCGATAACGTGATCGAAAAGCTGAAGACGCGATAAATGAAAAAGCCCCGAAATTTCGGGGCTTTTTTCTTCGTGCGACGCAAAAAGCGCCTTTAGCCGATGCGCTTCGCCAGTTCCACCGCCTTGCCGATATACGTGGCCGGCGTCATGTCGAGCAGCAGTTGCTTGGCATCGGCCGGAATCGCGAGGCCGTTGATGAACGTCTGCAGCGCGTCGCGCGTGATGCCCTTGCCGCGCGTCAGTTCCTTCAATTGCTCGTACGGGTTCTCGATGCCGTAACGGCGCATCACCGTCTGAACCGGCTCCGCGAGCACTTCCCAGCAATTGTCGAGATCTTCGTTCAGGCGCGCCGCGTTCACTTCGAGCTTGTCGAGGCCGCGAATGAGCGCGTCGTAGGCGAGCAGCGAATAGCCGAACGCCACGCCGATATTGCGCAGCACCGTCGAATCCGTCAGGTCGCGCTGCCAGCGGGAAATCGGCAGCTTGTCGGCGAGATGGCGCAGCGTCGCGTTCGCGAGGCCGAGGTTGCCTTCCGAGTTCTCGAAGTCGATCGGATTGACCTTGTGCGGCATCGTCGACGAACCGATCTCGCCTGCCTTCGTGCGCTGCTTGAAGTAGCCGAGCGAAATGTAACCCCACACGTCGCGGTCGAGGTCGAGCAGGATGGTGTTCGCGCGCGCGACGGCATCGAACAGTTCGGCCATGTAATCGTGCGGCTCGATCTGGATGGTGTACGGATTGAACGTCAGCTTGAGGCGGTTTTCGACGACATCCTTCGAGAACGCTTCCCAGTCGAATTCCGGATACGCCGACAGATGCGCGTTGAAGTTGCCGACCGCGCCGTTCATCTTGCCGAGCAATTCGATCTTCTCGATGCGCTCGATCGCCCGCGACAGACGCGCCGCGACGTTCGCGATTTCCTTGCCGAGCGTCGTCGGGCTGGCGGGCTGGCCGTGCGTGCGCGAGAGCATCGGCTGTTCGGCGTGCGCGTGCGCCAGCTTGACGAGGCGCTCGTGCACCGAACGCAGCGCCGGCAGCATGACGCGCTCGCGCGCGCCCGCGAGCATCAGCCCGTGCGACGTGTTGTTGATGTCCTCGGACGTGCACGCGAAGTGGATGAACTCGCTCGCGCGCTCCAGTTCCGGCTGGCCCTTGACCGACTCCTTGAGCCAGTATTCGACCGCCTTCACGTCGTGATTCGTGACGCGCTCGATGTCCTTGATGCGCGCGGCGTCGTGCGCCGTGAAGCGCTCGGCCAGGCCCAGCAGGAATTGCTCGGATGCGTCCGAGAAGCGCGGGACTTCGGCGAAACCGGCGCGCGACAACGCGATCAGCCAGTGAATCTCGACCGTCACGCGATGGCGCATGAAAGCGGCTTCGGAAAGCCAGTCACGCAGGGCTTCGGTCTTGGCGGCGTAACGGCCGTCGAGTGGCGAAAGCGCGGTGAGCGCGAAAAGGGTATCGGGACGGGTATCGGACATGGTGACGTGTCGGCGCCGCTTGCGGCTGGGAGGAAAAGACGGGAGAACCGCGCATTTTACCATCGGATGCGTCCCAATCCGGGCCGCGCCCGCGTCAGCGCTGGCGCAGTTCCAGTTCGAGCGCGTGGAGTTGCGCCGGCGTGCCGACGTTTTCCCAGCGACCCGCGTAAAGCTCGCCGCTCGCGCGTCCGTCCGCGATGGTCTCGCGATAGTACGGCGTCAGCGCCCGCCGCGTGCCGGGCGCGAGATCGCGGAACATGCGCGTGTCGTAGAGGCCGATGTTGCCGAACGTGTAGCGCGGCGCGCCGTCGAGCGCGAGCGTGCCGTCGATCAGGGCGAAATCGCCTTTCGCGTGAAACGGCGGATTCGGCACCATGACGAGATGCATGCCGGGCGTGTCTTGCGCGGCGAGCGCTTCGGCGCGATGCCGCAAGCTGGCGTAGTCGAAGTCGCAGAACACATCGCCGCTCACCGCGATGAACACGCCCGCTCCGAGCAGCTCGAGCGCCTGCGCGATCCCGCCCGCCGTCTCCAGCGCTTCGGTTTCCGGCGAGAAGCGCAGTTCGACGCCCCAGCGCGATCCGTCGCCGAGCGCGGCTTCGATCTGCGCGCCGAGCCACGCGTGATTGATGACGATGGTCCGCACGCCCGCCGCCGCGAGCCGCTCGATCTGCCAGACGATGAGCGGCTTGCCGCCTGCTTCGAGCAGCGGCTTCGGGCGGGTATCGGTGAGCGGGCGCATGCGTTCGCCGCGGCCAGCGGCGAAGATCATCGCCGTCTTCAAAGCGTGCGTCATCGTGAATTCAGAAGGTGTAACCGGTTTCGACCGCGCGGCCTTCGAGCGAATCGAGCAGGCGCGCGAACGGCCACAGCGGCGCATAGCGTTCGGCGACCTTGCGCGCATAGCCGATGAAGCGCGGCAGATCCGCGAGGTAACGCGGCTTGCCGTCGCGATAATGGATGCGCGCGAACAGCCCGAGCACCTTGATATGCCGCTGCAGGCCCATCCATTCGAGCTGGCGATAAAACTCGCCGAAATCCGGATCGACGGGCAGCCCGGCCTTCTTCGCGCGTTCCCAGTACCACGCGATGCAGTCGAGCTGGAACTCTTCGTCCCAGCTGATGAACGCATCGCGCATGAGCGAGGCCATGTCGTAGGTGATCGGTCCGTACACCGCGTCCTGAAAATCCAGCACGCCGGGATTCGGCTCGGAGACCATCAGATTGCGGGGCATGAAGTCGCGCAGCATGAACGTCTGCGGCTGCGCGAGCGCGCTTTGCGTGAGCAGCGTGAAGGTTTCGTCGAGCGTCTTGCGTTCGTCGGCGGTCACTTCGCGGCCCAGATGGCGGCCGATGAACCACTCGGGCATCAACTCCATCTCGCGGCGCAGGAACGCTTCGTCGAACGGCGGCAGCACGCCTTCGCGCGCGGTCTGCTGAAAGCGGATCAACGTGTCGATGGCCGCGCGCATCAGTGGGCGTGCGTTCTTCTCGTCGAGCACGGAGATGTAGGTGGTCGTGCCGAGATCGGTGACGAGCATGAAGCCGGCGTCGAAATCCGCTTCGAGAATCTTCGGCACATGCACGTTGGCCGCTTCGAGCAGACCCGCGACCTGAACGAACTCGCGGCATTTTTCGGGCGGCGGGGCATCGACGGCGATCAGCGTGCCGCCGTTTTCCGATTCGCTCGCGAGCCGGAAATAGCGGCGGAAACTGGCGTCGGCGGAGGCGGGCGCGAGCGTCGCGAGATCGAGCCGGTAGCGGCCGGCAAAGGTTTGAAGCCAGGAACGGAGTTGATCGAGGCGGGCGTCGGAGGGAATGTGCGTCATAAATTCGAGAGGCAAAACATCTTGCCATATAATACCCCACGACTTTTTTAAGCGATCCTTGAGCGATCTGTTCGCGCCTGGCGCCAGGCGCCGACGACCGTGCCGCGTCAACGTTCCATCGAGTGTCGTCCCTGCATGGCAACCGAGCGTCGAGTTCGGCCATGGCATCGACGCGGGCGAATTGCGGCCGCTCACTCGGCGGCATGGAGCGCGTGACGCGAACGGGATCGAACCGCCACCCATACATGCCGCCACGACAGTTTCCCGTATCGAAGATCAAAGGCGATGCTCAGCCAAGCAGGCGGCGGCTCGTCGCCGCTTTGCTTTCCGTACCGGGCTTGATGCCCGCTCTCGCGCACGCTCAACTCGCCGGCGCCGCCGCTGACGCGCAGCCGCTCGACGGCCCCGGCAGCCTGCGACTCGCGCCGCAACTGCTCGAACGCCCGCTGAAGAGCGGCCAGCAGCCCACGACTTTCCTGCTCGGCGACAAAGCCACCGGCACGTCCGACGAAGACATGGCCGCGAAAGGCTCGGCCGAAATCCGGCGCACGGTCACGGTCATCAAGGGCGACGCGCTTCATTACGATCAGGATACGGACATGGCCGATGCGTTCGGCAATGTCAGGCTGATCAACAACGGCGTGTCGTTCATCGGGCCGGAAGCGCATCTGAAGGTGAGTTCGAACGAAGGGTTCATGACGAACCCGAAGTATCACTTCAACCTGACGGGCGGCTCGGGCAGCGCGGAACGCATCGACATCATCGACAACGAGCGGGCGCGCGTCGATCACGGCACCTATACGGCGTGCCAGTGCGAGACGGATCCGTCGTGGTACATCAAGGGAACGGCGTTCGATTTCGATACCGGCTCGGAAGAGGGCGTCGCGCATAACGGCGTGCTGTTCTTCCAGGGCGTGCCCGTGTTCGCGAGCCCGTGGCTGTCGTTCCCGCTGACGGGCGATCGGCGCAGCGGCCTCCTGCCGCCGACGTTCTCCGTCAGCTCGACGACCGGCTTCGAAGCAACGATTCCGTACTACTTCAACATCGCGCCGAACCGCGATTTGACCATCACGCCGCGCTTCATGTCGCGCCGGGGCGTGCTGGGCGAGGCGAATTATCGTTATCTCTCGCCGACGTATTCCGGTTCGCTCACCGTCGACTATCTGCCGAACGACAGCGAGACGCATACGAATCGCTATGCGATCTTCTGGCAGCATCGGCAGAACTTCGGCGGCGGCTTCGGCGGTTACGTCAATTACAACAAGGTTTCGGACGATCAGTATCCGGAAGACCTCGGCAACGCGTCGAACCAGTTCCTGAACGGCACGCAGCTGCTGTATCAGCAGGAAGCCGGACTCACGTACAACAACGGTCCGTGGTCCGTGCTCGCCCGCGAACAGCGCTGGCAGACGCTGCAGCCGTCCATTCCGCCGTACGCGCGCGAGCCGCAGTTGAACGTGCAGTACAACAAGTACAACGTCGGCGGTTTCGATTACGGCGCGGAAGCGGACTTCACGCGCTTCACGATCACGCAGGAAGGCGCGACCGACGGTCAGCGCATGTACTTCAACCCGTACCTGAGTTACGGGATCAACGCGCCGGGCTACTTCTTCACGCCGAAGGTGCAATGGCACTTCGCGTCGTACGACCTGAGCCATATCGCGACCGGGCCGATCGCGGGGCAGCCGCTCACGCCCGCCGGCCAGCCGAAGAACTTCACTGAATCGATTCCGACCCTCAGCCTCGACACGGGCCTCGTGTTCGACCGCTCGGTGCGGCTTTTCGGGCAGGACTACATCCAGACGCTGGAACCGCGGCTCTATTACGTCTACACGCCGTACCGCAATCAGGACTTCGCGCCGATCTTCGATACCGCCGAAGCCGACTTCGGCTTAGCCGAGATCTACACGCCGAACACGTTCGTCGGCAACGACCGGATCGCGGATGCGAACCGCCTGACCGCCGGCCTCACGACGCGCTTCATCAACCCGGCGACGGGCGACGAGCGCGCGCGCTTCGTGATCGCGCAGCAGTACTATTTCACGAGCCAGCGCGTCACGATTTCGCAGGATCAGCCGATCAACGAGGCGAAGCACTCGGACCTGATCGCGGGCGCGGCGATCAAGCTGGGCGCAGGTTTCGCCTCGGAAACGGCGTTCCAATATAATGTCGACAACAACCAGCTCGTGCGTTCGAGCATCGGCTTCGCGTACAGTCCGGCCGAGCGCAAGGTCATCAACATCGGCTACCGGTACACGCGCTCGAACCAGACCACGCTGGTGAACGAGCCGATCAACCAGCTCCTGGTGTCCGGCGAATGGCCGCTGACGAATCGCCTCTATGCGGTCGCGCGTGTCAATTATGATCTTGCCAGCCACCGTCTCGTCGACGGCCTGGTGGGCTTCCAGTACGATGCCGACTGCTGGGCGTTCGGCTTCGGCGCGCAGCGTTACGCGAACGGCGTGAACACGAGCGGTCAGCCTTCATCCGGCACGCGCGTGCTCGCGCAGATCACGTTCAAGGGCTTGTCGAAGGTCGACAACGGTCTCGTGAGCGCGTTCAGGGCCAGCGTCCAGGGCTACCAGCCGCCGCCGCCGTCGGCTCCGCCGCTCGCGCGCTTCAGCGATTACGAGTGAGGCGGCGCAGGCATTCTCTGACAGCACCCGGATCGCCGCTCGGGCATACGCGCAGCGCACAAATGGGTCAAGTGTGGATTTGATGGAGTATCTGTGGCAAACATGAAATTGTTTCGATCGACGGCAATGGCCGCCGCCGCGCTCACCGCGGCGCTGATGGTGAGTTCGCCGGCCGGTGCGCAGGCATTGTCGAATCGCAATGTGCAGGTCGCGGATTCCGTCGTCGCGGTGGTCAACGACGGCGTCATCACGCAGCGCGAACTGGAAGAGCGCTCGAATCTCATCGCGCAGCGGCTGCAGCAGCAAAAAGCGCCGGTTCCGCCCGCCGATCAGCTGCGCCAGCAGGTGCTCGACCAGATGGTGCTCGAACGCATCCAGCTGCAGCGCGCGAAGGAAGACGGCATCGTGGTCGACGACGCCACCGTCAACCGCACGCTCGAACGCCTCGCCAAGCAGAACCAGATGACGCTCGACGTCTACCGCTCGCGCATCGAGGCGCAGGGCGTGCCCTGGTCCACCTTCATGCGCGACGCCCGCACGGAACTCACGCTTTCCAAACTGCGCGAGAAGGAAGTCGACAGCAAGGTCACCGTGTCGGACGGCGAGGTGGCGAACTACATCGCCAGCCAGCGCGGGCCGGGCGCGCGCAACGCGAGCGACCTGCACCTTCAGCACATCATGTTCAAGCTGGCTTCGGACGCGCCGGAGTCGGACGTCGCAGCCGTGCAGGCCAAGGCCGACGCCGTGCTGAAACAGGCGCAGGCGGGCGACGACTTCGCGAAGCTCGCCAAGCAGAATTCGCAGGATACCGACGCCAGCAAGGGCGGCGACCTCGGTTTCCGCGCGCCGGGCACGCTGCCGTCGGGCATCGTTTCGGCGGTATCGACGCTGCGTCCGGGTCAGGTCGTGCCGACGCTCCTGCGCACCGACGGCGGCTTCGAGATCGTCAAGCTCGTCGAGCGCCGTGCAAGCCAGGGCACCGCAGCCGATGCGCCGAAGCTCGTGCAGACGCACGTGCGCCACATCCTGCTGCGCGTGTCGGACGGCATGTCGGAAGCCACCGCGCGCCAGAAACTGCTCGACATCAAGCAGCAAGTGGCGTCGGGCGGCGACTTCGCGAACTTCGCGCGCACGTATTCGCAGGACGGCTCGGCGTCGCAGGGCGGCGATCTCGGCTGGATCAGCCCCGGCGAAACCGTGCCCGAATTCGAACGTGCGATGAACAATCTGCCGGACGGCGCCGTCAGCGATCCGGTGCGCAGCGAGTACGGCTATCACTTGATTCAGGTGCTCGGCCGCCGCGATGCGGAAGGGTCGGCGACGCAGCAGCTCGACATCGCGCGTCAGGCGATCGGCCAGCGCAAGGCCGAGCAGGCGTACTCCGACTGGCTGCGCGAATTGCGCGACACCGCCTACGTGCAGTACAAGGGCATCGCTGCGCAAGAGGCGCAGCAGTAAGCCGCATGAGCACCGCCGCCCATCCTGACCAGCCCGAAGCCGTCACCGTCGCCATCACGACGGGCGAACCGGCGGGCGTCGGTCCGGAACTGACGGCGGTGGCGCTGCGCGAAGCGCGATCGCGCTGGCCGGGCGTGCGCTTCATCGTGCTCGGCGACCGCGCGTTGCTCGAAGCGCGGGCGGGCGCGGGCTGGCCCGCGAGCGGCGATCCGGTCGATATCGAACATCACGCGCTCGCGGCGCCCGCCGAAGCCGGCAAGCTGAACGCCGCCAACGGGCGCTACGTGCTCGGCTTGCTGGACGCGGCCATCGACGGCGCCGTGGCGGGCCGCTTCGACGCCATCGTCACTGCGCCGCTGCAAAAGAGCACGATCAACGACGCCGGCGTTCCCTTTACCGGCCACACCGAATATCTGGCCGAGCGCACGCACACGCCGCGCGTCGTGATGATGCTCGCGGGCACCGGCGAACGCCCGTTGCGCGTCGCGCTCGCGACCACGCATCTGCCGCTCAAGGACGTGTCCGCCGCGCTCACCATCGACGGGCTCGTTCAGACGCTGCGCATCGTCCATCACGACTTGCGCGCGCATTTCGGTCTCGCCGCGCCGCGCATCCTCGTGACAGGGCTCAATCCGCACGCGGGCGAGAACGGCTATCTGGGCCGCGAGGAAATCGATGTCATCGCGCCCGCGCTGGAACGCGCCCGCGCGCTCGGCATCGACGCGCCCGGTCCGTATCCCGCCGACACGCTGTTCCAGCCGCGCTATCTGAAAGGCGCCGATTGCGTGCTCGCCATGTTCCACGATCAGGGCTTGCCGGTGCTCAAATACGCGACGTTCGGCGAAGGCATCAACGTGACGCTCGGCTTGCCGATCATTCGCACGTCGGTGGATCACGGCACGGCGCTCGATCTCGCGGGCACGGGCCGCGCGGACGCGGGCAGCATGATCGCCGCGATCGACGCCGCCGTCACCATGGCGCGTCACAAGCACCAGCTTCAGCGTCACGCCTAACGTCAAGCGGGCGACCGCATCTACCGAAACACGTATGTCCACCAAACATCAGGGCCACCTCGCGCGCAAGCGCTTCGGCCAGAACTTTCTCGTCGATCAGGGCGTGATCGATTCCATCGTCGATGCCATCGCGCCGACGCGCGGCGAGCGCATGGTCGAAATCGGGCCGGGCCTCGCGGCGCTGACCGAGCCGCTGATCGAACGCGTGTCCACGCCCGAGTCGCCGCTGCATGCGGTGGAACTCGACCGCGATCTGATCGGCCGCCTGGAGAAGCGTTTCGGCGACAGGCTCGTCGTGCATTCCGCCGATGCGCTCGACTTCGACTTCGGCTCGCTCGCGCTGGACGGCGATAAACCGACGCTGCGCATCGTCGGCAATCTGCCGTACAACATTTCGAGTCCGCTCCTGTTCCATCTGACGGCGTTCGCGCCGAAGGTCATCGACCAGCACTTCATGCTTCAGGACGAAGTGGTCGAACGCATGATCGCGGAACCGGCGAGCAAGGACTACGGGCGCTTGTCGGTGATGCTGCAATACCGCTACGTGATGGACAAGCTGATCGACGTGCCGCCCGAATCGTTCAACCCGCCGCCGAAGGTGAATTCCGCGATCGTGCGGATGATTCCGTTCGCGCCGCACGAGTTGCCGGCGGTGAACGACGTGGTGCTGAGCGATGTCGTCAAGGCCGCGTTCGCCCAGCGCCGCAAGGTGCTGCGCAACAATCTGTCCGCGTATCGCGACAAGATCGACTTCGACGCGCTCGGTTTCGATCTCGCGCGCCGCGCCGAAGAAGTGCCGGTCGCGGAGTTCGTTGCGCTTGCGCAGGCCGTGGAGCGTGCATAGACGCGCTCATCGCGGCCGCCCGGCGCGGGACGCATCGGCGAGCCGGGACATCAGCCGGTCGAGCCGCACGCGCTGATCGCGCAGCAGGCCGCGTGTCGCGCTGACCTGCTGCACGCGCGTGCGCCAATATGTCTGGCCGAACAGCGAATTCGCGCCTTCGGCAGACAAGACGCGTTCCAGATGGACGATGGCGGCATCGACGTTATGCGTGGTGTAGGGACTGGTCATCGGTAGACCTCGCTTTCGTGTTGACGTCGATGATTGTGCGTGTCCGTCGGGACATTTCGCGTCTCTTGCGCGCGCCGCTTTTCACGCGTTGAACGAGACGCGAAGTGTCTCGTTCATGTGCGACGATCGTTGTCCGCATTCCGCCGGCGCGACACCAAAACTCAAGGGGAAGACAACGCGATGCGCTTCATCCATGCGGCCGACATTCATCTCGACAGCCCGCTGCACGGCCTGTCCGCCTACGCCGACGCGCCCGCCGACATGCTGCGCAACGCCACGCGCGAGGCGTTCTCGAAGCTCGTTGCCGTCGCCATCGACGAGCAAGTCGATTTCATGGTGATCGCCGGCGATCTGTACGACGGCACCTGGCGCGATCACAACACCGGCATCTTCTTCTGCAAGGAGATGGGCAAGCTGCGCCGCGCGGGCATTCCGGTCTACGTGCTTCACGGCAATCACGACGCAGAAAGCGAAATGACGAGCCAGCTCCAGTTGCCGGACAACGTCCACACGTTCTCGACGAAAAAGCCGCAGACGTTTCGCATCGACGCGCTCAAGGTCGCGCTGCACGGCCACAGCTTCAAGGACAAGGCGGTGACGGCGAATCTCGCTGCCGCGTATCCGTCGCCCGTCGATGGCTATTTCAATATCGGCGTGCTGCACACGGCGCTGGAAGGTTCGTCGGCGCATGCGAACTACGCGCCGTGCACCGTCGCCGAGCTGCACGCGCGCGAGTATCAGTACTGGGCGCTTGGGCACGTGCATGAATTCGCGATGTGGGACGAAGCCTCGACGATCGTGTTTCCGGGCAATCTGCAAGGGCGCAACATCCGCGAGACGGGCAGGCGCGGCGCGGTGATCGTCAACGTGTCGGAGTCGGACGAGTTGAGCGTCGAGCGGCTTTTTATCGACGTGCTGCGCTGGGAATCCGTCACGGTCGATGCGTCCGGTCTCGCCACGCTCGAAGAAGTCGCGCGCGCCGCCGGCCGTGCGCTCGAAGCGCTGATCGAACGCGCCGAGCGGCCGGTGCCGCACGCGGTGCGCGTGACCGTCACCGGCGCGACGAAAGCGCACGGCGAACTCTTCGCCAACGCGACGCAGCTGCGCGCCGAAGTGCTCGCGCAGATCGCGGCGATCAGCCACGAGAGCCTGTGGCTCGAAAAGGTGAAAGTGGCGACGCAGCCGATCGCGCGCGCATTGCCGTCATCGAATGAAGACGGCGCCGCCGATGCGCTCGCCGATCTCCACGGCCTTCTGATCGAAGCCGAATCCGATCCCGAATTCCTCGCGATGCTGAAAGAGCGGCTCATCACGCTGGCGTCGCAGGCGCCGGCCGAATTGCAGAAGTCCGTGCCCGAACTCGAATACGTGCGCGACGGCGACCTCGCGAAGCTCGTGAGCGAAGTGCGCTCCGGCCTTATCGCGCAACTCGCGGACGCGGAGTGACGCATGCGCATCAGTCAGCTCGATCTCATTCGCTACGGAAAATTCACGGATCACACCGTCGAGTTTCCGTCGGCGGAGCACGATTTTCATTTCGTCGTCGGCCCGAACGAAGCGGGCAAATCCACGATCAAGACGGCCATCTCCGAACTGCTGTTCGGCATGCCGCATAGTTCGTCGCTGGCGTTCAGGCACGCGCAAAGCGATCTGCGGCTCGGCGCGAAGCTGCAAAAAGATGGCGCGGGCATTGCGTTTCATCGCACGAAGAGCCGCAAGTCGCCGCTCGTCACGTCCAACGGCGACGCGCTGACCGCCGACGCGCTCGCGCCCTTTCTCGGCGCCGCCGACAAGAGTTTCTTCGAGCAGATGTATTGCCTCGATCACACGGCGCTGATTCGCGGCGGCCAGAGCATTCTCGATGCATCGAGCGATGTCGGGCAGGTGCTGTTTCAATCGGCGGCGGGCATCGCGAGTCTCGGCGAAGTGCGCCAGCGTCTCGCCGACGAAGCCGACAGCCTGTGGGCGAAGCGCAAGTCGGGCGAGCGCGCGTATTACATCGGCCTGAAGCAATACGACGAAGCGACCGCCGAACTCAAGAACGCGAGCGTGCGGACCGCGCAGTGGCGTCGTGCGCACGGCGCGGTCGAGGACGTGCAGGAGCGCAGCCGCGAACAGGAAGCGCGTCGCGCGGAACTCGAAGCGAAGCGCGCGCGGTTCGAACGCATCCGGCGTGTCGCGCCGTATCTGAACGTGTGGCGCGACAAGGCCGCGGAATTGGCCGAACTCGGCGATACCGCCGATCTTCCCGCCAACGCCGAAGCCACGCTGCAAAGCGCGCTGACGCGGCTCGCGTCCGCGCAGACCGCGCTCGATCTGCACGCGAACGCCGTCGATCAATTGCAGAAGGATTTGGGCGAGATACGCATCGATCAGGCGCTGCTCGCCGTCGAAGCGGACATCCGCGCGCTCGAAGCGACGCGGCATCGGTGCGCGAATCACGCCGACGAAATCGCGCGGCTCGAACAGGAAGTCGCCGCGCGGCTGCGGCAGATCGCGCAGGATTGCGCGCAACTCGGCTGGCCGCAGGACGAAGCGGGCGCGCGCCGCGCGTTGCCGGGGCCGCTCGCGTTGCAGACGGTGTCGAGCCTGATGCTCGAACGCGGCGAACTCGAACTCGCCGCGCGCCATGCGGAGCGGGCGGTGGAGGAGGGCGTCGCGGAAATCGCGGCGCTGGAAGCGCGCCTCGCCGCGATCGCGCACGCGGATGTCGCGCCCGGTTTGCGTGCTGCCGTGCGCGCCGCGCAGAAGTATCGCGATACCGACGCGACGCAACGCCGCCTCGACGACGCGCGCCGCGATGCGGAACACGCGCTGCAGGCGGGCCTCGCATCGCTGGGGAAATGGACGCGCCCGCTCGCCGAACTTCAGGCGATGACGCTGCCGACAGCCGAGCGCATCGCATCGTTGCGCGACGAGCGGCAGGCGCTGGCGTCGCGGCTGGCGCTGGCCGAAGATCGCCTGAAAGAAGCGCAGGACGCGCTCCACGACACGCAAACCGAACTCGGCGACTTCGTGCAGACGCATCAGGTCGTGAGCGGCGACGAAGTGCGCGAAGCACGCGACACGCGCGATGCCGCCTGGCGCGCGATCAAGTCGGGCGATGCGCCGCTTTCGTCCGCCGCGCCGGAATTCGAAATCGCGATGCACGCAGCCGATGCGCTCGCTGATCGTCAGCTCGGCTCAGTCGGCCAATCGACGCAGCTTGCCGCGTTGAAGCGCCGCGTGTCGGCGGACGAGCAGACCGTCGCGCGCCGCGAGCAGGCCGAGCGCGACGCGGCTTCGGCGCTGCGAGAATTCGACGAGACGTGGCGCACGCTCGCGGCGCAATCGCAGATCGCGGACATGGCGCTCGACGATGTGCCGTCGTGGCTCGCGCGTCGCGGCGAAGCGCTGTCGGCATCGCAGACGCTTGCGAAGCACGCCGCCGAGCTTGCGCGCGAATCCGCCGATGCCGCCGCGCACCGCGACGACCTCGCGCGCCATCTCGCCCACGCGCGCGTCGCCGTCGATGCGCTCGCGCGTCTCGACACGCTGTGCGACATCGCGGAAGCCCACATCGGCGCGATCGATGCCGCTGCGCTCACGCGTCGTCACATCGGCGGGGAACTCGACACGGCGCGCGCCGAAAGCGTCGCGCGGCAAAGCGCGGCGAAAGCGGCGAACGAAGCCTTCGCGCGCTGGCAGGGCGAGTGGTCGGCGGCGGTCGCGAAGGCGGGCGTCGCGGTCGCGGCGGATTCGCAGTCTGCGGCGGAAACGGCCATCGGCATCGTGAAGCGAATCGGCGAGCAGCTCGCGCACGTGGACGCCGTCCGCAGCGGTCAGATCGACGTGATGCGCGCGTCGCTCGCGGCGTTGGCGTCGAACGCCGCGCGGCTCGCGGCTCAGGTCGACAGCGAACTCGTCGCGCTGGAAGCGAACGGGATCTCGCTCGAATTGTCGACGCGGCTCGAAAGCGCGTGTGCGGCGCGTGCGGAAGCGGAGCGCATCCGGAAGGAACTCGCGACCGCGAACGAACAGGCGAGCGCGGCGAAAGCGGCCTTCGACGAAGCGCGCGCGAGCTTGCGTCCGCTCTACGATCTCGCGGGCGTCAATACGCCGGACCTGCTCGCGGCGCGCATCGCGAAGTCGCAGCGCAAGCGCGAGTTGACCGCCGCCGTCAACGACGCGCGCGACGCGTTCATCAAAGGCGGCGACGGGCTGACGCTCGACGCGCTCATCGCGGACGTGGAAGGCGCGGATATCGCGAGCGTGGAGGCCGAGCTTTCGCTGATCGGCGGGGCGTTGACGGAGTCGGTGAACGCATCGACGGCGCTCGCTGCCGAACTCGCCGCCGCGCGCCGCGAACTCGACGCGATTTCCGGCGAAGCCAACGCCGCGCGCGCCGAGGCGAAGCGCCAGGAAGCGCTGTCCGCCATGGCCGATGCCGCCGAGCGCTTCGTCAAGGTCGAGACGGCATCGACGCTCTTGAAGTGGGCGATCGACCGATACCGCGAGCGTCGGCAAGGCCCGATGCTCTCGCGAGCAAGCGCGATCTTCTCCGAGCTGACGCTAGGCGCGTTCGCGCGGCTCGTCGTCGATTACGATCGCCAGCCGATGGCGCTGGCCGCCGTGCGCGCGGCGAGCGGCGAGCACGTCGAGATCGGCGGCATGAGCGAGGGCACGCGCGACCAGTTGTTCCTCGCGCTGCGGCTCGCGGCGCTCGAAGAGCACGGAGAGAAGGCGTCGGCGCTGCCGTTCGTCGCGGACGATCTCTTCATCAATTTCGACGACGCCCGCGCTCGCGCCGGCCTGCGCGTGCTCGCGCATTTGGCGAAGCGCACGCAGGTGATCTTCCTGAGCCACCACGATCACCTCGTCGGCATGGTGCGCGAAGTGTTCGGGCCGCAGGTCAACGTGCGCTATATGAGCTGATCGAGACGCAGAAGCGCGTCCATCGCGCCGCCCGCGATGCCGACGCCCACGCCCGGCGCAATGCCATGCTCGCGCGGATTGATGCGGATCACGCGCGGGCCGTGGCGTTCGCTGAAGCGCCGGACGGTCGGCAGCGCGCGGCCCGCGCCCATTTCGACCACCACCAGCCGTTCGACGCCATCGAGCCACGCGGCGAGCCTGCGTTCCTGACGCGCGGCGTGCGTGTCGATCCAGTTCCAGTCGCCGAACATGAGGATGTTCGGACGCGCGATGCGCCCGCAATGCGGACACAACGGCCACGCGTTGACGAGTTCGCAGCGGCTTTCGTCGATGACCGGCGCGAAATCGTCGGCGGGCCAGATATCGTTCGTGCATCCGTCGATGCATTGCATCGCGTGAATCGAGCCGTGGCACTCCGCGACGCGTTCGGGCGCGAAGCCTGCGCGCTGGAACTGGCCATCGACGTTGCTCGTGAAGACGAACGCGCCGTGCGGCATGCGCGCGGCCCAGCGCTGAAGCACGCGAAAGCCTTCATGCGGCTCCGTCGCGCGATACAGCGCCAGCCGATGCCCGTAGAAGCCCCATGCGAGGCGCGGATGCCGCGTGAAGCCTTCGGGATTCGCCATCTCTTCGAACGAGAAGCCGTGATGCCGCAACGCCGGATACGCGCGCCAGAAACCTTCGGGCCCGCGAAAGTCCGGCAGGCCCGAATCGACGCCCATGCCCGCGCCGGCGGTGACGAGCAGGCCGTCGGCGTCGCGCAGCCATTCGGCGGCTTGTCGGAGGCTGGTTTCGTCTGTCATGCGTGGGCTTCCCGATGCGCGGCGTAGCGCTTGGCGAGCTTCAGATAATCGCCGGCGAATTCGTCGCGCAAAGATTGCGGCGCGAGAATCTCGACGCCCGGCCCCAGCGCGCGCAGCCACCAGCGCAGCTTGAGACTGGGCGTGACCGTGCCGGTCACTTTCATGCGGCCATCGGGCAGCGTGTCGATGTGCTGATCCTTCGACATCGGCGATTCGCGCAACTGATTGCCCGCGCTGCCATCGAAAGCCAGTTCGAGCCGCACGGCCGGTTCGGGCAGGAAGTCGAACGCCTGCTGCGTCTCGATGTACTTTCGCAGCTTGAAGTCTTCGGGATACGTGAACGGCTCGCCGGATTCCGTCACCGAACGAATCCGGTCCAGCCGATACAGCGCGCGCGCCGCTTCGGTCTCGCCTTTCTCGGCGCGCGGCGCGCGGCCCGGATCCTGCGCGACCATGTACATGACGCCCGCCGATTCCACGAGCGCGAGCGGCCAGAGACGCCGAGTCTTTTGATCGCCGCTTGCCTCGCTCTTGTACGCGGGCCGGTACTGCACGAGCAGTTCGCGCTCGAAGAACGTCGCGGTGGCGACCGCGTTGAAGATGTCCGGACGCAGCTTCGGGCGAATCAGCGTGAAGGCGCCATCGACGGAATCGATCTTGTCCGCCCACGCGCGATAGATGCGGCTATCCGCCTTCTCCTGCGACAGCCGCGCTTCGGCCGCCTGAAAGAGCGGGTCGATGTCCTTGGTCACCGCGTTCGGCAGCTTGTTGCCGGCGAAGCGCTGAAGAATATGGAACGCGACGGCCTCGGACGCGCTCATCAACCCGACGCCTTCCTGCAAGCCATGCAGCCACGGCTTGCGCTGCCAGAGCAGTTCGCGGCCGTTGCTGGTGGACAGCACGCGCGATTCGGCTTCGAGCGCGGTGAGGTGGCGCTGCACTTTCTTCGTATAGCCGACGCGATGCCCGCGCTCCTCGAGCCGCCGACGCACTTCGGGCGTCGGCAGCCAGGCGACGGCGTCGCGTTCGGTCGGCAGCACGCGGAGAATGGCTTCGTCGAGGCTGGAGGTCATGGCGATCTGGCTGGAAAGCAATGACTCGATTATAGGAACGATCGGGACAGAATGTGTCTCGATGCGAGCGGGCGGGGGATGGTGCGGAGGACTATGCTTTCGCGCGGAGGGTACTCAAACGGTACGCGGAAAACAAAAAGCCCAGTCACGAGGACTGGGCTATCTGCTTGATTCTTTTGGTAGGCCGTGCGGGATTCGAACCTGCGACCAACGGATTAAAAGTCCGCTGCTCTACCAGCTGAGCTAACGACCCGAAAGAGGCAAAATTATAATCGGCAGTTTCTGATGCTGTCAACCGATCTGGCCTGTTATCGATAAGAGAAACGCCCGCGGCATGCATGCCCGCGGGCGTCCTCATCGAGAGGCGCGAAAGCCGAAGCTCCGCTTACTTCACTTGCGACATCTTGCTTTGCGCAGTCTGCGCGACTTCAGTGCCCGAGTACTGCGAGATGATCTGCTGGAGCGTCTGTTTCGCAGCCGCTTTTTGACCTTGCTCGATCTGGTTGTTCGCGATTGCCAGCAACGCTTCGGGTGCTCGCGGATGCGTCGGATACGTCTTCACCAGGTTCTGCCAGATCGCGGTCGATCCCTTGTAGTCGCGCTGCGCATACAACGCATTGCCGAGCCAGTATTGCGCGGTCGGCTGATACGGGCTCTGCGGATACTTCGATACGAACGCCTTGAACGACGCCGCGGCGTTCTTGTAGTCACCGTTACGGAACTGAGTCGATGCTGCGTTGAACGCTTCCGTCTCGCCGGGCTCGACCGAACCGGTCACGCCGTCGATAGTCTGCTGCTGCGGCTCGAACTTCTTCAGGCGCGTGTCGAGATCGGCGTAATAGTCCTTCTGCTGCTTTTGCAGCGTCGTGACCTGATTCGCCAGATCCTCGTTCTGACCGCGAAGCGTCGCGACCTGCTGATTCAACTGGTCGATACGGTTCGACTGATCGAGGATCGTGCGCTGCGCTGCCGACAACTGGCTGGCGAGACCATCCGTTTTCGTGCGCAGATCGAGCACGGCCTTGCGCGCTTCGTTGTCGTCGAAGACACCGGCATGCGCAGGCGCGCCCGACAGGGCCGAAACGGCGAAACACGCGGCTGCGGCCACCCGCAGCAAGGGAAAGCGATACAACATAGGGCGACTCACCCGTGACTGGTTACGTGACTGAGAGTGTTACGACTTACTGCTGATATACGAGATCCGCACGGCGGTTCTGCGCGTACGACGACTCGTCGTGACCCGTCGCCGTCGGCTTTTCCTTGCCGAGGCTCACGGCTTCCATCTGCGAATCCGCGACGCCCATCAGCGACATGGCGCGACGCACGGCTTCCGCACGCTTTTGGCCCAGCGCGAGGTTGTACTCGCTCGTGCCGCGTTCGTCGGTGTTGCCTTGAATCAGGACGTGACGCTCCGGATGGCTCTTCAGATACGACGAGTGTTGCTGCAGCAGCGGCTGATAGTCGTCCTTCACGGCATAGCTGTCGAAGTCGAAATAGATGCTGCGCTTGGCGAGCGGGCTGTTCGGATCGTTCAGCGGGTCGACATTGACCGTTTGAACGTCGCGCGGGTTCGGCTGCGCCGTGCCCGCACCCTTGTTCGCGCCTTCATCGAGCTTCACGCCCGAGTGACACGCTGCCAATGCGCCGACCATCGCAACTGCCAGGCCGATACGAAGTTTCGACATCATGGTACCTCTCCTTGTGTTGTAGCTGAACGTTGTATATGAAACGTTGTTGCTGATTTATTGCATGAACGGACCCCAGGACGGCTCGCGCACCGCACCGCCCTGAACTGACAAGACTTGCCGCGTGCGACCATCGGTCGACACGGCTGCCAACACGCCACGTCCGTTCACTTGGGTGGCGTAGAGGATGTACTGACCGTTCGCCGCGAAGCTCGGCGATTCGTCATGCGTCGTGTCGGTCAGCCCCGTTGCCGTGCCGGACGCGAGGTCCTGCAGATACAGCTTGAAGCCGCCGCCAGTGCGCGAAATGTACGCGAGTTGCTTGCCGTCCGGACTCACGCGCGGGCTCGTGTTGTAGCTCCCCGCAAACGTGACCCGCTGGGCCGCGCCGGCGCTTTCCCCCGCCGCCGGCATCTTGTAGATCTGCGGTTGGCCGCCGCGATCGCTCGTGAAATAGATGGAGTTGCCATCGGGCGAGTAGGCCGGCTCGGTATCGATGGAACTGCCTTGCGTCAGACGGCGCAGGCCGGAGCCGTCCGCGTTGACTTCGAAAATCTGCGTATTGCCGGTGCGCGACAGGGCGACCGCGAGCTTGCGCCCGTCAGGCGACCATGCCGGCGCACTGTTGTTGCCCTTCTGATTCGATACGATCACGCGGCGTCCCGTCGGCAGGTCGTGGATGTAGACGACCGGCTTCTTGCGTTCGAACGACACGTACGCGACCTTCGTGCCGTCCGGCGACCATGCGGGCGAGATGATCGGTTCCGGGCTGGAAAGGGCGATCTTCGCGTCCTGGCCGTCCGAATCCGAAATCTGCAATTGATAACGCCCACCGGTCTGGATGACGTACGACAGACGCGTGGCGAACACGCCGCGGCCGCCGAGCAGCTTGGCGTAGATGTAGTCCGCGATCTTGTGCGCGCTCATGCGCAAGCCGCTTTCCGCGCTGACGAGCGAGAGGCCGCCCAGGCTCTGCTGCTTCACCGTGTCATAGAGGCGGAAGCGCACTTCGTACTGTCCGTTCGACAGCCGCGTGACGCTGCCGGACACGAATGCGTCGGCGCCCTTGGCTTTCCATGCGCCGAGATCGACGGAGTCGGTTTCCGCGACCGGCGTGCCGCCCGCGTCGACGTTCGTGAACTTGCCGCTTCTCTGCAAATCCTGACGAATGATCGCGCTGACTTGCTGCGGCGAGCTCGCCTCGTTGGCGAAATTGGCCGTCGCGATCGGAAACTGCGTCGAACCGACGCCGGTGACGAGCACGTTCAACTGGGCGTGTGCGGCGGTGCCGGCTGCGATCAGGCAGGATGCGACCAGCGTTTTCAGGCCAAGCTTCGTCATCAAACTCATGCTGTTTAGGTTCCGAAAAAAGCGTTTTCAAGTGTCTGGGGAATGCAGAACAGACCCCCGGTTGCACGATTCGTTCCCACCGGCCACGCCTTGCGCAGCCGGGCGATCAGCCTCCCGCCGGGCGCAGCGTGATGGTGAAGTGATCGGGCGCCTTGCCGTCGGTGTCGACCGGCATCGGGTCCGAACGCTGCACCGCGCGCAGCGCCGCCTGATCCCATTGTTCGTTGCCGCTCGACCGGCTGATGCTCGCCGACAGCAGCGTGCCCGACGACGAGCAGCGCACCGACACGACCGTCTCCAGCCCCGCGGTTTCGCCGGCCCACACGATGTTCGGCCGCACGCGCCGCTGCACCTTCTCCGCATAACCCGGCGACGTGGCGTTGCCGCCCGCGCCGCGCCCGGTGCCGCTCTTCGCCAACCCTTCGCCGCTCGACGCGGTGCCGCCGCCCAACTGTCCTTGCAACTGCGCGAGGCGAGCCTTGCGTTCCTGATCGACCTTCGCCTTGGCTTCGGCGTCGGCCTTCGCTTTAGCCGCTGCCTTGGCCTTGGCGTCGGCATCGGCCTTCGCCTTGGCTTGCGCGTCGGCCTTGGCCTTCGCTTCCTTGGCGTCCTTCTGTTCCTTGAGCTGCTCGGCCTTCTGGGCTTCGGCCTGTTGTTCCTGGCGTGCCTTCTCTTGCTGCGCCTTTTGCTGCTGCTGCTGTTGCTTCTGCAAATCGGCCTGACGCTGCTTTTCGATCTGCTTCTGCTTTTCCTGCATTGCCTTTTGCGCGGCGGCAGCGGCGGCGGCCTGCTCGGCCAGTTGCTGCTGACGCTTCGCTTCGGCTTCGTCGCGCGCTTCCTGCTGGCGGCGCTGCTCGGCGAGCTGCGCTTCGCGCGCGGCGGCTTCCTGTTGCTTGCGCTTCTTTTCCTGCAGCGCGATGTCCGCGTCTTCGTCCTTCGCGGGCGGCGGCGCGGGCTGCACCTTCACCGGCGCGGGCGGCGGGGGAGCGGGGCGTGGCGTCGGCGCGGACATGTCCGGAATGTCGGTCCAGATTTCGGCTTCCGCGCCTGCCGGCGTGTTGTTCTGCCAGTTGATGCCGTGATAAAGCAGCCAGCCGAGCAGCAGATGCATGACCGCCGCGAGCGCGAACGCCTTGCCCGTGCCGCGTTCGCGCGGCGGGCGAGCGGGCCGCGCCGAGCGTGACCGTGCCTGCTGAGGCTGACTGGTGCGACGATCGATCATTGCGATTTGACGAGCAATCCGACGCGCTTCACGCCGCGCGCCTTCATATCGGACATCACGTTCATGACGGCTTCATATTTCACCGTCTTGTCCGCCGCGATCACAACGGGCTGATCCGGATGCAGCTCCTGCCGGTTGAGCACGAAGCTGTTGAGATCGGCCATCGTCATTTTCTGTTCTTGCGTCGCGCCGCCTTCGTCCTTGTAGCGCACGTTCATGCTGCCGTCGGCCTTGATATTGATGACGAGCGGCGGCTGCTGCTCCTGCGGCTGCGCGTTGCCGACGGTCGGCAGATTGATGATCGACGGCGAAACGAGCGGCGCCGTCACCATGAAAATGACGAGCAGCACGAGCATCACGTCGATGTACGGCACGACGTTGATGTCGGCCATCGCGCGACGCGAACTGCCGCGCATGCTGGAACGAATCGGGCCTGCCATCGCGAGCTCCTGTTAGTGCGCCTGGCGCTGCAAGATGTTCGAGAACTCTTCGATGAAGGTCTCGAAGCGGATCGCCAGTCGATCGATGTCGTGCGCGTAGCGGTTGTACGCGACGACGGCGGGAATCGCGGCGAACAGGCCGATCGCGGTGGCGACGAGCGCTTCGGCGATGCCCGGCGCGACGTTCGCGAGCGTTGCCTGCTGCACGTTGGCCAGGCCGCGGAACGAATTCATGATGCCCCACACCGTGCCGAAGAGACCGATATACGGACTCACCGAGCCGACCGAAGCGAGAAACGCCAGATTGGCTTCGAGCACGTCCATTTCGCGCTGAAAGGCGGCGCGCATGGCGCGGCGGGAACCGTCGAGAATGGCGCTCGGATCGGTGATGCGGCGTTCCTTGCCCTTCAGGAATTCGCGCATGCCGGATTCAAAGATACGCTCCAGCGCGCCGATGGTGTGGCGATTGTTCGCCGCGCTTTGATACAGCGCCTGCAGGTCGCCGCCGGACCAGAAATCGCGTTCGAAACGCTCGGTTTGCGCACGCGCACGCCGAATGGCAAACCACTTGCGGAAAATGAAAGTCCACGAAAGAAGCGATAAAAGCAGCAACAACGCCATCACGGCTTGAGCGAGGACGCTCGCGTGTACGACGAGAGAAACGATCGACAAGTCTTGAGTATTGTTCATAAAGGTCTGCTGTTGCGTCCCGGAAAAGGCGTTCGGTCAGGAGCGCGTTACGCTTTCGTGAGTCAAATGTGAATAAAACGAAAGCCGCGCGACGGCCGGCTCTTTTTCGATTGTCATTACTTCGCTAACCACGGCTGGATCCGCATTCGGGCAAAGAGGGCTGTTCAGCAATCGCGATGCTCGCCATATGAGGACCGCGCTTTAATCCGGCGAGCACGGGTTCGGGAATGCCGGCAGGCCGCATCGACGCGCGATTCACCGAAGCGACACGAATATCGCCGGTCGCGAGCAGCACGCCGCCGCGCCACGCTTCCTGATGAAAGTCCACCGATGCGCGACCGAGCCGCTCGATACGGCTCGCGATACGGATGACGTCGTCGAGACGCGCGGGCGCCGAATAATCGACCGACGTCCTTTTCACGACGAACACGATGCCGTCCGATTCCGCGAGACGCTGCTGGTCGATGCCGCATGCGCGCAGCCATTCGGTGCGCGCCCGCTCGAAGAACTTCAGGTAATTCGCGTAGAAAACGATGCCACCGGCGTCGGTGTCCTCGTAATACACGCGAATCGGCCATTCGAAAACCAATGGATCGCTCACCTTCGCGCCGTCCCGCTCGCGCCCGGGCCGACCGGCCCGCTATGGCTTGCTTTTTGACAAATATTCATCGGCGGCATTTTACCGGAACACGCTGCGCGCTCGCTAAATCCTCAGAGACTTGGTGCTTTAGCCGCGGTGAATTTGCAACGGTGCGAACGTCTGCGCGATCGGCATCAGTTCGATCGCGTTGATATTGACGTGAGCGGGGCGCGTGGCGATCCAATAAATGGCGTCGGCGATGTCTTCGGGCGTGAGCGGCTGCATGTCTTGATAGACGGACGCTGCTTTGTCGTCGTCGCCCTTGAAACGCACATTCGAAAATTCGGTGCCGCCGCAAAGTCCCGGCTCGATGTCCGTGACGCGCAGCGCCGTGCCGGCGAGGTCCGCGCGCAGATTCAGGCTGAACTGGCGCACGAACGCCTTGGTCGCGCCGTACACGTTGCCGCCGGCATACGGATACGTCGCCGCGACCGAGCCGAGATTGAAGACGTGACCGCGATTGCGCTCGACCATGCCCGGCAGGATTGCGTGCGTGACCGCGACGAGGCCCGCGCAGTTCGTGTCGATCATGTTCAGCCAGTCGTCGAGGTTCGCACGTTGCGCGGGTTCGAGACCGAGCGCGAGGCCCGCGTTGTTGACAAGTACGTCGATGTGCGCGAACGCTTCGGGCAGCGAGGCGACCGCATTCTTGATGGCGTTGCTGTCGCGCACGTCGAGTTCGATGGGCAGCAGCGCGTCGCCGAGTTCTTTCGACAGCTCGACGAGCCGCTCTTTGCGACGCGCCGCCGCGATCACGCGATGGCCGCCCTTGACGAATGCGCGCGCGATGGCAGCGCCGAAGCCGGCGGATGCGCCGGTGACGAAGACGATCATGGTCGAATTCCGGTTCGATAGGAGCGATAGACGGAACCGGAGCGCGCGAGGGCGCGTGTCCGGCAACGGCGCAAAGAGTACTTCGGTTGATGCGGCGCGGCAAGTAATCGTGCGTGCGAACGGTCGTGCTTTCGGGCGCGGCGGCGGGACGCCCGAACCGCATGCCCATTGGCCCTGGGGCCGGTTGCCTAAAGCCCTGCCGCCCATTAAACTACAACGCTCAAACCCCGCGTGACTGGCGATAGAATCTTCGGATTCAAGGTGGAACGACCCACTAGGAAGCGCGGAGCGTCGTTTTGCCGTTCGCCTGGGCAGCTGAGATCCGCGCGCCGTCGCTGCGTTGCCGGTGGCTGTCCGTTCCGCGAAACCGGAGTCTTCCCTCATCCGTCGCGTCTGGACTTCATCGGTGTCCAGCCCTTCGTGCGCCCGCGCGTCCCGGTCAACCTGTTCTGATTTCACGGAAAACGTATGTTCGACAGAGCCGAAAGTACCCTTGCCAAGGTCGATCCCGAATTGCTCAAGGCGATCGAGCAGGAAAACCGCCGTCAGGAAGATCACATCGAACTGATCGCGTCGGAAAACTACACCTCGCCCGCCGTCATGGCCGCGCAGGGTTCCCAACTCACGAACAAATACGCCGAAGGCTATCCCGGTAAGCGCTATTACGGCGGCTGCGAATACGTGGATATCGTCGAGCAGCTCGCCATCGACCGCGTGAAGCAGCTTTTCGGCGCGGAAGCCGCGAACGTGCAGCCGAACTCCGGCTCGCAGGCCAACCAGGGTGTGTTCTTCGCCGTGCTGAAGCCGGGCGACACCATCATGGGCATGAGCCTCGCCGAAGGCGGTCACCTCACGCACGGCTCGCCCGTCAACATGTCGGGCAAGTGGTTCAACGTCGTGAGCTACGGTCTGAACGAAGCCGAAGACATCGACTACGAAAAGACCGAAGCGCTTGCCAAGGAACACAAGCCGAAGCTGATCGTGGCGGGCGCGTCGGCGTTTGCGCTGCGTATCGACTTCGAACGTCTGTCGAAGATCGCGAAGAGCGTCGGCGCTTACTTCATGGTCGACATGGCGCACTACGCGGGTCTCGTCGCCGCCGGCCTTTATCCGAACCCGGTGCCGCACGCGGATTTCGTCACCACGACCACGCACAAGAGCCTGCGCGGCCCGCGCGGCGGCGTCATCCTGATGAAATCGGAATTCGAGAAGCAGATCAATTCCGCGATTTTCCCCGGCATTCAGGGCGGCCCGCTCATGCACGTGATCGCCGCGAAGGCCGTCGCGTTCAAGGAAGCGCTCGCGCCGGAGTTCAAGACGTATCAGCAAGGCGTGATCGACAACGCGCGCGTGCTCGCCGAAACGCTGGTGAAGCGCGGCCTGCGCATCGTGTCGGGACGCACGGAAAGCCACGTGATGCTCGTCGATCTGCGCGCGAAGAACATCACCGGCAAGGCTGCGGAAGCGGCGCTCGGCGCTGCGCACATCACGGTCAACAAGAACGCCATTCCGAACGATCCGGAAAAGCCGTTCGTCACGAGCGGCGTGCGTCTCGGCTCGCCCGCGATGACCACGCGCGGTTTCGGCACGAAGGAAGCGGAGATCGTCGGCAATCTGATCGCGGACGTGCTCGACAATCCGGAAGATCAGGCGAATCTCGAACGCGTGCGCGGGCAAGTGGCCGAGCTGACCAAGCGCTTCCCGGTCTACCGCTGATTTGCGAGACACACGCCAATGCGCTGCCCATTCTGCCGACACGAAGACACTCAGGTCGTGGATTCTCGCGTGTCGGAGGATGGCGCGGCCATTCGGCGGCGGCGTCGCTGTCCCGCGTGCGACAAGCGTTTCACCACGTATGAGCGCGTCGAACTCGCGCTGCCGTCGGTCGTCAAGAAAGACGGCAGCCGCACGGAGTTCGACCGCCGCAAGATTGTCGCGAGCATGAAGCTGGCGCTGCGCAAGCGGCCCGTCGCGGCCGACGCCATCGATGCCGCCGTCGCGCGCATCGAATATCAGTTGCTTGGCAGCGGCGAGCGCGAAGTACAAAGCGAACGGCTCGGCGAACTCGTGATGAACGAGTTGCGCCAGCTCGACACCATTGCGTACGTGCGGTTCGCGTCCGTCTACAAGCGCTTCGAAGACGTCTCCGAATTCGAAGACGTGCTCGACGAATTCCGCCGCGCCGCGCCCAAGAAATCCGCTTCCCGCAAGCGCTGATTCCCGTTTCATCCTTCCTCCGCAAGCCTTTCCCGTTTCCCTCGCGTAGTTTGCCGAGGGCGCAGCCGCTCGAACACTAGGCCGTTCGGCTAATGGCGGCGCGCGTTGCTTCCGGATAGATTCGACGTTCGTTCAATTCGAATCGATAAGGGATGCAGATGAATCGCACGTCCTTCGCGGGCTTCACGCTCGTCGAGCTTTGCGTGGTGCTCGCCGTCATGGCGATCATCGCGACCTTCGCGACGCCCTCGTTCTTCGCGTGGCAGACGCGCGATCAGGTCGATGCCCGCGCGCGCTCGCTTTTTTCCACGCTCTCGCTTGCCCGCGCCGAAGCATTGCGGCGCGGCGCGCGCGTCACGCTATGCCGCATCGATGCCGCGCGGCATTGCCTCGCATCGGGAAAAAGCTGCGAGAACGGCATCACGGACTGGTCTTGCGGCTGGGCCTTGTTCGTCGATCGCGACGGCGTCCCCGCGCTTTTGCGCGTGGAACCGGCGATAACGTCGATTGCCATTGCGGGCGCCGCCACGGATCTTTCGTTCACGCCGCCTGCGGGCCAGGTGATCGGCGGCTTTCGCAGCTTCGATCTCGCCCCGCGCGGCGCCGATTCCGCCGCGAATGCATCGGCGAGGCGCTGCATCCGGCTCGCGGCGGGCGGGCGTCCGCGCATGACGGCGGACAGTTGCGGAGCATCGGCATGAAGACGTTCCAATGTGGCGATTCGTTGCTCGAAGTGATGATTGCGCTTTCGATTACCGCCATCACCGCGCTCGGCTTCGTCGCGGTGCAAAGCGCGCTTGCGCGTGGCGAGCGTCTCGCGCTGATGCGGGAGCGGGCCGCGCTCATCGCCGATTCCGTCATCGAAGGTATTCGAAGCGATGCGGATCGCGGCGCGGTCGTGCCGCAATGGCAGGCAAGGGCGGCGTCCTTGTTGCCCGATGCCGATGTCGCCGTTCGGGATCGCGCCGATGGCATGCACGTCGCGACCGTGAGCTGGCGCGCGGACGATCGCGCCGACCCTTGCCCGGAGCCGCAGGCGAAGCCGCGCGCTTCGTGCATCGTGGTGGCGTTCGCGCGATGAGCAAGCGTTCTGTCATCGCGCGCGGGCATACGCTGCTCGAACTCACGATTGCACTCGCGCTCGGCATGTTGATCGTGGTCGCGGCGCTCTCGCTGTATCGCGCGCAACGTGCCGCTTTCGAGCGCGCCGCCGACGTTGCACGCATGCACGACGGCGCCGTCACCGCGCTGGAACTGCTCTCGCAGCATATCCAGATGGCAGGGTTCGGAGCCGCACGCGCCGACGCGCCGCTCTTCGGCTGCGCGCAAGGCCGCGTTGTCGGCGCGGAGACGTCGGCGACGTGCGAATCGCTCGCGAGCCGGTCGGATGGCGTGCAGGTCCGGTACGCGGCGGATGCCGTATCGACGTGGCCCACGTCCACGGGCGCGCCGACCGATTGCCTCGGTCAGGCGGTCGCTACCGCGTTCGTCACCAATCGCTTCTATGCGAAAGCCGGCACGTCGGCGGGCGAGCCCGAACTGTACTGCGAAGGCAGCGGCAAGCAGGCGCAGCCGCTGGTGGAAGGCATCGAGCGCATTCGCGTCCTGTATTGGCTGACGGGCGCATCGAGTGCGGTCGATGCCTCCGCGATCCCGCGCGACCGATGGCCCGACGTTCACGCCGCCGACCTGTGCGTGCTCGTGCGCGGCTTCGCGGTGCTGGCGAAGGCGAGGGCGAGTTACGTCGACTGCAACGGCGCGTCTGTCATCGCCGACGATGGCCGGTTGCGGCAGGCGTTCTGGCGTCGTGTCGAGATACGCAACGTGGCGGCGACAAGCGGCGGGGGGGCGGCATGAGGCGTCGCTCGACATCTCGCGGCACCGTGTTGCCGATCGTCTTGCTGCTCGCCGCGATGCTGCTCGTGACCGCGAGCGCGTGGCTGCAGACATCGCTCATCGCCGCACGGACGACACTCGCGGCCCGCGAGCGCATCCAGGCGTTCCATGCGGCGGACAGCGCGCTCATCCGTTGCAGCCGGATGCTGTCGGCGGCGTTGCCCGCGACGGGATCGGCGAATCAGGAGCCGGCGCGCTGGCGATCGAAGGCGTCGTTCGAAGGCGCGTCGGCGGTGGCGATCTCACCGTTTGCCGTGTGGCCGTACGCGATGCGCGCGCCGCAGTGTCTCATCGAGGCGTGGGCGCGAGCGGATCAATCGTCGGCGGCGTCGTATCTGGTCACCGCGCGCGGCTTCGGCACGCAGCCGCAGACCGAGGCTTGGCTACAGGTGCGGATCGACTCGACGAGCAGTGGCGTCGCGCAACACTGGCGGCGCGTGGTGGCGAAACCATTTTGAGGAGAATCTATGAATCGACATCGGAAACGCGCAGGCTTCAGCCTGCTCGAACTGATGATCGCGCTCGGCGTCGCCGCGATCATCGCGACATTTGCGCTGCCGGCGTATCGGGCGCACGTGGCGAAGACGCATCGGCTGGAGGCGGCGGCGGCGCTCATGCGCGCGGTGCAATTCGTCGAAACGGCGCGGCTTGCGCAGACGGGAACCGATGCCATCGCGCTCGGCGCCGGACTGGATCAGGCGCCGTCTAGCGGCACGCCGGTTTATCGACTGACGCTGCTGCAGGAATCCGCGACGAACGGCGGCTACACGATCGAAGCGGCGCCTATCGCAACCGGCGCCATGCAGAACGACGCATGCGGCGCGTTTGTCATCGATGCAACCGGGCTGCGCTCGAACCGCTTGGCGGACGGCGCAGCCCTGCTCGATGCCGCGAAGTCGTCCGCGTGCTGGACAGGAAAGGGATGATGCGTTCAGAAAACCGTGGGATCGACTGCGTTGGTCGACGTTTCCGTGGTCGTGACTTTCATCTGCTGGTAGATGCGCCACGCTTCCCAAGCCGCGAGCCCGAGGCCGCCCCACTTGAGCAACGGCTTAGCACCGCGCAGCACGGTGTTGCGCACGGGCCGCGTCAGCAAGAGCGAGGCGAGCGATCCGACGACTGGATACTGCTTGAAGAGGAAAGCGAACTTGCCGCCAGCCGGACCGCCGCCACTGCCGCCGCCGAGCAGCGAACTGAGCAGATTGCCGATGCCGCCGCTCGCCGCCCCGCGCCTCACCGGGCGCCGCCCGGTACGCACGCCCGGCACGAGCATGCCGATGAGCGGCAGATGCGCGACGGAATCGCGCAAGTCGTTCGTCGCTTGGCGCAGCTCCATGCGCTCGACGTCCGCGCGAGCAAGCAGCAGTTCCTTGCGCAGCGTGCGCATGTGCGGCGTGCGAAGCTGCTGCTGCACTTCGCGTTTGCCTGCCTTGTAGGTGTCGTCGTTATGGCTCATGGTCGAACGGGCAAGTGGTGGTTCAGCGTGGACGGGAAGCGTAGCGCGCCGCGTATATCAATCGAAAATGTCGCGGTCCTTGCGGAACTGGTCGAGCGTGTCGTCGAACAGATGCGGCGCGTTGCGCAGCTTGCTGCGTGCGGTGAGGCCACAAATGATCGCGATCACGGCGTACAGCAGCGTAATGCCGCCGAGCGCCTCCCAGCGGTAGTTGTCCCAAAAGAAAATGGCGATCAGCACCGTGAGGGAGATCAGCGCCATCATGGCCAGCATCATCGCCGCGAGGCCGAGGAACAGCACGCCGATCAGCCGCTCCTTCTCTTCCTGTAGCTCGATGCCGATGAGTTCAAGCCGCGTCTCGAAGATGGCGAAAGCGGAGCTCACGATGCGGCGCAAGGGTCCTTGGGACGTTTCGCGCGGTAGCCGGTCTGTCGTCATGGTTTGGGTGCGGGAGCGCGTTGGGTTCGGCCTTGGTGGTCCCGGCCGGTGCACGAGGCAGCCGGCCGGCGCGAATGTCGAGCCGCGTGCCCGGGCAGGGCGCTCGCGGTTCGTTGAGTTGATCCGTCCGGAAGGTCCGGATCGTTTCGGTTACCGCCTCAGCAAACGGCGGGCCATTGTTCGAAAAGCGCGCTTCGAATCGAACGCGGCCCGCGCGAAACGCTTACCGGCGATTGATGAGGAGACCGATGACCATGCCGATGCCCGCCGCGATACCGATCGACGCCCACGGATGCTCGTGCACGTAATCATCGGTGGCGCGCGCAGCTTTCTTGCCGCGCTCGATCACGACGACCTGCGCATCGGCGGCCTTTTCCTTGGCTTGCTTGAGACGCGTCATCGCGGTTTCGCGCAGTTCCGAAGCGCGCTCGCCCGTCGCTGCGGCGGCTTGTTTCAGAAGGTCTTCGGCGTCAGCGAGAACGCTTTTGATGTCTGACATGAACTGCTCCTTATTGATTTCTGACATTAAAGGCTCCAATCGGTGAGGCTACGGGGAATCGTAACCAAAGATGCCATCGCTGACGAGGAGGCTCGACTGCGGCGCAAGTCACGCAGTTTTCGTTCCAGCCCCGTTTATGGCGGCGCAAGGGCGCTTTCGCGCCGCCTTCGTCGATAGTTCGACACCGTGCAGAATGGAGGCGATCTGTCCCGTAAAAGTTTCAGCGGCGAATCGAAAGTTACAAAACGATTGCCGTCGTTCTCAGAAGAACGCCTGAATGCCCGTCTGCGCGCGGCCGAGAATGAGCGCGTGGATGTCGTGCGTGCCTTCGTAGGTGTTCACGACTTCGAGATTCACGAGATGACGCGCGACGCCGAACTCATCCGAAATGCCGTTGCCGCCCAGCATGTCGCGCGCGAGCCGGGCAATCTCCAGCGCCTTGCCGCAGGAATTGCGCTTCATGATCGACGTGATTTCGACGGCCGCCGTGCCTTCGTCCTTCATCCGGCCGAGGCGCAGCACGCCTTGCAGTCCGAGCGTGATTTCCGTCTGCATGTCGGCGAGTTTCTTCTGAATCAGTTGATTTGCGGCAAGCGGGCGACCGAACTGCTTGCGATCGAGCGTGTATTGCCTGGCCGTGTGCCAACACGATTCCGCGGCGCCGAGCGCGCCCCACGAGATGCCGTAACGCGCCGAATTGAGGCACGTGAACGGACCTTTCAGTCCGCGCACGTTCGGCAGGATGTTTTCTTGCGGGACGAAGACCTCGTCCATCACGACCTCGCCGGTGATCGACGCGCGCAGCCCGACCTTGCCGTGAATCGCGGGCGCGGACAGTCCCTTCCAGCCTTTTTCGAGGATGAAGCCGCGAATCTCGTCGCGACCGTCCTCTTCGAGCTTCGCCCAGACGACGAAGACATCCGCGATCGGCGAGTTCGAAATCCACATCTTCGTGCCGGACAGCGAGAAGCCGTTCTGCACTTTCTTCGCGCGCGTCGTCATGCTGGCCGGGTCGGAGCCCGCGTTCGGCTCGGTCAGTCCGAAGCAGCCGATCCACTCGCCGCGCGCGAGCTTCGGCAGATATTTTTCCTTTTGCGCGTCGCTGCCGAACGTGTAAATCGGCACCATGACGAGCGACGATTGCACCGACATCATCGAGCGATAACCCGAATCCACGCGCTCCACTTCCCGCGCGATCAGCCCGTAGCTGACGTAGTTGAGCCCCGGCCCGCCGTATTGCTCGGGAATCGTCGGGCCGAGCAGCCCGAGTTCGCCCATTTCGCGAAAGATCGCCGGATCGGTCTTTTCCTCGCGAAACGCCTGCATGACGCGCGGCTGCAGCTTGTCCTGCGCGTAGGCGCGCGCGGCGTCCCGCACCATGCGTTCGTCTTCGTTCAGTTGCTGATCCAAAAGCAGCGGGTCTTCCCAGTTGAAACGGGCGGCGTCGGCCATGTGCGTTCTCCGATGTAGTGTTGACGCGTCAACGCGCGGCGCTTGACGCGTGTTCCGCTATGCGAAACAATGTTCTGCAAAACGAACTCCGAGTTTAGCATTTGATGGAATCCGCCAACAGTCGCAAGCCCGCAGTGAAATCGTCGCGCCGTGTCGCTGCTGACGACATCGACGAGCGCCGCTTCGTCGTCGCACTTGCGCGCGGTCTGGACATATTGCGCGCATTTCGGCCCGGCGAAACCTTGCTCGGCAATCGCGATTTCGTCGAGCGCACCGGATTGCCGAAAGCAACGGTCAACCGCCTGGCTTATACGCTCGCGACGCTCGGCTATTTGCGCTTCGACGACGCCGCCGGCAAGTACGCGCTCGACACCGGCGTGCTGTCGCTCGGCTTCGCGCTGCTCGCGGGCGCGGATTCGCTCGAATTCGCGCGTCCGCACATGCGCGCGCTGGCGCGGGACATCGGGGCGGCGGTATCGCTCGGATGCCGCGACGGGCTCGACATGATCTATCTGGACACCATCCGCAGCGAGACGGCGCTGACGCTCGGGCTCGCGCCCGGATCGCGCCTGTCGATGCTCACGAGTTCGATGGGCCGCGCCTATCTCGCGGTGCAGGAACCGGCGGCGCGCGCGGCGTTGCTGGAAGAATTGGGGCAAGCGGCGGGCGCGGAAGGCGCGCAACGTGTCGAAGCGGCGAAGCGCGCCATCGGCGATTACGCGCGCGACGGCTGCTGCTATTCGTTTCGCGAGTGGCACGACGACGTCAACGCGATCGCCGCGCCGTTTCGCGACGTGCGCAATGGCCGATGGCTCGTGCTGAGCAGCAGCGGACCGGCATCGTCGATGGACGAGGCTTATTTCCGCGAGATCATCGGCCCGAAGCTGAAGGCGCTGGCCGCGCGGCTCGGCTGAACCGCGCCGGTCGAGCGGTCAAAGCACGGTCCGGACGTGCCAAAGCTCCGGAAACAGCACGACATCGAGCATCTTGCGCAAATACGGCGCGCCCGCCGTGCCGCCCGTGCCCTGCTTGAAGCCTATGATCCGCTCGACCGTCGTCACATGGCGAAAGCGCCATTGCCGGAACGCGTCTTCGAGATCGACGAGTTCCTCGGCCATCTCGTACAACTCCCAGTGCTCCGACGGATTGCGATACACCTCGAGCCACGCCGCTTCGACCGATGCATCGTGCGTGGTCGGCTGCGTCCAGTCGCGATTCAGCCGCTCGGGCGCAATGTCGAAGCCGCGCCGCGCGAGCAGGCGAATGACTTCGTCGTAGAACGAAGGCGCTTCGAGCGTCTCGCGCACCTGCCCGAGAATCTCCGGCCTGTGCGCGTGCGGCTTCAACATCTGCACATTCTTGTTGCCGAGCAGAAACTCGATCTGCCGATACTGATGCGACTGAAATCCCGACGACGCGCCCAGATACGGCCGCATCGCGGTGTATTCGGAAGGCGTCATGGTCGCGAGCACGTTCCACGCTTGCACGAGTTGCTCGAAAATCCGCGAGACGCGCGCGAGCATCTTGAACGCGGGCGGCAGTTCATCGCGATGAACGGAATCCAGCGCCGCGCGCAGTTCGTAGAGCGCGAGCTTCATCCACAGTTCGCTCGTCTGATGCTGCACGATGAACAGCATCTCGTTGTGATCCGGCGACAGCGGATGCTGCGCGTTGAGAATCGCATCGAGGCCGAGATAATCGCCGTAGCTCATGGAATCGGAGAAATCGAGCCTGGCGTCGTGCCAGCCTTCTTTTTCCGATCCCGCCGACGTCACCGATCCCGCCGCACCATGGCCGAACGGACAACCTTGCGTTTCGCTCATGATCGCAATCCTCAGGTCACCGATGCGCGTTCGGCGAATTCCGGCGCGCGCCAGCTTTCGGTCGCGAGCACGTCGCGCAGGACTTCGACGGCGTCCCAGACATCGACGAAACGCGTGTAGAGCGGCGTGAAGCCGAAGCGCAGAATGCGCGGCTCGCGATAATCGCCGATCACGCCGCGCGCGATCAGCGCCTGCATCACTTCATAGCCTTGCGGATGCTCGAAGCTCACGTGCGAGCCGCGTCGCGCGTGATCGCGCGGCGTCGCGAGCGAGAGCGGAAAATCGGCGCAGCGCGCTTCCACGAGCGCGATGAACAGATCGGCGAGCGCCAGCGACTTTCGCCGCAGCGCCTGCATGTCGGTTTGCAGGAAGACATCGAGTCCGCATTCGACGAGCGCCATCGAAACGATCGGCTGCGTGCCGCACAGAAAGCGCGCGATGCCCGCGTCCGGCCGATAAACCGGGTCCATCTCGAACGGCTTTTTGTGGCCCCACCAACCCGAAAGCGGTTGCGAGAACGCGGCTTGATGGCGCTTCGGCACCCACACGAAGCCGGGCGATCCGGGTCCGCCGTTCAGATATTTGTACGTGCAGCCGACCGCGTAGTCCGCGCCGACGCCGTTCAGATCGACCGGCACCGCGCCCGCCGAATGCGCGAGGTCCCAGACGGCGAGCGCGCCCGCGCGATGCATCGTTTCGGTGAGCGCGGCCATGTCGTGCATGTAACCGGTGCGATAGTTCACGTGCGTGATCATCGCGATGGCGGTGTGTTCGTCGATGGCGGCGGGAAGCTCGGCGGCGTCATCGACGAGACGCAGTTCATAGCCGCGATCCAGTTGCTCGATCAAGCCCTGCGCGATGTACAGATCGCTCGGGAAGTTCGACCGTTCGGAGACGATCACGCGGCGCTTCGGGTCGCGCTCGTTCGCGAGCTTCAGCGCCGCCGACAGCACCTTGAACAGGTTCGATGAAATCGTGTCCGTGACGACGACTTCGTCTTCGCCCGCGCCGATCAGCGGCGCGAGCTTGTTGCCGAGGCGCTTCGGCATGGCGAACCAGCCGGCCGTGTTCCAGCTTCGGATCAGCCCTTCGCCCCATTCGCCGCCGATCACGCCGGCGGCGCGCGCGGCCGCGGCTTTGGGCGGCACGCCGAGCGAGTTGCCGTCGAGATAGATCACGCCGTCGGCGAGCGCGAACTGGGCGCGCAATGCGCCGAGCGGGTCGTCGCGGTCGAGCGCGGCGGCATCGTCACGATGTTTCATCGAAAAGTCCATGTTGTGGCGGATAGTTAGCGGAGCGGACGAAGGGCGGCGCGCACGGGGCTTGCATCGAGCGTCGCGAATTTGAGCGGCAGCGCGATCAGTTCGTAGTCGCCGGGCGCGACGGCATCGAGCACGAGGCCTTCGAGAATCGCCATGCGATGCGCGCGGATGCGGCGATGCGCGTCCATCGTTTTCGATTCCTGCGGATCGAGCGAAGGCGTGTCGATGCCGACGAGCCGCACGCCGTTGTCCGCGAGCAAATCGATGGTTTCGGGCGCGACCGCGCAGAACGCGCTGTCCCACGCGTCGAGCGGCGCGCGGGCGTAGGTGCGCAGGAGAATGCGGGGCGGGGCGTCGTGCAGATGCGCGGCGGGCATGTCCGGCGTGACGAGCGGCTTCGCGCCGATGCAGTGCACGACCCGGCACGCGCCGATGTACGTGTCCAGATCGACCGCGCCGATCGCGGCGCCGCCGGCGTCGTAGTGGAGCGGGGCATCGGCGTGCGTGCCGGTGTGCGGCGAAAGCGTGACGCGCCCGACGTTCACGGGCGAACCCGCTTCCATCCGCCAGACGCGCTCGATGTTCACAGGCGTGTCGCCCGGCCAGACCGGCGTGCCCATGGCGACGGGCGCGGAGATGTCGAGAAGCGTCATGGCGCGGCCTAGCAGAGAGTGTGGATATGCGTCAAATCATAGCCGTCCAATTCCGAAAGGTGCTTGCAAAATAACCACCCAAAAACGTTCTGACTAGAACATAATTCGATGAAACGGGCTAGGAGGCTAAAAAGTGACCGGATTCACGCTCGATGCAACGGATTGCCGAATTCTGGCGGTATTGCAGGAAGATGGACGGATCAGCAACCTGGACCTGGCGGAGCGCATTTCGCTTTCGCCGTCGGCGTGCCTGCGCCGAATGCGCCTGCTCGAAGAAGAAGGCGTGATCGCGAGTTATCGCGCGTGTCTGGATCGGGAACGGCTGGGCATCGAACTGGAGGCGTTCGTCCACGTTTCCATGCGCAACGATCAGGAAAACTGGCACGAGAAGTTCGCGGCGGCGGTGCGCGAATGGCCGGAAGTGGTCGGCGCGTTCGTCGTGACCGGCGACACGCATTACGTGCTGCGCGTGCTCGCGCACAACCTCAAGCACTACTCCGATTTCATCCTGACGAAGCTCTATAAGGCGCCGGGCGTGATCGACATTCGTTCGAACATCGTGTTGCAGACCATGAAGGACGACGCGGGCGTACCCGTCGCGCTGATCGATCAGCCGGCGCGCGGCGCGCCGCACGCCTGAGTTCGCGCGCCGCCGCGCGTCATTCGAGCGGTCCGACTGTGTGGAATCCGCCCGCCTGAAACACGAGCGGCGCGACTTCGGACGCGTTCTCGCGCACGCCGCAGCGTTCCACTTCGCCGACGAAGATCACGTGATCGCCTTCGTCGTAGCGGCTGCGATTGTGGCATTCGAACCAGGCGAGCGCGCCGTCGAGCACGGGCATGCCGGTATCGCCCGCTGCGTGCGACACGCCCGCGAAGCGGTCGCCCTTGACCGTGGCGAAGCGCCGGCACAGATCGATTTGAGAAGCCGCCAGCACGTTCACGACGTAATGGCTATTCGACCGGAAAACGGGCATCGACGCCGAGCGCGTCGCGAGACTCCACAGCACGAGCGGCGGATCGAGCGAAACGGAATTGAACGAACTCGCGGTGATGCCGATCAGCTGGCCGGATTCGGTGCGCGTGGTGATGACGGTCACGCCGGTGGCAAACTGGCCGAGCGCGGCGCGGAAAGCGGTGGGATCGAAATTCGGGGCTTTGGCGCGTGTCATTTGGCAACTATGCGGGCGAGTGAACGGTCGAGTGTGTCGTGTGCCGCCGAGCCGGCCGCGCGTCGCGCCTCTGTCGGAACGACTGTTTCTGAAGGCATAAAAAAGCTGTAGATTTGTGTCGATTCTAGCGGAATCGGCCGTCGGAAGCCGCCATAAGCCAGCACGGACAGTGTGGCCAACGCCGCTTTGCAAAAGCCGGTAAGCTCGTTTTCATTGAAGAAGCGGCGGCGCGCATCCATATGGATGGTCCGCGGCGTGGCCGCACGAACGTGACGAGGAGCAGGCATGACCCAGCAAAACGCACAGAAGAGACTCGAAACCGCGACGCTCGGCGGCGGTTGTTTCTGGTGCACCGAAGCCGTGTTTCTGGCGGTGGAAGGCGTGGAATCCGTGGAATCGGGCTATGCGGGCGGCCAGGTGGTGAATCCGTCGTACGAGCAGGTTTGCGAGGGCGACACCGGCCACGCGGAAGTCGTGAAGGTCGTGTTCGATCCGGATGTCATCGGCTATCGCGAGATTCTGGAGATTTTCTTCGCGACGCACGATCCGACGCAGCTCAATCGCCAGGGCAACGATGTCGGCACGCAGTATCGCTCGGCGGTGTTCACGCATTCGGACGAGCAGCGCAGGATTGCGCTCGAAGTGATCGACGAGCTTCAGCGCGAGGACATTTACGGCGGCAAGATCGTCACCGAAGTCACGCCGCTCGCCGACGATTACTATCCCGCCGAGGCGTATCACCAGAACTTTTTCGCGCAGCATCCGAATCAGGGTTATTGCGCGGCGATCGTCGGGCCGAAGGTCGCCAAGTTCCGCAAGAAGTTCGCGCATCGGCTGAAAGCGTGATGCTTCATTAATTCGACTGCGCGCGCTCGCACTCCGTTGCGATGCCGCGCGCCAGCTCGAAGCACGTCAGCGGCGCGGAGCCTTCCGCCTTATTGTTCGCCGCGATCACCACCGGCTGGCCCGCGATCGCGTATTGCGCGGCCAGTTCGGCCAACGCTTGCCGCGTGTCCAAATCTTCATCGACGATTCTGTCGAACGGCTCGTACTTCGCCTTCGCCTGCTCGTACCGAAAGCCGCTGTGCAAACTCCAGCGCACGACGAGCGGTCCCATCCCGTCTTCGTCCAGCAGCGCCAGCGCCTTTGCCTGTCGACGCACGTCCGGCATGCGCGCGTGCACGCCGATGCAGTACCGCACGTTCGCATCGCGGAGCGTTCGGATGAAGCGCGGCGTCAGCATCACCGCGTCGCGCAGTTCGACGGCGTAGCACGCGTCGCCTTCGAGCGGCGGCAGCGCGCCGAGAAATGCCGCGAGCCGGTCGGTGAAACGCGACGGTTCGACGATCATCGCGTCCGGCAGCGGCGGAATCTGGAACACGAGCGCGCCCGCCTTCTCGCCGAGTCCGCCGATGCACGGCGTCACGAATTCGTCGATGGCAATTTGCGCGTTCAGGAACGCGGGGTTGTCGGAAGCGGGCGCGCCGCGTTCGCCGCGAATGAAGGCATCGGTGATGGAGGCGGGCGCCTTCACGATGAAGCGAAAATGCGCCGGCACCTGCGATGCATACCGCGCGTATTCCGCGAGCGACAGCGGCGCGTAGAACGAGCGGTCGATCGACACGCTCTTCAATAGCGGATGCGCGGCGTAGGCGGCGAGGCCGTCGCGCGACAGTTTGGTGTTCGAATAATCGTCGCCGTAGACGATGCCGCGCCAGCCCGGAAACGACCACGTCGATGTGCCGAGACGAACGCCCGTCGGCAATCGATGCGCAATCGCTTCCAGTTCGGGCTGCATCGGCGCGGGCAGGACGCCGCGCGGCTTGGTCGACTGGGTCGACTTGGCCGGCTTGGTTGGTTTCGCCACGGAATCCGGCGCGGCGGACCCGAACAGGTCGAACTGTTCGTCGTCGTCCGCGCCGGTGTCGATCAGCGTTTGCGGCTGGTTCAGAGCGGCTTCTCGTACATATAACGGCGCGACCACGGCAGCGTCTTCGCGCTGCGGCCGGCTTTGCGGCAGACGACCTGATAGATCGACACGTCGTCGTTTTCGAACGCATACGCGCAGCCCGCCAGGTACACGCGCCAGATGCGGAATTTTTCGTCATCGACGAGCTTCTTCGCCTCTTCCGCGTGCGTCTCGAAGCTGTCCGCCCAGAGATCGAGCGTGTGCGCGTAATGGCGGCGCAGGCTTTCGACGTCCACCGCCTCCAGCCCGCCGCGCTGCATGCTTTCGAGCGCGAGGCTGATATGCGGCAGCTCGCCGTCGGGGAACACGTACTTGTCGATGAACTCGCCGCCGCCCAGCGACGTCTCGCCGCTGTCGGCATCCGAGGACGTGATGCCGTGATTCATCGCGACGCCGTCATCGGCGAGCAGATCGTGCATCTTCGCGAAATAACCGGGCAGATTCTTGCGCCCGACGTGCTCGAACATGCCGACGCTCGTGATGCGGTCGAACTGTCCCGGCACGTCGCGATAGTCCTGCAGCCGGATTTCGATCTGGCCTTCGAGGCCGGCGTCTTTCACGCGCTGCGTCGCGAGCTTGAACTGGTTTTCCGAGAGCGTGACGCCCACGCATTGCGCGCCGAACTTCTGCGCCGCGCGAATGACGAGCGCGCCCCATCCGCAGCCGATATCGAGCAGACGGTGCCCCGGCTGCACCTGAATCTTGGTGAGAATGTGGTCGATCTTCTTGATCTGCGCGGTGGCGAGGTCTTCGTCGCCGTTCTCGAAATACGCGCAGGAGTACACCATGTTCTTGTCGAGCCAGAGCTGATAGAACTCGTTCGACACGTCGTAGTGATACTGGATGGCTTTCCTGTCCGACGCCTTCGAGTGAGTGAAGTAGCGTCGCACGCGGGCGAGCTTGCCGGCGTTCGTGACGGTGCTTTTGGCAAGCGAATAGCCGATGTCGATGATGTCCGAGAGCTTGCCCTCGATATCGATCTTGCCCTTCACATACGCTTCGCCGAGATTGTCGAGGCTCGGTTCGAGAAGATAGGGCAGCGCGGTCGCGCTCTTTACGTGCAGCGTCACCTGAGGCGCGGCGAAGCGGCCGAAATCGTGCTGCTGCCCGTCCCACAGCACGAGGCGCGCGGGCAGATTGGCCCTCTCCCGCACTTCCTCCACCCATTGCGTCAGCTTCTTCTCCCAGAACATGCTTGTTTCTCCGCGCTAAGAAAATCCAAGGTGAAGGCTCGCGCCTTCATGTTCGTTGCCGTGTCGCGTCCTGCCGTGCGCCGGGCGGTCTGTTCAGGCCGCCTGCCGATGCGCTTGCGTTACGGTGCGAGCCGCGTGATGCGCCACGGGCCGTTCGCGCTGTCGCGCGTATAGACGATGCGATCGTGCAGCCGCGACGGCCGCCCCTGCCAGAATTCGATGGTGTCGGGCACGAGCCGGTAGCCGCCCCAATGCGGCGGGCGCGGCGGCGCGTCGCCGTATCGCGCGATCATCTCGCGTTCGCGCGCTTCGAGCGTTTCGCGGCTGTCGATCGGCTGGCTCTGATCCGACGCCCATGCGCCGATGCGCGAGCCGAGCGGACGCGACGCGTAGTAGGCATCGCTTTCCGCGTCGCTCGTTTTCACGACCGTGCCCTCGATGCGCACCTGACGCTCGAGTTCGATCCAGTGAAACAGCAGACTGGCAGCAGGGTTCTCCGCGATCTCGCGGCCCTTGCGGCTATCGTAATTGGTAAAAAAAACGAAGCCGCGATCGTCGACGCCCTTGATCAGCACGATGCGCGCGGACGGGCGGCCTCGTGCATCGACGGTGGCGAGCGTCATGGCATTGGGTTCGGGCAGTTTGGCGTCGAGCGCCTGGGCGAACCAGGTCTGGAACTGGCTCACCGGATTGGAATCGACATGGGCGGCGTCGAGCGCGCCGCGCGAATAGTCTTTACGGAGGTCTGCTAGGGTCGTCATTTTTATGCAAACGCTACAGTCGCGTCAGTATAGCCAAGGTGAAACGTTCTTGCCCCGATTACGCCAGGCTTGCAATGATCGTCGTCAAAGCTTCGGATATCTGAGACATATTTCTCCAATGGCATCGGGTGCGGCTATCACGTCTTCGGTATCGATAAGGCAGAATACGCAATTCGGCCGCATTTTGCATGGACGGACTGCGAACTTTTTGTGCGCGACAGCCGCCTGTAAGCCTTGCTGGGCGTACTTTCCGTGCGTCAATCACTTGTAACCTGCCATGACTCCATCCGACGCCACCACCGCCACGCTATCCGCTGAAGACCTGGCCGACCGCGAGCGGCGCTTCGGCGGCATCGCGCGCTTGTACGGCGCGCGCGCGCTCGACGCGTTCGAACGCGCGCATGTCGCGGTGATCGGCATCGGCGGCGTGGGGTCGTGGGTGGCGGAAGCGCTTGCGCGCAGCGCGGTCGGCAAGCTCACGCTGATCGATCTCGACAACGTCGCCGAAAGCAACACGAACCGGCAGATTCACGCGCTCGACGGCAACTACGGCAAGGCGAAAGTGACCGCGATGGCCGAACGCATCGCGCTGATCGATCCGGCGTGCGACGTGCGGCAGATCGAGGACTTCGTCGAACCCGGCAATTTCGATGCGACGCTTGGCGGCGGCTTCGACTTCATCGTCGATGCGATCGACAGCGTGCGCACCAAGACCGCGCTGATCGCGTGGTGCGTCGCGCGCAAGCAGGCGCTCATCACCGTGGGCGGCGCGGGCGGGCAGCTCGATCCGACGCGCATCCGCATCGACGATCTCGCGCTCACCATTCAGGACCCGCTGCTTTCGAAGGTGCGCGGCCAGTTGCGCAAGCAGCACGGCTTTCCGCGCGGGCCGAAGTCGCGTTTCAAGGTGAGCGCGGTGTATTCGGACGAGCCGCTGATCTATCCCGACGCGCCCGCGTGCGACATCAGCCAGGGCGCGGAGCATCTGGAAACGGGCGCGAATTACGCGGGTCCGGTCGGGCTGAATTGCGCGGGGTTCGGGTCGAGCGTGTGCGTGACCGCCAGCTTCGGCTTCGCGGCTGCGGCGTTCGTGCTGCGCGAACTGGCGAAGCGGGCGGCGTGATCGGCGCCTGATGCGGACGAAAAAACGGCCAGCTAATTTAGCTGGCCGTTCTCGTTTCAGCGGGTAATAAAGCGATCAGTTGATCGCCATGCTCAGCCGGCGCCGCCAGTGCGACACGAGATCGGGCTGATTCGACGCCAGTTCGAACACCGACAGCATCGTCTTGCGGCCGACATCGTCCATGAAAGCGCGGTCGCGCTCGACGATGGCGAGCAGATGCTCCAGCGCGCCCGCATAGTCGCGGCCCGCGATCAGCCGGTTGGCGAGCGCGAAGCGCGCTTCGAGATCGTCGGGATTCGCGTTGACGGCGTCGATCAGCGCGTCGGCGGGCGGAAGGTCGGCGGCGGCGTCGGCGGCGTCGAGTTCGGTTTTCAGCGCGTTGTAGCGCGCGTCGATGCCCTGCGTCGTCTTCGGCGAAAGCAGCTTGTCCTCTTCCTTCGCCTCGTCGATGCGCCGCTCCGCGAGCAGCCATTCGATCAGGTCGAGGCGGGCGTCGTCGTAGCCGGGATCGAGCGCGAGCGCGGCCTTGATGCGATCGATCGCCTCCTTGCGCTTGCCCGTCGCCCACGCGTTGTGCGCGGCGCGGCGCTCGGTATCGGCGCCATCGGGCACGAGCTTGTCGAGGAACGCGCGCAACTCGCCTTCGGGCAGCACGCCGATGAACTGATCGACCGGATGCCCGTCCGCGAACGCGATCACGTGCGGAATGCTGCGCACCTGAAAGTGCTGCGAGAGTTCCGGGCTCTCGTCGACATTCACCTTCACGAGCTTCCATTTGCCGCCGGCTTCGGCTTCGAGCCTTTCCAGCATCGGGCCGAGCGTCTTGCAGGGGCCGCACCAGGGCGCCCAGAAATCCACGACGACGGGCGCGAGCATCGACGCGTTGATCACGTCGTTCTCGAATGTGGCAAGGGTGGTATCCATGCGTTCTCTCCTCTGCTGGCGAACTATCTCGAAATTCTTAGATGGGGACGACGCCCGGGCCTGTCAATGGCCTTCGCACGCCTCATGCCTCGGGCGCGCGCGATTCCCGGCGCGGCGGCGGCAGCGGGATGAATTCGGTTTCGCCGGGAACGTCGCCCATGCGCTGTTCGCTCCAGGCCTGTTTCGCCGCTTCGATCTTGTCCTTTGAACTGGACACGAAGTTCCATTCGATGAAGCGCGTGCCGTCGAGCGGCGCGCCGCCGAGCAGCATCACGACCGCGCCGCCCGCGCTTGCGAGCCGCACCGACGCGCCCGGCGTCAGCAGCGACATTTGCTGCGGCGCGGCGGGTTCGCCGTCGATCGACAGGTCGCCATCGACGAGATACACGCCGCGTTCCTCGTGCTCCGCATCGAGCGTGAGTTCGCTGCCGGCGGCGAAGTGCGCGGCGACGTAGAGCGTCGGCGAGAAGGTGCGCGTCGGGGCGGTCGCGCCGAACGCGCTGCCCGCGATCACGCGCAGCGTGACGCCGTCGCGCTCGATTTGCGGCAGCGTCGCCGCCGCGTGATGCTCGAACGACGGCTCGACGTCCTCGCTCGCGACCGGCAGCGCAACCCACGTCTGGATGCCGTGCATCGACTGGCCGTTCGCGCGCTCTTCGTCGGGCGTGCGCTCCGAATGGACGATGCCGCGCCCGGCGGTCATCCAGTTGACATCGCCGGGCACGATCTTCTGCACGGAGCCGACGCTGTCGCGATGCATGATCGCGCCGTCGAACAGATACGTGACCGTGGCGAGCCCGATATGCGGATGCGGCCGCACGTCGAGGCCCTTGCCGGGCACGAGGGTTGCGGGTCCGATGTGGTCGAAGAAGATGAAGGGTCCGACGGTGCGTGCGGCGAGCGCGGGAAGGACGCGTCTCACCATGAGGCCGCCGACATCGTGTTCGTGAGGTTTCAACTGCGCGCGAATCGTCGAGGACATGGCGGTTCACCGGATGAAGGCGGGCGCCGGAATGGCGCACCTGAACTGTCGATTCTACCGGTGGCCGCGAAGCGGCGCATTGCTGGCGGTGCCGCGTGCGCCGGCCCTTCCAACGTTCCGTGCGGTCGTGACCGGCCGCGCTTTTTTGAAGCATGCGTGCAGGTCGCGCAATCTTGATAGGAGAGGGAAACAATGAGCAAGAACAAGCTGTTGATCGCCATCGCCGCGGGCCTTTTCACTGCAACGGCCGCCACGGGCGCGTTTGCGCAGACCTCGTCGGGCAATTCGTCGGCTGCCATGGGCGGCGACACGGGCGCGGCTGCCACGCAGGGCGGCGACGCATCGATGGGCACGTCCGGCACGACGACGAAGAAGCACCACAAGATGCGCAAGCACGGCACGCAGTCGTCGGCGGCGACCAAGAAGACGCCGGCCGCCGAAACCGGCAACGACGCGGGCGCGGAATCCGGCCAGAGCAAGTAAGCGCAGCGCCTTCGGGAGCGCGTGAAGCGCCCGTGCCGTTCGGCGGTGCGGGCGCTTTTCGTTTTTTCAGTCGATCCCGCCAATCCCACATCGAGCGCAGTTTTTCACAATCCTTCGCAACGCCGCTTCGCTACACTCGTCCGATTGCGCCTTTTGCGCGCGAAAAAGGAGAGTGGCGATGTCGCCGAAGGATTTGCTGATTGCAACGGTGGTCATTTTTGCGTGGGGCGTGAACTTCGTCGTCATCAAGCTGGGGCTGCATGGCGTCCCGCCGATGCTGCTCGGCGCGCTGCGTTTCGCGCTCGCGGCCTTGCCCGCTTTCTTCGTGAAGCGTCCGCAGATTCCGCTGCGATGGCTCTTCGCCTACGGCCTCACCATTTCGCTCGGGCAGTTCGCGTTGCTCTTCTACGGCATGGCAGTCGGCATGCCGGCGGGCCTAGCGTCGCTCGTGCTGCAGGCGCAGGCGTTCTTCACGCTCGTCTTCGCCGCGATGTTTCTAGGCGAGCGCATTCGCGCGGCGAACGTGATCGGCCTCGTGATCGCGGCGGCGGGCCTCGCGCTGATCGGCATGCACGGCGGCCAGGCCATGACGCTCACCGGCTTTCTGTTCACGCTCGGGGCGGCGTCGATGTGGGCGCTCGGCAATATCGCGACCAAGCGCATGGGCAAGGTGGATCTGCTGTCGCTCGTCGTGTGGGCGAGCCTGATTCCGCCGCTGCCGTTCCTCGCGCTTTCGCTGATCTTCGAGGGCCCGGCGCGCATCGCGTCGAGCCTCGCGGCCATTCCGCTCGTGTCGGTGCTGGCGGTCTGCTATCTCGCGTTCGTCGCGACGCTCGTCGGCTATAGCTTGTGGGGCAAGCTGCTCGCGCGTTATCCGGCGGGGCATGTCGCGCCGTTCTCGCTGCTCGTGCCGGTGATCGGGCTGGCGTCGGCGGCGCTGTTTCTGGACGAAGGAATGAGCGCGATGGAAGTCGCGGGCGCGGCGCTCGTCATGGCGGGGCTCGCGGTGAACGTGTTCGGCGGGCGGATCGCGCAGCGGTTCGTGTCGGCGGCGCGTTGAGTTTCGCGGAGGCGCGCTCGCGCCTCCGCTCAAGGCGCATCAGGTCATGCGGCTCTTCGCGAGCGGCGGATTCGCCGCGAAATACCGCTTGATGCCCTTCATGATCGCGTTGGCCATCTTGTCGCGATACGCGTCGTCGTTGAGTCGCGCTTCCTCGTCCGGATTGCTGATGAACGCGGTTTCGACGAGGATCGACGGAATATCCGGCGCTTTCAGCACGGCGAAGCCCGCCTGCTCGACCGATCCCTTGTGCAGCTTGTTGATGCCGCCGATCTCGTTCAGCACGAAACTGCCGTAGCGCATCGAATCGCGAATCTGCGCGGTGGTCGACATGTCGAAGAGCGCGCGGCTCACGCTCGCGTCCTGCGTCTTCACGTTGATGCCGCCGACCTGATCCGACGAATTCTCCTTGGCCGCCATCCAGCGCGCCGCCGCGCTCGACGCGCCGTGCTCCGACAACGCGAACACCGACGAGCCGCGCGCCGAGGGCGTGGTGAACGCGTCCGCGTGAATCGACACGAACAGGTCCGCGCCGACGCGCTGCGCCTTCTGCACGCGCACGTTGAGCGGCACGAAGAAGTCGGCGTCGCGGGTCATCATCGCGCGCATGTTCGGCTGGGCGTCGATCTTCGCGCGCAGCTTCTTCGCGATATCGAGCGCGATGTGCTTTTCATACGTGCCGCTGCCGCCGATCGCGCCGGGATCTTCGCCGCCGTGACCCGGATCGATCGCGACGGTCAGAAGGCGCGTCGTGCCCGACCGATCCTGCTTCGGCGCGGAAAACGCGAACTGGTCGTTGTCGTCGTCGTCGTTCTTCTTCGCGATGACCGGCGGCGCGACGCGCGGCTTCGGCGCGGGCGTCGGCACGGGTATCGCCGGCTTCGGAACGGAAGGCGCGGGCGTGTCGTCCGAGAGATCGCCCTGCGCGTACTTCTGGAAAAAGTCGTCCGTCGAATCCTGCGCGAGCGGCTTTTGCGTGGTAGCCGGGCCGGAAAGCGTCGCGGGCGGCGGCGCGGACGGATTCGGATTCGCGCGGTCGAACGCTTCCTGCTTGCGCTCGGTCTGCGCGAGCAGCTCCATCAGCGGATCGGGCGCGACGGCCGGATACAGGTCGAACACGAGCCGGTACTTGTAGCTGCCGATCGGCCCGAGCGTGAACACCTGCGGCTTCACCGAACCCTTGAGATCGAACACCATCCGCACGACATGCGGCTGATATTGCCCGACGCGCACCGCCTGAATCTGCGGATCGTTCGGCGTGATCTTCGAGACGAGTTCGCGCAGCGCCTGATCGAGATCGATGCCGTTCAGATCGACGACGAGCCTGTCCGGTCCTTGAAGCAACTGGTTGCTGTTGGTGAGCGGCTGGTCCGATTCGATGGTCACGCGCGTGTAATCGCGCGCGGGCCACACGCGCACGCCGAGCACGGAACTCGCGTGCGCGAGCTTCGGCGCGACGAGCGCGAGCACGAGCGTCGATGCGCCCGCGCGCAGCACCTGGCGTCGGCGCCAGTTGTGCGGCGCGCTCGCGCTCGATTCGATCGAATGGAACGGCTTGATCAGCATCTTTCGAGACATGTCTTTCCTGTTTCGCTAAACGCCCGCGCGGTCAGCACGCGGCCTTCTTCTTCGTTCGTTTGCGTTGTTTCGTTTAGCGCGATGCCGCCGTCCGGCAGCGTCAGCGCGAAAACGAGGTCCGGCACGCCGAGCAAGCCACCCGCTTGCTGCGGCCATTCGACGAGACACAACGCGCCCCGGTCGAAATACTCGCGAAAACCGGCATCGGCCCATTCGGCCGGATCGGCGAAGCGATAGAGATCGAAGTGATACACGTCGAGCGGACCGCTTTCGGTATGCAGCGAGTACGGCTCGACGAGCGTGTAAGTCGGGCTTTTCACGCGGCCCGCATGACCGAGCGCACGCAGCGTCGCGCGCACGAGCGTGGTCTTGCCCGCGCCCAGGTCGCCGATCAACTGGACTTGCAAGCCGTGGAATGGTTCAGCCGATGCCTGCGCCCGCGTCTCGCCCAAGGCGCGCGCGAAGCGCTCACCGAACGCGAGCGTCGCGGCTTCGTCGCGCAATTCGAAGCGGCGTTCGATAAGCGCGGCGGGTGAATCGAATGTCGATGGTGCGGGGCTTTCGGGCATTGCTCGTAAAATGTCGTGATGAACCGATTGCCGGAACACTCCGATGAAGTCACGACCGCGGCGAGCGACGCCGCCGTCGAGTTGCGCGCCTTGCATCATTTGGAAAACGACGAGGCCGCGCTGGCGGAACTCGCGCAGCGCATCAAGGCGTGGGGGCGCGAGCTGGGATTCGGTGCGGTCGGTATCAGCGATATCGACCTGACGGATGCCGAGGAAGGCCTCAACAGTTGGCTTGAAGCAGGCTATCACGGCGAAATGGATTATATGGCTAAACATGGGATGAAACGCGCGAGGCCGGCCGAGCTTGTGGCCGGAACGCGACGGGTCATCACGGCGCGCATGACTTATCTTCCCGCCGCGACGCTCGCGCATTCGGGCGATGAAAGCGTCGCGACAGCGGACGGTCAGAAGAACGACTGGCGCGCGATCGAATGGAAGCGGCTCGCACAACCGGCGCAGGCGCAAGTCTCCATCTACGCGCGCGGCCGCGATTATCACAAGGTCATGCGCAACCGGCTGCAGCAACTAGCCGAGCGCATCGAGAAGGAAATCGGGCCGTTCGGGCATCGCGCGTTCACGGATTCCGCGCCCGTCCTCGAAGTGGCGCTCGCGCAAAAAGCGGGCAACGGCTGGCGCGGCAAGCACACGCTGCTGCTCGATCGCGACGCCGGTTCGCTCTTCTTTCTCGGCGAGATTTACGTCGATCTTCCGCTGCCCGTCGATCCGGCGCCCGAACACGACGGCGCGCATTGCGGCCAGTGCACGCGCTGCATCGGCGCATGTCCGACGGGCGCGATCGTCGCGCCGTATCGCGTGGACGCGCGGCGCTGCATCTCGTATCTGACCATCGAATTGCACGGCAGCATTCCGGAAGAGATGCGGCCGCTCATCGGCAATCGCGTGTACGGATGCGACGACTGCCAGCTCGTGTGTCCTTGGAACAAGTTCGCGCAGGCCGCGCCGGTCGCGGATTTCGATGTGCGTCACGGGCTGGATCGTGCGACGCTCGTCGAACTCTTCGCGTGGACCGCCGATGAATTCGACACGCGCATGCAGGGCAGCGCGATCCGGCGCATCGGGCATGAGCGATGGCTGCGCAATATCGCCGTGGCGATGGGCAACGCGTTGCGCGACGCCTCGCTCGATGCGCGCGAACGCGAGGCGATCGCTGCGTCGCTGCGGGCGCGCGCGGACGATTCGTCGGAACTCGTGCGCGAGCATGTGCGCTGGGCGCTTTCGCAAGGAAACGAGCATGAATGATCTGCCATTCGATGCGGTCATCGACGCGCCGTTCGGCCGGGTCGGCATCCGCGCCGACGACCGCTTCGTGCGCGCGATCGTCTATCTTCCGCACGACACGGCGACCGTCGATCCGGTGAAGCCGCTCGCGCAGGAAGCCGCCGCGCAAATCCGCCGCTATTTCGATGCGCCTTCGATGCGCTTCGATCTGCCGCTCGGCATCGGCGGCACCGCGTTTCAGCAGCGCGTATGGCGCGGCATCGGCGGCATCGCGGCGGGGCAGGTGTGGACGTACGGTCAGCTTGCGCGCGAGATCGGCAGCGTGCCGCGCGCGGTCGGGCAGGCGTGCGGCTCCAATCCGCTGCCGATCGTGATACCGTGCCACCGGGTCGTGGCGTCGGGCGGGATCGGCGGATTCGCGCATCATCCCGGCGACGGCTTTTTTCGTGACGTGAAGCGCTGGCTGCTGGCGCATGAAGGTGTATCCATCGGATGACGAGCGCAATCACTGAAGAACCGCAGACGCCCGAACTCGCCGCGAGCAGCGACGCGATCGATCTCTTCTGCGACGCGTTGTGGCTCGAACACGGGCTCGCCAAGAACTCGCTCGATGCGTACCGGCGCGACTTGCGGCTCTTCGCCGAATGGCTCGCGAAGACGCGCGGCGCGTCCATCGACACCGCCAGCGAAGCCGACATGAACGGCTACATGGCCGCGCGCCGCGGCGACAAGGCGACCTCCGCGAATCGAAGGCTCTCGGTGTTTCGACGCTATTACGCGTGGGCGCTACGCGAGCATCGCGCGTTAGCCGATCCCACTTTGAAGCTGCGTTCGGCCAAGCAGCCGCCGCGTTTTCCGTCGACGCTCAACGAAGCGCAAGTCGAAGCGCTGCTCGGCGCGCCGGACATCGAGACGCCGCTCGGCCTGCGCGACCGCACGATGCTCGAACTGATGTACGCGAGCGGCTTGCGCGTGACCGAACTCGTGACGCTGAAGACCGTCGAGCTGGGCTTGAACGAAGGCATCGTCCGCGTGATGGGCAAGGGCTCGAAAGAGCGCCTCGTGCCGTTCGGCGAAGAGGCGCACGGATGGATCGCGCGATACTTACGCGAATCACGGCCCGCTCTGCTCGGCCCGCGCGCCGCCGATGCGCTTTTCGTCACCGCGCGCGGCGAAGGCATGACGCGCCAACAGTTCTGGAACATCATCAAGCGTCATGCGCTGAACGGCGGCGTGCATGCGCCGCTTTCGCCGCACACGCTGCGTCACGCGTTCGCGACGCATCTGCTCAATCACGGCGCGGATCTGCGCGTCGTGCAACTGCTGCTCGGCCACTCCGACATCTCGACGACGCAGATCTACACGCACGTCGCGCGCGAGCGGCTGCAAAAGCTGCATCGCGAGCATCATCCGCGCGGATGAATTGGCGATGCGGCCGGCTCACGCCGTAGTCGCAGCGGGCGCGTAAAGCAGCAGCACGCTCGCGATCAGGAGCGTCGCGCCGGCGAGCGTGCGCAGCGACATCGCTTCGCCGAGCACGACGCCGACCAGCATGATTTCGAGAATCGTCACCGCGACCATCAGCGGATACGCGACGCTCAATTCCACGCGCTTCAACGCGAGCGCATACAGCACGAAGCCCGCGCCATACGCGCCGATCGCGCCGAGCCGGTAGATCAGCGGACGCGCCTCCATGCCGAACAGCAAGGCGCCGCTGCCGGCCGGAAGCCTGCCTGCGAGACGCAGCAGGATACTCGCGAGCGCGCTGCACGTGCCGCTCAAAAGAAGCGTGATATAGGGCATCGAGAATGAAGGTCAGATCGCGACGACCACCGTCGCCACACATAGGCAGATGACGAACAGGCTCAGGCGATTTTTGATGGCATAGACGATCGGGTCGTCGTTCATTTCGCCGCGAAACGCGAGCATCCACACGCGGCTGACCCAGTACAGCAGCAGCCCGAAGAGCACCCACAGCGCTTGCGGATGCCGATACAGAAGGCGCACGTCCGCCGAGTTCACATAGAGCGCGAGCACGACGACGGCCGCATAGCCCGACGCCGTGCCGAACGAACGAAGAATGCCCAGATCCTGCGTGACGTAGCCGCGTCCGGCGGCGGACACCTTGCCGTCGCGAAGGAGCGCGTCGAGTTCGGTGTAACGCTTGACCATCGCCAGGCTCAGGAAGATGAGCACCGAGAACATGATGAGCCAGTCGGTCAGCACGATGTCCGCCGCCACGCCGCCCGCGATGATGCGCGACGTATAAAGCGCGGCGAGCGTGAAGACGTCGATGAGCATCATGCGCTTGAGCTTGAACGAATACGCGAGCGTCGCGATGAAATAGCCGCCGAGCACGAGCTGAAAGTTCGGTTCGAGCCGCGCCGCGAGCGTTGCCGATGCGACGAGCAGCGTCACCGTCAGCGCCATGCCGAACGTGAGCGGCAGTTGCCCGGATGCGAACGGCCGGTTGCGCTTCTTCTCGTGACGGCGGTCCGAGTCGAGATCGAGCATGTCGTTGAGCAGATACACCGCCGACGCGCAGAAGCAGAACGAAAAGAACGCGATGGTTTCGGCGAGCAGCATCGCCGGATCGGTGAAGCGGTGCGACGCGAGCAGCGGCACGAAGATCAGCAGGTTCTTCACCCATTGATAGACGCGCATCTCTTTCAACGTCAGCAGGACAAGCGAACGCTTCTCTTCGAAAAAGACGATGGTTTTGTTGACCCGTTCCGCAGCCGTCGCGATATGCCGGTCGCCCACCACGATAGCCTGTCGCGCCTGCTCCCACACGGGGACATCGGCGAGCGCGTTGCCGCAATAATCGAAGCCGTGCGCGCCGAACTCCTTCGTCAGCGCGCCCGCCTTGTGACGGCCCTTGAGGTTGTGCGCCTCGTCGCTCGCGAGCACGCCCTTGAAGATGCCGAAGTGCTTCGCGATTTGTTCGGCGAACTGTCGATTCGATGCCGTGCAAAGATACAGATCGCGTCCGCGCGAACGCTGCTCGTGCAGATACGCGACGAAGCGCGCGTTGTACGGCAGCACGGACACGTCGATGGCCACGCGCCGCGCGATCTGCGCCTTAAGATACGCCTTGCCGTGCATCAGCCAGACGATGCACAGCAGCGCATAGAGCGGATTCTTCTTGACGAGCACAAGAAGCGATTCGACGAGCAGGTCGGTGGCGGTCAGCGTGCCATCGAGATCGACACAGAGCGGAACGCTTGCTTCGGACATAGCTTCCTCGACGTTGTCATTCGTCTGTCGATTGGGGTGCGGCTCGTGAATCGTTTGCGTACAGAATAGCGAGGCGACATTTCCCCGCTCTGTGCGCTAGAGCACTTCGGTTACGCACGCGCGGATGTAGCGCAATTACTTCCAGCCCGACGATATTCCCGTGCCTCGCTGTCTGCAACTGCGATGCGGGGAATCGGCGAGGCGCGCGCGATAGCGGGCGGAACGCGCAATCGCGCCGTGATCGCTCAGGCGCGACGGCGGCGCTCTATCGTCGATGGCGCTGCCGCTCGGCGTATCCGCGACTGCGCGCACGCTCGCCTGCTCGAGCACGAGCGCAATGTTCACGCAGAAGATCATGAGTACACCGACGATCAGCATGCTCAGGTTGCGCAATTCGTCGTGAAAGCCGAAGGCCATGAAAAGCGGCACGTTGATGGCGAGCGCAATCAGCACATGACGCCGCAGCGCAACGGGCAGCTTGCTCCAGCCCGAGCGCAGGAGAATGACGGCAATTGCAATCGTGATGATGTTGAAGCCTTTCGCCATGACCACGCCGTAGTTGTATTCGAAGCGCAGATAGCTCAGCGGATGAATCAGGAAATTGAGGTTCTCATACAGATTGAACGCGACGATTCCGCCACCATTGCCCGCGTATTTCATCTTGACGACGAGGTTGATCCCGCCGGCAATCGCGAGCATCACTGCTTGCAACGTCAGCGCTTTCCCGAGCGAATAGCGCACATAAAGAAACGGAAAGAGCGTTAGCGTGAAAAACAGAAACGATTCCTTGTTGAATGTGGCGATGGCCGTGAGCGGAATGAGCCACAGGACGCGGCCTCTCGCCGCGAGCCACACCGCGAGATTCATGAATAACAGCTCGGGAAAGTCATAGAAATACGCGCCGTCGGTGAGAATCAACGGAAAAATCGCGGCGAGCGCCATGGGTGCGAGCGTGCTTGCGGTGCGGTTGACCTGGAATGTCATGCAGACGGCGCGCATCGCGAACATCGCGAGAAATAGCGACGCGAACGACATGCCGAACACCATGTAATAGCGCAGCGCGTATTGCGGATTGCGCGCATCGACCGCGCTCGGATAAAACCACGTGATCGGGTGATGCGTGCGATTGTCGTCAAGCAGCACGCTGTTCACGCGCGCTTTCAGCTTCGCGGGCATCGCGTGTTCGACACTATTTGCAATGGCCGGAAGCAATTGCCTATAAACGAACGGACGCTCGATGGTGCCTTCGAGCATGGCGGGCAACGCCCATCGCGGCGTTTCATCGCGAAACTGCCATTTCGTGAAATAGCCGTTATACGACGCCGCCGCGACCACGTAGTAGATCACGACGAGCAGCATCCAGCGAACACCGCGGCGCAAGACTGGTTCGTTGACCATGACAATCTCCAGACGTTGAGTCGACAGGGCGCTTCTCGTCAGCAGGGGCGCATGGCGCGCGGCCCGAACGGCCTCGCGCATGTTCGCTGATCTAATTCGGAGCGAAGGTGGGTTACCGCACGTTTGCGCCGATTCGATGCATGCGCGACGAAAGCCTGTGGAAAGCTTTGCCTCGTTCGAAACGATGTGCAGCACTGAACGTTCATACGGTTAGACCATTCAGGACCGCAAAACGTAGTGGCTCTTTGACGCGTGTACGGACGTTCGTTCATGGCAATTCCCTCCAGGCGAACGATCGTACGATGCGCGCGCCCCGTTCGTACACTAGGCCGAACGGCCAATGGTGAGCCGCATGGCGCGCCGCTACAATGCGTCCATGTCCAAATCGAAACACGTATCCGAAACGCCCGCGACGCAGTTCCTGCGCCGTCACAAGGTGACATTCGGCGAGCATCCTTACGATTACGTCGAACACGGCGGCACCGAGGAATCCGCGCGGCAGCTTGGCGTGGACGAGCATTGCGTCGTCAAGACGCTCGTCATGGAAGACGAGCACGCGAAGCCGCTCATCGTCCTGATGCACGGCGACCGCACCGTGTCCACGAAAAATCTCGCGCGGCAGACGGGGGCGAAGCGCATCGAGCCGTGCAAGCCCGAAGTGGCGAATCGGCATTCGGGCTATCTGGTCGGCGGCACGTCGCCTTTCGGCACGAAAAAGGCCATGCCGGTGTATGTCGAATCGAGCATCCTCGAACTCGGCGCCATCTACCTGAACGGTGGGCGGCGCGGGTATCTCGTGAGCCTCGATCCGGCGGTGCTCACCGAACTGCTTCACGCAAAACCCGTGCAGTGCGCGAGCGTCGATTAGAATGCTCACCGCGTTTTTCAAGACAAAAGAGAACCCATGATTTATCTGATCGTCGCCGTCGTGTCCTATCTGATCGGCTCGATTTCGTTTGCCGTGGTCGTGAGTTCAGCCATGGGCCTGGCGGATCCGCGTTCCTACGGCTCCGGCAATCCCGGCGCGACCAACGTGCTGCGCACCGGCAACAAGCTCGCGGCGATCCTCACGCTCGTCGGCGATGCGTTCAAGGGATGGCTGCCCGTGTGGCTCGTCGGGCATTTCGGCGCGCGCTTCGGGCTGGACGCAACCGGGCTGGCGACGGTCGTCGCGCTGTCGGCCATCGCCGTGTTTCTCGGGCATCTGTACCCGGTTTTCTTCCGGTTTCAGGGCGGCAAAGGCGTGGCGACGGCGGCGGGCGTGCTGCTCGCCGTTCATCCGGCGCTCGGGCTCGCCACGCTGCTGACGTGGCTGATCATCGCGTTCTTCTTCCGCTATTCGTCGCTCGCGGCGCTCGTCGCGGCGGTGTTCGCGCCGTTCTTTCAGGTGTTCCTGTTCGGGCCGAGCCGCATCTCGCTTGCCGTGCTGGCAATGAGCGCGCTGCTCGTCTGGCGGCATCGCGCCAATATTTCCAAGCTGCTCGCCGGCAAGGAAAGCCGGATCGGCGACAAGAAAAAGCCGGCCGCCGTCGAATAAAAAAAGCCGTTCCGCAATCACGCGAAACGGCTTTTTCCTTGCAGCGCGCGAAGACGCTCAGTCGCGGAAGTTGTTGAAGTCGAGCGGCGTGTCCGTCACGTCTTTCTTGAGCATCGCGATGGTGCTTTGCAGATCGTCGCGCTTGGCGCCGGCCACGCGCACCGCGTCGCCCTGAATGCTCGCCTGCACCTTGATCTTGCTGTCCTTCACCATCTTGACGATCTTCTTCGCGAGATCGCCCGAGACGCCTTTCTTCACGGTGACGACCTGCTTCAGCTTGTCGCCGCCGATCTTCTCCTGCTTGCCGTAGTCGAGGAATCGCACGTCGACGCCGCGCTTGGCGAGCTTCGACAACAGCACGTCCTTGACTTGGCCGAGCTTGAAGTCGTCGTCGGCATAGAGCGTCAGTTCGCGCTCCTTTTGCTCGACGCGTGAATCGGAACCCTTGAAGTCGAAGCGCGTCGAGATTTCCTTGTTGGACTGCTCGATGGCGTTTTTCACTTCGATCATGTTTGCTTCGCTGACGACGTCAAACGATGGCATGTGTCTTCCCCTTCCTTGAGGCGAGCGCCCGGGAGCGGCTCGCGCAATCGCTATAATCACGGACCTGACGTCATTCTACCGACGCGCCTTGGTTTTCCCCAAGACCGCGCCCGTTCTCCTGCTTTTTCACGCGGTTTTTCATGTCCCACGCCTCCTTACTCGCGGACTATTCCCTGCGGCCGCACAACACGTTCGGCTTCGACGTGCGCGCGCGTCACGCGATGCACATCGATAGCGTCGAAGCCGCCGCCGCGCTCGCGGACGATGCGCGCATCGCCGGCATGCCGAAGCTCGTGCTCGGCGGCGGCAGCAATGTCGTGCTGACGCGCGATTTCGACGGCGTCGCGTTGATCGTCGGCATCATGGGCAAACGCGTGCTCGGCGAGGATGAAAACGCGTGGCTCGTCGAAGCCGGCGCGGGCGAGAACTGGCACGCGTTCGTCGCGTGGACGCTCGCACAGGGCATGCCGGGCCTCGAAAATCTCGCGCTCATTCCGGGCACGGTCGGCGCGGCGCCCATTCAGAACATCGGCGCGTACGGCCTCGAGATGGGCGAGCGCTTCGAGCGGCTGCACGCGGTGGAAATCGCGACGGGCGCACGCGCGGAATTCCACCGCGACGCGTGCGCGTTCGGCTACCGAGACAGCTTCTTCAAGCGGGCAGGGCGCGGGCGGTTCATGATCACGTCGGTTGTGTTCCGGCTGCCGAAAGCGTGGATGCCGCGCGCCGATTACGCCGATGTCGCCCGCGCGCTGGAAGGCGCATCCGCGTGCGACGCGCAGGCGATCTTCGACGCCGTCATCGCGGTGCGACGCGCGAAGCTGCCGGACTGGACCGTGATGGGCAACGCGGGCAGCTTCTTCAAGAATCCCGTCGTCAGCGCCGATGCGTTCGAAACGCTCAAAGCGCGGGAGCCTGGCGTCGTGTCGTATCGGCAAGCGGACGGCCAGGTCAAGCTCGCGGCAGGCTGGCTGATCGACCGTTGCGGGTGGAAAGGGCGCGGCATCGGCGGGGCGGCGGTGCACGAGCGGCAGGCGCTCGTGCTCGTGAATCGCGGCGACGCGACCGGCGCGCACGTGCTCGAACTTGCCGAAGCCATTCAGCGCGACGTGCGCGCGCGCTTCGGCGTGGAGCTGGAAGTGGAGCCGGTCTGCCTCTGACCGGCGCGAGCGCTGCGCTGCGTCAGTGATTCAGCTTGCCGAGCAGCAGATACTCCATGAGCGCCTTCTGCACGTGGAGCCGGTTTTCGGCTTCGTCCCACACCACGCTCTGCGGCCCGTCGATGACTTCCGCGCTCACTTCCTCGCCGCGATGCGCGGGCAGGCAGTGCATGAAGAGCGCGTCGGGTTGCGCGCGCGCCATCATCTCGGCATCGACGCAATAGTCCGCGAAAGCCTTCAGCCGCGCCTCGTTTTCCGCCTCGAAGCCCATGCTGGTCCACACGTCCGTCGTGACGAGATCCGCGCCCGCGCAGGCATCGTTCGGATCGTCGAATTCCTCGTAGAACGGCGCGCTATCCGCCGACACCAGCGCGCGATCCAGCTTGTAGCCTTCCGGCGTCGACAGGCGCAACTTGAATCCCAGAATCTGCGCGGCTTCGATCCACGTGTAGAGCATGTTGTTCGCGTCGCCGACCCACGCGACGGTCTTGCCGTGAATCGGCCCGCGATGCTCGTAGTACGTGAAGATGTCCGCGAGCACCTGGCACGGGTGATATTCGTTCGTCAGCCCGTTGATGACCGGCACGCGCGAATTCTCGGCAAAGCGCCGGATGATGTCCTGCCCGAACGTGCGGATCATGATGATGTCCACCATGCGCGAAATGACCTGCGCCGCGTCCTCGATCGGCTCGCCGCGTCCGAGCTGCGTGTCGCGCGTGCTCATGAACACCGCGTGGCCGCCGAGCTGGAAGATGCCCGCTTCGAACGAAAGGCGCGTGCGCGTCGAGTTCTTCTCGAAGATCATCGCGAGCGTGCGGTCGTGCAGCGGATGGTACGTCTCGTAATTCTTGAACTTGCGCTTCAGGATGCGGGCGCGTTCGAGCACGTACTCGTAATCGTCGAGCGAAAAATCCTTGAACTGAAGATAGTGGCGAATTTTCTTGGCGGTCATGAAAACGCAAGCGGCGGCTTCGAACCGGCTGCGCGACTCGCGAGGAGCCTCGCCAGACCGGGCGCCGCCGCCGTCGGAGTGGGTATCGCGTTCGAGCATAAAGGATTTTGCGAACTTTGACGAGGCTGGCCGAAAGGCCGATACCCGTTCGGGAGGCCCGGCGCGCGGCCCTGTCAGACGCTTGCGCTGGCGGCCGTCCGCTCGTGTGCGCTGCGGAAAAGAGGGGGCTGCGGTATAATCGCTGCCGCTTGTCTCAACAACTCTGCAACACTCAGTAACGCTCAGCACCGTTTCACGCGCTAGGTCGGCGAAGCTCGCAAGAGTCCGCTCGGCGTTCTTTTGCGCATGCGAATCCGCCGTGCTGCCGAGTCCGCCATTAAGTCGCGGGCATGTGCGGTCTTCTCCGGACCGTTTCACGAAGCATCGCCCGGCGCCGTTGCGTGCCGGCCGGCGTGAATCCCGCGTCGAGCGTGTGCATTCGCCGGTGCCGCCACCGGCCGACAAAAGGTATCGCTACATGGCTGAATCATCCCCGACCCAGTACTTCATTCAAGGCATTACCAAGAGCGGGAGAAAGTTTCGGCCGAGCGACTGGTCGGAGCGCCTGTGCGGTGTCATGTCGGCGTACGGTCCGAGGGCGAAAGGGCCGAATGCGCGTCTGCAATATTCCATCTACGTGCGGCCCACGATGATCGACGACATCAAGGTCGTGATCCTCGATGCCCGCCTGCGCGATATCGAGCCGATGGCGTTCGATTTCGTGCTGAATTTCGCGAAGGACAACGACCTCCTCGTGACCGAGGCGTGCGAGTTGCCGCCGCATCACGGCACGCAGACGCAGACGCAGGCGCAGACGCAAGCACAACCGCAACCGCAAGCCCAACCCGAGCCGCAAGCCCAGCCGAAAGACTGATCCGCGCTCCGGAGCCGGACGCAAAAAAGCCCGCGAGAAGCGGGCTTTTTTGTTACTGCGCAGCGGAAACAGGAAGCCGTTCCGGCGAAAGCCTCGCGAACGAGGCCTGGCGCCGGACGCGAGCCGGAATTACTGGGCTGCGGGAGCCTGCAGACCCTTGATGGCTGCAGCCAGGCGGCTCTTGTGACGAGCGGCCTTGTTCTTGTGGACGATCTTCTTGTCCGCGATGATGTCCATCGTCTTGACGGACGACTTGAACACTTCGGCAGCCTTGGCCTGATCGCCGGCATCGATTGCCTTGCGAACTGCCTTGATGGCCGTGCGGAACTTCGAGCGCAGCGCCGAGTTGTGCGAGTTGGCTTTGGCGGCCTGACGGGCGCGCTTGCGAGCTTGTGCGGTATTTGCCATGACGGTTCCTTGTCCTGTTTCTGCTGTTACTTGTCGGAGCGGCCTTCACGCGGTGCCCGGCGGGGCCGGAAGCGGTGAACGGTGCGCGCTGCCTTGATCTGAAATCCGGGGAACGATTGCCCCGGAACGTTTAAGCGGTACTGCCACGATACCTGTAAGACCCGCAGCAGCAGGCTGCGCAATGCCATTTGGTACGTTTGGTACGTGCGTTCGGCGTAACTGCGCCGAAACGGAGCTTCGAAACCCGCGATTATAGCAAGCGACTACACGATGTGACAAGCGCGCGGTTTCGTCGGGGCGGCGTCGCCATGTCGCGACGGATTTGGTGCAATCCGTCATTCTCGCGGATCCACACGCCAGCGTAACGGAGCCGGGCCACACGCCGCCCGTATAATAAGCGCCCCATGAATCTATTCCGAGCCCTCCTGACGGTCAGCGGCTTCACGCTGCTGTCGCGCGTGACCGGCCTGATCCGCGAAACGCTGATCGCCCGAGCCTTCGGCGCCAGTCTCTACACCGACGCGTTCTATGTCGCGTTCCGTATTCCGAACCTGCTGCGGCGCCTGTCCGCGGAAGGCGCGTTCGCGCAGGCGTTCGTGCCGATCCTCGCCGAGTTCAAGAACAGCAAGGGCCATGATCCGACCAAGGCGCTCGTCGACGCCATGTCCACCGTGCTCACCTGGGGCCTCGTCGTGCTGTCGCTCGTCGGCATGGCGGGCGCGAGCTGGGTCGTGTTCGCGGTCGCGTCGGGGCTGAAGCACGACGGCGGGGCGTATCCGCTCGCCGTCGAGATGACGCGGATCATGTTTCCGTACATCGTCTTTATTTCGATGACCACGCTCGCCTCCGGCGTGCTCAACACGTACAAGCAGTTCTCGCTGCCCGCGTTCGCGCCCGTGCTGCTCAACGTGGCGTTCATCTTCGCGGCGGTGTTCGTCGCGCCGCATCTCAAGATTCCCGTCTACGCGCTCGCTTACGCGGTGATCGCGGGCGGCGTGCTGCAATTGCTCGTGCAACTGCCCGGCCTCAAGAAGATCGACATGATGCCGCACGTGGGCTTCAACTTCCGCCGCGCGCTCGCGCATCCCGGCGTGAAGCGCGTGCTCGCGAAGATGGTGCCCGCGACGTTCGCGGTGTCGGTGGGACAGCTGAGCCTCATCATCAACACGAATATCGCGTCGAATATCGGGCAGGGCGCGGTATCGTGGATCAACTATGCCGACCGGTTGATGGAATTCCCCACGGCACTGCTCGGCGCGGCGCTCGGCACCATCCTGCTGCCGAGCCTGTCGAAAGCGCACGTCGATGCCGACGCCGTCGAATATTCCGCGCTGCTCGACTGGGGCTTGCGCATCACGTTCCTGCTCGCCGCGCCGAGCGCCGTCGCGCTGTTCTTCTTCGCGCAGCCGCTCACGGCGACGCTTTTCCACTACGGCAAGTTCGACGGCCATTCGGTCGTGATGGTCGGCCGCGCGCTGTCGGCGTACGGAATCGGGCTGATCGGGCTGATTCTGATCAAGATTCTCGCGCCCGGCTTCTACGCGAAGCAGGACATCAAGACGCCGGTGAAGATCGCGATCGGCGTGCTGATCATGACGCAGGTGAGCAATTACATCTTCGTGCCGATCTTCTCGCACGCGGGACTCACGCTGTCGATCGGTCTCGGCGCGCTCGCCAACGCGTTCCTGTTGTTCGTCGGCCTGCGCCGCCGCCAGATCTACCGGCCGTCGCCCGGCTGGCTGCGCTTTTTCGTGCAGTTGACCGGCGCGTGCCTCGTGCTCGCGGGCGCGATGCACTGGGTATCGGCGAACNTCGACTGGATCGGCATGCGCGCGACGCCGTTCGCACGAATCATGCTGCTCGGAGCGAGCCTGGTTCTGTTCGCGGCGCTATATTTCGGTATTCTGTCGGCGATGGGCTTCAAGTACGCCTATTTCAAGAGACGCACGCTTTGATGACGACGACGCGCATCCTCGACTACTTCTCCTCGCTGATGGCGGACGACGAAAGTCTGCCGCTGACGGAGGCCGCCTTGTCGCTGGCGCAGGACGCCTATCCTGACCTCGACATGCAGGCGGTGCTCGCGGAGATGGACGAGCTCGTGGTGCGCGCCCGCCGCCGCATGCCCGACGACGCCGACGTCAAGCAAAAGGTCGATGCGCTCAATCGCTATTTCTTCCGCGAACTCGGTTTTTCGAGCAATCTCAACGATTACTACGATCCCGACAACAGTCATCTGAACGCGGTGCTGCGCCGCCGTCGCGGCATCCCGATTTCGCTTGCCGTGATCTATCTGGAAATGGCCGAGCAGCTTGGGCTGCCGGTGCGCGGCGTGTCGTTTCCGGGGCATTTCCTGCTGCGCGTGACCACGCCGGAAAGCGACCTCATGCTCGATCCGACGACCGGCCAGACGCTTTCCGAAGCGCAAATGGTCGAGATGCTGGAGCCGTATGTGCAGCGCGCGGGCGAATCCATCGGCAGCGCGTTGCGCGTGCTGTTGCAGCCGGCGACGCGCCGCGAAATCGTCGCGCGGATGCTGCGCAATCTGAAGAGCATCTACTTGCAGACCGAGCGCTGGCAGCGGCTGCTCGCCGTGCAGCAGCGGCTCGTGATCGTGCTGCCGGGAAGCATCGAGGAAGTGCGCGATCGCGGTTTCGCGTACGCGCGGCTCGATTATCTGCGGCCGGCGCTCGAAGACCTCGAACGCTATCTCGAAGACCGGCCCGATGCGGAAGACGCGACCGTCGTCGAATCCGAACTGTACGAGCTTCGGCAGCGCGCGCAGCATAACGACGACTGAGCGCGCCACTTCATTTCAAATCACTTCGGCTGAAGCCGGATCGCGCCGTCCAGACGGATCACTTCGCCGTTCAGCATCGGATTGTCGAAGATCTGCTTGACGAGCATCGCGTATTCGTCCGGCTTGCCGAGGCGCGGCGGGAACGGAACCATGGCGCCGAGCGCGTCCTGCACGTCCTGCGGCATGCCGAGCAGCATCGGCGTTTCGAAGAGACCGGGCGCGATGGTCATCACGCGAATGCCGTTTCTCGACAAATCACGCGCGATCGGCAGCGTCATGCCGGCGACGCCGCTCTTCGACGCCGCGTACGCCGCCTGGCCGATCTGCCCGTCGTACGCCGCCACCGACGCCGTGCTCACGATCACGCCGCGCTCGCCCGCGCCGTTCGGCTCGTTCTTCGACATCACGTTCGCCGCGAGCCGGATCATGTTGAACGTGCCGATCAGATTCACCGCGACGACCTTGCTGAAAAGATCGAGCGGGTGAGGGCCGTCGCGCCCGACCGTCTTCGATGCCGGCGCGATGCCCGCGCAGTTCACGAGCCCGCGCAGCGTGCCGAGCTTCGTCGCGGCATCGACGGCGCGTTGCGCGTCGCTTTCCTGGCTCACGTCGCATTTCACGAATTCGCCGGACAGCTCGCGCGCGAGCGCGGCGCCCGCTTCCTCGTTCATGTCTGCGATCACGACCTTGCCGCCGTTCGCCGCGACGAGCCGCGCGGTCGCCGCGCCCAAACCCGATGCGCCGCCGGTGATCAGCACGACGTTGTCCTTCATCTCCATGTCTCGTCTCCTTGTGGGTAGATAGATGCCTTCTCGCGAGTCTCGCTGATTGTAGTCAGGCGATTGCCCGCTAAACGGCCAAAAACGGCCGTAAAAAAACCCGCTCTTTTGGAGCGGGTTTCGATACCTTGCGCGATTGCCTTACTTCAACGCCTCGAAGACGCGCGTGCGGATTTCGTCGACGGTGCCGAGCCCGGAAATGCGGCGATATTCCGGCGCCTTCAGCCCGTCCGACGGACCGCTCTTCGCCCAGTCGTTGTAGTAGGCGATCAGCGGCTTGGTCTGCGCTTCGTACACGTCGAGACGCTTGCGAACCGTTTCTTCCTTGTCGTCCTCGCGCTGGATCAGCGGTTCGCCGGTAACGTCGTCGAGCATTTCGTTCTTCGGCGGATTGAACGTGACGTGATACGTCCGGCCCGACGCCGCATGCACGCGACGCCCGCTCATGCGCGTGATGATCTCGTCGAACGGAACGTCGATTTCCAGCACGTAGTCGATCACGACGCCGGCGTTCTTCATGGCTTCCGCTTGCGGAATGGTGCGCGGGAAACCGTCGAACAGATAGCCGTTCGTGCAGTCGCTTTCGAGCAGGCGCTCTTTCACCAGATTGATGATGAGCAGATCCGGCACGAGTTCGCCTGCATCCATGAAGCGCTTCGCCTCGACGCCGAGCGGCGAGCCCGCCTTGACGGCCGCGCGCAGCATGTCGCCGGTCGAAATCTGCGGGATGCCGAATTTCTCCTTGATGAAGTTTGCCTGGGTGCCCTTGCCCGCGCCGGGCGCGCCCAACAGGATCAAACGCATGGTGATATCTCCGAATCGTCTAGAAACCGCTCGGCACGAGGCCCGTCACATTGGATGCCGACGCTCGTGCGGCGTCGACGACAGGACGGCGCGGCCGATTCGAAAGCCGGCGCGGCACCCGCGGACAGCGGCGCAACGTTGAGCGTGGCGCTGACCGGGAGGCTCGCGCAATCGCCTGATTATGCCACGGCTCATTACGATCGCGGCCCTAATAGCGACTATGGAAATCGCGATGATGCCCGCCGCACGGGCGTTTGGCGGGGGTATACACCGGTTGCGGGATGCTTTCAGCCGGCGTGGGCGAAGAGCGCCTGGACGCGGGCGAGATCGGCGGGAGTATCGACGCCGGGCGGCGGCGCGTCGTGCGTCACGCGCACCGCGATGCGCTCGCCGTGCCACATCGCGCGCAATTGTTCGAGCGCTTCGGCCGCTTCGATGGGCGCCTGGGCGAGATTCGGGAAGCCGCGCAGGAACTTCGCGCGATACGCGTATAGGCCAATATGTCGCAGGACGTTTTCGGGAACGGCCGATAGCGCGGAGAGCGCGGCGACGTCGGGCCAGTGCGGTTGCCACGCGTCGCGGGTCCAGGGAATCGGCGCGCGCGAGAAATAGAGCGCGACGCTCTTCGCGTCGAGCACGACTTTCACGACGTTCGGATTGAACACGTCGGCGGGATCGTGGATGGGATGCGCGGCCGTGGCGATCGCGCATTCGCCGTGCGCCGCGAGATGCGCGGCGACATCGCGCACGAGTTGCGGATCGACGAGCGGTTCGTCGCCCTGCACGTTGACGACGATCGCGTCGTCGTCCCAGTTGAGGCGCGTCGCGACTTCGGCTAGGCGGTCGGTGCCGGTCGGATGATCGGCGCGCGTGAGCATCACTTCGATGCCGTGATCGCGCGCCGCCTCGACGACGCGGTCGGAATCGGTCGCGACGAGCACCTGGCTCGCGCCGGATTCGCGCGCGCGCTCGGCGACGCGCACGACCATCGGCTTGCCGCCGAGATCCGCGAGCGGCTTGTTCGGCAGGCGCGTGGACGCGAGGCGCGCGGGAATGACGGCGATGAACGGCACGGACATGGTGACGGTTCCGCGGCGCTTACGCGTCGCCGACGGGCTTGAGCGGCTCGACGGGCGTGCCTTCGACCGTCTGGCGCGCTTCGTCGACGAGCATCACGGGAATGCCGTCGCGGATCGGATAGGCGAGCTTGTCCGCGTTGCAGACGAGTTCCTGCGCGCCGCGGTCGTAGTTGAGCGGACCCTTGCAGATCGGGCAGACGAGGATTTCAAGCAGACGTGCGTCCACGGAGTTTCTCCACAACGAGAGCGATGAGGCGAGGCCTGAGCACGGCCTGCACGGGAACGACCCAGATGCGCGCATCGCGCCAGGCCCCGAATTTTACTGCATCCTTCTCGGTGATCAGGATGGCGTCCGCCTCCACGGCGGCGAACGGATTCTCGCGATACGCGTAGTGGTCCGGGAAGGCGCGCGTCGCGGGCGCGATGCCCGCCGCGCGCAGCGTCGCGAAGAATCGCTCGGGCGATCCGATGCCCGCCGCCGCGACCACTTTCTCGCCCGCGAACGCGGCGAGCGGACGGCGCACGGAGGGATCGTCGAGTAGCCACGCGTCGCCGGATTCGAGTTCCAGCGCGAACGTGTTCGGCCACGGCGGCAGCGTGCGGTCGTACGGACTGTTGATGAGCGTGGCGTCGCGATGACGCGACATCGGCTCGCGCAGCGGTCCGGCGGGCAGCAGGAAGCCGTTGCCGCCCAGGCGGTCGTCGAATACGACGAGTTCGAATGCGCGAGTGAGGCGATAGTGCTGCAGGCCGTCGTCGCTCACGATCACGTCCACGTTCGGATGCGCCTGCAACAGCGCGCGCGCGGCCGCGACGCGGTCCGGGCACACGAACACCGGCGCGTGCGTGCGGCGCGCGATCAAGAGCGGCTCGTCGCCGACCTGCGCGGCGGCGCTCGCCGGCGTGACGCTCGTCGGCTGCGCGATCTTCGCGCCGTATCCGCGCGAGACGACGCCCGGCTGAAAGCCCGCCGCCCGCAGCGCTTCGACGAGCGCGATCACGGTCGGCGTCTTGCCGGTCCCGCCGACGGTCACGTTGCCGACGACGACCACCGGCACGCCGACATCGACGCGCTTCATCCAGCCGAGTTCGTAGCATGCGCGGCGCGTCGCGGCGATCGCGCCGAAAATGCACGCGAAGGGCGTCAGCGCCCACGCGACGGGACCGCGCCGGCGCCATTGGCGGGCGAGGAAATTTTCGATCGGCGGCTTGAAGTCAGACATGGACCGCCTTTGCGTCGGGGCGCGGCAAAGAGGTCGGATACGGCAGGGCGCGCAACGGCAACTCCTTCGGTTTCGGTCTCTCGTTGAACGGTTCGACCGGCGCGGCGCGCTCGAGGTCCAAGGCTTTGCTTAAAGCCCGGACGGCGTCGCGCCGATGCACGAACCCGGCACTCTATCGCGCGAGCGGGCCGCGCGCCAGTCGCGGCTCGAGGCGCGCGTCCTGTGGATAACTCTGTGAAGAACTCGCCGCCCAAAACGGCGGAATCCGCGATGGGAAAGAGTTGCTTCGGGAAAAGCGCCCGTCTATTAAGATTTTTCTCATCGAATCAAAGGCTTGCCACGAACTCACAAGCCTTTCAAGGTCATCGCGGACGCGCTTCGGTAAGTCTTTCTTTGTGGACACTTGTTACACTGGCACGCATCTGTCCAGACCGGCCGGCATCGGCGCGGTCCGCTTACATCGACTTCAGGCCATGACTCCCGACTCCTTGCCGACGCCAGGCGGCGACGCCGTCATTCCCGTTTCCGTCCTCAATCGCGCGATCGGCACGATGCTCGAACGGTCGTTTCCGCTCGTGTGGGTGTCGGGGGAAGTATCGAATTTCACGCGCGCCGCGAGCGGCCACTGGTACTTTTCGATCAAGGACGCCAACGCGCAGATGCGCTGCGTGATGTTCCGCAGCCGCGCCCAGTACGCCGAATTCACGCCGCGCGAAGGCGACAAGATCGAAGTCCGCGCGCTCGTCACGATGTACGAGCCGCGCGGCGAACTGCAACTGAGCGTCGAAGCGGTGCGGCGCACCGGCCAGGGACGGCTGTATGAGGCGTTCCTGCGGCTCAAGGCGCAACTCGAAAGCGAAGGACTCTTCGCCGCCGAGCGCAAGCGCAAGTTGCCGACGCATCCGCGCGGCATCGGCATCGTCACGTCGCTGCAGGCGGCCGCGTTGCGCGATGTGCTCACCACGCTCGCGCGCCGTGCGCCGCACGTGCCGGTCATCGTGTATCCGGCGCCGGTGCAGGGCGCGGGCGTCGGCGCGAAGCTCGCGGCGATGGTCGAAGCCGCCAACGCGCGGCGCGAAGTCGATGTGCTGATCGTGTGCCGTGGCGGCGGGTCGATCGAAGACTTGTGGGCGTTCAACGAGGAAGTGCTGGCGCGCGCGATTGCGGCGAGCAGGCTGCCGGTGGTGAGCGGCGTGGGTCACGAAACGGACTTCACCATCGCCGATTTTGCCGCCGATGTCCGCGCGCCCACGCCGACCGGCGCGGCGGAACTCGTCAGCCCGCAGCGCGTATTGCTGTTGCGCGAGCTGGATCATCGGCACGCGGCGCTCGCGCGCGGCTTCGGCCGGTCGATGGAGCGTCGCGCGCAGCAACTCGACTGGCTCGCGCGGCGGCTCGTGAGTCCCGCCGAACGGCTTGCGCGGCAGCGCGTGCATCTGCGGCAACTGGCGAGCCGGCTCGCGGCGGCGGGCGCGCGCCCCGTGCGCGACGCGCGCGCGCATTTCGCGCTGGTGCGGTATCGATGGGAACGCAAGCGTCCGGATATCGCCGCGCAAAGCGAGCATGTGCAGCGGCTCGCGGGGCGCATCAGGCAGGCGAGCGAGCGTCGGCGGGAGCGCGAGAAGGCGTGCTTGTCGGAGTTGTCGGCGCGCTTGCAGGTGCTGAGTCCGCAGCGCACGCTCGAACGCGGCTACGCTGCGTTGATCGACGCGCAAACGGGCCGCGCGTTGCGTGCGCCGACTGCGCTGAAGCCGAAACGCGCGCTCACCGTGCATCTCGCGGAAGGATCGGCGGACGTGCTGCTCGCCGATGTCCAGTCGCGTCTGTCGGACGAATTCTGAAGCGGACGCGGCGCATTTTTGACGTGCCGCGATCCCGTTCGATGCATCATCGCGAGCACTTTTTACGCCGCTTTTAGCGGTATGAAAGCGATCTTGCTCATAAAGGCGCGCGGTTTGCGGGGTTATCCCAACTCGCCTACAATCCATTGCTCCACTGCTTCACTCCTCACAGTCCCACAATTCACATAGAAAGGAAGCTCGCAATCATGGAACATAAGCTCCCGCCGCTGCCGTTCGCCAAGAACGCGCTCGCTCCGCACATGTCGGAAGAAACGCTCGAGTATCACTATGGCAAGCACCACCAGACCTATGTGACGAAGCTCAACGAGCTGATCCAGGGCACCGAATTCGAGAACATGTCGCTCGAAGAGATCGTGAAGAAGTCGTCGGGCGGCGTGTTCAACAACTCGGCCCAGACGTGGAACCACACGTTCTTCTGGAACAGCCTGTCGCCGAACGGCGGCGGCGCTCCGAGCGGCGCGCTGGCCGACGCCATCAACGCCAAGTACGGTTCGTTCGACAAGTTCAAGGAAGAGTTCGCGAAGGTCGCCGTGGGCACGTTCGGCTCGGGCTGGACCTGGCTCGTGAAGAAGACCGACGGCACGCTCGACATCGTGTCGACGAGCAACGCCGCCACGCCGCTCACCACCGACAGCAAGCCGCTGCTGACGCTGGACGTGTGGGAACACGCGTACTACATCGATTATCGCAATGCGCGTCCGAAGTTCATCGAAGCGTTCTGGAACATCGCGAACTGGGACTTCGCCGCGAAGAATTTCGGCGCGTAAGTTCTGTTCGAGCCGGTTTATCTCCGATACCGGCTGAAACGAAAAAGCCCTCCGCGCGAGGGCTTTTTTGCGTCCGTTCGACTCGCGATGCGATTCACGCCGACAGTTAAAATGGCGGTCTCGTCGCACGCATCGCACGCATTCGCATCATGAAACGCTTCGCAGCTTTATGCCTCACGGCGTGGTCGGCCGCCGCGCTGCTTTATTTCGGGCGGCATTCGACCGCGTTCATCGTTCTCTCGGGCGTGCTCGCGCTGGCGGGCTTCGACCTGTTGCGGCCGGAATCGAACGAAGAGTCGTAAATTACTTCGGATAACTTTATTTCTGCCGATGCCGCGCCGATCACCGGCGTCGCGGCGCCGCTTCCCAGTTGATATCGACGCATAGCACCTGCAAGCCATAAGGCGTTTGCGCCGCGATCGACGCCGTCACGCACAAGTGCGCCTCGTTGATCGACAAATACGGCGCGGTCAGATGCACGCGCCCCGGCGCACGCAGCGCCTCGATGAAATACGGCCGGCGTTCCCAGCTCGCGCCTTCCGAATGCAGCAGCGGGCTAAAGCGCTTCGCGCGCTGCGACGTGCGCACGACCGGCACGACGTTATCGCCGATCTGCCGGCCGGCGTGATCGAGCAGGAAGCAGCGCGCGGTATCGGCGAGTTGCAGCAGCTCGCTCGTCGCGGTCATCAACGTTTCGCCTTCCATCAGCTTGACGGCCGCGCGTTCCAGTCCGCTCACGTACGGCTCGAGACGCGTCGCCTGCGCGCGCTCGCGGGCCGCGACGCGTTCGCGCGATGCAGCGGACAGCGCATCCATCGTGCCGGCGGCGACTTCGCTGTGCACGGCATCGACGCTCGGCTGCGCGAAATAGGCGCCCTGCACGAAATCGACGTTGCATTCCAGCGCGATGAGCGCGTCGCGCTCGGTCGTCAGGCCGCCCATCAGCACGAGCTGCCCGGATTCGTGCAGCAGCGACACGAGCCGCGGCAGCACGCGTTCGATATGCGAATGCTCGGTCGCCTGCTGAAGGATGCAGCGGTCGAGCGTCACGATGTCCGGCCGCAGATGCCACACGCGATCGATGTTCGAATGCTTCACGCCGAAGCCGTCGAGCGCGATCAGAAAGCCCGACTTGCGCAGCGAATCGACGATTTCCGTGAAGCGCGTCGTCTCGCCGCCCGCCTGCTCGGGCACTTCGAGCACCACGCGCTGCGGCGGCAAGCCGATGTCCTTGAGCGCGGCGAGGAGGGCGTCGCCGTAACTCGTGTCCATCAGCGCGGCGGGGTGAAGGCTCAGGAAGAGCCATTCGTCGTGGCTGTCGAAAGCGTTGAAGTTGCCGAGATGAAGCGATTCCGCGAGCCGCCCGAGTTCGAGCAGGTCGCCGCGGCGCGCGGCCTGTGTGAAGACTTCATGCGACGGCACATGCCGATGCGTATCGTCCCGCGCACGCAGCGACGCGTGATAGCCGATCGCGCGCCGGTGCGACACCGAAAACACCGGCTGGAACACGCTGAAAACGGTGTACTCGCCGTACAGCACGGTGCGACGCGAGCCGTCGTCGCCGGCGACCGGTCGCGGCGGCTGGAAGCGGGGAGGATCGATGTCAACCATGCTCATGGTCTGGGCGCGCGGGAATCGGCTTATTGAGATATCGCCAGTTTACAAGATCGGGCGTTCGATCGTTCGAGCAAAAAGCGTGCGAATCGAATGTCGGCCGGACGTTGCGCGGCATTCGTGTGTGCATTGGCGATGCCAGCGAAACGACGCATCGCGAGAACGTCGCGTCGCGGTGCCGGGCGCACCGGGGCGGTGCGGCGCGCACTTCGGGATGGCGAATCGCCCGCGCATCCTTCAGTTCGATTCCTGCGGATCCGGCTTTCGCGCCGCGCCGCGCACTTCCGGCGCGAGTTGCCCGAAAATCCACGCCGTCGCCGCCGTGATCACGCCCACGCAGAGAAACGTCGCGTGGAACGCAGGCAGCGAGTTCGTCTCCGTCACGCGCGGCAGAAGTCCGGTGAAAGTCGAGAGAATCGCGCCGGCGACCGTCACGCCGAGGCTCATCGAGAGCATCTGCACGAGCGAGAACAGGCTGTTGCCGCTGCTTGCGCCGCCCGTGCCCAGGTCTTTCAGCGTGAGCGTGTTCATCGCGGTGAACTGCATCGAATTGACGGAGCCGAACGCGGCGAGCTGCACGAGGCGCAGCCAGAGCGGCTGATGCGCGCTCGTCAGCGAAAAGCTCGCCATCATCAGGCCGACGAGCACGGTGTTCACCACGAGCACCGGCCGATAGCCGAAGCGCTCGATCAGCCGCGTCACGAGCCGCTTGCTCGCCATGCCGGCGGCGGCGACGGGCAGCATCATCATGCCGGCTTCGAACGCGCTGTAGCCGAGGCTCACTTGCAGCAGCAGCGGAATCAGATAAGGCATCGCGCCGCTGCCGATGCGCGCGAACAGATTGCCGAGCAAGCCGACGCTGAACGTGTGGATCTTGAACAGATCGAGCGGGAAGAGGGGTTGCGCGGCGCGCGTCGCGTGCAGGCCGTACGCGACGAAGCAGCCGAAGCTGAGAATAAGCAGCACGAGCACGATGGCGTGCTGCAAGCCGAGATCGGCGAGGCCGTCGAGCGAAATCGTCAGCGCGACCATGCCGATGGCGAGCAGCAGATAGCCCGCGAGATCGAAGCGCGGTGTCGCGGGATTGCGGCTGTCGGGCATGTACAGATTCGTCGCGATGCAGCCGATCACGCCCACCGGCACGTTGATCAGAAAGATCCAGTGCCACGACGCGATCTGCACGAGCCAGCCGCCGAGCGTCGGTCCGATGAGCGGTCCGATCAGCCCCGGAATCGCGACGAACGCGAGCGCGGACAGATAGCGCTCCGCCGGAAACACGCGCAGCACGGCGAGCCGTCCGACGGGCAGCAGCATCGCGCCGCCGACGCCCTGCACCACGCGATACGCGACGAGCGCCTGCAGCGACTGCGCCTTCGCGCACAACAGCGAGCCGACGGTGAACACGAGGATCGCGCTGAAGAACACGCGCTTCGTGCCGAGCTTGTCCGCGAGCCAGCCGGAGACGGGAATCATCATCGCCATCGTGAGCGAGTAGGCGATCACGACGCCCTGCATGCGCAGCGGCGCTTCGCCGAGGCTTCGCGCCATGGCGGGCAAAGCGGTGTTGACGATCGTGGAATCGAGCGTCTGCATGAAGAAGCCCGTGGCCACGAGCCACAGCATGATGGAAAGCGATCGGTCGGACGGCTGGGCTGCGGCGGTATCGGTCATGGGCGGGCGACGTCGTTATTTGCGCAGTTCGGCGACGAAGTCGTAGTAGTCGTTGCGACAGTAGGTATCGGTCAGCTCGATCGCGCGCTGATCGGCGGTATAGCCCACGCGCGTGATGAGCAGCAGCGCGTCGTGCGGCGCGATGCCCATCTGCTCAGCAATCTCCGGGCTCGCGTTCACCGCGCGGAAATGCTGGAGCGCGCGGACGATGGAGAGGCCGCGCGCATCGAGATAGCTGTAGAGCGAATCGCCGATGGAAAGCGGATCCGGGATGAGCGAGGCGGGGAAGGTGGAATCCTCGACGGCCATCACGGTGTCGTCGGCGAGGCGCAGGCGTTTCAGGCGCGTGACGGCCGCGGCGGGCGATAGACCGAGCTGGATGACTTCTTCGCGATTGGCCGGCTCGATAGTGCGCGAGAGCCATTTGGAACTGGGCTGGAAGCCGCGTCGCCGGAGCATTTCGGAGAAGCTGGAGAGCCGCGAGAGCGGGTCTTCGTAGCGCGGCCGGATGAAGCTGCCGGCGCCTTGCTCGCGTCGAATGAGCCCTTGTTCGACGAGCAGCGCGATGGCTTTTCTCGACGTGATCCGCGATACGCCGAGCGCTTCGGACAACACGCGTTCCGAGGGCAACGCTTCGCCGGCGTTCCAGCGATTGTCGTGGATGGCGTCGGTGAGCTTGCGGGCGAGTTGGAGATAAAGCGGCGTATCGCTGTCCGGGTCCGGGCGCAAGTCGCGCCAGCGGTCTTCCGAGGTCGAGTTCATAAATCGGACGCTGTGGGCTAAGCGGCGATTTTAAGACAAAGCGTGGAGACGAAGGGGAGTGCCGACGCTTACTCTGCATGCCGCGCCGACATCACGGTGAGCCTCGAACGAACGATGACAGTCACTCAGCCCACGACCCGCCTCTGGGATTCCGCCGAACACCTGCGAACCGACGACGACATCGCCGAGTACTTCGACGCGTGCCTTCAGGAAGGCGCTGACGATCCCGCTTTCATCGCGCATGCGCTCGGTGTGATCGCCCGGGCGCGCGGCATGGCGCAAGTTGCGCGCGACAGCGGCATCAGCCGCGAAGGGCTTTATAAAGCGTTGTCCGAAGACGGGAACCCGAGCTTCGGCACGATCCTGAAAGTCGTCAAAGCGCTCGGGCTTCGACTGCACGGCTCGAAAGCCGGCTCCTAGCGACAGTCGGAACGCGCGCGGCCTCACGCCGTCGCCGCCCCGCCAACCCCGCGCCCCGCCCGCATATAAAGCGCGACCGACAACGCCACGGCCATCGCCGCCGCGACCGCCGCGAACAGGAACACCGATCCATACCCGAACTCGCCCGCGACATATCCCGCGAGCGGCCCGGTCAATCCGAGCGACAAATCCAGGAACACGGAATACGCCGACAGCGCCGCGCCCCGGCTCGCGGGCGGCACGAGTCCGACCGCCTCGACGCCGAGCGCCGGAAACACCAGCGCGAAGCCGCAGCCGGTCAGCGCCGCGCCCGCGAGCGCGAACGTCGGTTCCGCCGAAAGCCACAGCATCAACAAACCGGCGCATTCGAGCGCGAACGACACGATCGCCACGCGGAATCCGCCGTACGTCTTGATCGTGTTCGCGAACAGCAGGCGCGCGCCGACGAACGTCGTGCCGAACACGGTCAGCGAAAGCGCGGCGTTCGGCCAGTTATGCGCCGCGTAGAAAAGCGTGATGAACGTCGCGATCGACCCGAAGCCCGCCGATCCGAGCGCCAACCCGAAACCATACGGCAGCACGCGGAAGAACACGCTGCGATACGACATCCGCTCGCCGTGGACCACGGGCACGCTCGCCATGCGCGTCGCGAGCCAGTAGCCGATCGCGCCCAGCGCAATCACGATCAGCGCAAGCGCGCCGAAGCCCAGCGAATGATCGACCGCGACGCCGAGCGGCGCACCGATCGCCAGCGCGCCGTAAGTCGCGATGCCGTTCCACGAAATCACCTTCGCGTTATGCGCGACGCCCACGCGCCCGATGCCCCACGTGATCGATCCCGTCCCGACCCAGCTTTCGCCGAAGCCCAGCACGAGCCGCGCGACGACCAGCAGCGCGAGGCTCACCGCATGCCATTGCGCCGCGAGCGCCGATCCCAGCAGCAGCACGCCGCTCGCCGCGCACGCGGCCAGCCCGTAGAGCACGGTCTTCTTCGGCCCGAGCGTGTCGGCGGTGCGGCCCGCGAGCGGACGCGAAAGCAGCGTCGCGAAGTACTGCACGCTGATCGCGGCGCCCGCCATCACCGAGCCATAGCCGAGATCCGTGTGCACGAAGCCCGGCAGCACCGCGAGCGGAATGCCGATCGTCAGGTAGCACAGGAACGTGTACAGCACGACCGACACGATGCGTAAGGTGACGGCCAGATCGCTTTGCGGCGCGGCGGTGCGGGACTCGGTGGACATAGGGAAAGTGCGGGGTTGAACTCGGCGGGAAGCCGTGATTCTCCCATATGTTGCGGCGCAACGTCGCGGGCGTTTTGTAACCGGATAGACCAAATCGCGTTCGCGGACGATCGTGCGGTATCCGCGCGAGCCTTGCCGGATAAGGCTTCGCGGACTTATCGCGACACGAATATGTCGTACATGCAATGTCGGCTATGGGTCACGGATATTGGCAGTGATAGCTTTCGAACCATCGAGGCGGTCGGACTAATCTGAAAATGATGCCGCCGATCCTCACCGCCACCGGCTGCGCACCCCGCGCAACCAGCAAGAAGCATCAAAGCCCCGCGAGACACGATTCCATGAGCGAGCCCATCCGTTTCTACCATCGCAACGCCATTCGCGAAGTCAGCGGCGCGTCCACCACGCGCACCGTCCTGCAATACCTGCGCGAAGACGCGCGCTGCACCGGCACCAAGGAAGGCTGCGCCGAAGGCGATTGCGGCGCGTGCACGGTCGTCGTCGGGGAGCCGGACGGCGCGGGCGGCGTCGCGTTCAAGGCGGTCAACGCGTGCGTGCAGTTCCTGCCGACGCTCGATGGCCGCGCGCTCTTCACCGTCGAAGATCTGCGCCAGCCGGACGGCTCGCTGCATCCGGTGCAGCAGGCGCTCGTCGATTGTCACGGTTCGCAGTGCGGCTTCTGCACGCCGGGCTTCGCCATGTCGATGTTCGCGCTCTACGAAAAGCACGGTCACGCGAGCGCGAATTGCGCGCACAAGAGCGTGCCGTCGCGCCAGGAAATCAGCGATGCGCTCACGGGCAATCTGTGCCGCTGCACGGGGTATCGGCCGATCATCGATGCCGCCGAGCGCATGTTCGATCACGCGCCGCTCGCGCCGCTCAATGCCGAATCGCTCGCGCGCACGCTCGATACGATGAAGCGCGGCGACACGTTCCACTACGAGCACGCCGGCCGCGCGTTCGACGCGCCGCGCACCGTCGAAGCCCTCGCGCAACTCAAGGCGCAGAAGCCGGGCGCGCGCCTGCTCGCGGGCAGCACGGACGTCGGCTTGTGGGTGACGAAGCAGTTGCGCGATCTCGGCGACGTCATCTACATCGGCCAGATCGAGGCGATGAAGCGCGTCGAGACCACGGACGAGTGGATCGAAATCGGCGCGGGCGTGACGGTCGAGCGCGCGTATGCCGAGTTGTTCAAGACGTATCCCGAACTCGAGGAAATGTGGCTGCGCTTCGCGTCATTGCCGATCCGCAACGCGGGCACGATCGGCGGCAACGTCGCGAACGGCTCGCCCATCGGCGATTCGATGCCCGGCCTCATCGCGCTGAACGCACGCGTGGTGCTGGCGAGCATCGACGGAACGCGCGAGATGCCGCTCGAAGATTTGTACCTCGCGTATCAGAGGAAGGACATGGCGGAGCACGAATTCGTCGCCGCGATCCGCGTGCCGACGCGCGCCGGCACGCGCGCGAATCTGCGCTTTCGCACGTACAAGCTCTCGAAGCGCTTCGACTCCGATATCTCCGCCGTGTGCGCCGCGTTCGCATATATCGCGGATGGCGACGTGATCCGCGAGCCGCGCGTCGCGTTCGGCGGCATGGCGGCGACGCCTAAGCGCGCCGCGCGCACCGAAGCCGTGCTCGCCGATGCGCAATGGCACGAAGCGACCGCGCAAGCCGCGATGCGCGCGCTCGCCGACGACTACGCGCCGCTCACCGACATGCGCGCGTCGAGCGCGTATCGGCTGGATACGGCGAAGAGCCTGCTGTATCGCTTCTGGCTGGAGACACGTCCGCATAATCCCGTCGCGAAATCGAAGCTGGATGTGCGCGCGATCGAACTCGTCGAAGTGAAGTGAGGACACAGACAAATGAATCAGCAAGCCGAAGCCTTTCTCGCCGAAGCGCAATCCGCCGCCGAAGCCGCCGACGATTTCAAGCAGGTCCACGTTTCGCGTCCGCATGAATCGGCGCATCTGCATGTGAGCGGGCGCGCAAGCTATACGGACGACATCCCGCTCGTCGCGGGCACGCTGCACGCCGCGCTCGGTCTCAGCCCGAAGGCGCACGCGAAGATCGTCTCGATGAATCTCGATGCCGTGCGCGCGACGCCCGGCGTCGTCGCCGTCTTCACCGCCGACGACATTCCCGGCGTCAACGACTGCGGCCCAATCATCCACGACGATCCGATTCTCGCGCCCGGCGTCGTGCAGTACGTCGGCCAGCCGATGTTCATCGTCGTCGCGACGTCGCACGATACGGCGCGGCTCGCGGCGCGTCGCGCGGACATCGCGTTCGAAGACTTGCCCGCCGTGCTCACCGCCGAGGACGCGCGGCGCGCGCAATCGTACGTGCTCAATCCGCTGAAGCTCTCGCGCGGCGACGCGGCGGGCCGCATGTCGAAGGCCGCGCATCACGAACGCGGCGCGATGAAGCTCGGCGGCCAGGAACAGTTCTATCTCGAAGGCCAGATCGCGTACGCCGTGCCGAAGGACGACGACGGCATGCACGTGTACTGCTCGACGCAGCATCCGACCGAGATGCAGCATCTCGTCGCGCACGTGCTCGGCGTGCAGTCGCATAACGTGCTCGTCGAATGCCGGCGCATGGGCGGCGGCTTCGGCGGCAAGGAATCTCAATCGGGGATGTTCGCGTGCTGCGCGTCGCTGGCGGCGTGGAAGCTCTTGTGCCCGGTCAAGCTGCGCCCCGATCGCGACGACGACATGATGATCACCGGCAAGCGCCACGACTTCGTGTACGACTTCGAAGTCGGCTACGACGATGACGGCGTGATCGAAGGCGTCGCCGTCGACATGACGTCGCGCTGCGGCTTTTCCGCCGACCTTTCCGGCCCGGTGATGACGCGCGCCGTCTGTCACTTCGACAACGCGTACTGGCTGTCCGACGTGGCGATCGAAGGCTATTGCGGCAAGACCAACACGCAGTCGAACACCGCGTTTCGCGGCTTCGGCGGGCCGCAGGGCGCGTTCGGCATCGAGTACATCATGGACAACATCGCGCGATCCGTGGGCCGCGATTCGCTCGATGTGCGCCTGGCCAACCTCTACGGCAAGACGGAGAACAACCGAACGCCGTATGGGCAGACGGTCGAGGACAACGTGCTGCACGAGTTGCTCGGCGAGCTGGCCGCGACGAGCGACTATCGCCGCCGCCGCGAAGCCGTGCGCGAGTTCAACGCGAACAACGAGATTCTGAAGAAGGGTTTGGCGCTCACGCCGGTGAAGTTCGGCATCGCGTTCAACGTCACGCACTTCAATCAGGCCGGCGCGCTGGTGCACATCTATACCGATGGCTCGATCCTCGTGAACCACGGCGGCACGGAGATGGGGCAGGGCCTGAACACGAAGGTCGCGCAGGTCGTGGCGCACGAACTTGGCATCGACTTCGGACGCGTGCGCGTGACCGCGACCGATACGAGCAAGGTGGCGAATACGTCGGCGACGGCGGCATCGACGGGAACGGACCTCAACGGCAAGGCCGCGCAGGACGCCGCGCGCCAGTTGCGCGAGCGCCTCGCGTCGTTCGCGGCGGACAAGTTCGGCGCGGGCGCGGTGACGGCGGCGGACGTGCGCTTCGCGAACGATCGCGTGATCGTCGGCGACGACGCGATTCCGTTCGGCGAAGTCGTCGCGAAGGCATATCTCGCGCGCGTGCAGTTGTGGTCCGACGGCTTTTACGCGACGCCCAAGCTCTACTGGGATCAGGCGTCGATGCAGGGCCGCCCGTTCTACTACTACTCGTACGGCGCGGCGGTGTCCGAAGTGGTCATCGACACGCTCACCGGCGAAATGCGCGTGCTGCGCGCGGATGCGTTGCATGACGTGGGCGCGTCGCTGAATCCGGCGCTCGACATCGGACAAGTGGAAGGCGCGTTCGTGCAGGGCATGGGCTGGCTCACGACCGAGGAACTCTGGTGGAACGACAACGGCAAGCTGATGACGCACGCGCCGTCGACGTACAAGATTCCGACCGTGAACGACATGCCCGCCGACTTCCGCGTGTCGCTCTTCAAGAATCGCAACGCGGAGGACAGCATTCATCGCTCGAAGGCCGTCGGCGAGCCGCCGCTTCTGCTGCCGTTCTCGGTGTTCTTCGCGATCCGCGATGCGGTCTCGGCGGTCGGCGATCACAAGGTGAATCCGCCGCTGAACGCGCCGGCGACGGCCGAGGAAATTCTGCGCGCCGTCAACGCGGTGAGGAGCGCGCGCTCATGATGCACGTCGTGTTGTTCGGCGCGGGCCACGTCGGCCACGCGCTCGCGAAGGTGCTCGGGATGCTGCCGTGCGTCGTCCAGTGGGTTGATGCGCGCGACGAACTCTTCCCCGACGAAGTCCCGGCCAACGTGCAGATCGAAGCGACGGACACGCCGGACGTCATCGTCGATGAAGCGCCCGCCGGGGCGTATTTCATCGTGATGACGCACGATCATTCGCTCGACTTCGCGCTCACGCAGCGGATCATGCGGCGCGACGACTTCGCGTATTTCGGGCTGATCGGATCGGCGACGAAGCGGGTGAAGTTCGAGCGCAGATTAGTCGAACGTGGTTTGGCGGCGGAGCGTTTGCGCGAGATGACGTGTCCGATCGGCGTCGAAGGAATCGTCGATAAGGCGCCGCCTTCCATCGCGCTGGCCGTTGCGGCGGAACTGTTGCGCGTGCGGGAAACGACGGGGCGATTCTCTTCGACGAGGGCGTTCGTTACGGCGTGAACGCCTCCTTCAAGCGATCCCATTGCGCGCCCGGAACCCGCCGGGCGCGACGCCGTGAATCTCCTTGAACCGCTTCGAAAAAGCGGCTTCCGACTGATACCCGACTTCCGCCGCGATATCCGCGATGCTCTTCGTCGTATGCGTGAGCATCGTGCCGGCGAGCTGCATCCGCACGTGGCTCAGCAGCGCGGCGGGCGAACTGTCCGAGTGCGCCGAGAATGCGCGCATGAACGTGGCGCGCGACATCGCCGCTTCCTTCGCGAGCAGTTCGAGCGTCCACGGTTCGGCGGGGCGTTCGAGCATCGCGATCACGGCCGCGCCGAGCCGCCGGTTCGCCAGCAAGCCGAGCACGCCCGCGAGCGTCGGCTGCTCGGCGAGCCAGGCGCGCAAAAGCATCGTGAAAAGCGCGGTCGATAACGCCGCGACGATCGACGGCGCGCCAAGCTGCGCTTCCTCCGCTTCGCGTCGCATGGCGGCGACGAGCGGCGCGAGATAAGGCGCGGACGCGCGCGTGAACGATACGTGCACGACATCGGGCAACACATCGATCAGCAACGCGCGCGGCGCGTGAAGGAACCGGCCGCATAGCAGGTCCAGCGCGGGCGCTTCCTCGCCGCAGTTGCTTCGCACGATGACCGCGCCGTTGTCGCGCGCCTGCATCGCACTGGCTTTCGATGCCGCGCCCGCCGCGATGGAAAGCACGTGCGGATCGCCGCGAGGCAAGAAGAGAATATCGCCCGCATTCAGCGCGATCGGCGGATGTCCGTGGCGCACGACCTCGCACGCGCCGTCCAGAACGACGTGATAGATCGCTTCGCCCGCCGGCGCTTTCGCGTGATCGAGTTCGAGCGGGCCGGCAAGCAGGCAGCGCAAATCGAGCGCGCCGGAAAGATGCGCGAGCTGGATCAAGCGGTCGAGCGCGTCCATGTCCGAAGCCCCAAGCGCTATTTCGACACCGCGCCCGCCAGTTCTTCGGCGGCGACGGCTTTCTTGCGCGTCAGCGAATCCGACACGCTCGCGATCAACGCGCGCAACCACGCGACATCCGTCGATTCGTCCGGCTGCGGCAGCGAAAGCTGATAGCACTTGATGCGCGGAAACGGCACTGGCGAATCGAGCACCGCGAGCGGCAGCATCGCCGCGTAATGCTGCGCGAAGCGGCGCGGCGCGGTGAAGATCAGGTCCGACTGCAACAGCACCTGCGGCACGAGCCCGAAGTACGGAATCGTCGTGACGATGCGGCGCCGCACGCCCGCGCGCGCAAGACCGATATCGATCGGATGACGCTTCGCGCCGCTATACGGCGTCGGCGCGAGATGGGCGGCGCGCGCGTAACGCTCGACGGTCAGCGGCTCGCGCGCGAGCGGGTGATTCGCGCGCATCAGGCACACGAAGACATCCGTGAACAGATCGTGGCGCTCGAAGCGCGGCTCGGGCTTCGTCCAGTTCGCGAACATCAGATCGATCTCGCCTTCGTCGAGCGCGCGCTCGTGATCGCGCATCGGATTGAGCGATTCGATCTCCAGCCGCGCATTCGGCGCGGCATCGCGGAAAGCGGCGACGAGCGTCGGCATGAAGAAATCGTTCAGATAATCGGGTGCGGCGACGCGAAACGTGCGGCGGGAACTGGCGGCGTCGAAATCGCCGTGCGGCGTCGCGACGAACTCCACCTCGCGCAACGCGCGCTGTGCGGGCGCGAGCAGCGTCTCGCCGTATTCGGTCGGCACCATGCCCTGCTTGCCGCGCACGAGAATGGGATCGCCCAGGATTTCACGCAGGCGGCGCAGCGCGGTGCTGATCGCCGGCTGCGTCTGATTCAGCCGCTGCGCGGTCTGCGTGACGCTGCGCTCCAGAAGCAGCGTGCGCAACACGCGAATGAGCCAGATGTCGAGGGAATCGGCGGGATCGTTCATGGGCCTGGGACGAAAAAACGAAGGGCGCGGCGGCGCGCCGCTTCATCACGCGCGCCACGCCGCACCCGAAGTTAACCGCGTTCCGATTATTGACGCCATAGCGCAAGCCCTATGCACGGCATCGGCAATCTCGTGCGATTGCGCCGAGATCGCGCCGCGTGCGCTCAGGCGCCGATTTCCGCCGCGTTGCCGAAGTCCGCTTCCTTCGGCGCCATCGGCAGATTGCTGATGCGCTTCACCTCGGCGGCTTCGAGCCAGTTCGGCGAGCGCGCCACGTACAGCACCATCGGCAGCGTGTCTTCGCCCCAGAAAATCTGATCGTTGACGATGAACGTCGGCACGCCGAACACGCCCATCTGCACGGCGCGCTCGTTGTTGTCGCGCAGCTTCGCTTTCAGGTCTTCATCGTCGATGCGCAATTCCGCCTCCGGCATGCCGACGCGCTCGCACAGCGCGCGAAAGCCCTCGGGCGTCGACGGATCGCGCCCTTCGCGCCAGATGAAGCGGAAGATGTCGCGCACGCACGTGATGTCGCCGTTCGCGAGCACGGCGAGGCGCAGCGCCTTCACCGGATCGAACGGATGCGCGGGCGGCATGCGAAACGGAATGCCGAGCTGTTCGGCGCGAAAGAGCGCGTGGCGATACGTGAAGACGCGCTTCGAGGGAATCGTCGCGGCGTGCGGCTGCTTCCAGCGGTCGAGCAGCTTCAGCAATTGCACCGGCACGAATTCGAACGGCATGTCGGGCCACTTCTCGTGCTGCTCGAGGAGCAGGTAGGAGAACGGCGAGATGAAATCGAAGAAAAAGTACGGTCGACCGTCAGCGGTCGAATGCGGGGCACTCATGTCGTTTCTCCTTGCTTTTGGCGCCTGGCGTGGCCTCGTCGCTCGTCGCTGGATGGTGCGGGTGTCGCGAGCTTTTGCCGGTCTTCGTCAGGCGCGGGCGTCGTGTCCTGCATTCTTCGCGGCCAAAAAGCGCCGCGTGTCCTCTCGATCGCTTCGCGCGCGCTTCCCGCTATCCACGATCGATTCGTTAGATATTACGTGCTGCCTTGCTCCGTGTCTGCACGCGACGACGCCTGCGCCGATGCAGCCGATGCCACCGTTCGGCGGCGCGCGACATCGACATCGGCATCGCCCGGCGCGACGGCGGCGTTCGCCAGCCGCTCGCGCACGAAGCCGATGTGCTCGCGCAGCACGTAGAACTGATCGGCGAACGCGAGCGGCATCTTCATGCGATTCACCGCCGATTCGATCCCGTCGATGCGGTCGAGCAGGGCGTCGCGCTGCGCGGTGTCGGGGCCGCTGATGGTTTCACGTTCGATCGCAATCAGCGCGCCATACCAGCGATAGATGCGCGACTTCACGCGCCACCGATACAGCCCCGGCACGAGCCGCAAGCCGGGAATCAGCACGACGATCAGCGGCACCAGCACGACGAGCACGCGATCCGCGAGACTCGCGAGCCAGAACGGCAGCGTGCGGTACAGGAAACTCTTGCCCGACTTGTAATAACGCTCGGCGTTGTCGCTGATCCGGAATTCGTGGGCGAGCGGCGCGGGAAATTCGTTCGCCCGCTGCAGCAGGTTCGCGCGGCTGTGGACTTCGCGCGCGGCCTCGACGAGCAGATCCGACAGCGCGGGATGCAGGCTGTCGCGCGCGATCAGTTCGGCGGTCGGCGCGATCATGTGCACCGGGCGCGGCGGCAGGTTCGTGGCGAGATCGAACGCGCCCATCGGCAGCTCGATTTCGGTCAGATACGGAAAGCGGCGCGCGTAGGCATCGGCCTGGGCGAAATCCATGAAGCGGATGCCGGGCGTGCGCACGAGCTTGGCCATCGTCGGCGGCTGCGCGGAGTCGCCGGTCAGGAAAACCGCGTCGATCTGGCCGTCTTCGAGCGCCTTCGCGGCTGCGTCGCCGGCGAGCGGCAGAAGAGGCGTGTCGCCGCCCGGCTCGATGTGGTTCGCCTTCAGAAGCGTCAGCGCGAGCGCGCGCGTGCCGCTGCCTTCCGCGCCGATCGCGAGCCGCCTGCCTTTCAGCTCCGACAATCTCGATACGGGTGCGCCGCGATAGAACACCGCGAGCGGCACATACGCCACGCTGCCGAGCGATTCGAGATTGTCGGGCGTCGCGCCCGGCTTGGTCATGCCGCCCTGCACGAAGCCGACATCCACGCCGGATTTCGGATCGGAGAGGCGCGCGAGGTTGTCGAACGAGCCTTGCGTTTCGATCACGTTGAGCGTCACGCGATTGCGCGCGAGGATCGTCTTGTACTTCTGCGCGCTGTTCCAGAACGAGCTGCCCTTGGGACCGGCGGCGATGGTCAGCGAATTCGGCGGCGCGGGCTGGATCAGGCGCACGGCGAAATACAGCGCGACGATGGCCACGAGCACGATCGGGCCGAAAGTCATCGCGAAATCGCGCCAGGAAATCGCCACGAAGCGCGCGACGATCTTCGGTTGCGGACGGCGCCGCGTTTTGGACTTCGCGTCGGAGTGTGCGGATTCGGTATCCGCTTCAGGCTGGGTCATGTCGATGCGTCGAGTCGGATTCCTGCCCGAGAGCTTAACCGAAGGCGCGGCGCGGGCGGTCTGCCGATCGCGGCGGCGCGGCGCCAGCCGATGAGTGTGACACGCGTATGGACGCGTTCATCGCACTGTTGCGAGCCGTTGCAGCGAAGGCGCGCGCGTCGTTAAATGTTTTGCGCTAATGGCCGCGCTGGGCTAAATTGACGTTCGCCGCCGTACGATAAGAAAACTTCTGTCCGCAGCCCGATAGTTGGGCTTTCAGGGCGTGCGCCGCAAAGCCTGGCGCGTCATCGCGCATCGAGCGTGCGCCGTGCGGCAGGTATCCATAGACGAGCCGAGGGCCATCGAGCCCAATCGATCGGCCGGGTTTGTTTCGTTCGCCAGCCTCTCGCAGCACGGCATCACGGCATCACGGCATCGCGGGCTTCTTCGCCGCGCAATCGTCAGTCGTTCTCATCGACGCTCATCGACGATTCGCGCGGCCACGATCGCGCGATGCGGTCCGGTTTGATGTGCAAACGAGCGAAGCAGCACTGTGCGAAGTCAACAAGCGAAACAAAAGGAGAAACCATGAAAGCAGTCGATCTGTTGAAGGCTCTGGGCGTCGTGGTCTGCGTGACGGTGGCGTCGAGCGCCTATGCCCAGTCGAGCGATGCGGCGGCCACCACCAGCACCGAATCCGCTGCGCCGACCAAGGCGCAGAAATCGGCGACCAAGAAAAGCGATCGCTCGCTCGGTTATGCCGTGCGCCGCGCGCTGTCGAAGGCGCAAGGCTTCGACGTGTCGAATGTCTTCGTCCGTGCACGCGGCGGCGCGGTGACGCTGACCGGCACGGTGCCGGAAGGCGCGCAAATCGCGCAGGCGGAAGAAGTGGCGAAGGGCGTGTCGGGCGTGAAGTCGGTATCGAACAAGCTCACGCTGAGCGCGCAGAACGGCGGGAAGTGATCGAACGGTCGAGCGGACCGCTTTGACGTCGAACGGGCTCCGGTTTCTTGCCGGGGCCCGTTGTCGTTTGTGCTTGCCTGACTTTCAGTGCACGACGGCCGACGCAGGCTCCGCCGCCGATGCCGCCACCGGGTCCGATGCCGCCGCAGCCTGCGCCTGCCGCTTCGTCTCGGCTGCGGCTTCCGGCGCCTGAATGGCCGTCGCGGCGGCGGCGGGCGCCTGCACGACGATCGGCGTCGGCGTCAGCTCCGGCGACGTCACGATCAGCGACGGCGCGAGCGGCTTGCTCTCGATTTCATCGGCGGCAACGGGCGAACTGCGCGGCACCGTCCGCAGATAGTGGCCCATCAGATTGAAGAAGCGGTCATAGAATTTGCCGGCCGGCACGGTTTCGCTCGAAATCTTGACCATCGCGTCGCTGTTCGAGCGGATCGGCAGCGAAAGCGAGCCGAGCACGCTCAGGCCGACGCTCGCCGACGTATCGCTTTTCTTCAGCGTATAGCCGTCCTGCACGGCGTTTACATACGCGATGCTCTGATTCGCCGTGTTCTCGCCCGGCGTGCAGACGACGTGGAACGACACGACGACGTGCGTGTCGGCGGTCGGCTGGAAATTCTTGGTGGCATCGACGGTATCGGGCTGGGCCATTGTCGTGAGGAAGCCTTGCGACAGCAGCGCGCGGCGCGCGGCTTCGCAGGTTGCGTTGACGGTGGCGTCGAAATTGTGCGCGAACGGGCTCGTGCCGGAATTGAAAAGCTCCTGCTGATAGGTCGGAGTGGTGGCGGCACGGCCTCCGCAAGCGGCGAGAGCAAGTAGACCGAGGGAAACGACAGCAAGGCGCAACGACGAGATGGGCATGGCGGCGGCGAGAACGAGATGTGTGACACGGCAGACACAAATTGTAGTGCCGTCGGACTCGTCGGTGGAAAAAGCGAAATCCGAAATCGTTGTGAAATCCGTGGCTTACAGTGATATGACCGGCTGAAAGGCGCGTAGTTCGGTGTTTTGTGCGACGTTTCCGGACGCCGAAAAGCCCGGCTTGCGAGCCGGGCCTGGCGAGCGGCAAGCCGCTTGGCGATGTTACGGGCGGCTGTAATCGACCGCGTTGACGGCGGCGCGTTGCACGCCGCCGGATGCCGATGTGCCTTCGGTCGCGCCACCGAACGACGTCGCCGCGACGCCTTGCTGCGCTTGAACGCGAGCTTGCGCGGCCTGGATGTTGGCCGGGTAAGTCGTCTGATCGCCGGCCGGGTTGTAGCCGGCGCGTTCGAGTTGAACCAGTTGCGCCTTGACGTCGGCGCGGGTGAGGGCGCCATTGTCTTGCGCCTGGGCGAAAGCCGGAACAGCCAAAGCAGATGCGATGACGATGGCAGGAACGATCGACTTGAACATGATGAAAATCTCCGCAACCCGATTCGGGGAACGTCGCAGCGGGTTTGGCACTGCTTCGTCGTTGAGAGGCAGTGTAGGCGCGTCGGGACCTAGTAAAAACCCTAATACGACGAAATCAAAATTGTGGGATTGACATCAATGGATCGGCTTTCGAGCGTGGCGCCGTTGCGGCCACCGACCACGCCGCCCCGGTAAATCGCCAACGGCATCTGCCGACCATGGAATATCGCGCCGCCTCCATGCATGTAACCATGTACTCCCATTAAATCGGCGATCAGCACCGGAAAGGTGCGCTTCGACTACTGGTCGCAGTCCGTATCGAGTTTCCCAATTTAGAAAAGCCGCTCCGTATCGTCTGAATTATCGCCAGTGTTATCATCAGATAGATTTGACGAAATTGCGTCCCAAGTTCGTCAGAAGATGGCAATTTTTTCGGCATGTGTTTATTCAAACCCAAACTGTGTGCGCTGACACACAGTTCTTAGGTTCGCCTAACATGCAGTATCGGACACATTGCAGACAGCAAGGTTTTTCTGCAATTTGTGGGACGATACGGCGCCGCAAGCAGAATATCTCGCCGAATACTTCAGATTACTATTAGCTTTCTTTCTGCTAAGAATACCGCGCCAAGACCTCGACGGTTTTGGCGCCGGGTAATCCCGCGTTAAACGAAAAGCAGGCCGTGACATCCGCCGCCATACCGCATTCGAACTCGGGCGGTGATGGACTATTGGCGAGTTGGAAACGCCAATTAGCGAGCGATGTTATCGTTTTCCCCAGCATCACGGCATGGAATGCGACTTTGCGGTCCTGTGAAAAAAGACGCACGTAATGAAACTGCACTGACCGAGTAAAGAAAGGGTTTTCCCTTTCATTATCTCTTTGACGTCGCAATATCGTCGCGTTAGGCCCTTCGCCGCGAGAAGGCTCGCTGCGACGACAAGCGGCGATCAGCAACGAGAAGCAACGGCAAGCGCTGTCGATGGACGTTGTGCCTATGTCCTATGAAACGTTTCTACAACCTGACATATAGGACTGCGAATGTACGAGCCTCTCGACAAAATTGATGTTATCAACACATCTGAGGGCTTTCATGCGTTGCGCGAGCAATGGCATGAGCTTTGGATTCGCGCGCAGGGCAAGCATCACGAATCGTTTATCGTCTGCTGGCTGGCGTGGGATCGTGTCGCAATGCCGGCGGGAAAATCGCTTCGTCTTATCACGGTGCGCCGCGATCGGCGGCTCATCGCCGTGTGGCCGCTGGTTCGTTCGCGTCACCGTCTCTGGACCGTGTTGCAGCCGCTGGGCCCGGATTCGGCGGACTATACGACCGTGCTGGTCGACCCCGACTATGCCTCAGTTCAACTGACGAAGTCCATCTGGCTCGCGGCGCAAAAACAATGCGCGGCCGATCTCATCGTGCTGCCTTATCTCGACTGCGCGAGTCATCTGTATCGGCTCGCCGTCGAGCATGACGGGCTAATAAGAAACACGGCCGATTCGTATGCGGTCGCGCGCCTGTCGCGCGAAGCGAACTGGGAGAGCTTCGCGGCTTCGCTCGGCACGATGTCGGGATGGAAGCCGGGCGCGCTGCGCCGGCGCATCGAAAAGAAGGGAAAGGTCGAAGCGACAATGCTCGGCCCCGAGGACACGGAAGAGAACGCGCGCATGATCGACTGGATGCTGGCGAACAAGCGCGGGTGGGCGGAGCGTGCTGACAAGAAGGGCACGTGGCTCTATTCGCGCGCGTACCGGGATTTTCTGATCGCGCTCGCCAATCAGCCGGGCGAGGGCGATGAAGACGCGTGCGCCCGCATCCTCGTGCTCAAAATGAACGACGCGCCCATCGCGGTGAGTCTCGTCGGCATGGGCAAGGGCAACATGCTGGGCGTGATGAACAGCTTCGATCCGCGACACGCCAAGCTCATGCCCGGCGCGATCTCGGTCGAAGCGTGGGTGAAGTGGGCGCTGGAACGCAAGCAGGATTTCGATCTCGGCGTGGGCGACGAACGTTTCAAGCCCTACTGGAGCAAGGGAAACGTTGCGGCCGTGTCGAGCCTCGAAATTGCCCATTCGGCATGGGGACGCGTCGTTCATGCCATGCGCGAGGTGCGCGCAAGCCGCCGGCCGTCCATGCCGGTGCGCCAGGAAAACACGTAGCGCGATTTGCACGACATGCATCCTTGCCTGGAGAAAGATATGAACTCAACTCAAAGTCAGTGGTGCAAAGAAGAATCGACGTCGCTACGCAGCGCAAGCGTCGACGTCGAAATCGTCCTGTTCGACGGATTCTCGCTACCGGGCGTGGCGGCGGTCATCGAAGTTTTTCATCGCGCCAACGCAGCCGCGCGAACGCCGTCGGGCGGCGCGCCGCTTTACAACGTGTCGCTGCTGTCCGCATCCGGCGGATCGGTCGTCAGTTCGTCGGCGGTGCATGTCTGCACCGAGAACGCCGCGGCCCAGCGCGCGTCCAGTCCGACGATTCTGCTGTTCATCGCGGGCGGTGCAGGCGCCGAGCGCGCGGCGTGCGACGAACGGCTGTCCGCATGGGTGCGCCAGCGCCACGCGGTCAGCACGATCGTGTGCCCGATCTCCGAGGGCCAGCTCATTCTGGACGCCGTCGGACTCGCCGCGCGATACGACGAGCCGCATGCCGATGCGCCCAATGTGCATCACATTCATCGGCACGATCAGGCGCACAGCGCGCATGCAGTCCGCGCCGCGTTGCGGACGCCCAAGGAGAATCCGCGCGACGGAATGCTGGAACGGCTCGCGCGCGCGCTCGCGCCGGATACGGACGACGCCGACGCCGATATCTCCTTCGACGCGGCATTGCCGCATCCCGTCAGCGACAAGATCATGGCGTCGGCGCGCTGGCTTCAGGCCAATGCCGAGCGTCCCATCTCCATCGAACTGGCCGCCGAAGTCGCCGCCATGAGCGAGCGGAATTTCCTGCGTCGCTTCAAGGCCGAAATCGGCGTGACGCCATCGGACTATTTGCAGCGGGCGCGACTCGAGTTGAGTTGCCGGATGCTGATCGAATCGCAACTGCCCGTCGACAAGATTGCGCGCCGCTGCGGTATCGGCAGTGGCGGGCAGCTCGCGAAACTGTTCAAGAAGCATCTCTCGACCACGCCCACGGAATATCGCTCGCGCAATGCCGGCGGTCACCGCGTGTTCGTTCGACCCGCCGATTCCCGATACCGCGGCGCCTTGCATTCGTGCACCTGATGTCTCGTTATCGGTCTGTCCGTAACGGCCATAGCGTATAGGGGCGCTTCGCGGGCTTGTCCGGCGCGTGGTCCTGCTCCGCGTTGAGGCGTCCCTTCGCTGCGTGCACGGGGCGATCGGCTTCGCATCGGCGCAACAGTTCTTCAAGCTCGCTCACCGGTATGGCGACGGATTTCATGCGGAGTTTGTTTGCGCGGTCGATCAATTCCTGTACGCGCTCGATCAAGGTCTCTGTCATTTTGAGTCAATCGCCCTTGGCATGACCGTCCTGACTGGCCGGTCGATAGATGAACACAATAGTACGGAAACCTAACGATCGTTCGCGATCGTCCCGTTAAATTAGGCCGACTTGCCCGCCTCGCTTCGTCGCTTCGCGCGCTCGCGCGAACGGCTTCGTATGCCGCGGCAAATGGCGAAGTCGGCCCGTATTTTCTCGAACTGGTATCGGTGAATCAGTTGTCCGCCGAAGCCCGCCAGAAACTGAAGAATGCCCGCGGTCGACGTGCCGTCGAAGTCCAGGTCCAGCTTCTTGTCGCGCGCAATTTTCATCGCTTCCCAGACGAGCAGCGCGACTGCGCCGCTATGCGACGTGGCCTGCCGCGTCGTCAGAAGGTAGTAGACGTTGAAGCGGTCCCAGACGAGCGCGGTCGCGGCGCACAGCGAGCCGTCGTGATCGAACGAACCGATGATCGTGCCCACACGACGGGCCGATACTTCCCGCAGCACGCGACGCATGACCTCGGAGCCGTATTCGTTTTCGAGGCGGCGCGTGGAGAGGTTCGCATCGTAGAAATCGACGAAGGCATCGACACTTTCTATTTCGCGTACGACGAAACGCTCGGACGAACGTCGAATGCGGTTTCGCGTGTTCCATCTGAGCCTGCTCCACGCGGCTTGCTCGTCCGCGCCCGGCGACAGCCTGAGCGTGAACTGCACGGACACGTCGAAGCCCGCGAGCCTGAACGCGGCGGCTTCGGCGTCGGACGCGCATGGATCGGCAAGCTGATGAAAGTGCGCGCACTCGGGTAACTGGGCGATCAGTTGTCGCGTGACATCGAGGCGATGCACCCATTCGGGGCCGCCTGCGTCCGCCGCTTGCGAGCGAATGACGGGGCCGAGCGTTCGCGTGAGCGGCGGCAGATACGACACGCGCCACAGACGGCTCTTCTTCGTGACCGAGTAAGGCATCTCTGCAATGGTCTCGTTGCCCGTCTTCACGATGGCCGCCTGCCAGTTGTTATCCGTCGTGGCGTCGAGCCACCATGGTTCGTGAAAGAGGGATCGTTCGGTCAGACCTTTGTTCGGCTGATGAAGATGCAGCGGGTCGAGCGCCTGATCCGCCGAGTGCTTCACGGAATGCGGTTTCAACGGAGCCGGAACCGCGGACATGGGAATCTTTTCAATCTTCATGGCAGTCCTTTTCCTCTCGCGTCGACCAACACGATGCTAGGGAAAACTATCTATTCCTTTCCGTCAAAGGCGGGCTCAAAAACGCCAAGCCGTGATGCGGAGGCGCGGTCGAAGTCGGCGGCCATCAACGTTGTCGGATTCGATCACGACAGTGACGGAATTCGCCACACGACCCGCCCTAGCCTTGAGGCTTATATGCCGCAGTGGCGAGAATCCCAACGACCGGGTCGATCAACATGTCAGAAAAGCAGCTGTCAATCATGGGGACGCGGGGCATCCCGGCGCAGCACGGCGGATTCGAGACATTCGCCGAGCGGCTCGCGCTCTACCTGACCAAGCGAGGATGGATCGTCACGGTCTATTGCCAGGGTCAGGTCGGCGGCACGCAGGTGGTCGAAGACACCTGGTGCGGCGTCAAGCGCATCTTCGTGCCGGTCAAGCGCGACGGCGCATTCGGCACAGTTGAATTCGACTGGAAAGCGGTGCAGATCGCGGCCAAACGCGAGACGCCGCTCGTTCTCACGCTGGGCTACAACACGGCGGTCTTTTGCACTTACCTTCGTGCTCACGGCGTCAAGAACCTCATCAACATGGATGGGCTCGAATGGCGTCGTACCAAATGGCGCTGGTACGAGCGGACGTGGCTGTACATGAACGAGCGCATCGGCTGCTGGACGGGGAATCATCTCATCGCCGATCATCCGTCGATTGCGATGCATCTCGCGACGCGCGTGAAGAACCGGAAGATCACCATGATCCCCTATGGTGCGGACCGGATTGAAGGATCGGGCTGCACGGTGCCGCGCGAACTCGGCCTCGGGCAGGTCCGCTATGCGCTCGTGATCGCGCGTCCGGAGCCGGAGAATTCCATCGCCGAAATTGTGACTGCGTTCTCGCGCCGGCCGCGCGGCGCGAAGCTCGTCGTGCTCGGCAAATACGATCCGGCCGGCAATGCGTACCACCGCGAAGTGATGGACGCGGCCGGTCCCGAAGTCCTGTTTCCGGGCGCGATCTATGACCAGCACACGGTGAAGGCGCTGCGCTATCACGCGCTTTTCTATCTGCACGGGCATCAGGTCGGCGGCACGAATCCGTCGCTGGTCGAATCGCTCGGCGCGAGTTCCGCGGTCATCGCGCACGACAATCAGTTCAACCGCTGGGTCGCCGGTCCCGACGCGCGCTTCTTCGCCAACGAGTCCGAATGCGATCTGCACATCTCCGCGCTGCTCGCCGATCCACCGACCGTGCGGGCGATGCGCGAGGCAAGCGGCCGCCGGTTCGACAGCGCATTCCGATGGGACAGCGTGCTCGCACAGTACGAAGCGCTGCTCGAACGCAATCTCGCCGACGAGAAGAAGCCGAACGTTTTCCCGGTACCGCCGGCAGTCGAACCGGCTCCGCTCGGCATGCTGCTCAAACCCGCCGCCGCCGCGAAAGCCAGCGCGCTTCCCGCGACGGAGGCACGTGCTCACCTTTCCAGCGTCGAGGTCGATGCAATCTTCAAGGATACCGAAATATCTGGCCGGCACTGAGCGGCTGAAAGGCGCATGAAGGACAGGCTCTTGCAACGCATCAGATAGTCACGGCAATCCGGAACGAACACGATGAATCACGGCAAATCACCCGCGCTGGACCGAACGGAAGAATCCGACGAATACGGATTCGTGCGGCTCATCGACATCCTGATCGAGCAGCGTCGAATGATGATGCTCGTCACGATCGTCTGTGTGCTGGCGGGCGTGCTGTATGCCTTTCTCGCGCCGCCGGTGTATCAGGCCGACATCATGCTGCAGGTCGAGGACAGTCCTGAGATCGCGTCGAGCCGAAGCACGATTGCGGATGTATCGGCGCTATTCGATGTGAAATCCACCGCGCCGGCCGAAGCGCAGATACTCGGCTCGCGCCTCGTCGTGTCGCGCGCGGTGGATGCGGTGCGCGCCTATATCGTCACCGCGCCCAAGCGTGTGCCGATCATCGGAAGGCTCGTCGCGAAGGACGCGTCGGACTTGTCGAACCCCGGTCTGTTCGGGCACGGCGGCTACACGTGGGGCACGGAGTCGATCAAGGTTTCGTCCTTCGACGTACCCGCGCGAAGCGAGGAAAAGACTTTCACGCTGACCGTTCTGCCCGGTGAGCGCTACGAGCTGACCGGACCCGGAGTCGAAGCGGGCGTGGAAGGGCGCATCGGGCATAAGGAAGTGTTTCGCGTCAAGAACGGCGATATCCGCCTGACCGTCGATTCGCTCGCCGGCAAGCCCGGCGCGGCGTTTTCGCTGACACGCCGCTCGCGCTCGGCGACGATCGAGGACATTCAGTCGAGCCTGAACATTCAGGAAAAGATCAAGCAATCCGGCGTGGTCATCGCCACGCTGCAGGGCAAGGACAACGTCTATCTGCGCGATCTGATGACGCAGATCGGCAAGGAATATGTCAGGCAGAACGTGGATAGAAAAGCCGAGGAAGCGGCGCAATCGCTCAGATTCCTCGATACGCAACTGCCCGTGCTGAAGCAGCAACTGCGCGCATCCCAGGAGCGGCTCACGCGATTCCGCGACGAGAACGGCATGTTCGATCTGGACATGGAAGCTCGCGTCATGCTCACGCAGTCTTCTGAAACGAAGGCGCGGCTGATTCAGTTCATTCAGAAGAAGCAGGAGTTGTCCTCGCGCTTTAGCGGCAGTTCCAAGGATGTGCTCGCAGTCGACCAGCAGATCGCCACGTTACAAAAGCAGGCTGACGCGTTCGAGGACAGGATGAAGCGGCTGCCCGGGCTGCAGCAGGAACTGGCGAGAGTGATGCTCGACGTGAAGGTGAATACGGATCTCTATACGTCGCTTCTGACCAATTCCCAGCAACTCATGCTCGTGAAAGCCGGCAAGGTGGGCAACGTGCGGCTCGTGGATACGCCGGACCTGCCGGAGAAAGGCGTCAAGCCGAAGAAGTCGCTCGTGCTCGCGGCCACGCTGCTCTTCGGGCTCATCGCGGCCACGGTGGCGGCCTATGCGCGCAGCGTGCTGTTCGGCGGTTTCAGTTCTCCGTCGCAAATCGAGAAGAGCATTGGCCTCAGCGTGTTCTCGACCGTGCCGTTCAGCAAGATTCAGGCGTCGTTCTCGCGTCGCGGCACGAAGCGACCGTGCAAGCTGCTGGCGTACGAAGCGCCGCATGATCCTTCGATCGAGAGCTTGCGAGGCTTGCGCACGGCCTTGCAGTTCGCACTCGATCAGGCGAAGAACGCCGTGGTGATGGTGACGGGCCCGACGCCGGGAGTCGGCAAGTCGTTCGTGTCGGCCAATCTCGCGGCGCTGCTCGCCACGACAGGCAAGCGCGTTTTGCTCATCGACTGCGATCTTCGCGACGGGCATCTGCATCTCTGCTTCGGCGCACAGGCCAACGCGGGCTTTACCGAATTGATCACGGGCGAGGCGAGTCTCGCGACCGTGATTCGCAGAGTCGGCCCGGAACTCGACTTCATCGCGAGGGGCGCGCTTCCGCACAACCCGTCGGAACTGCTTGCACGGAAGAAGGTGCAGGAGTTGATCAACGACTTGTCCCTCAAGTACGACGTGGTGCTGATGGATTCCGCGCCCATCCTGACCGCCACCGATGCGACCGTGCTCGCTTCGTCGACGGGCACCGTGTTCATCGTTGCGCAGGCGGGCGTCACGAAGGCGGGCGATATGACCGAGTGCGTGAAGCGGCTCTCGCAGAACGGCGTGATTCCGGCCGGCGTGATCTTCAACGGCGCGAATCCGAATCTCGGCCGCTACGGATTCGGTTCGACCTACGGCTCCTATCGCTACACGCCGCACCCGTATCCCGAGCCGCCCCGGCTCATCGAATAGCGCGTCCGACGTCGAATGGCGGTCGAAAAACGGAGCAGTTTTCGCGGTCACAGGTTCACCTTCGTCTACAACGAGACATGTCACAACCCAGGATTTCCGTGCTGATGCCGGTGCATAACGGTGAGGCGTTCATCGAGGAGGCAATCCGGTCGATCCTGCAGCAGCGATACCGAAACTTCGAGTTGTTGATCATCAACGACGGATCGGACGACCGGACGCATGCCATCGCCACGCGGATCAGCCAGGATGATCCGCGCGTGCAGCTTCTGTCTCAGGAGAAGGCGGGGATCGTCGCCGCGCTGAACCTCGGCATCAGCCACGCGAATGGAATGTATCTCGCGCGAATGGACGCGGACGATGTCGCGCATCCCATGCGTTTTTCGATTCAGCTCGAACGCATGGAAGCGGAGCCGCGTCTGGTTGCGTGTGGAACGGACATCGTCAAATTCGGGCGCTCGCTTCAGTACGTATCGACGCCGGCCACCGACGAGGAATGCAAGGCCTTGCTGATGATCGAGAGCTGCTTCGCGCACCCGACGGTGATGATGCGCGCGCAAGTCATTCAGCAGCGAAGTCTGCAATACAGGGCCGACGACAAGTTCGTCGAGGACTACAGGTTGTGGACCGAACTCGCCACGCACGGCGAGTTCGCCAATATCTCGCTTCCGCTGCTGCGATACCGCACGCATCACGACCGCGCGGACACCTGGCGCACCGAACGTCAACGCGACGCGCATGTGCGGATAGCGAGCGAAATGCTCGAACGGCACGGTTGTCCGATAGAGAGCGAGACACTCAGGAAGTTTCTCTGGCCCTCGGATTCAGGCGTGAAGAAAGCGCTCGAGTATTTTCTCAGCACGGGCGTTCTGGCGAAAAGCATCAACGCCACCGCGCCGGATTGCGACTGGCTGCGCGAACGCACCCGAAGAATTCGCGTTCGCAACACGATGAAGATGGCGGCGCGCAAGAACGTGTAGGCCGCTGACCGAAGATGAAGACGGTTAAGGAGTGGCGAATGCGGACCAACAAGATGGTGGATGTGAGCCTCGTCGTGGCCAATTACAACAATGGCCGCTATCTCGAGGACTTTTTCAACTCGGTGCGAAACTCGACGTGCCTGCCGCGAGAAATCATCTTCGTCGACGACGGCTCGAAGGATGATTCGCTGAGCCTCGCGCGCAAGGCAACCGATGCCCTGCCGAACATGAAGATCATCGCGCTGCCGGCCAACGTGGGCTTCGCCAATGCACTGAACGTGGGCATCGCGAATGCGTCCGCGACGTTCGTCATGCGCATGGATCCGGACGATGTGCTTCACCCCGAACGCATCGAACGCCAGTACGGCTACATCACCCGGCACGAACTCGACGTGGTCGGCAGCAACGCGATCATGTTCCACGACTCGACCAACGTCGTCATCTGCCAGACGAATTTCCCTGGAACGCACGGTGAGATCGAAAGGACCATTCTGAAGGGCGAGAACGGCGTGCTTCACGCCACCGTGATCGGCCGCACGACCTTCTTCAAGCGCCTTCCCTACATTCAGGAAAACGTGCCGGCCGAAGACTACGACATCTTCGCGCGCTTTCTCAAACTCGGCGCGCGATTCGGCAACGTGCCCGAGCCGCTGATCCGCTATCGGATACACGAAAAGAGCGCATCGAACAGCCTCAAGTTTTCGACTATCGCGAAGACCTACGCGCTTCGCGACACCATCTTCGGCGTCTACACGCCGCGCTGGCGCGTGGTGACCTACTACTGGTTCATCAAGTCTTACCGAAACTATCTCGCATCGCGATCGGTGATATCGAAATGTCTTTGGGCGGGACTCTCATCAGTTTGCTATCCTAAGAAACTCATGCGGAAGATCGCCACGACCTTCATCTTGCGGCCGGGGAGATGATGGGGAAGATAACGCCATATCGTTCGATGGCGACGAGGCATTGCGTCCGGGAGGTCGCTCGAAATGCGCCGTGAAACGGATGACATGCTCATCTACTATGTTGTCGGCGCTTTTGCTCTCGACAATATCGTCAATTACTTCGTGGCGGTGCCGGTGTATGTCGCGTCGATTCCGGTGTCGCTGTTGATGATGTTCCGCCTGACGCGCAACCGGCTCGACCGTCTCTGGTTCATCGCGTGCATTCTGTGCCTCGGTTTTTCCGCGGTGGTCAACTTCTTTCGCTTCGCGATGTCGATCGAGGACATCTCCGACATTCTCTTTCTCGCGCAGTTTTTCTCGGCTTTCTTTTACGCGAAGAACTCGCGTGTCAGTCCCGTCGCGATCAGCCGCGCCACCTATGTCTTCGCGATACTTTTCCTGCCGGCGCTCGCCGGCATCAACGCGGGAAGCGCCGAGGCGGACCCGGACGTGTTCCTCTCGGGATCGAGAGACATCGAATACCTCAGGCTCTATAACCAGGGCATGTATCGGCTTCCTCACGTGGCGTCGTATCTGCTTGCCTTTGGCTGTCTGTGGTGGACATACCTGGCTTCTTTCAGCCACAAGGCCAGACACTTCCTGCTCGCCGCGATCTTTCTTTTCCTGACGCTGTACACGGGATCGCGCACACCGATCATCGTGATGGGCGCGGCTTATCTCGTCGCGAACTTCCGTTTGCAGGCGAGAGAGATCGTGATCACCGTGGTCATCTTCGTGATCGCGGGGTTCGTCATCGCGAACATGAAGGACATGATGGACTACCTCTTCGGTAGTTTCCTCTATCAGTACCTCTCGTTTTTCGACACGATGATCAACAACTTCGACCGTCTGAGCCGGGTGATCATCTGGGATAGCTGGTTCTCGGCGATATCGGACTTCGACGGGCTCGACTTCATCGTCGGCCGGAATTTTTCCAGCTCGTTCGACTTCAACTCGCGAAAGATCGGACTCAACATCTGGTTCCATAATGACTTCCTCAGTGCGTTTTACGCGTACGGCATATTCGTTTTCTCCGCGTATCTCATTCCGCATCTGATCGCGATCAAGGTAGCGATACGGCGACGCGCATCGGCGCGGCTGCTTTGCTTGCTGGGCCTGTATATCTTCGCGGCCGCATTCGTGAACGGCTTCTATAAATACCTGCCGATCATGTTTTTCGTCCTGCTGTTTTCCGACAGGTCGGAAGTGGCCGCCTATGCGAGAGGCGCTTCGTTCCGGCGCGCGGCGCAGCGGCGCGTTCAACTCGACGTCGACGAAGCGACAGGGGCGCGATGATGAAGTGCGCGCTTTACCGGGTCGTCGTACTGTTCAGCGCACTGCTGCTGTCGACGGCACGCGCCGACGATACCGTCGGCGTCTACTACTATCCCGGGTGGAAACATTCTCCGCCGCTCGTCAACGATCAGCCGTGGGACGCGATACGCAAGTACGGCGGCCGCGAGCCGCTTCTCGGCTGGTATGACGAGGGCAGCGTCGATGTCGCGACACGTCAGCTTCAGTGGATGCATGACTACGGCATCGACTTCGTCATTTACGACTGGTACTGGATCAACGAGGGAGGCGCGGCGCTCACGCAGGCGATCGACGCATATTTGAAGTCGCCCGCGCGGTCATCGGTCAAGTTTTCGATACTGTGGGCCAACCACACCGATACGCCGAGTTCCGTCGAACAGTTCGATGCCATCGTCGATTACTGGATCGCGCACTACTTCGGGCAGGCGTCGTATTACCGCGTGAACGGCATGCCGGTCGTCTTCATCTTTGCGCCTTACGATCTTCAAAGCAAGGCGTCTTCTTTCGGCACGGATGTGTCACGGCTCTTCGAACGCGCGCGCGAAAAAGCGGTGAAGGCGGGTCTGCCGGGCATCTATTTCGTCGCGACGAGCCAGGCCGTGGCGGGCCCCGTCGAGCAGGATCTTCCCGACATGGGGTACTCCGCGATCAGCGCCTACAACTACCATTTCGGACTCGCCGGAAGCTGGTCACGAAATACACCGCTGTCGCACTCGTATGCCGAACTGGCCGAGGGATATCGCGAAAGCTGGATGTGGATCCTCGCGCATTCGAAGCTGCCGTACTTCGTGCCCGTTACTTCCGGCTGGGACAAGCGTCCGTGGGGCGGCAGTCCCGACAGCCTGCACGACATGTCGTACAGCACGCCGGGCGAGTTCGGCGAGCATCTTCGACAGGCGCAGGCCGTGCTCGACCAGTATCCCGAGAAGACGCTGCGCACGGTGGTCATCTGCTGTTGGAACGAGTTCGGTGAAGGCTCTTATATCGAGCCGACCAAGCGGTGGGGCTTCGACTATCTGAAGCAGATAAGAACGTCATCGACACACGTGCGCCGCGACACCCGCACCGCGCGCAATGGACATGTGCCGGTCGCAAGCGTCACGTCGCCGTGATTTCCTTTAAGCAGTGGAGAGGCTATTTCGACATGCGCCGCCAAAATCAGGGAAGCCTGACCAATCCAAGAGATTCAATGGTGTCAATGTCCCTGGTGATCGTCGGCCAGATCGTGATGTTCGCGTGCGTGTATCTTCTGGGCCACTGGTACGGTGCGGGCACGCTCGGCACCTTCAACTACTGGCTGGCGATCGGCTCCTTCACCAGTTCCATTCTCGCGTTCCGCTATGAACTCGCGTGTGTCGATGATTCGCCGGCCGAGTCGTTCAGCGCCTTCGTCAACGCGAGCCTTCTGGCGGCCGTCGTCGCGCTGACGTCATTCGTCGTGACGTCGCTGCTCGGTCATCCCGACCTGTGGCTCATCGAGCTGTACTCGCTTGCGTCGTTCATCCAGATGGCGGCGTCGCTGTACTACAACAGCTTGCGCTGGTACGGACGCATGGCGCTTTCTCGCATCGCCATCAACGCGGCTTTCGTCGGCTTCCTGCTCGTCGATCACGTCTTCGATGTTTCGCGAGGATCGAACCCGTTCGTCTGGTACACGTGGATCACGTTCGGCGTCGCGCTCGCGATGACGCTGAGCATCGTCAGAAGCGGGCGCAAGCAGGGCTTCGCGTGCCGGCTTTCGCGGCGCTTCTTTATCGATAACCGCAGCTTCGCGATCTATATCCTGCCGTCGACGCTCTGCAATTCGGTCGTGCATTATTCGCTTTCGATCGTCATCCCGCTATGGTTCGGCGCGGAAAGCGGCGGCTATTTCGCGGCGGCGTATCGTCTGGGCTTTTTCCCCGTCGCGCTCGTCGGGCAAAGTCTGGGCGGCGTGTTCAGGCGCGATGCCGTGGCCGCCGTGTCGAAGAACGACGGCGGCGAAGGGCTGCGTCAGGTCTATGTCACGTATGCGCGCACGCTCGCGCTGTTCGGTGCGCTCTATGCGCTCGCGGGAAGCCTGCTCTTTGCGCCGCTCGTGAGGCTGACGCTCGGCCCGGACTGGCACGAGACGATCGAACTGTTTTATCGGCTCATTCCGCTGTTCACGTTGCAACTCGTCTTTCTGCCGCTTGCACAGGTTTTTCTCGCCATCAGGTCGCAGCGCACGGATTTCCTGTTCCAGCTCACGAGTTGCATTGCGCTTGTGACGACCCTGTTTCTCACGAAGCTCGCAGGCTTGCCGGTTCAGCAGAGCGTTCAGGCGTTTTCGCTTTCGGGCGCGGTGCTCACGGTGCTCGGGATCGTGTTGACTTATCGCGTGTCGTTCGCGAAGCGCAGTCCGCTTTCCGAAAGGGCCGCATGAGGCGGACATTCAGGCGCGCGGCCGCGTCGTCCAGATGCGCACGGTTTGCGTGACGCCTTCGTCGTAGCCTATTTCATCCGCGGCGTAAGGCACCGATGCGGAAAAGCGGCAATCGAGGATGGGTGAAGCGTCGAAAAGCTCTTTGCATAAAGGGTTGAGATACACGATCGACAACGCTTCGATCGCGCCGCGCTCGTAAGCGGCGGTGAGGCTGTCGAGCAGCCGCGTCATCGTCTGAAGGCCGAAAGGGTTGAAGAGATAGACGACCAGCTTGCCGGACGGAAAGTCGGCCTGCAGCGCGTCGGCCGCGTAGGCGCGCATGGGCACGCGCTCGGGAAAGCGGCGCGCGACGATCTGCGCGTTGCGATTGGCGATATCCACGAGACGCGAGGCGAGGTCGTAGCCGATGATCTCGCGGAACGGAAATTCGCTCGCGACGATCATCGGCCGGCCCTTGCCGCAGCCGATGTCGACGAACGCGTGGTCGCGCAGATCGCCGAGTTGCCGAAGGGCGAGCCGGACGGTACTCGGCTGCGAGCCCATGTAGGGGAAGCTGCCGGCGTTCTTGTCGTCGCCGTAGATGGCTTCGGGCGGTTCGATGCCGCCCGTTTCAGTGCCGAGCGCCTTGTCGAGCGGATGGGTGCGATAGCAGCCCGTGTACACCACCTTCAGGACGGGTACGTGCTGCGCGAACTTGCGGATGCGCGGGAGGTAGAGCAGGGTCTGCACGCTGTCGGGCAAGGCCGCGACGATAGCGATTAGCGGCCACTTGACGCGGCGCTTCAGCCGTTTGCGAAAGCCGCCGACCGGAGTCATCGTGTTCATTGCCGTCACCCTCGTATGATATTACGTGGTACGAACGATTATGAGCATGCCTGAAGGCTCGCGTTTCCGTGCCATGCATAGCTTAAACGACGTCGCCCGGTTTCGATGCAATTATTCGCTGGCGCAAGATTTCTTGCCGACGCCGATGGACAAGCGCAAGGAGAGCGCGACGCCAAGCGCCGTTTCGTGAGGCGCTCGAATGTCGGCGAAGATGCAACCAAAACGGCTCATTGGTGTCGGATCACCGGCACGCGCGCGAGCGTCTCACGAAACGCAGCCGGCCGTTTCCTCGCGTGTCCCCTGCGCCCATCGGTTCAAGGCCGGATGAACGTAATTCAGCGCCCGATGAACTCCGCCCGTCAGCTACCTCCTTGAAATTGTCAAATGCCGTCCATATAATTGGCACTCACGGCACGAGAGTGCTAACAAGATTTCCGTCCGGCGGGTTTTCACCTAAAAGACGGGTTTTCCCGCGTTTTCAGTCTCATTCAAGAGAGGAGTGTGTATGAACCTTCGTCCTTTGCACGATCGCGTCATCGTCAAACGTCTGGACCAGGAAACCAAGACCGCATCGGGCATCGTGATTCCGGAAGCAGCGGCAGAGAAGCCGGATCAAGGCGAAGTCCTGGCCATCGGCCCGGGCAAGCGCGATGACAAGGGCGCGCAAATCGCCCTCGACGTGAAGGTCGGCGACCGCGTTCTGTTCGGCAAGTACGCTGGCCAGACCGTCAAGGTCGACGGGCAGGAACTGCTCGTCATGCGCGAAGAAGACATCATGGCCGTTCTGGTCAAGTAAGCATCCTTCCTGCAATCGGCTTCGCCACAGGGCAGCGCTACGCAGCGCGCCGCGCCGAAGCCGAAGCACACTGAAACGAATCAAGGAGTCTGGATATGGCAGCTAAAGAAGTCACGTTTGGCGATTCCGCACGCGCCAAGATGGTCGAAGGCGTGAACATCCTGGCCAACGCGGTCAAGGTCACGCTGGGTCCGAAGGGCCGCAACGTCGTGCTCGAGCGCTCGTTCGGCGGCCCGACGGTCACCAAGGACGGTGTCTCGGTCGCGAAGGAAATCGAGCTGAAGGACAAGCTCCAGAACATGGGCGCGCAAATGGTCAAGGAAGTCGCTTCCAAGACCAGCGACAACGCCGGCGACGGCACCACGACCGCTACCGTCCTCGCGCAATCCATCGTTCGCGAAGGCATGAAGTACGTCGCGTCGGGCATGAACCCGATGGACCTGAAGCGCGGCATCGACAAGGCCGTTGCTGCTGCGATCGAAGAACTGCGCAAGATCAGCAAGCCCTGCACGACGAACAAGGAAATCGCGCAAGTCGGCTCGATCTCGGCGAACAGCGACACGTCCATCGGCGAGCGCATCGCTGAAGCCATGGACAAGGTCGGCAAGGAAGGCGTGATCACCGTCGAAGACGGCAAGTCGCTGCAAGACGAGCTGGACGTCGTGGAAGGCATGCAGTTCGACCGCGGCTACCTGTCGCCGTACTTCATCAACAACCCGGACAAGCAAGTCGCCGTTCTGGAAAACCCGTTCGTGCTGCTGCACGACAAGAAGGTTTCCAACATCCGCGATCTGCTGCCGGTACTGGAACAAGTCGCGAAGGCTGGCCGTCCGCTCCTGATCATCGCTGAAGACGTCGAAGGCGAAGCGCTCGCAACGCTCGTCGTCAACAACATCCGCGGCATCCTGAAGACCGTTGCAGTGAAGGCTCCGGGCTTCGGCGACCGTCGCAAGGCCATGCTGGAAGACATCGCGATCCTGACCGGCGGTCAAGTCGTCGCGGAAGAAACCGGCCTGACGCTGGAAAAGGCAACGCTGGCTGAACTGGGCCAGGCGAAGCGCATCGAAGTGGGCAAGGAAAACACGACGATCATCGACGGCGCTGGCGAAGCCGTGAACATCGAAGCGCGCGTGAAGCAAGTGCGCAAGCAGATCGAAGAAGCGACGTCGGACTACGACCGTGAAAAGCTGCAAGAGCGCGTGGCCAAGCTGGCCGGCGGCGTTGCAGTGATCAAGGTCGGTGCTGCGACCGAAGTCGAAATGAAGGAAAAGAAGGCACGTGTCGAAGACGCACTGCACGCCACGCGCGCAGCTGTGGAAGAAGGCATCGTGGCAGGCGGCGGTGTTGCGCTGATCCGTGCTCGCCGTGCAATCGACGGCCTGAAGGGCGCCAACGCCGACCAGGACGCAGGTATCAAGATCGTCCTGCGTGCAATGGAAGAGCCGCTGCGCCAGATCGTCACGAACGGCGGCGAAGAAGCTTCCGTCGTGGTGGCGGCTGTTGCTCAAGGATCGGGCAACTACGGCTACAACGCGGCAACCGGCGAGTACGGTGACTTGGTGGAAGCCGGCGTCGTCGACCCGACGAAGGTGACGCGCACGGCGCTGCAAAACGCGGCATCGGTGGCAGGCCTGCTGCTGACGACCGACGCAGCCGTCGCAGAACTGCCGAAGGACGATGCTCCGATGCCTGGCGGCATGCCCGGCGGCATGGGCGGCATGGGCATGGACATGTAATCTGGCTTCCGAGCCGAGTTACATCGGCGCGGGCTTCGGAAGAGGCTCGCGTCATGCCAGAAAAAAACCCGCAGCGATGCGGGTTTTTTTTCGTCCGTCGAAAGCTTACTTGTTCATTTCGTCGCGGAGTTTTTGCGCGGCGGCCTTGTAGTCGTAAGTCGGATAGAACTCGGTGGTGTAGCCGCCCCACGCAGTCGTTTCGATCGCGCGATTTACTTCGCGCAGCCGCTCGGCGGGCACGCGCAACGTCACCACCTGGCCGATGCCCATCATCACGTACCACGACACCACTTCCACGCCCGGCGGCGGGAACGTCTTGAAGAAGCCTTGCTCCTTCAACTGTTCGTTTATCTTCGGCAGCGGCTTGGATTGATCGTGCTTCAGGAAGATGGTCAGCAGGAACGTGCCGTCGCCGACGGGCGTCGCGGGCGGAACCTGCGGCGCGTTGGTCTGCGCCTGCGCAGGCAGCGCAAGATGAAAGAGCGAGGCGAACATCGCGGCCTGAACGAGGCGTGCGGTCCATCGTGCCGGCTTGTGCATCGGGCAATCTCCTTGTGGAAAAGCAAACCTGAACCGCGTTCAGCGGTGATGAATCCGCAATCGTTCCATCAGATGCAGCGCATTGGGCTGCGCGTTGCCTTGCGCGGTATTGTCGAAGATGCACCAGACTTCGGCGGTTTTCTTCGCGCGCGCCTGCAACGTATGCGCGAGATGGTCGAGATACGTGTAGTCGTAGGAAGACTTGTAGAGGTCGGGCGATCCGTGCAGCCGCACATACACCAGCGACGCGTCCGCGCGATGCTTGATCTCGCAATCGTCGGGAATCGGATCGGCATCGACGTACGCGATGTGATGCGCCTTCAGAAGCGCCGCCGTCTCAGTGCTGAACCACGTCGGATGCCGCGCCTCGAAGGCGACCGGCAGCTTCGTGCGCTCGCGCAGCGCCTTGAAAAACGCGTCGGCGAGAGGGCGCTCGAAGGGCAGGCTCGGCGGCAGTTGCACGAGCCAGCAGCCGAGCTTGTCTCCGAGCAGGGTGGCGCCGCGCAGGAAATCGTCGATGAGCGGTTCGGTCTCGACGAGCCGCGCCTCGTGGGTAATCGCCTTCGGCAGCTTCACCGAAAATCGAAACGATTCCGGCACGCTCTGCGCCCACTTTTCGTAAGTCTGGTCGCGATGAGGCTTGTAGAAGCTGGAGTTGATCTCGACGCAGGTGAGCACGCGCCCGTAGCGTTCGAGGTGCGAGCCATCGTCGGGAAAGCTAGAGGAGACGGCGCTCGTCAGCGACCAGCCCGCGCAGCCGATGCGAATCGCGCCTTGCGGGCCGGGCTTGTGCAGATGGGGCAATCGATACGGCATGCGCTCGCGAAGCCTCCCTTGTGTGGTCTCCTGCTGCCTCGATTCACTGCTTCTTTTCTGCTTCTGCTTAATGCCGCGCTTCTCCCGGCAGCACGGCCGATTCGTCGGAGAGCGCGGATGCGTCGGTCTCGTCGTCGGCATCGTTCGAACGCGCCCAGAAAAAGCGGTCCGGCAGATACGCGCCCATGCCCGGACGGAACGCCGCGCGCGCGGCCTGAAACACGTACTCCTGCGCCTCGCGGGCGGCCTCGGCGGGCTCCTGGCCGTTGGCGAGCAGCGCCGCGACGGCCGCGCCGAGCGTGTCCGTCAGGCCCATCACGCGATGCAGCCCGCGGTCCCACATGTCCTGCCGCACCTGTCCTTCTTCGCTGTACAGCGTGTTCACGTGCCGGTGCGTGCCGGTTTCCATCGCGAGGACGTATTCGCAGCCTTGCGACAGAATATGGGAAATCGCGGAATCGAGCGTGGGCGCTTCGGCGTCGCTGTCGGGCTGCGCGAGTTGCAGCAGCGTGGCGTGATCGGCGATCAGCATGGTCGTTTGCGGCACGAGCAGATCGGCGAGCGATTCGCGCAATTCGTCGGCCGAGAGCACGTGTTCGTCATCGAGCGTAAAGTCAGGCGCGAGGATCAGCGGAACGTCGTCGTAATCGGATACCACTTCGGCGATCGCCGATACGACTTCCGCCCGCGTCGCCGCGCCGATTTTGAACGCGGCGACCGGCATGTCCTCAAGCAACATGCGCGCCTGCGTGGCGACGGCGTCGGGGTCGAGACCGTTCACTTCGTCGCAGCTCGCGGAGTCGCGCACGGCGTAGCCGGTCAGCACCGTGGCGCCGTGGCAGCCCATGCTCGCGAGCGTCAGCAAGTCGGCCTGGAGGCCCGAGCCGCCCGTCGGGTCCGAGAGGCCGAAAGTCAGAACGATCGGTGGAGAGTCGCCGGTCATGGCAAAAGCGGACATTTTCGATGTTTTGATACGAAGTGGATGGCGCAAGTGGGACGGAGTGGTCCGGGAAATGCGTCGTGATCGCGCGCGGTGCCCGGCCATGTTCGATTATGCGTCCTATTGTCGCCCGCCTGCTGTCGCATCCGCGCTTTTTCGATGCACGAGCGCTGCCGTCCCGCTATTCGGGAGAACGCCGGCGGCGGGGCGGCTTGCTAGGCATCGACCCGGCAACACGGTACCATCATGTCCTAATTTAAACCGATCAATCGACGCGGCATAAGTATGGAATACAGAAGCTGGATGTGCCTGATCTGCGGCTGGATCTACGACGAAGAGGCGGGATTGCCCGAAGAGGGCATCGCGCCGGGCACCCGCTGGGAAGACGTTCCGATCAACTGGACCTGTCCCGAATGCGGAGCCCGCAAGGAAGATTTCGAGATGGTCCAAATCTGATCCGCATGCTCTCCCGCGCCGCATGGCTTACGTCATGCGGCGCGTGTTTTTTGCGGCCTGCGTTTTTAGCGCGGAATTCATTCGGCGGCGTGGCGGGCGGGAACGTTCATTTCCGCCATCCGCTCGCGCGCTGGCTCGCGCATCGGCTGAGAAACGCATACGCTTTCGGAAAAGCGGGCACTTGCGCCCGTCCATGATGCAGTTCACCCGCGCGCCGGCGCATCGCCGCGCACGCAGTCCGGCTTGTGAGCGCCCGTTATGACCTCTCGTCCCGATCTACCCGTTCCGATCGAAGCACTGCCGAATCCGCGTGGCGGGTCCGTGCGACTCGCCGAAATGGCGCTCGCGGACGCGCTGCACGCGTTCCAGCGTCAGGGCGAGACAGCGCCGGCGCTGCGGCGCGCGATCGCCGCGCTGAATTCCGCCGGATGGCTGCCCGCGCAGCGTTTCGCCGAAGCGCTGGCGCTGGTCGCGCCGCTCGGCGATGAATCGGAGGGCACGCGCCAGCGCATCGAAAACGCGCTCTCCGTGTTCGGCGCGGCGGTCGAGCGTCACAATCTGCGCGAGCTGTCGTGCTCGACCGAGCTGTTCGATCACTATCGCGGGTTGCACGCGCTGCTCGCCGCGCACACGCGCATCGCGCCGGTTTCCTACGACGACCTCGCGCTCGCCGGCCGCGCGATCGCGCCCGCGACGCTGCGGGGCATTGCACCGGACAGGCTCGCGCGCGTGCGGGCGCATTACGAGCAGACGCTGCTCGGCCTGTTGCGCGCGCCTGCCAATCAGACGCAAGCCGAAGCGGACGAAACGTTCGCGCGTCTCGACGCCTGCCTCGCCGACCTGGCCGGTCCCGATCCCTACGATTTCTGGCGGCTCGCGTCATCGACGGTGCGCGCGTTGCGCTCGCGCGGCTCTCCTGCCGTTTCGGGTCATGCGGACGCCAAACGCCTCTACGCGCGATTCAACCTGGTGCTCGCGGATCAGGCGCATGCGTCGTCGTTCGCGCCGCGTTCGCTCGTGCGCGCGACGCTCGCGCTGCTCTGGCGCGATTTCGCGCTATACGGCGCGACGCCCGAGGACGCCGGGCACGTCGACGTTCTGCGCGATTACGGTCTGACCGTGACGTGGCACGTCGCGGCGACGCCCGCATCGGAAGCGGCGTGGGAGCAGAGCGCGGCGCAGGCGAGCGAAGAAGGCACGCGCGATGCGCTCACGCGCGACCTCGGCGTACTGCGCGTGAACGCGGCGGCCTACGAAGACTTTCTGCAAAGCGCGGAGGCGGCGATCGAAGGGCTCGTCGAGCGCGGATCGCAGGCGAGCGAAGCCGGCGCCGTCGATGCCGCCACCGCGCTGCATGCGGCCAACGCGTCGCATCGGCTGGGCGCGGCGGCGTGCGCGCTCGGGCTCGGGCACGTCGCGTTGCTCGCGGACACGCTCGGGCTCGCGTGGCGGCGCATCGCGCATCAGGGCGACGGCGCCGCCGAACAGGACGATGCCGCCGCGCTCGACGTCTCCATTCCCGAACGCGCCGCCCAGACGCTGCGTTCGATGCTGCATCAGGCGGCCGCCGGCATTGCGCCGTCGGAAGGCCGCGCGTCGATCGTTGCGCTCACCGCGATGATCGAACGGCCCGCGGCCATCGTCCGCTAGTCGTCGCTGCTTTCGCCGTCATCAGTTTCGATGACGGCGCGCTTGCCCGGCCCGCGCACGACGTCGTAGCGCGCGAGCGTGCGTTTTCTCGCGGCGTCGTGATCGACGATCGGCGCCGGATAATCCGCGCCGAGCGCCACGTTCGCCGCCTTCAGCGCGTCCGGCTTCGCGAGCCACGGCGCGTGGATGTCGCGGTCCGAAAGCCCCGCCAGTTCCGGCACGTAATGGCGAATGAACTTGCCCGCCGCGTCGAATTTGCGCGACTGCGTGACCGGATTGAAGATGCGGAAATACGGCTGCGCGTCGCATCCGCTGGACGCGGCCCACTGCCATCCGCCATTGTTCGACGACAACTCGAAGTCGTTGAGTTGCGCTTCGAAATACGCCTCGCCGCGCCGCCAGTCGATGCCGAGATCCTTCGTCAGAAAACTCGCCGTCACCATGCGCAGACGGTTGTGCATGTAGCCGGACGCGTTGATCTGGCGCATGGCGGCGTCCACGAGCGGGAAGCCCGTCTGCCCCGCGCACCACGCGGCGAAATGCGCGTCGGCGGCGTCGCCCGTTTCCCATTCGATGCGATCGTATTCCGGCTTGAACGCACGATGATCGCCCGGCATGCCGACGCGCGGAAAATGATGCAGCACGCCGAAGTAGAAATCGCGCCAGATCAGTTCGGAAAGCCACGTGGCCGCGCCCCGGTCGCCGTGGCGCTGCGCGTCATGCGCGACGCGAGCGAGCGCGCGAATCGACACCGTGCCGTGCCGCAAATGCACGCCGAGATAGCTCGGGCCTTTCTGCGCGGGGAAATCGCGGGCGCGGTCGTAATCCGTCATGCGATCGCGGAAGTCGTCGAACAGTTCGTATGCGCCGCTCGTGCCGGGCGGGAACGCGGGCGCGCGGGCATCGGGGAAACCGATTTCCGCCAGCGACGGTACTCCGCCATCGGCTTTCGTCAGCGCGTTCAAATGTTCCTCCGACGCATACGGCGCGAGCGCGTCCGGCGTCAACGTCTGGAGCCACTTGCGCTTGTACGGCGTGAAGACGGTGTAGGGCTTGCCGCTGCCGGTCAGCACGTCGTCGTGGTCGAAGATCGCCTGATCCTTGAAGGTGAAGAACGGCACGCCCGCGCCCGCGAGCGTTCGGGCGATCGCGTCGTCGCGGGCTTTCGCGGACGGTTCGTAGTCGCGGTTCGCGAAGACCGCGTTCACGCCGCATTCGCGGGCGAGCGCGGGAATCGCATCGGCCGGCATGGCGTGCCGCACGATCAGCGCGCCGCCAGCCTCCAGCAACGTGCGATCGAGCCCGACGGCGCTCGCGTGAATGAACGCGACGCGGCGGTCGTTTCGCGCGAGCGGAGCGAGGATTTCGCGGTCGAAAACGAACGCGCACAGCACGCGGCGGCAGCGCGTAAGCGCGTGATAGAGTGCAACATTGTCCGCCGTGCGCAGGTCCCGCCTGAACCACATAAGACCCAGATCAAAGTCGGCCATCCGGCGGCGCCTTTGTTAAAATCCTGAATTATGTCCAAGACTTCCGATCGCATCAATTTGACGAACCAGTTCCTGATCGCCATGCCCTCCATGGCCGATCCGACGTTTTCGGGAACGGTGGTCTACCTTTGCGATCACACGGATCGCGGTGCGCTGGGTCTCGTCATCAACAGGCCGACCGACATCGACCTTCAATCGCTTTTCAACCGCATCGACCTCAAGCTCGAAATCGAGCCGCTCGTCCATTTGCCCGTGTATTTCGGCGGTCCCGTGCAGACCGAGCGCGGCTTCGTGCTGCACGAAGCGGGCGAGGGCGAACCCTATAGCTCGTCGATGAGCGTGCCCGGCGGCCTCGCCATGACCACGTCGAAGGACGTGCTGGAAGCGGTCGCGAGCGGCAAGGGCCCCGAGCGCTTCCTGCTGACGCTCGGCCACGCGGGCTGGGGCGCGGGCCAGCTCGAAGAGGAAATCTCGAGGAACGGCTGGCTCACCGTCGAAGCCGATCCGCGCATCATCTTCGAAGTGCCCGCCGAAGACCGCCTCGAAGCGGCGCTCTCGCTGCTCGGCGTGTCGCGTTCCATGTTGTCCGGCGAAGCAGGGCACGCATGAGCCGCGAAGCCACGCTGCTGGCATTCGATTATGGCGAGAAACGCATTGGTGTCGCCGTCGGCAATACGTTGACGCGCAACGCACGCGCGCTCGTCGTGCTGGAGAACCGCGACCGCGACTATCGCTTCAAGGAAGTGGGCAAGCTGCTCGACGAGTGGAAGCCCGATGCGATCGTCGTCGGCATGCCGATGCATCCGGACGGCACGCCGCACGAAATGAGCGCGCTCGCGAAGCGTTTCGGCAATCAGGTGAACGGCCGTTTCAACGTGCCGGTGCAATGGATCGATGAACGCTATTCGTCCGTCGACGCCAAAGCCGGTCTGCGCGAGCGCGGCGTGCGCCCGAACGCGCGCGGGCGCTTCGACGACATCGACGCCGAAGCCGCGCGCGTCATCCTTCAACAATATCTCGACGGACTTCCCGACGATCATGAGTTCCATTGACGCCGAGGCGCTTTATCGCACGCTCGTCGAACAGATTCGCGCGGCTTATGGCGCGTCGCTCGCGGCCGAGGACGGCACCGTGCTGGCGGGCGTCTACAGCGGCGGCGCGTGGCTGGCCGAGCGGCTCGCGAAAGACCTGAACGCGCCGCATTTCGGTGTGGTGAACGTGGCGCTGCATCGCGACGATTACGCGAAGAAGGGCCTGCACAGCCAGGCGAGCCCGACCTCGCTGCCGTTCGATGTGAACGGCCGGCGCATCGTGCTGATCGACGACGTGCTGTCCACCGGGCGCACCGTGCGCGCGGCGATCAACGAGCTTTACGATTACGGCCGCCCGGCGTCGATCGACCTCGCCGTGCTCGCCGATCGCGGCGGGCGCGAGATGCCGATCGCGGCGCGCTTCGTCGGCGGCAGCGTCGACGTGCCGGCGAGCGAAGACCTCGTGCTCGCGCGCGAGGACAACGGCACGTTCGCTTTCACAACTGAACCCCGCGCGCAGTAACGCGCGCTCTGCGCGGGTTGCATGCCGGCCCGCGTTCGCAAGTCTCCATCTTCGAAAGAAATACCTGGGATCACCATGAACACCGCCACCCAGAGCGCAGCCGAGACTGGCGCGCAGGAATCCGACAAGTTCCGCTACGGCTTTCTGAAGGGCAATCCGCAGCTCACGAAGAACGGCGAGCTGAAGCACCTTCTGACCATCGAAGGCTTGCCGCGCTCCATCGTCACGCACATTCTCGATACCGCCGAGCAGTTCGTGAGCGTGACCGATCGCGAAGTGAAAAAAGTGCCGCTTCTGCGCGGCAAATCGGTGTTCAACCTCTTCTTCGAGAACTCGACGCGCACGCGCACCACGTTCGAAATCGCGGCGAAGCGCCTGTCGGCGGACGTGCTGAACCTGAACATCAACGCGTCGTCCACGAGCAAGGGCGAATCGCTGCTCGACACCATCAACAATCTCTCCGCGATGCACGCCGACATGTTCGTCGTGCGTCATGCGTCGAGCGGCGCGCCGTATCTGATCGCCGAGCATTGCGCGCCGCACGTCCACGTGATCAACGCGGGCGATGGCCGTCACGCGCATCCGACGCAGGGCCTGCTCGACATGTACACCATTCGCCATTACAAGCGCGACTTCACGAAGCTGCGCGTGGCGATCGTCGGCGACATTCTGCATTCGCGTGTCGCGCGGTCGGACATTCACGCGCTGACCACGCTCGGCGTGCCGGAAGTGCGCGCGATCGGTCCGCGCACGCTCTTGCCGAGCAATCTCGACCAGATGGGCGTGCACGTCTATCACAACCTCGACGAAGGGCTGAAGGGCGTCGACGTCATCATCATGCTGCGCCTGCAAAACGAGCGCATGAGCGGCGCGCTGCTGCCGTCCGCGCAGGAGTATTTCAAGAGCTGGGGCCTCACGCCCGAGCGTCTCGCGCTCGCCGCGCCCGATGCGATCGTGATGCATCCGGGCCCGATGAATCGCGGCGTGGAAATCGATTCGCAAGTGGCCGACGGCCCGCAGTCGGTGATTCTGAATCAGGTGACGTTTGGCATCGCCGTGCGCATGGCGGTGATGGGCATCGTGGCCGGCAACAGCGATTAACGAAGACGACATGAAGATCCAGATTAAAGGCGGCACGATCATCGATCCGGCCGCGGGCACGGAAGCGCGCAAGGACGTATTCATCGCGGCGGGGCGGATTGTCGGCTTGGGCGAGGCGCCCGCCGATTTCAACGCGGCGAAGGTCATCGACGCGACGGGCCTGTACGTCGCGCCGGGCTTCGTCGATCTGGCGGCGCGTCTGCGCGAGCCGGGCTTCGAGCACAAGGCGACGCTCGAATCCGAAATGGCCGCGGCGATGGCCGGCGGCGTGACGAGCCTCGTCTGCCCGCCCGACACCGATCCGACGCTCGACGAGCCGGGCCTCGTCGAAATGCTCAAGTTCCGCGCGCAGAAGCTGCATCAGGCGCATGTGTATCCGCTCGGCGCGCTGACGGTCGGGCTGAAGGGCGAGAGCATCACCGAAATGGTCGAACTGACGGAAGCGGGCTGCATCGGCTTTTCGCAGGCGGATAACCCGATCGTCGATACGCGCACGCTCCAGCGCGCGCTCCAATACGCGACGACGTATGGCTACACCGTGTGGCTGCGTCCGCAAGACGCGTACATGTCGCGCGGCGGCGTGGCGGCGAGCGGCGCGGTGGCGTCGCGGCTCGGGCTGTCGGGCGTGCCGGTGTCGGCGGAAACCATCGCGCTGCACACTATCTTCGAACTGATGCGCGTGACGGGCGCGCGGGTGCATCTGTCGCATCTGTCGTCGGCGGCGGGCGTGGCGCTCGTGCGCGCGGCGAAGGCCGAAGGGCTCGCCGTTTCGTGCGACGTGACGATCAATCACGTGCATCTGACCGATATCGACATCGGCTATTTCGATTCGCAATTCCGCCTCGATCCGCCGCTGCGTCAACAACGCGACCGCGAAGCAATTCGCGCCGCGCTCGAAGACGGCACGATCGACGCGATCTGCTCCGACCACACGCCGCTCGACGACGACGAAAAGCTGCTGCCTTTCGCCGAAGCGACGCCGGGTGCGACCGGCCTCGAGTTGCTGCTTTCGCTGACGCTCAAGTGGGCGCGCGAGGCGAACGTGCCGCTCGCGAAGGCGCTGGCGCGCATCACGTCCGCGCCCGCCGATGTGCTGAAGCTGCCGGCGGGGCGTATCGCGACGGGCGCGCTCGCGGACGTCTGCGTGTTCGATGCGGACGCGTCGTGGCGCGTCGATCCGGCGAAGCTCAAGAGCCAGGGGCGCAATTCGCCGTTCCTCGGCTACGAACTGCCGGCTCGCGTGCGCGCGACGATCGTCGGCGGACATCTCGCCTTCGAGACGCGCTGATTCATGAACTTCGTGTTGCGCAAGCTGCGCCTGGCGGTTCATTTGTTGCGCGGCGCGTGGATCGTCGCGCGGCGCTTTCCGCACGCGACGGCGAGCGAGCGCATGGCGATGAATCGCGCGTGGTCGCTGGAGATGCTGCGGCTCGCGGGCATGAAGCTCGTCGTGCATAACGACGGCGCGCGGCTCGATGCGGGCGTGCTCGTCGTCGGCAATCACGTTTCGTGGATCGATATCTACGTGATCAACGCGTGGCGTCCGACGCCGTTCGTCTCGAAAGCCGAGATTCGCAAGTGGCCGGTGGTCGGGTGGCTCGCGGATCAGCTCGGCACGGTGTTCGTGCAGCGCGAGAAGCGCAGCGACGCGAAGCGCATCATGCACGAACTCGCCGACCGCTTGCTCGCAGGCGAAACGATGTTCGTGTTCCCCGAAGGCACCACGAGCGATGGCGTTTCCTTGCTGCCGTTTCACGCGAACATGTTTCAGGCGGCGGTGTCGGCGTCGTGTCCGGTGCAGCCCGTCTGCCTGATGTACGAGGATGCGCGCGGCAGGCAGACGACCGCGCCGGCTTATATCGGCGACATGTCGCTCAACGATTCGCTCGATGCGCTCTTGCGCGGCGGCCCGGTCACCGCGCATCTCTACGTGTGCGATCCGCTTGCGCCCGGCGCCGAGCGGCGCTTGCTCGCGAGCGAGGCGCAGGCGGCGGTTCAGGCCGCGCTGGAACGCATGCGCGGCGCGCCGGCTGTCGTCGCGGAAACGCCGGTTGTCGAGCCGGTCACTTCTTCATCGCGCAACTCACCTGCGTGAGCACGCGCGCGGCGGGATCTTTCGTCAGCAGGACCGCCGACAGCTTGTTGCCCCAGACGCAGCCCGAATCGAGACAGAGGACGTCGTCGCGAATCATCAGGCCGAGCGCGGCCCAGTGTCCGAAGACGATCGTCACGTCGCGCGTGCGACGGTCGGGCGCGTCGAACCACGGCATGTAGCCGGGCGGCGCGGTATCGGGGCCGCCGTTGTTGGCGAACTCCATGGCGCCTTCCGCCGTGCAGAAGCGAATGCGCGTCAGCGCGTTGTACGTCACGCGCAGGCGATCCATGCCCGTCAGCGAATCGTCCCAGCGATGCGGCTCGTTGCCGTACAAATCGGCCAGCGTGGTCTTCCAGTTCGGCGCGCGCAACGCGGTTTCCAGCTCGTGCGCGAGTTCGAGCGTCATCGTCACGTCCCATTGCGGCACGACGCCCGCGTGAACCATCAGCGCGCCGTCTTCGTAATGCGCGACAGGCTTGTGCCGCACCCAGTCGATGAGATCGTCGACGTCGGGCGCGGCGAGGATATCGTCGAGCGTGTCGCCTTTCTTCGGCCTGCGCAGCCCGGCCGCGACGGAGAGCAGGTTCAGGTCGTGATTGCCGAGCACGACGGTCGCGCGCGGGCCGAGCGCGATCACTTCGCGCAGCGTTTCCAGCGACTTCGGGCCGCGGTTGATGAGATCGCCCGCGAACCAGAGCGGCGTGTCGGGCGAAGGTGCGGCTTTTTCGAGCAGGCGATGGTAAGGGTCGCAGCAGCCCTGGAGGTCGCCGAAAACGAGCGGGGCGGAGCGGCTATTGGATGCGTCGGTCATTGGGTATTTATGCGGTGTGCGAAGCGCGTTATGCGATGCCGAGAGAAACGTCGCAGGGATTATGCGGCCATTATGAAACAGGCAATGAAGACCGTCGGCCGACAAATATTGACAGCGACAGCCCGTCGCGCGTTTCCGCCGACGGTAGGCTGTATCAAGTTGTTAGCCATGTAGTTTTTGCACCTCGTGGCTTTATAATTGGCGCCTAAACGTATGGCGGGATTGTGATCGCGAGCGGTAACAGATTCAGTGATTGCGCGCATTATCGTCCGACAAGCAATTTTTTCCATACGATGCCAGTGTGTTCATAGTCCATTTGGACTAAGTAGCTAAAAGGGTATTTATGATTCTCGTGACGGGCGGCGCCGGCTTTATCGGCGCCAATTTTGTTCTGGATTGGCTCGAAGGCTCCGATGAACCCGTGCTCAACGTCGACAAGCTGACGTACGCGGGGAATCTCGGCACCCTGAAATCTTTGAAGGACGACGCCCGCCATCTGTTCGCCCGCGCCGACATCTGCGACCGCGCAGCAATGGACGAACTGCTCGCGAAGCACAAGCCGCGCGCCATCCTTCACTTCGCAGCGGAAAGCCACGTCGACCGCTCCATTCACGGCCCGGCGGACTTCGTGCAGACGAATGTCGTCGGCACCTTCACGCTGCTCGAAGCCGCGCGCATGTACTGGAGCGCGCTGCCGGAAGCCGAGAAGCAAGCCTTCCGTTTCCTGCACGTTTCGACCGATGAAGTGTTCGGCTCGCTGTCCGCGACCGATCCGCAATTTTCCGAAACCACGCCTTACGCGCCGAATAGCCCGTACTCCGCGACGAAGGCCGGTTCCGACCACCTGGTGCGCGCGTATCACCATACGTACGGCCTGCCGGTCCTGACGACGAACTGCTCGAACAACTACGGTCCGTATCAATTCCCTGAGAAGCTGATCCCGCTGATGATCGCGAACGCGCTCGCGGGCAAGCCGTTGCCTGTCTATGGCGACGGCCAGAATGTGCGCGACTGGCTGTATGTCGGCGACCATTGCTCGGCCATCCGCGAAGTGCTGGCCAACGGCAAGTCCGGCGAGACGTACAACGTCGGCGGCTGGAACGAGAAGAAGAATCTCGAAGTCGTTCATACGCTGTGCGACTTGCTCGACGAGAAAAAGCCCAAGGCGAGCGGTTCGTATCGCGATCAGATCACGTACGTGAAGGATCGTCCCGGCCACGACCGTCGTTACGCAATCGATGCCCGCAAGCTCGAGCGCGAACTCGGCTGGAAGCCGGCGGAAACGTTCGAAACCGGCCTCGCGAAGACGGTCCAGTGGTATCTGGACAATCAGCCGTGGGCGGACGAAGTCGCTTCCGGCGAATACCGGAAGTGGGTCGAGACGAACTACGCACAGCGCGCATAAGGAGCACGGCATGGCGCGTAAAGGCATCATTCTCGCCGGCGGGTCCGGCACGCGGCTTTATCCGATCACGCATGCAGTATCGAAGCAACTGCTGCCGGTGTACGACAAGCCGATGATCTACTATCCGCTTTCGACGCTGATGATCGCAGGCATTCGTGACGTGCTCGTGATCTCGACGCCGCAGGACACACCGCGCTTCGAGTCGATGCTCGGCGACGGCAGTCAGTGGGGCATGAACATTCAGTATGCGGTTCAGCCGTCGCCGGACGGGTTGGCACAGGCGTTCATCATCGGCAAGGAGTTCGTCGGCAACGATCCTTCGGCGCTCATTCTCGGCGACAACATCTTCTACGGGCACGATCTCGCGAAGCAGCTCGAGAGCGCCGACGCACGCACCGACGGCGCGACGGTGTTCGCGTACCACGTGCATGATCCGGAGCGCTATGGCGTCGTCGAGTTCGACGGCAACTTCCGCGCGCTGTCCATCGAGGAAAAGCCTGCGAAGCCGCGCTCCAATTACGCGGTGACGGGTCTGTATTTCTACGACAACAACGTCTGCGATATCGCCTCGGACATCAAGCCGTCGCCGCGCGGCGAACTCGAAATCACGGATGTCAATTCGCGCTATCTCGAACAGCAGAAGCTGGATGTCGAGATCATGGGCCGCGGATACGCGTGGCTCGACACGGGCACGCACGATTCGCTGATCGAAGCGGCGACCTTCATTGCGACGCTGCAGAAGCGTCAGGGGCTCGTGGTCGCGTGCCCTGAAGAGATCGCTTACCGCAAGCAATGGATCGGCGACGAGCAATTGCTCGCGCTCGCCAAGCCGCTCGCGAAGAACGGCTACGGTCAATATCTGCTCAATCTTCCGAAGGACCAAGTCGCATGGCCATCCAGGTAACGGCAACGGCGTTGCCAGAAGTCAAGATCATCGAGCCGAAGGTGTTCGGCGATGCCCGCGGCTTCTTTTACGAGAGCTTCAATGCGCGCGAGTTCGCCGAGCATGTGGAAGCGGGCGTCGAGTTCGTGCAGGACAATCATTCGCGTTCGGCGAAGGGCGTGCTGCGCGGGCTGCACTATCAGATTCAGCATGCGCAGGGGAAGCTCGTGCGTGTGGTCGAGGGCGAAGTGTTCGATGTCGCCGTCGATATCCGCAAGAGCTCGCCGAACTTCGGCAAGTGGGTGGGCGTGAATCTGTCGGAAGAGGATCATCGGCAGTTGTGGGTGCCGCCGGGGTTCGCGCACGGGTTCGTCGTGTTGTCGGAGACGGCGCAGTTTCTCTACAAGACGACGGATTACTGGTATCAGGCGCACGAGAGAAGCATCGTGTGGAACGATCCGGAGATCGGCATCGAATGGCCGATCGACTTCGAACCGATGCTCGCGGCGAAGGATGCGGCAGGAAAGCGGCTCGCGGAAGCTGAGGTGTTCGCATGAGTGAACGCACGATTCTGCTGACTGGCGTCAATGGTCAGGTGGGGTTCGAGCTGGCGCGGACGCTGCAAGGCCTGGGTCGCGTGGTTGCGGTCGATCGTAGCCGGCTCGATCTCGGCGATCTCGATCAGGTTCGTCGCGTGGTGCGCGAAGTGAAGCCGGCGTTGATCGTTAATCCGGCTGCGTACACGGCGGTGGACAAGGCGGAAAGCGATGTCGAGGCCGCGATGCGCGCCAATGGCGAAGCGCCCGGCGTGCTGGCGGAAGAGGCGAAGCGTTTGGGCGCGGCGCTCGTGCATTATTCGACCGACTATGTATTCGACGGCACGAAAGAAAGTGCCTACGTCGAAGACGATGCCGTGAATCCGCAGAACATCTATGGCAAGAGCAAGCTCGCCGGCGAGCAGGCCATCGCTGCTTCTGGCTGCGATCATCTGATTTTTCGGACGAGCTGGGTGTACGGCGCGCGTGGGAAGAACTTTCTGCTGACGATGCTGCGGCTCGGCGCGGAACGCGATGAACTCAGCGTCGTCGCGGATCAGATCGGCGCGCCGACGTGGTCGGTGACCATCGCGGCGTTGACGGCGAATGTGCTGGCGCAGGCCGTTGCCGGGGACGATGGCTGGTGGGCGCAGAAATCGGGCGTGTATCACCTGACGGCGGGCGGATCGACGTCGTGGCATGGGTTTGCTCAGGCGATTTTCGCGCTGTCGGCGTCGGAGAAAAAGCCGGAAGTGAAGCCTATTCCGGCGTCGGCCTATCCGACGCCTGCGAAGCGGCCTGCCAATTCGCGAATGTCCAATCGCAAACTGCTGGACACATTCGGCCTGCAGGCCCCTGATTGGCAAGAAGCGTTGCGACTTTCGCTGGCAGATCGTTGAACGCCGCTTCCGTGTCACATCGCACCGGCGCGGTCGTCGTATTTTATGAGCCCGACGAAGCGTGCATCGAACGAGTCAACCGTCTTGCCGCGCGTCTCCATTGCGTCGTAATCGACAATACGCCCACCGCTCGGACGCCTGAGACGCTCGGATTGTCGCCGGATATCGACTATCGGGCGAACGCTGAAAACCTGGGTATCGCAACTGCCATCAATCAGGGAGTCGATGCACTCGTCTGCGCGGGTTTCGATTTCGCCATTCTTTTCGATCAGGACAGCGAGCCGCCCAGCTCGTTGCTGACCGAGCTGCCCGAGATTCTTGCCGCTTCCAATGCAAGCGGCGAACGTATCGCGCTAGCAGGTCCGGCGTACGAGGATGCCCGGCTCGGCGGCGTGGCGGCATTCGTTCGCTTTCAATGGTGGAAGCTCGGGCGTATCGCGCCGGAAGGAAACGTCCCAATCGATGTCGATTTCCTCATCTCGTCCGGCTCGTGCCTGAATCTGCGCTTCTGGTCGGCTATCGGCCCGATGGAAGATGCGCTTTTTATCGACTACGTCGATCTCGAATGGTGCGTAAGAGCGAGGCGGCTAGGCTTTCGCGTGGTCGGCGTTCCGTGGGTGCGCCTCAGCCACCAACTCGGCGGCGAGCCTGTGCGCGTGCTGGGGCGCACTTATCCAATGCACGGACCGCTGCGTCACTATTATCAGTTTCGAAATGTGATTGCGTTGATCGCCCGTTCGAACATGCCGGCGACGTGGAAGAGCACTGAGCTGGTGAAACTGCCGGGGCGCGTGCTCATCTATTGTTTCTTTCCCAGTCAACGCAGGCAGCATCTGCTGATGGTGTGGCGCGGCATCTGTGACGGCCTCAGGCGGCGCCTCGGACCTTATCGGGCCCGCTGAAGCATCCGGCGCGCGGCTGCTGCGGACGCATCACTGCAACATCTCAATACGGGGCGGCGCCGCAAGGGTAAATGGCTGAACCGTGACGCTCAGCGACAGGTTCGGGTTGTAAGCAGGGTCCAGCTCGAAGTGTCCGGCCCAGCGCTCCTCCATCCAGCGGATTTCCTTCAGGAAGCGTTGATACTTCTCCGAACTCATGTCCGACCCACGGGTCGCGGATTCATGATGATAGAGCTCGGCGAACGGCGTCCAAACGTTCTTGTAACCGGCTTCCCGCACGCGCAGGCAGAAATCGATGTCGTTGAAAGCGACGGCGAGTTCCTCGTTCAGGCCGCCCACTTCTTCATAGATGGAGCGCCGGATCACGAGGCAGGCGGCGGTCACTGCCGAAAGATTCTGAACGGCGACCGCTCGATTGAAGTAGCCGAGGCTGCCGCGTTGCAACGAATGATGCATATGGCCCGCGATGCCGCCGAGCCCGATCAGCACGCCGCCGTGCTGAAGCGTATTGTTCGGATACCAGAGCGCCGCGCCCACCGCGCCATTGCCCGGTTGCGATGCGATCGCCACCATCTCGTTCAGCCAATCCGGCGAAATGACTTCGATATCGTTGTTCAGGAGGCAAAGATAGTCGCCGGTTGCCTGCGCGGCCGCGCCGTTATTGAGCGCGGAGAAATTGAACGGGGATTCGTCGCGTAGCACGCGAACCCGCGCGTCCTTGACGATCTCTCGAAAGTAGTCGAGCGTTTCAGCTTCGATACTCCCGTTATCCACCACGATAATCTCGAAGTTTCGGTAAGTGGTCTTCTGAAGAATGCTGTCGATGCATTGCCTGAGCAATGCGAGCCCGTCGCGCGTCGGAATAATGATCGACACTTTAGGCAGCGGCCAGGGTGTCGAATACTGCACGCGGAGCAGGCCGGAATCGCCGAACATGGGTTCGACCGAGGCTGCCACACCCGTTTGCTGCAAATGTTCGTTCACGGCACGAACGGCTGCCTGAAGCGCATACGGCTTGTTGCTGGCACTGCCCGCTGTACTGACCGGCGTGATTCGCCAGTGATAGAGCACGTGCGGTATGTGCACGACCGCGTCGGCGCCCGCGACCGCCAGGCAACGGAGCGCGAGGTCGTAGTCCTGACTTCCTTCGAAGCCAATCCGGAATCCGCCAACCTGCCTGACGAGCGCAGTCTCGAAAACACCGAGATGGGAGAACATGTTCTGCGTCAGGAACAGGACCGAATTCCAGTCCGGCTTGAAATACGGCGTCGTACGCAGACCGTGCGAATCGAGCTTGTCCTCGTCGCTGTAGAGCATGCGCGCGCCCGGGTTCGCATCGATATAGCGAGCCACCATCAGAAGCGCATGTGCGGGCAGTATGTCGTCGTGATCCAGGAGCGCAACGAATTCGCCTGCAGCGAGTTCGAGCGCGCTGTTGCTCGCCGCGCAGATATGACCGTTGGTCGCGCGAAAGACGACTTTGATGCGCGCGTCCTGCGCCATCCACGCGCGCAGGCTTTCGGCAACGGCAGGATCGGTAGACGCGTCATCGGCAATACAGAGTTCCCAGTTGGGATAAATCTGTTCTCTGACCGACTCGATCATCTCCCGGAGCAACGCCGGATCGCTGTTGTACGTGGGAACGATGATCGAAATGAGCGGCTTTCCAGCGAGGGACGCCAGCAAGCTCTCGGCTCGCCGGCGTTGTTCAGGGCCCAGCGTGTCGTACTCGCTAACCCACGCTCGATAGTCCTCGTCAGACGGGACGCAGTCGCTGAAACCCGCACCGGTGCGGACGCGTCGAAAGCGAGCCTTGATGCCGGAGATGCCTTCCCGACGCGCCATGCCGGCATAGTAGGTGAGTGCACGTCCGTATCCGTTGCGCGCCTGAGCCTGACGCCGCACCGTATCGAAGAGAATCTTCACGGCCTTTGCGATCGTCTCGGCCTGTCGTAACGGGGCGGTAACGCGCCACGACGGCGAATGACGCATTCGATCCAGCTCGACAGCGAGCTTCACGCGCTCGCTCTCGGCGGCGCTTTGTTCTTGGAGATCTGCCAGCGCGCGAGCGAGTTGACCCTCGAGCTCGACAATGCGCGCGTGCGCCCGGCTCAGGTCGAGCGCACTTTGCGACGGTTGCATCGATGTGCCGGCAGTGGCTGTCTGGTCTCGGTCGTCCTGGCCGATCGTCATATGTTCAACAAAAAGGAACGTGGTTCATCAGGCAAGCGTAGGGCGCCTCGGCGGTGTCGATCACGCCTTTTCGAGTTCCGAAGCGACGAACAAATTGATATTACTCATCCGCATCCCGACGATACCGGTTGCGACGGCAGTAGATTCGGACCGGATGATCAACGCATCGAGCATGGCGTCGAGAAGGACGTCCTCGGCCGTCGTGCGTCGCGCCGCATAGACGCTGATCGCATACTCGCCGGGAAGAAGCGTAGGCATCTCGAACACGAACCGCGCTGCGATCTGCTTCGTCTCGCCGGCTGGCGCAGGCACACTCGATGTGAAAGAAGTGTTGTCACCGAAAAGTGGCTGACCGAGCCGGTCTTTGACCACGAAACCGACGATTGGCGTGTCGCCCTCCAGCGGGTTGTCCAATTGCACGACCAGTTGCACGTGCTCTCGGCCGACGACCCACGTTATCGCGCCCCCTTCCTCGCCCAGCAGCGTGGTTGTGCGAATGATCGGCTTCGGGCGTACTGTGGGCAAGTGCTGCGTGTCGACGGCAAGCGGCCGCAGGACGACCGGCGCCGCTTCGTCTTTTGCAGCGGCGATGAAACGCTGCCGTTGATCGGCGGTCTGCGCGTCGGCACGTAGCGCTGCGAGGCGGCTCACTTGTTGCGCCATTCCTTCGCCGCCATCGTCTCCGCGAGCATTGCTGCGCTCAGGCTGCTGGCGCTCATAGAACGTTTCGAAGTAGCTCGTGCAGACCCGCTTGGCTTCCCCCATTTCACGGAGCGTGCCGTGATCGAGCCAGATCACGCGATCACACAGGCTGCGCACGGCCGAAGAATCGTGACTCACGAATAGCACGGTTCCGGTCTGCTGGAAACGGCGCAGGAAGCGCATGCATTTCTGAGTGAAGAATGCATCTCCCACCGAGAGCGCTTCGTCGATGACCAGAATGTCCGCGTCGACGTGGGCGATCACGGCAAAGGCCAAGCGCACGAACATACCGCTGGAATACGTTTTGACGGGCTGATCGATGAACTCACCGATGTCCGCAAAAGCAATGATTTCGTCCAGCCGCGCGTCGATCTGCTCCCGGCTCAGGCCGTGGAGCTGTCCGTTCATATAGATGTTGTCGCGGCCGGTGTATTCGACGTCGAAACCGGAACCCAGTTCGAGCAGCGCTGCAATGCGCCCGCGTCTTTCGATCTCTCCGTCCGTCGGCGCGAGGGTGCCGCAGATGATCTGCAACAGCGTGCTCTTTCCGGAGCCGTTGCGGCCGATGATGCCAACTGTTTCCCCCCGGGAGACCTCGAAGTCGACGTCCTTGAGCGCCCAGAAAGTTCGCACGCAGCCGCGCGCGCGCTCGCTCAGGAAGCGGCGTGCGGACGGCGCCAGTACGGCCCTGCTGGCTGCACCGTAAATACTCTGCTTCAGCCGGTCCGTGGGCCGCTCGTATGAGTCGAATCCCTTGCTTAGCCGCGTGCCGCGAATCACGACCTCAGATGACATCGGCGAACCCTCTGCGCGTCTTCTGGAACCATGCGAAGCCGAACCAGGCGACGACGAGGGCGATGCCCGAGTACACGCTCCAGCGCGACCAGTCGATCGATACGCCCCAGACCAGCACGTCGCGGCTCTGTTCGATGGGATACGTCATGGGATTCATGTAAACCAGCGAGCGGAACTGTTCCGGCAGGGACGACACCGGGAAGAACACCGGCGACAGAAACATGAGCGCCGTGACCAGGATTCCGATGGTTTGTCCGATGTCGCGCAGATAAACCCCGGTCGCGGCCAGCGCCCAGCTGATACCGAGTATCAGCACGCACAGCGGCAGGAGCACGATCGGCAACATGAACGCCGTGACGGGCACTGAACCGACGATCAGCCACTCGGCGATCAGCAGAATGAACACGCTCACGCAGAAATGAAACAACGCCGAGAGCAGCGTGACACAAGGAAGGATCTCGAGCGGGAAGATGATCTTCTTGACGAAGTTCGAGTTCGAAAGTATGAGAGACGGCGCTCGGGTGATGCACTCCGAAAACAGATTGAACATGATCATGCCCGCGAACAGCACGACCGCGAACTCGCTCTTGCTGGCGCTCTGCGCACCGCCGCCGCTCCAGCGAGATTTGAAGACCTCGCTGAATACGAACGTATAAATGCACAACATGAACAGCGGTGTGAGCAACGACCACAGAATGCCGAGAAACGAACCCTTGTAGCGGCCGACCGCGTCGCGTCGTCCCAAGTCGAACATGAGTCGTCTGTTCTTCAAAAGAGAGGCAGCAAGATACCGCGGCGAAACGCTGAAGCTTTGCATAGACGATCTTGGATTCAACAGGTAATAAGGCCGGGCGCTTGATTCGCCCAAAACGCGCTGTCGAGCTTGCGCGGAGCCAGGGTCTGGAATTTCGTGCAGCGGCAGGCTGGCACTGACCGGCCCGGGCTGCGATAAACGCGGAATTATCTCACACGCATTATTGGCGCCGCCGCCAGTCACATCGCGGAGGCTGTGTCGAAGTGTAAGAATTGCAATAGTCGTGCATGGCGAATTCGTCGCGGCGCAATTCCACGGCGGGTGGGGCGGATTTCAGCAGGGACGGGCCGGCGCGGCACTGCGGCGCTGTCGTTTTTTCGCACGGGGAATGCTGTAACATTATCCGTTTTGATTTTCAGGCGCTGGTCAGCTGTGGGCATGCACGACGCTCCTGTTTGGCCGTCTCAGTCTTCGCATGGAGGCGGGTTGGAAGGACAACTGTTGAGTTCTGGTGGCACGGCAATCGAGGCGCACCGCATTAGCAAGGCATACGAGTCCTACGCTCGACCATCGGATCGGCTCAAGCGCAGCATCCGGGGCGTCGCGAGGCGCTTCGCCGCGCGCGCATCCGCTGCAGGCGACAACGCTGCCAACGCCGATTCCACGACCTTTTCCGCCCTGGCCGACGTGACTTTCTCCGTCGCCGTCGGCGAGACAGTCGGGATCATCGGGCGTAATGGCTCGGGCAAAAGCACCTTGCTTCAGATCGTCTGCGGAACGCTTGCGCCGACATCGGGTTCAATCTCGGTCCAGGGGAAGGTTGCCGCGCTGCTCGAGCTGGGTTCCGGCTTCGACGTGCAATTCACCGGGCGCGAGAACGTCTATCTCAATGCGCAGCTGTACGGACTCTCGCGTCAACAGATCGACGAGCGCTACGACAGCATCGTCGAATTCGCGGAAATCGGCGAGTTCATCGACCAGCCGGTCAAGACGTATTCGAGCGGAATGTTCGTCCGTCTCGCGTTCGCAGTCATCGCTCACGTCGACGCCGACATCCTCGTGATCGACGAGGCCCTCGCCGTCGGCGACGCCTTCTTCAATCAGAAGTGTTTCCGCTTTCTTCATGAGTTCAAGAAGCGCGGGACCATCTTGTTCGTGAGTCACGACACGTCGTCCATTCGCAAGCTGTGCTCCAAGGCCATCTGGCTGGATCACGGCAAAGTGGTTGCGCAGGGCGATCCCGACGACGTATGCACTGCCTACCTCGAGACCTACTACAGCGCGGGCACGCCGGCGAGCGGTGGAAGCACGTCCGGTCTCGCGCCTCGTCGCGGTGCCAGCCGTGACGTTCGCCGTGACCTGATCAACGGCTCGTCCTTGCGCAACGACATCGAAATCCTGCCGTTCAGCCCGGATTCGCAGTCTTTCGGTTCGGGCGGCGCGCGAATCGCCGACGTCGCCATCCTCGATTCCGCGCGGCGCCGGCTGGACTGGGTGGTGGGCGGCGAGTCCGTGATATTGCAGGTGTCGGTGGCCATCGGCGAAGCGCTTGCTTCCCCCATAATAGGTTTCTATATCAAGAACGACCGCGGCCAGGACCTGTTTGGCGCGAACACGTTCGGAACGTTTGCCGACAATCCTGTGCGGTGCGAGCAGAATGATGTACTGCGCGCGGAATTCTCGTTCGTCATGCCGGTGCTGCCGATCGGAGACTTCACGATCAACGTGGCTGTGGCGGAGGGCACTCAATATAGTCATGTCCAGTTGCACTGGATTCACGACGCCGTGCCGCTCAGGGTTCATGCCTCGCGTGTCCGGTACGAACTGATCGGTGTGGCAATGACGCAGGTCGAAGTCGCCAAGGCGTGACGCCACGACGCAAGAAAGCATGTATCCCGGCGCGATTGCAGCGCAGGGCGGAAAATTTCAACGACATCGTTGTCCGGTCAGATTGCACAGACGGTCGCCGGTAGGAAATCCAATATGAAAAGCACGAGCCGAACGTTCAAATTCAAGGGCGCAGAAGGCGGCCACGAGTTCACTGGGGAGCGCTATCTTCCGGGAGTCGGCGGTCCTATCCAGTACGAACACTTTCATCGATACCTGTTCTCGACCACGCTTTGCCAGGGCAAGGAAGTGCTCGACATCGCTTCCGGCGAGGGATACGGCTCGGCGGTGCTGGCGCAATCCGCGAAGCAGGTTATCGGCGTGGACATCGACGAGCAGGCGGTGAACAAAGCGCGCGCGCGTTACGCGGAGCAAACCAATCTGCGTTTCCTGCATGGCAGTGCGACGGCGATTCCTCTACCGGATGCCTCCGTGGACGTTCTTAACTCCTTTGAGACGCTGGAGCATTTCACCGAGCACGAAGCATTCATGACAGAGGCGCGGCGAGTGCTGCGGCCCGATGGTCTGATGATAATCTCCACGCCCAACCGTCCGGTGTATTCGCCGCCGGGCGCGCCGCCCAACGAGTTCCACGTGCGCGAACTGGATCGCGGCGAGTTCATTGCGTGGCTGCAGAGCGGCTTCAAGAACTTCGTGCTTTACGAGCAGAAACCGACGGCGGGATCTATGCTGTTCCGCGAAGGCCGTGAGGGCGCGAAGCAGGTGACCTACTGGTCGGAAGTCGCGCCCAACGAGTACCGGGCAACGGCAGGCATTGTCGATCCGGTCTATTTCGTGGCGCTCGCATCCGATGGTCCGCTTCCCGAGCCGGACGACGACGTGCTGGAAGGCGCCCTGTCGTTCGCCCGTTATGACGACGCCCGCAATCAGCAGATCGGCGCGCAGCTTACCGAAATCACCCGGCTTACCACCGAAACGCTAGGCCGGGGTGAGGAGATCGGCACACTGACCGCCGAGACCGTCCGGCTGACCGAGGCGGTGCTCGAGCGCGACGCAAAGGTGGGCTCGCTGACCGTGGAGACCGTCCGGCTCAACGAGGAGATCGTCCGTCTCAACGAGGAGATTGTCGGTATCAGCGCTTCGGGCGCTGAGCGCGATGCCAGGGTCGGCGAACTGACCGCGGAAACGGTGCGCCTGGAAGAGGAAATTGCCCGGCTCAATCAGGAGTGCAGCCGGCTCAATGATCAACTGGGGACCGCCAAGGAGCTGAATCATCGCCTGAGCGACCAGTCGAACGTCATCAGTCTGCTCAACGGCATTGGCGAGCAGGTCAGGCAATCGCATTCGGTCCTCGATCAGGTGCAAGATGGCGTGCGGCAAAGCCGCGCTTACGTTCAGATCGAGGCCGTGCTGCGCGGCGAGAATGAGGCACTGAAAACCCAGATCGCCGCGATCTACGCGTCGACGTCCTGGTGGATCACGAAGCCGCTGCGGTTCGCTGTCAGAAAGCTGCGCGGCGTGCGTCGCGGCGTCGCCGCAACCCGCTCGCCGGCGGCGCATCAACCCGCGCCTCCGGTCCCCGCTGCTTCTGCCGCACCCGTGGAAGCTTCCGCAGCGGCCGCCGCAGCGCCTGTCGTCACGACAGCGCCGGCCGCGACCGCGCAGACGCGAGCGCTGGCGACGGTGCGGCCGTTCGTTGCCCATCGCAATCCGCGTGCGACTGTCGTCATCCTCCATTCGGGCGATGAGCGTGCACTGCATCAATGCCTTGCCGCATTGAGCGAGCACGGCGACGAAGTCCCGGTGCGGGTGGTAGTCGTCGGCGCACAGGCGTCCGCTGTCGCCAAGCAATTCAACGTGGATGTTCTCGGCGATACGCGGGCCGTAGCCTCGCTCGAAGCGTTGCGCGATGTTCTCGGCGCCCCCGAGGGCGACTACGTGGTTCTTCTGTCGGACTTGCTGATTGCGCAAGCCGGCTGGCTCGATGCCCTGGTCCAGGGCTTCGCGCGCTTCGGCGACGCAGCCGCGTTCGCGGCCCTGGTCATCGACGAGCAAGGCGTCGTGCGCAGCGCGGGCGCCGCCATCGAGGCGGACGGACGTTTGAAGCCCAACGGCGTCGGACTGACGGCGGAAAGTCCGCTCGTGAATGCCGTCACGCGCGTGTCCTCCGCAGGCCCCGGCTTCGTCGCGATTAGAACGCGCACATGGCAGCAGATCGCGGCGGATTTCGGAGCGGAAACGCCGTTTGGCGCGGGCCTCGCGGGCATTGCGCTGCGCATCGCTGAACTGGGCGAACACATCTACTGCCATCCTTTTGCGCGCTTCGTCAGCCTGGAGCAGACGGTGGAACGCGAGCCGAATGCCGACGAAAAGTGGAACGACGCTTACCAGCGCTGGGCGCTGCGCGAGCGCTTCGAGACGACTTTCGTGTCGGCGGGCGCGAACGGCGGCCCGCTCACGCTGGCCAAGCGCCCGAAGGTCGTGCTGATCGATGCGTTCGTTCCGAAGCCCGACCAGGACTCCGGCTCTGCGGACGTGTTCTGGTACATGCGCATCTTCCAGGAGTTCGGTTTCGAAGTCAGTTTCATCGCTGCGTTCGAAGACAAGCCGGTCGAATCCTATTCGGATGCGCTGCGGCGATGGGGCGTGCGCGTGCAATACGCCCGCGGCCTGGAGTCGCTCAATCGCCTGGTCATGACCGAGGCGGCGCAGGCCGACGTGGTGCTGGCGCAGCGCGTGATCGTCGCGCGCCATGTCATCGAACCCCTCAAGGTGGGCGCGCCGCACGTCAAGGTCGTCTTCGGAACCGTTGACCTGCACTATCTGCGCGAGGAGCGGGCGGCCATCCACGAGCGGTCCGCGGAGGCCCTCGATTTGGCCCTGTCGCTGCGCAGGGAAGAGATCAGCGCGATCAGCAAGTCGGATGCGACTATCGTGGTGAGTCGTCTCGAGTACGAAATCGTCAAGCGCACCTTGCCTGCGGCGAACGTGCACCGGATTCCAATCCCGCGCCTGCCGACGCGTTCGGAGAAGACCTTCTCCGACCGTTCCGGCGTGATCTTCGTCGGCGGTTTTGCGCATAGGCCGAACGTCGACGCGGTCACGTTCCTCGTCAACGACATCTGGCCGAAGGTCATCGCACGCCTTCCGCACGCCAAGCTCGACATCGTCGGCAGCAATGTGACGCCTGAAGTTCAGGCACTTCACGATCCTGCGAGAGGCGTGACGATCGTCGGCTTTGTCGAGAACCTCGATGGCGTGCTCGAGCGGGCACGCCTGTCGGTCGCGCCGCTTCGTTTCGGCGCCGGCATCAAGGGCAAGGTCGTGTCGAGTCTGCTGCACGGATTGCCTTGCGTGTTGAGTCGCGTCGCGAGCGAGGGCATGGGTCTCGTGAACGAGGAACATGTGCTCGAAGGCGACGACGCGGAAGAAATCGCGAATGCGATCATTCGCCTGCACGAAGACGAGGCGCTGTGGAACCGCCTGGCCGATGCGGGCTTCGCGGCAGCGATGGCCGAATACTCGGTGGAAAGCGTTGCCGCGAAGATGGCCTCGCTGCTCGGGTCCATCGGGTCGAGCGGAACTTCGCACAAGCTGCGCGCCAACGCATTCAACGTCCTCGCCTGATATCCCGGCGACACACTGACCAGAACCGGACATGCTGCAATCCCTCTTATCTTTTTTTCGCAAGACCTCGAACAGCGCGCCGAAGGACAAGCTCAACGTCCTGATCGAACTCGCCTCCTTCGATAAGGGCGGCCTCGAAAAGGTCGTTCTCGATTCGGCCCTCGCGTTCGATCGCGCGCGCTTCGATGTGACCATCGTCACGCCGGGAAAGGTCGGCCATCTGGGTAGCGTCGCGCAGGCTGCAGGCCTACGCGTCATTGGATTGCCCGCAGGCGACGTGCTCGGCGCCTATCGGAAAACGCTGAAGCAATTCGACATCGATGTGTCGATGTCGCATTTCTCGAACACGGGTTATCCACTCTTTGCGGAGCGCGGAATTCCCAACATCACCTTCATTCACAACGTCTACGCATTCTTCTCACAGGAACAGGCGCGCGCCTTCGCGGAAAACGACCGCTACGTCGATTGCTACATTTCCGTTTCGCGCAATGCCACGCGTTACGCGGTCGAGAATCTTGGCGTGACGGCGAGCAAGGTCATCACCGTGCCGAACGGACTGATCATCTCGGAGCACGAGGCGCGCGAAAAGAAGCCGGTCAAACTCACGCGCGAAGCGCTCGGATTGTCCGAGTCGGATTACGTATTCGCCAATATCGCTTCGTATAACCTTCACAAAGGTCACTACATCATGGCGGATGCGATGAAGCACCTGCTCCAGCGCCGCCGCGACGTGAAGATTCTGTGTGTCGGAAATGTCGTGTATCCGCCGCACGTCGAGGAACTCCGGCGCTACCTCGGCGAGCATGGACTCGATGGTCACATTCTGATGCCGGGCTATTTCCCCGACGTCGAGGATGTGCACCGGATTGCCGACGCCTTCCTGCTGCCTTCGTTCATCGAGGGCTGGAGCATTGCCATGAACGAGGCCATGTTCTATCAGAAGCCGATGATCTTGACCGACACGGGGGCCTCGGCAGAGGTGATCGAAGACAGCGACATCGGCATGCTGATTCCCAACGAGTACGGCGACACGCCCAGACTCAATTCGGCATTGCTCGACGAACTCGCGTACAAGCCGCACAGCTATGAGATCGCACCGGTTCTCGCACAGGCGATGGACGAAATGGCGTCGAACCGTGAAAAGTGGCGCGAGAAGGGGCGAGCCGGGCGGGCAAAGATCTACGAACGCTTCGATTTTTCCGCCATCGTGAAGCGGTACGAGCAGATCATCGAGAACGTGGTGCGCGAACGGCGCAAGGCTCACTGAACAGGCGGACAGGATCATGCTCGGCCCTCTGAAGACTTTTTATCGATTCATACGTTGGCGTTTCAAGCCTGCCGTTTGCTTTTATCTCGGCAATCACCTGTTCATGAACTGGATGCCGTACGGCCCCCGCCATTGGTTTCTGCGCCGTTTCTGCCAGGTGCGGATGGGCCGCGACTCGAGCATGGCGATGGGGTGTTTCGTAACCGGCTATCACATCTCGATTGGCGACAACACGGTCATCAACCGCTACACCTATCTCGACGGACGCGTGCCTCTCACCATTGGCAACAATGTGAACGTCTCGCATTACACGTTGATTCAGACGCTCACGCACGATCCGCAGAATCCGGACTTCGTCTGTCTGTGCAAGCCCGTCGTGATCGAGGATCACGCGTGGATTGGTGCACGCGCGATCATCTGTCCTGGCGTGCGCATCGGCGAGGGCGCGGTGGTGGGCGCGGGTGCGGTGGTGACGCGCGACGTCGAACCGTACACGATCGTCGGCGGGAATCCGGCTCGCTTCATCAAGGAGCGGTCGCGAGACTTGCACTATAAATCGCGGTACTTTCCTTTCTTCGACACCGACATTCAATGACGGGCCGATCATCGCCCGACCGTCTTCGCAGCCACATCATGCCTATCTTCAAATCTCGCAAGGAAGTGACCGGTGCGCTCACCGGACCGAGCATCTCGGTAGTCGTGCCGCTCTACAATCACGCGCGCTACATCGAGTCCGCGCTGGAAAGCGTTTTGGCGCAGACGTCGCCCGCCGATGAAATCATCCTCATCGACGATGGCTCGTCGGATAACGGCTTCGAACTCGCGCAGCGCGCCCTGGCCAAGGTCAGCCATGCGCGCGTCTACAAGCAGGAAAACGCGGGCGCTCACAACACGTTGAATCGTGCAATCGGCATCAGCCGGAGCGAGTATGTGGCGGTGCTCAATTCGGATGACGTTTTTTCGCCGGAGAAGCTCGCGTACTGCCGCGCCGTATTGAGCGAACGACCTTCCGTCGGACTCATATCGGGTGCCGTCGGCATCATGGACGACGACAGCGTTCGCCAGCAAGCCGGCGTGGCGATCGACTGGCTCGGCCGCGCGCGTCAGTTCCTTGTCAGCACGGGGCTGCCGCAACTTGCGTTGATGAACGAGAACTTCGTCGCGACCACGTCCAACATGGTGTTCTCGCGCAAGCTATGGGAAGCGGCCGGCGGCTTCCAGCCCTTGCGTTACTGTCACGACCTCGATTTCCTCATGTACGCGTTCGCACACGATTCCGTGCATCTGGATCTCGATCACGAGCACATCGTGTATCGCGTGCACGAGCGGAACACCATCAAGGAAGATATCAGCAAGGTACGTGTCGAGATCGCGGCCGTTATCGCTCAGGGTCTCTTCCAGTCCGGGCCGCGGCTGTTCTCGGCGGGACTCAACGAGCAGGATCTGAACGCGTTCGTGCAGTTTCTGCGCAACAAGCAGTTCACCGAGTTGCTGGTTTTCTTCCAGACCATCCTGCCGGCCTTCGCGACCCGCGGCGCTTTCTATGATTACGCGTCGGACCCGCGCAACGCGTCGGCGTTTCGCGCAGCGGTCACGGCTTGATTCTTGGTTGGCGCCGGGACGTTCCGGGATCGTTCGTCGGCGCCGATCCACACATAAACAGCGATGACACAGATCACAACTTCCAGTTTCAACAGGGCAGACGAGCGGCATGAAGTGCCTTTGCAGGCGGTGATTCTGGCCGGCGGCTCCGGCACGCGGCTCTGGCCTCTTTCGCGCAAACACTTTCCGAAGCAATTGATCAACTTGCTCGGCGACGACTCGCTGCTGCAGGCAACGGCGCGACGTCTCGACGGTCTTCAGGGCACGCGGCGCGTGGCGGACGAAGTGATGGTCGTGTGTGGGGAAGACCATCGCTTCACGACTGCGGAACAGTTGCGGCAGGTCGGCCGCCAAAGCCGGATCGTGCTCGAGCCCGTCGGCAAAAATACGGCGCCGGCACTGACGGCGGCTGCACGGCTGCTCACGCAAAATGGCCGCGATGCAATCATGCTGGTCATGCCGGCCGATCACGCCATTACCGAACTGTCGGCGTTCACCCGCGCGGTATCGGTGGCCGCCGACGAAGCGGCTGACGGTCACGTGGTGACGATGGGCATCACGGCCACGCGCCCGGACACGGGATACGGTTACATCAAGGCATCCGGCCCGGCCGGCGAACGCGGCGCCCTGGGGCTCGAAGCGTTCGTCGAGAAGCCGAATCGTGAAGTCGCCGAGCGCTACGTCGCGTCAGGCGATTATCTGTGGAATAGCGGCATCTTCGTTCTTCGTGCGTCGGTATGGCTTCGGCTCGTCGAGCACTTCTGCACGGACATCGGGACCGCAGTATCCAGGGCGGTGGAACACGCGAGCGCAGACCGGGACTTCGTGCGTCTGGATGCCGAAGCTTTCGCCGCGAGCCCGTCCGATTCCATCGACTTCGCGGTCATGGAGCATCTGAACAGGCCGGATTCGCCGGCGCGGGGTGTCGTGGTGCCGTTGACTGCGGGCTGGTCGGATGTCGGTTCGTGGGATGCGATCTGGGACCTGATGCCCAAGGACGATGCGGGCAACGTCGCGCGGGGCCGCGTGATATTCGAAGGGGCGAGCAATACGTTCGCTCACTCGGAGGGACGGCTCATCGCCTGTGTGGGTACCGAAGACTTGATCGTCGTCGAAACGCCGGATGCGATCCTCGTAGCCAAGACCTCCGAGGTGCAAGACGTGAAACGCGTCGTTGCACGGCTCGAGTCGGGCGCCAGTTCGGAGGCGGTACACCATCGAAAGGTCTATCGTCCCTGGGGATGGTACGACTCGATCGATTGCGATCCGCGCTTTCAGGTCAAGCGCATCGTCGTCAATCCCGGTGCGGAACTGTCCTTGCAGATGCACCATCACCGCGCGGAACACTGGATCGTGGTCAGCGGCACGGCGCTCGTCACGCGCGGCGATGAAACTGTCCTGCTGTCCGAGAATCAGTCCACCTACATTCCGCTCGGCCAGAAGCATCGCCTCAAGAATCCGGGCAAGATTCCGCTCGCGATGATCGAGGTCCAGTCGGGTAGCTACCTGGGTGAGGATGACATCGTTCGGTACGAGGACACGTACGGGCGGAATTAACGCGCCAACGTCGCGAGCGCGGTGCTTGTGACGTGGCGCTTCGGCGCAGCCGTCAAGCGTAGCCGAACACGCGCAGCGCTTCGCCGGCAGTATCGTGACAATGCTTTTGAACGTCGGCGTCGAGCGACCTCGTCCACGAGGTGGCTCGCTCCGACTGGAACGGCTGAGACAAGTTCAGGTGGCTTTGGTCGTGGCGAAGCACGGGCGCGCGTGCGGCATGGTCCAGCATGGCTTCGTCGAACGGCAATCCGAGCAGCGCCGAACTTTTCTGGAGCGTGTCCCGGGGATTCGCCACCAGGTCTTCGTAGCGCACCATCAAATAGTTCGGCTGCCCCTGCATTGCGCGGAATAGATGCAGATTGGTGTAGTTCCAGAGGCGCGGAAAGTACTCCTCGATTCCAGCCGGAGCCCATGAGACGTTCCGCAATGACGACAACACGCCGCGCACATCGCGAACGATATGCAGGAACTTGATATCGCTCGCGAGCACGCCAACTTCTTCCAGCTTTCGGATGGAGAGCAGGTCATCCGGCGTCTTGTCGCCCGCGATTGCCTTGCCAGTGTTCGCAGCGATTTTCCCGTATATCGCCTTGAGGACGCCAGCCACCGTCGGCTCTGCGTGGTCGAGCGCATCGTGCACGTCGGCTCTGCTTATGTGTGGCTCGAGGGTCGAGGCGTAGTCGTCGGTGGAAACGATCAGTTGCTCGACGAGCGGCCGTGCTTTGCTCCAGTCTCTGATCGAGCCCATGAGATGGGCGACCGGGCTGATGAACGTAGTCTGAAACGGAATCAGCACTTGAGGATGCAGGTTGAGGCTCTCTTTGAAGAGCGTCGTGCCGGAACGCGGCGAACCGAAGAGTATGAACATCGTTTGAATCTCGAGTTGAAACCTTAATGTTCTTGAGGGGTACGGCGCTCAAGAGGTGCCGCTTCTTCAACCAGGCGAACGAGACGGTCGATGCACGCGGCAATCGACAACTCACCGGTTTTGAGAAGGAGGTCGGGAGAAGGGGGCGGCTCGTACGGTGAAGTGACGCCGGTGAACTGCTGAATGCCGCCTTTCGCAACCCGTGCGTAGAATCCTTTGGGGTCGCGGCGCTGGCACACATCGAGGCTCGCATCCACGTGAACCAGGCGAAACGGAACGTGGGAGGCCGCGCGAGCGCGTTGCCGATCCTCCTCGAAGGGCGAGATGAGCGACACGATGACGAGCGCACCACGATTGGCCATGAAGCGCGCGACCGCCGCGACCCGGCGCACGTTTTCGGTGCGATCGCTCGGGGAGAAGCCGAGATCCGCGTTCAGATCTTCTCGCAATTCGTCGCCGTCCAATGCGGTGACGAAATAACCTTGTTCGAAAAGCCGCCTTTCAAGATTGAGTGAGAGAGTCGATTTTCCGGCTCCGGAAAGTCCTGTAAGCCAGATAATGGCGCCAGGATGACCGTAGCGGGTCTGATGTGCTTTAGTGGGGAGTTCATGCATGATGCGGGTGTACAAATGGACTTGATTCACATTCAGCAGGAAGGATACCAGTTGTGTTATCTTGCCAACAATTCAGCTTTGCCGTCGCTCAAAAGGGCTCACTCGATCAGGCCGTGAGCGGGCCAGATGCTTGCGGGCACCGGAGCCGGTAACAGCAAAAGTCAAAATTTCGGTTTCCACCGCACAGCAAGACAGTTGCAAATATTTGCGCCCCCACGAGCGAGAATGATGTCCTTATATAGTCTCCTGCCTTATTTTCTGGTTCTCGCCGCGCTGTGCCTGTTCTTTTCATTGCCGATCTTCAAATTCGTCGACGCGACTGAAACCGCGGGGCGCCGCGTAGCTACTATCGACGGTCTGCGCGGGTTCCTGGCACTGTCGGTCATGCTGTATCACGGCATCATCAACTACAGCTATGTCGTCGACGGAAAGTGGGCCGCGCCGGAGAAATTGTTCTATCGCCCGCTTGGCGGGGTGGCGGTCATGTTCTTTTTCATGATCACGGCATTTCTGTTTTGGGGTCGGTTGCTCAAAACGCGGGGCCGACCGGATTGGCGTAGCCTTTATGTGGGCCGCTTTTTTCGCATCGCACCGCTGTATGTCTTTGCGGTGCTTTTAATGATCGCGATAGTGTTCTGGCGCACTGGCTGGGAATTGCACGAGCCACTGTCCTCGCTTCTCGACAAATCGGCACGGTGGCTTGCTTTCGGTCTCAGCGATGAAATGTCGCCGATCAATGCTTTTCCGTGGACCGTATTCATCCTGATGGGCGTTACCTGGAGCATCAAGTACGAATGGTGGTTTTATTTCTCACTGATCGTGCTGTCTCTGTTCGTCCGGGCACGCATGCATATTGCGTTTGCCCTCGTGGGAACCGCGGCATCGTTCTCTCTGATGTTGACGATGCGAAGCGAACTCGCGTGTCTGCCGGCCGCTTTCTTTTGCGGCATAACCACTGCGTCTCTTTTGCATGAGGGCATTCGGCTTCGCATGCCGGACTGGTCGCTGTCACTCGTCGCGCTCGCCGCGATGATCATTCTGTTCAGCTTTGCAACGACGCACGCCGGTATCCTCGAGATCGCGCTCATCGGCATCGCGTTTTTGTGCATCTGCAACGGCGCGTCGCTGTTCGGGCTGTTCCGGCTGCGTTCGGCTGAACGTCTCGGCCACATCAGCTACGGAATCTATCTGCTGCAGGGCTTGCCGATGACCCTGCTGTTCTGGCACGAGCCATTCAAGCAATGGGCGGTTTCAAGCCCGGTGCATTATTGGCTTGCCCTGTTGTCTTGCGCTGTCGTGTTGTGCGTTTTCGCGGCGTGCACTTATGCGCTGATCGAGCGTCCGTTCATCGCCATGGGTCACTCGGTGGGGCGGCGTCGGCGGCCGCTCGCCGATTCTCCGGCAACGCTTGTCTCCCGGTGACGACGGCGCAAGTCGGGCCACATATTCTCGCCGCGTTGCATGGGTGAACGCGCTCGATCGGACAATCGAGTTTCTCGCAACGCAGCGCCTCGTTCTATGAGCAGTCACGCGCGTTCGCGTCTGCAGTTTTCCGCGTCATCGATCGCCGTATCGGTATCAAGGCGATGATCAGAACGGCCCAGCCTGCGCCAAACAACGCATACGCCCATGCGATGAAGGGCGGCGAGAAAGCGAAGCGGATCGTGGACCGCCCTTTCGGCAATGCGACTTCCTGGAAGATTTCGCCGGTCGGACTGACTTTCTGGGCGCTCCCATTGACCCATGCTTGCCAGCCCGGCATGAAGAGTTCGAGGCGGATCAGCTTCGATGACGCGCTACAGTCGGCTTCCAAGGCATCACGGCTCTCGACGGCGAGCGAGCATCCCGCCGCGCTCAGATAGGGTGCGGGGTCGGCAATCTCCAGGAGCTGCATGCCTTTGTCGCTGTAGACCAAACTGAGCCGAGGTCCGGTGGGAGATTGCAGATAGGCTTGCAATGGTGCGAAGGACGGCGACTCGAGCGCGTTAGCGGGCGCGACGACGTAACGCGTCCCGATTCGTCGATAGCCTTCGAGATGTGTCAGCAGACTTTCGACTGCGCTCGGTCCAGCCGGATCGGCGCGCGAGACGCCGGTGAAAAGAATCGGCGAGGCATTGGGATCCAGATGCTTCACGAGGTAATCGGTCCAGGCTTTCGGAACAGGCAGGTCGTTGTGATTCACCTCCGCAATGCCGAAATACGAGCCGTAGTTGGGCTGCACCGGTCCGAGCGTCGTGAAGCGATGCTGCCCGAGGTTAGCCTGAAGGAAACGGACGCCGCCGAGTTCCACGGTGCCGCGCGACGGAAGAATGAGCACGGGCACGAGCAGATAGATCACGGCTTCGGCGACGAGCAGCGACGCAAGCGCACGCGAGCGCACGCGTGCCGAGCGCGTGCCCCAGGCGAATCCCGCATTGGCCAGCAGCACGATGGCAGTCACGAGCCATGCAATCTGTGCAAAGCGTCCTTGGGGAAAAAGGTTCGCGCGGGTCATCATCCAGAACGTCATGCCGCACATGAGCACAAGGGCGATGGTCGCGCCTTTGAGCCGCGCACCGTGTGTGTCGGTCTGCAGATGTGCGAGGCCGAATGCAGCGAGAACGCAGAGGCAGAATTCCCAGGACGGCGGCAGGTACCGGAAATATGCGGCGAGCTTCAGTCCCGGAATGATGTGGACGAGGGCGCTCATGCCCGGAAAGCCATAACTCATGCCGAGACTGACAGCGACCCAAGTTGCCAGCGCGATACGCAATCCGCGGTGCTTGCTGCCGGAGACGCCGCAAAGTGCCAATGCGACGAGCGTGCAGCCGGCGTAACCACCGACTACGCCCCAAAAAGCCGCAAATGGCTTTTCCTGGAAGATTCCGCCGAAGGCATAGGGCGACAGCAGGCCGAGCAGGAACCTGGAGCCGATGTTCGACGATGCGAAACCGTCGCCGCCATCGTGGCCACCGGTGTGGGCGAGCGGCAGGTAATCGAAGAACGCGACGAGGATCGGGGCTGCCATGCAAAGAGCGATGGATCCTGCAAGGCAAACGCGCAGCAGGAAACGGAACCGTGCATGGCTCGGCAGCGAGGCGGTGCGGACCAGCGTCCAGGCGAGCACGAGCAGTCCGTCGAGATAGGCGACTTCGGGAAATCCGGCGTAGAGCGAGGCCGCAAGCCCGATCGTGATCCACGCCCAGCCGCCGCCGGTTCGGGTGGCCGCGCGATCGTGCAGCGTCTCGATACCGAGCAGCGTGAGTGGAAGGAACGGGATGGGGTTGATCGCGGCATTGGCGAGCCATGCGAAACTGCCGTTGAACTCGAACGCGAGCGATCCCGCGAGCGCAGCCATGGTCGGCAGATTCAGACGGCGCAGGAGCGCCCAGGTGGACACGCCCGCGATGATTTGCAGAATGAGGTGCAGATACAACTGCCCGTCGTGCAGAACCATCAGCCATGTCAACGGAAAAAACGCCGCTGACTGCATCTCGCCTGCGAGCGGCGCACCCACGCCTTCGAAGTGATTCCACCAGGGCAGATGACCGCTCAGCAGGTCCAGCGCCGCGCGCCGGCCGAGTGCGTGGCTCGTGTAGCCAATGTTGGGATCGATCGTCGGATAAGGCGGGTAACCTCTGATCGGTCCGGGATGCAGATAGCTCTGCAGTTGGGCGTACAAGAGCGTCGGATCCGCCACGAGCGCGCCGATCAGCGCGGGTAACTTGACAATGAGCGGCGCCAGGATCAGCACGGCCAGGCATCGCCATTTGGCATCGTTCAGTCTGGCCGAAGCCGGGCTGGAGACAGGTTGCATGACTTATCGAGAATGGCGAGGACGCCCGATCGTAACATCGACCTTCCTGCGTCGAGCCGGCCAAAGGCCTGTGCGGCGACTCGCTCCGTACGAGAAGCTGAGACGCTTAGTGGATGGTTGACGTTTGGGTGAATGCGGGCATTTTCCAAATGACTCCCTGAGCCCGCCCCATTTCAGCGAAAATATCGCCTCACATCGTCCGGCCAACACCCGCGCCAAATCCAGAAATCCCGTCTTCAAGGATGCAGTTGAACCCCGATCCCGCCAACGCAAATCCGCCCGAACCGATAAGCGTATCCCTCGTCGTCTACCGGCCGCATCGCGCGATGCTGGAGCGTACGTTGCATACGCTCGACACTGCGCTGGATCGTTTCCTGAAGTCGCATCAAGCCACGTCCGCGCCGCTGTACCTCATCAACAACGGAACGGATGAGCGCATCGACTGGTCGCAGCTCACCAACGAAGCGCGGCTGCAAACGAACGTCATCGAAGGCCAGGGCAACGTCGGCTATGGACGAGGCCACAACCTTGCGATACAGCGCACCACGAGCCGCTATCACCTCATCCTGAACCCGGACATCGAACTGGAAAGCGATGCGCTCGTTGAGGCCATCGCCTTCATGGACGCGCATCCGGAAGTCGGCCTGCTTTCCCCGTTCATCCTCGAAGACGACGGCAGCCAGCAATTCCTCTGCCGCCGCTACCCGACCGTCTTCGATCTCTTCATCCGCGGCTTCCTCCCGCGAAGCCTGCGAAAGCCGTTCAAAGCGCGGCTAGCACGATACGAAATGCGCGATGTCATCGACGACAGAAACATTGTTTGGGAACCGCCCATCGTGAGCGGCTGCTTCATGCTTTTCCGCACCGAAGTCCTGAAGAAGCTCAACGGTTTCGACCCGCGTTATTTCCTTTACTTCGAAGACTACGACCTGAGCCTGCGCGCGCACGACGTCGCGCGCGTGGCCTACGTGCCGTCCGTGCGCGTGCTGCATCATGGCGGCGACGCGGCGGGCAAGGGCTGGACGCACATCAAGCTCTTCATCGCGTCGGCGTACAAGTTCTTCAACCGGTTCGGATGGAAGTGGCTATGAGCGAGCGCATCGGCATCACGGGCGCGAACGGCTTCGTCGGACGTGCGGTCACGCGCGCCTTGCTCGATGCAGGCAAGGAACCGCTCGGCATCGTTCGCCAGAGCGCGGGCCCACATACCGTCCAGGTGAAATCGCTCGATGCCATCACGCCCGCCGTCTTCGAAGGCTGCGCATCCGTGATCCATCTGGCCGCGCGCGTTCACGTCATGAACGACGCCTCCGCCGATCCGCTCGCCACCTTCCGTGCCGTCAATGTCGATGGCGCGGTCAAAACCGCCGACGCCGCCCGCCGCGCCGGCGCCACGCGCTTCGTCTTCGTGAGCAGCATCAAGGCGCTCGCGGAACTCGACGACGGCCGCCCGCTGACCGAAACCGACGAACGCCGTCCGCCCGATCCGTACGGCGTATCAAAGGCCGAAGCCGAAGTCATGTTGCAGGAATTCGGCGCGCGCACGGGGATGGAGATCGTGATCGTGCGCCCGCCGCTCGTCTACGGCCCGGAAGTGCGCGCCAACTTTCTGGCGCTGATGCGTGCCATCGCGAAAGGCATGCCGCTGCCGATCGGCGCGGTCACGGCGCAGCGAAGCCTCGTCTACGTCGACAACCTCGCGAGCGCGATCGTCGAATGCGCGACACATGCTCGCGCCGCGAACCAGCTCTTTCACGTCACCGATGGCGAAGACCCCGGCGTCGCCGAACTCGCGCGCCGGCTCGGACATCATCTGAATCGGCCGGCGCGCCTGCTGACGGTGCCGGTCGGCATCCTGAAAGCGGCGGGGCGGCTGACGGGCAAAACGGCGCAAATCGAGCGTCTTACTGGCAGCTTGCGTGTGAATTCGTCTCATATCCGCGATGTGCTAGGCTGGCGGCCTCCGTCCTCACTCGACGCGGGTTTGGCCGCCACCGCCGCCTGGTTTCTGAAAAACCGGCAGAGTTCCGAAAAAGGCTAACGTCCCGTAACAACCGAAAGGCGGCAGTAACACGCGGATCGGCCGGAAACCGGCATGATTCGGCTAGTCAAAAGAACATAAACGTAGGCAATTCCGGGAAATGAGTGCCCCGCTGTCCCCCTTCGTCGTCGATTCGCCATGGATCGCCGCACTGTGCGTCGCGGCGGCATCGCTGGCGGCGTGCGCGCTGATCCTGTTCCTGCTGCTGCGCACCGGGCTTGCCTGGCGGCTCGCCACCGATATTCCGAACGATCGTTCTCTCCACACGCGTCCGACGCCGCGCGTCGGCGGATGGGGCATCGTGCCGGTCGGCGTCATCGCCATGTTGATGCTCACGCGCTCGATGTGGCTCGCCGCGCTGCTCGCCGCCGCGCTCGCGGCCGTGTCGCAGATCGATGACCGCCGCGGCTTGCCCGCGCGCGTGCGGTTCGGCGCGCATGTCGTCGCGGTCGCGCTGCTCATTGCGCTGAATCCCGCGCCGGCGCCGTGGTGGGCGCTCGTGGCCGTCGGCTTCCTGATGGTCTGGCTCGTCAATCTCTACAACTTCATGGACGGTTCCGACGGCCTCGCGGGCGGCATGGCGCTGTTCGGGTTCGGCGGTTATGCCGTCGCCGCGCTCTCGGGGCCGGTGCCGCAAATCGATCTGGGCATCGCCAGCGCGGCGATCGCCGGAGCGGCGGCGGGTTTTCTGATATTCAATTTCCATCCGGCACGGATTTTCCTAGGCGATTCGGGGTCGATTCCCCTAGGATTCCTTGCAGGAGCATTCGGTTACTGGGGCTGGCTGAAAGGGACGTGGCCGGTCTGGTTCCCGGCGCTCGTGTTCGCGCCGTTCATCGCGGATGCGTCCGTCACGCTGTTGCGGCGGCTCGCGCGCGGCGAGAAATTCTGGCAGGCGCATCGTGAGCACTATTATCAACGCATGGTGCAGATGGGCGTCGGCCACGCGCGGACCGCGCTCGTGTGGTACGCGCTGATGCTCGCGGGCGTCGCGCTCGCCAACGTCGCGCTCGCGTGGTCGCCGGCGGCGCAGTGGGCGGCGGTCGCGGCGTGGGTCATCGTGCTCGTGGCGGCGGGTCTCGTCGTCGATGCAAGCTGGCGGCGCCATCGGGCGCATCTATCCGAACAATCTCGAGGTGTACGCGGATGATTCGATTCAAGGCTTCGTGGCTTTCCGCAGGCGCCTTCACCTTCGACCTTCTCTCGGTGGCGGCGACGTGGCTTGTCGCCTATCTGATCCGCTTCAACGGTGCGGTGCCGCCGGAGTTCGAGCACGGTGCGCTCGTCGCGCTCATCTGGGTGCTGCCGGTCTACGGCGTGATGTTCCGCGTCTTCGGGCTGTATCGCGGCATGTGGGTGTTCGCGAGCCTGCCGGACCTGATGCGCATCTCGAAGTCGGTGGTGGTCGGCGCGCTCGTCGTGATGATCGGCGCGGTGCTGCTGCAGCCGATTCCCGTCATCCCGCGTTCCGTGCTGATCGTCGAGCCGCTGTTCCTATTTCTCGCGATGGGCGGCGCGCGTGCGCTGTATCGCGCGGGGAAGGAGTTCTATCTGTATGGCGGGCTCGTCGGGCAGGGCAAGCCCGTGATCGTGCTCGGCGCGGGCACGGCTGGCGCGATGCTCGCGCGCGAACTGGCGCGTTCGTCGGAATGGCGTCTCGTCGGCCTGCTCGACGACGATCCCTCCAAGCAAGGCCGCGAAGTGCTCGGCCACAAGGTGCTCGGCTCGTTCGGCGATCTGTCGAAGGTCGCGGAGCAATACAAGACCGATTACGCGATCATCGCGATTCCGTCCGCTTCCGTCGACGAACAACGCCGCGTCGCCACGTTGTGCGTGCGCGCGGGCGTCAAGGTCATGGTGCTGCCCGCGCTCAATCAGTTGACGCAGGGCGAGGGCGGTTTCCTGTCGCGCGTGCGGCAGATCGACCTCGAAGACTTGCTGGGCCGCGAGCCCGTGAAAATCGACATGCCGCACGTCGAGCAATTGCTGCACGGGCGCGTCGTCATGGTGACGGGCGCGGGCGGCTCCATCGGCTCCGAGCTGTGCCGCCAGATCCTGCGCTTTTCGCCGGCGCAACTCATTGCCTACGATCTCAGCGAATACGCGATGTATCGCCTGATCGAAGAGTTGCACGAGAAGTTTCCGGAGCTTTCCGTGGTGCCGGTCGTCGGCGACGCGAAGGATTCGCTGCTGCTCGACCAGACCATGGCGCGCTTCACGCCGCATATCGTCTTCCACGCGGCCGCCTACAAGCACGTTCCGCTGATGGAAGAGCAGAACGCGTGGCAAGCCGTGCGCAACAACGTGCTCGGCACGCTGCGCGTCGCGCGCGCGGCCATTCGTCACGACGTCCGCCATTTCGTGCTGATTTCCACCGACAAGGCCGTCAACCCGACCAACGTAATGGGCGCCAGCAAGCGTCTCGCGGAAATGGCGTGTCAGGCGCTGCAGCAGACCGCGCCGCGCACGCAGTTCGAGACCGTGCGCTTCGGCAACGTGCTCGGCAGCGCGGGCAGCGTGATCCCGAAGTTCCAGCAGCAGATCGCGAAGGGCGGTCCTGTCACGGTCACGCATCCCGAAATTACGCGTTTCTTCATGACCATTCCCGAGGCCGCGCAGCTCGTGCTGCAGGCATCCAGCATGGGGCGGGGCGGCGAGATCTTCATTCTCGACATGGGGCAGCCGGTGAAGATCGTCGATCTCGCGCGCGACCTGATTCGCCTCTACGGGTATAGCGAAGAGCAGATTCGCATCGTGTTCACGGGCTTGCGGCCCGGCGAAAAGCTCTACGAAGAACTTCTCGCCGACGACGAAACCACCACGCGCACGCCGCATCCGAAGCTGCGGATCGCGCAGGCGCGGGGCGTGCCGGATGCGTTCATCGACGAGTTATTGCCCTGGCTCATGCAGCATCGCGTGTTGTCGGACGATGAAGTGCGCCGCGATTTGCGCCGCTGGGTGCCCGAATATCAGACCGCAGTCGCGCCCGTTTTGCAGAGCGTGCAGATAGCCAAGGCGGCGAACGCGGCGAGCGGACGCGAGGCGGCGGGCTGAAGCATCACTGCGCCTTCGCGTTTTGCTGAAACGCCGGCAGCCGCGCATACAACTCTGCGACCCAGTCGATGAACACCCGCACGCGCCGGGGCTGATGCCGGTTCGCCGCGTACAGCACCGACACCACGCGCGGGTGCGCCGGAAAGTCCGTCAGCACGCGCCGCAGCGCGCCGCTTTGCAGATAAGGCGCGAGCGTGTAGCTCGAACTCTGGATCAGCCCGAGTCCCGCGAGCCCGCATGCGATGTATGAATCGCCATCGTTGACGGCGATCTTGTGCTTGAGCGCGATGCTGCGCGCTTCGCCATCGACGACGAATTCCCAGTTCCGCACGCGTCCCGACTTGTTGAGCACGTAGCCGACGGCGAGATGCCGGTCGAGATCGTCGAGCGTCTGCGGCTCGCCGTATCGTTCGATGTATCCCGGCGACGCGCACGTGATCTGCGTATAAGCGCCGATGCGTTTCGCCACCAGTCCGACATCGCCGATCGCGCCGACGCGCACGACGCAATCGACCGCATCTTCCACGAGATCCACCTGCCGGTCCGTCAACAGCAGTTCGACGCCGATATCCGGATACGCCGCGAAGAACTCCGGCAGCGCGGGAATGATGGTGCTTTTCGCCATCACTTGCGGCAGGCTGACCTTGACGTTGCCCTTGGGACTCAGCTTCGAATGCGACAGCGACGCTTCCATGTCGTCGACTTCGCCGAGCACGCGCACGCATCGCTCGTAATAGGCTTCGCCGTCTTCGGTAATGCTGATGCTGCGCGTCGTGCGGTTCAACAGGCGCGCGCCGAGATGTGCTTCGAGCGCCTGCAGCGTGCGCGATACGCTCGCGGGCGGAAGGCGAAGCGCGTCGGCGGCTTTCGAGAAACTGCCCGATTCGACGACGCGCGCGAACACTTTCATTGCGAGGAAGCGGTCCATGCTCGATGTCCGAAGTCTTGGCCGCGCGCGTGACGATGCGTCACTCGCGCGCGCGGCGTGTATGAGCCTGCGATTCAAGCGGGCATCATACTCACGACCTCGCCGCTTTGCTCAGGAGAGGCCGAGCCCCCGGCACAGCCACCACGAGTAGTGCTCGATGAGCGCCTGAAACGGCGCGTGATGCCCATACGCAATCGACGACACCGCGAGCAGCCCGACGCCCGCGACCGCCGCGCGCGGCATCTTGCGCGGCTGCTCGAACACGCGCACGAGCAGCATCGCGGCGATGGCGGCGCCGAGTATCCAGCCGGCGACGACTTCGCTCGGCGTATGCGCGTCCTGGATGATGCGGCTCGCGCCGATCATGGCCGCGAGCGCGAGGCCGCCCGCCGCGCCCAGCCGATACCACCCGCCGCCCAGACTGCCGAACAGCAGCGCGCCCGCGACCGTATAGATGGATGCGGCGAGCATCGTGTGCCCGCTGATCATCCGGAAGTTGAGGGCGGAGACTTCGAGGCCGCAGCCTGCATACAGAATCTTCGACAGGCCGACGAGCCCCATGCCGGCGCCGAGCAGCGCGGCCCAGCGCAGCGCAAGCCGAAAATCCACCGTGCGGAGCCACAACGCGCAGACGAGCGCGAGCGGCAATGTCAGCGCCGCATCCCCGAGGTTCGAACAAATCCAGAGTACCTTTGTTTCCATACGTGTCCGTTTTAGGTATCGCAGTGTTGAAACGGCTACGAGCTGTCCGCCTGTTTGCGGCGTCCCGCCATGCGATATTCGGTCGGTGAGATCGAGAGCCGTTTGCGAAAAATTTTCGCGAGGCCGTCGCCGCTGCCCGCGCCGCAACGTCGCGCGATCTTGTCCACGGGCAGATCGGTGGCGGCGAGCAGCATGCAGCTCGCATCGAGCCGCGCGCGCAGCAGATATTCCGACGGCGTCAGGCCGATTTGCGCCTTGAAGCGACGCAGAAAGTTGCGTTCGCTCATCGCGGCGACGCGTGCGGCATCGGTGATCGAAATCGGCCGCACGTAGTTCTCGCGAATCCAGCGTGCCGCGGCGTCGATCTTCTGACGCACGCCGCCGCCGTCGGTGTCGTCGAGCACCATGGCGAGCTTTTGCCACGCGCCGGGTATCGATCGTTCCGATACTTCGCGCGCGACCGCCGCGCCGTAATCGCGCTTGACCATGGACAGCGCCGCGGCGATCGGCCCTTTCGGGTCGTCGAGCGAGAGCGTCTGCTCGGCGATCGAGAGCGCATTCGACAATGCCGGCGACATGGCTTCCGCCGCCGGTTCATCGGCGAAATCGAGCGAACGGTTCTGCAGCGTCAGATTCGATGCCGCGAGAAGGTGTGCGCCTTCGCCGATTGCCTTGATGAACGGCACCTTCGGCGCGATGCGGCCGAGTTGCTTCTTCAGCAGCGCATCGTGGCGCGCGCGCCGTGCGCCGGGGCCGCCCGCGATGAAGAGCGCGTCGCATTCGGACATCCATCGCGCGTCGAGGCTTTCGGTCCAGACGCGCATGGAACAACTGCTCGCGACGCTGCCTCCTTCGCTGGACACGAACTGCAGCGAATAGTTCGGCGTTTCTGCAAACGATGTTGAAGAAGCGTGCGGTTGCTCACGTTGGCCGCGCGAATCGTCCGGGGCCGGGCACAGCTCGTTGGCTAGCGAGAAGACCTCGGAGATCGAACTGACTTCGACGAGAGAGAAGTCCTCGAAGACCAGAATGCCGATCCGCTTTGCCATGTCGGCGGGCCGCGCGCCGGGCGCGGGCGGGCGCACGACTTGCAGCCGGCCCATACCATTGGCATATACCATCGACTTTCTCCTGTCGACCGTGGCGGGCGCAGCGGATGTCACGAGCGTGTCACCGGCGTGCCGCGTAGGTCTCATGCAAGACGGTTGCTTTCATCCCCCTTGTTCCGGGCAGGAACGTCGAAGCGGGAAAACTAAGCTCACATGCGTCGCACTATACGCGGCACCGAACAGCCGTCGCGTCGCCAGTCTGAAAATGACGAAGTGTTGGCAGATGATTTCGATATCGGGCGAATAAGCTGACGCTACTCGTGTCGTCTGACGAATCCGGCGACGGCGACAACCCAACAAGAGGCGGCTGCGAACGCTCGATGAAGCGTCGCGGTCGCTTTGCACATTCAACGAACAAGGTGAGCCGATGCTAAAAGTGCGCAAGGCGGTATTTCCGGTGGCGGGACTCGGTACGCGATTTCTTCCCGCAACGAAGGCGAGCCCGAAGGAAATGTTGCCGGTGGTGGACAAGCCGCTGATTCAGTATGCGGTCGAAGAGGCGATGGCCGCGGGCATCACGGAGATGATCTTCGTGACGGGTCGCAGCAAGCGCGCGATCGAAGATCACTTCGACAAGTCGTATGAAATCGAGGCCGAGCTCGAAGCGCGCGGCAAGGCGAAGCTGCTCGAACTCGTGCGCGGCATTTTGCCGAGCCATGTGACGTGCATGTACGTGCGGCAGGCCGAGGCGCTCGGCTTGGGGCATGCGGTGTTGTGCGCGGAGAAGCTCGTCGGCGATGAGCCGTTCGCTGTTGTTCTCGCGGACGATTTGCTGGATGGTCAGCCGCCTGTGCTGGCGCAAATGGTCGATGTATTCGATCACTATCATTCGTCGGTGATCGGCGTCGAGGAGATCGATCGCAAGGATTCGCGCTCGTATGGCGTGATCGAAGGCAAGCCTTGGGACGATGGACTGTTCAAGCTGTCGCGTGTGGTGGAGAAGCCTGAGCCGGCGGTGGCGCCTTCGAATTTCGGCGTGGTCGGGCGATATGTGCTGATGCCGCGGATCTTTGAATTCCTGCGGAATCAGAAGCCCGGCGCGGGCGGCGAGATTCAGTTGACCGACGGGATTCAGACGCTCCTTTCGCAGGAGCAGGTGCTGGCGTATCGGTATCGCGGGAAGCGGTTCGATTGCGGCAGCAAGCTGGGGTATCTCAAGGCTACTGTGGAGTTTGCACTCCGACATCCTGAGGTTCGAACCGAGTTCGAAGAGTATCTCAAGGGGCAGTTTTTGCCTCCGGCGGTTGTTCAGGATGTTCTCGATGCCGAGAGCGCTTCTGATGTCGTGTCTTTGCCTGTTGCTGAGGCTTGAGCTTTTTGCTTTTGTGCTTCCTGCCCGGGGGGGGCCTCTCGGGCCAGTGGGATTTGCTCTACTTATATTCGCGTCGGTCTATTAGCACGCCCCTCCCCGGGGCGGGGGTCACTTTCTTTGCTGCTGCAAAGAAAGTAACCAAAGAAAGCAGCTTTTTCGCCCGTGGTTCGTTTCGATGGTGCACTCCGTAGAAACACGTTGGCACTCAGCTTGATAGAACCTTGAATCACCTTCCGCGCCCGCTGACGACTAACGTCCTCCGAGCCCCTCGGCTCGACAACACCCATCGAACACTTCCGCTCGCGCAATAAGAAAGACTCCACGCAGCAATCTCCGATCGCTAGCCAGGCGTGCCACGTCACGCCCGGCAAACCACGCTCCGCAACCCACGCGCACCAAGCAAGGTTGCGTGATTGATGACGGTGGTGAGTAGGTTTCTGTGAGTTTGTGCTGTTGCGTGGTGCGTTGTGCGTTGTGCGCGATGGTTTTGTCGAGCCGAGGGGCTCGGATGACGTGGCGCTCAGCGGGCGCGGAAGGTGATTCAAGGTTGATTCAAGCTGAGTGCCAAAGTGTTTCTACGGAGTGCATCATCGATCTAGTCAGCGGGCGAAAAGCTGCTTTCTTTGGTTACTTTCTTTGCAGCAGCAAAGAAAGTGACCCCCGCCCCGGGGAGGGGCGAGCCAATAGACCGACGCGAAAACAAGTTCACCGAAACAAATTTCGGAAGCCTAACAAAAAAACCATAAGCCAGAGACAGAAGAAAATCAGCGAAAATAAGCCTTGGTATTCTCATGCACATCGTTCTGCGCGAGCAGATCTTCAAGGTGCAACCATTGATACTCACTGTGCTGATCGAACCGTCCGATCGGGACGGCGCCCGATAAACTCATCGCATAAGCGAGCACGATATAGTGCGTACCGAACCCTTGAGCACCAGAAAAATTATCGTCATAGCAGTGCTCGAACACGCCGAAGAATCGCGACGATGACCGCTCCACACTGGCGACGCCAAGCTCATTGTGCACAATGCGCCTGAACGCCGCATCAAGCGATTCGTCCTTCGCAATCCGCCCGCCCGGCACGAACCACGTCCCCTGTGCAGGCCGATTCCGACGCCGCCCCACAAGCACTCGCCGATTGCCATCGGTAACAATGAGATCGATCGACACGAGCGGAGTCAGCCGCACCACCGTCAAGAAATCCGCTTCGCTCAGCAGCGCCGTTGCGTTGGTCATTTTTGTTTTGATCGTTATGGATGATGGATGCCGGTCCCCGTTTTTTCTTCAGACTCAGCGCAAATTCAGTGTAGCGCGCGCATGCATGCGGCAGTCAGCCGCACACTGGTCATAACCGACTAAAGATCGCTAGCGCATGCCATCGGCGGAACATCCGTCATTGCCCGACATAACCCGCAGGCTTCGTCACGCGCGCACGCATCGCGGCGGCGTTATCGGAGACCACATACACCGGCGCTTCGCTCAGCGCGAGCGTCACGCGTCCATCGCTGTATTGCTTCGACGATGCATTGCCCATCATGTCGATGAGCGTCACCGTGCCCGACGTGCCCGGCGCATCGACGGCAAGCGCGTAATCCACCGCATGCGCCGCATCGAAGCCATCAGGCCCCGGCCACGATGCATTGCGATGCGTCCACAAAGCCGTCACCACCTTGCCGCCATTCAGGCGCTGAAACGCATACGCATAGACGCCCTTGGGCGTGCCGTCGACATAACCGAGCGTCGTCGTGCCGTCGATGATGCGCGTCATCGCGGCCACCGCCATCGCAGCGGGCTTCGGGCTGATCTGCTTCTGACCATAACCGCCCGCGGCGTTCACGAGATCGAAGAACACGCCATAGCCCACCTCGGGCGGATCGGCGCTATAGAACACGAAGCTCACGTCCGCGCCTTCGCCGAGCAGGATCAGATGCGCGCGCGCGACAACCGCGCCCTGTGCATAGAGCACATTCCAGTCGGGCGTATGCGCGCCGTACTTGCTGCCGATGTCATAGCTCACGCCCGTCTCGGTCACGAAGAGCTTCGCGCCCGGCTTCACGATGTTCGTCATCGCGCGGCGCAATGCGCGCATCGCGGCGGGCATCGCTTTCGCGGACGTGGACGCGTCCGCATCGAAACGTTCCGGCGGATGCGACGGCGACGTGCCCACGTCGTAGTAGCCATGCACGCTCACGCCATCCAGATACTTGCCGATGCCAAGCGGCGCGAGACGCTCGAGCCACGTCGTGTTCGACGCGAGATTCGATAGCGTCAGCCCCATCACGACCGCGTTCGGATCGCCCGCATGAATGGCCTCGTGCGTGGCCTTGTACATCGCGACGAGGTTCGCATCCGAATCGCGCCAGGGCAGGCCGCCTTCGTAATCCGGCTCCCACGTGACCTGGTAGTAGTTGTGCGCCTGTTGCGGGAACCAGCGCTTGCGCACCGTGTTCGATTCCTCGCCCACGCGCTTCATGTAGTCGCGGTAAGCATCGAACGATGCCGATGCAGGCGCGTAGCTATGCGTCGTCTCCTTGGTCGGGCTCGCCCATGCGGGAATGCCATCGAGCTGAATGAGGCGCAGCAGATCGCCGGGCTTGAAGAAGGGCGCGAGGTTGTCCGCGGTCGCGGAGAACGTGTTCGGACCTTTCTCCTCGGTCATGTACCAGTTGCGATTGTCGTTGACCCACGTGAGGCCGAGATCGGGATAGAGCGGGCGATAACCGTCGCCGGAACAGCATCCTTCGCCCGGCTTCAGATACGCCGCGCCCTGTCCGCCGAAGCGATGCTGATCCGGATGCGCGTACGTCACCGCAGGCAGCGCCGCCGATACATCGGGCAGCACGCCGAACGTCGCGATGCCGGCGGGCCGCGTGCCGCGCTGGGGCAACGCGCGCTTGCCCGATTCGAGCGATGCGCTCACCGCGAAATACCCCGCCGCACGCGACGAACATGCGAGCGTGTAAGTGCCGGGCTTCGCATCGACGGCGAAGCGGCCGCTCGCCTTCACCACGTTCCATGCGTCGCGGATCTGCCAGGTGACCGCATCGGCGGCGCTTGCGCGCGTCGTGATCGCGATGCGCAGCGGCGCGTTCAGCGCGAACATGCGCGTGCCGTCGCTGCCGGGCGTATCGGCTTCGATCGCGGGACCGTCGCGCACCGCAGCTTCGGGCGATGCCGGGGCGTCGCAGCGAAGCGGCGGCGTATCGAACGTGGCGGACGTGTTGGCGATAGCGCGCGTGGCGGCTTCGTCGGACGTGGCGTTGTCGCAGGCGGTCATCGTCAGCAGCAGGGCGATGGCCGCCGTCAGGCGACGGGCGGAAGGGATTCGGATCATCGTGCGAAGCTCGGGCCATGCGGGAAGCGCCCACAATGACCGCAGCGCGCAAGGCGAACCGTGCGCGCGCGCACGCGCGCCTGTCCTTCGTCCGATGAATGCGCCATTCCAGCGACGGCCTACTTTTCAGATGTGAAACAGACGCCCTCGCAGGCGGAAGTGTTGCTGCGCCCGGCGCGACCGGCAAAGTTGACCGATGCGTCAGACGATTGCGTCTTGTGATTGAAAGCGTCCGGGCATCGCAATTTTTTCGTTCTGGTTTTCCGCTATTCGCCGGACGATTGGACCCCTTAACATCCGCTCGTTCGTAATTACCCAAATCGGTGCGCCGCCGCAAAAGAACTAGGTTTTGGCGGAAACGTCCGGTCCCCGATCCCTTTAAACATGGCGGTTGGCGGGCATTCGGCCCTTGCGCGCCGCAGCATCTTAATTCATATCAATGCGCCTGATTATGTCCGTGAATAAATACTCGCGGTGCATTTTAAAGGCGCGTCTATTCATTTTTACTTTGATAAATCGAAAATGCGCTTCGATTAATAAAAAGTAGAATGGCGGATTAAATACCTTGCATAGAATGCGTAAATCGCTTGTTGCAATTGGGCGGCTCATAAACCAAAAATTTCCGATTCGGACGGCGCGAACGGCGAGCGATATTGCCGCCGATGTTTCATCGATGAATCAGTTTTGAACGGCGCGCGCGAGGCGCCGAACCGTGCGATAAGCCGCACAGCCGCCTGTGGCAAGGCTTCCAGCCGTCCGGTCAACGGCGTATATGCAAAAGAAGCCAGCCTTCTCCGGCGAATGAAGCGTCCGTTCGTATGAAGATTTAATGAATTCGCGATGTCCGCCATTGAAAGAAGTTCAGTCCGATTCAGCGAGAGGGTTATCAATGTGCGGTCACCCTCATATCAGGACAGATTTTGTGGTTTAAGCGCGAAAATACGGCCCACGGAAATCTTTGTCTGCTTATTATTCACACCAGCGGAGCCGATTCCGCCAACCTCTCGTTCCCATCGGTCACGGCAACCCGGCGCAGTTCGGGATACGCCTTGATGCAACGCAATGGCCGAGTAACTCTTCCGCACCCTGGAAACAAAGCTGCAGAGGATGACCATGCCTTACGCCACTCTCGAACCCGCAGTGATGGGTTGGATGCCTCCCTCGACGAGACCGTCGCAGGCCGAGGTGAAACGCATTGCGATTTTGCTGTTCGACGGATTCTCGCTACTGGGCGCGGGAATCGTCGCTGAAGTCTTTCACATGGCAAATGAACTGTCGTCGGTGAAGGCCAAGGCGGACTGCACGTACGACGTGCGCTTCCTGTCCGTCGAAGGCGGCAACGTCGCCTGCTCGTCGTCGGTCCGCGTATGGACGGACGGCCTCGACGCGCGCCACTACGGCGGCTTCGACGCGCTCTTCGTGGCCGGCGGCCGCGGCGCGGAAGAAGCCGCGAAGGACGAGCGCATCGTCGAATGGCTGCGCCGCGTGAACGCCAAGACCACGGTGATGAAGTCCATCTCCGAAGGCCGCAAGGTGCTCGAAGCCGCGGGCATCGGTCACGCACACGATGCGCAGGCGCGCTACGGCAACGCGATGATCCAGCTCGTGCGCGAGGATCAGCAGGGCGACGCCGGCGACCGCTACGAGTCGATGAAGGGCGCGCTCATGCTCGTCAAGCGCGACCTGGGCCTCGATGTATCGCGCAGCGTGGCCGAGCGGCTCATGCCCGGCTCCGCCGCGAAGCTCGTGTCGATCCTCGGCGACAGCGGCGCGGCATCGGCGGGCGACAAGATTCGCGCGGCGGCGCGGTGGCTGCAGGACAACTGCGAGCGGCCGATTTCCGTCGTGGATGCGGCGCAGGTGGCCGCCATGAGCGAGCGCAACTTCCTGCGCCGCTTCAAGATCGAGATGGGCATCACGCCATCCGATTATCTGCTGCAGGCACGCCTTGCCGTGACGTGCGCGCTGCTCACCGACTCCGAGCTGCCGGTGGACAAGATCGCGCGCCGCAGCGGCATGGGCAACGGCGACCGGCTCGCCAAGATTTTCCGCAAGCGCCTTCTGATTTCGCCGACCGAATACCGGATGCAAAGCCGGCGTGAGGCAAACGGCTAAAAGCCGGACGCGTCAGAAGGGCCAGGAGACAGCAAGGCCTTAGCACCATGCGTCCCTCTGTGTGGGGTAGCGGACAGGGGTGGCGTTTAGCGTCGAACATTTGGCCGGACCATCTTGGTCCGGGGCCCAATCATTCTCGGGCGGCACGGATTGCACGTGAACCGCGCACGAACATGCAGGCAGGAGTCCTACGATGAGCAATGAGACACGCACGGAAGGCGGAGTGATGGTAAGCAGCAGCGATGCACAGACGAGTTTGGCCACGACGGCCACGCCTTGCCGCCGGCTGGTTTCCGTCATTCTGGCCGGCGGCTCGGGCACGCGCCTGTGGCCGATGTCCCGTGAGCAGTTCCCGAAGCAGTTGATCGGCGTGGTCGGCCGCGACTCGCTTCTTCAGGCGACCGTATCGCGCATGAAAGGCTTCACCGGCGACTTCGATGTCGCGGGCGAGCCGATCATCGTCTGCGGCGAAGAACATCGCTTCACGACCGAAGAACAGACGCGCGAAAGCGGCGTCACCGCGAAGATCATCGTCGAGCCGGCACGCCGCGACACGGCGCCCGCGCTGACGCTCGCCGCGCTCGCCGCATGCAAGGACGGCCGCGACGCGATCATGGTCGCGATGCCCGCCGATCATTCGATCGCGGACATCCCGGCGCTGCATCGCGCGATCGCGATCGCCGCGGAACACGCGGAACGCGGCGCCATCGCGACGCTCGGCATTCCGCCGACGCGCCCCGACACCGGCTTCGGCTATATCCGCTTAGGCGGCGCGCTGAACGACGGCGCGCACCAGATCGACCGCTTCGTCGAGAAGCCCGCCGCCGAACTGGCCGCGCAATACGTCGCAGCGGGCACGTACTGGTGGAACAGCGGCATCTTCGTCGTGCGCGCGAGCGTGTGGCTCGCCGCGCTGCAGAAGCTCAATCCCGACATGCACGCAGCCTGCTGCGCGGCGCTCGGCGAAGGCAAGGACGACGGCAAGTTCTTCCGTCCGAATGCGGCCCAGTTCGGCAGCGCGCCGTCCGATTCGATCGACTACGCGGTGATGGAACACATCGGCACGCCGAACGCGCCGTGCGAAGGCGTGGTCGTTCCGCTCGTCGCGGGCTGGTCGGATCTCGGCTCGTGGGACGCCGTGTGGGACGCGATGGACAAGGACGACTCGGGCAACGTCGCGAGCGGCCGCGTGGTGTTCGAAGGCGCGACCTCGAGCTATGCGCGCTCCGAAGGCGGACGCCTCGTCGCATGCGTGGGCACGACCAACATCATCGTCGTCGAAACGGACGATGCGGTGCTCGTCGCCGACCGTTCGCGCGTGCAGGACATCAAGGGCCTCGTCGCCCGCATCCGCGAGCAGCATGCGCCCGAAGCGGACACGCATCGCAAGGTGCGCCGTCCGTGGGGCTTCTATGACTCGATCGAGCATGGCGAACGCTTCCAGGTGAAGCGCATCGTGGTGGCGCCGGGCGCGCAGCTCTCGCTGCAGATGCATCACCATCGCGCGGAACACTGGATCGTCGTGTGCGGCACGGCGCTCGTGACGCGCGGCGAAGAACAGTTCCTTCTTTCGGAGAACGAATCGACGTTCATTCCGCTGGGCGTCCGCCATCGTCTCGAGAACCCGGGCAAGGTACCGCTCGAAATGATCGAGGTGCAATCGGGCAGTTATCTCGGCGAGGACGACATCGTTCGTTTCGACGATACGTATGGCCGCAGCTGATCGCATCGGCTAGCGGATGAAGGGCGGGGCCTCGCAAACGGCGTGCAGCACACAAGACCGGATGCGAGGGAGGAGACACAACGGTAGCTGGGCGGGATCGATTTCGTTCGGGGAGAAAAGATGCGCGATTTACAAGGATTGCTCGCGCGCCTGTTCGACGTCGCCATGATCGTGGGCGGCGCGGCGGTGGCGTCGCAGATCAGGTTCGAGGACATAACGGCGCCCGCCTATTCGGTGGTGTTCGTCGCTTTTGCGGCAGCGTTCTCGCTTGCCCTGTTTCCGGGCTTCGGCGTCTATCAATCATGGCGCGGCCGCAGCAAGGTCATGCTGGCCTGTCAGGTGTCGCTTGGCTGGCTCGTGGTGCAAGGCTGTGCGCTTGCACTGATGTTTTCGCTGCACAGGATCGACTATGTGTCGCGCCTGTGGTTCGCTTACTGGACGGCGATGTCCGGCGGACTCATGATCGCCGGCAGGCTGCTCACGCATGTCGTGCTCGCACGCATGCGCAATGCAGGGATGAACCTGCATCAGGTCGCCGTCGTCGGATGCGGCAAGCATTGCAATTCCATCGTCAGGAAGCTGGAACGCGCGAAGAATTCGGGCTTCCGTGCGAGCGCCGCGTTCAACGTGTCGCCCGAATCGGGCCGGCTCAATACGCGCGTGCCCGTGTTCGAAAACCACGATGCCTTCGTGAACTACGTTCGCACGCACAACGTGCATGAAGTGTGGCTCGCGTTGCCGCTGTCGGAGGAACGCACCATTCATCGCATCGTGAACGAGTTCCGCGACGACCTCGTGAACGTGCGCTTCATGCCCGACGTGCGCAGTCTCGCGCTCTTCGAAGCCGGCACGACGGACCTGATCGGCGAAACCGCGATCAACCTCGTTGCATCGCCGATCTCGCAAAGCGCGCTGCTGCAGAAGGAAATCTTCGACCGCGTGTTCGCGCTCGCCGCGATCATCGCCGTGTCGCCGCTGCTACTGGGCATCGCCATCGCGATCAAGCTGACGTCGCGTGGCCCGGTGTTCTTCAGGCAGCGCCGCAAGGGCGCGGATGGCCGCGTCTTCCGCATCTACAAGTTCCGTTCCATGCGCCTGCATACGGAACAGGCCGGGGTGGTTCGACAGGCCACGCGCAACGACCCGCGCGTGACCCGTGTCGGAGCCTTCCTGCGCCGTACCAGCCTCGATGAGCTGCCGCAGTTCTTCAACGTTCTGCTCGGCGACATGTCGGTCGTGGGCCCGCGTCCCCACGCACTGGAGCATGACGATCTTTATCAGAAGGTCGTGTCGGGGTACATCCATCGTTACCGGATCAAGCCGGGCATCACCGGCTGGGCCCAGGTCAACGGCTTTCGCGGAGAAACCGATCTCATCGAAAAAATGGAAGGACGCGTCGCTCACGATTTGTACTACCTGGGTAATTGGTCGTTCGGCCTCGATATGAAAATCATCGCCGCGACGATCTTCAAGGGACTACGCCACACCAACGCTTATTGATGCAGGGGACGACCATCATGCACAACCAACAACAACCGGGCACCACATCCATGGCCGCCAATACCAACGTGTCGGGCGTCTTCCGGCTCTCGAGCCTGGCGGCTGCTGCTTCGCTCTGTGTGATCTTCGCGGGCTGCGCGCTCGCGCCGGGCATGCACATGGAAAAGCCCGCCGCGCTCGCCGAAACGTCGAACGACCAGGGCGATACGACCTCGGCCGTGAACATTCCGATCACGCCGATCGACCTCTCGCTCGTGCGCAAGCTGAAGGCCGCGCAGCCGTCGCAATCCGTCGATCCGAACGCGGGCCTCTATGGCAAGCCGAAGGCCTACACGCTCGGACCGGGCGACGTGCTGCAGATCACGGTATGGGATCACCCCGAACTCGTGGCTGCGCTCGGCCAGCCGGCAACGCAGACGCGTACCTCCGATGCCGCGCCCGGCTTCGTCGTCGATGCGGACGGCAATCTGCAATTCCCGTACGTGAACCGCGCGCTGCATGTCGCGGGCAAGACGGAATCGCAGGTTCAGCGCGAGCTGTACTCGGAGCTGTCGAAGGTCTTCGTGAAGCCGCAACTGACGGTGCGCGTCGCATCGTTCCGTGCATCGCAGGTCTATATCGACGGCGAAGTGCGCACGCCCGGCTCGCAGCAGATCAACGACATTCCGATGACGCTCACCGAAGCCATCGGACGTGCGGGCGGTTTCGCACCGACGGCGGATCAAAGCCGTGTCACGCTTATCCGTGACGGCGTGACCTATCACATCAACATGGCAGGCATGACGGCGAAGGGTCGTAGTCCTTCGGACATCATGCTGAAGCCGGGCGATGCACTGCGCATCGATTCGCGCGAAGACAACGGCGTGTACGTGATGGGTGAAGTGACGAAGCCTGCAACGGTGATCCCGATGCGCAACGGCAAGCTGACGCTCTCGGATGCGATCTCGCAGGCCGGCAGCTTCAACGCCGAGACGTCGGATCCGAAGGAGCTGTACGTGATTCGCAACGGCCAGACGGACAACCCCGAGGTCTACAAACTCGATGCGCGTTCGCCTGTGTCCATGCTGCTCGCGAACAGCTTCGAGCTGCAGCCGAAGGACGTCGTCTACGTGGACAACAACGGCCTGGTTCGCTTCAGCCGCGTGCTGAACCTGTTGTTGCCTGCGATCAACGCGGGTCTGACGGCGGCGGTGATCACCAAGTAAGACTTCGTTTCTGGCTTTAACCGGCGCGCGCGGGGCGCGCCGTAGTTCCTGTGCGACTTTTCAAAGAAATAAGCGAGCGAGACCATGGCCATAAACTTTGATGCACGCTACTCGGACGTCTCGACCGGCGACGAGTTGCGATTGTCCGACTATCTGGCGGCCGTTTTCGGCAACTGGAAGCTGGTAACGGTCGTAATGCTCGCGGTGGTCGCATTGGGGACCGCGTACGCATTCATCGCGCCGCCGACCTACCGGGCCGACGCGCTGATCCAGACCGAAGAAACCAACGCGAACAACAACGCGAACGCGAACGTCAACGCGGTGCAAGCCGTGTCGCAGATGTTCGATGCGAAGTCGACCACGGCTGCGCAAATCGAATTGCTGCGCTCGCGCCTCGTCGTCGACGACACGGTGCGCCGCCTTCATCTCGACATCAGCGCGGTGCCGCATACCGTGCCGGTGATCGGCGGCGCCATCGCAAGCGCGGTCTCGATGCTCAACATGCAGATGCCGGCGGGTTACCTGTCGCAGTTCGCATGGGGCAACGAGCAGATCGACGTGCCGCTCTTCGACACGCCGAAAGACCTGTACGAGAAGAAATTCACCGTGGTCGCGGGCGAGAACGGCTCGTACGTGCTGAACGATCCGGACGGCGTCGCCATCCTCACGGGCAAGGTCGGCCAGGAAGCATCGGGCATGACGGCCTATGGTCCGGTGAAGCTGAAGGTCGACAAGCTCGTCGGCGCGCCGGGCGTGCACTTCGACGTGCAGCGCTTCTCGACGCTCACGACCATCGACAACCTGCAGCAGCGTCTGACCGTCGCGGAAACCGCGCTGCAGTCGGGCATCATCAGCGTGAGTCTCGAAGGGCGCAACCCGAAGGAGACCGCGCAGATCGTCAACAACATCGCGAACCGCTTCGTGCAGCAGGATGCGGACAAGCGGTCGGCCGAAGCGGAGCACACGCTCGCGTTCCTCGACCAGCAACTGCCGATTCTGAAGAAGCAACTCGACGATGCGGAGCAGCGCTACAACACGTTCCGCAATCGCCAGGGCACGGTGGACCTGAGCGAGGAAAGCCGTCTGCTGCTGCAGCAGATCGTCGATAACAAGACCAAGCTCTCGGACCTGCAACAGCAGCGCGCGGAACTGTCGCAACGCTTCACGCCGAATCATCCTTCGGTGCAGGCGCTCGACGCGCAGATCGGCGCCTTGTCCGGTGCGCAAACGCGTCTTGGCAAGAGCGTGTCGACGCTGCCCGATACCGAGCAGACCGCGCTGCGCTATCTGCGTGACGTCCGCGTGAACACGGAGCTGTACACGAACCTGCTGAACAGCGCGCAGCAACTGCGCATTGCGAAGGCGGGGCAGATCGGCAACGTGCGCGTCGTGGACTACGCACAGGCCGCTGACGATCCCGTCCGTCCGAAGCGTCTCATCGTCATCCTGATCTCGGCTGGCGTGGGCCTCGTGCTCGGCATCCTGTTCGCGTTCGTCCGCAAGTCGCTGTACGGCGGCGTGGAGCGTCCGGAAGAGATCGAAAAGCAACTCGGCGTGCGTGTGTTCGCCATCGTGCCGCGCAGCTCGGAGCAACTGCGTCTGCAACGCAAGGTCGGCATGCGCCGCGAAGGGCTGCACGTGCTCGCCGCACAGGCGCCGGAAGATGCAGCGGTGGAAGGCATTCGCGGTCTTCGCACGTCGCTGCAACTGCAGATGGCCGATGCGCACAACAACGTGGTGATGCTGACGGGCTCGCGTCCCGAGGCTGGCAAGTCGTTCCTGTCGGCGAATCTCGCGACGCTGGTTGCATCGACGAGAAAGCGCGTTCTGCTGATCGACGGCGACATGCGCCGCGGCGATATCCACTCGCACTTCGGCGTGCGTCATTCGCCGGGCCTTTCGGATGTGCTGATGGGCGCCGATGTCACGAGCGCGATCCTGCATGACGTGCTGCCGGGCGTGGACCTCATCACGAAGGGCTCGCTGCCTTCGCATCCGTCGGAACTGCTCGCAAGCGATCGTCTGGGCGAAGTGCTCGAGCAACTGAAGCAGCTTTATGACCTCGTGATCGTCGATACGCCGCCGGTGCTGGCCGTGACCGACGCGACGGTGATCGGGAAGCATGCCGGCACGAGCCTGCTCGTCGTGCGGCATGGCAAGAATCAGGTGCAGGAAATCGGCGAGACGATGAAGCGCCTGCATCACGGCGGCGTGAACATGAAGGGTGTTCTGCTGACCGATGTGCCCCAGTCGAAGATCCTGATGGGCAGCACGTACGCAGGCTATTACGGCTACGAAAGCATCGCCGAATAAAAACAGGCAAGGCCGCAAGAAAAATAAGCGGCGCGTGGTCACGCGCCGCAATTCAGACCGCAGAACGAGAGGTTATGCATGGACCGCAAAGTTGCTTTGATCACGGGCATCACGGGGCAGGACGGCTCTTATCTGGCCGAACTGTTGCTCAACAAGGGTTACGAGGTACACGGCATCAAGCGCCGTAGTTCGCTGTTCAATACCGACCGCATCGACCATCTTTATCGCGATCCGCACGATCCGGACCAGCGACTCTTTCTGCATCACGGCGACCTGACCGATTCGACGAGCCTCGTGCGAATCATCCAGCGCGTGATGCCCGACGAGATCTACAACCTGGCCGCGCAAAGCCATGTGGCGGTCTCGTTCGAAGAACCCGAATACACGGCCAATGCAGACGGCCTCGGTGCATTGCGCATCCTCGAAGCCATCCGCATTCTCGGCCTCGAGAAGAAGACGCGCTTCTATCAGGCATCGACGTCGGAACTGTACGGCCTCGTGCAGGAGATTCCGCAGCGCGAAACCACGCCGTTCTATCCGCGCAGCCCGTATGCAGTGGCGAAGCTCTATGCATACTGGATCACGGTGAACTATCGCGAAGCGTATGGCATGTACGCTTGCAACGGCATTCTGTTCAACCACGAATCGCCGGTGCGCGGCGAGACGTTCGTCACGCGCAAGATCACGCGTGCTATCGCGCGTATCGCAGCGGGACTGCAGGACGATCTCTTCCTCGGCAATCTCTCCGCCATGCGCGACTGGGGCCATGCGCGCGATTACGTCGAGATGCAATGGATGATGCTGCAGCAGGAGCAGGCGGAAGACTTCGTCATTGCAACGGGCGTGCAATACAGCGTGCGCGAATTCGTGCAGCAGGCGGCGGCCGAGCTCGGCGTGCACGTGCGCTTCGAAGGCGAGGGCGTGAACGAGATCGGTATCGTCGATCGCGTGGAAGGCCGCGAAACGAAGCTGCGTCCGGGACAGGTGATCGTGCGCGTCGATCCGCGCTACTTCCGCCCGACCGAAGTCGAAACGCTGCTCGGCGATCCGACCAAGGCGCACGAAAAGCTCGGCTGGCGTCCGGCCACGTCCTTCCAGTCGCTCGTGAAGGAAATGGTGCGCGCGGACTATCAGATCGCACGACGCGACGCGCTCGTCACGCTCGCCGGCTTCAAGGCTCTCGAACATCACGAGTAAGGCGCCATGAACAAGCAAGCACGAATCTTCGTGGCGGGGCATCGGGGCATGGTGGGATCGGCCCTGGTGCGGCGTCTGAAAGCGGCCGGCTATGAGAACATCGTGACGCGCACGAAGGCGCATCTCGACCTCACCGATCAGGGCGGCGTGAATCTCTTCTTCGAAGAGAATCAGATCGACGTGGTGTTTCTCGCGGCGGCGCGCGTGGGCGGCATCCTCGCGAACTCGACGATGCCCGCCTCGTTCATCTACGAGAATCTCGCGATCGAAACGAACGTGATCCATGCGGCGTGCCGCTGGAACGTGTCGAAGCTCGTGTTCTTCGGGTCGTCGTGCATCTATCCGAAGGCGTGCCCGCAGCCGATCAAGGAGGAGTATCTCCTGCAATCGGAACTGGAGCCGACCAACGAAGCGTATGCCATTGCGAAGATCGCGGGCCTCAAGATGTGCGAGGCGTACAACAGTCAATACGGCACGCACTTCGTGTCGCTCATGCCGACGAATCTGTACGGCCCGAACGACAACTACGATCTGAAGAGCAGCCACGTGTTGCCCGCGCTGATGCGCAAGGCGCACGAAGCGAAGCTGCGTGGCGATGCGGCGCTGCCCGTCTGGGGCACCGGCTCGCCGCGCCGCGAGTTCCTGCATGTGGACGATCTCGCCGATGCCGCCGCGTTCCTCATGGAAAGCGACGTGAACGAAGGCGTGTTCAACGTCGGCGTCGGCGATGACCTGACCATCCGCGAGCTGGCGCAGACGGTATGCCGCGTCGTGGGCTTCGAAGGCGAGCTCGTGTTCGATGCGAGCAAGCCCGATGGCACGCCGCGCAAGCTGCTCGATGTATCGAAACTGGAAAGCATGGGGTGGAAGGCGTCGATCGCGCTCGAGGAAGGCATACGCGCGACGTACGGGGACTTCCTTGAACGCTATGCTTCGATGCCGCAGACACTGGTGACTGCCTGAGTCGCGCCGCATCCTTTCGCGGGGATAAAAGAATAATGTCAGCTTCAGTGACCATCTTTCATAACGTGGTGTGGTCGCGGCACAAAGGGGAAGTGTTGTCCGCGCTGCATAACATCTCGGGGTCCGGTTCCATCGAGTACTCGATGGTGCAGATCGCGGATACGGAGCACGATCGCATCGGCTTTTCGGATGTCGATTACTCGTTTCATCGCTATCCGATGAAGAAGCTCTACAGCGGATGCTATGAAGACGTGCCCACATGGCGCATGACCATGCGCCTCGTCTGGGAAGTGCTGAAGGCCAAGTCCGATCTCGTGGTTTTGCCGGGTTATCACCGTCCCGAATATTGGGCGATGATGGCCGCATGCATCGTGACGGGCAAGCGCCGCGCCGTGTTCTGTGACTCGACCGCGCGCGACAACCCGCGCCGCATGCTGACGTCCATTCCGAAGCGCGTGTTCTTTTCGCTATGCGATGGTTACTTCGCCTTCGGCACGCGCAGCCGCGAGTATCTGATGTCGCTCGGCGCGAAGCAGGAGAACATCTTCATTCCGTGCCAGGCCGCGGCATTGCCGCGCTCGTTCTCGCCGGAGACGGTCGTCCCGGACAGGCTTGCGCATCGGCAGGGCAACAAGCCGGTGTTTCTGTTCGTCGGGCGCTTGTCGGCGGAGAAGGGTATCGATACGCTCGTCGATGCGTTCAAGCTGTTGAAGCGGAGCGTGCCGGAAGCGGAGTTGCGCATCGTCGGGACGGGGCCGCTCGGCGACGAGCTGAAGAAGCAGGTCGCGGATGCGGGCCTGCAAGACGCGGTGCATTTTCTCGGCAGCCTGCAGGATGCGCCGCTCTCGCGCGAGTATTTCGGCGCGACGTGCATGGTGCTGCCGAGCAAGCGCGAACCGTGGGGGCTCGTGACGAACGAAGCGTTGAATCATGGCTGTCCGGTCATCGTGAGCGAGAGTTGCGGCTGCGTGCCGGAACTCGTCGTGGAAGGCGTATCGGGGTACGCGTTCCCTGCGGGCGATGTCGGCAGCCTGCATCGAACCATGCTGAAGTCGATCGAAGCGTTCGCCGATACGGCGGGCGTCGCGAGGCGCTGCACCGATGTCATTCAGCGCTTCGATCCGCCGTCGGCTGCAGCGAGCATTGCACGGGGCTGTGCGCTGCTGCTGACGAACTGATGATTCGATGAATCGTTGAATCGTTAAGCACGGACGAAGGAGGACGGCACACACGCGGGGATCGAGGGCTGGCGCTTTGCCGGGCGACGAGGACACGCCCGGGACTCGAAGCGCGATTGTCGGGCGAGGGACCACATGAAAATACTGATCTACGGGCTGAATTACGCGCCCGAACTGACGGGAACCGGCAAATACACGGCGGAAATGGCGGAAGCGCTGGCTCAAAGCGGCCATGACGTGCGCGTCGTCTGCGCACCGCCTTACTATCCGGAATGGAAGGTCGGCGAAGGCTATGCGAGCTGGCGGCATCGCTTCGAGACGCGCAAGGGCGTGCGTCTCTGGCGCGCGCCGTTGTGGGTGCCGAAGAAGCCGAGCGGAGCGAAGCGCATGCTGCATCTGTGCTCGTTCGCGCTCAGCTCGCTGCCGGCGGTGCTCATGCATGGGCTTTGGCGTCCGCATGTGGTGATGACCATTGCGCCGAGCCTGGCCAATGCACCGGGCGCGCTCGCGCTGGCACGTCTGACGGGCGCGCGGTCCTGGCTGCATATTCAGGATTTCGAAGTAGATGCAGCGTTCGATCTCGGCCTGCTCAAGAACGCACGCGCGGCGCGTGGCGCGCTGGCGTTCGAGCGCTGGCTCATGCGACGCTTCGACGTGGTGTCGTCGATCTCGGACAAGATGGTCGAGCGCGCGGTGAAGAAGGGCGTGGCGCCTGCCGATGCCTTCCATCTGCCGAACTGGGTCGATACGACCGCCATCTATCCGATCGGCCGCCCGAGTGCCTTCCGGCGTGAGTTGGGAATCGGCGAACATGCGAAGGTCGTGCTCTATTCGGGCAACATGGGCGCGAAGCAGGGCCTCGAAGTTCTGGCTTCGGCGGCCGCCGCGCTCGCTGCGCGCGATGACGTGGTGTTCGTGTTCTGCGGCAACGGCGCGACGAAGGCCGAGTTGCAGAAGCGTTGCGCCGATCTTCCGAACACGCGCTTTCTGTCGCTTCAACCGGTCGAGCGTCTCAACGAATTGCTGAACCTCGCGGACATTCACGTGCTTCCGCAACGCGGCGATGTCGCGGATCTCGTGATGCCCTCAAAGCTCACCGGCATGTTCGCGAGCGCGCGCGCCGTGGTGGCGATGGCGCATCCGGGCACCGAGTTGTATGAAGCGGTGTCGGGGCGCGGCGTGGTCATCGAGCCGGAAAGCGTCGAAGCATTGACCGACGCGATCACCATGCTCGTTCGCAATCCCGCATTGCGTGCGCGTTATGGCGAAGAAGGGCGGCTCTTCGCGCAGGAGCGGCTCTCGCCGCAGTCGGTGTTCGCGCGCCTCGAAGAGCGTTTGAAGTCGCTCGTCGGCGATGCAGCCGTCACGCGTGCAAGCGATGTCGTCGAGATGCCTATCGTCCGCATGAAGGAACGCGGACCCATCCTGCCGCAAGTCGAGAAGATCGAGTGAACGATGCGTCGGCCGTTCGGTGCGCTGAAGCGCGCTGAACGGCCGATCCTGCATCAATACGGCGACTTGTAAATCTCCCTTTGCCGCATGGCGCCCGCCGGCGGCTTCATTCCATCCGGCGTGCGATAAAGCGTGGCCGCCGCGCCCTGGGGCATCATCATCGCCTTCGCGTCGGCGTTGCGTGCGACGCGCCGCACTTGCGGGCCTGCGCCCGCGTAATCCACATAGCCGTTCTGCTGCGCGAGCAGCTTGTCCGTGGGCGATACGCCTTGCGCCGTCTGCGCATTGGTGATCGGCCCGCGCTTGCCGCCTTTGCCGTTGACCGGCGCACCGTAGGGATCGGCGTATCGGTCGGGGCTGCCGAGCAGATCCATTTCCGATGGCACGCCCGGTCCCGCTTCTTGTTTGATGAGCGCCGCATCGGAGAAATTGCCTGCATGCGCCAAAGACGATGCGGCCAGCGCAGCCAATACAAGCGGCATGAACGCCGCGCGCAGCTCGTGTTTCATTGGATCCTCCGTGACTCGTTGCAAGTGAACGGCATGCATTCTCTATTGCTTCGTTGAGCTTTATACAGACGCCGTGTGGATGCATCGGTACGCTACTTCACGCGGCACGATGAATTGCATGCGCACGAAAGAAGCTTAAGGCGCGGCTCCGACCGCGACCGCCAAAAGTCTTGCCGATGCAGCCATGCGTGTCATGGCGCACATGGCGCCATTTGGCGTTCGCTGATAATCGGTTCACCGTATCGGGTCAGGCGCAATGAACGCCGGCGATGCGCAGAACAACAAGCGATAAAGCAATAAGCGACCAGCAATAAGCAACACGAGCGGGGATTTCATGGACAGAGCGATCGACGAGCGATGCATCGGCGCGGCCAGCGATGAGCGCGGCAACGACATGCCCGATGCGCGGATCAGGCGCGGCCATGTAATCGATCTCTCGCGCGCGGGGCCGGGCAACTTCGTGGCGAAGCGCGGCTTCGTCATGGAGCTGCTGTGGTTCTTCGTCGAAGCATGCTTCATCAATAACAAGCTGATCCCGGTTTCGTTCGTGCGTGTAGCGCTGTTGCGGGCGTTCGGCGCGCGCATCGGCAGGAACTGTCGCATGCCGCATCCCATTCGCGTGAAAGCGCCGTGGAATCTCGAAGTCGGCGACAACTGCTGGTTCGGCGTCAACGCGTGGATCTATAACCAGGCGGACATTCGCATTGGCTCGAACGTGTGCATTTCGCAAGGCACGTTTCTGACGACGGGATCGCACGATGCGGCGGGCAACATGGACTTGCAGGTCGCGCCGATCGTGATCGAGGACGGCGTGTGGATCACATCGAAATGCGTCGTGCAGATGGGCGTCACCATCGGACGTTCCGCGCTCGTCACGCCGCTTTCGGTGGTGCACCGCTCGCTGGAAGCGGAAGGCGTGTACGGCGGCAATCCGGTGCGGTTCTTAAGGAAGCGCTTTCCCGCATGACATACGACGCCCGACACATGGGCAACGCAGCACGAGCGCGATGCATCGCGAGCGGCAGGGCGGCATCGCTAAAGGCATAACAAGAAGGAGCACGGGGCAATGTTCATCGACAGCCGGAACGTTGAAGAAGGCGCAGTCATCGAGACCACGGTTTGCATCATCGGCGCGGGTGTCGCCGGCATTACGCTGGCACTGGAGCTTGAAAAGCAGGGCATCGGCGCATGTCTGCTCGAAAGCGGAGGATACCGCGCCGACAACGAAACGCGCGATCTGTATCGCGGGGAAAACGTTGGGGTTCCTTACGAATTCGCGGACGGTTCCCGCAGCCGCTTTCTCGGCGGCAGCAGCAACTGCTGGGGCGGCTGGTGCCGTCCGCTAGATCCGTGGGATTTCGAAAAGCGCGACTGGGTGACCGACAGCGGCTGGCCCTTCGGCCTCGAAGAACTGCGCCCGTACTACGCGCGCACGCATGCGCTGCTGAAACTGGGCGAAAACAATTTCGATCCCGCGCACTGGGAAGCGGCGATCAACCGGCCCGACGTGCGCCGTCATCCGTTCCCGAGCGGCAATGTGCGCGACACGATCTCGCAGTTCAGCCCGCCGGTGCGCTTCGGCAAGGTGTATCGCAAGGAGCTGCTCGCGGCGAAGAACGTGCGCGTGTTCCTGCATGCGAACGCGATGAACATCGACACCGACAGCGACGCGCGCTCGGTCACGAAGATCGACGTCGGCACGCTGACGGGCCGCCGCTTCGCGATTCGCGCGAAGGTGTTCGTGCTCGCGACGGGCGGCATCGAGAATGCGCGGCTGCTGCTTTCGTCGAACAAGGTGCAGGCGGCCGGTCTCGGCAACGGCAATGACCTCGTCGGCCGCTATTTCATGGACCATCCGCGCATCATGTCGGCGAGCGTGCACTTCAAGAAGGAATGGGCGCGCAACAAGCTCTACGACATCAAGTATCACTATCAGAACAAGGCGGTCTCCGCGAACGGCACGTTCATCTCGTCGCAGTTCGCGCTCACGCAAAAGGTGCTGAAACGCGAGAAGCTGCTCAATGCGCGCTCGTGGTTCTACTCGGTGTTCCGCGGCGAGAACACGAAGGGCTCGGAAGCGCTGATTCGCGCGAAGCAGGCCATGCTCAAGAAGGATCAGCCCGGCTACAGCATGGCGGCGGATCTCGTGACGATGATGACGCATCCCGTCGATACCGCGTGCTTCGGTCTTGCGCGCCTGTTGCAGCCGCGTCCGCTCATCAGCGACGTGAAGATTCAAACGATCGTCGAGGCCGAGCCGAATCGCGATAGCCGCGTAACGCTGTCGGCGCAGAAGGACGCGCTCGGCATGAATCGCGTGAAGGTGGACTGGCAGGTGACGGAGCTGGTCAAGCGCACGTTCGATCGCACGGTCGCGCATCTCGCGGCTGAATTGCGGCGCGGCGGCGTGGCGGACGTCACGCTCGACGAACCGTTGCAAGGCAAGCCGTGGCCCGCGCAACTCGAAGGCACGTGGCATCACATGGGCACGACGCGCATGCACGATTCGCCGAAGAACGGCGTGGTGGACCGCAACCTGAAGATCCACGGCATGAGCAATCTGTATGTGGCGGGCAGCTCGGTGTTCCCGACCGTCGGCGCGAATTTCCCGACGATCACCATCGCGGCGCTGACCTTGCGGCTGGCGGCCCATCTGCAACGCGTCATCAAGAGCGACGATACCGCGCCGACCATCGTCACGTCATCGGGCAAGCCGATGCGTCACGAGAAAGAAGCCGAAGCGCTGCCGATGGCGGCGTCTGCAATGCATATGCGAGGAGACCTGGCGTAGCAGCCTGGCAGTTGGGGAAGGGGGCGCCGCCGGTTCGCAAGACCGGCGGCGTTTTCTTTGCTGGCTATAATCGGCATCCGTCCTTTTGCTTCGGAATGTCCGCACGTGAACAAGCTCACAATCATCGCACTCGCATCGCTCCTGCCGCTCCTGTTCGCGGCCTGTTCTTCCGCCGAGAAAGAAGCGCAAGCGGCCCAGGGTTTCGCGCGCTCGCAGCAATCGCTCGAAGCGGCGCAGCGCAACGCGAGCGTCGAGTGCCGCGATGCCGCGCAATGCAATGCGATGTGGGATCTGACGAAGCGTTATATCGAGCAGAACTCGAATCAACCGGTGATTCGCGCGGATGCCGTCGCAATCGAAAGCGACGTGCCTTCGCGCTCGGGCAAGCCCGTGTATTCAGCCACGCGCGTGGCGAAGGGCGATGGCGCGACCATCTCGCTCTATGCGCAATGCCGCGGCATGTACGGCCCCGAAAGCGCGAAGGGTTCCGACTACGACGACTGCGCGAGCAAGATCATCGCGGTGCAGAACCGCTTCGCGAACTTCATTCAATCCGGCCGCTGACTAGCGTTCGAATGACGCGGACAATGCGCCGCGTGTGATGCCGTCGTCGCGCGTGTTGGCCGTTTCGCGCAACACGCGGACGAGGTCCTTCGACATCGCATCGACGTGAAAGCGCCGCATGAAAGTATCCAGCGCCTGCTCGCGCATGACCGATGCAGCGCGTGTGTCCATGCACAGCCAGGTCGATAGCGCGTCGATGGTGCCGTCGAGCGTATCGGATGCAACGATGCCGGCGCCGTCTTCTTTCACTTCGCGCCAGATGTTGACCTTGTCGGAGATGAGCACCGGCAGCTTCGATCCCAGCGCTTCCGCGACCGCGATGCCGAAGTTCTCCTGATGCGACGGCAACGCGAACACATCGCTCGTGCGGAAGGCGCCCCACTTGAGATCGCCCGTGAGCATGCCGGTCCACGTCGTGCGGTCTTCTATGCCGAGATCCTTCGCGAGCGTGCGCAGTTGCGCGGCCCATTCGCTATCGTCGGGGCCGGCCATGACCAGATGCGCGCGCGGATCGATATCGCGGACGGCGGCGAATGCTTTCAGAAGCAGATCGCATCCTTTCTTTTCGTGAATGCGGCCCAGGAAAAGAATCGCGCGCTTACCCGCGAGTTGCGGAAACTTCGCGAGAAATGCATTGCGCAACGCAGGCGAATCGGCGGGCGGCTGACGCGTGCCGAACGACACGACTTCCTCGTTCGCACGATAAAGCCTGAACGACTCGCGCGCGAGCAAGCGCTCTTCCTCTGTCGTGAAGAGCACGCGCCTCGCATCGCGCAGCACGCGATATTCGGCCCACGGCCAATAGACGCACTTCTTCAGATGCTTGAGCGGATACGTGCGCTTGAACCACGGATCGAGCATGCCGTGCGGAAACACGTAGTACGGCACCTTGCTGGCGCGCAGCGCCTTCCATGCGCCGAAGCCATGGTATTGCCACAGGCCGTTGACGATGATCGCGTCGAAGCGCGCGGCATGTTCGTGCAGCCACGGCACGAGGCGCGGGCATAGCCCGTAGAAGCCGCGCGACGGACCGAGCGCATGCAGGCGCAACCCGAATGCGCGGAGATAGGGCGCATCCGGCGCATCGAGCGATACGACTTCGATTTCATGGCCCATCGCCTGCATGCTGAGGCCGCTTTGCAGCACGCCTTCGGTGGGACCGCCCGCACGCGGATCGACGGTGGATAGCAGATGCAGAATTCTCATGACGCGACGCGTTCCGTTCTCGCTGGCTTCACGCGGACGGTGCGAGCGAACTCGCGCCCGACGGCGGCTCATTGTGACGTTCATACGTGATGCCCGGCGCTTGCGTTGCATGCGCGGGCAGCAGGTCCGACAGCGGCTCGTCATGTGCGTACATGTCCGGGCGCATGCCGGTGTATCGCCTTCTGAACGACGCCAGTTGCGATGCATGTTCCGCGCGCTTTCGCATGTTATGCGCGATACGTCCGAACGCCGCGACGAGAAGACCGAGTGCGACGCCGAACACGATGCCGGAGAAGCGATTGCCGAGCGGATTGCCGCCGACGGACGTCGCGGGCAGCGAAGCCACTACAAGCAGCGCGCGGCCGAGCACCGGCAGATACATCGCATCGGGTGAGCGGCGCCGCCATGAGCGATACGCCATCGAGCCGCGATACAGCGCCCACAACAGGGCAACCGGCAGCGCGATGCCGAACAGCAGTCCGCCCGCGAAGAACTGATAGACCCAGAAGTTATGGCCCGCAGCCCATTCCTTGATCGCGTAGAAATCCTTGCGCGTGAACTGGCCCGCGAGGTCCGGCAGGTAATCGGGCGAATAGCGATAGTCGTGGCCGTAGCCCTTGCCGACGAAGACCGAGAGCGTGTCCGACATCGTCTGGTCGTACTGGTCCTTCATTTCGGCAAGACGCGTGATGGTGGTCGGATCGCGGCCGGATTCCGTGGCTTTCGCGAACGACATGCGCTGCGACCAGTGTTCCGCGACGGCGGGGAAGAACGCAGCCGATGCGGCGACCATCGCGCCGAGCAGCGAAGCGATGAGGAGTGCGCGCAAGCCCGCCTTGAAGAGATGCTTCGGCGACGGCGCGGCGAGCCACGTCGCGAACACGAACAACAGCAGCGAGCCGACGAGCAGACTGCGCGTCACGCTCAAGAGCTCGATCACGACCGTCGCAAGAAAGAGCAGCACGGTGAACTTGGTGATGCGTTTCGCGACGACGAACTCATGCAGCAGCAGCCCTTGCAGACAAAGGAACGTGACCGACACGATGCGAAAGCGCACGTTCTCCAGGCCGCCGCCGGTCGCCATGCCGTAGGCGAAGCTGAATACGAGCGATGCGACCATCGACCAGAACATCGCGCGTTCGATCTGTTCGAGCCGCTGCGAATCCCACGGACGGCAAGCGACGAAATAGCCGAGCAGCATGAGCATGAACGGCAGGATCACGCGCATGTAATTGCCGGAGTCGTTTCCTTGCAGCACTTGCGTCGCGGCACTGCCGAGCACCGTGATGAGAAGGAGCGACGTGACGAGCGTGCGCAAGCGCGAGCGATGCGCAAAGCGCGGCGCGATCATCAATAGCGCGACGGCCGCGCCCATGGCGGGAACGGTGAGCAGAATCTGAATGGCCTTGCTGGCGGTTTCCGCGGCCTTGAAGTCGAATGCGAGCGGAAGCAGAAAAAGCCAGATCCAGACGACGGCGAACTTGTTGCGCATGGCGTTCTCTTTTAGATGGCGTCGCGGTGTGATGCCGCTGCGTGCCCTGGAAGCCTGGATTCGCGTGTCGTGAGCTTCGGATGAAGCTCGTGCGATGGTCCCCGGGTACCCCGTATTTGTGGGTCGAATATATCAGCGGCCAAAAGCGCTCGCGAAAGCGGCGGCGTTTAGCGACTAGCCTTCGGCGCGAATCGACGGATGGCCATGTGCGCCTCACCACGCTCGCTTCGAACGGTTCGCGCGTGTGTTGCCGAGGCCGCACAGCGAGTGTTGCGGTGTCGTTTAGGCGCGTGATTCTGGCGGACCGCGACAGCCGTCTGCAACGAACATTGGACTGCCGGAGAACCGGCGTGAGACCACGACAAATAGCGATGCGCGTGCGTGCGCCGATATGAGGAACCCGGGCGGCGAGGCATCCAACATAAACAAGACCTTCGCAGACAGGGGGAAGGCCATGAGCCTTTTCGGCGTGACACGCATGCCAGGACCCAATCGATCGATTGAACTCGATTTCATCCGGGGACTTGCCATCATCGCAGTGATGGGGTTTCACTTCCATTCGTATCCGACCGGCAGCGCGTTCGTTGCCGCCATCGAGTATCCGCTCAAGAACTTCGGTCACGAAGGCGTGAATCTGTTCTTCACGCTAAGCGGCTTTCTTGTCGGCGGCTTGCTGCTCCGGCAATACGCGCAGGAAGGGCGTATCGATGCCGGACGCTTCATCGTGCGCCGCATCTTCAAGATATGGCCCGCGTACTACGCGCTCATTCTGTTTCATGTGATCGTGGGGCGGCATCCGACCGATACGTTCCTCGTGCAGAACCTCACGCACATGCAGAACTACTTCGGCTCGTCGGTGGCGCAGACGTGGAGCCTTGCGGTCGAGGAACATTTCTATCTGTTCCTGCCGCTCTTGCTGATCCTGTTCTCGCGCTGGCAAACGCGCATCAACACGATACTCACGGTCCTCGGCGCGATCTGTCTCGCCGTGCTGATCGGGCGCAGCGTCGCGGTCTATAACGGCGATCTCGAAGGCACGTTCTTCTATACGCAATACCGCATCGACAGCCTGCTCTTCGGCGTGATGCTCGCCGCGATCTATTGGCTCAAGCCCGGCGTGTATCGCGGCATTGCGCAGAGAAAGGGCCTGTTGATCGCGGCGGTCGCGGGCCTCGTGCTGTGGCTCGTGTTCGGCACGCGCAATGCGTCGGTCGATCAAAGCATCGGTTATACGGTGCAGGCCATCGGCTATTGCGCGTTGATCGTGCTCACGGTCGAGTATTCGGGACGCATTCGCGAGTCGATCGTCTATCGCGTGATCGGGTGGATCGGCGTGTATTCGTATGGCATCTATCTGTGGCATTCGCTTGCGCTCGCACCGGGCGACATGCTCATCCGCAAGGCGGCCGCGTGGCATCTGCCGGCCATTCCCGCGTGGGGCGCGATCATGCTGGCGCAGTTCGCCATTGCAATCGTGGTGGGCTATGTGACGACGCGCGCGATCGAGTTCCCGTTCCTGCGCATTCGCGATGCGTTGTATCCCGCGAAGCGCAAGGCCGAAGTGCCGGAAGTGGTGGAGGTCGCGGGGCGGCAGGCGTGATGCACAAAGAATAAAGCCCGTTCCTGCGCTTATCGCAGGAACGGGCTTTTATCGTTTCCAGATCACGCCATCGCCTGACGCAAGGTTTCCTTGAACTGCGTGAGCGTATTGCGTTCGAGCAGATGCCCTTGAACGAGCGGTTGCGTGCTTCGCGCGAGCACATCGTCGAGTGCGCGATTGATGGATGCGGGCGTCAGATCGTCGATGACCGGGCCCAGATCGCCCGTGCGGCAGAACCATCCGATGAGGCCATCGGCTGTCGCAACCACGGGCTTGCCGAAGCGGAACGCCTGCACGAGCACGCCGCTCATGCCGTAGTGGCCTTTATAGCCGAGCCACACGACATCGCAGGCGGAGAACAGGTCCAGCTCCATCTCGCTCGGAATGAAGCGATCCATCACGACGGGCGCGGCTTTGAGCTTCTTCACCGCCGCTGCCAGCAAGTCGCGCGCATCGTCGTCCTGCTTGCCCGCGATCACGAGCGTGGGCGCGCGTGCATCGCCATTGCGCGCGGCGAGCGCATCGATCAGTTCGAACAGTCCCTTGCGATCGTTGATCGCGCCATACACGAGCACATGCTTGCCATCCGATAACCCGAGCCTCTGCTTCGCCGCCGACGGCTCCGCCGCGTGCGCATCGGGGAACGGATCGGCGAGATAGTCGATGCTCGTGCCGCCCGCGTGATTCGCGTTGCGCTTCCACCAGTCGGGCAAGGTCGGGTCGATGGTCAGCAGCGTCTTCATGCCGCCCACGCGAACCGCGCGCGCGAAGAGCTTCGACTTCACCGCATTGACGAGCGGCCGGCGCGGCGCGCGCACGCCGACGAGATGATGATGGAAGTTCGAACGCATCGTGACGCCGACCCACGGCGTCTTGCCGAACGGCGAGCGCAGGAACGGCAGCGCGAGCAGGAAGTAATCGACATAAGGCACGACCACGAGCGCGACCTTGTGCTCGCGGCTCGCCATCGCATAGGCATGACGAAACTCCGCATGCGCGCGCATATAGCTGATGGATGCAAGCCCCTTGTGCCCGCCAAGCTCGGGCGGTGCAACGAGCGTGATGCCGAGCGCATCGCCGCCTGCTTCATGGATCTTCCTGACGAGCGGATGCGCGGCATTGCGCGGCGTGGTCACGATGAGGCATCGATAGCCCGCTTCCATGTACGCGTTCGCGGCCCATTCCGCATAGCGCCAGCGATGGCCGCTGAAATCAGGCTCGATGATGAGGACGGTCTCTTTCGCCATGAAGTTCGTACCCGGCATGTAGAAGTGAATTGAAGCATGGTCCATTGCGCGGACGGATGAACACTAACATCGCGCCAGCGTATCCAACGGCCACATTTCAGCCCTTATTCGCAACGCGCGATGTGGCCGAGGACACGTTGCAGCACGCGTCAACCCGCGATAACGCGCATGCCGGGCCGATATGCACTACGCGTTGTCGTCCGGAACATAGCCGGCCACGATACTTTTGCGACAGTCGCCTGAATACAAGCGTCGTCGTGCGCGCACCCGTCGTCCGGACATGGTGCATTGCGTGACGCGCAAGGTGCATCGCGCGCGATATAGACCTATCGCGCGCCACGAAAATCGAAAATGACAGCAGCGCGGGGAAATTGAGTGAGATCTGTCCGGCTATCTTTCTTGCCAGCACGCGCGCGCTTCGAGCACGACGCGGCGTTCTGGGTGCTCTTGCAACAAGTGGCGGTTCGCGGCTTCGTCGCCGTGAAGTTCCTGGCCATCGGCCGCATACTCGGCCCTGAAGCGATCGGCGCGGTCAGCATCGCGCTGCTCGCGGTGGCGATCGCCGAATCGTTGTCCGATACCGGGCTTGCACAGGCCGTCGTGCAGGGACGCAACGCGCCCACGCACGACGAACTCGGCGCGGTATGGGCGACGCTCGCCATGCGCGGCGTGTTGATCGGCCTTCTGATTGCCGCGCTCGCGCCGTTGATGACGAGCCAGTTTCATATGAGCGGCTCCATCGGCCTGATCCTGCTTGCAGCCGCATTGCCGATCGTGCGCGGCATCGCATCGCCCGCATACTTCATCGTGACGCGTCAGCGCGGCTTTCAGAAGCTCGCGGGCGTGGAGACATCGGCGGCGTTCACGGATTGCGCGGTGGGCCTTGCCTGCGCGCTCTCGGGCGCGGGCGCGTATTCGGTGCTGATCGGCCTCGTCGCGGGCGAGTTGCTGAAGACCACGCTTACGTGGACTGCCATGTCGCCGCGTCCGCCCGTTCGCTTTTCGTTCGCGGGCATCTCGCACTACGTCAATTTCAGCCGATGGATCTGGGCGGGCAGCGTCGTCAATCTGCTGCTCAATCAGTTCGACAAGGTCGTCGTCGCGAAGCTGCTCGGACCGGTGCAACTGGGCGCGTATCAGATGTCGTCGAAGCTCGCGCAGATGTTGCTTGCGGACGCGGCCATCGCCATGTCGCAGTATCTCTTTCCGACGTTCTCCGAGCATCATCGGCGTGACGTCGCGGGCGCGCGCAAGCTCTTTCGCCGCTATCTGCTGATCGCGGGCGCGGGCCTGACGGTGCTCGTCGTCGTGCTGCGCTTCGCCGCCGAACCGCTCTTCAATCTCGTGCTCGGACCGGCGTGGCTTTCGGCGGTGCCGCTCTTCAGGATCTTCGTCATCAACATGGCGATCGGCGCGGTCATCGCGGTGCTCGTGTCGTGGCTGCGCGCGGCGGGCATGCCGAAGGTCGCGACGCACGCGTCCATTCTTCAGGCCATCGTGCTGTGCGTCACGGTGCCTGTCGCCACGCATCTGTGGGGCGTGACGGGCATTGCATGGGCGATGACAGCGGGCCTCGGCACAGCCGCGGCGTGGATGCTCTACAAAAGCGTCAGGGAGGCGTAATGCGCATCATCCATCTCGTGCTCGCGCCGCGTCTTTCCGGTGCCGAAGTGCTCGCGAAAGACCTGGCGATTCATCAGCAGCGTGGCGGGCAGACGGTCGCGATCGCATCGCTCACGCCCGCGCACGACGACTTCACCGCGTTGCAGGCGGAACTCGTCGCGAACGGCGTGCAGTGTCTCTTTCCGGAGCGCAAGCCGGGACGCGTCGGCAAGCTGTGGAATCTCTATCGCACCATCAGCGCTTATCGTGCGGACGTGGTCTTCGCGCATGCGACGATCCCCGCGTTCTATGCGCGCATGTTGCCGCTCCCGGCGCCCGTCGTCTATGTGATGCATTCCGCCACCAACGACTTCGAAAGCGCCATGTTCAGGCGTGTCGAACGCATGCTGTCGCGTCGTGCGCGCGCGGTGATCGCGGTGTCGCCCGCCAATATCGATGACTACGTGAGCGCGGTAGGCCGCCATCCTTCGATGACGCTGATCCCGAACGGCGTGGACATGTCGCGCTTTTCGATGCGCGCGGGAAGCGGTGCCATGAAGGCGTCGAATCAGATCGTGCAGATCGGGCGCTACACGTCGGTCAAGAACCAGCTCTCGACGGTGCATGCGTTCGAACGCGTCGTCGCGCGCGTGCCGGATGCGCGGCTGCTGCTGTGCGGCGTGATCGAAGATCCGGCGTATCACGCGGCCGTGGGCGATCTCGTCGAGAAGCTCGGGCTGTCGAATAACGTGAGCCTGCAAGGGCCGCGTTCGGATGTCGCGGAACTGCTGTTTTCGTCGAGCGTATTCGCGATGCCGTCGCGTTCGGAAGGACACAGCATCGCGTTTCTGGAAGCGCTGGCGTCCGGCGTGCCGGTGGTCGCGAGCACGATCCGCCCGTTCGCTTTCGCAGCGGACTTCCCCGGCGTGCATCTCTGCGATCCCGACAATACCGCCGCTTACGCCGATGCGCTCGTCGCCGCGCTCACGCAACCGCGCGCGCACAGGCCGCTCAACGGCCTCACGCTCGCCGATACGGCCGCGCGCTATCTCGCCGTCGCGCGTGACGTGGTGCGCGGCGTGCCGGACACGGCGCCTGCCTGAAGCATCGAGCGGCAAGTTCTACACGTCACATGCTTGTCATCGCATGCGCCAGCGAATCAATGCTGGCGCATGCGCCGTTTTTCGCGTATCAAAGAGAAGGCTGCAGCCCCTCATGGAAGGAGACCCCATGTCCGACATGCTCAGCATCTCGACGCCCGACGGCGATTTCGACGCTTACGTGGCCTACCCCGCGCAGACGCCTGCGCCCGCGGTCATCGTTCTTCAGGAGATATTCGGCATCAACGCCGACATGCGCGAGACCACCGATGCGTACGCGCGTCAGGGTTATGTCGCGCTGTGCCCGGACCTGTTCTGGCGGCTCGAACCGAACGTGAATCTGACGGACCGCACCGAAGCCGAATGGCAGCAGGCGTTGAAGTACTACAACGCCTTCGACCTGAATACGGGCGTCGAGGATATCGCGGCGACCATCGGCTTTGCGCGCGGGCTATCGCAAGTGCAGGGGAAGATCGGCTCTGTCGGCTTTTGCTTGGGCGGACTGTTGTCGTTTCTGACGGCGGCGCGCACGGATGTCGATGCATCGGTGTCGTATTACGGCGGCGGCACGGATCAGCATGTGAGCGAAGTGCCGAACATCACGATTCCGTTGCTCATTCATCTCGCCGAAGAAGACGAGTTCATCGATGCCGATGCGCGCAATCGCGTGCTTTCCGCCATCAAGGGACGCAGCAATATCGAGGCGTACACGTATCCCGGCTGTCATCATGCGTTCGCGCGCAATCAGGGCGCGCATTACGATGCCGCCGCCGCGCAACTCGCCAATGGCCGCACCGCCGATTTCTTCGCAAAACACCTGAAATAAGGGGTGAAATGAAAACGCCGCCCGATAAGGGCGGCGTCGGTCATGCGAAGGAACGCGTTATTTCTTCACCGTGTGCGGTCTGCGAAACACCATCCAGCGCGGCACCTTGAAGCGCACGATGCTCACATACAGCCACACGTACGTGGCCGCGAACACCACGACGAAGCAGAAAAGATGCACCGTATGCCGCCAGAACAGCGTCGCCGGAATGACCGCGATCAGGCATAAAAGCCATAGATAGGGCGACGTCAGCGAATTGCGGCGCGTGATTTCACGCGCGTTCTGCGCACCCACGGCCCAGCGCATCAGCCGCTTGTAGACCAGCATATGCAGGTGCACGCCATCCGGAATGCCGGGCGACATGCCGCGAATGAACTTCTTGCGATAGATCGAGAAGCACGTCTCGAAGATCGGATACATGAAGAGCAGCACCGGATACCACGCGGAGACATCGCGATTGCGCATCACGAGCATGATCGACAGTTCGGCCAGCATGAAGCCGACGAAGTACGCGCCGCCATCGCCGAGAAAGATGAGGCCCGCCGGAAAGTTCCAGATGAAGAAGCCCATGACCGCGCCCATCATGATGAGCGATCCCGACAGCACGACCGGATCGTGCACCTGGAACGCGACATACGCGAGCGAGGCGAACATCATGAACGTGACCATCGATGCCAGGCCGTTGAAGCCGTCGATGATATTCACCGCGTTGGCCAGCGCCGCGACCGCGAGCACCGTCACCGCGCATGAAATGATCGCGTAGGAGAGCAGGAAATCGAGCGGCGGCACGCTGATGCGCGTCACCGCGATGCCCAATAACGCATACGCAAGACCGGCGGCGGCCATCGTGCAGACGAGACGCACGAGCGGCGTCACGCGCTTGGTCAGGTCTTCGAAAAGTCCGGAGAGAAACGCCGGCATGCCGCACGCGATGACGCCGAGAATGCCGGCCGCGACGAGCGGATAACTCCATCGCAACTGCACCGCCGATGCGGTCAGCCCGCACAGAATGCCGACACCGCCGATGCGCGGCACGGGCCGCGCGTGAAACTTCTGCACGCCGGCGAGATCGGTGTCGCCGAGCACGCCTTCCTGCAAGTGTGCGAACCGCACGATCAACAAGGTCACGACGAGCGAGACCAGAAAAGCAAGCGCGAAACTAAGCATGAAAAATGGACCGGTTGATGACAGCGCCCGGCGTTCGTCGAAACGAACGGCGATGCCGGGCGCGGCGCGACTTTAAGCGAACCCTTGCGGATTCTGCGACTGCCAGCGCCAGTGATCGGCGCACATGCGTTCGATGCCGTGCTCCGCGAGCCAGCCGATCAGCGACGCAGCGGCGCTCGGATCGGCGTAGCAGGCGGCGACATCGCCCGGACGGCGCGGCACGATTTCGTAAGGCACGGGTTTGCCGGACGCGCGCTCGAACGCCTTCACGACATCCAGCACACTATAGCCTTGCCCCGTGCCGAGATTGACGACGAAGCTGCGATCGAGCCGTTTCAGCGCGTCGATGGCGGCGATATGCCCGCGCGCCAGATCGACCACGTGAATGTAATCGCGCACGCCGGTGCCGTCGTGCGTATCGTAATCGCTGCCGAAAACGCGCAGGCGCTCCAGCTTGCCGACCGCCACTTGCGCGACGTAAGGCATGAGGTTGTTCGGCACGCCCGCCGGATCTTCGCCGATGAGACCGCTTTCGTGCGCGCCCACCGGGTTGAAATAGCGCAGCGTCGCGATGCGCCACGACGGATCGGACACTTCGAGATCGCGCAGAATCTGCTCGGCGATGAGCTTCGACTGGCCGTACGGGTTCGTGGCCGACAGCGGGAACGATTCGTCGATCGGCACCGATTGCGGCACGCCATACACCGTCGCCGACGAACTGAACACGACGTTGCGCACGTTGCGCTCGCGCATGACGCCGAGCACCGCGAGCAGGCTGCCGATGTTGTTGCTGTAGTAGTCGATCGGCTTCGCGACCGATTCGCCCACCGCTTTCAGCGCGGCGAAGTGAATGACGCCGGTGATCGCGTGCGCGTCGAAGATGCGGTTGAGCGCGGCTTCGTCGCGTGCGTCTTCCTGATAAAACGTCACGCGCTTGCCCGTGATGCGCTCCACGCGCTTCAGCGATTCGGCGCGGCTGTTGACGAGATTGTCGACGACCACCACGCCGTAGCCTGCATCGAGCAATTCCACGCACGTGTGCGAGCCGATGAAGCCCGCGCCGCCCGTGACGAGGATAGTGCCCTTCGTAATGTCGTTCATTCGTGTGTTCTCCGGGACGCCCAGATCAAAGTGAAATGCCGGTAATGGCGTGTATTGTGCTCTTGTATCGTTCGACGACGTTCTTCTCGTCGAATTCATGGGCGACTTTCTCGCGGCCGCGCAGCGCCATCGCTTCGCGCGCTTCCATCGGCAGCGTCATCATGCGTTCGAGTTGCTCCGTCAGGCTGTCCGCGCTCTTCACTTCGCACAGCAAGCCGTTGACGCCGTGCTCGACCACTTCGCGGCAGCCGGGCACGTCGGTGGCGACGATCGGGCGGCCCATCGCGGAGGCTTCCATCAACGTGCGCGGCACGCCTTCGCGATACGACGGCAGCACCACGCAATCCGCCGCGGCGACGAGCGGGCGCACGTCGTTCGCTTCGCCCAGATACTCGACGATATTCTCGCGCTCCCATTGCTCGACATCCGTGCGGCTGATCGCGCTGGGATTATCGACGCCCACGGGTCCGAGCAACTGAAAGCGCGCGTGCGGATAACGCTGACGCAATCGCCGCGCCGCTTCCACGTATTCGGCCACGCCCTTGTCCCACAGCAGCCGTCCGATCAGGATGAACACGAAGTCCTCGCGGCGCGGCAAAGGTTCGAGCGCGAATTCATCGAGATCGACGCCTTCGCCATGCAGGCGTCGCGCGCGATCGGGATGCGCGAGCAGATTTTCATCGACGAAAGCCTGATGGTCGTCGCGATTCAGGAACCACACTTCGCGCGGAAAGCGAAACGCGAAACGATAAAGCCGCTTGGCAACCTGCGCCGTGCGGCTCTTTTGAATGAACACGTAGCCCAGGCCCGTCGTCACCGCGATGGACGGCACGCGCGCGAGCATCGCGGCAAGCGAGCCGTAGATGTTCGGCTTGATCGTGTAGTGAAAGACGAGATGCGGACGCGTCGCGCGATATTCGCGGTAGAGCGCCATCATCGTCTTCAGGTCTTCGCGCGGATTCGTTCCTTTCGACGCCACCGGCAATTCGACGCAACGGCAGCCCATTTCGATGAGCGGTTCGAACGTGCGATCGCGCGGCGCGATGATCGTCACTTGCGCGCCCTGTTGCGTGAGCATGCGCAACACGCCGCGCCGGTACGTGTAAATGGCCCAGGCCGTGTTGCACACGAGGGCGATGCGTAGGCTGGACTTTCTGTTGTTCATCCGGTGTTTTTCGTTTTAGCGCGATGCAGCTTTGAAGAGCTTCGCCTTGACGGCGCTCAGCGCGCGATAAGGCAGCAGCAAATGCGCGATGCTCTTGACGACGCCGATCCAGTCGAGCGGATTCGCCGCACGGAAGTAACGCAATTGCAGGCGCAGCGTTGACAGCGTTTGCGTCCGGCGCTTCGTCGCGCTGATGCCGCCTTCGTTCAGTTCGTAGTAAAGGCCGAATTCCGGCAGATTCGCGCCGTCGTGACGCGTCATCAGGCGCAGCAGCAGATCGAGGTCTTCGGCCGCGCGATATTCCGCGCGATAGTTGCCCACTTCACGCACCGCATCGACACGCAGCATCAACGAAGGATGCGCGAAGCACGAACGCGCGAGCATCGCGCGGCGAATGGCGGCGGGATCGGTGGGCGGCGTGAGATCGAAGAGCGGGGCGCCGTTCATCGCGACCACATGCGTCCACATGCCGACGACCGCCACGCGCGCATGTGCTTCGAGATACGCGCGCTGCTTCGCGAGACGGCCGGGCGTCGCGAGGTCGCCCGCGTCGATGCGCGCCGCGTAACGCACGCCGCGTTCGGCGAGCGCATCGATGCCCGCCTGCAATGCACGCTCGATGCCAACGTTCTTCGCCATGCGCACGATCTCGATGTCGAGGCCGTCGATTAAAGGCGCGACGATCGGCGGCGTGCTGCCGTCATCGACGATCACGACGCGCACCCGCGACGCTTCCCTGAACGATGCGAGCGTGCGTTCAACATCGGCCTGGCCGTTGAACGCGGGCATCAGGACGGCGACATCGGAGAGATCAGTCATGCGCGCAGCCGGAAACGAATGTAGTAGAAGTTGACCGATGCCGCCGCGACATAGCCCGCCGCCAGTCCGATCAGCGCGCCATAGCCGTTCAAGCGCGGAATGGCGAACATGTTCACCGCGAACGCGACCGCGAGCGCAAGCAGCCACTTCGAAAGCAGCACGTAGCGCGCTTGATACTTGAGCAGCACGAGATTGCCGATCGCCTCTATCCCGGCGGGCACCGAAAGCCACACGGCCCAGCGGAAGATGTCCGTTGCGCCCGCATAGTTCGGCCCGAACACGCGCGCGATGATGAAGCCGCCGAGCGCATCGAGCACGGCCGCGCCCGCGATCATCAGCGCGGCGGTCATCGCGAAGAGGCGCAGCAGATTGCGCCTGAGTTGCGCGGTTTCCGTCACGCGATAAACGAACGCGGGCGCGATGGTTTGCGACAGCATCAGCGCGAGCGCGATCCAGTTTTCGTTGAGCTGCTGCGCGGCGGAATAAAGCCCGAGTTCGGCGAACGATACGCGATGCGCGAGCATCAAACGGTCGAGCTTCAGGAACAGATACATGCCGATGAGGCCGATCCAGAACACCGTGCCCGCGCTCGCGAAATGTTTGAAGAGCGTGCGGTCGAAGCGCCAGCCGAGCGCACCGCCGTGCCGCCGCATGTAATAGAACACGAGCGCGCCGGCAATGGCGGCTGCTTCGAGCGCCCACAGCCAGCCGAAGCTCGCCGCGCCCGCCGCCATGCGGACGAGCGCATACACGAGCGCCGCCTTGACGATGGCCGTCGTCATGCTCGCGATCAACTGCGGCTTGCTGTACGTCATGCTTTGCAGCCACGCGTTGATCACGCCGATGAACGGCTCGCGAAACAGCATGGTGACGGCGAGTCCCGCGAGCATCGCGCCGACGACGGGATCCGTGCCGCCGAGTCCGATCCACGCCCATGTCAGAAGCAGCGCGATGATCGACACGCCCATGCGCAACACGAACGCGCTGCCGAGCACGGCGCCGGTTTGCGCGGGCGGTTTATCGACGATGGTGGGAACGAGAATCTCCGCGCCGCATACCCATGTGATCGGCGCGATGACGAGCAGCAGCGTGTTCGCGTATTGCCACTTGCCGAACGCGTCGGGGCCGAGATAACGCGCAAGCAGACCCGAAATGACGATGGCCACGGCGATCTGCGTGAGCCGTTCGAGTCCGAGCCAGACGATGTTCGCGAGCGCGCGTGCGACGTCCGGATTGCCCGAGCGCGTGAGCACCTTCATGCGCGCGTGTCCATTGCGATGCCGGGCACGCGGCGTGCTACCGGAACCTGTTCGCCATGCTGCGCGTTGCGTAACAATTTCGCGCCAAAGATCGATTTATGTGCGGTTGCGCGCGAAGGCGACTCATTCGTCGGCCTGAAGGCGAAAGAGCGTTTGGGCATTGGATTAGAATTGAATGCGCAGGCTTGAATCGCGACGCGCAACATCGAAAGCGCTGAAAGACAGCGATTATAAGTGCGAACCGAAGCCCGCCCTTCGCTCGAGCTTTCAACGTTTCGTTGGCAGTTCGCGATGGTTCGACGCTCGACCCATGAGCCTCGCAGTCGTTCGCGCGCATGTTGGCGAAGTCGGGCGCGCTCATCTCGCCACGACTTGCCACGCCCTTATGGCTGCATCGCCGAGAATTCATCAATTAATACAGAAGAGGTAGCCATCTTATGAGCCAGGTATCCCAGTCCATTTTCAAGGCTTATGACATTCGCGGCATCGTCGGCAAGACGGTCGACAAGGATGTCGCGAAGAGCATCGGCCGCGCATTCGGCAGCGAGATTCGCAAGCAGGGCGGCGACTCCGTCGTCGTGGCGCGCGATGGCCGCCTGTCCGGTCCGGAACTCGTCGGCGCGCTGGCGGACGGCCTGCGCGAAGCCGGCGTCGATGTGATCGATATCGGCATGGTGCCGACGCCCGTTGGTTATTTCGCGGCGAGCGTGCCGCTGCCGCTGCCTTCGGGCGAGCGTCGCGTGGATTCGTGCATCGTCGTGACGGGCAGCCACAATCCGCCCGACTACAACGGCTTCAAGATGGTGCTGCGCGGCGCGGCCATTTACGGCGAGCAGATCCAGAGCCTGTATCAGCGCATCGTCAATAACGACTTCGAATCGGGCGAAGGCAGCTATACCGAATTCGACGTGTCGCAGATCTATCTCGACCGCATCGTCTCCGACATCAAGCCGGTGCGTCCGATGAAGATCGTCGTCGATACGGGCAACGGCGTCGCGGGCGGTCTCGCGCCGCGTCTGTTCAAGGCGCTCGGCTGCGAACTCGTCGAACTGTTCACGGACATCGACGGCAACTTCCCGAACCATCACCCGGACCCGGCGCATCCCGAGAACCTTCAGGACGTGATCAAGGCGTTGAAGGAAACGGACGCGGAAATCGGCTTCGCGTTCGATGGCGACGGCGACCGTCTCGGCGTGGTGACGAAGGACGGCGAGGTGATCTTCCCGGATCGCCAGTTGATGCTGTTCGCGCAGGAAGTGCTGTCGCGCAACAAGGGCGGCCAGATCATTTATGACGTGAAGTGCACGCGCAATCTCGCGAAGTGGGTGCGCGAGCAGGGCGGCGAGCCGGTGATGTGGAAGACGGGCCACTCGCTCGTGAAGGCGAAGCTGCGCGAGACGGGCGCGCCGCTCGCGGGCGAAATGAGCGGCCACGTGTTCTTCAAGGACCGCTGGTACGGTTTCGACGACGGCCTGTACACGGGCGCGCGCATGCTCGAAATCCTTTCGCGCGTGGACGATCCGAGCAAGCTGCTCAACGATCTGCCGAACTCGCTCTCGACGCCCGAACTGCAACTGAAGCTGCAGGAAGGCGAGAACTTCGAGCTGATCGGGCGTCTGCAGAAGTCGGCGAAGTTCGAAGGCGCGGACGACGTGCTGACCATCGACGGCTTGCGCGTGGAGTATCCGGACGGCTTCGGTCTCGCGCGTTCGTCGAACACGACGCCGGTCGTGGTGATGCGTTTCGAAGCGGACAGCGAAGAAGCGCTGAAGCGCATTCAGGAAGATTTCCGCCGCGTGATCCTGGCGGAGAAGCCGGACGCGCAATTGCCGTTCTAAGGTTTGACGAGTGAAGAAGCGGCGCGACCGGAAGGTAGCGCCGTTTTTTATTGCGTGGCGCGCCGGCGAGCCGCGCTAAAATCCCCGCTTCCCGTTCTTTCTCCACGCGCGATCCGCGCCTTCCCACACAGCGTGCAAAAGATCCTGATCGTCCGCGTGTCGTCGCTTGGCGACGTCGTTCACAACATGCCGGCCATCGCCGACATTCGCCGCCGTTATCCCGATGCGCAAATCGACTGGCTCGTCGAAGAGAGTTTCGCGAGTCTCGTCGAACTGGTCGATGGCGTGCGCCGTGCGATTCCGTTCTCGCTGCGCCGCTGGCGCAAGGGCTTCGCGTCGGCGGCCAACTGGCGCGAGATCGGCAAGTTCAGGCGCGAACTCGCCGCCGAGAAATACGATCTCGTGATCGACTGCCAGGGGCTCATCAAGACCGCGTGGGTCGCGAGCTGGGCGCGGGGGCCGCTCGTCGGGCTCGCGAATCGCACGGACGGCGCGGGCTTCGAATGGCCCGTGCGCTTCTTCTATGACCGCCGCGTGCCGATCGAGCCGCGCACGCATGTCGTCGAGCGCACGCGCCAGCTCGTGGCCGCGGCGCTCGATCTGCCGCGCCCGCAGATGACCGACGACATCGACTTCGGCATCGACACGCGCCGCGCGACGCTCGCCGTGTCCGCGCTCGGGCTGAATCTGCCGGTGCCGTATGTCGTGTTCGTTCACGCCACGTCCCGCGCCGACAAGCAATGGCCCGAAGCCGCGTGGATCGAACTGGGGCAGGCGCTCGTCACGCGCGGGGCATCGATCGTGCTGCCGTGGGGAAGCGACGCCGAACGCGCGACGAGCGAGAAGCTCGCGAAGGAGTTCGGCGCGGCCGCCATCGTGCCGCCGAAGCTCTCGCTGCCGGCGGTCGTCGGATTGATCGAGGGCGCGGCAGCGACTGTCGGCGTCGATACGGGCCTCGTGCATATTGCCGCAGCGCTGAAACGCCCCACCGTCGAGTTGTACAATTTCTCGACCGCATGGCGCACCGGCGGCTACTGGTCGCCGAACGTGCTCAATCTCGGCGACGCGAGCCGGCATCCGACGCTCGCCGAAGTCAAGGCCGCGCTCGCGGGTTTCGGCCTGCTTTGACGTTTCGATGCCTTGACGCGTAGCGCCGTGCGCGAGCCCACTCAAGTTCGAAGGCACATGACGGAATCTCAAATCATCGAAGTCGCTTCATGCGACTGGCAGGGCAAGAACCTGTCCGTACCGCGCGAGACGCTCCTCGCCGCCGTAGAAGACGGCAAGGTCCTCTATTTTCCCAATCTGCGTTTCGCGATCGAAGGCGGCGAGCAGGCTTTGCTCGACCCCAAAATCGCGGACCCGAAGCGCAAGAACATCAGCCTCGCGCCCAACGGCGGCGCGCTCAACGGCGTCATGGGCGACAACGTGATGCAGTCGGCGGTGCGCTCGCTCATCGGCCGGTATCAGACGAATGCGCGCACGCTCGTCGACGGCCTCTTTCCCGAATACGACGGCAAGCTGCGCGTCGCGCCCACGAGCCTGCGGCTGCATCAGGTGGAAACGCGCGAGACGTCGTGGCGCAAGGACGACAGCCGCCTGCACGTCGATGCGTTCCCGTCGCGTCCGAACTACGGCGAGCGCATTCTGCGCGTCTTCACGAACGTGCACCCGAACGGCACGCCGCGCGTGTGGCGCGTGGGCGAGCCGTTCGAGGACATGGCCAAGCGCTTCTTGCCCGCCATCAAGGCGCAGGCGCCGGGATCGGCGTGGCTCATGAACCTGCTGCACATCACGAAGACGAAGCGCAGCGAGTACGACCATCTGATGCTGCATCTGCATGACGCGATGAAGGCCGATCTCAATTATCAGAAGTCGTCGCCGCAGGAGACGATGCCGTTTCCGCCCGGCTGCGTGTGGATCTGCTTCTCGGATCAGGCGTCGCACGCGGTCATGTCCGGCCAGTTCATGATGGAGCAGACGTTCTTCCTGCCCGTCAAGGCGATGGCGCGCCCGGATCACGCGCCGCTCGGCATTCTCGAGCGCCTGAAGGGCAGGGCGCTCGTTTGAGCGGCGCTGCATCCGCGCCGGCGGCGCCGTTCTCGGCTGTCGTGCTGAGAGCGATCTATCGCGCGATGTGGTGGATCGTCGCGCCGCTTGCCGTGCTGCGGCTCTACATCCGGTCGCGCAGGGAGCGGGGGTATCGCGAGCATATCGGCGAACGATTCGGACGCGGCCCCGCGCGCCGCCCCGACGATCTCGCGCCGCTCATCTGGGTGCACGCGGTGTCGGTGGGCGAAACGCGCGCCGCGCAGCCGCTCATCGAAGCGCTGATGAAAGCGCATCCCGATGCGCGAGTCCTCATCACGCACATGACGCCGAGCGGCCGCGCGACGGGCATCGACCTGTTCGGCGACCGCGTTCTGCGCAGCTATCTTCCCTACGACCTGCCGCATCTCGTGCGGCGCTTCCTGCGCGCGTGGCGGCCGTCGCTCGGCATCGTGATGGAAACGGAAGTCTGGCCGACGCTGATCGACGAATGCAAACACGCCGACGTGCCGCTCGTGCTGACGAACGCGCGGATGTCGGAGCGCTCGTACCGGCGCGCGGCGCGTTTCGGGCGCGCGGTGCGCGAAGTGTTCGGCGGCTTCACGCGCGTGCTCGCGCAGACGCCTTCCGACGCGCAACGGCTGACCGCGCTCGGCGCGCGCAATGTCGCGGTGCTCGGCAATCTCAAGTTCGACATGACCGCCCCGCCCGAACTGGTGGCGCGCGGTCAGGCGTGGCGCGCGGCCATCGGCGATCGTCCCGTGTGGGTCGCGGCGAGCACGCGCGAAGGCGAGGAAACGCTCGTGCTGCGGGCGTTCGCCGCGCTGAACGTGCCGGATGCGCTGCTGATTCTGGTGCCGCGTCATCCGCAACGGTTCGACGAAGTATCGGCGCTGATCGCGGCGGCGGCCATGACGGGCGCGCGCCGTTCCGTCTGGGCGCCGAAGCCCGTCGCGGCAGGATCGGGTGCGGACGTGCCGGCGCGGTTGGCGTCGAACGTGCAGGTGCTGCTCGGCGATTCGATGGGCGAACTCGGCGCGTATTACGCGGCGGCGGATCTGGCGTTCATCGGCGGGAGCCTGTTGCCGCTCGGCGGGCAGAATCTGATCGAAGCGTGCGCGGCGGGCGTGCCCGTGCTGATCGGACCGCACACGTTCAATTTCACGCAGGCGACCAACGATGCCATCGCGGCGGGCGCGGCGTTGCGTGTCGACGATCCGCACGGTCTTGCGCGTGCGTTGCGCGAGTTGTTCGCGGACAAGCCGCGCCGGATCGCGATGAGCGAAGCGGCGGCGGCGTTCGCGGCGCGGCATCGCGGGGCGACGGAGCGGACGGTGAAGGTGCTGGGTGCGTTGCTGGAAGATCGCGAGACTTAAGCGCCGGATCGCACCATAGAGGATCGTCCCATCCATCCCCGTTTCGAAACGCCCGTACACTAGCGGTTCCGGACGACCGTCCGTCAAGCGAGGACCGCGCATGCCGACGATTGCCCTGATTGCCCTGACCATCGCGGTGACGCTCGTCGTCGTGCTGGTCATCGCGAACCTGTCGAGCGGCGAGAAGAAGATCGAGCACAAGATCGAACGGCTCTATCCGAGCGACGATCCGCAATTTCTCCGCTCCATGGGACTGCTGCTCGGGCCGCCCGTCGTCGGCGGCAACCGCTTCGACGTGCTCGTGAACGGCGATCAGATCTTTCCTTCGATGGCGGAAGGCATCCGCTCCGCGCGCCGCACCATCACGTTCGAAACCTTCATTTACTGGTCCGGCGGAATTGGCGAGCAGATTGCGAGTGCGCTCGCGGACAAGGCGCGTGAGGGCGTCGCGGTGCATGTGCTGCTCGATTGGGTCGGCTCGTCGAAGATGGACAAGCGCTATCTGCGCATGCTGCGCGAGGCGGGCGCCGAAGTCGTGCTGTATCACAAGCCGCACTGGACCGGGCTTGGCCGCATGAACGACCGCACGCACCGCAAGCTGCTCGTGATCGACGGACACATCGGCTTCACGGGCGGCGTGGGGATCGCCGATGAATGGACGGGACACGCGCAGGACGAAAAGCATTGGCGCGACACGCACTTTCGCGTGGAAGGTCCGGCGGTCGGGCAGATGCAGGCGGTCTTCATGGACAACTGGGTCAAGTCGACGGGCAATGTCCTGCACGGCCCGGATTACTTCCCGGAGATCGACGCCGCGGGCGACGGCCTCGCGCACATGTTCAGCAGCTCGCCCTCGGGCGGCAGCGACGACATGCAGCTCATGTATCTCATGGCGATCACGGCCGCGACGCATTCCATTCAGTTGTCGAGCGCGTACTTCGTGCCGGACAAACTGACGATCAACGCGATCGTCGAGGCGGTGAAGCGGGGCGTGAAGGTGCGTGTCATCACGCCGGGCAAGCGCATCGATACGCATACGGTGCGCGAGGCGTCGCGCGCGTGCTGGGGCGATCTGCTCGCGGCGGGCGTGGAGATGTTCGAGTATCAGCCGACGATGTTCCACTGCAAGGTGATCGTCGTCGATGAATATCTGGTGTCGGTCGGCTCGACGAACTTCGACAGCCGGTCGTTCAAGCTCAACGACGAAGCCAATCTCAACATCTACGATCGCGATTTCGCGCGTCAGCAGACAGCGGTTTTCGATCGCGATATCGCGCAGGCGAAACGCATCACGCTGGAAGACTGGCGCCGGCGTCCGCTGCGCGAAAAGATCGTGGATCGCGTCGTCGCGCTGCTGGATTCGCAGCTGTAGAGCGAGTCTTCACGCTCACGCGTGCCGCGCGTCGTTCCAAATGATGACTTCCTGCTGCGAATCAGGTCCATAGCCGATTTCGCTCGGCGCGTACGGCGTATTGAACGACGCTTGCCGCGCCAGCATCGGCGACGCGTCGTACACATGCGCGCACGTCGGATATATGTAGACGATAGTGAGGCGTTCGAGCGTGTGATCGGCAAGCGCAGCCTCGAACTTCTGCCGCATGACGCTCATGAGTTCCGCGCCGAACGGGTTGAAGAAGAACGCGACGATATCTTTCGAAGGAAAGGGCATGCGGGTCGCGTCGTCGACGAACGCGCGCATGGCCGTTCGTTCCGGAAAGCGGCGCGCGACGATCTGTGCGTTGCGGTTCGCAATATCGACGAGCGGCGCCGCGATGTCGTAGCCGAGGACAGCATCGAACGGGAATTCCGTCGCGACGATCATCGGCCGGCCCTTGCCGCAACCAATGTCGATGAACGTGCGTCCGCTTACGTCGCCAAGCTGATTCAGCGCGTGCCGGACAATGCTCGGCTGGCAGCCCATATAGGGAAGATTGCCGTTTTCCGGGCCATTGGTGCCTGTCACGGATTCGGGCGGATAAATGCCGCCGGTGTCGGTGCCGAGCGTGCGATCGATCGGATGAGTCCTGTAACAGCCGCTGTAGACGGCCCTCAGAATGGGCACCCGCTTGCCGTATTTGCGGATGGCCGAAACGAAAAGAAGGGTTTGTACTGAGTCCGGGAGCCGCGCGACCGCGCCGATCAAAGACCATTTCACCCGCCGCTTGATTTCCGCTTTGAACGTTGCGCTCGTATTCATAGATTCTCCACATTAATCGAAAGCGAACGATCATTTGTTCAGTTGAACAAATCGAACGCGCGTCGAAGGCCGGACGTGAAGATGCGGCACGAGAAGACCGATTCTAAACAGCTTGCCTTCGACGGATATGTGAAGCGGCGAACATATGCGGATTCTTTTCGTCTTGCATTGATGTGATTTTGTCGTTCAGCGGCCCTTGCGCTTTCTTTCCGAGCAAGGAGGAGGCAAGGGGCGCGGAGCGAGGCGTCGTGCCTCAAGGCTTCATTTATGGCCGCGCACCGGTTTAATGGTTCCAAACAGGCCATTCGCTTCTTCATTGGGGCCTGCCGAGAAGTAGAGCGTGTCCGAGTTCGAGTTGCGGCCGCCGCCCAGCGTGAGCGCCCACAAGCCGTCGATGGTCAGAGGATTGCCGTACACATCTTCCAGTTGATCGACGAACGTGCCGTCGTTGCTGAAGACATTGATCCGGCCATTGCCGAAATTGCCGACGAGAATCTTGCCGCTGAACGGGCCGAAATCGAACGATGCGCGCGTGACGCCCCACGGCGAATTAAGTGTTCCCCGGCTCGCGAAGCGACGCAACAGATGACCGTCGGTGTCGAATACATCGACGAAGCCGAGCCCGTTGCCCGCGACGTCGTCGTGCTTCTGGTCGTCCTGCTGGGCATAAGTGACGAAGAGATCGCCGTCGATATTGGCGATGCCGAACGGTGCAAAGCCCGCTGGCATATGCGGGTCCATGAAGCCGCCGTCTGTCGTCGCGCTCATATAGCGGCCGTTGGCGCCGCCGCTGGGTCCGAATACGTCGATGCGGCCCGAACGGAAATTCGTCGCAAAGAGAAAGAGGCCCTTCTTGTTGACGCCGAACGCGAGACCCTTGTAGACGGCATGATTCGCGACGGACGGAACGGCTGAATTGTCCACTGCGATCACGGCGTTGTTCGCCGGATTCAGTCCGCCCGCCCAGGCGGAAAGCGTGCCGTCTTCGGTCGCGAAGATAAACGCAGCGGGGATGGTCGTGCCCGGCACGAGGAATGCCGCCGAGGCGTTCCATACCATGCCTGTCGGCGCAGCAGGCGCTGGGTTCGGCGGATTATTGTGAAAGACCGCGCGGCACGCGCCCGCCGGTATGACATTGCCCGGCAACGGAATGACAACCTGTAATGACAGCTTCGTGCCTTCGCCGTCATACAGGGTGGAGCAGCCCGTGGCGTTGTCGTTCACCCAGAAAGGACTGCCGGCAGGACTGAACGCAATGCCCCAGGCGTTCTGCAACACGCCGTCCACTTTCGGGGCAGCGCCTGCCACATTCGAGACGAGCGGCGTGACGACATACGCATCGTCGTGGCCCGCATGAGCGGTCGTGAAACCGGCGGCAACGACCATTGCAACGGCTGCTTTCAGACATCCGGAGACATGAGACATGACACCCTCCTTGGTCCAATTTGATGAGGACCTGCTCTGTGAATTGGAGCTGGAGCAACGTAAACGGCCTTGACGTTCCCGAAATTCCAGCGGGACGCGACAAAGCAAATGGAAGGTGTTCGTGCTGCGGATTTTATTAGAACAGCTACATAAAAGAGGGAATGAATTCGAGCGTGCAATGCCTGGCGACCACGTTCAGCGGCCGCCAGCGGACCATCGTCCCATCAGACCGCCAACAACCCTTTCTTCTCGATGAAGGAAATCACTGCATCCAGCCCATCGAGGGCTTTGAGATTGCACATCACGAAGGGCCTTTCGCCGCGCATCTTTTTAGCGTCGCTGGCCATCACATCGAGATTCGCGCCGACATGAGGCGCAAGATCCGTCTTGTTGATGACGAGCAGATCCGACTTGGTGATGCCCGGGCCGCCTTTGCGCGGAATCTTCTCGCCGCCGGCGACATCGATCACATAGATGGTCAGATCGGAAAGCTCGGGGCTGAACGTAGCCGCCAGATTGTCCCCGCCCGATTCGATGAAAACGATATCGACATCCGGAAAGCGCGACACCATCCTGTCCACCGCTTCGAGATTGATCGATGCATCTTCGCGAATGGCCGTATGCGGACAGCCGCCCGTTTCCACGCCCATGATGCGCTCGGGCGGCAATGCGCCCGCCACGGTCAACAGGCGTTGATCTTCTTTCGTATAGATATCGTTGGTGATGGCGACGAGATCGTACTTGTCGCGCATCGCCTTGCAGAGCATTTCGAGCAGCGTTGTCTTGCCGGAGCCGACGGGCCCGCCGACGCCCACGCGCAACGGCGGCAGTTTCTTGGTACGGCGAGCGGCGGCGGAATAAGCGGGAGCGTTCATGCGATATCGGTTCGAATGCTAAAGCGAGTTAGGAACGAAAGAGCCGCGAATATTGCGACTCATGCCGCGCCGACAAAATGCCGAGTTGCGGCGCAAAGGTATTCACTTCATCGGGCGATGTAGCCAGCGCACGACTCACGGCTTCGTCGATAAGCGCGCGCAATGCAACGATGATCCGCTGCCCCGCGAGTTGTCCGAGCGGCACCGCTTTGAGCGCCGCGGCCGCCTGATTCTCTACCCAACTAAATGCATAAGCGGCGAGCGCGGCATCGGGCGAAGCATCGTGCGCGTATGCGGCGAACGCGAACGCCGTGGGCTGCGCGATGGGCTTCATCGCGGCGAGCGTTGCACGGCGTGCCGCATCGCCCCATTCGAGCGATGCGCACAGTTGCGCAAGCGACCATCCCATCTGCTCGGTTTCGCGCCGCAATTCAGCGGACTCGCGGCTCGCGATGTATTCGTCGTCGGCACGGGCGAGCGCGGCGGCATCGTGCGCGCGCCAGCGTGCCATCTGATGCGCGATGAACGGCAATTCCCCACGCGCGAGCACATGAGAAAGACCGCTTGCGATCCATTCGCGCGCGCTGTCGGCATCGTGAATGAAGCCGTGCTCGATCGCCGCTTCGAGGCCTTGCGAATAACTGAATGCGCCGATAGGCAGCGCAGGCGACGCGAGATGCAAGAGCGCCGTGAGTTCAGTCGTGCGCATGACCGTGATGATGGTGATGATCGTGCGAGTGGTCATGCGAATGATCGTGCCCGCACTGCGAGTGATCGTGGCCGTGATGCTCGTGATAAACCTTCTGCGCGAGCGCGTAGTCCTCGCTGAAGGTCTCGTCGTGTCCGTGCTTGTGGCCGCCGCCATATGCGCCCGTTTCCGGCTGAAACGGCTGCGATTCGCGTGTGACCGTCGCGCCGAGACGCTTGAGCATGTCTTCGAGCACGGCGTCGGCTTCGAGCTTCAGATGATCCGCATGCACTTCGACAGGCGTGTGCCGATTGCCGAGATGGTAAGCCGCGCGCATCAGCGTGAGCGGATTCACCGCGCGCACGACGAGCACGTCTTCGGCCGCCGCGATGACGCGCACGAAGCCGCCATCGTCGGCGACGAGCATGTCGCCATCCGCGAGCACGGTGCCGCGCGGCATCACGAGCGCGACTTCCTCGCCGTTATCCAGCGTGGCGGCTGCGCGGCTCTTGCAGCGCGCATCGAACGCGAGGGTCAGCGTGGGTGCGCGCTTGACGAGCACGGTGGCGAGTTTGGCGGTGAGGCGTTTGTCGATGGTACGCATGGAAACGGTCAGAACAGGAAATAGCGTTGCGCCATCGGCAGCACTGTGGCGGGATCGCAGGTGAGCAATTGTCCATCGGCGATCACCTGATACGTCTGCGGATCGACGCTGATGGACGGCTGCCATGCATTGTGAATCATGTCGGCCTTTTTCACCGTGCGGCAGTTCTTCACCGCGACCACCTGTTTTCGCAAGCCATATCGTTCCGTGATACGCGACTCGAGCGCCATTTGCGACACGAACGTCAGCGATGTCTTGCCGAGCGCACCGCCGCGCGTGGCGAACATCTCGCGATAATGCACGGGCTGCGGCGTGGGGATCGATGCATTCGGATCGCCCATTTGCGCCACCGCGATCATGCCGCCCTTGACGATCATCGCGGGCTTCACGCCGAAGAACGCCGGCTCCCAGAACACGAGATCGGCCCACTTGCCCGGCTCGATGGATCCCACTTCATGCGCGATGCCATGCGTGATTGCGGGATTGATCGTGTACTTCGCGACATAGCGTTTGGCGCGGAAATTGTCGTTGCGCGCGTTGTCTTCCGGCAACGCGCCGCGCTGTATCTTCATCTTGTGCGCGGTCTGCCATGTGCGGATGATGACTTCGCCCACGCGCCCCATTGCTTGGGAATCCGAAGAAAGCATGGATAGCGCGCCGAGATCGTGCAGGATATCTTCTGCCGCGATGGTCTCGCGGCGAATGCGCGACTCCGCGAACGCAATGTCCTCTGCAATGGACGGGTCCAGGTGATGGCACACCATCAGCATGTCGAGATGCTCGTCGAGCGTGTTGACGGTATAAGGCCGCGTGGGATTGGTGGAAGAGGGCAGCACGTTGGATTCGCCCGCCACCTTGATGATGTCCGGCGCGTGGCCGCCGCCCGCGCCTTCCGTGTGATACGTGTGGATCGTGCGGCCCTTGAACGCGGCGATGGTCGCTTCGACGAAGCCCGCTTCGTTGAGCGTGTCCGTGTGAATGGCGACTTGCGTGTCGGTATCGTCGGCGACGGAAAGGCAATTGTCGATGGCCGCGGGCGTCGTGCCCCAGTCTTCGTGCAGCTTGAGACCGATCGCGCCCGCCTTGATCTGCTCGACGAGCGGTTCCTTCAGGCTCGCATTGCCCTTGCCGAGAAAGCCGAGATTAATGGGCCAGCCATCGGCCGCTTGCAGCATGCGTTCCATGTGCCACGGCCCCGGCGTGCAGGTGGTCGCATTGGTGCCGGTCGCGGGACCGGTGCCGCCGCCGAGCATCGTCGTGACGCCGCTCGCGAGCGCTTCGTCGATCTGCTGCGGGCTGATGAAGTGGATATGCGTATCGATGCCGCCCGCGGTCACGATCATGCCTTCGCCCGCGATCACTTCCGTGGCCGCGCCGATCGCAATGGTCACGTTCGGCTGGATGTCGGGATTGCCGGCCTTGCCGATGGCGAAGATGCGCCCGCCCTTGATGCCGATATCCGCCTTCACGATGCCCCAGTGATCGAGAATCAGCGCGTTGGTCACGACGGTATCGACCACGTCGGCGGACGTGCGCTGCGACTGGCCCATGCCGTCGCGAATGACCTTGCCGCCGCCGAACTTCACTTCTTCGCCATACGTGGTGAAGTCGCGTTCGACTTCGATGATGAGGTCGGTGTCGGCGAGGCGCACACGGTCGCCGGTGGTCGGGCCGAACATTTCCGCATAAGCGCGGCGGCCGATGCGTAGCGTCATATTCTTCCTTTTGGCTTTGAATTAAAGCGGGCCCATGATGAGGCCGTTGAAGCCATACACGTGACGATCGCCTGCAAGCGCGACGAGCTCGACCGTGCGCTCCTGTCCCGGCTCGAATCGCACGGCGGTGCCCGCCGCGATATTGAGCCGGAAGCCGCGCGTCTTCTCGCGATCGAAGATGAGCGCCGTGTTGACCTCATAGAAGTGGTAGTGCGAGCCGACCTGCACGGGCCGGTCGCCGCTATTGGCCACGACGACCGATACGGTTTCGCGGCCCGCGTTGAGTTCGTGCTCGCCGTCGTCGATCAGATATTCGCCGGGAATCATCGCGCGTCTCAGGGAATGGGATGGTGGACGGTCACGAGCTTCGTGCCATCGGGGAAGGTGGCTTCGATCTGAATGTCGGGAATCATTTCCGGCACGCCTTCCATGACGTCGTCGCGTGTAAGAAGCGTGGTGCCGTAATGCATGACTTCCGCGACGGTCTTGCCATCGCGTGCGGCTTCCATCAGCGCGGCGGAGATGAAGGCGACCGCTTCCGGATAGTTCAGCTTGAGGCCGCGCGCTCGACGGCGTTCCGCGAGCAGTGCCGCCGTGAAGATGAGGAGCTTGTCCTTTTCGCGAGGCGTGAGTTTCATGGACTTGTTCTAATGAGCGATGGGCTTCGTCATGCTAGCACTTGACCTCGTGTTTCAGGGCATGAAAGCTTATTGAATGAAGCGTTGCAGTTCGACTGTCGATGGCCTTTCGAAGATCTGTTCGGGCGCGCCGGATTCCCATACGCGCCCCTGATGCATGAAGACCACCTTGTCGCTGACGCTGCGCGCAAAGCGCATTTCGTGCGTCACCATGATGAGCGTCATGCCGTCGCGTGCAAGCGTTTCGACCACGGCGAGCACTTCGCCGACGAGTTCGGGATCGAGCGCGGACGTGATTTCATCGCACAGAAGAACGGTCGGCTTCATCGCCAATGCACGCGCGATGGCCACGCGCTGCTGCTGTCCGCCGGATAGCTGGTCGGGATACGCGTCGAACTTGTCGCCGAGGCCCACGCGTTCGAGCACGCCTTGCGCGGTGGCGCGCGCCTTCGCCTTATGCACCTTCTTGACGACCGTTTGCGCGAGCATCACGTTCTGGCCGGCGGTCAGATGCGGAAAGAGGTTGTATTGCTGAAACACCATGCCGACCTTGAGGCGGAGCGCGCGCAAGTCGGCGTGGCGCGCATCGATATGCTCCCCGTCGATTTCGATCGAGCCTTCGTCGATGCTCTCGAGCCCGTTGAGCGTGCGCAACAGCGTGCTCTTGCCCGAGCCGCTGCGCCCGATGATCGACACGACCTGTCCGCGTTCGACCGAAAAATCGATGCCCTTCAGAACCTGATTCGAGCCGAACTGCTTTTGCAGATTGCGGGTTTCAACGAGCGGCATTCCATTTCCTTTCGAGCGTGCGCGCGTATCGCGACAGCGGATAGCAAAGCAAGAAGTAGATGACGGCGACGAGGCCATACACGAGGAACGGCCTGAACGTCGCGTTGGAGATCATCGTGCCGGCCTTGGTGAGTTCCGTGAAGCCGATGATCGATACGAGCGCCGTGTCCTTCACCGCCTGCACCGCGAAGCCGACTGTCGGTCCCACGGCGATGCGCGTGGCTTGCGGAAGGATCACGTGACGAAGCTGCTCGAAGTAGCTCATTGCAAGACTCGACGACGCTTCCCACTGGCCCTTCGGCACGGCTTCCACCGCGCCGCGCCAGATTTCCGCGAGATACGCGCTCGTGAAGAGCGTGAGGCCGACGGTTGCCGCGAACCACGGCGACACTTCCACGCCGATCAACGGCAAGCCGAAGAACACGAGAAAGAGCTGCATCAGCAAGGGCGTGCCCTGAAAGATCTGGATATAGCCCTTGACGAGCGTACGCAGAAGCTCGTACTTCGACACGCGCATGAGGAGCAGCGCGAAGCCGACGATGCCGCCCAGCACGAACGAAACGATGGACAGCACGATGGTCCATCGCGCCGCGAGCAACAGGTTCTCGACGATCTGTGCGAGCGTGAATTCGATCATCGCGCGATGCTCCTCTCATGCGCGAAGAGACGCTTCGCCGCCGCATTCAGCGCCGCGCGCACGATGAACGCGAGCACGAGGTAAGTGGCGGTGATGAGAAAGAACGTCTCGAATGCGCGGAAATTGCGCGACTGGATATAGCTTGCCGCATAGGTCAGATCGGGCACGGATATCTGCGAGACCACGGCGGAGCCGAGCATCGTGATGACGATCTGGCTCGTCAACGCAGGAAAGACTTTCGCAAGCGCCTGTGGCAGCACGACATGACGGAACGCTTCGCCACGCGACAGGGCAAGCGAAGCCGCCGCTTCGTGATGTCCCTTCGGCACCGCTGCAATGCCCGCGCGAATGATCTCGATGGAATAGGCGCCGAGATTGAGCGTCATCGCGAGAATGGCGGCGACGTATTCGCTCAGATGAATGCCGAGCGCGGGCAGCCCGAAGAACACGAAGAAGAGCTGCACGATGAACGGCGTGTTGCGGATTGCTTCGACATACGCGCCGACGATCGAGCGCCGCCATGCATGACGGCTATCGCGCCCGGCCGCGCCGAGCACGCCGAGCGATACGCCGAGCGCAGTCGAAACGGCCGTGAGCGCGAGCGTCGTCGCCGCGCCGCTCGCGAACATGCCTGCATAGTTCGCGAGATCGGCGAATTCGAGTTGATAGGCCATCGAATGCGGCGTCCTTCGTTACAGGCTCGCGGGCAGCGGCTGGCCGAACCACTTCTTCGACATCGCGCCGAGCGTGCCGTCCTTCTTCGCTTGCGCGATGGCGTCGTCCACTTTCGCTAGAAGGCGCGGCTCGTTCTTGTTCATGCCGACGAAGCACGGCGAGTCCTTGATGATGAACTTCGCTTCCGGACGGCGCGGCGGATTCTTCGAGAGAATCGCAGCAGCCACGATGTTGCCAGCCGCGATCAACTGCACTTGTCCCGAGAGAAACGCGGAGATGGTCGCGTTGTTGTCCTCGAAGCGCTTGATGGTCGCGTTCGGCGCCATCTGCGAAAGCGCGATCTCTTCGAGCGCGCCGCGCGTCGCGCCGACGGTCTTGCCGGTGAGATCGGCGGGACCGCTCACCTTGATGTCGGCGGGACCGAAAACCCCCTGAAAATAGGGCGCATAAGCAGTGGAGAAGTCGAGTACCTTCTCGCGCTCGGGCGTCTTGCCGAGCGATGAAATCACGAGATCGACCTTGTTCGTCGTGAGATACGGAATGCGGTTCGCGCTGTTCACAGGCACGAGTTCGAGCTTGACCTTGAGCGACTTCGCGAGCAGCGCGGCCATGTCGACGTCATAGCCTTGCGGCTTCATGTCCGCGCCCACGGATCCGAAGGGCGGATAGTCTTCCGGCACGGCCACGCGCAACATGCCGCTCTTCGTGATGGTGTCGAGTGCGTCGGCGTGCGCGGCGAAGGGCGCGAAAGAAAGAAGCAGGGCGGCGAGGGCAGTGCGCCGCGTGCGGGAAAACAGTTTCGGCATCGATGATCCTTCAGGCTTCGGATGGCCGCATGCGATTTGCGCGGCGTTTGGATCGACGCTTAAAGCGAGAGCCGTGCCATCGATGAGAAAGCCTTATGCCATGTGCGTTCGCGCGATGACCGTCAAGCGTGGCGCACAAGCGCGGGGCGCGCGCATGCGCTTTCGTGGTGCGTCGCCTAGGTGGTCCACAGGCGCAGCGGCCGCGCGTCGACGCCATGCACGAGCGGGCGCAAGTGCATCCAGCATTCGGTGAGCGCGCGTTGCAGCGGCTCCATCGAACGGCTGACTGCGCGCACGATCAGCACGCCGGGCGCCACGCATGATGCAGCGGCGCGCATGTCGGCATCGAACGGCAGTTGCGCGGTGAGGGCTTCGGCGAGGGCGTCGTCGCATGCGGGGCCGATTGCCCATAGCGTGCCGTAGGCGGGATAGCTCGCGAGGCCTTGCAATGCGTCGCGCAGGGGATCGCTTGCATCGATGAGACTGCGTTCGAACCACAGCGTGCGTCGATCGCGATGCGCAATGCGCGAGACCGCGCTGATATGTCCTTGCGTCCAGCGCTCACCGGCGGCGGCGCGGCCGAGCAGCATCGCATCCCAGCCGATGGCGGTCGCGCTTTCATCGAGCGTCACGTTGAACTCGAGTTCGACATTCGACGATTCGAACACGATGTTGTTTTGCGGAAGCCAGTCGAGCTTGGCATGCGGCGCGAGGTCGATATCGATGCGCTGCGTCGCGAGCTTGCCGTTGGCCTTGTACCACTTCGTTGCGCCCGGTGTCGTGATGACGGCGTGCGTGCTGTCGCCGAGCTTGATGTCGATGTTGAGGCGATCGCCGCCTGCCACGCCGCCTGGCGGATGCACGATGACTGCATGACAGATATCGCCTTCGGGATAGAGCGGCCGTTGCATGCGCAGCGGCCCTTCATGCTTGCGATGTGCGCAGACGGTGCGGCCATGCTGACGTGCGAAGCCGAGTTCGAGCGTGCCGCGCCAGATATCGGGATTGACGAGCGCCGCGTGAGATTCGTGATGCATGGACGGAGGCTATCGGGAACGATTCGCCATCATACGGCGATAAGCTCGCGCACTCCATGCGCATCCATTTCCGATCCTGCGCCGCCCGCGACGATTTCACCGCGGCTCATGACCCAGTAGCGGTCGGCGAGTTCACGCGCGAAGTCGTAATACTGCTCGACGAGCAGGACGGTCATGCCCATTTCATCGACGAGTTGACGCAGCGTGCGGCCGATGTCGCGAATGATGGAAGGCTGGATGCCTTCGGTCGGTTCATCGAGTATGAGCAGTTGCGGTTCGCTCATCAGTGCGCGGCCGATGGCGAGTTGCTGCTGCTGACCGCCGGAGAGATCGCCGCCGCGGCGATGTTTCATGTCGCGTAGAACGGGGAATAGCTCGTAGATGCGGTCTGGAATCTTCGATGGCGATTTGCGGCTTGCCGCGCCGACGAGCAGGTTTTCTTCCACCGTCAGGCGGCCGAAGATGTCGCGTCCTTGCGGCACGTAGGCTAGCCCGCTTGCGACGCGGGCGTGAGTCGCCATTGACGATATCTTCGCGCCGCGCCAGGTGATGGTGCCGCTTTTGGTCGGCACGACGCCCATTACGCAGCGCAGTAGCGTCGTTTTGCCGACACCGTTGCGGCCTAATAGCACGGTTAGCTTTCCGTCGGGGACGGTCATCCTCACGTTTCGCAGGATGTGGCTTCCGCCGTAGTACTGGTTCAAGTCTTCGACTTCTAACATTGCGCTTTATCCTTGCAGGCGAATCTTTCTTTGTCGGTGAACTTGTATTCGCGTCGGTCTATTGGTGTTGCCCCTCCCCGGGGCGGGGGTCACTTTCTTTGCTGCTGCAAAGAAAGTAACCAAAGAAAGCAGCTTTTCTGGCTCGAAGCACTGAATGTGTGGTCACTCCGTAGAACCAGATTGGCACTCAGCTTGATAGAACCTTGAATCACCCTCCACGCCCACTGAGCGCCACGTCATGCGAGCCCCTCGGCTCGATAACACCGAACGGGAACAACCGCTCACGCCCACAACAATGTCGTGCCAAAACATACCCTTCGATTTCGCTTCACTCGGCGCGCGTAAATGCGCGTTGGTGTTAACGAGCCGGGGGGCTCGGAGGACGTAGTGATAGTGGGCGTGGAAGGTGCTCCAAGGCTGTGTCAAGCTGAGTGCCAATCTGGTTCTACAGGGTGGCCCGACAGTTAGTGCTTCGGGCCAAGAAGCTGCTTTCTTTGGTTACTTTCTTTGCAGCAGCAAAGAAAGTGACCCCCGCCCCGGGGAGGGGCACACCAATAGACCGACACGAAAAAAAGCACCCAAAAAACAGGCGCACGCAAAAAACTCACCGTCCGAGGTAAGACTCAATAACGGCCTCGTCCCGTTTGACGCTATCGAGCGTGCCTTCTGCAAGAACAGAACCCTCGGCCATCACGGTAACCTTCCCACTATCCCCACTGAGCGCAGCAACAAACTCCATATCATGCTCGACGACCATCATCGAACACGAGCCGCGCAGCGCATTGAGCAACTCGGCGAGTTCCATCGTCTCATGATCGGTCATGCCGGCAGCAGGCTCATCGAGCAATAGCAGCGCAGGCTGCTGCATCAGCAACATGCCGATCTCCAGCCGCTGCTTCTGTCCATGCGATAGTTCGCCCGCCAGCCGCGTCGCCTGATGCTGCAAGCGAATCAGTTCAAGCGTCTCTTCGATCCGCGCCTGCGCCGCACGATCCAGCCGCGCACGCAACGATGCAAACCATCGCTTGTCCGTCTTCATCGCAAGTTCGAGGTTCTCCCACACGGGATGATTCTCGAACACCGTCGGCTTCTGAAACTTGCGGCCAATGCCCGTGCGCGCAATCACCGGCTCCGACATGCGAGTCAGATCGAACGTCTGCCCGAGAAAGACCTTGCCATCGTCAGGACGCGTCTTGCCGGTGATCACATCCATCATCGTGGTCTTGCCCGCGCCATTCGGACCGATCACGCAACGCAACTCACCCACGTCGATCGACAACGTCAGCTTGTTGAGCGCGCGAAAGCCATCGAAGCTCACAGTCACGTCTTCGAGATAAAGAATGGTGCCGTGCGATACGTCGATCTCGCCCGGCGCAAGCACATGGCCCATCCCCGAGACCACGTTGATGTTCTTGTGGCCCGTTTCTTCCGGTTCGGGCGCTTGCGGAAGCGGCGGCAAATCGACGATCAATGCATGATGAGCAGTCATTCTGCGGCGTCTCCTGCAACCTTCTTTCGACGAACGAGATCGATGAGACCCATGATGCCGTTAGGCAAAAGCAAGGGCACGAGCGTAAAGATAAGGCCCAGGAAGAACAGCCAATACTCCGCGAAATACGCGGTAAAGAAGCTCTTCGCGCCATTGACCGCGAACGCGCCGATGATCGGACCGATCAGCGTGCCGCGTCCGCCCACTGCGACCCAGATCGCCATTTCAATCGAATTCGCAGGGGACATCTCGCTCGGATTGATGATGCCGACTTGCGGCACATACAACGCGCCCGCAATGCCGCACAGCACCGCCGACACGGTCCAGATGAAAAGCTTGTACGCGAGCGGACTGTAGCCGAGGAACATGAGGCGCGCTTCGCCATCGCGCACGCCGGTGACGACACGGCCGAGCTTCGACGTGACGATCCATCGCGCTGCAAGGAACGCGAGCACGAGCACGGCGAACGTGATGAGAAAGAGCGCCGTGCGCGTGCCCGGATGCGTGACCGGAAAGCCCGCAATGCGCTTGAAGTCCGTGAAGCCGTTGTTGCCGCCGAAGCCCGTTTCATTGCGATAGAAGAGCAGCATCGCAGCAAAGGTCATCGCCTGCGTGATGATCGACAGATACACGCCCTTCACGCGCGAGCGGAACGTGAAGAAGCCGAACACCCATGCAAGCACGCCCGGCACGAGCACGACGAGCAAGAGCGCATACCAGAGATGCTCCGTGCCTTGCCAGTACCACGGCAACGCATGCCAGTCGAGAAACACCATGAAGTCCGGCAGATCGCTTTGATACGTGCCTTCGCGTCCGATGGAACGCATCAGGTACATGCCCATCGCATAGCCGCCGAGCGCGAAGAAAAGCGCATGGCCAAGGCTCAGAATGCCGCAATAGCCCCACACGAGATCGAGCGCGAGCGCGCCGATCGCATAGCACATGAGCTTGCCGACGAGCGTCATCGCATAAGCCGACAAATGGAACGTGCTCGTTTCCGGCAGCACGAGCGCGGAGATCGGCACGCAGATGCCCATCGCGATGAGAAGGGCGATCAGCGCGATCCATCCATTACGCGGCAAGAGCGCGGCGCGCGGCGGCAGCCCGAGCGCGAAGCCCGCACGCGCGGCGCTTTCTTCGGGTTGCGGCGCGACGTCGAGGTTCGCGCCGATGTTGGTCGAGGCGGTCATCGATCAGGCCTCCGCGCTGCGGCCCTTCAGGGCGAACATGCCCTGCGGACGCTTCTGGATGAACAACACGATCAGCACGAGCACCGCGATCTTCGCGAGCACCGCGCCCCAGAACGGCTCGATTGCCTTGCTGACGAGACCGAGCCCGAAGCCGCCGATCACCGTGCCCGCCAGCTGACCGACGCCGCCGAGCACCACCGCCATGAACGAATCGATGATGTAGCTCTGACCCAAATCCGGACCGACGTTGCCGATCTGCGAAAGCGCGCATCCGCCGAGCCCTGCGATGCCCGCGCCGAACGCGAACGCATAGGAATCGACACGCGCGGTCTTCACGCCGACGCACGCGGCCATGCGCCGGTTCTGCGTCACCGCGCGAACGAAGAGGCCGAGCCGTGTGCGCGTGAGCACGGCCCACGCAATGAGCACGACAGCCAGCGAGAACGCGAGAATCGTCAGCCGGTTATACGGCAGGATCAGGTTCTGCATGACGGCGACGCCGCCGCTCATCCACGAGGGATTCGTCACTTGCACGTTCTGCGCGCCGAAGATCGTGCGCGTTGCTTGAATAAGGATCAGGCTGATGCCGAACGTGGTGAGCAAGGTTTCGAGCGGACGCCCATAAAGATGCTTCAAAACGAGCCTTTCCAGCACGATGCCGACGAGCGCAGCCGCGATGAACGAAGCCGGCACCGCGAACAGCGGATACCAGTTGAACGCTGCGGGCGCGTAATGCTGCACGAGGTTCTGCACCACGTAAGTCGCATATGCACCGATCATCAGGAACTCGCCGTGCGCCATGTTGATGACGCCAATGAGCCCATACGTGATCGCGAGTCCGAGCGCCGCGAGCAACAGCACGCTGCCGAGTGAGAGTCCCGCGAAGATCGTCCCCGCGATTTCGCTTCGACGCTGGATCGAATCGAGTTCCTTGATGCCGGCTTCGGCCGCTGCGCGCACGCGCTCGTCGGATTCGTTATAGCTGCCGTCGCTTTTCTTCGCGACGATGGGGCGCAGCAGTTCATACATGTCGAGATCATGGCGAGCCGCGACGAGTTGCGCGGCTTCGAGCCGCTTGTTCGCATCGGGATCGTGCAGCGCGGTCATCGCCCAGAGCGTGTCGAGGCGCTTCTTCAATTCGACGTCGGTTTCGGCGGCGCGGGCGCGATCGATCAACGGCTTCATCGATGCATCCGGATTGCGCAGCAACGCGGCGACGGCTTCGCGGCGCTTGGCGATATCGGGCGATGCGAGCTGCAGTCCCGACAGCGCGCCCGCGACTTTCGTGCGCAGCAGGTTGTTCAGCGTGATCGCTTGCGCATCGGGGGCATCGGCGATCTTGTTGGTGATGGGGTCCTTGTTGCCGTCGTCGGTCTGCATGTAGACGTGGCCGTCGTCGGTGGCGACGAGCGAGCCGTCCGCGAGCGCATTCAGCACCGCGACGGAAGGCGCATCGGCGTTGGCGATCAGCTTGTCGATAGCGGCGGACTTCGCTTCGAAGTCATCGCCGGCGAGCGGGGCGAGATCGTCGGCAGTGAGTGCGTGGGCGGCGAACGGCGTGAACGCAATGAGGAGCGCGAGCAACACACGCAGGATAGGGGAGACAAGCGAGCCGGTCATGGTGGCCTTTCTGGTAAGACTCAAACGGCCGCGCGTTCATGCATGCGGAAACGCGCGGCCTTGCATCGAGCCATCAATGCATGGTGCTCAGGCCGTACGCACGCGCGAGCGGCGCAGGAACGACGGAATGGATGTCACGACATCCGGCTTGCCTTCATTGCCCGCGATATACGGGCTCCACGGTTGCGCGCGGACCGCGGTCTTGGTTTTCCAGACGACGTTGAACTGACCGTCGCCGCGAATCTCGCCGATCATCACGGGCTTGTGCAGATGGTGATTGCCGTCCATCGTGAGCGTGAAGCCGGAAGGTGCGGCGAACGTCTGACCGACCATGGCGACGCGCACCTTGTCGACTTCGGTGCTCTTGGCTTTCTCGACGGCCTGCTTCCACATGTGAATGCCGACGAACGTGGCTTCCATCGGATCGTTGGTCACGCGCTTGTTTCCGCCGGGCAGGTTCTGCGTCTTGACCCATTCGGCGAACTGCGTTTCGAATTTCTTGTTGGTGGGATTCTTCACCGACATGAAGTAGTTCCATGCGGCGAGATGGCCGACGAGTGGTTTCGTATCGATGCCGCGCAGTTCTTCTTCGCCGACCGAGAACGCGACGACGGGCACGTCGGTGGCTTTTAGCCCCTGATTACCGAGCTCCTTGTAGAACGGAACGTTCGAGTCGCCGTTGATCGTCGAGATGACCGTGGTTTTTCCCCCTTGCGCAAAGGTCTTGATGTTCGCGACGATGGTTTGATAGTCGCTATGTCCGAACGGTGTGTAGACCTCCTGAATATCTGCATCCTTGACTCCCTTCGAATGGAGAAAGGCGCGCAGGATCTTGTTGGTCGTGCGCGGGTACACGTAGTCGGTGCCGAGCAGGAAGAAGCGCTTGGCGCTGCCGCCTTCCGGTCCCATCAGATATTCGACGGCGGGGATGGCCTGTTGATTGGGCGCGGCGCCTGTATAGAAGACGTTGCGCGACATCTCTTCGCCTTCGTATTGGACGGGATAGAAGAGCAGGCCGTTGAGTTCTTCGAACACGGGCAGCACGGACTTGCGCGACACCGACGTCCAGCATCCGAACACGCATGCGACCTTGTCTTGCGTGAGGAGCTGGCGGGCTTTTTCCGCGAAGAGCGGCCAGTTGGAAGCGGGATCGACGACGACGGGTTCGAGTTGACGTCCCATGACGCCGCCGTTCTTGTTGATATCGGCGATGGTCATGAGTGCGGTGTCCTTGAGCGATGTTTCGGAGATCGCCATGGTGCCGGACAGCGAATGCAGAATGCCGACTTTGATCGGACCGGTATCGGCGGCTTGCGCTCTGGAGATGGGAAGCTGGCCCGCGAGCGCGAGTGCGCCGGACATGGAGCCGAACTTCAGCAGACTGCGTCGTTTCATTGGTGTTCCCCTTGCCGATGTGTTTTGTTCGCTGCTTTTCCCTAAGCAGCGGACGGGGTTCTGCAAGGGCTATGCCAATTGAGGCCGTTTGCACGGCGGGGCTTTGTTTTATGGGGTTTTCTGTTGGCTTTATGCCGCGTGCTTGCGCTTCGTTGCGGTTGGTTTTGGTGCAGAGTTGGTTCGCGGGTGCATCGTTGCGGTGCGGACGGGGCTTTTTTCTGCACTTCGCGTGCGGCGGGTTCTTTTATTTTCGCGTCGGTCTATTAGCACGCCCCTCCCCGGGGCGGGGGTCACTTTCTTTGCTGCTGCAAAGAAAGTAACCAAAG
>NZ_JALQEA010000019.1:0-19667 GCF_023630965.1 Caballeronia sp. ATUFL_M2_KS44 | reverse complement strand
TCGAGCCAGAAAAGCTGCTTTCTTTGGTTACTTTCTTTGCAGCAGCAAAGAAAGTGACCCCCGCCCCGGGGAGGGGCGACGCCAATAGACCGACACGAAAACAAGCTCCCCGATGAACAAAAAAGAACGCTCACCCCGCGAAGGGAGAGAAAAGAAATCAACGATTAACCACACGTGCGGGCACGCTAAGAACCAACACGGCGCCAAGCAAAAGAAATCCGGCGAGCATATACATCCCACTCGAGTTAGCACCAGTGACTTGCTTAAGCCACCCCACGAGATAAGGACTCAAAAACCCGGCAAGATTGCCGAGCGAATTGATCATCGCGATACCGGCCGCCGCGCCGGTCCCCGCAAGAAACGCCGTCGGCAAGCTCCAGAACAACGGCAACGTAGTGAGAATGCCCATCGTGGCAAGCGTCAGTCCGAGCATCGCAAGCGGCGTATTGCCAGCCCACACCACCGACAGCACCAGCCCGATCGCCCCGACAAAAGCCGGCACGGCAATATGCCACCGACGCTCACCGCGCCTGTCCGCACTGCGCGCCACCAGCAACATGCCGATGACCGCCGCGCCATAAGGGATCGCCGATAGAAGCCCTATCGTCAGCGCATCCGTCACGCCCGTCGCCTTGATGATCGTCGGCAGCCAGAAGCTCACGCCATACAGACCCATCACGAACGAAAAATAAATGAGGCTCATCAGCCACACCTTCGGGCTCGACAGAATGCGGCTGATCGGCGGATCTTCCTTCTCGACGTTATCCGCCGCGATGTTCCGCTCGAGCAAATCGCGCTCTTCTTGCGTGAGCCACTTCGCCTTCGAAATGCGATCGTCCATCATCAGCAACACGACAATGCCCACGATCACCGACGGAATGCCCTCCAGCAGCAACAGCCATTGCCAGCCGTGCCAGTCATGCACGCCATCGAAGGTCTTCATGATCCAGCCCGATACCGGCCCGCCAATCAATCCCGACAACGCGATGGCCGTCATGAAAAGCGTCGTCATGCGCCCGCGCCGCTGCGCCGGATACCAGTACGTCAGATAAAGAATGATGCCCGGAAAGAAGCCCGCTTCCGCGACGCCCAGCAGAAAGCGCATCACGTAGAACATCGTGGGCGTGGTGACGAACATCGTGAGCGCCGAGATGATGCCCCACGAAATCATGATCCGCGCAATCCACACGCGCGCGCCGACCTTATGCAGAATGACGTTGCTCGGTATCTCGAAGATGAAATACCCGAAGAAGAATATGCCCGCGCCGAAGCCATACACGGCATCCGAAAGACCGAGATCGGTGGACATCTGCAGCTTCGCAAAGCCGACGTTCACGCGGTCGAGATACGCCACCACATAGCAAATGAGCAGCAGCGGCGAAAGCCGCCACGCGACCTTGCGATACGTCGCTTCCTCGAAGCTCGATGGCGCGCTCGCGCCGGGACGGGGCATGGGATTGGCGGTGCTGGACATCTCGTCTCCTTACGGTCGTGCCATGCAGGCATCGTTATCTTCGCGTAAGGATTCTAGCCGCTCGGCTGCGCGCCAAGCGGCTGTTTCTGCTGGGGAAAACACCAATCACGCCCGCGCCGCGACTTTTGTCAGACGCAGCGTCCGCCATCCACTTCGAGCGCGACGCCCGTGATGAACTCCGCATCGTCGGATGCGAGATACAGCGCCGCGTTCGCAATGTCCTGCGGCGTCGAGAGCCGGCCGAGCGGAATCGTCGCGAGGAATTTCTGACGATTCGCGGGCGTGTCTTCCATGCCCATGAACTCGGTAAGCAGAGCCGTTTCGCCCATCACCGGATTGATGCAGTTCACGCGGATGCGATCCGGGCCCAGTTCCACCGCCAGCGCCTTGCTCGCGATAATCACCGCCGCCTTGCTGCCGTTGTACCAGACGAGGCCGGGACGCGGCCGCACGCCCGCCGTCGATGCAACGTTGATGAACGCGCCGCCGCCTTGCTGCCGGAAGTACGGCACGAACTGCTCGACGCTCCAGTAGATGCTCTTCACGTTCACCGCATAGACGCGGTCGAACTCGGCTTCGGTCACGTCGAGCACGGGCTTGTTACGGTGCGTCGTGCCCGCATTGTTGACGACGACCTGCACGCTGCCGAAGTCTTCGATGGCCGCGTCGAAAAGGCGCTGCCAGTCGTCGCGCTTCGTGACGTCGCCCGCCACGGCGATCGCGCGCCCATGGCTCGCTTCCGGCGACGACGCCAGCGCAATCTCGCTCGCCACGCGCTCGGCCGCCGGGCCGTTCAGATCGTTGGCCACCACGTTCGCGCCCTCGCGCGCAAACGTCTTCGCAATGCCCTCGCCGAAGCCCGAGCCCGCGCCCGTCACGATCACCGTCTTGCCTTGCAGTCGCATGCTGTCTCCTTATCCGTGTCTGATGGCGATGGTTTTCAACGTCGTGAAGCCGTACAGCGCCTCGAAGCCTTTCTCGCGACCGTGTCCCGAATGCTTGACGCCGCCGAACGGCAATTCCACGCCGCCGCCCGCGCCATAGTTGTTGACGAAGACCTGGCCCGAACGCACGCGCCGCGCAAGCCGCATCTGCCGCGCGCCGTCGCGTGTCCAGATGCCCGCGACGAGGCCGTAGTTCGTGTCGTTGGCGAGCTTGAGCGCATCCGCTTCGTCGTCGAAAGGCATGGCGGCGAGCACCGGCCCGAAGACTTCCTCGCGCGCGAGCCGATGCGTGCGCGGCACATCGCGCAGGAGCGTCGGCGACTGATAGAAGCCTGCTTCCGGCGCTTCTGCGACGACTTCGCCGTGCGCGGCCATCGCGATGCCGTCGTGCTGCGCATCGGAAAGATAGTCCCACACGCGCTGCTGCTGCTTCGCGCTGATGAGCGGGCCGCAGTCGAAATCGAGCTGGCTCGGGCCAACCTTCAGCGCCGCGAACGCCTCCGACAGCCTCTCGATGAGCGGCTCGTAAGCCGCACGCTCGATCAGCACGCGGCTGCCCGCCGAACACGTCTGTCCCGCGTTCTGCACGATGGCCGCGACGAGCACGGGCAGGGCGGCGTCGAAATCGGCATCGGCGAAAACGATTTGCGGGGACTTGCCGCCCAGTTCGAGCGTGACGGGCACGTGGTTGTCGGCGGCCATCTTCGTGACGGCCGCGCCCGTCGCGGGCGAGCCGGTGAACGAAATATGATCGATGCCCGGATGGCGCGCGAGCGCCGCGCCCGCTTCGTGTCCGTAACCGGTGACGATGTTCAGCGCGCCTTCCGGCAGGCCCGCTTCGGCGGCCAGTTCCGCGACGCGCAGCAGCGAAAGGCACGCGTCCTCGGCCGGCTTCACGACGCACGCGTTGCCCGCTGCCAGCGCCGCGCCGACGCTGCGCCCGAAAATCTGCAGCGGATAATTCCACGGCACGATATGGCCGGTGACGCCGTGCGGCTCGCGGATGGTGAGCACGGTGAAGCCGGACTGATACGGCAGCGTCTCGCCGTGCAGCTTGTCGGCGGCGCCCGCATAGAACTCGAAATATCGCGCGATGCCCGTCGCGTCCGCGCGCGCCTGCGTCATCGGCTTGCCGGTGTCGCGCGCCTCGATCTGCGCGATGTCCTCGTGGCACGCGGCGATCAGCATCGAGAGCCGCGCGAGGATGCGCCCGCGCTCGGCGGCGCTCATCGCGCCCCAGGCGCCGTCGAAGGCGGCGCGCGCGGCGCCCACGGCGCGGTCGATGTCCGCGCTCGTGCCGCGTGCGATCTGCGTGAACACTTGCCCGTCCGATGGATCGACGACCGGGATGGTTTCGTGGACCGACGGCGCGGTCCATCGGTTGCCGATGAAATGCTTGCCTTCTTCCATGCACGCCTCCTTGCGATCGTTCGTCTTCGAGGATGCTCACGAACCGATTATCGCGCCATGCGTGAAAGGCTTGGTGCGGCGGCGCGCCCGGTCCGTAAGGCTCCTTTGGCTATAATGCCTGAAGTGTTTCACCTCGCCGCGCCGGCGTTTCACGCGTGGCTCGCATCGCGCGAGATGCGCCATCCGGCATCCCGAACTCAACTTCTCAGAGAGCGCTCATGAGCTTCAACAACGTACCTCCCGGCAAGGATCTCCCGCAGGATTTCAACGTCATCATCGAAATTCCTGCACAGAGCGATCCGGTCAAATACGAAGCGGACAAGGACATGGGCCTGCTCGTCGTCGATCGATTCATCGGCACCGGCATGCGCTATCCGGCCAACTACGGCTTCATCCCGCAGACGCTGTCGGGCGACGGCGATCCGGTCGACGTGCTCGTCATCACGCCGTTCCCGCTGCTCGCAGGCTCGGTCGTGCGCGCGCGTGCGCTCGGCATGCTGCAGATGACCGATGAATCGGGCGTGGACGCAAAGCTGATCGCCGTGCCGCACGACAAGATCTGCCCGATGACGGCGAACATCAAGTCCGTCGACGACGTGCCCGAGTATCTGAAGGATCAGATCAAGCACTTCTTCGAGCAATACAAGGCGCTCGAAAAGGGCAAGTGGGTGAAGGTGGAAGGCTGGGCGGGCATCGATGCCGCTCACAAGGAAATCACCGACGGCGTCGCGAACTACAAGAAGTAAGCGCGTCTCATCGATGCGAACGCCGCCGCGCAATTGAAGCGCGGCGGCTTTTTTTATGCTTCTTCGATTTGCGGCAACACGGATTCGAGCGTCCGTTCTCCCGCGATCAACGCGCGCTTTTGCTGCACCGGCAAACGCTTCACGCGATATTCCGCGCGCAACGCCTCCGATCTTCCCGCCAGTTCGAACGCCGCCGCCACGCGCAGCGGCTTTCTCGCTCGCGTGTAACGCGCGCCCTTGCCGGCGGCGTGCGCGGCGAAGCGCGCATCGACATCGGTGGCGATGCCCGTGTACAGACTGCCGTCAGCGCATTCGATCAGATAGAGGAACCACGGCATCGCGTCGTATCGGCAAATGGAGGGGAATTGCCGCGCATTATCGCCGATGCCCGCGCGCTCCGGCCGCCCCGACGCCTTTTATCGACTTGCGCGAGAATAGCCCCTTTCGCGCATGACGCGCTCATCGGTCTCTTGACGTGTTTTAAAGCGAGGTAGCCTGTTGAATCGCGAAGTCGAAATTCATGTGGTGGATTCGCTCGACGACATTCCGGCCGCCGACTGGAATCGCCTCGCCGGCGACAATCCTTTCGTGCGGCACGGCTTTCTTTCGGCGCTGCAGGACACGCAATGCGCGGTCAAGCGCACGGGCTGGCGCGCGCATCATCTGATTCTGCGGCGCGGCGGCGATTTCGCGGGCGCGATGCCGCTCTATCTCAAGTCGCATTCGCGCGGCGAATATGTATTCGATCACGCCTGGGCCGATGCCTTCGAGCGCCACGGCCTGCGCTATTACCCGAAGGCGGTGTCGGCGGTGCCGTTCTCGCCGGTCACCGGTCCGCGGCTCATCGCGGCCGAGCACGAGGATCGCGTGCTGCTCGCGCGCGGTGCGATCGAACTCACGCGCCGGCTCGACATTTCATCGCTGCACGTGCTGTTTCCGCACGCGCAGGACATCGACGCGCTCACGGACGCCGGCTACATGCTGCGCGAAGGCGTGCAGTTCCACTGGGAGAATCTTCCCGGCGAAGGTTATGCGAGCTTCGACGCCTTCCTCGCGACGATGAGCCACGACAAGCGCAAGAAGGTGAAGCAGGATCGGCGGCGCGTGACGGAAGCGGGCGTGACGTACACGTGGCTGCGCGGCCATGAGATCGACCAGAGCGCGCTCGACTTCTTCTACGACTGTTACGACAACACGTATCGCGAGCACTGGAACGCGCCGTATCTGTCGCGCGAATTCTTCGGCCAGATTCACGCCGATGCGCCCGAGAGCATGCTGCTCGTCATCGCCGAAGCGGACGGCGAGCGGCTCGCGTGCGCGCTCAACATGATCGGCGGCGACACCATGTATGGCCGCTACTGGGGCACGCGCGAGTTCATCTCGGGGCTGCACTTCGAGACCTGCTACATGCAGGGGATCGAATATTGCATCGAGCATCGACTCGCGCGTTTCGAAGGCGGCGCGCAGGGCGTGCACAAGATGTCGCGCGGTCTCTTGCCGACGCCGACGTGGTCCGCGCACTGGATCGCGGACCGGCGCTTCGCCGAGGCCATCAGCGAGTTTCTCGATGCCGAAACCACCGCGATGAACGAGCACATCGAAGAGCTTGAAGCGCATACGCCGTTCAGAAAAAAGGGCTAGAACCGCATGCGATAATCGATCGGACACGCCGCTTCGTCGCTTTCGTCCGACACACCACGCGCAGGTACAGATGAACATGAGCAGAAACTTCTTCAACCTCTACAGCCACGACTTCGCGCGCGTTGCCGTCGCCATTCCGAACTGCAAGGTGGCGGACCCGGCATTCAACGCACAAGAGACGATCAAGCTCGCGAAGCAGGCCGCCGCGCGCGGTGCGGTGCTCGTCGCGTTTCCGGAACTCGGACTTTCGGCTTATACCTGCGACGACCTGTTCCATCAAAGAGCGCTGCTCGATGCATGCGAGGACGCGCTGCGAAGCATCGTCGAGGCGTCGAAGGAAGTGAAGATCGCGATGATCGTCGGCTTGCCGGTGCGCGCGGAGCACAAGCTCTTCAATTGCGCGGTCGTCGTGGCCGATGGCGCGATTCGCGGCGTCGTGCCGAAGAGTTATCTGCCGAATTACGGCGAGTTTTACGAAGCGCGTCAGTTCAGCCCCGCCGATGCCGCCACCGCGCGCACGCTCTCGCTCTGCGGCCAGGACGCGCCGTTCGGCGCGTCGCTGCTGTTTCAGATCAAGGATCTGCCGCTGTTCCGCTTCCACGTCGAAATCTGCGAGGACGTGTGGGTGCCGATTCCGCCGTCGTCGTTCGCGGCGCTCGCGGGCGCGACCGTGCTCGTGAATCTGTCGGCGTCGAATATCGTCGTGGGGAAGTCGGCGTATCGGCATCAACTGGTCGGGCAGCAGTCCGCGCGATGCGTGGCCGCGTATCTCTACACGTCGGCGGGCGAGGGCGAATCCACCACGGATCTCGCGTGGGACGGGCAGGGCCTCATCTACGAGAACGGCGAGATGCTCGCGGAGTCCGAGCGCTTCGCGGGCGAGTCGCACATCATCTTCGCCGATGTCGATCTCGAGCGGCTTTCGCGCGAGCGCATGAAGCAGACCACCTTCGGGCGATCCACCGCGCGCCACGCCGATGAAGTCGCGAAGTTCAGCGTCGTCGAGTTCGCGCTGTCCGCGCCGACCGAAGACGCGCTGCCGCTCGAACGGCGCGTCGCGCGCTTCCCGTACGTCCCCGCCGATCGCACGCGCCGCGACGCGCGATGCAACGAGGTCTACAACATCCAGGTTCAGGCGCTGTTGCAGCGGCTGCGGTCGTCGGGAATATCGAAGGTCGTGATCGGCGTATCGGGCGGGCTCGATTCCACGCATGCACTGCTCGTGTGCGCGAAGGCGATGGACCGTCTCGGCCTGCCGCGCTCGAACATCCTCGCTTATACGATGCCCGGCTTCGCCACCAGCGACCGCACGCTGCGTCAGGCGCGCGAGCTGATGCAGGTCATCGGCTGCACGGCGCAAGAGATCGACATTCGCGCGAGCTGCACGCAGATGCTGGCCGACATCGGCCATCCGCACAGCGAAGAGAACGCGCAATACGACATCACGTACGAGAACGTGCAGGCCGGCGAGCGCACGAGCCATCTCTTCAGGCTCGCGAATCTGAACAACGCGATCGTCATCGGCACGGGCGACCTGAGCGAACTCGCGCTCGGATGGTGCACGTACGGAGTCGGCGATCACATGTCGCACTACAACGTGAACGCGAGCGTGCCGAAGACGCTCATCACGCATCTGGTGCGCTGGGTCGCGGAGTCCGGCGAAATCGGCGATGCCGGCAGCGACGTGCTCGAAAACGTGCTGAGCACCGACATCAGCCCGGAACTCATTCCCGGCAAGCAAAGCGGGGCGCTCGAACAGAAAACGGAAAGCGTCATCGGGCCGTACGAACTTCAGGACTTCAATTTGTACTACACGGTCCGCTTCGGCTTCGCGCCGTCGAAGGTCGCGTTCCTCGCGCACGCCGCGTGGCGCGACCGCGATGCCGGCGACTGGCCCGAAGATCCGAACGTCGCGCGCAATCAGTACGGGCTCGCGGATATCCGCAAGAACCTGCGCATCTTTCTCGACCGCTTCTTCCGCACGAGCCAGTTCAAGCGGTCGTGCATTCCGAATGCACCGAAGGTGGGCTCGGGCGGATCGCTTTCGCCGCGCGGCGACTGGCGCGCACCGAGCGATTCGCAGGCGACCGTGTGGCTCGACGATCTGGCGCGCATTCCCGAGACCGAATGACGATCATCTTCGCTTAAAGCGAAGCGCTGACGCGATCAAACGCGACTAGAATCGATAAGCATCCGTCACGCGAGTGACGACCACTTTTCTGAACTCTTGACTCCGAAGCGAGGCACGCCATGAAACGCATCACCGCCATCATCAAACCGTTCAAGCTCGACGAAGTCCGCGAAGCGCTCGCCGAAGTCGGTCTGACGGGGCTCACGGTCACGGAAGTGAAGGGCTTCGGCCGCCAGAAAGGGCATACCGAGCTTTATCGTGGTGCGGAGTATGTCGTCGACTTCCTGCCGAAGGTGAAGATCGAAGTCGTCGTCGCGAACGATCAAACCGATCAGGTCATCGACGCGATCATCGGCGCGGCGCGCACCGGCAAGATCGGCGACGGCAAGATCTTCGTCGCCGATGTCGAGCGCGTCATCCGCATTCGCACCGGCGAGGAAAACGAAGCGGCGGTCTGAGCGCCGCGCGTTTCTTCATCGCCCATCCGGCCCGCCGTTCGCGCGGGCCTTTTTTCTTCGTCCTTCGAAAGCGCGCGTGCACCAGCGCGATGCGGCGCGTCGCGCCCGATTTTTTTGCCTGAGCGCAGCATTGCGCCCTCCGTGCGGTAACATCGAATTCCGGTTATTTTTTTGTAAGGAATCGTTTGATGCACCACGCGATCGGCTTCATTCAGGATCTCGCTGTGATCATGGCCATCGCGGGCGTCGTGACGGTGCTGTTTCATCGTCTGCGGCAACCGGTCGTGCTGGGTTATATCGCCGCGGGCGTGATCATCGGGCCATACACGCCGCCGTTCAATCTCATTCACGACGAAGCGACCATCCAGACGCTGGGCGAACTGGGCGTCGTTTTCCTGATGTTCTCGCTCGGGCTCGAATTCAGTCTGCGCAAGCTCTTCAAGGTCGGCGCGACGGCTTTCGTCGCCGCGCTCTCGGAAATCGTGCTGATGATCTGGGTCGGCTACGAGATCGGGCGATGGTTCGGCTGGAACTCGATGGACTCGCTCTTTCTCGGCGCGATGCTCGCGATCTCGTCGACCACGATCATCGTGAAGGCGCTCTCCGAACTCGGCATGAAGGGCGAGCACTTCGCGCAGATCGTGTTCGGCATTCTGATCGTCGAGGACATTCTCGCCATCGCGATGCTCGTGCTGCTCTCCGGCATCGCGCAGACGGGTTCGGTGAGCGCGGGCGTCGCGGTCGTCACGCTCGGCAAGCTGCTGCTCTTCATGACGGTGTCGCTCGTCGTCGGCATTCTGACGGTGCCGCGCGCGCTCAATTACGTCGCGAAGGCGAAGAGCGACGAGATGCTGCTCGTCACCGTGCTCGGCTTCTGCTTCGGCTTTTGCCTGCTCGTCGTGAAGCTCGATTACTCGATCGCGCTCGGCGCGTTCCTGATCGGCGCGATCATGGCGGAATCGAAGCATCTCGCGCGCATCGAGCATCTGATCGCGCCGGTGCGCGACATGTTTTCCGCGATTTTCTTCGTGACGATCGGGTTGCTGCTGAATCCGACCGTGCTCGTCGATTACGCGGGGCCTATCGCCGTCATCACGGTTGCGGTCGTGCTCGGCAAGATCGTGTCGTGCGGACTCGGCGCGTTTCTCGCGGGCCAGGACGGCCGCACGTCGATGCGCGTCGGCATGAGCGTCTCGCAGATCGGCGAGTTCTCGTTCATCATCGCGTCGCTCGGGTTGTCGCTGAAAGTGACGAGCAGCTTTCTCTATCCGATCGCCGTGGCCGTGTCCGCGCTCACGACGCTCTTCACGCCGTATCTGATCCGCGCCGCCGATCCGCTCACCATGCGCCTCGCCCGCGCCATGCCCGCGCCGCTCGCGAACACCTTCGGGCTCTATTCGCAATGGCTCGCGAGCCTGACGCCCGCGGCATCCGGCGGCGCGACGCTCTTTTCCATGACGCGCCGCATCGTGGTGCAGATCGCGGTGAATCTGGCGCTCGTCGCGGCGATCTTCCTCGGCGCGTCGTATTCGGCGCCGTTCGCGTCGCAGTATCTGTCGCGCTGGCTCGATACCGACAACGCGCAGCGCGCCGTGCTGTGGGGCGCGGCGCTCGTCGTCGCGCTGCCGTTTCTGGTGGCGGTGTATCGCAAGCTGGAATCGCTCGCGCTGCTGCTCGCGGAAGTGAGCGTGGATCCCGCGAAGGCCGGCCGCTTCACGCGCGCCATCCGCACTGCCATTTCCGGCCTGATTCCGATCGTCGCGATGTTCGGCGTTTTCCTGCTCGTCGCGGCGCTGTCGGGCGGCATTCTTCCGCCGTTCGGCCTGATGGTCGGCGTTTTGCTGTGCGCGGCGCTTTTGCTGACCGTGCTTTGGCGCTGGTGCGTGAAGATCCACGCGACGATGCAGATCGCATTGCGCGAGACGCTGGAGGAAACGCGCGAGCACTGATGCGCGGCCGTTCGCGTCGCGATCGTCGCGATAGATGTGAGCAAATGTGTGCTGGTTTGCGTCGCCGCGTTCGATGGGCGGATAATCAAAAACTGTCCATTACTTCACGTGGCGCCGCGCGCGCCTGACATCGGGATGAGCGAAAACAATACGTCCAACGACTCAGGCAACACCGCAGAAAACCCAAACAGCCCGATCAGCCGCAGCGCCGAGACACGGCGAGGCGGCGCGGATGCTTCCGGCGCCGGCGGCTCGCGCGAAGGCGCGTCGTCGGCCACGGCGAGCACGGCAAGCGCCACGCAGCGGGCATCGACGGATTCGCCTGCGAGCGCATCGGCTGTCGAGCCTGTCGATACCACCGCCGCGCGGCGCGAAGAAGCGCAGCAGTCCGCGCGCGACGCCCGCGCCAACGCCGCCAGCGCGACGGCCGCTCAAGAGGCCGCCGTGCGTGCGAAGCAGCCGGCGCGCGTCGATCCCGTCGACGCAAAAGCCAGCCTCGCGCAAAACCTCGAAACCGCGACCGAAGCGGAAGCGTCGGCCGCCGCGGATGTCGAAAGCACGGTGAAGGCGCAGGTTCTGCCGTCCGAATTCGGCGCCGCGCCGGACTTCAGCAAGCTCAATCCGCCGCAGCAGACCACGGACGCCACCGCGCCGCCCGCTTATCTCAAGCAGACGGATTCGGCGTGGTCGGTGTTCGGGCGCATTATCGCGGCGCGCGCGCGGCAGATTTTCGACCGGGCAGGGCAGCGCATCACGCAAAGGACGCTGCGCATCGGCGTGTCGGCGCGCATCTTTCATCCGGAGCCGGGCGCGCGCGGATTGCGCGGCAAGACGCTGCAGTATCTGGAAGAATCGATCGCGCACTGGGTCATGTCGCGCGACGTGCTCGTCTTCATGATTCCGACGGTCGGTCATCAAGGGATGCTGCATCCGAGCAATATCCGGCTGCGCGATTACGCGAAGCATCTCGATGGTCTTCTGCTGCAAGGCGGCGCGGACGTGTCGCCGCAGTCGTACGAGGAAGCGACGACGCGTCCCGAATGGCCCGGCGACCGCGTGCGCGACATGTACGAGCTGGAACTGCTGCATGAGTTCGTCGAGTCGGGCAAGCCGGTGCTGGGCGTCTGCCGCGGCTGCCAGCTCATCAACGTGGCGTTCGGCGGCACGCTCTACGGCGATATCGCCACCGATGTGCCGACCGCCGGCATCCACGTCAACGAGCACTACGACCAGCATCGGCATTCGATCCGCTTTCCGGACGGCTCGTCGCTCGTCAACATGTTCCCGCATCAGCGCGAGGCGATCGTCAATTCGATCCACCATCAGGCCGTGAAGACGCTCGGACGCGATCTGAACATCGAGGCGGTGTCGTCGGCGGACGGGATCATCGAGGCGGTGCGGTATCGCAAGGCGCCGTTCGTGGTCGGCGTGCAGTGGCACCCGGAGTTTCATCGCGCGGGCGGCAACGAACTGCTCGATTGCACGCCGCTGCTCGACACGTTCCTGCGCGTCGCGCGCGAAACGCGGTTCTAGGCGCGCGCCCGGTTTTACGCCTCTGAAACGCACAAGGCCCGCTTTCTGGCGGGCCTTGTGCTTTCGTGCTTGCGGTTTATGGATCAGGTGACGCTCAGCGCGATGGCGTCGCCATCACCGGCGTGAGTCCGGCTTCCGTTGCGCGCTGAAGCTGATCGACCTGCATCTGCAATGCGCGCAGCTTGCGTTCGGCTTCGAGCTTGTCGCCCTGCAGCGCGACCGATTCCGCCTGCAGCTTCTGCTGCCGTTCCGACACCTGGCTGTCCTGCTGCTGCGCGAGCGCGAGGTCCGCGGACAGGCGGCTCGCCCGGTTCGACGATACCGCGATCACGCGTTCGAGCAGCGCCGTCTGCGCCTGCAGTTGCGTGCGGCGGATTTCGCCGTCCGCGAGTTCGTAGGTCTTGCGCGCGAACTGCGAATAGACCGATTCGGCGCGCCCCTGGTCCTGCGTCTTCACCACGCGCCACAAGCGCGTTTCCTGCTGAAGCGCGACGTAGTAGAGCATTTCCTGCGGCAGGAAATAGAGCTTCGCGCCGTAGCTGGCGTTGCGCGTCGACCGAAGCTCGGTCACGCTTCCCGCCTGAATCATGTCCTGCAACTCGGCGAGATTGCCGGCGACGGACGAGGCGGCATCGGCGTTCGACAGGTCGTCCGGCGACGGCGCCTGCGATGCAGCCTGCGCGCCCTTCGCGGCGGGCGCGGCGAACGCGTTCGCGAACCCCGCGAGAAGCGACAGAGCGACGGCGAACGTCGCGAAACGGATAAGACGTGAGTGCTTCATGTTGGCGTCATGCCGAAAAGGTTGAACGGGCGGCGCGGGTGGCCACGATTCTAGTTCGCGATGGCATCGTCCGCGTGTCGCCTGGCGTTGTTGTCGAGCGCCGGGTTGTGCTGGAGGATCGCGTAGAGCGCCTCGACGTTCATCGGACCGGACGGCTGCCGGCGCGGCACCGCGTGCTCCTGTGCGACCTGCTCGCGATATCCGCGATACGCGCGATAGCTGCGGCGTGCGGGCTCGGCCTTCCAGGCGGGGGTATCGGCGACGATGTAGTCTCTCTCGACGGTGCTCCGGTGCGCGCTTCGAGCGGCGACCACATGCGATCCGCGTTTCTCCGGCAGCTTCGATGCCGCGATGCGCGTCTGGCTGCGTGCCGGCGCACGAACCGCCGGCGACACGGCTTGCGCCTGACGCTCGATGCTCGCGCCTCGCGTGCGAAGCTCGCGCGGCTTCGCGCTCGCGTGAACCGATACTGGCGTGGGTTTGGTCAGCGTCGCGCGATGGATGGTCACGCTGCTGGCGCTGGCTTGCGGCTCGGTGTTTTGCGCGACGACGGCCGCCGGCTGTGCGGTCGCCACGTTTGCGGTACTTCTGGCTTGTCCGGGACCGATAGCGTCGCCTGTCACGACCTGCGATGCCGGCTGAACCGCCGACGGCATCACTTGCGATGCCGCCACGGGCTTCGCATCGGCATTTGCATTGGCATTCGTTGCCGCGACGACGGTGGCGGGTTCATCGTTCGTCGGACGCTGCTCATGGCCGAACAGGAGCCATGCAATGAGCGCGGCGCACGCGAGCGCGATGGCGCCCTTCACCGGCTTGTGCAGGAAACCGTAGCGCCCTTGCGCGGCGGCGGTCGCAGCCGAAGCCGTGGCCGGCGCCTTGACGCCGAGCTGAATCGGGACGGGTCCCAGTCGCGGTTCCTTTCTGTCGCCATCGTGCGCAGCCGGTTTCGCGGATACCTCTTCGGCCTGCGTCGGCTGGATCGGCTTCTGGCGCGACGGGCCATGAGCAAACACGCCCCAGATGTTCGCCGCGCGATACGGCGAGTCGCCGTCACGATGACTCAACGGTTCGACGTAAGCGGTTTCGAAGCGCGCCGCCGTGATGGGGACTTCGGAGTGCGAGCGAACGGGGCGCGTGCGCGCGGGCGACCATTCCCGACCGAACGTCAGCGACGGATTGGCGAGTGCGCGAAGCGGCGGCAGGCGCAGGTTGCCTTCGATGGCGATCAGGGGTTCGGTCATGAAGATTCCAGATGCATGGGTCGGGGCGCGAGACGTGCGCCGCGCCTCGGACCGCGTTACGAGGCGTGGCGGCGCGCCGAGGCCTCGCGCGGCGAAACCAAAGTTGACCCGCGATGATACGGAACGCCCGAGCGCCCTGCGACCAGATTTCTCCGAAACACAGAATTTTATAGGATGACTGATTGACGAAACGCGACTGCTGTGCTGCGCATGGCTGCGCTCACGTTTCTCTCGCGACATCCTCGCCCGCAGCGACGTCATCACCGCGCTATTTTCGTAGGCAAAAAGTTAGAAATAAGTAAGCTAAAGTTAATGATAAATAGCTGGATTTAGCCGAAGTTCCGTGCAACGAAGCACGCCGAAGCGGTAAGATTCCACATAACCCACACTTACAACAAAATGTAAAGGGTTAACCCCTAGAAAGCGGTGTCGGCGCGGCCTTTTGTCCCGTACCGCGCCAACGCCTCAGCCAGCTTCGAGAAAGTCCCATGTCAACGACCCACGTAGCACCTGCCAACGAATCCAAGGCCAAGACGGTATTTCGCGTCGTCAGCGGAAACTTTCTTGAGATGTACGACTTCATGGTCTACGGCTATTACACTTCGGCGATCGCCAAGACCTATTTCCCGAGCAACAGCGATTTCGCCTCGCTCATGCTCGCGCTGTCCGTGTTCGGCGCGGGCTTCCTGATGCGCCCGGTCGGCGCGATCGTGCTCGGCGCGTACATCGACCATCATGGCCGGCGCAAGGGCCTCATCCTCACGCTCGCGCTGATGGCGGCCGGCACCGCGCTCGTCGCGCTCGTGCCGGGCTACGCGACCATCGGTGCGCTCGCGCCGATCATCGTGCTGTCGGGGCGCCTGCTGCAGGGCTTCTCGGCCGGCGTGGAACTGGGCGGCGTCTCGGTGTATCTGTCCGAGATCGCGACCAAGGGCAACAAGGGCTTTTATTGCTCGTGGCAATCCGGCAGCCAGCAGGTGGCGGTGGTGTTCGCCGCGCTCATCGGCGTGATGATGAACCGCCTCCTGCCCGCCGACCAGATGACCGCGTGGGGCTGGCGCGTGCCGTTCCTGATCGGCTGCCTGATCGTGCCGTTCCTCTTCATCGTGCGCCGTTCGCTGCGCGAGACCGATGAATTCCTCGCGAGGAAGCATCGTCCGAGCATGGGCGAGATCGCGCGCTCCATCGCGCAGAACTGGGGCGTCGTGATCGCGGGCATGGGCATGGTCATCATGACGACCGTGTCGTTCTACATGATCACCGCCTACACGCCGACCTTCGGCAAGGAAGTGCTGAAGCTCAGCGCCATCGATGCGCTCGTGGTGACCGTGTGCGTCGGCCTCTCGAATCTGGTCTGGCTGCCGGTGATGGGCGCCGTGTCGGACCGCGTCGGCCGCCGTCCGGTGCTGCTGTTCTTCACCATTCTGACCATCGTCACGTCGTATCCGGCGGTGCAGTGGCTCGTCGCGGATCCGTCGTTCTTGCGTCTCCTGATGGTGGAACTGTGGCTCTCGTTCCTGTACGGCAGCTATAACGGCGCGATGGTCGTGGCGCTCACGGAGGTCATGCCGGCCGATGTCCGCACCACCGGCTTCTCGATGGCCTACAGCCTCGCGACGACCATCGGCGGCTTCACGCCCGCCATCTCGACGTTCCTGATCCACGAAACCGGCAACAAGGCTGCGCCGGGCCTGTGGATGGGCCTCGCCGCCGTGTGCGGCCTGATCGCGACGCTCGTGCTGTATCGTTCGCCGGAAGCGCGGAATCAGTACAAGACCGCTTGAGCGAACAGTGAGCAGCCGCATCGAATGAATGCGGATGCGAAAAGCCCCTCGCGCCAGTTGGAGCGAGGGGCTTTTTAGTTGCTGCGTTCAGTTTCTCAACGCGGCGGCGACTTCGGTCACGACGCCGTCCCAGTCGCCCGGCGCGCGTTGCCGCACGAGCCGCGCGCTCGGATACCACGCGGTTTTGTCGCCGCCGCCGTCGCTCATGCCCCAGCGCCAGTCGGCCGCGAAGGGCAGCATCACCCACACCGGTTTGTTGAGCGCGCCCGCCAGATGCGCGACGGACGTATCGACCGAGACGACGGCATCGAGCCGATCGACGATCGCGCCCGTATCGGCGAAATTATCGAGGCGTCCTTCCAGACGATGAATGGACTGCGCGCGCGGCTGGGCGACGAGCGTCGCGCGTTCGTCCTCGGTGAGAAACGGCTGCAGCACGATCCAGTCGATGCCTTCCAGCGCGAAGAGCGGCGCGAGCGCGCCGAGCGGCGCGGAGCGCGTCTCGCCCGGCTGCAGCCGCCCCGACCACGTAATGCCGATCTTGCGCTTGTGCTGGCCGCCGAGCGAGCCGCGCCATTTGCGGCGGTAGTCGGCGGGCACGACGATATACGGCGCGCGCGCGGGAATCGTCTCGATCGACGTCATGCCGAGCGCGAGCGGCAGGCTCAGCAGCGGACAAAAGGCGTCGGCGCGGGCGGCGGGTTCGTCGGTGCGGCTTTTCAGTTCGATGCGCGCCGCGCTCGCCGCCGGCGTCAGCAGCGGCACGAGCGCCGGCTGCACTTCGAGCACGAGCTTGCCGACGCGTTTCGCCGCGAACGCCGCGAAGCGGACGAACTGGAGCGTGTCGCCGAAACCTTGCTCCGCGCGCACACGCAGCGTGCGGCCCGGCAACGGCTCGCCCGTCCAGCGGGCAAGCGCCGGCGCGGATTCGCTTCCGGGCGTGCGCAGACGCCATTCGTAGGCGGGGAGGCCGCGCTCGTAATCGCCGGTCGCGAGCAGCGCGAGACCGCGGTTCAGATGCGCGGCGGGCATGTCCGGATCGAGGCGCAGGGCTTCGTCGAAAGCGCGGATGGCGGCGGCGTGCGCGGCGAGCGCCAGATGCGAATTGCCGAGACACAGCCACGCCACGCCGTATTTCGGATCGAGCCCGACCGCGCGTTCGTACGACAGCACGGCTTCCTCATGGCGATTGAGCTTCGCGAGCGCATGGCCGAGTCCGAAATGCCCCGGCGCGAAACGCGGCTGCAGGCTCACGACCTTGCGAAAGAGCGGCAGCGCTTCCTCGGCGTGCGCGCGTGTATCGAGCAGATTGCCGAGATTGAAGTGCGCGGCGACGTAGTTCGGCTCGGCGTCGATGGCGGCGCGGAAGTGCGAGATCGCGCCGGTCGGATCGCCGAGCGCGTTCAGCGCCATGCCCAGATTGTTGTGCGCGCCGGCGTGACGCGGCTTGAGCGCGAGCGCGCGGCGAAAGGCGCGGGCGGCGTCATCGTGACGCGACAGCGCCGCGAGCGCGTTGCCGAAGTTGTTCCAGGCGGCGGCATCGTTGGGCTGGGCGCGCAGCGCTTTCTCGAAGGCATCGGCGGCGTCTTCGTGACGGCCGATAACCGTGTACGCGTTGCCGAGGTTGTACTGCGCGAGCGCGAAGCCCGGCGCGAGCGTGAGCGCGTTGCGGAAGCACGCGATGGCGTCGTCTATGCGGCCGAGCGCCTTCAGCGCGTTGCCGAGATTCAGTTGGAGGGCGGCGTCGGTGGGGCGCAGGTCGACGGCGCGGCCGACGAGTTCCGCCGCTTCCTCGTGCTGGCCCTGCTGATGACGCAGCACGCCGAGATAGTGCAGCGCTTCGACGTGGGCGGGTTCGGCGGCGAGCGCGGCTTGATAGTCGCGTTCCGCATCGGTCAGGCGGCCGTCACGATGGGCCGCGAAGCCGCGGGCGAATACGGTATCCATGACGGAGAAATGTTGCAAACCACGCATTTTCCCATACTGGCCGCGCGCTTTCCGAATCTATCGTTGACACGTTGCCGCCACGCTAATTAATATATGAACACCTATTCACATGTTGATGATATCCAGTGGCTTTCTCACTTCCCGATTCCGCGACTTCCGACGACCGCGTGGTGCCGCTCGCGGACCTGTTCCGATTGCTTGGCGACCCGACGCGGCTGCGCATCGTGCTGGCGTGTGTCGAAGGGCGGCGCGCGGTCGGCGCCATCGCGGAGTTGCTGGGGTTGTCGGGATCGCTCGTGAGCCACCATTTGCGGCTGTTGCGCGCGGCGCGAATCGTGCGGGCGGAGCGGCAGGGCAAGCAGGTCTTTTACGTTGCGGCCGACCGTCATATCAGCGCGATGCTGGGCGAACTGCTGGAGCACGTCGCGGAGCCGCAGCCGGACGCCACCGATATCGAATCAACCGACTGAACCGAGAATTCAAGCTGATGAGCACGCATTCGCATCACGATCATTCCCATGCGCACGATCACGCCGGTCATGACGATCATGCCGGGCACTCGCACGATGGCCATAGTCACGGGCCGGGCGGGCATCACCATCATCATGCGCCGCAGGCGGGGCAAGGGCGCACGTTCGCGTTGGCGGTGGGGCTGAACGTGTTGATCGTGGTGGTGCAGGCTATTTATGGCGTGCTGGCGCATTCGACCGCGTTGCTCGCGGATGCGGGCCACAACCTGTCGGACGTGCTGGGACTTTTGCTTGCGTGGGCCGCGGTGTGGCTCGGCGCGCGCCGGCCGAATGCGCGCTATACGTTCGGGCTAGGGAGTTCATCGATTCTCGCGTCGCTCGCGAATGCTGCGCTGCTGCTTTTTGCGTGCGGCGCGATCGTGCTCGAAGCGGTGCAGCGCTTGTTCAATCCGTCGCCGGTGGCGGGGCTGGACGTGTTCATCGTCGCGTTGCTGGGTCTTGTCGTGAATGGCTTTTCGGCGTGGCTTTTCATGCGCGGCGGCCAGGAGGATCTCAACGTGCGCGGTGCGTTCCTGCATATGGCCGCGGATGCCGCGATTTCCGCTGCGGTGGCGGTGAGCGGGCTCGTGATTCTCTATACGGGATGGAACTGGATCGATCCGGTGATGAGCATCGTCGTGGTTGCCGTCATTCTTTACGGCACGTGGGGCCTTGGCCGCGATGCGATGCGGCTGGCGATGGCGGCCGTTCCGCCGGGGATCGATACTTCGCGTATTCAGGGGTACTTATCGGCGTTGCCGGGCGTGCGTGGTGTACACGATCTTCATGTGTGGGCGCTTTCTACCACGGAGAATGCGTTGACCGTACATCTGGTTATGCCGCAGGGGCATCCGGGGGATTCGTTCCTGCAAGGCGTCGTTGCCACGCTGCGGCGCGATTATGCAATGCATCATGCTACCGTTCAGGTCGATTTTGGGGATGCTTGTGCGGAATGTGTACTGAATTTGCGCTGAGCGCGCCAAGGGCTTTTTTGTTGTGTGCTTTGTGGTTGCTTTTTTTCGTGTCGGTCTATTAGCATGCCCCTCCCCGGGGCGGGGGTCACTTTCTTTGCTGCTGCAAAGAAAGTAACCAAAGAAAGCAGCTTTTCTGGCTCGA
>NZ_JALQEA010000018.1:0-238 GCF_023630965.1 Caballeronia sp. ATUFL_M2_KS44 | reverse complement strand
TCTACGGCGAGGACGATCTGACCGATCGCAGCGAACGCTTCCTCGCCGCCGAAATCCTGCGCGAGAAGGTGTTCCGCTGGACCGGCGACGAACTGCCGTACACGAGCACGGTGCTCATCGACAAGTTCGAGACCGAAGGGCGTCTGCGCCGCGTGTTCGCGACGATTCTCGTCGATCGCGACATGCACAAGGCGATGATCATCGGCCAGAAGGGCGCGAAGCTGAAGCAGATCAGCAC
>NZ_JALQEA010000017.1:0-250 GCF_023630965.1 Caballeronia sp. ATUFL_M2_KS44 | reverse complement strand
GACCGTCACCGAGCGCTTGTTGCGGTTCGCCGCGAGGTAGTACGCGGCTTCGTGCGTGTCGTTGCCCTCGGGCGTCTTGAGGTAGGGCGGGCCCCAGTGACGGGTGTCGTCGCCGGTTCCGGGCCGCTCGATCTTGATGACGTCCGCGCCGAAGTCGGCGAGCGTCTGCGCGCACCACGGTCCCGCCAGCACGCGGGTCAGGTCCAGCACGCGGATATGGCTCAAGGCTCCCATCGATGTGTCTCGCTAC
>NZ_JALQEA010000016.1:0-355535 GCF_023630965.1 Caballeronia sp. ATUFL_M2_KS44 | reverse complement strand
ACGGGCGAAAAAGCTGCTTTCTTTGGTTACTTTCTTTGCAGCAGCAAAGAAAGTGACCCCCGCCCCGGGGAGGGGCGAGCTAATAGACCGACGCGTACAAACGCAAGCAAGCGATGAAAAACGCCCAGGAGCAACGGGGCGTACACTACCCGGCAGGGTAAGCAAAACCAGGAGCAAACTCCGAGCATGTTCGCGCACAAGCTGAACCCGAACGAAACACTCGACGTTGCGCCGGTCCTGATCGTCGGCGCCGGTCCAACGGGGCTCGCCGCCGCGATGAGCCTCACGCGCGCGCACATCCCCGTGCGTCTCATCGACAAAGCGCGCCAGCCATCGCCTTACTCGCGCGCCATCGGCATTCAGGCACGCACGCTCGAACTTTTCGAGCAGCATCGCATCGTCAAACCCTTTCTCGAACTCGGACACCGCGCGCGCGTCGCCAATCTGTATTCCAACGGCCAGCGCCTCGCACGGCTCGACTTCGATCCGCTGCAAACCCGCTATCCCTATCTGCTCTTTCTGCCGCAATCGGAAACCGAACGCCTCATGGCCGAACATCTGCACGAGGCAGGCGTGCACGTCGAACGCGGCATCGAACTCGCCGACTTCACGCAAGGCTCAGCCGGCGTGCAAGCCACGCTGCGCCACCCGAACGGACGCGACGAAACGCTTCGCCCCTCGTACATGATCGCCGCCGACGGCGCTCACAGCTCCGTCCGGCACCGGCTCGACATCGGCTTCGACGGCAAGACCTTCGATCAAACGTTCCTGCTCGCCGACCTGCAAGCCGATTCCGACTGGCCCGACGACGAGTTCCATATCTTCGCGTCCGGCGAAGGACTCGCCGCGCTCTTCCCAATGGGCGACGGCCGCGCGCGACTCATCGCCGATCTGCCCGCCGCCGCCGTCGCCACGAAAGCCGACGAACGCAAGCCCGGCCCTACGCTCGACGAATGCCGCGCGCTCGTCGAACGGCGCGTGCATCATCGCGTGATGCTGTCGGATCTCACGTGGTCATCGACATTTCATGTGAACAGCCGCATGGTCGACCGACTGCGCGTCGATCGCGTCTTCCTCGCGGGCGATGCCGCGCACGTCCACAGTCCCGCCGGCGCGCAAGGCATGAACACCGGCATTCAGGAAGCGTTCAATCTCGGCTGGAAGATCGCGCGGATGCTCGCGGGCGGCGCGTCCGAACGGCTGATCGATACGTATCACGCCGAGCGGCATCCGATAGAGCGCGACGTGCTGCGCCAGACCAGCATCCTCACGCAGATGGCCGAAGCCGAGCACGGTCCGATGAAGCTGCTGCGCGAACACGTGATGCCCGCGCTCGCCGCGATCGGCCCCATGCGCGACGCGATGCGGCGCACGGTGAGCGAACTGTCGATCAACTATCGCAAGAGCCCGCTCACGCTCGAACGTCTGCTCGACGGCGGCCCGCGCGCGGGCGAACGTGCGCCCGATGCGCGCGTGCATGTGATCGACGGTCCGCTCGGCCGTCTGCCGGGCGTCGGCTGTCTCTACGACCTGCACGATCCCGGCTGCTTTTCGCTCTTCCTGCTCATGAATCCGGCGGGCGGGGACGACATCGCGCTCGCGCCCGCGACGATCACCGTGGCGCACGCCATGCGCGATCCCGATCTCGACGGCCTCGCGCAATCCATCGAAGCGATCCTGCCGAACGCGGTGCGCGTCTGGCGCATCACCGATACGAGCGGCGACGGCGCGCAATCGCTCACGGACAACTACGGCCGCACGCGCCCCGCGTTCTATCTCGTGCGGCCGGACGGCTACATCGCCGCGCGAGGGCGCGCGCCGTCCGACGTGCACGCGCTGCTGCGCCACTGCGAAATATGGTTCGGCCAGGAGCGGCCGAGCGCGCCGCAGCGCACCGTGAGCGAGTATCCCGAAGACTGAGGCGTTCGGATACCCGCTTCAGGCCGCAACCGTCTTCGGCTGCAGATCCGCGCGATGCAGCGTGAGCGCTTCACGCAGGATCGGCTCCATCGTGGCGCTCGCGGCTTCGTCGTCGAGCGCCGCGAGAATGGCGAGCCGCATGCGCGGCTCCCAGAAGCGGCGGATGTGATCCGCCACGCTATCGACGGCTTCCTCGCGGTCCGGCATCGAATCGAAGAACTGGCCGATGCGGTTCGCCATGTCGATCAGGTTATCGACGTCCATGTGTCATTTCCCCGAAGTGGTCGCGACGTCGCGCATGTTGAGCAGTTCGAGCTGCTGCGTGTTGAAGCGCGAATAATCCTTCTGCCATTGCGACGGCTGTTCCACCGGCAACACCTGCACCGCCGTGACCTTGTACTCGGGACAGTTCGTCGCCCAGTCGGAGGAATCCGTCGTGATGACGTTCGCGCCCGATTCGGGGAAGTGGAACGTCGTATAGACGACGCCCGGCTGCATGCGCTCGGTGATCTTCGCGCGCAGCACGGTCTGCCCCGCGCGCGATTCGATGCCGACCCAGTCGCCCGCCTTGATGCCGCGATCTTCCGCGTCGACCGGATGAATCTCTAGCCGGTCCTCGTCGTGCCAGCGCGAATTCTCCGTGCGCCGCGTCTGCGCGCCCACGTTGTATTGCGAGAGAATGCGCCCCGTCGTCAGGAGCAGCGGATACTTGCGCGTGACCTTCTCCGGCGTCGCGATGAACTTCGTGATGACGAAGCGTCCCTTGCCGCGCACGAATTCGTCGATGTGCATCGTCGGCGTGCCGTCGGGCGCCTTCTCGTTGCACGGCCACTGAATGCTGCCGAGTTCGTCGAGCTTCTCGTACGAAACGCCGTGGAAAGTCGGCGTGAGGCGCGCGATCTCGTCCATGATTTCCGACGGATTCGCGTACTTCATCTCGTAGCCTAGCGCGCGGGCGAGCTTGATCGTCGCTTCCCAGTCGGAGAGGCCGGCGAGCGGCGGCATCACCTTGCGCACGCGCGAAATGCGGCGCTCCGCGTTGGTGAACGTGCCGTCCTTTTCGAGGAAGGTCGAGCCGGGCAACAGCACGTGCGCGTACTTCGCGGTTTCGTTCAGGAAGATGTCCTGCACGACGATGCATTCCATCGACGACAGCGCCGCGCCCACATGCTGCGTGTTCGGGTCCGACTGAACGATGTCCTCGCCCTGGCAATACAGGCCCATGAACGTGCCGTGAAGCGCGGCATCGAACATGTTCGGAATGCGCAGGCCCGGCTCCGGCTGCAGCTTCACGTCCCACGCTTCTTCGAAGAGCGCGCGCGTGGCGCCGTCGCCGATATGGCGATACCCCGGCAACTCGTGCGGGAACGAGCCCATGTCGCACGAGCCCTGCACGTTGTTCTGGCCGCGCAGCGGATTCACGCCGACGCCTTCGCGCCCGACGTTCGCCGTCGCCATCGCGAGGTTCGCGATGCCCATGACCGTCGTCGAGCCTTGCGCGTGTTCGGTGACGCCGAGGCCGTAGTAGATCGCGGCGTTGCCGCCCGTCGCGTAGATGCGCGCGGCTTCGCGCACCTTCTGCGCGGGCACGCCGGTGATCGTTTCCATCGCTTCGGGCGAATTCTCTTCCAGCGATACGAAGTCGCGCCATTGCTGGAACGCGCGCGGCTCGCATCGCTCGGCGACGAATGCCTCGTCGACGAGGCCCTCGGTGACGATCACGTGCGCGAGCGCATTGACCATCGCGACGTTCGTGCCCGGGCGCAGCGCCAGATGATGCGATGCCTTCACGTGCGGCGTATCGACGATATCGATGCGGCGCGGATCGATCACGATCAGCGTCGCGCCTTCACGCACGCGGCGCTTCAGACGCGAGGCGAAGACCGGGTGGCCGTCGGTCGGATTCGCGCCGATCACGACGATCACGTCCGCCTCCTCGACCGACGCGAACGTCTGCGTGCCCGCCGATTCGCCGAGCGTGGTCTTGAGACCGTAGCCGGTCGGCGAATGACAGACGCGCGCGCACGTGTCCACGTTGTTGTTGCCGAACGCGGCGCGCACGAGCTTCTGCACGAGATACGTTTCCTCGTTCGTGCAGCGCGACGACGTAATGCCGCCGATCGAATCGCGCCCGTACTTGTCCTGAATGCGGCGGAATTCGCTCGCCGCGTAGTTGATCGCTTCGTCCCACGAGACTTCGCGCCACGGATCGGTGATCTTCGCGCGGATCATCGGCTTCGTGATGCGATCCTTGTGCGTCGCATAGCCCCACGCGAAGCGGCCCTTCACGCACGCGTGGCCTTCGTTCGCCTGGCCGTTCTTGTTCGGCACCATGCGCACGACGGTGCTGCCCTTCATCTCCGCCTTCAGCGAGCAGCCGACGCCGCAATACGCGCACGTCGTCACGACCGAATGCTCAGGCTGGCCGAGCATGATGACGCTCTTTTCCTGCAGCGTCGCGGTCGGGCACGCGGCGACGCACGCGCCGCACGACACGCATTCCGATTCCATGAACGGCACGTTTTCGCTGGCCGCCACGCGCGATTCGAAGCCGCGCCCCGCGATGGTCAACGCGAACGTGCCCTGCGTTTCCTCGCATGCGCGCACGCATCGGTTGCACACGATGCACTTCGACGGATCGTAGGTGAAGTACGGATTCGACTCGTCCTTCTTGTCCTTCAGATGGTTCGCGCCTTCGTAGCCGTAACGCACTTCGCGCAAGCCGACGACGCCCGCCATGTCCTGCAGTTCGCAGTCGCCGTTGGCGGGGCAGGTGAGGCAATCGAGCGGGTGATCGGAGATATAAAGCTCCATCACGTTGCGGCGCAGCGATTGCAGCTTGTCGCTTTGCGTGCGCACTTTCATGCCGGCTTCGACGGGCGTGGTGCACGACGCCGGATAGCCGCGCTTGCCTTCGATCTCGACGAGGCACAAACGGCACGAGCCCCACGGTTCGAGCGAATCGGTGGCGCAGAGCTTCGGCACGTTGACGCCGGCTTCGATCGCCGCGCGCATCACGGACGTGCCCGCGGGCACGGTCACCGCCTGACCGTCGATTTCGAGCGTGACGTCGATATCCGCGTGACGCAGCGGCGTGCCGTAGTCGGTATCGTCGAAGGGATCGCGCCGCTGCACGGATGCCGCGCTCTTGCACGCGCAATTGCCGGAGCCGCAGCCATTGATGGTGTTGGACATGTCTGTGTCTCCGTTCTTTTATGCCGCTTTCTGCGCCGGCGTACGCGGCAGGCCGAAGTCTTCGGGGAAATGATCGAGCGCGGACAGCACCGGGAACGGCGTCATGCCGCCCATCGCGCAAAGGGAACCGGCAACCATCGTGTCGCACAGTTCGCGCAAAAGCGTGATCTGCTTCACCGACGTATCGCCGTCGCGAATCTTCGCGATGACTTCCTCGCCGCGCGTCGATCCGATGCGGCACGGCGTGCACTTGCCGCACGATTCGATCGCGCAGAAATGCATCGCGTATTGCGCGAGTTCGGCGAGATTCGATGTGTCGTCGTGAATCACGAGGCCGCCGTGGCCGACCACCGCGCCGACCTTCGCATACGCTTCGTAATCGAGCGGAATGTCCCACTGGCTGTCGGGCAGATACGTGCCGAGCGGTCCGCCCACTTGCACCGCGCGCGCCGGACGTCCGCTCGCCGTGCCGCCGCCGTATTCGTAGACGAGTTCGCGCAACGTCACGCCGAACGCGAGTTCGACGAGGCCGCCTTGCTTCACGTTGCCCGCGAGCTGGAAGGGCAGCGTGCCGCGCGAACGGCCCATGCCGTAATCGCGATAGAACGCCGCGCCCTTCGCGAAGATGATCGGCACGGTCGCGAGCGTGATCACGTTGTTGATGACGGTCGGCTTGCCGTACAGGCCGACGAGCGCGGGCACCGGCGGCTTGGCGCGCACGATGCCGCGCTTGCCTTCGAGCGATTCGAGCAGCGCCGTTTCCTCGCCGCACACATACGCGCCCGCGCCTTTCGCGACGAACAGATCGAACGCATGCGACGTGCCGAGCACGCTCGCGCCGAGCCATCCCGCGTCGCGCGCTTTGTCGATCGCGCGATTGAGCGTCGCGATGGAGTGCGGATACTCGCTTCGAACGTAGATGTAGCCTTTCGTCGCGCCCGTCGACACGCCCGCGATGATCATGCCTTCGATCAGCATGTACGGATCGCTTTCCATCACGAGGCGGTCGGAGAACGTGCCGGAATCGCCTTCGTCCGCGTTGCAGACGATGTACTTCTGATCGCTGAGCGCCGCGCGCACGGTCTTCCACTTGATGCCCGCCGGAAACGCCGCGCCGCCGCGTCCGCGCAGGCCCGAATCGACGAGCGCCTCGCAGACGGCGTCGCCGTTCATGTCGAGCACGTTGCGCAAGCCCTGCAATCCGCCGAGCGCGGTGTAATCGTCGATCGAAAGCGGGTCCGTGATGCCGATGCGCGCGAACGTCAAACGCTGCTGGTTCTTGAGGTACGGAATCTCGTCGACGACGCCGACGTTCTTCGCGTGGTCCTTGCCTTCGTGAAAGCCCGCATCGAAGAGCGCGGCAATCTCGTCTTCGTCGACGTTCGAATAGCCGATGCGCCCTTGCGCCGTTTCCACTTCGACGAGCGGCTCCAGATAGAAGAGCCCGCGCGATCCGTTGCGCACGATCTGCACGTCGACGCCGCGTCGTTGCGCTTCGTCGGCGATCGCCTTCGCGATGCGGTCGGCGCCGAGTGCGAGCGCGGCGGAATCGCAGGGGACATAGATGCGCGTCATGCCGTCACCTCGCTTTTATCCTTGGCCGCGTCATACAGGCGATCGAACTTCTGCGGCGTCACCTTCGCGTGAATCTCGCCGTTGATCGTCATCGAAGGCGAGAGCGCGCACTGGCCGAGGCAATACACCGATTCGAGTTCGGTATCCTCGGCGTGTCCGCTATCGAAACGGCAGCCCGTATGACCTTCGATGTGATCCTTCAGCGCTTCCGTCCCCATGCTGCGGCACGCTTCCGCGCGGCACAACTGCACGGTGACGCGCGCGGGCGGCGCCGAGCGGAAGTGATGGTAATAAGTGATCGTGCCGTGGACTTCGGCGCGCGACAGCGTCAAGGCCCGCGCGAGCGGCTCGACGACTTCGGGCGGCACGAAGCCGGTTTCGTCCTGGATGGCATGCAGGATGGTCATCAGCGTCGCGCCTTGCACGGCATGGCGACGCACGAGTTCATCTGCGGCGGCGGCGGATAGCGGTTGTGTCATGGGGCTCCTCCATGCTCGGCATATGTTTTATAGATGCATATTTCGATCATATAATCGGGGGCGCCGAGCCTGTGGATGAACAATAGGCGTCGTGATATATCTTGGCAATAGGAAGGGACAATGCATATGGTCGACATCGCATGTCGTGCCGAACTCATCTTGCGGGACGCCGATGGCCGGGAAACCAGTCTGAGCGCGGTTGTGCCGCTTTTGCAGCTTGTCGCGCAGACGGGCAGCATCGCGAATGCAGCGGCGGCTAGGGGTTTGTCCTATCGCCACGCGTGGGGCCTGTTGCGCGAGATCGAGGCGCGGCTGGGCGGCGCGCTGATCACGAAATCGCGAGGGCGCGGGTCGGTGCTGTCGGAGTTGGGCGAATCGGTGCTGCGCGCGCAACGCATGTGCGGCGACCGGCTCGAAGCGCCGTTGCAGGCCGTGGCCAGCGACGTCGCCGCCGAGCTGAATCGACGGCTGGCGGGCGAAGTATCGGAAGTGCGGATACACGCATCGCACGGCTACGCGGTCGCGACGCTCGTGCGCGCGCTCGGCGAGCGGCGCGTGCCGGTGGACATCAAGTATCGCGAGAGCGCGGAGGCGGTGAGGGCGCTCGCGCGAAGCGAGTGCGAACTGGCCGGCTTCCATTTGCCGCTCGGCGAATTCCGCTCGACGTGCGCCGAAATCTATCGTCCGTATCTCGATGCGAACAAGCATCAGCTGATTCGCCTCACGCGACGCACGCAGGGCCTCTTTCTCGCGAAGGGCAATCCGAAGGGCGTCGCCGGTTTGCGCGATCTCGCGCGCGACGACGTGCGCTTCGTGAACCGTCAGCCCGGCTCCGGCACGCGCATGCTGCTGGATCTGGCGCTGCGCGGCGTCGGCGTGGATCCGGACCAGATCAACGGCTATGCGTCCACGGAACTCACGCATTCGGCGATCGCGGCGTTCGTCGCGAGCGGCATGGCCGATCTCGGCTTCGGCGTGCAGCCCGCGGCGCAGCATTTCGGGCTCGATTTCATTCCGATCATCGACGAGGATTATTTCTTCGCGTGCGAGCGCGCGCGGCTCGACGAAGCGCGGCTCTCGACCGTGCTCGGCGTGCTGCGCAGCGAGGCGTTCAATCGCAGCGTCGCGCATCTCGAAGGCTACGATCCCGAGCGATGCGGCACGCTGCTCGATATCGACGAGGGCTTGCGCGGATGAACGCGAACGAGCGTCGAAACGAATCGTAAGAGGAAGACGGGCGGCGAATGCGGCTCGCCGGCGCGAATTGGGTTAACCTAACGCCTTGCCGCTAGGTTCCACTCCGTTCTGACGCGCGTTGCCGCGCGATACCGCCATGAAATTCTCGTTGCTCGCTTCCTTGTCGGCGTCGCTCGTCGCCGGCGCCATCTACCTCGCGCCCGTCGCCTTCGCGCAGAATTCGCCGGGTATTCCCGGCGGCGTCCTGCAGGACCAGTTCCGCATCAACGAGCATCCGCAGATGCCGTTCGCGGCGTCCGCGCCGTCGGACAAGTATCAGCATGGCACGTCCGCCATGCGCCGCCGCGCCGACAACGGCGACCCCAACGGCTGCAATCTGAAGTGCCCGAAAGACGGCAGCAACTAAGGCCTGAACGAATCGCGGCGCGTGCAATGCGCGCCGTCGTCGGCTTCTTCTTTTCGCTTCCCCGCCCGTTCCTTTTGTAACCGTTCGCACGCAGCGTGTGCGCGTTGCCGCATTGCGCCCGCAATGAACGGGGCGCGGACCGAAATGTACTATGAGATGGCGGATGTCCGGTGCGCCGTCGGCAGTACCTTAAACCGGGCGTGTCATCGCGAGTGTCGCGGTGCGCACGGCCGTTGTTCTCCCATTCGAAAATCAGAAAAACACGAGTGCGCTGGCTTGCCCGAAAAGACGCGGATACCGCGCACGGGCGATGCACGAAACCGCGATGCCCGGGGCATGGTGCGCGGCTTCGGGCGCACTTCGGACCATCCGAGGGACTGCACACATGCGTATTCTCCAGGTCATACTGGCGCCTCGCCTGTCGGGGGCGGAAGTACTCGCGAAGGGTGTCGCGATCGGACACCAGCGCGCCGGTCACGACGTTTCCATCGCCTCGCTGATGCCGCAGCACGACGACTTCGCGCACATCAGCACGGAGCTGCGCGCGCAGGGCGTGTCGTGTCTCTTTCCGGACAAGACGCCGAGCAAGCTCGGCCGCCTGCTGTTTCTTCATCGCGCGATCCGCACGTTCCGGCCCGACATCATCTTCGCGCACGCGACGATTCCCGCGCTCTACGTGCGCGCCTTGCCGACGCGCGTGCCGATCATCTGGGTCATGCATTCCGGCGCGAACGACTTCGCGAACGCCGCGCTCATGCGCGCCGAGCGGCTCTTGTCGAATCGCGCGAAGGCGGTGATCGGCGTGTCGCAGAAGAATATCGACGAATACGTGAAGGAGATCGGGCTTCATCCGTCGATGATCGTCGTGCCGAACGGCGTCGACGTCTCGCGCTTCGCCGACGATGCCGGCCCGCGCGTGGCCGCGGCGTACAAGCAGATCGTGCAGGTGGGCCGCTACATTCCCGAGAAGAACCAGTTGCAGACGGTGGAAGCGTTCGCGCACGTCGCGCGCGCCGATCCCGATGCGCGGCTCTTGCTGTGCGGCGTGATCGAGAACCTGGCGTATCACGCGGCAGTGGTCGAGCGCGTCGCGCAACTGGGCCTGAACGACCGCGTGACCATCGAGGGGCCGCAAAAGAACGTCGCGCAGATTCTGCGTGCATCGGCCGTCTTCGCGATGCCGTCGAGCTTCGAGGCGCACAGCATCGGCTTTCTGGAGGCGCTGGCGTCGGGCATTCCGGTGGTCGGGAACGCGATCGCGTCGTTTTCATTCGCGGGCGGCTTTTCCGGCGTGCAACTGCTCGATACGAACGATATCGACGCCTACGGCCGCGCGATGCTTCAGGCGCTGACGCAGCCGCGCGCCACGCGTCCGCTGCACGGCCTGACGTTGCAGAGCACGGCGGATCGCTATCTCGCGATCGCGCGCGATGTGCTGAACGTGCGCGTCGGATTGAGTTGAGCGAAAACGCCGCCTTCGTCGGGCGGCGTTGTGCGTTTTGCTGTTAGCGCGGCCAGTAAGCCAGCGTCTTGAGCCAGAGCGATTCCGAGAACAGTCCCGGCAACTCGCCCCAGATCTGCACCGGCCCGAGCCGGAACGACGTGTCGATGTCGTAGCCCGACAAGCTCGGCGCGCCTCCCGTGTAATAGAACTCCTTGAGCAGGGCATTCGCGCGCTTGAACAGCATCAGCGTGGCGTGGTTGTCGTGCTCGTCGCGGCGGATGAGCGCGGGGAGCGAATCGGCGTAGGACGTGTCGCGCAGCGTCGCCGCCTCATGCGCGGGGCCGAAGACCTTGCCGCCCTTGATCGTGAAGACGCGCGTGCTCGCGGAATCGCCGCGCGGTTGGAGCACCGCGAGATCGTCGATGCCGTCGCCGTCGATATCGCCCGCCGCGACCTTCACCGAAGCCGCGCGCAACTGCGGATACACGTTGGTGCGATAGCTCGCGGCGAACGCGCTTCCGGTGCTCGCGAGCTGCGAAAGCGCGAGCGCGCCGTTCACGTTCTCCATCGCGATGAGCCCCGCGCGCGGCGAGCCCGCCACGCGCGCCGGCAGGAAGCGCGCGCCTGCGTCGAGCGCGGGCGCTTCGAGCCACAGCGCGGGCGCGTTGCCGACGAGTCCCGCCGAACCCAGCATCCATAGATCGAGGCCCGCGTCCTTGCGCTTCTGCGCGATGACGACATCGGCGCGGCCGTCGCCGTTGAAATCGCCCGCGACGTATTGCTGCGCGATGTCCGGCGTCCACGCGTCGCTCGTCTGCAGCCACAGGCGCGGCGCTTCGAAGTGCGTGCCCGCGCTTCGCAAGAGCCAGAACGCGGTGCCGCCGTTGCGCGGCGTGACGACCATCAGATCGGCGCGGCCGTCGCCGTCGAAATCGGCGAGCAGAAAGCGCGCGCTGTCGAAGCAGAGCGTGTCGGCCTGGCACGTGGGCGCGGTCGCTTGGGGATCGAACGGGACCGCGTTCAGATACCACGGGTCCGCCTGATCCATGCGCGACATCTCCGCCACCCAGACGTTGAAGCCGGGGCCGTCCTTCCGACGCTGGACATACACGGTGCTGTCGCGGCCCGCGCCGCGCACGTCGCCATAGAGCGCGCCTTCCTGACGGGTGTCGGTCCACACCGTTTCCGGCGACGGCGACCATCGGTATTCGGCCGTCAGAAGCGAGCATCGGCCGGCGGTGAGCGCGCCGTTCTTCTCGCCGAGGCAATGGTTGAGCGGCGTGTAGACGAAGCCGAAGTCCCACGGCGTCCATCGTTGCGATGCGCTCTTCGCGTCGCACGCTGTTTCGATCAAGCCGGAATCGCGCTCCGCGATGCACGCGTGCGTCGATGCGTTCATGAGCAGCGCGTCGTTCTTTTCGCCCGGCGTCGCGGGCAATTGCTTCCAGAACCAGTTCTGCGATGCATCGCCCGAACATGCGTCGAGGCGCGGCGCGTTGCCCGTGCCGCCGGACGCGAGGCATCGGCTGGAGTATTCGTTGACGAGCTGGAACGGGCGCAACTGGAAGTCGGGGCCGGCGTCGTTCGTGTGGCCGGCGCGCCAGTAGCGGCGCGCGACCCAGTTGCCGTCCCACATGTATTCGCCGAAGACGTGGCCGGCGTCGTTGCCATCGACGGAGAAATAGCTGCCGACGACATCGCGCTTGCGAAGCGTTTCGGCGGCGTCGAGATTCTTCGGCAAGCCGCCGGTCGGGTAGGTCACGTGATAGCCGATCGGCAGATTGCGCGGGAGGCCCTGCGCCGCCACGCGCGTGATGCGCGCCGCGTAGATGTGGTCCGGATGCTCCATGAACGCGACGGTGTCGGGATTCAGCGTGTAGATGTCGGTGGCGTCGGCGAGAATCGCGCGCACGGTCGCAATGAGCGATGCGCGGTCGTAGGTCGTCGGCGCGGTGCCGTCGGCGTTCATCGGGTAAGTCGTGAGCGTCTGGCCGCGGTCCCATAGCAGGCCGAGTGGAACCTTGCCGCCGCGCACGCCGCCGCCGGGCAGGCGCAATTCGAGCAGCTTCACGCGCGGTTGCTGCGACAGGACGAGCTGATGCACAGGCTTCCCGGCGAACATGATCGTCGATTCCTGCCATCGGTCGGCCACGCCGGCCATGCGCGCATAGGCGAGCTTCGTGCCGGTTTCGCGCAGCAGCACGTAGTCGAACTTCGCGCCGTTCGCGCCGCCGACGAGATGGACCGTGGTGATGCACCAGCCGGCGTCGAGCTTGTCGCTGATGCCGGGATTGACGAAGAGGAGGTCGTCGTCGAGATGCGCGACTACGGTCACGAGCGTGCCGGCGCGGCAATCCGCCGACGTCGCCGACGCGGTGGCGGCTTGGGCGTGAACCGGAAGGAGCATGGCGACGCAGACGCACCAGGCCCACGCCAGCGAAAGGCAAGTCGTTTTCGCCCATGTGCCAGGTCTGCTTCTGCGCATGCTTTCCCCGTTCGCGCGATCGCGCGAGTGAATTCGAACGATAAAGCAGAAGATTGCGCGTTTCGTCCGGCCGGGTCGGTGGCCGAGCGTACACGTATAAAGGATGCGAGACCGGCGCGGGTCGCGCACTGGGCAATGCGCGAAAAAAAGCCTCGCCCGAAGGCGAGGCGCAAGTACTTGGAATGGCCCTTCGGACGCCGGTGGTGTCCCGGCGATCAAAGGACATAAGAAGGATAGGCAAAAACTGGACGCGCGAGCATCGGACATATCTGAGTAAGCAGCGTTTTGCCTAAATAAATTGCCGATGATCAGCTATGTCAACGAAACGACGGTGCGTGCAAGAATTGATCGGGGACTCGCTGCTCGTAAGCACTTATTCAGACCGCTCCGATTCGAAGAACGCGTCGCGGCCTTTATTCTTGACGACGTAGCTTACGTCGTCTCTGCCGTAGCTATGTCTCTCAAAGGATGTTTGCCCCGCCCCGCGCGGGGCTTTTTTTCGCCTGTACGAAATGCAAAGGCGCGCGGTTCTTCGAGCGCTTGCGCCGAAAAGAAAAAACCCGCGACGCTTTCGCGATCGCGGGTTTTTGGAAAGGGGATGGTGGAGGCGGCGGGAATCGAACCCGCGTCCAGAAGCGCTCTACGACCAGTTCTACATACTTAGTTCTGTCTTTTGATTTAACCGCAACGACGCGGACGAACACGCTGCGTTACGGCGATTCACTAAATTTTCGACCTTGGCGTCGTGACGCCACCGAGGCTTAACTGACGTATATGACCTCTCGCGGTATTGCTACCCTAGCCCGTCAGTGAACTAGTGAGAGGACGGCGGCCCTTAGGCTGCCAGTGCGAACGTATCGTCGTTTGCAGTTACGATTTTCCCATTGATTAACGAGGTGACGGGTCCTCGGTATGCCCTGACCGCTTCACAACCCCTGTCGAAACCAGGTCGCCCCCAAAGCGGAAATTTCATTATCCCACGAAAAGCCATATGAGGCGAACGGCCGCCTTTGCAAGACGCCGTCGCCCGGGCGTCATGCGATGTCGCGCAGCAGTTGCTGCAACTCCTCCGGCGTATCGACGACATGATTCGCGTGCCAGCGACGCGGCGGGATATCGTCGCCGCAATAGCCGTAGGCGGCCGCCACCGTGACCATGCCGGCAGCGAAGCCGGCCTGAACGTCGCGCAAATCGTCGCCGACATAGACGATGCGTTCCGGCGCCACATCCAGCAGTTCCGCCGCATGCAAGAGCGGCGCGGGATGCGGCTTCGAATGGGGCGTGGTGTCGCCGCAAACGAGGCAGGCCGCGCGCGTGTCGAGGCCGAGCAGCGCGACGAGCGGCGCCGCGAGCCGCGTCACCTTGTTCGTGACGATGCCCCAGCGCACACCGCGCGCATCGAGTTGATCGAGCAGTTCCAGGATGCCCGGAAACAGCGTCGTTTCGATGCACAAGTCCGCTTCGTAGTTCGCGAGAAACTCCTCGCGCATCGACGGGAACTCGTGGTGCTCCGGACCGATTTCGAACGCGCCGCCAAGCAGCCCGCGCGCACCCGCCGACGCATACGGCCGCAGCATTTCGAGCGGACGCATCTCGAGCCCACGGTCGTGCCGCATCTTGTTGACCGCCGCGACGAGGTCGGGCGCGGTGTCGGCGACCGTGCCGTCGAGGTCGAAGAGCACCGCCTGGCAAAGCCCGAGCGAATCGGCATCGGCGGCGCGCTGGGGCAGGGGAGTGGGATCGTCGGGCAAAGGCTTCGTCTGGACGACGCCCGTTTCGTCCTGATCTTCTTGATTCATCGCGTCAAGCTTCCCGGCGGCAGGCCATCATGTAGTTGATGCTCGTGTCGTTGGACAGGCCGAAGTGCCTGGAGATCGGCCGGTACGTGATGCCCTTGATGTCGACGGGCAAAAGCGACGCCGTGCGCGCGTACGTCGCGAGTTCGGACGGCTTGATGAAACGCGCGTAATCGTGCGTGCCGCGCGGCAGCATCCGTGCGATGTATTCCGCGCCGATGACGGCGAAGAGATAGGCCTTCGCGTTGCGGTTGAGCGTGGAGAAGAACACCCATCCGCCCGGCTTCACGAGCGCCGCGCACGCCGCGACGGTGCCCGCCGGATTCGGCACGTGCTCGAGCATTTCCATGCACGTCACGACGTCATACGATGCCGGCTCGCGCGCCGCCAGCGCTTCGGCCGAAATCTCCTCATAAGCGACTTCCACGCCGCTCTCGAGACTATGCAGATCGGCGACGCCGAGCGCATTCGACGACAGGTCGATGCCTTTGACCGTGGCGCCGCGCGTGGCCATCGACTCCGAGAGAATGCCGCCCCCGCAGCCGATGTCCAGGACACGCTTGCCCATCAGATGCGCGTGCGCATCGATCCAGGCGAGCCGCACCGGGTTGAGTTCGTGCAGCGGTTTGAACTCGGCGTTCGGGTCCCACCAGCGATGCGCCAGCTCGCTGAATTTCTGCAATTCGTGGGGATCGACATTGGTCATGAGAGAAAGCCCTTCTAAATCATGAATCAGTTAGACCGAGTATATAGGCGGTCATGAGGGCGGGCAAAAAGCGCAACGGGCGATGCCGCCAACATTCGGCAAGAAAGCGCGCGAATCCGCTCGACACGGCGAGCCGAGGCATAAAAAAACCCCCGCCGAGGCGGGGGTTCGATCTGCGGCAATCCGACAGCTTACTGCTGCGGCTGGCGCGTCGTGCCGACAACTTCGACTTCCACGCGACGATCCGGTGCGAGGCAGGCGATAAGTTGCTTGCGATTCTTCTGGTTGCACGAACCCTTCGTGACCGGGTCGCGCTTGCCCTTGCCTTCCGTGTAGATGCGGTTGGCTTCGATGCCCTTGCTGACCAGGTAAGCCTTCACAGCTTGCGCACGGCGCAGCGACAGACGATCGTTGTACTTGTCCGAACCGATGCGGTCGGTGTAGCCGGTTGCGACCACGACTTCCAGGTTCAGCGCGCCGATCTTCGATGCCAGATCGTCCAGCGCGGTCTTGCCAGCCGGCTTCAGAACAGCCTTGTCGAAGTCGAACAGAGCGTCAGCTTGGTACGTGACCTTCTGCGACTGGATTTGCTGCGGCGGCGGCGGCGGCGGAACGACTGCCGGAGCCGGTGCCTGCGCAACCAGTGCGCCGTCGCACTTTGCGTTAGCCGTTGCCGGCGTCCAGAACGCGTCGCGCCAGCACAGTTCGTTCGTGCCGTTCATCCACACATACTCGCCCGTACCGTTCACCCAGTTGTCATTCACGGCTTGTCGCGAGGCCGGCACCGACTGTGCCGAGGCCGATGCAGCCATAACTGCGGTAGCTGCAATGAACGCGAGCTTTGAAAGTTTATTCATATTTCTCCTCTCGAAATTGAGATTACCGCAGGTTTACTGCGAGCCTGTAGACGAAGACAAGTCATACATTGCTCGAAGTATAACATTCCCCGCGGTGCAAAACGCTGTGTGTAGACTTCGAGCAGTGTCTAACTTTGTGCGTTCGCATTTTGCCATATCGTTCCCTTGCAACGATAAAAATATCCCCGCACCCAGTCTGCCCGCAACCTTATGTGGTGCGTCCGCAACAAGAAAGGGACAGGAGACTGCGAGCGTCAGCGAAGGCGCCCCACATGCGCATTTCGCGTGCCCGAAACCCCTTTCCTGCGTATTCCCGTCGCGGGCGATTGCGCGCGATGGAAACCGGTGAGGCGGCATGATAGCCCGCCTTCATGACGAATTGCCGGAAAACGTTCCCCACTTTTTGTAAGTAATTGGTACGAGAGTGCGGAAGCGCCGCTTCGATCTGCAAACGGCGCTTTCAACGGCCTCTTTTGACGCCACAACACTATGTATACGGTGACGGTCGGGCGCGAATATCCCGCATGGTAGAATCTTGGGATGCGCTGCGTTCGCGGCGCCGCAGCGTACGTCGGCTGCGCGCCTGCCCGGCGCGGGCCGCGCGGCCGGCGGATGGGTCTCGCGAGTTTCCTGAGCGCGCTGCCGTGTCGCTGCTGCACAGTTGAAGACACGGATAATGGATCAATTCGCCAAAGAGACTCTGCCAATCTCCCTCGAGGAGGAAATGCGCCGTTCGTATCTCGATTACGCGATGAGCGTAATCGTCGGGCGTGCGCTTCCCGATGTCCGCGATGGCCTGAAGCCGGTGCATCGCCGGGCGCTGTACTCGATGCACGAACTGAACAACGACTGGAATCGCGCATACAAGAAGTCGGCGCGTATCGTCGGGGACGTGATCGGTAAGTACCATCCGCATGGCGACGCGTCCGTCTACGAGACGATCGTTCGCATGGCGCAGCCGTTCTCGCTGCGCTACATGCTCGTGGACGGTCAGGGCAACTTCGGTTCCGTCGACGGCGACAACGCCGCGGCCATGCGTTACACCGAAATCCGCATGGCGAAGATCGGCCACGAGCTGCTGGCCGACATCGACAAGGAAACCGTCGACTTCGGCCCGAACTACGACGGCAGCGAAAACGAGCCGCTCGTTCTCCCGGCGCGCATCCCCAATCTGCTGATCAACGGCTCGGCCGGCATCGCCGTCGGCATGGCGACGAACATTCCGCCGCACAATCTGCGCGAAATCGTCGATGCCTGCCTGCATCTGCTCAACACGCCCGAGGCCACCGTCGACGAACTCATCGAGATCGTGCCCGCGCCGGACTTCCCGACCGCCGGCATCATCTACGGCGTCGCGGGCGTGCGCGACGGTTATCGCACGGGACGCGGGCGCGTCGTCATGCGCGCGGCCACGCACTTCGAGGAAATCGATCGCGGGCAGCGTATGGCGATCATCGTCGACGAGATTCCGTATCAGGTGAACAAGCGCACGCTGCTCGAGCGCATCGCCGAACTCGTCAACGAAAAGAAGATCGAGGGCATTTCCGACATTCGCGACGAATCCGACAAGAGCGGCATGCGCGTCGTGATCGAGCTGAAGCGCGGCGAAGTGCCGGAAGTCGTGCTGAACAACCTGTACAAGCAGACGCAGCTTCAGGACACGTTCGGCATGAATCTGGTCGCGCTCGTCGACGGCCAGCCGAAGCTCCTGAATCTGAAGGAAATGCTGGAGTGCTTCCTGTCGCACCGGCGGGAAGTGCTGACGCGGCGCACTGTATACGAACTGCGCAAGGCGCGCGATCGCGGGCACGTGCTCGAAGGTCTCGCCGTCGCGCTCGCGAACATCGACGAATTCATCGCGATCATCAAGGCCGCGCCCACGCCGCCTATCGCGAAGCAGGAGTTGATGAACCGTCCGTGGGACTCGTCGCTCGTGCGCGAAATGCTCACGCGCACCGAAACCGAGGCATCGGGCGGGCGCATCGCGTATCGGCCGGAAGGACTCAATCCGGCGTACGGTCTGCAGGAAGACGGTCTCTACAAGCTGTCGGACGTGCAGGCGCAGGAAATCCTGCAGATGCGTCTGCAGCGCCTGACCGGTCTCGAACAGGACAAGATCGTCGGCGAATATCGCGACGTGATGGCGCAAATCGCCGATTTGCTCGATATCCTCGCGCGTCCGGAGCGTATTCGTCAGATGATCGTCGACGAACTCGGCCAGGTGCGTACCGAATTCGGCGACGAGCGCCGTTCGCGTATCGAAATGAACGCGACCGAGCTGAACACCGAAGACCTGATCACGCCACAGGAAATGGTCGTGACCATGTCGCACGCGGGCTACGTGAAGTCGCAGCCGCTTTCCGAGTATCGCGCGCAGAAGCGCGGCGGTCGCGGCAAGCAGGCCACGCAGATGAAGGAAGACGACCTGATCGACACGCTGTTCATCGCGAACACGCACGATCACATGCTGTGCTTCTCGAATCGCGGCCGCGTCTACTGGATCAAGGTCTACGAGGTGCCGCAAGGCTCGCGCAACTCGCGCGGCCGTCCGATCGTCAACATGTTCCCGCTGCAGGACGGCGAGAAGATCAACGTCGTGCTGCCGATCAAGGAATTCTCGGCGGACGCCTACGTGTTCATGGCGACCTCGCTCGGCACCGTCAAGAAGACGCCGCTGGAAGCATTCAGCCGGCCGTTGAAGAAGGGCATCATCGCGGTCGATCTGGACGAGGGCGATTACCTCGTCGGCGCGGCGATCACCGACGGCGCACACGACGTCATGCTGTTCTCCGACGCGGGCAAGGCCGTCCGCTTCGACGAGAACGACGTGCGCGCCATGGGCCGCGGCGCGCGCGGCGTGCGCGGCATGCAGCTCGAAGACGGGCAGCAGGTCATCGCGATGCTGGTCGCGGGCGGTGAAACGCAGTCGGTGCTGACGGCGACCGAGAACGGCTTCGGCAAGCGCACGCCGATCAACGAATACACGCGCCACGGCCGCGGCACGAAGGGCATGATCGCGATCCAGACTTCGGAGCGCAACGGCAAGGTCGTCGCGGCGACGCTCGTCGAGCCGGAAAGCGAGATCATGCTCATCACCACGGCAGGCGTGCTGATCCGCACCCGCGTTTCCGAGATACGCGAAATGGGCCGTGCAACCCAAGGTGTTACACTCATCAGCCTTGACGAAGGGACGAAGTTGTCGGGACTGCAGCATATCGCCGAGGCAGAGGCTGAAGCCGAACTCGACGAAGCCGATGCAGCCGCGAACGGCGCCGCGCCCACGCCGGGCGACACGGAAAACGGAGAAGGTGGCGAAACCGCCTGATATTTTTTGTGTCGCCGGTTTCCCGTTATCGCTTTTGTAAGCCTGGATTGGTTAAGCTGCGCGACGTGAGCTTCGTGCCGGCGCTGCGCTTCGCTTCCCGTGAAGCCGGCGTCGAGCGCATATCGGCATGTAAGGCTCGTCGCCAGGGCTGAACTGAATATTTTTTACAGGGAGTAATGATGCAAGGACGTTTCAAGCAGTGGATGTTGCTGGCCGCTTTCGTGCCGACTTTCGCGATGGCTCAGTCGCTTCAGAACCAGGCGCCGAACCAGGCGGCGGCACCGGCCGCAGCAGCACCGGTTGATCCGGCCAAGCAAGCCGCGATCAAGGATCTGCTCGACGCAATCGACGCGCAAAAGCTCGTCGGCGCAATCGGCAACAGCGCACAGATGCAGGCAAAGCAGCTGGTCCCGGCGATCCTGTCGGACGCGCTGTCGGAAAACAAGTCGCTGAACGACAAGCAGAAGCAAGCCGCTGTTCCGACGCTGCAAAAGAACGCAGTGCCGAAGCTGGTTGATTCGGCAGGCCAGGTTTTCGCAACGGACAGCTTCCGTCAGGACGCCATGAAGGCTCAGTACGACGCGTACGCGAAGTACTACTCGACCGACGAAATCAAGGACCTGACGAACTTCTACAAGAGCACGACGGGCCGCAAGTTCATCCAGGTTCAGGACCAGGTTGGCCGCGACGTGGTGAACGGTCTGATGCAGAAGTACATGCCGCAAGCCATCAAGGCAACGCGCACGCAAGCGGATTCGGAAGTGGCAAGCGTCAAGCCGGCCAAGTAAGTTCGGACCCGCCGTCCGCGGGAATTCGCCGCCGGGGCATGCCGCCCCGCGCGTTGGCGGGTTTTCAAGACGATGCGATAATGGCTGTTTGCGCGCGAGCGCAAGCAGCCATTTCTTTTTCAGGCGCGGCGCGACGAAAGAGAGGAGCGGAACGTCTCTTCGCCAGTCCAACTCCCGGCCAGCGCCTGCCAATCAGGACCTTCAGATGCGCGTGTTCAATTTCTCCGCCGGCCCCGCCGCGATGCCCGAAGAAGTGCTGAGGCAAGCTGCCGATGAAATGCTCGACTGGCAAGGCAGCGGCATGAGCGTGATGGAAATGAGCCACCGCGGCGCCGAATTCATGTCGATCCACGAGGCGGCGCTCACCGACCTGCGCGAATTGCTGAACGTGCCCGCGTCGCATCGCATTCTGTTTCTGCAGGGCGGCGGCATCGGCGAAAACGCCATCGTGCCGATGAACCTGCTCGGCACGAAGAAGACCGCGGATTTCGTCATCACCGGTTCATGGTCGACGAAATCGTTCAGGGAAGCGCACAAGTACTGCACGCCGCACATGGCGGCCACCGGCAAGACCGAAGCGGGCTTCACGCGCGTGCCGGGCGTCGACGAATGGAAGCTGTCGGACGACCCCGCCTACGTGCATCTGTGCACGAACGAAACCATCGACGGCGTCGAAGCCTTCGACATTCCCGATCTCGGCGACGTTCCGCTCGTCGCGGATGCGTCCTCGCATATCCTCTCGCGCCCGATGGACGTCGCCAAGTACGGCGTGCTCTTCGGCGGCGCGCAGAAGAACATCGGAATGGCGGGCGTGACGGTGGTGATCGTGCGCGAAGATCTGCTGGACCGCGCGCTGGCCATCTGCCCGTCGGCGTTCGAATGGAAGACGGTCGCCGAGAACAATTCGATGTACAACACGCCGCCCACGTATGCCATCTACATCGCCGGGCTCGTCTTCAAGTGGCTGAAGAAGCAGGGCGGCCTGCAGGCGATCGAAGCGCGCAACGTCGAGAAGGCGAAGCTGCTGTACGACACCATCGATTCGAGCGATTTCTACATCAACAAGATCGAGCGGCAGAACCGTTCGCGCATGAACGTGCCGTTCTTTCTCGCCGATGAATCGCGCAACACCGACTTCCTGGCCGGCGCAAAAGCGCGCGGCCTGTTGCAACTGAAGGGCCACAAGTCCGTCGGCGGCATGCGGGCATCGATCTACAACGCGGTGCCGGTCGAGGGCGTACGGGCCCTCGTCGAATACATGAAGGAATTCGAGCGCGAAAGCGCCTAATACCTCGCCTCAGACCTCAAAGCACCGCATGGACGACGATCTCAATTCAAGACTCAAACCGCTGCGCGAGCGCATCGACGCGCTCGACGCGCAACTCATCGCGTTGCTGAATCAGCGCGCTTCCGTCGCGCTCGAAGTCGGCGAAGTGAAGAAGCATTTCAACGCGCCGGTTTTCCGTCCGGAGCGCGAGATGCAGGTCATCGCGCGGCTGCAGGAAATGAGCGAAGGCCCGCTCGCGGACGATCACATCAGCGCGATCTGGCGCGAGATCATGGCGGCGAGCCGCTCGCTCGAACAGACCATCCGCGCCGCGTTTCTGGGGCCGGTCGGCACGTACAGCGAACAGGCGATGTTTGAATACTTCGGCCATTCGATCGAAGGCATGCCGTGTCCGTCCATCGATGAAGTGTTCCGCTCCGTCGAGGCGGGCGCGGCGCAGTACGGCGTCGTGCCGGTCGAGAATTCGGCGGAAGGCGCGGTGTCGCGCACGCTGGATCTGCTCTTGCAAACGCAGTTGCTCATCGGCGGCGAACTCGCGTTGCCGATTCATCACAATCTGCTGACCGCGTCCGGCACGCTCGATGGCGTCACGCGCGTGTGCGCGCATCCGCAGGCGCTCGCGCAGTGCCAGCGTTGGCTCACGGCGCACGCGCCGCGTCTCGAGCGGCAAGCGGTGTCGAGCAATGCGGAAGCGGCGCGCATCGCGGTGTCGGATCCGACGGTCGCGGCCATCGCCGGCGATCGCGCGGCCACGCATTACGGCCTGGGCGTCGTCGCTCCGATGATTCAGGACGATCCGCACAACCGCACGCGCTTCGTCGTCATCGGCAAGCAGCCGACCGGCGCGAGCGGTCACGACCAGACTTCGCTCATCGTCTCGGTGGCGAACGAGCCGGGCGCGGTGTTCAAGCTGCTGGAACCGCTCGCGAAGCACGGCGTCTCCATGACGCGCTTCGAGTCGCGGCCCGCGCGCATCGGCACGTGGGAGTATTACTTCTATATCGACGTGGAAGGCCATCGCGACGATGCCGCCGTCGCCGCCGCACTCGATGAACTTGGTCAAAAGGCCGCGTTCCTGAAGATTCTCGGGTCGTATCCGCGCGCCCGGTAAAATCCGCGCTTTGATCCGTTTGATCGTTCCGCGTCCTCGCGACGCGTTTTTCCCGGTGTTCCGTGACCGCGTTCACATTCAATAAACTGGTTATTTTCGGCGTCGGCCTGATCGGGGGCTCGCTCGCGCGCGCGCTGCGCGAACGGGCGGGGCTGGCGGGGCGCGTCGTCGGCGTCGGGCGCTCGGCGCAGTCGGTGGCGCGCGCGCTGGAAATCGGCGTGATCGACGAAGCCGCCGCCCTCGACGACGACGCCGCGCTCGCCCGCGCGCTCCAAGGCGCGGACGTCGTGCTGCTCGCCGCGCCGGTCGCGCAGACCGGGCCGCTGCTCGCGCGCATGGCGCCGTTTCTGGATGCGCGGACCATCGTGACCGACGCGGGCAGCACCAAGAGCGATGTCGTCGCGGCGGCGCGTTCGGCGCTCGGCGTGCGCGTCGCGCAGTTCGTGCCGGGGCATCCGATAGCCGGGCGCGAATCGAGCGGCGTCGATGCCGCATTGCCCGAACTTTATGTCGATCGCAACGTGGTGCTGTGTCCGCTCGCCGAGAACGCGCCGGAGACGGTCGAGCGCATCGCGGCGATGTGGCGCGCGACCGGCGCGTGCGTGCGTCAGATGAGCGAGGGGCAGCACGATCGCGTGTTCGCGTCGGTGAGCCATCTGCCGCATGTGCTGTCGTTCGCGCTCGTCGAGCAGATTCTCGAAGCGCCCGACGCGCAACTCAAGTTTTCATTCGCCGCGGGCGGTTTCCGCGATTTCACGCGCATCGCTGCGTCGAGCCCGGAAATGTGGCGCGACGTGTGCCTCGCGAATCGCACCGCGCTGCTCGCCGAACTCGACGCGTACACCGACGTGCTCGCGCGTTTTCGCGCGGCCATCGACGCATCCGACGGCGCCGCGCTCGAAGCGGCGTTCGCGCGTTCGCGCGTCGCGCGCCAGGAATGGCAGGAACGCGGCGGCATCAGAAATTCCGGCGACGGCGATCGCGCCGCGAAATAGGCACATCCCAGGACACACCATGGAACATCTCGATCTCGGACCTTTTGCTCGCGCGTCCGGCACGGTGCGGCTGCCCGGCTCGAAGAGCATCTCGAACCGCGTGCTGCTGCTCGCGGCGCTGTCGGCGGGCGAAACCACGATCACCAATCTGCTCGATTCCGACGACACGCGCGTGATGCTCGCCGCGCTCGAAACGCTCGGCGTTTCGGTAGAGCGCGATGGCGAGCGCGTGATCGTGACCGGCACGGGCGGCGCGTTTCCGTCGAAATCGGCGGAGCTTTTTCTCGGCAACGCGGGCACGGCGGTGCGCCCGCTCACGGCGGCGCTGGCCGTCAACGGCGGCGAATATCGCGTGCACGGCGTGCCGCGCATGCACGAGCGGCCGATCGGCGATCTCGTCGACGGCTTGCGCCAGATCGGCGCGTCGATCGACTATGAGCAGAACGACGGCTTTCCGCCGCTCAGGATTCACGCGGCGAAGATCGCCGTCGACAAGCCCATCCGCGTGCGCGGCGACGTGTCGAGCCAGTTCCTCACCGCGCTCCTGATGAGCCTGCCCGTGATCGAAGGCCGCAGCGGCCCGGTCACGATCGAAGTCGAAGGCGAACTCATCTCGAAGCCATACATCGAGATCACGATCCGGCTGATGGAGCGCTTCGGCGTCACGGTCGAGCGCGACGGCTGGGCCAGCTTCACGGTGCCGGCGGGCGCGGGCTACCGTTCGCCGGGCGCGATCATGGTCGAAGGCGATGCGTCGTCGGCGTCGTATTTCCTCGCGGCGGGCGCGATCGGGCATGGCCCGGTGCGCGTCGAAGGCGTCGGGCGGTCGAGCATTCAGGGCGACGTCGGTTTCGCGGACGCGCTCAATCGCATGGGCGCGAACGTGATGATGGGCGACGACTGGATCGAAGTGCGCGGCGTGGAGTCGGACGACGGCAGGCTCGCGCCCATCGACATGGACTTCAACCTGATTCCCGATGCCGCGATGACCATCGCCGTGGCCGCGCTTTTCGCGAGCGGCACGACGACGCTGCGCAATATCGCGAGCTGGCGCGTGAAGGAAACGGACCGCATCGCCGCGATGGCGACGGAACTGCGCAAGGTCGGCGCGACGGTGGAAGAGGGCGCGGATTACCTCGTCGTCACGCCGCCCGCCACGCTCACGCCGAACGCCGCGATCGACACCTACGACGATCACCGCATGGCCATGTGTTTTTCGCTCGTGAGCTTGGGCGGCGTGCCGGTGCGCATCAACGATCCGAAGTGCGTCAACAAGACGTTTCCCGATTATTTCGACCGTTTCGCGACGCTCGTGACGGCATGACCGGAGCGATGCATCGTGAAGCGCGACGATTTTCAGTTCAACGACCGCAACAACGGGCCTGATGGGCCACACGCAATGAAACCGACCCGTCCTTTCGACCCCATTTCAGTGATCACCATCGACGGGCCGACGGCTTCGGGCAAGGGAACCGTCGCGGCGCTGGTCGCGGCCACGCTCGGCTTTCACCTGCTCGACAGCGGCGCGCTCTACCGGCTCGCGGCGCTGGCGAGCATCCGCTACGGCATCGACAACGGCGACGCCGCCGCGCTTGCAAAACTCGTCGGCGACCTGCATATCACCTTTCGCGAAGGATGCGCGCAGCTCGACGGCGTCGACGTATCGAGCGAAATCCGGGCGGAAGAAGTCGGCAATCGCGCGTCCGCCATCGCCGTTCATCCGGAAGTGCGGCAGGCGCTGGTCGCCCGCCAGCGCGCGTTCCGCAAGCGTCCGGGCCTCGTCGCGGACGGCCGCGACATGGGCACCGTGATCTTTCCGGACGCCACGCTTAAGGTCTTTCTTACCGCGAGTGTCGAGGCCCGCGCGGCGAGGCGCCATAAGCAATTGATGCAAAAAGGCTTTTCTGCTAATATGGATGACTTGCTGCGCGATTTGCGCGAACGCGACGCCCGGGACACCAACCGCGCCGCCGCGCCGCTCAAGCCCGCGGCGGATGCGAAGACGCTGGATACCTCCGGCTTGTCCATCGACCAGGCGGTCGAGCAGATCATCGGCTGGTACAGCGCGGTTCGCGTCTGATTTCTCGTAGTAGCCCAGTAGTAGCTGTGTCGTAAAGCAAGGTGTTCCGCCATGAGGCGGAGCGTGTGTTAAACCCCTTAACCCCGTACGGCTTCGCGCACTTACCGGTCCAGCGCCCGGCAATCCGGACCACCGAGGACCATCGCGCCAAGGCTGTGCAAATATCGATTTTTATGTCCGACCTGCAAACCTCCACCCCGAATAACGAATCTTTCGCGGCTCTGTTCGAAGAGTCGCTGACCAAGCAAGACATGCGCGCCGGCGAAGTGATCTCCGCCGAAGTCGTGCGCGTCGACCACAACTTCGTGGTCGTCAATGCTGGTCTCAAGTCCGAAGCCTATATTCCGCTCGAAGAGTTCCTGAACGACGCGGGTGAAGTGGAAGTGCAGGCGGGCGACTTCGTTTCCGTCGCGATCGACGCGCTGGAAAACGGCTATGGCGACACCATTCTGTCGCGCGACAAGGCGAAGCGTCTTGCTTCGTGGCTGTCGCTGGAAAAGGCGCTGGACAACAACGAACTCGTGACCGGCACGATCACCGGCAAGGTGAAGGGCGGCATGACCGTGATGGTCAACGGCATCCGCGCGTTCCTGCCGGGTTCGCTCGTCGACACGCGTCCGGTCAAGGACACGACGCCGTACGAAGGCAAGACGCTCGAATTCCGCGTCATCAAGCTCGACCGCAAGCGTAACAACGTCGTGCTGTCGCGCCGCGCCGTCATCGAAGCGACGCAAGGCGAAGAGCGCGCGAAGCTGCTCGAGACGCTGAAGGAAGGCGCGATCGTCGAAGGCGTGGTCAAGAACATCACCGACTACGGCGCGTTCGTGGACCTCGGCGGCATCGACGGCCTGCTGCACATCACCGACATCGCATGGCGTCGTGTGCGTCACCCGTCGGAAGTGCTGTCGGTCGGCCAGGAAGTCACCGCGAAGATCCTCAAGTTCGACCAAGAGAAGAACCGCGTTTCGCTCGGCATCAAGCAACTGGGCGACGATCCGTGGGAAGGCATCTCGCGCCGTTACCCGTCGGGCACGCGCCTGTTCGGCAAGGTCACGAACATCACCGACTACGGCGCATTCGTCGAAGTGGAATCGGGCATCGAAGGCCTGGTTCACGTGTCGGAAATGGACTGGACCAACAAGAACGTCGCGCCGTCGAAGGTTGTTCAGCTCGGTGACGAAGTCGAAGTCATGGTCCTCGAAATCGACGAAGACCGCCGCCGTATCTCGCTCGGCATGAAGCAGTGCAAGCCGAATCCGTGGGATGACTTCAGCCGCAACTTCAAGAAGGGCGACAAGATCAGCGGCGCCATCAAGTCGATCACCGACTTCGGCGTGTTCATCGGTCTGCCTGGCGGCATCGACGGTCTGGTTCACCTGTCGGATCTGTCGTGGTCGGAAACCGGCGAAGAAGCCGTCCGCAAGTACAAGAAGGGCGACGAAGTCGAAGCCGTGGTTCTGGGCATCGACGTCGAGAAGGAGCGCATTTCGCTCGGCATCAAGCAGCTCGAAGGCGATCCGTTCAGCAACTTCGTCGCGATCAACGACAAGGGCGCTATCGTCGACGGCGTCGTGAAGTCGGTCGATCCGAAGGGCGCGGTCATCACGCTGTCGGGCGAAGTCGAAGGCTACCTGCGTGCTTCGGAAATCGCGCAAGACCGCGTGGAAGATGCCCGCAACGTCCTGAAGGAAGGCGACAAGGTCAACGCGATGATCATCAACATCGATCGCAAGTCGCGCGGTATCAACCTGTCGATCAAGGCGAAGGATTCGGCCGAACAGCAGGAAGCCATGCGCGGCCTGCAGGCTTCGGATTCGAACGCCGCCGCGACCGGTACGACCAACCTCGGCGCGCTGCTCAAGGCCAAGCTCGACGGCCAGAACAGCTAAGCCTTAAAGGCACTGCTGCAGTATGACCAAAAGTGAATTGGTCGCCCAGTTGGCGCTGCGATTTCCGCAACTTGTCCTCAAGGACGCGGATTTCGCAGTGAAGACGATGCTCGATGCAATGTCGGAGGCTTTGGCCAACGGTCATCGCATCGAGATTCGCGGCTTCGGCAGCTTCGGGCTCAATCGTCGTCCGTCGCGCGTGGGTCGCAATCCCAAGTCGGGTGAAAAGGTGTTGGTACCGGAGAAATTCGTGCCGCACTTCAAGCCGGGCAAGGAATTGCGCGAACGCGTCGATGGCCGCGCGGGCGAGCCGCTGAAGGCGTCGAATGACGACGATGCGGACGATCTCTGATCGGCGCGCATCGGTGCCGGCCGGTACCTGCGTATGCGGGAAGACCGATCGTCGCGACGTCCGGCCATGAGGCAATCGACCAGAAAGCACCCCTCGGGGTGCTTTTTTTACGTCCGCCGCGCGCGCTTCGCGCCGACGTTGCCGTCCGCACGTTCGGTAGCGCACACAGACGCTTACATTCCGGCCGAAGCGCTGCGCGTGCTTCGATGCGTCCGGCCGAACGCATACATTACAATACCGGTCACTTTGACTCGGGTAATCACGTAGGCCGACCGGCGGGAAGGCCGCGAGATGCAACCGCTCTTGCGAGACCCCACATGAAATTCATTGTCTGGCTGATCCGCGTTCTGGTCTTCGTGCTGCTGCTGGTGCTGGCGCTCGCCAACACTCAAACGGCGGAACTGAAATTCCTCGCAGGCTATGTCTGGCAGGCGCCGCTGATTCTCATCGGGCTCGCGTTCTTCGGCGTGGGCCTGCTGGCGGGGCTCGTCTCGGCGGTCACGCCCATGCTGCGCCTGCGCATGGAGAACGGCCGCCTGCGGCGCGAACTGCGCGTCGCGCGCGAAACGCCGGTGGTCCGGGAAGAACCGCCGATGCCGCCGCTCATCTGAGCGCATCGCGCGCACCGGCGACGCGGCGGGCTTCGCAACCGCCTTAAAAACTGCGAAACGGCAGACACCTAACCGACTCAACGACAAATTCGCATGGATCTAGACTTTTGGTGGCTGCTCGTCATCCCCGTGGCCTTCGCGCTGGGCTGGATGGCGTCGCGTTACGATCTCAAAACGCTGCTGTCGGAGAATGCGAACCTGCCGCGCTCGTACTTTCGCGGCCTCAATTTCCTGCTCAACGAGCAACACGACAAGGCGATCGACGCGTTCATCGAAGTCGCCAAGCTCGATCCCGAAACCATCGAACTGCACTTCGCGCTCGGCAATCTGTTTCGCCGGCGCGGTGAGACGGATCGCGCGATCCGCGTGCATCAGAATTTGTTGAGCCGTGCGGATCTTCCCGCCGCCGAACGCGATCACGCGCTGTATGAACTCGGTCAGGACTTTCTGAAAGCGGGCCTTCTCGATCGCGCCGAAGAGACGTTCCGGTCGCTCGAAGCGGGCGAATACTCGCTCGGCGCGCAGCGCGCGCTGCTCACCATTTACGAGATCGAAAAGGACTGGCCCAAGTCCATCGCGACGGCGGAGCGCATCGAGAAAATGGGCGCGCCTTCTCTGCACATGGAAATCGCGCATTTCCATTGCGAACTCGCCCAGGAAGCGTTGCAGCGCAAGAATCTCGACGATGCGCGCGCCGAACTGAAGCTCGCGCTGGCATCGAACCCGGACAACGTGCGCGCGACCATTCTCGCCGGCGATGTCGAAGCCGCCGCCGGCAATCTCGACGCCGCGATTGCGGGATGGAAGCGCGTCGAAGCGCAGAACGAGGCGTATCTGCCGCTCGTCGCGGAAAAGCTGATGAAGGCTTACGCCGCGCTCGGGCGCAAGGAAGAGGGCGTCGATCTGCTGATCGACTACGCGACGCGCTATCCGTCGAACGATCTGCTGGATGTCGCGTACAAGCACGTTCAGGAACTGCGCGGCCTCGATGCGGCGCACGCGCTCGCACGCAGGCAGATGCAAAGCGCGCCGAATCTCGCCGGCATGACGCGCCTGCTCGAAGCGCAGGAAGCGACCGCCGAGGAGCCGCGCCGAGGCGAACTCGAACTGATGCGCACGCTCGTCAGGCAGCGCACGAAGAATTTGCCGCGATATACCTGTCAGACGTGCGGCTTCCGCGCGCGTCTATTCTATTGGCAGTGTCCTGGATGCAGCGGCTGGGAAACATACACGCCGCGACGCGTCGAACCCATCACGAGCCCGGCCTGAATCGCCGTGAAGGCGGGCGTGTGCTTTTCAACGCCCGCCACGGCCGGCTCCTTTGAAACCAACGGAGAGCTATGAAAGTTACCATCGTGGGTACGGGTTATGTCGGTCTGGTGACCGGCGCATGTCTCGCTGAAATTGGCAATGATGTGTTTTGCGTCGACGTCGATCCGCGCAAGATCGATATCCTCAACAGTGGCGGCGTGCCGATTCACGAGCCGGGCCTTCAGGAAATGCTCAAGCGCACGCGTGCAGCGGGGCGCATTCAGTTCTCCACCGACGTCAAGGCGAGCGTCGAACACGGCGATATCCAGTTCATCGCGGTCGGCACGCCGCCCGACGAAGACGGTTCCGCGGACCTGCAGTACGTGCTCGCGGCGGCGCGCAACATCGGGCGCTATTCGAACGGCTTCAAGGTGATCGTCGACAAATCGACGGTGCCGGTCGGCACGGCGCTGCAAGTGAAGCGCGTCGTCGAAGAAGAACTGAAGGCGCGCGGTCTCGACGGCGCGGACAAGCACGGCTTCTCCGTCGTATCGAATCCGGAGTTCCTGAAGGAAGGCGCGGCGGTGGACGACTTCATGCGACCGGATCGCATCGTGATCGGCATCGACGACGATCAGGCCGGCAATCGCGCGCGCGAAATGATGAAGCGCCTCTACGCGCCGTTCAACCGCAACCACGAACGCACGCTGTACATGGACGTGCGTTCCGCCGAATTCACGAAGTACGCCGCGAACGCGATGCTCGCCACGCGCATCTCGTTCATGAACGACCTTTCGAATCTCGCGGATGCCGTCGGCGCGGATATCGAATCGGTGCGCCGGGGTATTGGCTCGGACCCGCGAATCGGCTATCACTTTCTGTATGCGGGCTGCGGTTATGGCGGCTCGTGCTTCCCGAAGGACGTGCAGGCGCTCGTGCAGACGGCGCGCGAGAACGGGCATCGGCTGCGGATTCTCGAATCCGTGGAAGAGGTCAACAACGGCCAAAAGGAAGTGCTCGTCAACAAGATCATCAAGCGCATGGGCGAAGACCTGCGCGGCCGCACGTTCGCCGTGTGGGGACTCGCGTTCAAGCCGAACACGGACGACATGCGCGAGGCGTCGAGCCGCCGCCTGATCGCGTCGCTATTGGAGCGCGGCGCGACGGTGCGCGCGTATGATCCCGTCGCGATGCAGGAAGCGCAGCGCGTCTTCGCGCTCGATCTTGCCGATCGCAACGACGACATGCAGCGTCTCAATTTCGTGAACACGCAGCAGGAAGCGTTGACGGGCGCCGATGCGCTCGTCATCGTGACGGAGTGGAAGGAATTCAAGAGCCCCGACTTCGGGCACTTGAAGAGCGAGCTGAAGATGCCGGTGATCTTCGATGGCCGCAATCTGTATGAACCGGAAACGATGGCCGAACTGGGCATCGATTATTTTGCAATAGGACGTCCCCATGTCGAACTCGACGGCAATGGCAGCCGGCAATAAGCCGGCCAATATCCCTGTGGTGCCGCGCGCCCGCATTTCGGCGGCGCGCGTGCTGGTGGTCGGCGATGTCATGCTCGACCGGTACTGGTTCGGCGATGTGAACCGCATCTCGCCCGAAGCGCCGGTGCCGGTCGTGCACGTGCAGAAGAAGGAAGATCGTCTGGGCGGCGCGGCGAACGTCGCGCGCAACGCGGCGGCGCTCGGCGCCCAGGCGGGCCTGCTCTGCGTGGTGGGGCATGACGAACCGGGCGAGCGCATCGTCGAATTGCTCGGCGAGAGCAAGGTGACGGGGCATCTCGCCCGCGATCCCGAACTGCTCACGACCATCAAGCTGCGTGTGTTGTCGCGCCAGCAGCAACTGCTGCGCGTCGATTTCGAGAACACGCCGAACCACGAAGTGCTGCGCGCGTGCCAGGAACGCTTCGCGGAACTGCTGCCGCAGCACGACGTCATCCTGATGTCCGATTACGCAAAGGGCGGCCTGACGCACGTCACGCAGATGATCAGCGACGCCAAGGCCGCCGGCAAACCCGTGCTCGTCGATCCGAAAGGCGACGACTGGGAGCGCTATCGCGGCGCGACGCTCATCACGCCGAATCGCGCGGAGTTGCGCGAAGTCGTCGGCCAGTGGAAGTCGGAGGAAGACTTGCACGAACGCGTGACGAAACTGCGCGCGGACCTCGACCTGAGCGCGCTCCTGCTCACGCGTTCGGAGGAGGGCATGACGCTCTTCACGGAGAGCGAAGTGCTGCACAATTCGGCCGAAGCGCGTGAAGTGTATGATGTATCGGGTGCCGGCGACACCGTCATTGCAACGGTCGCAACGATGCTCGGCGCGGGCGTGCCGCTCGTGGACTCCATCGTCTACGCCAATCGCGCGGCGGGTATCGTCGTGGGCAAGCTCGGCACGGCGACCGTCGAATACAACGAACTCTTCGCCTGATCCACTTCCACACATCGCCATGACTTTTATCGTTACCGGAGCGGCCGGCTTCATCGGCAGCAATATCGTCAAGGCGCTCAACGAGCGCGGTGAGCATCGCGTGATCGCGGTTGACAACCTCACCCGCGCCGACAAATTCAAGAATCTGGTCGATTGCGAGATCGACGATTACCTCGACAAAACGGAATTCGTCGAGCGTTTTCGTCGCGGCGATTTCGGCCGCGTGCGTGCCGTTTTCCACGAGGGCGCCTGTTCGGACACGATGGAAACCGACGGCCGCTACATGATGGACAACAACTTCCGCTACAGCCGGGACGTGATGGACATCTGTCTCGAGCAAGGCGCGCAGTTTCTGTACGCGTCGTCGGCGGCGACTTACGGCGGTTCGAGCCGCTTCGTCGAAGAACGGGAACTCGAGAAGCCGCTCAACGTGTACGGCTATTCGAAGTTCCTGTTCGATCAGATCGTGCGTCAGATCCTGCCGAAGGCGGGCAGTCAGATCGTCGGCTTCCGCTACTTCAACGTCTACGGGCCGCGCGAGACGCATAAAGGGCGCATGGCGTCCGTCGCGTTCCACAACTTCAACCAGTTCCGCGCGGAAGGCAAGGTCAAGCTCTTCGGCGAGTACAACGGTTATGCGGCGGGCGAGCAGACGCGCGATTTCGTGTCCGTCGAAGACGTGGTGAAGGTCAATCTGCACTTCCTCGATCATCCGGAGAAGTCGGGCATTTTCAACCTCGGCACCGGGCGGGCGCAGCCGTTCAACGACATCGCGTCCACCGTCGTCAATTCGCTGCGGGCGATGAACGGCGAAGCGCCGCTGTCGCTCGCCGAACTCGTGCAGCGCGGGCTGATCGAATACGTTCCGTTCCCCGATGCGCTGCGCGGCAAGTACCAATGCTTCACGCAAGCCGATCAATCGCGCCTGCGCGCAGCCGGCTACGACGCGCCGTTTTTGACCGTTCAGGAAGGCGTCGATCGCTACGTGCGTTGGCTATTCGGCCAGCTATAAACGGCCTCGAAGTCTCTCTACACTGGTCTCGCGGTCGGCACTGTTCGCCGGCCGGTTCTTCTGGAGACCAGTATGTTCAAGCAAGCACTCTCAACCATCGTCGCGTTCGCGCTCACCCTTTCCATCGGGTCGGCGCTCGCGGCGGTCGACGTCAATACCGCCAATACCGATGCGCTGCGCGGCATCAAGGGCATCGGTCCGGCGAAAGCGAAAGCCATTCTCGACGAACGTCAGGCGCACGGCCCGTTCAAGGACGCAGCCGATCTCAGCTCGCGCGTGAAAGGCATGGGCGGCAAGACCGTGCAGCGTCTGGAGGCGGAGGGCCTGAGCATCGGCAACGCGCCGAAGACGGCAGCCGCCGGGACTAACGGCGCTAACGGCGTGAACGCGACGCCGGTGGTGTCGTCGGCGGCTTCGAAGCCGGTCGTCGTCAAGAAGTAAGCAGCGCGGCGTGCCGGCGCTGCCTCCGCGCCGGCACGCCGGATCGGATCACGCTCCTTCAGCCTTCGGATGGTTTGGGCTCCCCGCGGCTGTCTCGCCGCGGGTTTTTGCGTGAGCGCGGAAGCCATCCGCGCAAGAGGGGCGCGACGCATCCGGGAGACCGGTGGGCTACAATCGATCAATTCCTACCTCACAATCCCCCGAGCGCCGCCGATGCGTTCGCCGCGGGATTCGACATCCGGTCCGCTTATGGCTTACATGACTATCGAAGACACGATCGGCAACACGCCGCTCGTGCAACTCGTCCGCGTCGTGGACGATGAAATCCGCAGCCGCAATAACGTCGTGCTGGGCAAGCTCGAAGGCAATAACCCGGCGGGCTCGGTGAAAGACCGTCCGGCCTTGTCGATGATCAGGAAAGCTGAAGAGCGCGGCCGCATCAAGCCGGGCGACACGCTGATCGAAGCGACGAGCGGCAACACGGGCATCGCGCTCGCCATGGCCGCCGCCGTGCGCGGCTACAAGATGGTGCTGATCATGCCGGAGGATTTGTCGATCGAACGTCGCCAGAGCATGGGCGCGTACGGCGCGCAGATCATCCTGACGCCGGTGACGGGCGGCATGGAATACGCGCGCGATCTCGCCGAGCAGATGCAGCGCGACGGCAAGGGCATCATCCTCGATCAGTTCGCGAATCCGGACAATCCGCTCGCGCACTACGAAACGACCGGCCCGGAACTCTGGCAGCAGACCGACGGCCGCATCACGCACTTCGTCTCGTCGATGGGCACGACGGGCACGATCATGGGCGTGTCGAAGTATCTGAAAGAGAAGAACGCGAATATTGAGATCGTCGGCGCGCAGCCGGAAGAAGGCTCGCGCATTCCGGGCATTCGCAAGTGGCCGGAAGCGTATCTGCCGAAGATTTTCGATCGCAGCCGCGTCGATCGCGTGGAGAACGTGAGTCAGGCGGCGTCGGAAGCGATGGCTCGGCGGCTCGCATCGGTGGAAGGCATTTTCGCCGGCATTTCGTCGGGCGGCGCGTGTGAAGTCGCGTTGCGCGTGGCGCGCCAGGTGGAGAACGCGACCATCGTGTTCGTCGTGTGCGACCGTGGCGACCGCTATCTGTCGACGGGCGTTTTCCCCGCCTGAACGAACAACGCGCGGTCGCCGCAACCGGCGAACCGCGCGTTTTTATCGGATGCCGCTTACTGGCTGGCGCTCGTCGCCGCCATGCGTGCTTTCACCGCTTCGCCGAGCTGATACACCGCGAGCGCATAAAAGAAGCTGCGGTTATAGCGCGTCAGCACGTAGAAGTTCTTGAGGCCGAGCGTGTACTCGGTCGCGCGGCCGGGCGTCGGCAGATCGACGACAGTCAGCGGCGTCGCCGCTTCAGCCGCGACATCCAGTCCCGGCTCGGCCATCAGCATGCCGGCCTTCGTCAACTGGGCGAGCGACCAGTGCGGCTCCGCCTGACCATCGGCGGCGGCTTGCGCGATGCCCTGGCTGCCTTCATCGCCCGCAATGCGCCACACGACCGGACGGCCCGGCTCCCAGCCGTTCTGCTTCAGATAATTCGCGACGCTGCCGATGGCATCGGCCTGGCTCGTGCGCAGATCGATGCGGCCGTTGCCGTCGAAATCCACCGCGTATTGCACGATGCTGCTCGGCAGGAACTGCGGAATGCCGATCGCGCCGGTGTACGAGCCGAGCACGGTCGACGGATCGATCTGCGAATCGCGCGTCCACACCAGCAGGTCTTCGAGATTCTTGCGGAACGTCGCCTGACGTTCGAGGCGGTTCGGCGTGTTCGGGTAATCGAACGTGAGCGTGGTCAGCGCATCGAGCGCGCGAAAGTTGCCCATGTAGCGGCCGTAGATGGTCTCCACGCCGATGATCCCGACGATCACCTCCGGCGGCACGCCGAACTGCGCGGACGCGCGTTGCAGCGTCGCCTGATTCGCGCGCCAGAACTTCACGCCCGCGTCGATGCGCACCGGCTCGATGAAGCGCGACTGATATACGCGCCAGTTCTTCGTCGACGGCGTCGGCGACGGCAGCACCAGTTTCACGGCCGTCGCGGAATAGCTCACGCGATTGAAGAGATCGTGCAGCTTCGCGGAATCGAAGTCGTAGCGCGCGACCATGTCGTTGATGAACGCTTCGACATTCGGGTTGTTCGCGTAACGCTGCGGCACGATCTCTTCTTCGAACACTTGCCCTTGCTGCGTGGCGTTTTGCGGCTGCTGGGACTGCGCCACGGCACTGGTGCCGGACATGACGCCGATCGCGCAGAAGAGGGAAGCGATGAACGCGCGCGTCAGCGGCCTGAAGGCGGAGTCGAGCGGGGCAAACTGAAAAGTCATAGTGTGCGTGATGAGGCGATAGGGGGCGATGCCGGATATTCGAGCGCGCTTTCTTCGACGCGCCGCCGTTCCCGATGCAACGATTCTCGACCGGACGCAACGTCCTGCAACATGCCGTCGATCATGGCCCGGCCTGCCGAGGCGTCGGGGCAGTATAACCGACGCCCCACGCGCGCAAGCCCGATGCCCGCCCGGAAGCAGCGGTTCGGAACGGTGTGGTAACTTAACGCCAAAGACGCGGCGCGGGAATCGCGTATGACGAAAAAACACGAGACGAGAGCCGACGACAACGGCACTGCGAGACATCATGGCCACCGGCTTCTATACCCATCCCGACTGCCTGCAGCATGACAACGGCCAGTGGCATCCCGAGTGCCCGGCGCGGCTGCAGGCGATCGAAGACCAGCTCATCGCGAGCCGCATCGATTCCCTGATCGAGCGCGAAGAAGCGCCGCTCGCCGAGGAGATCGATCTCGCGCGGGTGCACACGCAGGCGCATATCGATTACATCAAGAGCCGGACGCCCGAGCACGGGCGCAGCGAGCTCGATCCCGATACGTCGATGTGCCCGGCGTCGTATCGTGCGGCGCTGCGAGCGGCGGGCGCGGCGATCGCCGCCACCGACGCGGTCATCGAAGGGCGTTACGACAACGCGTTCTGCAGCGTGCGTCCGCCGGGGCATCACGCGGAGCCCGCGCGCGCGATGGGCTTTTGTCTCTTCAACAACGTCGCGATTGCGGCGCGTCACGCGCTCGAAGTGCACGGCTTGCAGCGCGTCGCCGTGATCGATTTCGACGTGCATCACGGCAACGGCACCGAAGCCGCCTTCACCGGCGACTCGCGCGTGCTGATGTGCAGCTTCTTCCAGCATCCGTTCTATCCGTTCAGCGGCGCGGACAATCACGCGTCGAACATGGTGAACGTGCCGCTGCCCGCGCGCACGAAAGGCATGGCGGTGCGCGAGGTCGTCGATCTGATGTGGCTGCCGCGTCTGGACGAGTTCAAGCCGCAGATGATCTTCGTGTCAGCCGGCTTCGACGCGCATCGCGAGGACGATCTCGGCAACATGGGCCTCGTCGAAGACGACTACGCGTGGATCACCGAGCAGATTCGCGCGGTGGCGAAGCGCCACGCGCAAGGCCGCATCGTGAGTTGTCTGGAAGGCGGATACAACCTGTCGGCGCTCGGGCGTAGCGTGGTCGCGCACTTGCGCTCGCTCGCGGAAATCTAGACCGGGCGGCTGCGCGCATAGTCCGCGCGCACCGTCGTCCAGTCGATGATCGCGCGGATCACGCGGTCGCGGTCGAGGTCGTTCAGCGTCTCGTGATAGCTGCCTTCGTAGATGGCGAGCGTCGCGTCGGTCGAACCGGCGCTGGCTTCGAATTCGCGTGTGCCCGCCGGATCGCAGATGGCGTCGGCGGCGCCGTGGAAGATCAGATACGGCAACTCGATTTCGGCGCGTTTCGCCGCGATACGTTCCATCGCCGCGAGAATCTGCGCGGCGGTGCGCGCGGTAATGGGTCCGTGATGCACGAGCGGATCGCGCCGATATGCCTCCACGACGCCCGGTGCCCGCGACAGCAACGCGGCATCGATTTCGAACGCGCGCCAGCGCGGCAGCAGCGTCCCGACGATCCGGCTCAGCTTCACTTTCCAGCGCGGCATTTGTTGACCGGGCACGAGCGCCGGACTCGACAGAATCAGTCCGGCGAGTTTGCGCGTCTGCGCGCGTTCGGCGGCGTACAGGGCGGCGATCGTTCCGCCCATGCTGTGGCCCATCAGGAAGAGCGGCGTATTCGTCGGCGGGGTGGCGGCGCACGCTTCGAGCAGCACGTCGGCATCGCTCAGATAGTCGCTGAAAACGCGCACGTAGGCGCGCTCGCCCGTCGACTTGCCGTGTCCGCGCAAATCGAGCGCGATCAGTTCGATGCCCGCCGCGTTCAGCGCCAGCGCGAGCGCGTCGTAGCGGCCGCCGTGCTCGCCCAGTCCGTGCAGCAGCGCGATGCGCGCCCGCAGTTCGGTCGGCGGCGCAGGCTGCCAGCGATGCAGAAAGAGTTCGACGCCTTGCCGTGTCGTAATCGTGCTCGTCGAATAAACGTTCCGTGCCATGAGCCTTTAAATATCCCGCAGTAATTAGTCGATCGGAATTCATTATTAAACAGAATGATGGCCGTCCTGTAAAATTACGCTTCTCATAAAACAGCAGAAAAACCAGCGGCGGCCGGCTGCGCGGGTGTCTTCACCCGGCGAAGCCTTCCGCCGTTTGCATTTTCATGACCGGCGCATGATCGAAATTCGTAATCTCTCGCAGCGCTTCGCGGGACCCCGAGGCTGGGTCGAAGCGCTGCATAACGTCAATCTGGCGATTCCCGCCGGCGAAATCTTCGGCATCATCGGGCGCAGCGGGGCGGGCAAGAGCACGCTGGTCCGCACGATCAACCTGCTCACGCGTCCGAGCGAAGGCAATGTCGTCGTCGATGGACGCGATCTCACCACGCTCGGCAAGGACGATCTGCGCGCCGCGCGCCGCGACATCGGCATGATCTTTCAGCACTTCAATTTGCTGTCGTCGCGCACGGTGTTCGGCAATGTCGCGCTGCCGCTCGAACTCGCGGGCAAGAATCGCGCGGAGATCGAAGAGACCGTTCTGCCGCTGCTCGATCTCGTGGGCCTCACGCAGCACAAGGACAAATATCCGGCGCAGATCAGCGGCGGCCAGAAGCAGCGCGTGGGCATCGCGCGGGCGCTCGCGAGCAAGCCGAGCGTGCTGCTGTCCGACGAAGCCACCTCCGCGCTCGATCCGGAAACCACGCGCGCCATTCTGGATTTGCTGCGCAAGATCAATCGCGAACTCGGTCTGACGATCGTGCTCATCACGCACCAGATGGAAGTGATCAAGCAGGTCTGCGATCGCGTCGCGGTGCTCGATGCCGGTCGCGTCGTCGAAGAAGGCAAGGTGGTCGATGTCTTCATGCAGCCGCGTCACGAAGTCACGCGCGCGCTGATCGGCGATGTCATCGCGCACGAGTTGCCGCCTGCGCTGAAGGCGCGCGTCGCGGAGCGTCTTTCGACCGGCAGCGGCCATTTGCTGCGGCTCGCGTTCACGGGCTCGGGCGTCGATCAGCCGATTCTCTCGGAAACGATTCGCCGCTACGAACTCGATTTCAACATCCTGCACGGCCAGATCGATGAGATTCAGGGCCAGGCGTTCGGCTCGCTCGCGGTACTCGCGGGCGGACAGCCGGTGAAGGTCGCCGAGGCGATCGCTTATTTGCGCTCGCAAGGCGTCGTGGTAGAGGAGCTTTCCCATGTTGAGTGAAATGTTCGACATGTTCGTGCAGTCGTTTTGGGAGACGCTGGTCATGGTCGGCATCTCGGGACTCGTCGGCGCGGCGCTCGGCTTGCCGCTCGGCGTGCTGCTCTATCTGACCGATCGCGACGGCGTGCTGCAGAACGTCGGCGTGAATCGCGTGCTCGGCGGCGTCGTCAACGCGGTGCGCTCGACGCCGTTCATCATCCTGCTCGTCGCGGTGATTCCGTTCACGCGGCTCGTCGTCGGATCGTCGATCGGCACGGCGGCGGCAGTCGTGCCGCTGACCATCGCGGCGGCGCCGTTCATCGCGCGTCTCGTCGAAACCGCGCTGCGCGAAGTGGACCGCGGGCTCATCGAAGCGGCTCAGGCGATGGGCGCGACCACGAGCCAGATCGTGTTCAAGGTGCTGTTGCCGGAATCGCTGCCGGGCGTCGTCGCGGGGTTGACGATCACGTTCGTGTCGCTCGTCGGCTATTCGGCGATGGCGGGCGCGATCGGCGGCGGCGGCCTGGGCGATCTGGGCATCCGCTACGGCTATCAGCGCTTCCTGCCCGAAGTGATGCTGACGGTCGTCGTGATCCTGATCGTCTTCGTGCAGCTCGTGCAGTCGTTCGGCGACTGGCTCGTGCGCCGTCTGAGTCATAAATAAAACCATCGAAAGGAAAGGTCAGCAGATGCAACGTCGATTCATTCTGAAGTTCGCAGCCGCGCTGGGCGCGGCGTCGCTGTTCGGCGCGGCTCATGCCGATGACAACGCCATCAAGGTCGGCGTGACGGGCGGCCCGCACGCGCAGGTCATGGAAGTGGTGAAGCAGGTCGCCGCGAAGAACGGGCTGAAGATCACCGTCATCGAGTTCTCGGACTACGTGCAGCCGAATGCCGCGCTCGCCGCCGGCGATCTCGACGCGAACAGCTATCAGCATCAGCCGTATCTCGACGCGCAAGTGAAGGATCGCGGCTACAAGCTCATCAAGGTGGCCGATACCGTTACGTTCCCGATGGGCATCTATTCGAAGAAGCTCAAGTCGCTCTCCGAATTGCAGAACGGCGCGCGCATCGCGGTGCCGAACGATCCGACCAACGGCGGCCGCGCCTTGCTGCTGCTTCAGAAGCAAGGCTTGCTGAAGCTGCGCGCGGACGCGGGGCTGAAGGCGACGCCGCTCGATATCGTCGAGAATCCGAAGAAGCTGAAGATCGTGGAACTGGACGCGGCGCAGATTCCGCGCTCGCTCGCCGACGTGGATGCCGCCGCCATCAACACGAACTTCGCGATGGAAGCGGGCCTCAAGCCGAAGTCGGACGCGATCGCCATTGAAGATCCGCACGGCCCGTACGCGAACATCATCGCGATCCGCGCCGCCGACAAGAACAAGCCGTGGGTCGGCAAGCTCGTCGCCGCGTATCACTCGGCAGAAGTGAAGCAGTTCATCGAAGGCAAGTACGCGGGCGCGGTCATCACGGCGTGGTAATCGCGGCGACGGCTGTTGGGGTTTTTTGGGATTGAAATCGAACGGTCGTTCTTTTACATTGGACGCAAGCTCGATTCAATCCCAATCTATTGCACGCTGACCCGGCCCACCCGTTTAAGGGGGGAAATGGCGGACGCGCCGCTCGTATAATGAGCCTGGGTTGACGTAATCGTAACTTTGGAGCGTGTGCATGAAAATTCTGGTGCCAGTCAAGCGCGTGGTCGACTACAACGTGAAGGTCCGCGTGAAGTCGGACAACACGGGCGTCGATATCGCCAACGTGAAGATGTCGATGAACCCGTTCGATGAAATCGCCGTGGAAGAGGCGGTTCGTCTGAAGGAAGCGGGCGTGGCGACTGAGGTGATCGCCGTGTCGTGCGGCGTGACGCAGTGTCAGGAAACGCTGCGCACGGCGCTCGCGATCGGTGCGGACCGCGCGATTCTCGTCGAGTCGAGCGAAGATCTGCAGCCGCTCGCCGTCGCGAAGATTTTGAAGGCGCTTGTCGATCAGGAAAAGCCTGAACTGGTGATTCTCGGCAAGCAGGCCATCGACGATGATTCGAATCAAACCGGTCAGATGCTCGCGGCGCTGGCGGGTCTGCCGCAAGCGACGTTCGCATCGAAAGTGACCGTTGCCGATGGCAAAGCCACCGTATCGCGCGAAGTCGATGGCGGCGCGGAAACGCTGTCGCTCAAGCTGCCTGCCGTGGTCACAACCGACCTGCGCCTGAACGAGCCGCGCTATGTGACGCTGCCGAACATCATGAAGGCGAAGAAGAAGCCGCTGACGACGGTGAAGCCCGCCGATCTGGGCGTCGATGTCACGCCGCGTCTGAAGACGCTGAAGGTCGTCGAGCCGCCGAAGCGCAGCGCGGGCGTCACGGTGCCCGACGTCGGCACGCTGGTCCAGAAGTTGAAGAACGAAGCAAAGGTGATCTGATGACGACTCTCGTAATAGCTGAACACGATAATGCGTCGATCAAATCGGCGACGCTGAACACGGTCGCGGCAGCGGCCAAGATGGGCGGCGACGTGCATGTGCTCATCGCCGGTTCGAACGCGCAAGGCGCGGCGGATGCGGCGGCGAAGATCGCGGGCGTGTCCAAGGTGCTGCTCGCCGATGCGCCTCAACTCGCCGAAGGCCTCGCTGAGAACGTCGAAGCGACGGTGCTGAACATCGCGAAGGATTACTCGCACATCGTCGCGCCGGCTACGGCTTACGGCAAGAACGTTGCGCCGCGCATCGCGGCTCATCTCGATGTCGCCCAAATCAGCGACATCACTGCAGTCATCAGCGCCGATACCTTCGAGCGCCCTATCTACGCGGGCAACGCAATCGCGACGGTTCAATCGAGCGATCCGATCAAGGTCATCACCGTTCGCGGCACCGGCTTCGATGCGGTCGCGGCGGAAGGCGGCAATGCATCGGTCGAGAAAATCGAAGCGGCGCCGGATGCGGGTATCTCGTCGTTCGTGAGCCGTGAAGTGACGAAGCTGGATCGGCCGGAACTGACGAGCGCGCAAATCATCGTGTCGGGTGGTCGTGGGCTTGGCAGCGGCGAGAACTACACGCAAGTGCTGGAACCGCTCGCCGACAAGCTCGGCGCGGCGCTCGGCGCATCGCGTGCGGCGGTCGATGCGGGTTATGTCCCGAACGACTATCAAGTCGGTCAGACGGGCAAGATCGTCGCGCCGCAGTTGTATGTCGCGGTCGGCATCTCGGGCGCGATTCAGCACCTGGCCGGCATGAAGGACAGCAAGGTTATCGTGGCGATCAACAAGGACGCCGAAGCGCCGATCTTCAGCGTGGCCGATTATGGCCTCGTCGGCGATCTGTTCGCGGTCGTGCCGGAACTGGTCAAAGAGCTCGGCTGAGCGCGCGCGGCGTGAGCCGCTGCACGCTGGAGCGAAGGGCGCGACGACCGTTGCGCCCTTTTTTGTATCCGCTGGACGAGAAAGCATTGCAAATGGAGGAGAGACGACAATGAGCTACCGCGCCCCGATCAAGGACATGCTGTTCGTCATGAGGGAACTGGCGGACCTGGACAGCATCGCCACGCTGCCCGGTTTCGAAGACGGCAACCTCGATACCGCGCAGGCCGTCGTCGAAGAAGCCGCGCGTTTTTGCGGCGAAGTGATCGCGCCGCTGAACGTCGCGGGCGATCGCGATCCGAGCGCATGGTCGAACGGCGAAGTGCGCACGACACCCGGCTTCAAGGACGCGTTTCGCCAGTTCGCGGAAGGCGGCTGGCAAGGCGTCGTGCATCCGTCCGAGTTCGGCGGACAAGATCTGCCGAAGCTGATCGCCACCGCGTGCATCGAAATGCTGAACTCCGCGAATCTTTCGTTCGCGCTGTGTCCGCTCTTGACCGACGGCGCGATCGAAGCGCTGCTCACCGCCGGCACCGACGAGCAGAAGGCGCGCTATTTGCCGAAGTTCATCGCGGGCGAATGGACCGGCACGATGAATCTCACCGAGCCGCAAGCCGGCTCCGATCTCGCGCTGGTGCGCACGCGCGCCGAACCGCAGGGCGATGGCACGTACAAGGTCTTCGGCACGAAGATCTTCATCACGTACGGCGAGCACGACATGGCGGAGAACATCGTGCACCTCGTGCTCGCGCGCACGCCCGACGCGCCCGAAGGCGTGAAAGGCATATCGCTTTTCATCGTGCCGAAGTTTCTCGTCAACGACGACGGCTCGCTCGGCGCGCGCAACGACGTGCATTGCGTGTCGATCGAGCACAAGCTCGGCATCAAGGCGAGCCCGACCGCGGTGCTGCAGTTCGGCGATCACGGCGGCGCAACCGGCTATCTGATCGGCGAGGAAAATCGCGGGCTCGAGTACATGTTCATCATGATGAACGCGGCGCGCTTTGCTGTCGGCATGCAGGGCGTGGGCGTGTCGGAGCGTGCGTATCAGCACGCGGTCGCGTACGCGAAAGAGCGCGTGCAAAGCCGTCCCGTCGATGGCAGCGTGAAGGAAGCGGCGACGATCATTCATCATCCCGACGTGCGCCGCATGCTCGCGACGATGCGCGCGTACACCGAAGGCGCGCGTGCGCTCGCGTATGTCGCCGCCGCGCACAGCGATATCGCGCATGCGCATCCGGACGAGGCGCAGCGCAAGAAGCATCAGGCGGTCTACGAATATCTCGTGCCGATCATCAAAGGGTTCAGCACGGAGATGTCCGTCGATGTCGCGAGCATCGGCGTGCAGGTTCACGGCGGCATGGGCTTCATCGAAGAGACGGGCGCCGCGCAGTATTACCGCGATGCGCGCATTCTGCCGATCTACGAAGGCACGACCGCGATTCAGGCGAACGATCTGATCGGCCGCAAGACCGTGCGCGACGGCGGCGCGACCGCGCAACTGCTGCTCGCGCAGATCGATCAGACCATCGCGGCGCTTTCCGATGTCGAAGGCCAGCCGTTCAAGTCGATGCATCGGCATTTGAGCGCGGGCAGCCTGTCGCTCGGGCGGTCGATCGAATTCGTCGTCGCGAAAGTGAAAAGCGATCCGAACGCGGTGTTTCTCGGCAGCGTGCCGTATCTGCGGCTTGCGGGCATCGTGCTGTGCGGATGGCAAATGGCGCGCGCCATGCTCGTCTCCCACACGCGGCGCGCGGAAGACGAGCCGTTTCATTCGGCGAAAATCGCGACGGCGCAGTTCTACGCGGAGCACATTTTGTCGCTCGCGCCGGGACTCGAAGCGGCGATCGTCAGCGCGAACGGCAGCGAAGGCGTGCTCGCGCTGAGCGAAGATCAGTTCTAGAAACGACAACGGCGCCTTCGATTTCGAAGGCGCCGTTTTCTTGCCGGATGCAACTCTACGATCAGACTTCCGCGTAAGCCGGACGCGTATTTCTGCCGACATCGCCGGTATAGCGATGCACCGACAAGTCGTCCGAGCGGATGGCCGGCTGCCTGCCCGACATCAGATCGGCGAGCAATTGGCCCGAGCCGCACGACATCGTCCAGCCGAGCGTGCCGTGGCCCGTGTTCAGGAACAGATTCGGCACCGGCGTGCGGCCGACGATCGGCGTGCCGTCCGGCGTCATCGGGCGCAGACCGGTCCAGAATCTCGCGCTGGCCGTGTCGCCGCCGCCGGGGAACAGGTCGTTCACGCACATTTCGAGCGTCTCGCGGCGCGCCTGCTTCAGCGTCTTGTCATAACCGACGATTTCCGCCATGCCGCCCACGCGGATGCGGTCGTCGAAGCGCGTGATCGCGATCTTGTACGTCTCGTCGAGCACCGTCGAAACCGGCGCGCGGTTCGCGTCGACGATCGGCGCGGTAATCGAATAGCCCTTCAGCGGATAGACCGGAATCTTGACGAGATCGCCCAGCAGCTTCGGCGAATAAGAGCCGAGCGCGACGACATACGAATCGCCCGTGACAAGCTCCGCGCCGCATTTCACGCCCGCGATCCGGCCGTTGTTGACGGCGAGGGCATCGATCGGCGTGTTGTAGCGGAACTTGACGCCGAGCGCTTCGGCCATCGCGGCCAGGCGCGTGGTGAACATCTGGCAGTCGCCGGTTTCGTCGTTCGGCAGACGCAGGCCGCCCGTCAGCTTGTGCGACACGGCGGCGAGCGCCGGCTCGGCCTTCGCCAGTTCCGCCGACGACAGCAGCTCGAACGGCACGTTCGCATCCTTCAGCACTTCGATGTCCTTCGCGGCGCCGTCCAGTTGTTGCTGCGTGCGGAAAAGCTGCAGCGTGCCGCCCGTGCGGCCTTCGTACTGAATGCCGGTGTCGGCGCGCAGCGCCTGCAGGCAATCGCGGCTGTATTCGGCGAGCCGCACCATGCGGCCCTTGTTCACCGTGTAGCGCTCCTGCGTGCAGTTGCGCAGCATTTGCCACATCCACTGAAGCTGATTCGCCGTGCCGTCGAGACGAATGGCGAGCGGCGCGTGTTTCTCGAACATCCATTTGACGGCCTTCAGCGGCACGCCCGGCGCGGCCCACGGCGACGCGTATCCCGGTGAAATCTGTCCCGCGTTGGCGAAACTCGTTTCCAGCGCGGGGCCGGCTTCGCGGTCGATGACCGTGACTTCGTGTCCGGCGCGAGCCAGATAGTAAGCACTCGTCACGCCGACGACGCCGCTTCCGAGAATAACGATACGCATGAGATCTCCGTTTCTTCGATGGACGGGACACGGCAGCCAACGTGGTCTGCGACAGATTGTCCGTCTAGTGTTATCGCCTATAATATTGAGAGCGAGCCAGTTTTAGTTATCGTATTTGGCGGATTTTCAGGAATAACACATGAGAACGCAGCGAAATCCAGTCCGGGCGCTCGACAAGCTCGACCACAAGATCCTGAATATTCTTCAGCAGGACGGACGCATTGCGATGAAGGATCTGGCGGAGCGCGTCGGGCTGTCGGTGACGCCGTGCATCGAGCGCGTGAAGCGCATGGAACGCGATGGCGTCATCACCGGTTATTACGCGCGCGTGAATCCCACGCACCTCGGCGCGGCGCTGCTGGTTTTCGTCGAGATCACGCTGGATCACAAGAGCGGCAACATGTTCGAGCAGTTCCGGCGCGAAGTGCAGCGCATCCCGGAAGTGCTCGAATGCCATCTCGTTTCGGGCGACTTCGACTATCTGATCAAGGCGCGCATCGGTGAAATGGCGGATTACCGAAAGCTGCTCGGCGACATCCTTTTGCAATTGCCGGGCGCGGTGCAATCGAAGAGCTATGTGGTGATGGAAGAGATCAAGGAGACGCTGACCATCCCCGTCGAAGTGTGAAATTTCCGCTTGCGGTGACGTGCTAATACTGTATATTTATACAGGTATATCGACGAACGTACTCACCGCAATGCCCACGCCGGACCGCGAATTTCCCGTTGCTCCGCCTGCGCCGCTCAAAGGGCGCGGCGCGGTCACGAACATGCAGGGGCGGTACGAGAAGGACGCGCGCGAATCCGTCGATGACGGGTGGACGCACGAAACATCCGAAGACGAAGGCGCGCCCGTGTTGCGCACGCAGGTCTTCGAGGAGCGCGCGAAGAGCATCCTCACGCGCAACAACTCGCCGGACATTCCGTTCACCGTTTCGCTGAATCCGTATCGCGGTTGCGAGCACGGCTGCATCTACTGTTTCGCCCGGCCGACGCACAGCTACCTCGGGCTGTCGCCCGGGCTCGATTTCGAAAGTCGCATCTACGCGAAGGTCAATGCCGGCGAACTGCTGGAGCGCGAGCTTGCGAAGCCGAACTATCAACCGGATCCCATCGCGCTGGGCGTCAACACGGACGCCTATCAGCCGGTCGAGCGCGACCTGAAGCTGACGCGCCGCGTGATCGAAGTGCTGCACGACTGCGGGCATCCGTTCGCGGCGATCACGAAGTCGTCGCTGATCGAGCGCGATATCGATCTCCTCGCGCCCATGGCCGAGCGCGGGCAGTTCATGGCGGCGATCACCGTCACCACGCTCGACGCCGACATCGCGCGCACGCTGGAACCGCGCGCGGCCACGCCGTCGCGCCGGCTACGCACCATCCGCACGCTCGCCGAGGCGGGCATTCCGGTGGGCGTGAGCATCGCGCCGGTCATTCCGTTCGTGACGGAGCCGGATCTCGAGCGCGTGCTCGAAGCGTGCGCGGAGGCGGGCGCCACGTCCGCGAGCTATATCGTGCTGCGCTTGCCGTGGGAAGTCGCGCCGCTTTTCAAGGACTGGCTCGCCGCGCATTTCGCCGGGCGCGCGGATCGCGTGATGAGCCGCGTGCGCGACATGCGCGGCGGCAAGGACTACGACTCTGATTTCGCCAAGCGCATGAAGGGCGAGGGCTTATGGGCCGACATGTTGAAGCAGCGCTTCCATCAGGCAACGAAGAGGCTCGGACTGAATCAGCGCAATCGCGGCATTCTGGACATGTCGGATTTCAAGCGGCCGGCGATCGTGAAAATGCCACCAAAAACTGGGCAGCTCGACTTGTTCTGAGGCCGGCGATTACTGCGACAGCGTCTTCGCAGCCTCGACCTGGCCTTCGAAGTAAGTCTGGAACGTCAGCGCCAGTCCGGTCATGAGCAGGAAAGCGCCGATCAGCAACGAGAAGATCACGACGAAGATGACGGTCCACCCGGAATTGCTCTGACGATTCGTATGCGCGTTGAACTGCGCGTCCCACTTTGCGTCGGGACGCAGGCCGTAGACGATCGCCGACAGAAACGCCGCCAGCAGCGAGATGGCGCCGGGCACCGCAAGCGCCCAGCCGAGCACCGACGTGCGCTCGGTGGCCGCGAGCAGCAGATAGCCGAACGCGCCCATCACGATGCCGACGATATGCGCCCAGCCGTACTTGTCGCGCAGGCCATACAGATAGAAGCGGTGCAAACCGATGCTGCCGAAGAAAAACGCCAGCGCCGCGGTGAGCGTCTTCGAGCGAAAGTAAGTCGGATTCGGCTTCGGGGCGGAATGCGCGGCGACGGACGGGGAAGTCATCAGCGAAAGCAGTGTTTAAGTGGTGAGCGCGCGCGGAGGCGGCGCAATCCGTCATTCTACGACGCGGGCGACAGCGGCAACAGAACGTCACATTGCGGCTTTTCGGGCGGCCGGGCGTCGGTCAAAAATCTTCCCAAGCGCACGCCGTTCGCGAAAAATGCGTTAAGTGTTTGTTCGCGCTTTGGTTTCCCGCTATAATCGCGTGTTCTGGTAGTTCCGAACCCCGGTTTTCAAGGATTTCAGCATGGTCATCATCCGTCTGGCTCGTGGCGGCTCGAAGAAGCGCCCGTTCTACAACATCGTCGCAACCGATTCGCGTAGCCGCCGTGACGGCCGCTTCATCGAGCGCGTGGGTTTCTACAACCCGGTCGCCACGAAGGGCGAGTCGCTGCGTATCGCTCAAGATCGCCTGACCTACTGGCAAGGCGTTGGCGCGCAACTGTCGCCGACCGTCGAGCGTCTGGTCAAGCAGTCGCAGCAAGCTCAGCCGGCTGCCTAAGTCAGCTTTCGAGGCTGGCTTACAAGTCGTCTGATCGATCGAAGCGATCCATTCGCGCTGCAGAGCGCGGCTTGATCGCCGAGTCGTTCCAAATTTGCCCAAAGGTTCGCTGATGCCCGCGCGTGATCCCCAAAACGGCCGCGAAACCGGCGCCATCGGTCAACCGAAGCCGGGGCAACAGGAAGGTGCCGCCACGTTTGGCGCGTTCGCCCGCAAGCCGGGCGCGCGCCGCGTGGCGGCCGGCGCTTCTGCCGTTGTCAAGGAAGAGCCCGCCGGCGGTATCGAGTCAGTCGAGCAGCTTCCGGAAGACGCGGTGGAAGTCGGTTTCATTGCGGATGCCTACGGCCTGAAGGGATGGGTCAAGGTCATGCCGCATGCGAACGGCAAGTCGGGCGGCGACGCATTGCTGGCCGCGAAGCGTTGGTGGCTCGTCAAGAACCGCGATCGCAAGTCCGCGCGCTGCATGCAGTCGAAGGTGCACAGCGATTCGATCGTCGCGCGCCTCGCAGGCTGCGACGACCGCGACGCCGCGCTCGCGCTGAAGGGTCATACGGTGCATATCGCCCGTAGCGACTTTCCGAAGCTCGACGACGAAGACGAGTTCTACTGGGTCGATCTGATCGGCATGGAAGTCGAAAACGAGGCGGGCGTTGCGCTCGGCCGCGTCGCCGACATGATCGACAACGGCGCGCATTCCATCCTCCGGATCGAGTATCCGAGCGCGACGAAGGATGGCGAGCCTGTCACCGGCGAGCGGCTCGTTCCGTTCGTCGGCGTGTATGTGAAGACGGTGGATCGGGCGGCGAAGCGCATCATCGTCGACTGGGACGCCGACTATTAATCCGGTGTTCGTTTCAGGCATCGGCAGAAAACGGAGAGGGCGATGCAGTTCGATGTCGTGACGCTCTTTCCCGAGATGTTTCGCGCATTGACCGACTGGGGTATCACCAGCCGGGCGGTGAAGCAGGCGCGATTCGGCCTGCGCACGTGGAATCCGCGCGATTTCACCACGGACAACTATCGCACGGTGGACGATCGCCCGTACGGCGGCGGCCCCGGCATGGTGATGCTGGCGCGTCCGCTGGAAGATGCGATCGCGGCGGCGAAAGCCGCGCAGCGCGAGCAGGGTATCGAAGGCACGCGCGTCGTGATGATGTCGCCGCAAGGCGCGAAGCTCGACCACGATCGCGTCATGCGTTATTCGCAGGAACCCGGCCTCGTGCTGTTGTGCGGCCGCTATGAAGCGATCGACCAGCGTCTGATCGACCGCGTGGTGGACGAGGAAGTCAGTCTCGGCGACTTCGTGCTGTCGGGCGGCGAATTGCCCGCGATGGCGTTGATGGACGCCGTGGTGCGCCATCTGCCCGGCGTGTTGAACGACGCGCAATCGGCCGTGCAGGACAGTTTCGTCGACGTGTTGCTGGATTGTCCGCACTACACGCGGCCCGAGGAATACGAAGGCGTGCGCGTGCCGGATGTGCTGCTCGGCGGCCATCACAAGGAAATCGACGCCTGGCGCAGGCGCGAAGCATTACGCAATACCTTTTTCAAGCGGCCCGATCTGATCGAGCGGGCGCGCGCAAGCAAGATGCTGAGCCGGGCCGACGAGGCGTGGCTCGCAGATCTCGCGAAGGAAGCGTCGAAGCGGCAGTAGCGCATCGCGCCGACGAGCGGGACACATGGGGGCGCCGAGTCATGTCGGCGCCGGAAGTAAACCCATCCTCTACCGGGGCCTCATCAAGAAGCTGTGCGAGGCACACAACTCCGGCAAGATGGCACAAGGAGTCAGTAATGAATCTGATTGAACAACTCGAGAAGGAAGAGATCGCGCGCGTGCTGGGCGAGAAGTCCATCCCCGACTTCGGTCCGGGCGACACGGTCATCGTCAACGTGAACGTCGTCGAAGGTACGCGTAAGCGCGTTCAGGCTTACGAAGGCGTCGTGATCGCAAAGCGCAATCGTGGCCTCAACTCGAACTTCATCGTCCGCAAGATTTCGTCGGGCGAAGGCGTCGAGCGTACGTTCCAGACCTACTCGCCGCTGCTCGCGAGCATCGTCGTGAAGCGCCGCGGTGACGTCCGTCGCGCGAAGCTTTACTACCTCCGCGAGCGTTCGGGCAAGTCGGCTCGAATCAAGGAAAAGCTGGTCTCGAAGGACCGCGCTGCTCCCGCCGCCGAGTAAGTGGCTCAGTAGTTCGCTGCACCGGAAAAAGCACCCCTCGCGGGTGCTTTTTTCTTTGATGTGTTCCAATCGTATCTTCCCCATTCAGGCTTGAGACCGTGTCCACCGGCAAGACATCGACTCCGCGCATTCTCGAACCCGAACGGATGCCCGTTCTCTCGACCGGCAAAAGCATGCCGCCGGTCGCGCCCGAACTTCTCACGCCGGACGGCCTGCGCGCACGATTCGCGAAGGAACTCGAATGGACGCAGGAGCCGCCCGAGCAGCGCATCAAGGCGATCGGCGGCGATCCGCGCGTGGCGTCGGTGCTCGTGCCGCTCGTCGTGCGCGAGGGCGGGCTGACCGTGCTGCTGACACAGCGCGCCGATCATCTGTCGGATCACGCGGGCCAGATCAGCTTTCCCGGCGGACGACGCGAGCCAGAAGACGTCGATGCCGCCGCGACCGCGTTGCGCGAAGCCCGCGAGGAAGTCGGCTTGGGCGCGGCGCATTGCGAAGTGATCGGCGCGATGCCCGACTATCTGACGGGCACTGGTTTTCGCGTGACGCCGGTCGTCGCGCTGGTTCATCCGCCGTTCTCGCTCGAGGCCGACACGCGTGAAGTCGCCGATATCTTCGAAGTGCCGCTCGCGTGGTTGATGGATCCGTCGAATCACGAAGTCCGCGTGTTCCGATGGGAAGGCGGCGAGCGCCGATTTTTCGCCATGCCTTACACGCCCGGCGAGCGTAAGGCGCCGTATTTCATCTGGGGCGCGACAGCCGGCATGTTGCGCAACTTCTATCGCTTTCTCGTCGCGTGAGCGCTGCATGAGCGCCTTCGCGCGAAGCCGTGCGTGATGCGCGCGCGCCACGCGATTGTCCCGCGTGCGAAACGCGCGAGGTGCTGTGCTATCGTTACGCGAAACTCGAACTAACCGACTGTTTCGGCGCTGCGCATGACTTTTTTTTCCGTATTGCTGGCCCTCATCATTGAGCAAGTGCGCGCGCTCACGCCGCACAATCCTGTTTCGGCGTTGCTTCACTATCATGCGGAGTCCACTGCGCATGGCTTCGATGCCGGCAAGCAGAAGCATGGCATCGTAGCGTGGCTCGTCGTCGTGCTGCCGTGGACGCTGGCAGTCGGCCTCGTCTATTACGTGCTTTATCGCATCAACTTCGTGCTCGCGTTCTTGTGGAACGTGGTCGTGGTCTACTTCACGCTCGGCTTTCGCCAGTTCAGCCACTACTTCACCGATATCCACCTCGCGCTCAATAACGACGACGTGCCTCGCGCGCGCGAAGTGCTCGCCGAGTGGACCGGGCTCGATACCGTCGATATGCCCGTCAGCGAAATCGTGCGTCATACGCTGGTTCATGCGGTGGTGGCGTCGCATCGGCATGTGTTCGGCGTGTTCTTCTGGTTCCTGATCCCGATCGGACCGGCCGGCGCGGTCTTCTATCGCATCGCGGAGTATCTGGCGCGCGCGTGGGCCGCGCCGAGTCCGGAGCGCACCGCCGAGTTCTCGTCGTTCGCGCAGCGCGCGTTCTTCGTGATCGACTGGATTCCGACGCGCCTCACCGCGATGGGCTTCGCCATCGTCGGCAATTTCGAGGACGCGATCTACGCGTGGCGCAATCACGCGCGCCAGTGGCCGGACGCGAATCAGGGCGTGTTGCTTGCGGCCGGCAGCGGCGCGTTGGGCGCGCGTCTCGCGGGGCCGCTCGCGGAGCCGCTGAGCGTGGAAGCGCTGGCTGTCGGCGATGCAAGCCCGCTGCCCGTCGGCGACGACTGCACGCCGCGCACGCTGCAATCGGCGGTGGGCCTCGTGTGGCGCGCGGTCATTCTGTGGATGTTGCTGCTGCTGATGCTGACCATCGCCGTATGGCTGGCGTGAGCGGTCAATCGTCGAGCGGATCGCGTTCCGTCTGACACTGCCAGCACACGGTGAACTGCGGTTCGAGCCATTCGCCGCAATGCTTGCAAATCCAGGGCCGGGCGTTCGCGTCCGGCCCTTTTTGCGCGCGCTCGAGAATGCGCTGCGCCAAGGTCTCGTCGCGATCGTCGACTAGCCAGATTTCCGGCGCGCACTGATCCGCCGGAATCTCGCCCATCGCGCCGTTCAGATAGCGGTTATGCAACTCGCACGGCACGCCCGCCGTCTTCAACACGTTCAACCAGTGATGCGCGGTGATGAGGTTGGGCGCGCGCGTGAGCCGTTTCATCGCACGATCTGGCTGGCTTCGTGGACCAGTTGCGCGTAGAGCGCGTGGCGCTCCGGCCTGATCTTGCCGGCATCGACCGCTTCGAGCACCGCGCAGCCCGGCTCGTGCAGGTGATGGCAGTTGTAGAAGCGGCAGTGGCCGAGATACGGCCGAAAGTCCGCGAACGCGCGCTCCAGTTGGCCTTCGGACAGATGATGCAGGCCGAACTCCTGGAAACCGGGCGAATCGATCAGCGATCCGCCGCCCGGCAACGCGTAAAGCCGCGTGAACGTGGTCGTGTGGCGGCCGCTGTTCAGCGCCGACGAGATTTCGCGCGTGGCGGCGTCGGCGTCGGGGACGAGGAGGTTCACGAGCGTCGATTTCCCCATGCCGGACTGGCCGAGCAGAATCGTCGCGCGATCTTTCAGATGGGCGTCGAGTTGAGAATGCACCTCGCCCGGCTGCATCTTCGCCGACAGCTCGATGACCGTGTATCCCAGCTCGCGATACGGCGCGAGCCGCTCGCGCGCCAGCGGCAGCGCGCCTTCGACATCGATCTTGTTGAGCACGATCAGCGACTCCAGCCCGTGCGCTTCCGCGGCGATCAGCGCGCGCCCGAGCAGGTCTTCGCTGAAATGCGGCTCCGTCGCGAGCACGACGAGCAGTTGATCGAGATTCGCGGCAAAGAGCTTCGACTTGAACTGATCCGACCGATACAGCAGGTTGCGCCTTTCCCCGATCTCGACGATCACGCCCTGATCCGCCGACGACTGCTCGTACAGCACGTGATCGCCGACGGCAACCTCGCTGCGCTTGCCGCGCGGGAAGCACTGAAGCATCGGGCCGCCGTCGCCGGGCGTGACGAGATAGTGCCGCCCGTGCGCGGCGATGACCGTGCCCGCGAGACGTCCGGCGGCCGCCGCGCCGCCCTTGCGCGTGGGACGCGCGGTCATGCGGCGTGCTGCATCAGGCGATCGATGCGTTGCGATGCCGGCGGATGCGAGTAATAAAACGCCGTGTAGAGCGGATCGGGCGTGAGCGTCGACGCGTTGTCCTCGTACAGCTTCACGAGCGCGTTGACGAGATCCTTCGGATCGGTCTGGCTGGCCGCGAACGCGTCCGCTTCGAACTCGTTCTTGCGCGAAGTGAGACTGCCGAGCGGCGTGATGAAGAACATGAACACGGGCAGCACCAGCATGAAGAGTACGAGCGCGAGTCCGTTATTGCCGCCGACGAGCGACGGCCGCACGCCCAGCCCTTCGTAGAACCACACGGTCTGCGCGAGCCAGCCGAGCAGCGCGAGCATCGCGAGGCTGATGCCGAACATCACGACCATCAGCTTCAGCACGTGGCGGCGCTTGAAGTGGCCGAGTTCGTGCGCGAGCACGGCTTCGATTTCGCTGCCTGACAGACGCGCGAGCAGGGTATCGAAGAAAACGATGCGCTTCGTCGCGCCGAAGCCCGTGAAATACGCGTTGCCGTGCGCCGAGCGGCGGCTGCCGTCCATCACGAAAAGCCCTTTCGCCGCGAAGCCCGTGCGCGACATCAGATTTTCGATGCGCGCGACGAGCGCCTCGTCCTTCAGCGGCTCGAACTTGTTGAAGAGCGGGGCGATGAACGTGGGATAAATGACCATCGCGAGCAACTGGAACGCGACCCAGACCATCCACGTCCAGAGCCACCAGTACGCACCGGCGCGGTCCATGAGCCACAGCGTCAGAAGCAGAAGCGGCGCGCCGACGATGACGCCGATCAGCGCGCCCTTCACGAGATCCGCGAAAAACAGCTTCTTCGACATGCGATTGAAGCCGAATTTTTCCTCGATCACGAAGTGGCGGATGTAATCGAACGGCAGGTCGATGACGCTCGTGATCACCACGACCGACGCCACCAGCGCGATCTGCCCGAGATAGCCGCGCCCGAGCCAGTCGGTGATGGCGTTGTCCAGCGCCTGCACGCCGCCGAAAAGCGTCAGCACGACGAGCACGACGGCGCTCGTCACCACTTCGATCATCGTGAGCCGCGTGCGCTCGACCGTGTAATCCGCCGCGCGCTGATGCGCCGTGAGCGGGATCGTGCCGGTGAACTGCGGCGGCACGCCGTTGCGGTGCGAGGCGACGTGCCGGATCTGGCGCGACGCGAGCCAGAGCTTGGTCGAAACCATCGCGACCAGGGCGACGACGAAGATCGTCGAGAAAGCGAGAGTGAGATTGGTCATCCGGGAATTCCGATTGAACTATGCGAGAATTATAGGTTCTTGGCTCTGCCGCCGTCGTCACATCATGCCATCGCGCGACGGGCGCGCACGCGGCCTCATCCTCTTCCCTGGGCAGCACTCATGACCGACTCTTCCAGCCTTCCCGCCGAACCCGTTCTCGCGCGCAGCGACATGAATCTCGTGTGGCTCGACATGGAGATGACGGGGCTCGATCCCGACAACGACCGCATCATCGAGATCGCGGTGGTCGTGACGAATTCGACGCTCGACAAGATGGTGGAAGGCCCGGTGCTCGCCATCCACCAGTCGGAGGAAGCGCTCGGGCGCATGGACGAATGGAACCGCAACACGCACGGCCGCTCGGGGCTGACGGAGCGCGTGAAGGCATCGACGGTGGATGAAGCCGAAGCCACGCGGCAGATTCGCGAATTCCTCGGCCAGTACGTGCCGCCCGGCAAGTCGCCGATGTGCGGCAATTCGATCTGCCAGGATCGCCGCTTCATGGCGCGCTGGATGCCGGAACTGGAGACGTTCTTCCACTACCGCAATCTCGACGTCAGCACGCTGAAGGAACTGTGCCGCCGCTGGCAGCCGGCCATTTACAAGGGCTTCCAGAAGCGCGCGATGCACACGGCGCTCGCCGATATCCACGAATCCATCGACGAGCTGAAGTATTACCGCGAGCACTTCCTGATTCCGTCGGCGGTGGCCGACGCGTCTTAATCCTTCGGCGGACGGATCGCGCTTTTCGGACGGAACGCGGCGACTACTTCGGCCCGCGTTTCCATGTACGGCCCGCCGATCAGATCGATGCAGTACGGCACCGCCGCGAAGATGCCCGGCACGGCCGTCTTGCCTTCGGCGTCTTTCACGCCTTCGAGCGTTTCGCGGATCGACTTCGGCTGTCCCGGCAAATTGATGATGAGCGCGGCGTGATCGGCTGTTTCGCGGATCACCGCGACCTGCCGCGAAAGAATGGCGGTCGGCACGAAGTTCAGGCTGATCTGCCGCATCTGCTCGCCGAAGCCGGGCATTTGCTTCGTGGCGACGGCAAGCGTCGCTTCCGGCGTCACGTCGCGGCGCGCGGGGCCGGTGCCGCCCGTGGTCAGCACGAGATCGCAGCCGAGCGTATCGACGAGTTCGATAAGCGTCGCTGAAATGGTCGCGGTGTCGTCCTGAATCAGCCGCGTTTCGGCGCGCCACGGCGACGACAACGCCTCGCCCAGCCACGCCTGAAGCGCCGGCAAGCCTTTGTCCTCATAGACGCCCTGCGACGCGCGATCGCTGATCGACACGAGCCCGACGATCAGCTCGTCGGGATGATTACGCTTCGGAATCATCGCGGTCCTCGTCGTCGCTCTCGTCGCCTTCGGCCAGTTCGTCGATGTCGTCGTCGGCTTCGACGCCCGCCGCGTTCTTGATCCACTGGAACAGCTCGCGATAGTAGCGCGGCGGCTTCTGCTGCTCGCGCTCCTTGCGCGTGTTGCGAATGATCGTGCGGCCTTCCTGCGCATCGACGCCCGGATGCTGGCGGATGAATTCGGTGAGCGCGGCGTCGTCGGCGAGCAGCTTGTCGCGCGTGCGTTCGATCCAATGCAGCCGCGCCGTTTCCGCCTTGTTCACGCCCCGATGCGTGTCGAGCGCGGTGCGCAGCGCGGCGATCTGTTCCTCGCCGAGCGAGCGCATGACCTTGCCGACATACTGCAACTGACGGCGCTTGCCTTCGTGATCGGTGATGCGGCGCGCCTCGCGCACGGCGTCGCCCAGGTCTTCGGGCATCGGCATGCGCTTGAGCGCGTCCTTCGGCAGCGCGATGAGCGCCGCGCCCAGTTCCTGCAGCGCGTGCATGTCGCGCTTCAGTTGCGATTTGCTCGGGCGATCGTAGCCGTGATCGTCGGCGTCGCCGTCGTTGCGATCGGCTGCGATGGGTTGAATGCGGGTTTTACGGTTCATCCCGTCATTGTAGCTTGCGCCCGCGCGGCGCCGGCGCGGCCGACGCGTGCCGGCGAGTGAATGCACGCCGTCCTTGCTATGATCGCGTGACGGGTCGATGCGTCAGCGAATGCTTCGCGCATCGGCCGGCATCGTCACCGAATTCCGGAATGACCCGAAGACCCGAAGGCGTGTACTCGCCCGGCTCCCGCAGTCAACGAAACCCAAGGCAACGACAAATGGCAGCAGACATCGACGTCAAGCAGCGCTTTTTCCCGCATACGCAAGACGAACTGAAGGAGATCGCCTCCGACATCCTGCGCTACGCGAAGGAGTTGGGCGCGAGCGATGCCGCCACCGAAATCTCCGAAGGCGACGGCCTCTCGGTGAGCGTGCGGCGCGGCGAAGTGGAAACGATCGAGCACAACCGCGACAAGATGGTCGGCGTGACGGTGTTCATCGGCAAGAAGCGCGGCAACGCAAGCACCGCCGACTTCACGCGCGAGGCGTTGCGCGACACGGTCGCGGCGGCGTACAACATCGCGCGATTCACGGCGGAAGACAGCGCGGCCGGGCTCGCCGAGGAAGATTTGCTCGAGAAGGCGCCGCAGGATCTCGATCTGTATCACCCTTGGGACATCGACGCCGACGAAGCCGCCGAGATCGCGCGCCGCGCCGAGCAGGCCGCGTTCGCCGTCGACAAGCGCATCAGCAATTCGGAAGGCGCGAGCGTGTCCGCGCAGCATTCGCAATTCGTGCTCGCGACGTCGCGTGGCTTCGTGGCGGGGTATCCGTATTCGCGGCATTACATCGCGTGCGCGCCCATCGCGGCGAGCGGGCGCGACATGCAGCGCGACGACTGGTACACGTCCAAGCGCGATGCCTCGCAACTCGCCGATCCCGAAGCCGTCGGGCGTTACGCTGCCCAGCGCGCGCTTGCTCGTTTGAACGCGCGCAGCCTCGATACGCGCAAGTGCCGCGTGCTGTTCGAAGCGCCGCTCGCGGCGGGCATTCTCGGCGCGTTCGTGCAGTCGGTGAGCGGCGGTGCGCTTTATCGCAAGACGACGTTTCTCGTCGATAGCCTCGGCAAGCCGGTGTTCGCGCCGCACGTTCAGATCGTCGAAGACCCGCATGTGCGCGGCGGCATGGGCAGCGCCCCGTTCGACGAAGAAGGCGTGCGCACGCAGAAGCGCAATGTCGTCGAGGATGGCGTCGTGCAGGGGTATTTTCTGTCGACTTACTCGGCGCGCAAGCTCGGCATGCAGACGACCGGCAACGCCGGCGGTTCGCATAATCTTTCCATGCGAAGCACGCATACGCGGCCCGAGGATGATTTCGAAGCGATGCTCAAGAAGCTCGGCACCGGGTTGCTGCTCACCGAGTTGATGGGGCAGGGCGTGAATTACGTCACCGGGGATTATTCGCGCGGCGCGTCGGGGTTCTGGGTCGAGAATGGGCAGATTCAGTATGCCGTCGAGGAAATTACTGTCGCTAGCACGCTGCAGGAGATGTTTCGACACATCGAAGCCATTGGCGCCGATACCGTCGTGCGTGGCACTAAAGCTATCGGGTCTGTGCTCATCGAAAGGATGACTGTCGCGGGACAGTAAGCCTTTTTTCGGGGAGCTTGTTTTCGGGGAGCTTGTTTTCGTGTCGGTCTATTAGGTCGCCCCTCCCCGGGGCGGGGGTCACTTTCTTTGCTGCTGCAAAGAAAGTAACCAAAGAAAGCAGCTTTTTCGCCCGCTGTTCGTTTCGATGGTGCACTCCGTAGAAACACGTTGGCACTCAGCTTGACACAACCCTGAATCACCTTCCGCGCCCGCTGAGCGCCACGTCCTCCGAGCCCCTCGGCTCGTTAACACCTACGCGTCTTTCGTTTTATTCGCGCGTTCGTAGGTCACGAACGCATAGTCAAACTCATTCGGGGGCGCCGCCCTATGGCGCTCGCGCGATACTTCCCGCCATCGCAGCGCGTCCGGTGCTTCGAAGTGCGCGTTGCCCTCGAAATCCGCATCGATCTCCGTCACGATCATCTTTTGCGCGCGACCGATTCCGTCGCCGTACAGTTGCGCGCCACCTATCAGGAACGCCTCCGCCGCACCATCCGCCGACGCCAGCGACAGCGCCTCCTCAATGCTCGTCACCGTATCGCAGCCCTCATAGCGGCGCGCCGCATCGCGCGTCACCACGATGTTGCGTCGGCCCGGCAGCGGCCGACCAATCGACTCATGCGTCTTGCGACCCATGATGATCGGCGCACCCATCGTCGTGCGCTTGAAAAAGGCCAGGTCCTCAGGAAGGCGCCACGGCAGTTGGTTGTCACGCCCAATCACGCCATTGCGCGACCGCGCGACAATCAAAGTCAACGTCGTCATGTGCAGTAGAAAGTCAGGCCACAACGGCCGGGCACGATTCTAACCCGCGCACGCAAGCCGCCGTGACCATCGGCACGAATGGCGAACGTCGCGGGGAGTGCCGTCGAGGCCGTCAGGCGTCCGGCGAATCGTCGTCGCGGTCAGGCATCGAACGCTGAATCTCCGGCGATACCTCGTCCCACAGCGTCACGCTATGACTCACGCCCGCCGGACGTTCAATCACGCGCCAGCCGATGTCTGCACTGCGCTCCGAATTCCAGCCCGAGCCGTCGGTTTCGTCGCCATCGGCGAATTGCGCGGCGGCCAAGGCGCCACGCGGTAAATTCTTGTCGAGAGCCATCATTGACCACGAAAATACCAGCAATTTATTCCGGGACGCTATTCGCGGAAATAAAGTTATTAGAAACCCGGTATGAAAGGCATTACCGGAAAATCATTCCGGTTACGCTCGCCGTCGCGGCAGATATGTCGTGCGCAACGCGAGCGCAATTAAGCCAAATGCGTGCCATTCTCGGTTGGCGCTTGCTGCACATGGCTTCGAGGCAATCTCGTGTAAAGTGTTGGCGTGCAATCGCGCGAAAACGTTTCAATCGTGATACGCCACGCGAGAAAAACCTGAATTTCCGTCGGATACGTTATATGCTTTCGTCCTATAAAAATGGGGACGCAAATTTTTAACCGACGCGTGTGAAGATCGTGCGGAGCCACAGCCAGTAAGGTTTCGTGGCTATTGCCGCGCCTTTTCATGGTATTTGTTTTCGCTGTTTCTGGGTTATAGTAGTCTCTCCATCGCGGCGCAGAATCATACAAAAAGGGTTTCGCGGAAGGGGCGCAGGTGTTTCGTGCGCGTGTTCCCGGGGGCAACGTATTGAAATTGCAAGTCCGTTCGACGCACCTGCGAAGTCTGCATGTAGCGAGAGCCTGAACTACGCGACCTTTTCAACGAACGTTGAACCAAGGATCTGAATAATGGACGTCGCTCGGCGGCAACTCATCTATGTGACTCGCGATCCCAGCGAGACGCTATGCGCGCGTTTCGAGGAGCGCGGCTGGCAAATCGAGATCGTGGCGAGCGCGCGCGATACGCGCAAGGCGCTGCGCAGCGACCTGGCAATGGGCGGGCTGCTGGATCTCTCGAGTCATTTCGAATCGCACGAACTCGCGGCATTCGAATCGTCGCTGACCATGACCAACGTCGGCTGGGTCGCGGCAACCATTTCCGGCCAACTGGAAGACGCCGCCGTGCGCCGGCTGATCCGCGATTATTGTTTCGACTACGTGACGCTGCCGACGTCGAATGACCGCATCGTCGATTCCGTGGGCCACGCGTTCGGCATGGTCTCGCTGCACGACGCCGCCTCGAACGATCCGCGCATCGAAGGCCGCGCGGAAGGCGAAATGGTCGGTTCCTGCGACGCCATGCTCGCGCTGTTCCGCTCCATCCGCAAAGTCGCCATGACCGACGCGCCCGTGTTCATCTCCGGCGAATCGGGCACCGGCAAGGAACTCACGGCAGTCGCCATTCACGAGCGCTCGGCGCGCCGCGATCAGCCGTTCGTCGCGATCAACTGCGGCGCGATCCCCGCGCATCTGCTGCAATCGGAACTCTTCGGCTACGAACGCGGCGCATTCACGGGCGCGAACCAGCGCAAGATCGGGCGCGTGGAAGCGGCCAACGGCGGCACGCTGTTCCTCGACGAAATCGGCGATCTGCCGCTCGAAAGCCAGGCGAGCCTGTTGCGCTTCCTGCAGGAGCGCAAGGTCGAACGTCTGGGCGGACACGGCTCGACGCCGGTGGACGTGCGCATCATCTCGGCGACGCACGTGGACATGCAAACCGCGATGATCGAAGGGCGCTTCCGCGCCGACCTCTATCACCGCCTGTGCGTGCTGCAGATCGACGAGCCGCCGCTGCGCGCGCGCGGCAAGGACATCGAACTGCTCGCGAAGCACATGCTCGACCGCTTCAAGAAGGACGCGAGCCGCCGTCTGCGCGGATTCTCGCCGTGCGCCATCGCGGCGATCCACAACTACGGCTGGCCGGGCAATGTGCGCGAGCTGATCAACCGCGTGCGCCGCGCCATCGTCATGTCCGAAGGGCGGCAGATCACCGCGCGCGATCTCGAACTGGGCGAATACGTCGAAGTCGCGCCCGTTTCGCTTGCGCAGGCGCGCGAAGCGGCGGAGCGGCAGGCGATCGAACTTGCGCTTCTGCGCCATCGCGGACGCCTGGGCGACGCCGCGCACGAACTCGGCATTTCGCGCGTGACGCTGTATCGGCTGCTGAGCGCGCACGGCATGCGCCACATCGAAGTCGATGCCCCGCCGGAACACGCCACGCGCGGCTGATCCTGCAAGATTGCTGCTGGAAAACGGGCGCCGGAAGGCGCCCGTTTCTATTTTCGCGACGCGGCGCAGCCCGTTGTTCCGCTTGGTAAAATCGATTTTTTTCCGCCTCTTCTCGCGCGGCACGTGCCGGCATCCAAGGAACATCGAATGAAACAGTATCTCGAGCTCGTCCAGACGATCCTCGATACCGGCACCTGGCAGGAAAACCGCACCGGCATCCGCACGATCAGCATGCCCGGCGCCATGTTGCGCTTCGACCTGCAGCAAGGCTTTCCCGCCGTGACCACGAAGAAGCTCGCGTTCAAGTCGGCGATCGGCGAAATGGTCGGCTTCCTGCGCGCGTCGCGCAGCGCGGCGGACTTCCGGGCGCTCGGCTGCAAGGTCTGGGACGCCAACGCGAACGAAAATCCGCAGTGGCTCGAGAACCCGTATCGGCAGGGACCGGACGATCTCGGCGATGTCTACGGCGTGCAATGGCGTCAATGGCCCGCGTACAAGCTGATCGACGCGAGCGCGGGCGAGCAGATCGCCGACGCCACGAATCGCGGTTACGAACTGGTGACGAGCTTCGTCGAAAACGGGCGCGAGCAGGTGCTGCTGTACAAGGCCATCGACCAGTTGCGCCAGTGTCTCGACACGATCATCGAGCGTCCCACCGACCGGCGCATTCTGTTTCATGCATGGAACCCGGCCAAGCTCGACGAGATCGCGCTGCCCGCGTGCCACTTGCTTTACCAGTTCCTTCCGAACGTGACGAAGCGCGAGATTTCGCTGTGTCTGTATATCCGCAGCAACGACGTCGGGCTCGGCACGCCGTTCAATCTGACGGAAGGCGCGGCGCTGCTGCATCTCGTCGGACGGCTCACGGGTTATACGCCGCGCTGGTTCACGTACTTTATCGGCGATGCGCACATCTACGAGAATCAGCTCGACATGCTCAACGAGCAGTTGAAGCGCGAGCCGTATCCGTCGCCGCAACTGATCATTTCGGATCGCGTGCCGGACTACGCGGTCACGAAGCGGTACGAGCCGGAGTGGCTGGAGAAGGTCGAGCCGGCGGATTTCGCGCTCGAAGGGTACAAGCATCACGATCCGATTAGCGCGCCGATGGCGGTCTGATCGAACGAAGCGCGGTTTCAGCCGCGCTTTTTTTACGCCTGCCGCCGGGACAGGAAGTCGTCGAAATGCCGCTGTCCGGCGGGCGTCACGCGCAACACGCGACGCTTCGCCGTCCGCTCGATCCATCCGTGCGTCTCGCAGGCGTCGAGATAAGCCGCGCCCAGCGCGCCGCCCAGATGCGGACGCCGCTCGCTCCAGTCGATGCACGTGCACGCAAACCGCCGACGCCGCGCGCGCTGCGCATTCAGATCGATGCCGAGCCGCGCGAACGCCATCGCACCGTCGGGCGTGGCGTCGAGCGCTTCGGATGCCGCCGTGAGCCATCCACGGGCCATCATGCCGTCGAAAAGCCGCACGGCGAGTTCGCCCGCGAGGTGGTCGTAGCAAGTGCGCGCGTAGCGCATTTCCAGCGGCACCGCGCTCGGCCGATGCTCCGTCGCGCGTTGCGGCGCGCTCGCGCGGGCGAGATTGGCGAGCGCTTCGATGGCAGCGGCGATATCCGCCGTCGCGATCCTGTAATAGCGATGCCGCCCGCTGACTTCGAGCGCCAGCAGCCCGCCCTCGGTCAGCCGCGCGAGATGCCCGCTCGCAGCGGACGGGGAAACGCCCGCGATCATCGTGAGTTCGCCGGCGGGGCGCGCGGCGCCGTCCATCAGCGACCAGAGCATCGCGGCGCGGCCGGGATCGGCGAGCAGCGCGCCGATGCGCGACAGGCCGGGAAAATGCCGGGAGCGGGAGTCGTCGTTCATGTCGATTGATCCGAAAGCAGTCGATGCTCTCACTCTAACGCGCCCGCGCAACCGACGTTTCACGGCTGCATGAAATGTCGATGCAAGACGTGCGGCGCTAAAATGGCCGCTCGCATTGCACGCACGTCGGAAGGGGAGTGAGCATGTCCAGATTCATCGCCATCGGCGCCGCGCTCGGCGCCTTGATGCTCTGCGCGGGATGCGCGGGCGGGCCATCGTCGGCGTCGTCGGGTTCGGGCGGCAGCATCACCATGTACGGCACCATCGATCAGGGCATCACCGTGCGTAACTAGCCGCGCGTTTTGTCGGTCCTATAATGCGCGCTTCGTCACTTTGCGCTTCGCCATCGCCATGAACACGCCGATTCAGTCTTCCGCCGCCGCGCCCGCGCCGCCCAACGGCCGCGCCGAAACCACGTTTCGCTTTCTCGCCGAGCCAAGCTCGGTCAACTTCGGCGGCAAGGTGCACGGCGGCGCGTTGATGAAGTGGATCGACGAAACCGCCTACGCCTGCGCCGCGATGTGGTCCGGGCGCTATGCGGTGACGGTGAGCGTCGGCAACATCCGCTTCCGGCGGCCCATTCTCGTCGGCAATCTGGTGGAACTGCGCGCGCGCGTCGTCGCGACGGGCCGCACGAGCATGCACATCCATATTTCGGTTCACGCGGGCGATCCTAAAGTCGGCGAGCTTGCACAGACCACGGATTGCCTGATGGTCTTCGTCGCCGTCGATGAAACCGGCCAGCCGACGCCCGTGCCCGCGTTCGTGCCGGAATCGGACGAAGAGAAGCGCCTCGCGCGTTACGCGATGGACGTGAAGGACGCGCTCGACGCGATCGTCGAGCTGAAGCCGGAAGAAGTGGCGGCGGGCAAGGTCTGACCCGCCGCGCGGTGCCCGAGGAAGCCGCTCAACCGTTGCCGACCATGTCCTGCGGCTTCACCCATTCGTCGAACTGCTGCTCGGTCACATGGCCGAGCGCGAGCGCCGCGGCCTTCAGCGTGGTGCCTTCCTTGTGCGCTTTCTTCGCGATCTGCGCGGCCTTGTCATAGCCGATGTGCGGATTGAGCGCCGTCACCAGCATCAGCGATTCGTTCAGCAGGCTCTCGATGCGCGCCTCGTTCGCCTCGATGCCGACCGCGCAGTTGTCGTTGAAGCTCTGCGCGCCGTCCGCGAGCAGGCGCACCGACTGCAGCACGTTATGCGCGATCATCGGCCGGAACACGTTCAGCTCGAAGTTGCCGCTCGCCCCGCCGATGTTCACCGCGACGTCGTTGCCGAACACCTGGCAGCAGAGCATCGTGACGGCTTCGGACTGCGTCGGGTTCACCTTGCCCGGCATGATGGAACTGCCCGGCTCGTTCTCCGGAATCGACAATTCGCCGAGCCCGCAGCGCGGTCCGCTCGCGAGCCAGCGGATGTCGTTGGCGATCTTCATCAGGCTCGCGGCGACGGTTTTCAGCGCGCCGTGCGCGGCGACGAGCGCATCGGCGGCGGCCATCACTTCGAACTTATTCGGCGCGGTTTCGAAGGGCAGGGCGGTGAGCTTGCCGATCGCCTGCGCGACCTTCACCGCGAATTCCGGATGCGCGTTGAGTCCCGTGCCGACCGCCGTGCCGCCTTGCGCCAACTGATACAGATGCGGCAGCGTGGCTTCGACGTGACGAATGCCCTGATCCAGCTGCGCGACGTAGCCTGAAAATTCCTGGCCGAGCGTGAGCGGCGTCGCGTCCTGCAGATGCGTGCGGCCGATCTTCACGATATCCGCGAACTGCTTCGATTTCTGATCGAGCGTCGCGCGCAGCGTCTTAAGCGACGGCACGAGATGCTTGACGATCGCGTACGCGGCGGCGACGTGCATCGCGGTCGGGAACACGTCGTTCGACGACTGGCCGCGATTCACGTCGTCGTTCGGATGCACGAGCCGTTCCTCGCCGCGCGGCCCGCCGAGAATCTCGCTCGCGCGATTGGCGATGACCTCGTTCAGGTTCATGTTCGTCTGCGTGCCGGAGCCCGTTTGCCAGACCGCGAGCGGAAATTCGTCCGGATGCTTGCCGTCGATGATCTCGTCGGCGGCCTGCATGATCGCCTGCGCCTTTTTCGCGTCGAGCTGCTTGAGTTCCGCGTTCACTTCGGCGGCGGCGCGCTTGATGACGGCGAGCGCGGTGATCAGTTCGGGCGACTGCTTCTCCGACGAAATCCTGAAGTTTTGCAGCGAGCGTTGCGTCTGCGCGCCCCAAAGCTTGCCGTTCGGCACGGCGATCTCGCCGAACGTGTCCTTCTCCATGCGTACATCGCCCTGCGCGTTCTGTGTCATGGTGCGAAGTTCCTCGTGAGTTTCATCAAAGCTGATTGTCGACGGGCAGCAGCATGAAGAGGCCGGTCATCATATTGCGGTAAAGGCCGGCTTCAGGGTCCAGGTCGTAACTGACCGTGCCTTTGTCTTCGTGCGTCGTCCAGACGAGGCCGGATTGCGGCGACCCCGTGCGGCGCCGTTCCGCCGTCACCGCCGCGCTCGCCAGTTCCACGCGATAGCTCGCTTGCGGCGAGATTCCGCGATCGAACAGGCCGGCGGCTTCTTCCGCGATTGGCTTGCTGTGGATCACGAGCGCGAGTTCGGTGTTGAGTTGCGCCGAGCGCGGATCGAGATTCATCGAGCCGATCACGAGGATACTCCGATCGATCACATACGCCTTGGCGTGCAGGCTCGCGCGCGACTGCGACCCGAACAGCCCCGCGCGCGGGCGGCCTTCGCCTTCGGCCTGCAGCGGCTTGAATTCGTACAGTTCGACGCCGTTCTCCAAAAGCGGAATGCGATACGGCGAATAGCCGGCGTGGACCGCGACGGCATCGGTGGCGGCGAGCGAATTCGTCAGCACCGCGACGCGCACGTTCCGGTGCGAGACATCGGCGAGCGCCTTCACGCCGACGTCGTGCGGCACGAAATACGGCGAGAGGATCAGGAATTCGCTCTGCGCGTTCTTCAGCAGATCGACGAGACGCGTCATCGGCGGGCTTTTGTAGTCGTCGCTCGGATGCTCGATCTTCGACGGCGAATCCACCTGGAATTCGATCGGCGCCCACGTGAGGCTCATTTCCTCGCGCGCGATCTGCTGCGCGAGCGGCGTCGCGTTGAGCGGCTTCGCGTTGAGCGGCTCGGCGTCGTGCCGCCAGTGCGCGCGCAGGTCTTCGCGCGTCTTGTCGAGATCGGCGGGATCGAACTTCTGCTTGTTCAGAACGCGCAGCGGATACGAGAGCGTGCTGTTCCAGTAATCGTCGAAGCTCGCGGAAATCTGCTGCGTGACGGGGCCGGCGGCGAAGGCGTCGAGGTCGCGGAACTGCAGCGTCGGACTGGCGCTGAAGTATTCGTCGCCGAGATTGCGCCCGCCGACAATCGCGATCTGGTTGTCCGCGATCATCGCCTTGTTGTGCATGCGGCGCGTGAAGTGATCGAGGTTCGTGAAGAAGTTGCGCGTGCGCTCGGAGAAGCTGCGCTGCGCGCTGCCGTACGGATTGAAGACGCGAATCTCGATGTTGTCGTGCGAGTTGAGCGCCGCCATGATGCGGTCGATGTCCTTGAAATTCAGGTCGTCGACGAGCATGCGCACGCGCACGCCGCGATCCGCCGCATAGAGCGCGGCCCCGAGCAGCAGCTTGCCGGTGTTGTCTTCCTCGGCGATGTAGTACTGCATGTCGAGCGTCTTCGTCGCCGCGCGAGCGAGCGCGATGCGGGCCTGCAACGCATCGGTGCCGGTGGGAAGCAGGCGCACGGCGGATTCGTCCGGATGCTGCTTTTCGAGCGGCGCCAGCGCGGCGGCGAGCGGCGTTTCCACGCTGGTCGCGAGCGCGTGACTCGGCGGACGATCGAAGGCCGTCGCGGGCGGACGGGTCGCGCAGGCGGTGAGCGCGAGCGCGGCCGAGGCGGCTAACGTGGCGATGCATCGCGCCGCGATGTTCCGCGCGCTCGATGCATTCCGTCCTTCGTTCTTTACAACCTTATTTGCAGCTTCTGACATTCCCCGGCTTTCGAACACTGGCAACCTCTTCTTGTGATCGTCTTGGCCCGGCTCGAGCGAATGCGAGCGCGGTATGTAAGTTCGCGCGGAGCAAGGAACGTGCTCGGTACTTTTTATTTTGCCGGAAAGATTCCGGGGCGACGGACGATCACGCGCGCTTCACACGCGGTGCGGCGGGCGCCGGCAGGAACCCGCCTGAAGGTTGCGTACTCGAATTACGCCGGGTTCGCCGCGACGAAATTCTTGAACACGGCGTAGGCCGGATTCTTCGTCACGCCGTCGGCCTGAATGAGACCGTAGTCCGCGTCGATCACCGCGTACATCATGATCGACTGGATGTTGTAGCGGTCCTTGATCGCGCGATACTGCGCGAGCGCCTTCGCCGTGTACGCAGCAGCCGACTGCGGCGTGTCGTTCGCGCCGGACCAGCCCCATTCGGTCAGCCAGATCGGCACGTTGAACGAATCCTTCAGCACTTGCAGCACGTCGACGCACGCGTTGTTGCGGCCGCCGCACTGGATATCGCCCGAACTCTTGTACCAGTGATACGTCGTGAAGTCCCAGCGCAGCGATGCCGCGCCGCTCACGCCTTGCGCCGTGCCGTCGGGCGCGATGCCGTTCCACAGCATTTGCAGCGCGCGATAGGCCATCGGGATGCCCACGTTGACGCCGCACTGGATGGTCGGATCGATCGCGCGCACGCCGTCGATCATGCCGCGCAGCACGCCGCGGAACGACGGCCAGCACGCCGGATCCCAGTCGGCGGTCGAGCTGCCGTCGCCCGCGATCTTCAGATCCACGTCGAGTTCGTTGCCGCACTCGATGTACTTCACGAGTCCCTTCAGCGGACGCGTGCAGCGCACGGCGAGGTCGTAGCCGAGCGAGTAGGCATCGGCTTCGCTGCTGTGCGGGTCCCAGTGCGCGGAAAGCGGATTGAACACCGGCAGGATCGATACGCCGCTGTTGGCGAACGGTCCCTTCAGCGCGTTGGCGAGCGTGGTCGCCATGCCGCCGTCCGCGATGTCGCAGCGATAGTTCGTCACGCCGAGATCCTGCAGGATGGCGAGCTGGGCGGCGGGCGGCATCGTCTTGTAGATGCCGTCGCCCCACGCCATGTGACCGTTGATGCCGTAGAAGAGGCCATCCGATGCGGATGCCGATGCGCTTTGCGTCGCGGTCTCGGTCTCGGTCGCCGATTGCGCGGCGCTGTTTGCGTTCGTGCTCGTGTTCGTGCTTGCGCTGGTGCTGGTGCTTGCGCTCGTGCTCGTGCTCGTGCTCGTGCTCGTGCTCGCGGTGCCGGTTGCCGCCTGCGTGCCGGCATCGGGTGTCGGCGTTGCCTTGGTGGCGCTGCCGGGAACCTGCGCGCTGCCGCCACCGCCGCCGCCGCAACCGGCGAGCACGGCGCTGCCGGCCGACGCGAGCATCATCGCGAGAAACGTCCTGCGCTTTGGCGAATTGAGTGGATCGGTTGAAACGGCAAGAGGACGTCGTGAGGCTTCGTTGTGAGCGTGCATGGCCGCAAAGGGTGGCGTTGATGCTCACGTTTACGGCGATGCAAAGAGGGGCTTGACCCGTCTTGAGTGCGTCCGCTTAAAAACATTCGATGCGCGCCGACACTTTTACCGATGCATGCGCGATCGGGCTGCTGACGGGACGCAACACACGACATGCCAATCGAGCCGGCGAAAAAAAGCCCGCTCGGCAGAGCGGGCCTACAACCCCTGTTACTGGAGTCTCAAGGAGGAGACGGCTTCATCGTAGCAACGCGGCGCGCGCGGCCCAACCAAGCATTCATGCTTTGCATATGCAAGCGCGAACTCAGGCTGCGCGACGCGGCGACGGATCGACGGAAGCCGCCGAAGGCGCCACGCCCGACGCCACGAGCCGCTTGCTGATGCGATGAAACCGCAGCGTCATCAGCACCGCGACGCTCGCGAGTCCCGCCGCGAGTCCCCACCACAAGCCCTTCGCGCCGAGGCCGAAGTGGAACGCGAGCGCATAGCCCGTCGGGAACCCGACGCCCCAGTAGCCGAACGCCGCCGCGAGCATCGGCACGCGCGTGTCCTTCAGACCGCGCAGGCAGCCGGAGCCGACCGTCTGCATGCCATCGACGATCTGGAACACGGCCGCCACGCCCAGCAGCGACGCCGCGAGCGACACGGTGTGCGCGTTGGCGGGATCGTCGAGATGGAGATACAGGCCGACGATCGCGTGCGGCGCGGTAATCAGCACGAGCCCTGAGCACATCATGAAGCCGACGCCCAACGCCAGCGCGACGAAGCCCGCATGCCGCGCGGCGACCGGCACGCCCGCGCCGACCCAGTAGCCGACGCGCACGTTCGCCGCCTGGCCGATGGCAAGCGGCACCATGAACGCCACCGACGCGACGTTCAGCGCGATCTGATGCGCGGCGAGCGGCGCTTCGCCGAGCAGGCCGACCATCATGCCGGTCGCGAGAAAGAGCGTGGATTCGACGCCATACGTGATCGCCACCGGCCAGCCGATGCCGAACAGTTCGCCGAGCAGCGGCAGATGCGGACGCGCCGCCACCACGAAATGCCGGTAACGCGGACGCAGATGCAACAGCGCGACGAGCGCGAAAGCCGTCAGCCACACGGTGATGGTCGTCGCCGCCGCCGAGCCGACGAAGCCCTCGCGCGGCAGGCCGTATGCGCCGTGAATCAGCCCGTAGTTGAGAAAGCCGTTGACGAACACGCCGCCGATCGACACCCACAGAAGCCGCTTCGCCGCGCCGATCGCGGGCAGGAACGCACGCATCATCCCGATGCCGATCAGGCTGCCCGGCGTGCCCCAGCGCAGCATCGCGCAATATTCGCCGACGTTGCGCGCGAGCGTCGCGGGTTCGTGGAACGCGAGCAGAATCGGCTCGGCGTAGCTCAGGAGCACGAACGCGGGCACCGCGAGCAGCACGGAAAGCAGCAGCCCCGTCCAGTAGATGCTGGGCACGCGCTCTTCCGCGTTCGCGCCGCGCGCATGCGCCACCGATACGCTCACCGACGTCAGCACGCCTTGCAGCAGCGTCACCACGACGAAGAACAGGTTCGCGCCGAGGCCGCCGGCCGCGAGCGCGTCGGGGCCGAGCGAGCCGAGCAGGATGGTGTCGGTGACGCCCATCGCCATTTGCGAAAGCTGCGCGATGGCGAGCGGCGCGGCGAGGCGCGCGGTATCGACGGCGTGGCGCGAGAGCGTCGGCGGCCCCTGATGCGCGTGTTGCGCGTTCTTCACGCGCGTGGTGTGCGATTGCATGATCGAAGGAAACTGAGCGGGAACGGGCGGCAACGGCCAGGCGCGGTCCACGCTCGAAAGGCTTGAACCGGGGCGCTGAAACCCGAACGAAAGACGACTAGCTTATTGCGTGGCGCGCGGCATGTCGATGACGCGTCCTGTTATGGCCGGGTTTTGACAATCCGGCGGCGCTTTCGCGCAAGCGCTGCGCTCACTCGGCGGCGGGCGCGCGCACGCGGATCTTCTGCCCGTCGAGCATCACCACCTGGCCCGCGCGGATCTTGCAGGTCTTGCGCAGTTCCACTTTGCCGTCGACGGTGACATCGCCCATTGCGACGCGCGCCTTCGCGGAGCCGCCGCTGTCGGCCAGGCCCATCAGCTTGAGCAGGTTGTGGAGTTCGACGAAGTCGCCCGTGAGGGTGAAGTGAAGCTGGGGCATGGCGGGCGGGGGAGAGCGGTGCAAAGACAGCCATCATAAATCATCGGGTACGCGTCGTGCTCCTGCTTCGTGGACCGCGAACGATCGAACGGAAAGCCGGTTCGATCCATTCAGCGGCGGGACCGGCGGGAAATGTAGCCAAGTGAAACGGTCGGTAACAGTGACTGATTTCGTGAAACTCGACGGGTGATCGCCCGGTCTCTCAGTTTGATCGATGCAGCTTCGGTCATCTTCGAAACGACAAGCGTCGTGCGCTGCGCTTCTCCTGAAGCCACGCGTTCGCGCTACCAAAAGAGAGGAATCGCTCATGACTAAGGCTCGAATTCTGATGATCAGTACCGCTTTCGCGGCCCTCGCCACCACTGCCGCGCACGCGCAGACCGCCCAGCCGATGCAGGCCGCGCCGGGCGCCGACGCGCAAGGCCAGGTCTCGATGCAGGCCCAGCAGCCGATGTCGCCGCCGCCGCAGAACATGGTCGCGCCGGCATCGCAGGATCCGCTGGTGCAAAAGCGCAACGCCGACGCGCAGGCGAACGCGGAATATCGCGCGTCGAAGAAGGCATCCAAGGCCGAAATGAAGGCCGCGAACAAGGAAGCCAAGGCGCAATACAAGCAGCAAGTGCGCAACGCGAAAATCAACAAGAAGGCCGACAAGGAAACCGCGAAGGACGATCTGAACGCCGCGGCCGACCACGCGCCGAAGGATCAGGGCGAGCAGCACTAAGCTGCCGGACTGAGACAAGCCGCGAGGCTCCCGGCCGGGACTTCGCGGCAGCCACCAACGGGAGGACACCATGACACGACGCACGAATGCACTGCTGGCCGCGCTCGTCGCGGGCGCGCTGGCGAGCGTGAGCGCGGCATCGATCGCGCAAACGGCCAACGCTCCGGCGACGCACGCCGACAAGAAGGCCGCGAAGAAGCAGGCCGAAGCCGACAAGGACGCCACTGTCGCGCAGGCGAAGGCCGACAAGAAGAAGACGGAATCGCAATCCGAAGCAAACGAAGCCGCAGCGGACGCGAAGCTGAAGGACGCCAAGAAGGCGGACTGACGCGTGTGATTCGACGCAGAGACGGCCCGGGCCAGTTGCCCGGGCCGTTTGCTTTTTAGGGCCAAAAGGCGAGCGCCGACAAAGGGTTGCACGCGCGCATTGTATGGATATACAGTGTCGCGTCGCTTCCATCCGCCGTCCATTCCCGTGCTCACCGTTCCCGACAGCCCCGCCGACACCGCCGCCGACACCGCCGCCGATGCGCCGCCCATTCAGGATCGAGCCGCCGCAGCGTATCTCGCGAAACTCAACGACGCGCAGCGGCAAGCCGTCGAATTCGGCGTCGACGAACCCGGCCGCTGCGGCGGGCCGCTGCTCGTCATCGCGGGCGCGGGATCGGGCAAGACGAACACGCTCGCGCATCGCGTCGCGCATTTGCTGGTGAAGGGCGCGGACCCGCATCGCATTCTGTTGCTCACGTTTTCGCGGCGCGCGGCGCTCGAAATGACGCGGCGCGTGACGCGCATCGCGACGAACGCGCTCGGCAACAAAAGCGCCATCGCGCAGGGCCTGACGTGGTCCGGCACGTTTCACAGCGTCGGCGCGCGGCTCTTGCGCGATTACGCCGATATCGTCGGGCTCGCGCCGTCGTTCACCATCAACGACCGCGAAGATTCCGCCGATCTCATGAACCTCGTGCGGCACGAACTCGGGCTGTCGTCGAAGGAAAAGCGCTTTCCGGCGAAATCCACGTGCTTCAGCATTTACTCGCGCGTGGTCAACACGGGCGCGTCGCTCGCGACCGTGCTCGACCAGTGGTATCCGTGGTGCCGCGAGTGGGAAGCCGACCTGAAGCGCCTGTTCGCCGCGTACGTCGGCGCGAAGCAGTCGCAAAGCGTGCTCGATTACGACGACCTGCTGCTCTACTGGTCGCATCTCGCGGCCGAGCCGGCGATTGCCGCAGATTTGTCGAGCCGTTTCGATCACGTGCTCGTCGACGAATATCAGGACACGAACCGCCTGCAGGCCACCATTCTCCTCGCGATGAAACCGGACGGGCGCGGCCTGACCGTCGTCGGTGACGATGCGCAGTCCATCTATTCGTTTCGCGGCGCGACGGTGCGCAACATCCTCGATTTTCCACAGCACTTCACGCCGCCCGCCGCGACCGTCACGCTGGACCGCAATTACCGTTCGACGCAGCCGATTCTCGAAGCGTCCAACGCGGTCATCGGGCTCGCCGCCGAGCGCTACACGAAGGACTTGTGGACCGACAAGGCATCGGCGCAGAAGCCGCGCGTCGTCGCTGTCGCGGACGAGGCGGATCAGGCGCGCTATGTCGTCGAGAAAGTGCTGGAGGCGCGCGAGGGCGGCATGAAGCTGAAGTCGCAGGCGGTGCTGTTTCGCGCGGCGCATCACAGCGCGACGCTCGAAATCGAGCTGACGCGCAAGAACATTCCGTTCGTGAAGTTCGGCGGACTGAAGTTTCTGGATTCGATCCACGTCAAGGACGTGCTCGCGGTGCTGCGCTGGGCCGAGAATCCGCGCGATCGCGTCGCGGGCTTTCGTGTCGCGCAATTGCTTCCGGGCGTCGGCCCGGCGATCGCGGGGCGCCTGCTCGACAGCGTGAGCGCGCCGGACGCGGTGGCATCGAACGCAATCGCGGGCTTTCAGGCGCCCGCGCGCGCGAGCGAAGACTGGCCGCGTTTCGTCGCGCTGATGGCGAAGCTCTGCGGGCGCGAGTCCGGCTGGCCCGCCGAGTTCGAAATGATCCGCCGATGGTACGAACCGCACCTCGAACGCAATCACGAGGACGCGGCCATCCGCATCGGCGACGTGATGCAGATGGAGAGCATCGCGTCCACGTATCCGACGCGCGAGCGCTTCCTGACCGAACTCACGCTCGATCCGCCCGACGCGACGAGCGACGAATCGGGCGTGCCGCTCATCGACGAGGACTATCTGATTCTGTCGACCATCCACTCGGCGAAGGGCCAGGAATGGCGCAACGTGTTCGTGCTGAACGGCGTGGACGGCTGCATTCCGTCCGATCTCGGCACGGGCAGCGAAGAGGAAATCGACGAAGAGCGCCGCCTGCTCTATGTCGCGATGACGCGCGCGAAGGAAGACCTGCACATCATCACGCCGCAGCGCTTCTACGTGCACAACCAGACGAATCTCGGCGACCGGCACGTGTGGGCGCAGCGTACGCGCTTCATCCCGCCGCATCTGATGCAGAACTTCGAGGCCGCCGCCTGGCCGCCGGCGCCGGTTGCCGCCGCGCCGACGGCAGCGGGGCTCGCGGCCGCCGCGAAAGCGAAGATCGATATCGCGGCGCGGCTGAAGGGAATGTGGGAGTAGGGCGCGGGCCGCTCAGCGCGACGCCCGCGTGGGTTTCGGCACGCGCGGCGCGTTGCCGAAAATGCTTCGGAGCCATGCGGCGAAGCGCGTGAAGCCGTCGTAAGGCTCGTCGATGAAAAGCTCCGGCCGCAGCGACCGCAAATATTCGAGCAATTGCTGCGCTTCCTGCTTCTGCACCGATCCGTAGAAAATCGCGAGCCGCAGCAGCGCGCGCAGTTCGCCGAGCTTCTCGCGCGCCGCCGAGCCGACGTTCGCTTCCACCGCGATCTTCCCTTCGTACACGCGCTGGCGCAGCGAATCGGCGAGACGCCACGCGGGCGTCTGCATCTTTTCCTCGACCTCGCGGATATCCGCCGCCGCCGACTTGATCTGCGACGCGAGCACGTCCACTTGCGATTCGTCGCCCTTTGCCTCGGTGACGATCGCCGTCGCCCACGCACGCGACGCCTTCAGCAGATCCTCGGCGCTCCAGTCGGAACGGATCGCGAACGCGAAGCCGTGCTCCGCCGCCTGACGGATCAGAATTTCGACGACGTCCGGAAACTCCTTGTCGAGCGCGCGCTTCGCCCACGCGTACTGGCCGTGCGTGAGCATGCGCTGCACGGCTTGCTCGGTGAGCGGCGTGTCGTTGTCGAGCAGCTTCGCGCGCAGAAAATCCTCGAACGACGGCGTGATGAACTGCGGATCGAGCTTGAGCGAAAGACGCAGGAACGCCTCGAAATCGCGTTGCAGCGAAGCGATCGTTTCGTCGCGAAGCGAAAGGGTGATTTGACGCATGTTGGTTTCCGGTTCCGCGCTGGGGTGGCCTGGGCGGGAAATGCTGTCGGCCCGCCGCAAAAGCGGAAGGCCATTCGTTTCTGATATCGGCGCGGGAGCCGGAAACTTGAGGGGTATTTGAAAGGCGCGAGGCTGCGATGTCTAGCGCAGCACGACCAGTTGCCAGAAGAAGAACACCGCGAGCGACACGGCGATGGTCAGCAGCGCGCGCCGCGTCAACGCGCACACGATAACCGCGACAGCCGCCGCCACGAGCTGCGGATTGCGCCACGTGATTTCCGCGCCGTTGCCGTGCGGCGAGACGGTCATCGGCACGATGATCGCGGTCAGCACCGTCACCGGCACGAAGCCGAGCGCGGTCCGCACGACGGGCGGAAACGCGAGCCGCTCGCCGAGCACGAACACGGCGGCGCGGATCAGATAGGTGACGAGCGCCATTCCGAGAATCAGCACGACATAGTTCATTGCGCGCGCTCCTTGTCGAGGCGAGGCTTCGCTTCGAGCATCGTCAGCATCATGCCGACCGCGACGCCCACGAGCACCGCCGCCAGCAGCCCGAGCTTGTACGGCCAGTCCTGCCACGCGAACGACAGCACGCCCGACGCGAGCGCCGCCGCCACGAAGCGCAGCGCGACGAGCTGCGGCACGATGATCGCGATGAACGTGGCGACCATCGCGAAGTCGAGCCCGAGCGATTTGAGCCCCGGAAACGCCGCGCCGAAGAAGAGGCCGACGAGCGTCCACGCCTGCCAGTTCAGATACATCGCGACGCCGGAGCCGAAGAAGTAATGCGGGCCGATCTCGCCCGCCGCGCGCTTCTGATAATGCGCGTACGCGACGGCGAAGACTTCGTCGGTCATGAGGCCGGCAAGCGCCCAGCGCCAGCGCGCGGGCAGATGCGCGACGTAAGGCGCGAGCGTCGCGGAATAGAGCACGTGCCGCAGATTGACGACGAAGGTCGTCGCCCAGATCACCGCGAAGCTCGCGTTGCCCGCGATCATGCCGGCCGCGATGAATTGCGCCGATCCCGCGAACACCGCGAGCGACATGAACTGGCCGTGCCACAGCGCGAGCGGACTCGCGGTGACGAGCGTGCCGAAGATGACGCCGAACGGCGCGGCGCCGATCATCATCGGAATGGTGTCGCGTGCGCCGGCGGCGAATTCGTTGAGGGCGTTGGGCGATGCTGCGGTCAAGATTGTTTCCTCCTGCTGGCCGGAAACCGTTCCGGCCGATACGACGTGATGGCGGAGGATAAGCCAACGCCGCCCTTGCTGGCTTGTACGTTCTTGCGGTCGCGTCGTGGGAAAACTAGCGCCAGCGTCCCGGCGCAACGCCGAACGCGCGCTTGAAATGCCGCGTGAAATGACTTTGATCGGTGAAGCCGCTGGCCGCCGCGACATCCGCGATGGACGCCCCCGCGCGCAACGCCGGCAACGCCCGCACGATGCGCAACTGATTGCGCCACGCGTGCGGCGCAAGCCCCGTCTCGCGCGTGAAAAGCCGCGCCGCATGGAACGTCGAAAGCCCGACCGTGCGCGCGAGTTCCGTGAGCGTGACCGGTTCGAGGATATCGTCGGCGAGGCGGGCTTTCATCGTGGCGACGCGCGCGGCGTCGGCGGCGGGCGGCGCGGCCGATGGCCTCTCGAGCGCATGGCGCGCGAGCAGCGTGCTGACGGCATCGACGAGCGCGGTTTCGGCGGCGAGCGGATCGGCGCGGTCGCCCGCGTTTTCCAGCGCGCGATGCGCGATCACGAGGCGCCGCGCCAGATCGGCATCGCGGATGATCTCGGCGGCGAACCACGGCGACGCGGCGCGCGGCGACATCTCGCGCGCGATGCCTTCGACGAACGGCACCGGCAGATAGAACACGCGATACCGCCATCCGGCATCGACGGCACGCGCGCCGGTATGCAGTTCGCCCGGATTGATGACCGGCACCGAGCCCGCTTCGGCCACGTAGCGCGAGCCGCGATAGTCGTAGCATTCCGCGCCCGCTTCGATGACGGGCACCGTGTACGCGTCATGCCAGTGCGGCGTGAACTCGTGGTCGTAGTACTCGGCGGTGACCATGTCCGCGTCCGGCACGAGCGGCGAGCGCCAGTAGCGTGCGGCGTTGGAAAAGCGCGGAGCGTTCATGGCGTGGCTCGGTCGAAGGCGAATCGTTCAGTTTACAACTTCGCCGGCCCGCGAGCCGCGCTCACTTCACCGGGATCGCCGTGCCTTCCGGCACCGGCACGGCCGTCACGCTGTTCTTCGCGCTGCCGCTCGCAATGCGGTCGCTGTACGTCAGATACACGAGCGTGTTGCGTTTGGCATCGACGATCCGCACGACATGCAGCGTCTTGAAGATGAACGACATGCGGTCCGTGAAGACATCGCTCTTTTGCTTGAGCGGCCCGGCGAACTTCACCGGCCCGACCTGACGGCACGCGATGGACGCTTCCGTCGGATCTTCCGCGATGCCGAGCGTGCCCTTCACGCCGCCCGTGCGCGCCCGCGACACATAGCACGTGACGCCGCCGACGAGCGGATCGTCGTAAGCCTCGACGCTCACTCGGTCCGAACCGGTGATGCGGAAGTTCGTGTTGACGCTCGCAATCTCCTCGCCGTGCGCGACGGTCGCGCCAAGCGAAAGTACGAGCGATGCGGTTGCTGCAAAACGGGCGGCGCGGTTCATCGCAATCCTTCAGGGAAAAAGAAAAGGGCGTCGTATTGTAACGACGCCCTTCGTTCGCTTTGATGCGGTCTTGCGGCCGCCCTCCAACCTTCAATGGAAGATCAGATACAGGATCACCAGCACCACGACCGGCACACCGAGCAGCCATCCGAGAAGATAAGGCATGTTGTCCTCCTTGCTCATGTTGTTTTAGACGGTTCCAGTATCGCGGAGCCGCGAAGCGCGCGTTAGCCGTGTGCGTCCGAAATGCGTGTAGGTGAAGTCCTATCGTCTATTACGCGGGCTTACGGATTGGTCATGTCATCGTGAGAAAGGCGGCTGCGCGTTCGTCTGGCCGGCCGGTCGCGATAAAGCGCGCGCACGTAGTCCAGATGCGCGCCGGCGCAGTCGCGGGCGCGCGCGGGATCGCGGGCGACGATCGCATCGAGCATCGCGCGATGCTGGGCGAGCAGGTCGGCTTCGACTTCGTCGTCGTAATCGACGAGACGATGCGAGCTCAGCATCGATTCGCGCACGAGTTCATTCAGCCCGTGCATCACATGCGCGAGCGCGATGTTGTGCGTCGCGTCCGCGATGGCCAGATGGAACGCCGCATCCTTCTCCGCGATGCGCGCGCTTTTCTCGGCGACGGCGGCCTGTAGCGCATCGAACGCAGCGGCGATGCGCGCGAGATCGGCTTCGGTCGCGCGCTCGGCGGCGTAGGCGGTCGCGAGCGTTTCGAGGCCGTGACGCAGTTCGAGCACGTCGGCGCTCGCGTTCGGCTGCTGTTCGAGCAAGGCCGCGAGCGGCAGCGACACGAGCGGCGCCGTCACGTCCGACACGACGAAGCCGCCGCGCGCCACCGCGCGGATGAATCCATCGGATTCGAGACGAATGAGCGCCTCCCGCAACGATGGCCGCGACACGTTCAACTGCTCGGCCAGATCGCGCTCGGCGGGCAGGCGCTGGCCGGGCAGCAGCGTGCCGTTCGAAATCAGTTCCCGGATCTGGCCGGACACGACATCGGACAGGCGCACGCGGGAATATGAGTGGGAATGGACGGGCTGGAAAGTCATCGTTCGGTTGAAACGCAATTGCAGGGACGCTGGATTAACCTAGTTTGACACGAAAGCCCCGCATCCTTAAAGTCTTGGTCAGACCAAACTGACCAAGACGCAGTTTTCTTCCCCACGATGCCCATGAAAGTTGCCCTGTTCGTCCCCTGTTTCATCGATGCGTTCTATCCGCAGGTCGGCATCGCCACGCTCGAATTGCTGGAGCGGCTGGGCGTCGATGTCGATTATCCGCAAGATCAGACGTGCTGCGGCCAGCCGATGGCCAACAGCGGCGCGCACAAGGATGCCGCCGGCGCGGAGCGCGTGTTCGCGCGCAATTTCGCGGATTACGACTACGTGGTCGGGCCGTCGGCGAGTTGCACGCATCACGTGCGCGAGCATTTCACGGCGATCGAGCAGACGAGCGACGTGCAGAAGGTTCGGCGCAACACGTACGAACTCGTCGAATTCCTGCACGACGTGCTGAAGGTCCGCGAGTTTCCGTGGGCCGAGTTTCCGCATCGCGTCGGGCTGCACAACAGTTGCAGCGCGGTGCGGCATCTGCGCGAGACATCGAATTCGGAAGTCGCCGGGACGCGCTTTTCGAAACCGCGCGCGTTGCTCGAAGGCGTGAAGGGCATCGAGTTCGTCACGCCCGCGCGGCCCGACGAGTGCTGCGGCTTCGGCGGCACGTTCTCGGTGACCGAGGAAGCGGTGTCCGTGCGGATGGGGCAGGACAAGGTGCGCGATCACATCGGCGCGGGCGCGGAGTACATCGTGTCGGGCGACATGTCGTGCCTCATGCATCAGCAAGGCTGCGCGGAACGCATGAAGCTCGACGCGCGGTTCATCCACATCGCGCAGGTCTTGAACGGAGCGCGCGCATGAGCAAGACCGTGAAGATCGACCACGCGAAGGCGGCGGGCGCGTTCCTGCAGAAGACCGATCACGTCGCGTTCCACGACAAGCGCCTCTGGGACTTGCGCAGCAAGCGCGATGCGCAGGCGCACGGCATTCCCGAATGGGAAGCGATGCGCGAACTCGCCTCGGGCATCAAGGAACACACGCTGTCGAATCTCGCTGATTACATTACGCAGTTCGTGGAACAGGCGGAGAAGAACGGCGTCGTCGTGCATTTCGCGGCGAACGCGGAAGAGCACAACGCGCTCGTCCACACGCTGATGAGCGAGCGCGGCATGACCACGCTCGTCAAGAGCAAGTCGATGCTCACCGACGAATGCTATATGCGCGACTATCTGGAGCCGCGCGGCATCACGGTGATGGAAACCGATCTCGGCGAGCGCATCCAGCAGCTCGATCATCAGGACCCGAGCCACATGGTCGTGCCGGCCGTGCACAAGCTGCGCGCGGACGTGGCCGAACTGTTCGGCCGCACCATCGGCACCGATCCCGCCAACAGCGACATCCACTATCTCGCCGAAAGCCAGCGCATGAACACGCGGCCGTACTTCGTGCGCGAGAAGACGGCGGGCATGACGGGCTGCAACTTCGCGGTCGCGGAAACGGGCACGGTCGTCGTGTGCACGAACGAGGGCAACGCGGATTTGTCGGCGAACGTGCCGCCGCTGCATATCGCGTCGATCGGCATCGAAAAGCTCATTCCGACGATCGCCGATCTCGGCGTGTTCGTGCGCATGCTGTCGCGCAGCGCGCTCGGCTCGCCGATCACGCAATACACGTCGCACTTTCGCGCGCCGCGTCCGGGCACGGAGATGCACTACATCCTCGTCGATAACGGACGCTCCGAGCGGCTCGCGCTCGACGACTTCTGGTATTCGCTCAAGTGCATCCGCTGCGGCGCGTGCATGAACACGTGCCCGGTGTATCGGCGAAGCGGGGGACTGTCGTATGGAGGCACGTATTCCGGGCCGATCGGCGCGATCATCAACCCGACTCACGATCTGAAGCGCTATAGCGCGCTGCCGTTCGCCTCGACGATGAACGGCAGTTGCACCAACGTCTGCCCGACGAAGGTCAACATTCACGAGCAGATCTACAAGTGGCGCGAGGTGATCGCGGAGAAACACGAAGTGCCGTTCGTGAAGAAGGAAGTGCTGAAGATGGCGGGGCGCCTGCTCGCGAGCCCGACGCTTTATCGCGCGACGGTCGCATCGCTCGGCGGCGCGCTGAAGCGCTTGCCCAACTTCGTGCTGTACAACCCGCTCAACATCTGGGGGCGTCAGCGCGATCTGCCCGAAGCGCCCGCCGAGACCTTTCACGAGTGGTACAAGAAAAACAGGAAGCCCGCCAAATGACGACTCGCGAAGCGTTTCTATCGAAGATTCGCGCGGCGCAGCCCGCATCGCGCCCGCGCCCGGAAGTGCCCGTGTTTCCGTCGCCCGAAGGCGATCTCATGACGCGCTTCATCACCGCGCTCACCGCGATGGGCGGCACCTGCGCGCACGCGCACGGCATCGACGAAGTCAACGCGATGATCGCCGCGCGCTTCGGCGAAGACGCGGTGGTGGCGTCGGCGGTGGAGGGCATCGCGGCTACGCGCGCGCTGTCGCCGGATACCGTGCCGTCGTCGCTGCAGGACGTCGACGTAGGCGTCGTGCGCGGGCGCTTCGGCGTCGCGGAAACCGGCTCCGTGTGGTTCAGCGAAGCGGAATACGTCGTCAATTCGATCGGTTATCTCGCGCAGCATCTCGTCGTGCTGCTCGATCCGGCGCAACTCGTCGACGGCTTGCAGCAGGTTTATCGACGGCCCGATTTCCAGTCCGCGCGCTATGCGGTGCTGGTCACGGGACCGTCGGCGACGGCGGATATCGAAGGCGTGCTTATTCGCGGCGCGCAGGGCGTGCGCTCGCTGACGGTCGTGTGGCTGGCCAAATAAGACTCAAGATCGCCAAAATAGCGACCGCGATGCCGCCGAACAGCAGCCACTTCACGATGTAGTAGGCGGTCCGGTTTCACGACTTCAGGCGCTTGCCGACGAGCCAGATCGAATAGAGATACTTGAACGCTCGATTGAGGCCGCCGGTGCGCTCGCCGCTTTCGTTCGGCGACGCCGCCGTGCGCATCAGAAAGCCGCCGACCGCGTTGTCTTGTTCTTGAAACGCGTACTGAAATGCGGCGGGAAGGGCAGAAACAAGCGCGGAAAAGCAAAAAGCCCAGTCGAATGACTGGGCTTTCAATGCTTTGGCTCCCCGACCTGGGCTCGAACCAGGGACCTACGGATTAACAGTCCGGCGCTCTACCGACTGAGCTATCGGGGAACATCTACCACTAAAAATCGATTAAAAAACCCAGCAATCCGACTGGGTTTTTGAAAAACTGACGTTGCTGAAGTGTTGGCTCCCCGACCTGGGCTCGAACCAGGGACCTACGGATTAACAGTCCGGCGCTCTACCGACTGAGCTATCGGGGAACATCTACAGCAGAGAAGCGGAATTATAAGGAGCGACTTTTAGCCTGTCAACGCCGAATTCTGACTCAATACAACTTGTTTCATTGCATCGAACTTGTCCTAAATGAACAAACGCGCTGCCGAAACACCGCCGTGCTTTAACGTTCGAGCAGATTCAGCTTGTCCTTCACGTCCTTGAATTCTTCGGCTTCGGGCAGCGGCGCCTTCGTCTTGGTGATGCTCGGCCAGTTGCGTGCGAGTTCGGCGTTCAGCTCGGTGAAATGCTGCTGATCGCCCGGAACGTCTTCCTCGGCGTAAATGGCGTTCACCGGGCACTCGGCCACGCAGACGGCGCAGTCGATGCACTCGTCCGGATCGATCGCGAGAAAGTTGGGACCTTCACGGAAGCAATCCACCGGGCACACATCCACACAGTCGGTGTAGCGGCACTTGATGCAGCTTTCGGTCACAACGTGAGTCATTCAGGCTCCTGCATGCGGAATTCGTGGGGGGCGCCCGGCGCGCTGCGTGGCGCGGCGGGTCTTCGCCAAAACGCATATTGTAGCTTAACGATAAAAACCGGCGCGAAGGCCAGCGGGCGCGGCTTATATCGATTTGCAATGTATGTATGCGCGGTTTCTTTAAAGGGTACGCATGGTCATGCCCGGCCGCGCATTCGGGTAACATGGCCCAAAGGCCCGCTGCGCATCGTCGCGCGGTCTGCTCGCTTCGCTGTCCCAGCCAGAACCATGATCATCAATTCGCTGCTCGATACCGATCTCTACAAGTTCACGATGATGCAGGTCGTGCTGCATCACTTCCCGGCCGCGCATGTCGAATATCGCTTCCGGTGCCGCACGCCGCAGGCCGATCTCGTGCCGTACATCAACGAGATCCGCGATGAAGTGCGCCACCTCTGCAGCCTGCGCTTCAAGGAAGAAGAGCTCGACTATCTGCGGCGCATGCGCTTCATCAAGAGCGATTTCATCGACTTTCTGGCGCTTTTTCATCTCAGCGAGAAGTCCATCGACATCTCGCCGTCGAAGAATAACAACGGCGAGATCGACATCGTGATCGAAGGGCCGTGGCTGCATACGATCCTCTTCGAGATTCCGGTGCTCGCGATCGTCAACGAGGTCTACTTTCGCAACACGCAGCGCAAGCCCGAGTATGAAACCGGCCGCGAGCGTCTGCGCGACAAGATCAAGCTGCTCGCCACGCCGCCCGAATATTCGGATTGCAAGATCGCCGATTACGGCACGCGCCGCCGGTTCTCCAAGCAGTGGCACGAAGAAGTGGTGCTGACGCTGAAAGAAAGGCTCGGCGAGCAGTTCGCCGGCACGAGCAACGTCTTCTACGCGATGAAGCACGGACTGCGTCCGCTCGGCACCATGGCGCACGAATATCTTCAGGCGTGTCAGGCGCTCGGTCCGCGCCTGCGCGATTCGCAGATCTTCGGCTTCGAAATGTGGGCGAAGGAATATCGCGGGGATTTGGGAATCGCGCTGTCGGACGTGTACGGCATGAAGGCGTTCCTGCGCGACTTCGACATGTACTTCTGCAAGCTCTTCGACGGCGCGCGCCACGATTCCGGCGATCCCTTCGACTGGGGCGAGCGTCTTCTCAAGCATTACGAGGAAAATCGCTGCGATCCGCGCACGAAGGTGCTCGTGTTCTCGGACGCGCTCGATATCCCGAAAGTGCTGCAACTCTACGAACGCTTTCGCGGACGCTGCCAGCTCGCGTTCGGCGTCGGCACGAATCTCACCAACGATCTCGGCTATCAGCCGCTGCAGATCGTCATCAAGATGGTTCGCTGCAACGGCCAGCCGGTGGCCAAGCTCTCCGATTCGCCGGGCAAGAACATGTGCGACGACAAGGCGTACCTCGCCTATCTGCGTCAGGTTTTCGGCATCGAGCAGCCTGCCGAGGAAGGCTGATTCAGACTCGGCCTATGCCGTTCGGATGAGGTCCGTGCGCGCGGACCGGTCGATATAATTTGCTTCGCGTCGCGGATCGATCGCCGCGAACGTTTCCCCGCAGGCAATATGAGGACGGCACCATGGACACATCGGCCGCGCGCCGCAATATTCTCGCGCGCATCCGCAGCGCGCAGGGCAGGCGAGGAGCGCCGACGGACGCCGAACGCGCCGCCGCCGAAGATTATCTGACGCGGCATCCCGCTGGCCCGCGTCCGCCGCTTCCCGTCACGCGCGACGAACTGATCGCGCGTTTCAGTCTCGAAGCCGAACGGCTCGCCACGACCGTCGCCGAAGTCGATTCTTTGGACGACGCGCCCGCCGAAGCCGCGCGCTATCTGCACGCGCTCGATCTTTCATCCGATGTCGTCGCGTGGCCCGCGCTCGCCGGTCTGCCGTGGGCGAACGCGGGCATTCAGGCGTCGCTGCGCAAACCGGCGGACGCGGATCTCGTCGGCATCACCGGCTGTTTTTGCGCGACCGCCGAAACCGGTTCGCTCGTGCTGCTGTCGGGCGCCGAAACGCCTGCATCGGGCGCGCTGCTGCCGCAGACGCATATCGCGATCGTGCCGGCGTCGCGCATCGTGGCTTCGCACGAAGACGCGTTCGCGCTGATCCGCGCCGAGCGGGGCGAGTTGCCGCGCGCCGTGAACTTCGTGTCGGGACCGTCGCGCACGGGCGATATCGAGCAGACCATCGTGCTGGGCGCGCATGGGCCGTATCGCGTGCATGTGATCGTCGTGCGGGGAGCGTGAGCAGCGTGCGGCGTTTCGTTTTCGGCTTCCTGCCGCCGCTTTTCGCGATGTCCGATGCAACGGCCGCCACGCTCGATGGCGCATCGCTGTCCGCGGCGTGGGGCATTCCGTTCGTCGGCATCCTGCTTTCCATCGCGGTGTTGCCGCTCGTCGCGCATCGGCTGTGGCATCACCATTTCGGCAAGATCGCGGCGGCGTGGGCGCTTGCGCTGCTCGCGCCGTTCGCCGCCGCGTTCGGCGCAGGCGCGGCGTTCGGCGTGCTCGTCCACGCCATGCTCGAAGAGTACGTGCCGTTCATCGTCCTGCTGGCGTCGCTTTACACGGTGGCGGGCGGCATCTGCGTGCGCGGCAATCTGCACGGCTCGCCTGCCGTCAACACGGCGCTTTTGGCACTCGGCACCGCGCTCGCCAGCATCATGGGAACGACGGGCGCGGCCATGCTGCTCATCCGCCCGCTCTTGCGCGCGAACGACAACCGCAAGCACGTCGTGCATGTCGTCGTGTTCTTCATTTTTCTGGTGGCGAACGCGGGCGGTTCGCTGTCGCCGCTCGGCGACCCGCCGCTCTTTCTCGGCTTTCTGAACGGCGTCGGGTTCTTCTGGACCACGCTGCATCTCGCGCTGCCGATGCTCTTCATCTGCGGCATCCTGCTCGCGCTGTTCTATGTGATCGACCGCTACTACTGGCGCAGGAAAGAAGAAGCGCGATCCGCCTTTCTCGATCCGACGCCGGACACGCATGGCCTGGGCATCGACGGCAAGATCAACTTCGCGCTGCTTGCGGCAATCGTCGCGCTCGTGCTGATGAGCGGCCTCTGGAAGCCCGGAATCGAGTTCAGCGTGTTCGGGACGCACGTCGCGCTGCAGAACATCGTGCGGGACGCGGCGCTCGTGATCGTGCTGTTCGCATCGCTCGCGCTCACGCCGAAGAGCGCGCGCGCGGGCAACGCATTCGGCTGGGCGCCGATCCAGGAAGTCGCCAAGCTCTTCGCGGCCATCTTCGTGACTATCGCGCCGGTCATCACGATCCTGCGCGCGGGCGAGGCGGGCGCGTTCGCGGGCATCGTGCACGCGGTATCGGATGCGAACGGCAAGCCGGTCGATCTCGCGTATTTCTGGGCGACCGGCCTCTTGTCCTCGTTTCTCGACAACGCGCCGACCTATCTCGTGTTCTTCAATCTCGCGGGCGGTGATGCACAGACGTTGATGACCACCGGCGCGACGACGCTCGCCGCCATCTCAGCGGGCGCGGTATTCATGGGCGCGAACACGTATATCGGCAATGCGCCGAATTTCATGGTGAAGGCGATCGCGGAATCGCGCGGCATCCGCATGCCGGGTTTCTTCGGCTATATGGGCTGGTCGTGCGTCGTCCTGTTGCCGCTTTTCGCTGTTTCCGGCTGGCTTTTTTTCTAGGAGCAATCGATGAAGAAGGTACTTGTCGCACGTCCCACTTTTCCCGATGTGATCGAGCGCCTAAAGCAGCATTTCGAAGTCGATCTGAACCCGGGCGACGTGCTCCCTCAAGACGAGTTCGCGCGGCGTCTCGCCGACAAGGACGGCGCGTTCACGGCGGGCGAGATGGTCGGCGAGAAGGAACTGGCGGGCGCGCCGAACCTGAAAGTCGTCGCGAACATGGCGGTCGGCTACAACAACTTCGACATGCAGGCATTCGACGCGCACAAGGTGCTCGGCACCAACACGCCGAACGTGCTGAACGAAAGCACCGCCGATTTCGGCTGGGCGCTGATGATGGCGGCCGCGCGCCGCGTGACCGAGTCGGAGCACTTTCTGCGCGCGGGCAAATGGCAAAAGTGGTCGTTCGACTCCTTCCTCGGCGCCGATGTGTACGGCTCGACGCTCGGCGTGATCGGCATGGGACGCATCGGTCAGGCGCTCGCGCGGCGGGCGAGCGGCTTCAACATGCGCGTGATTTATCACAACCGCTCGCGCGTCGCGCCGGAGATCGAGGCCGAACTGAACGCGGAGTACGCGTCGAAGGAAGACTTGCTCAAGCGCGCGGACCATGTCGTGCTCGTGGTGCCGTACTCGAAGGAAAGCCACCATACGATCGGCGCGGCCGAACTCGCGCTGATGAAGCCGACGGCGACGCTGACGAACATCGCGCGCGGCGGAATCGTCGATGACGCCGCGTTGATCGCGGCGCTGCGCGAAAAGCGCATCGCGGCGGCGGGCCTCGATGTGTTCGAAGGCGAGCCGAACCTGAACCCCGGTTTCCTGGCGCTGGAAAACGTCGTGCTGACGCCGCACATCGCGAGCGCGACCGAATCCACGCGCCGCGCGATGGCGAACCTCGCCGCCGACAACCTGATCGCCGCGCTCGGCGAAGGACCGCGCGCCGGCAATCCGCCGAATCCCATCAACCCTGGCGTGCTCGCGAAATGATCGAACTGCTGTACGGCGCGGTCGCGGTGCTCGCGGTCGCGTTAGTCATCGTGCTGTTCGCGCTGCTCTCGACGATGCGGCGCGGATCGAACGTCGATCTCGAAGAGGAATTCGCGGCGCTCACCGATCGCGTGAACGACATGGGCGAAGCGCACGCGCGCGCGCAGGAGCGGCTCGAACGCGGCTTGCGCGGCGATATCGCGGAGAGCGCGCGCGTGTCGCGGATGGAATCGCAGGGCGGCTTCGCGCAATTTCATCAGACGCTTTCGACACAACTCGCCAGCACGTCGAGCGTGCAGAACGCGCAGTTCGACGCGCTCGCGCAGCAACTCGCGCAGCAAAGCCAGCAGGCGCGCGAGGATCAGGGCAACGCGCTGAAGCGCTTCGCGGATTCGATGACGCTGCATCTCGCGCAACTGTCCGAGACCAACGACCGTCGGCTTGCCGAAGTGCGCGCGACGCTCGAAGCGCGTCTCAAGGACATCGAAGCGAACAACGCCGCAAAGCTCGAGGAAATGCGCCGCACCGTCGACGAAAAGCTGCACGCCACGCTGGAGCAGCGGCTCGGCGAATCGTTCAGGCTGGTGTCCGAGAGGCTGGAGCAGGTGCATCGCGGGTTGGGCGAGATGCAATCGCTGGCGGCGGGTGTCGGCGATCTGAAGAAGGTGCTCACCAACGTCAAGACGCGCGGCATTTGGGGCGAAGTGCAGCTCGAATCGCTGCTGGAGCAATTGCTCACGCCGGACCAATACGCGAAGAACGTCGCGACCATTCCGAAGAGCAGCGAGCGCGTGGAGTTCGCGATCAAGCTGCCGGGGCGGCACGACGCGCCGGGCGTCGCCGGTTCATCGGGCGATGTCGCCACGCCCGTGTGGTTGCCCATCGACGCGAAGTTTCCGCGCGAGGACTACGAGCGGCTCATCGATGCGCAAGAGCGCGCGGACCCGGTCGCGGTGGAAGACGCATCGCGTGCGCTGGAAGGGCGTTTGCGCGCCGAGGCGAAAGCCATCGCGCAGAAATACGTCGCGCCGCCGCATACCACCGACTTCGCGTTGCTCTTTCTGCCGACCGAGGGACTGTACGCGGAAGTGCTGCGTCGTCCGGGCCTGAGCGACTTCCTGCAGCGTGAATATCGCGTGAGCGTGGCCGGACCGACAACGCTCACCGCGCTGCTCAACAGCCTGCAGATGGGTTTCAGGACGCTCGCCATCGAGAAGCGGTCGAGCGAGGTGTGGCAGGTGCTCGGCGCGGTGAAGACGGAGTTCGGCAAGTTCGGCGACGTGCTCGCGCGAACGAAGGCGCAGCTCGAAACCGTCACGCGATCCATCGAGGCGGCGCAGACGCGCACGCGTCAGATGGGCAAGCGCCTGCGCGACGTCGAGGCGTTGCCGCATGAACAGGCGGCGGGATTGCTCGGGGATGCGTCGTCGCCCGAAAGCGACGACGAACTGTGATGAACCGTCAGGCGGCGTGGTTGGCGAGGCGGTCGAGCGAATCGCCCGTCACGCGCACCACGCGCCAGTCCGGCAGCACCGTCGCGCCCATCTTCTCGTAGAAGTCGATCGCGTTCTGGTTCCAGTCGAGCACCGACCATTCGAATCGTCCGCACTGGCGTTCGACCGCGAGCGCGGCCAGCTTCTTCAGGAGCATGGTGCCGAGGCCGCTGCCGCGCATCGCCGGGCGCACGTACAGGTCTTCGAGATACAGGCCGCGCCTCGCGAGGAATGTCGAAAAGTTGTGGAAGAAGAGCGCATAGCCGACGATCTCGCCCGCGTGTTCCGCGACCAGCGCTTCCGCCGCGGGCCGCGCGCCGAAGAGCGCATCGTGCAGGGCGCTTTCGGTCGCGACGAAAAGATGCGTGAGCTTCTCGAATTCGGCCAGCTCGTACATCAACGCGAAGATCGCGCCGACATCGGCGGGCGTGGCGGCACGAACGGACGCGGCGCTCACGCTTCCTCCGGCGCGTCGGACAGCACGATCTCGATGCCGCCGAAACGCGACGCCACCCAGTTGTACGCATGGCACGCGATCCACAGCAGCACGAAGCCGAGAATTGCGTTCAGGAGCAGCGCGCTCGTGACCGTGGAGACTTCGACGGAGCCGTATCGCACGAAGGCGACCACCACGCCCAGCAGCACGATCGGCACGCTGAACGTGAGATACACGAGGATCAGCGCCTTCGCGGTCTGCCCCGGCGCGATGAATGAAATCTGCTTTTTCATGGAAGGAAAACCCCGTCTGTCGATGATTGGAGTGGTTGCCGCGGCGGCGCGTGCCTGTCTTGGCCGCCGTCAGATGAGGCCATCGAAGGGAACGATGTCCACTTCGTCGCCGGGTTCGACGTTCTCGCGCGCGTGTTCGAGCACGATGAAGCAGTTCGCGTCGCTCATCGAACTCAGCACGCCCGAGCCTTGCGGACCGGTCGTGACGACGCGCCATTGGCCTGCGTCGTCGCGCGTGGCGCTGCCGCGCTGGAACTCGGTGCGGCCCGCGCGTTTCTTGATCCGCTCGCCGGCGTGCGCGCGAACGGTCACGAGCGTGTGCGGCGCCGCGCCGGACATCGCGAGAAGCGCCTCGCGCACGATGAAGTAGAACGTCGCCATGACCGCGACGGGATTGCCCGGCAGTCCGAAGAACAGGGCGGATTTGCCCGCGCCCGCGCGCTCGCCCGACCAGAGGCGGCCGAACGCGAGCGGCCGGCCCGGGCGCATCGCGATCTTCCAGAACGCGACGTCGCCGAGCGAATTCATCAGTTCGCGCGTGAAGTCGGCATCGCCGACCGACACGCCGCCCGAACTGATGACCACGTCCGCCGCTTCCGTCGCCCGGCGCAGCGCGTTTTCGAGCGATGCGCGGTCGTCGCGGACGATGCCGAGATCGACGGTTTCGACGCCGAGCCGGCGCAGCATCGCGAAGAGCGTGTAGCGGTTGCTGTCGTAGAGGCTGCCCGGCGTCAGCGGTTCGCCGATGGAGCGCAGTTCATCGCCCGTCGAAAAGAATGCGACGACGATGCGCTTTCGCACCGCCACGTCCGCGATGCCGAGCGACGCGAGCAGCCCCAGATCCGACGCGCGCACGATGCGTCCCGCGCGCAACGCTGGCTTTCCGCGCGCGAGATCCTCGCCCGAAAGCCGCCGGTTTTGGCCTGCGCGCACGGCGGTGGCGGGGAAGCGGACGGCGTCGCCGTCGCGCATCGCGAGTTCCTGCGGGATGACGGTATCGCAGCCGGGCGGCATCAGCGCGCCCGTCATGATGCGCACGCACTGGCCGGCATCGGCTTGCGCCGTGAACGGCTGGCCGGCGAACGCGGTGCCCGCCACGTTCAGCTCCACCGTTTCGCGCGCCGATGCGAGCGCGGATGCGAGCGACCCGCCGGCGAACGCGTAGCCGTCCATGGCGGAGTTGTCGAAGGCGGGCACGTCGATGGGCGAAATCACGTCTTCCGCGAGCACGCGGTTGAGCGCGTCGAACAGGCCGACGCGTTCCATGCGCGCTTCGTGCTCTCGCGGCATCGCCCATTGACGCACGATTTCCCGCGCCGCTTCGACGGGCAACGCGTTGGGATCGTAGTGGGCGACGCAACCGGAGAGTGGCTTCAACGTGGTCATGAATCGGAGTGAGGCGCGACGAACGCCGAGCGAGGAATGGCCGCGAGGCCGTGTGACGACAGCGCGCCGGGCGGCTGGCGCGAGCGGCTGAGCGCGACCGATGCTTCGGTTACCGGCGCTCCAGCTCGGCTAGCTGGCGCAAATCATTGATATTGTAAAACGCACGATCATCGTCAAAAGGCACTTGCACCGCCTTGTGGCGTTCGTACCACGCGCGCACTTTGCGCTCGCCGGACGCGAGCCAGGCGTCGAGATCGTCCGCGAGCGACGCCCGCACGAGCGCGAACACCGGATGCGGCATGCGCTCGCCCGAAGTCTCCGTCGTCGCGGCATAGGCGATGTCGGCTTGCGCTTCGTCGAGCGCGTGCGCCAGCAGGACGCCGAGCCGCGCATCGACGAACGGGGCGTCGCACGGCGCGGTCAGCACGAACGGCGTCTGCGCGGCGCGCAGGCCGGCCGCGATGCCCGCGAGCGGGCCGGGATAATCGGCGAGCGCATCCGCGATGACGCGTGCGCCGAACGGCGCGGCCAGTTGCGCGTAGGCTTCGGCGTTGCGGTTGGCGCTGACGAGCATCGCGCCGACTTGCGGTTGAAGCCCGCGCAGTACGTGGAGAGCAAGCGGCTCGCCGCGATAAGGCTGCATGCCCTTGTCGACGCCGCCCATGCGCGAGCCGCGTCCGCCCGCGAGCACGAGCCCGGTGATATTGGAGGGAGAAGCGGGGACGGCCACGAGCGACGCGTCCGTCAGCCGCCGATGTACGACATTTCCACGCGCGGCCCGTCTTCGCGCGAAACCGCCGACGCGCTGCCGCGCAATTGCGAATAGCGGTCGCCGCGCGCTTCCCAGATTCGCGCGATGGCCGTCGCGACGGCTTCATCGCTCGCGCCGCCGCGGATGAGTCCGCGCAAGTCGTGGCCGGCCGTCGCGAAAAGGCAGAGATAGAGCTTGCCTTCGGTGGAAAGCCGCGCGCGCGTGCAGGTGCCGCAAAACGCGCGCGTGACGCTGGAAATGACGCCGATTTCGCCGCTGCCGTCGCGATAGCCCCAGCGCTGCGCGGTCTCGGCGGCGGTGTGCGCTTCGAGCGGCGCGAGCGGGAAGTATTCCGAGATCCGCTCGACGACTTGCGCCGACGGCAGCACTTCGCTCATGTTCCAGCCGTTCGACGCGCCGACATCCATGTATTCGATGAACCGCAGGACCGCGCCGCTTCCCTTGAAGTGACGCGCCATCGGCACGATTTCCTCGTCATTCGTGCCGCGCTTGACGACCATGTTGACCTTGACCGGCGATAGCCCCACGGCTTGCGCGGCGGCGATGCCGTCGAGCACGTCGGCGACGGCGAAATCGGCGTCGTTCATGCGGCGAAATAACGCATCGTCGAGGGCGTCGAGACTGACGGTGACGCGCGTCAGGCCGGCATCCTTCAGCGATTGCGCCTTGCGCGCGAGCAGCGATCCGTTGGTGGTCAGCGTGACATCGAGCGGGCGGCCTTCGGGCGTGCGCAGCAACGCGAGGCGCTCGATCAGGAATTCGATGTTCTTGCGCAAAAGCGGCTCGCCGCCCGTCAGCCGGATTTTTTCGACGCCATGCGCGACGAACACACGCGCGAGCCGCTCGATTTCCTCGAACGAGAGCAGCGCGGAATGCGGAAGGAACTGATAGTTCTTGTCGAAGACTTCGCGCGGCATGCAGTAGACGCAGCGGAAGTTGCAGCGGTCCGTCACCGAAATGCGCAGGTCGCGCAACGGGCGCGCGAGCGTGTCCGTCAGCAGCCCGGATGGCGACGACACGCCGCCGGAGAAATCCGGAATCGCGCTGACATCGGCTAAGGGGATGATGCGTCGGGACATAGGGCGTTGGCGAGGCGTTGGACTCGGTTCGGACAATGCTGAATCGTCCCATTTTAGCGGAAGCGCGTCAGACAAGTCGGCGTCGTCCGTGGCGCGGCGGCTCGGGCTTTCCACTACGTTTCATTGCGCCGGGCGAAAAAAAACGCCATCGACCGGAATCGATGGCGTTTTCGGTTACTTCCCATGCAGCCGGACTTGCCGGCCACATGTCTACGCGATACCGCTCAATGCTCGTTCTTCGCGGTTTCGACTTGCTGCATCGGCGCGGTGTCGGCCGGCGGAAGCGGCTTGCGCTCGCGCGGCACGCGCGCCGGCTGCGGCTCACGCGCGGCGGCGTCGCTGGCTTCGCGCAGCTTGTCGGCGTCGGTGTTGACCCAGACGAGGCCGGCGGTTTCGAGCATCGGCTTGAGCGAGTCCGTTCCCGTCGACGATGCCTTTGCCGTCGTCGTCACCGTCGATGCCGGCTTTTCCACCGATACCGCCGATACCGCCGATACCGCCGTTGCTTCCGGCGTCGACGCGACCGCTTCGGTCTTCACCGGCTCGGACTCGATCGCGAGCGGCTCCGTGCTGGCCGTTGCGACCGGTTCGGCCGACTTGATCGGCTCGACGGAGGTTGCTTCCGGCGTGCTGGCGATCGCCGCGGGCTTCAGCGGCGCGGACAGTTCCGCCGCTTCGACTTCGTCGGCCGTCTGAGCCGGCTTCGACGCTTCCGCCGGGGCGGGCGCGAACGGATCGGCCATCTTCGTTTCGGCGACCTTCGGCGTCGGGCCGAACGGATTCTCGACCGGCGCCGCGGGTGCGGGCTTCGCGAAGATATCCGGCGTCGGCGCGGCTGCCTGCGGCGTTTCCACCGACTCCGGCTTCGCTTCGACCTTGGGTTCAACCTTGGCTTCCAGCGGCTCGGCTTGCGCGGGCGGAACTTCTGCCATGACCGGCGCGGATTCCACCGGCTTCACGTCGCTTTCGGCGGCTGCCGGCTGCTCCGCAGCGGCGGGGCGCGGTTCGCGGCGTGCGGCGGCTTCCTGGTCGGCTTCGGTGTCGAACACGCCGGCTTGCGCGGACATGCTGTCGGCTGCGCCTTCCGCTTCGGCGACATCCGCGGCGTGATTCACCGTGATGCCTTCTTCCTCGCGATCGCGCCGGCCACCACGACGGCCACGGCGGCGACGACGGCGCTCTTCGCCATCGCGCGCGGCGGCCTGATCGGCGGAAGCGGCGTCGAAACCTTGCTGCTCGGCATCGGCGTTGAGCTGCGCTGCGTCGACGATATCGGACTCAACCGGCTCCGCTGCCGTCAGCGCCTCGACGGCTGCGTCGGGTTGCGGCTGCTTGCGGCGTTCGCCGCGTTCCGGACGCTCGGCGCGTTCCGAACGTTCTGCACGTTCTGGGCGCTCGGCACGCTCCGGACGCTCGACGCGCTCACCGCGTTCCGCACGTTCCGGACGCGGCGCGCGCTCGGCGTTGCGATCCTGGTTGCGTTCGCGTGCCTCACGCGGCTCACGGCCTTCGCGCGGCTCGCGTGCTTCACGCGGTTCGCGAGCCTCACGCTGTTCACGTGCTTCGCGCGGTTCACGGGTTTCACGCGGCTCGCGAGCTTCACGCGGTTCACGTGCTTCACGCGGCTCACGCACTTCGCGCAGTTCACGACCTTCGCGGCCGCCACGCGCCTCGCGATCTTCACGACGCGCGCCCTGACGACCCGCACCGTTACCGCCGGTCGCAGCACCGGCAGCACCTGCCGCCGCGCCTTCACGCCCTGCGCCACCACGACGATTGCGACTGCGATCGCCACCGCCCGCGCGCTCGCCACGTTCCGTGCGTTCGGTGCGCTCGCGTTGCGGACGCGCCGCCGGCTGTGCCTCGACGGGCGCCGGAGCCGGTTTCACTTCCGGCTGAATGCCGAACAGATTCTTGATCCACGCGATGAAACCGCCGCTCGCAGCCACCGGAGCCGGTGCCGGTGCGGGCGCGGCCTCGACCGGCGCGGGCTTCACCGGCGCGCTCGGCGCCGGCTTTTCGGGCGTGATGCCCTTGACCGCCGCTTCCTGCTTCGGCTTCACTTCTTCGGTGCGCTTGCTGTAACCGGTCTCCGATTCCAGTTCGCTCGCCGCTTCGACGGCCATCTTCCACGATGCGCGCGGATCGTCGAGGCGTGCATCGTCGTGACGCAGACGTTCCAGCTTGTAGTGCGGCGTTTCGAGATGCTTGTTCGGAATCAGAACGACATTGACCTTGAAGCGCGACTCGATCTTGTTGATCTCCGAGCGCTTTTCGTTCAGCAGGAAGGCGGTCACCTCGACCGGCACCTGGCAATGGATCGCCGCGGTGTTTTCCTTCATCGCTTCTTCCTGAATGATCCGCAGCACTTGCAGCGCGGACGATTCGGTATCGCGGATATGGCCCGTTCCGTTACAGCGCGGGCACGTCACGTGGCTGCCTTCGGAGAGCGCCGGACGCAGACGCTGACGCGACAGCTCCATCAAACCGAAACGCGAAATCTTGCCCATCTGCACGCGCGCGCGATCGTGCTTCAGCGCGTCTTTCAGACGCTGCTCGACTTCGCGCTGGCTCTTGGCCGATTCCATGTCGATGAAATCGATCACGATCAGCCCGCCCAGATCGCGCAGACGCAACTGGCGCGCGACTTCGTCGGCGGCTTCGAGGTTGGTGCGCGTGGCGGTTTCCTCGATATCCGCGCCCTTGGTCGCGCGCGCCGAGTTCACGTCGATGGCGACGAGCGCCTCGGTGTGATCGATCACGATCGCGCCGCCCGACGGCAGCGGCACCGTGCGCGAGTACGCGGTTTCGATCTGATGCTCGATCTGGAAGCGCGAGAAGAGCGGCACGTCGTCGTGATAGCGCTTCACCTTCGAGAGGTTGTCGGGCATCACGATATCCATGAAGGCGCGCGCCTGATCATGGATTTCGGTCGTGTCGATGAGGATTTCGCCGATATCCGGCTGGAAGTAGTCGCGAATCGCGCGGATGACGAGGCTCGATTCGAGATAAATGAGCATCGGCTGGCCGGCGACGCCGCTCTGCGACGCGGCTTCGATCGCGCGCCAGAGTTGCATCAGGTAGTTCAGGTCCCACTGAAGCTCTTCCGCCGAACGGCCGATACCCGCCGTGCGCGCGATGATGCTCATGCCTTCCGGCAGTTCGAGCTGCGCCATGGTTTCGCGCAGTTCCTGCCGCTCGTCGCCTTCGATCCGGCGCGACACGCCGCCGCCGCGCGGGTTGTTCGGCATCAGCACGAGGTAACGGCCGGCCAGCGAGATGAACGTGGTCAGCGCCGCGCCCTTGTTGCCGCGCTCTTCCTTTTCGACCTGGACGATGAGTTCCTGGCCTTCGCGCAGCGCGTCCTGGATGCGCGCGGAGCGCATCTCGACGCCGTCGCGGAAATACTGGCGGGCGACTTCCTTGAACGGCAGAAAGCCGTGGCGGTCTTCGCCGTAGTTGACGAAGCAGGCTTCGAGCGACGGCTCGATGCGGGTGACGACTCCCTTGTAGATGTTGCCTTTGCGCTGTTCGCGCCCGGCGGTTTCGATGTCGATATCGATGAGCTTCTGCCCATCGACGATGGCGACGCGGAGTTCTTCCTGCTGCGTCGCATTAAACAGCATGCGTTTCATTGAACGGCTCCAGAGCAGCTCTGCCGTCCCTCGTCTTGCGAATCGCCGCCGTGAGTCGACATCGGGCGCGCGAAGCGGGAGGGCGGGCATGCCACGCTTCTTGTGTGTTGTCACAAAGCACGCTGGAGCGGAACTTCTGGCGGGAGAATTGCCGAAAGCTGGCTTCGGCGCGAAAGCGGCGGCGAAGCCATGGGGCACATGCGACAACCGAGGCGCCGAGGGCGATGCGGCCCGCGTGAGGATGAACGGCGGCGCCGGGATTCCGCGTCTCAGAATAGACGCGCCGAACCCGCTGCGCTCTTCAAGCAGAGCCTTGTCCTCCCGACGGCGATCGCGACGCGAAGAGCGGGCTTCAGGCAGTGTCGCGCGAACCGGCGCGATGCCTGGTTACCGTTCTTCGTCATTGCGGTCGTGCCGCGCGGCGGCCGCGGGCTCACGTGCTCCCGGCGGCTTGCCGTGTCTCGCCTCGATGCGACGCTTATCTAGCGTCTCGCGCTTCGCCGGAATCAGCGCAGCAGCGAGTTGCGTCGTCAGTTGTTCGCAAACCGGCGAGCCGCGATGTGCCGTTTTCGCCCGATGCTCGATGGCAGGGCTGAATCGGGCGAGCGTCCGGTTCTACGCCGGGCGCCAATCGCTTCTCGCCGATGAAATTCTTTTTGACCAGAAATCCGTTACCGTCGGCGATCGACCCGACCGAACGCGCCTGTGGGCTCCGTCCCTGCCGGTGATATCGCCGTGCGTGCAACTCGTCGCTCGATTTTCCGGGTGAGCAACCGGCCCTGGGCGCAAGTAAAATGATGGTTTATTGCTTGCGCCTGTACAGTCTGATCAATCGCGGCTGCGGCTCTTATTCACCGCAGCCCATTCAGGCTGCTCGCAAATTATATTCAGAATGAATGAGTTAGGCAAAACATCCCATAAACCGGTCGCAAGCGAGCAGGTGTCGATGATCGAAATCGACGAAAACGCCGCCGGGCAGCGCATCGACAACTTCCTTTTACGCGTCTGCAAAGGCGTGCCGAAAAGCCACATTTATCGCATTTTGCGCAGCGGCGAAGTGCGCGTGAACAAGGGCCGGATCGATGCCGCGTATCGGCTGGAACTGGGCGATCTCGTGCGCGTGCCGCCCATTCGCGTCGCGCAGGCCGAGGAAGCGCCGGTGTCGTCGAATGCGCCCGCCGCCGAATTCCCGATCATTTTCGAAGACGACCACCTGATCGTCATCGACAAACCGTCGGGCGTCGCGGTGCACGGCGGCAGCGGCGTGGCGTTCGGCGTCATCGAGCAATTGCGCAATGCGCGGCCGCACGCGAAGTTCCTCGAACTGGTGCATCGGCTGGACCGGGAAACGTCGGGCATTCTGATGCTCGCGAAAAAACGCGCCGCGCTCGTGAATCTGCACGAGCAGATCCGCGAAAATCGCGTGGACAAGCGTTATTACGCGCTCGGCCACGGCGAATGGCAAAGCGATTGGGGACGGCGGCGCATCGTGAAAGCGCCGCTGCACAAGTACGTCGCGGCGGACGGCGAGCGGCGCGTGCGGATTCAGGAAAACGGCCTGCCGTCGCATACGGTCTTCAATCTGATCGAGCGCTGGGAGGATTACGCGTGGGTCGAGGCCGAACTGAAGACCGGCCGCACGCATCAGATTCGCGTGCATATGGCGAGCATCGGCCTGCCGATCGCGGGCGACGCCAAATACGGCGACTTCGCGCTGAACAAGGAACTGGCGCGGCCGAGCGCGAAACCCTCGCTCAAGCGCATGTTTTTGCACGCGTATCGCCTGAAAATCACGCATCCGGCGACGGGCGCGCCGCTGCAATTCGAAGCGCCGCTTCCGGCGGAGTGCCGGCGCTTCATCGAACAACTCAAAAACCGAGAGACATAAATGGCGCGGCAGCAATTCGATCTGATCGTTTTCGACTGGGACGGCACGCTGATGGATTCCACCGTCCACATCACGCGCAGCATTCAGGCGGCCTGCCGCGACCTGGGGCTGCCCGTTCCCGCCGATGAATCCGCGAGCTACGTCATCGGCCTCGGGCTGAAAGACGCGCTGCAGATTTGCGCGCCGACGCTCGATCCGAAGGACTATCCGCGTCTCGCCGAGCGTTATCGCTTCCATTTTCTGACGACGGGCCAGCAAACCGAGCTGTTCAAGGGCGTGCGGGAACTGCTGCAGGAATTGCGCGACGAGGGCTATTTTCTGGCGGTCGCGACGGGCAAGAGCCGCGTCGGGCTGAACCGGGCGCTGGATCAGTCGCGGCTGACGAGTCTTTTCGACGGCACGCGCTGCGCCGACGAAACCTTCTCGAAGCCGCATCCCGCGATGCTGCACGAACTGACGCGCGAACTCGGCCAAGACTTGTCGCGCACGGTGATGATCGGCGACACCACGCACGATCTTCAAATGGCCATCAACGCGGGCGCGGCGGGCGTGGGCGTCGCGTACGGTGCTCATCCGGCGGATTCGCTCACGGCGCTGCAACCGCGTTTTTGCGCGGATAGCGTCGCGTCGCTGGCAGGCTGGCTGCGGGAGCACGCATGAGCGAACCATTGCGGGAAACGGCGGACGCGGTGCGCGTGTGCGCATCGGGCGAACTCGTCGACGGCGGCGCGGGCGTGCGCGTCGATGCGAAGGAAGCGAGCGGCGAGGCCGTCGTGTTCTTCGTGCGATACGACGGCAAGCCCTACGGCTACCTGAACCGCTGCGCGCACGTGCCGATGGAACTCGACTGGGCCGAAGGCCAGTTCTTCGAAAGCTCCGGCCTGTATTTGATGTGCGCGACGCACGGCGCCATCTACGAGCCCGACACCGGCAAATGCGTCGGCGGACCGTGCCGCGGCGGGCGTCTTCGACCCGTGAACGTCGAGGAACGCGAGACGCCGGAAGGCCGCGCGGTCTTCTGGCTACCCGACGACACGCTTCGCCCCGCCTGACCCTTTTTCTACTTTGACGCGGCTGCACGCCCGAACGACCACGCATGTCCGATAACCTTTCTCCCAATCCGCGCGGCAACGACAACTGGGAGCGCGACGCACTCGAGCGCATTGCGCTCGCCGCCATCCGCGAGCAGCGCGCGGCCCGGCGCTGGCGCATCTTCTTCCGGTTCGTGTTTCTCGCGGTGATTCTCTTCATCGCGTGGGGCGTGTTCGATTTCACCGGCGATCACGTGTCGAAGGCGACGAAGCACACCGCGCTCATCGACCTGCAAGGCGAAATTTCCGCCAACAGCGACGCCAGCGCCGACAACATCGACGCCGCGCTCGAAAGCGCGTTCGAGGACGACGGCACGGCGGGCGTGATCCTGCGCATCAACAGTCCGGGCGGCAGCCCGGTGCAGGCGGGCATCGTGTATCGCGAGATCGGGCGGCTGCGCGCGAAGTATCCGAAGACGCCGCTCTACGTCGTCGTCGACGACATGTGTGCGTCGGGCGGCTACTACATCGCGGCGGCGGCGGATCGCATTTATGTCGACAAGGCGAGCATCGTCGGGTCGATCGGCGTGCTGATGGACGGCTTCGGCTTCACCGGCCTGATGGACAAGCTGGGCGTCGAGCGCCGCATGCACACGTCCGGCGCGAACAAGGGCGCGTTCGATCCGTTCTCGCCCGAGACGCCGAAGATGACCGCGCACGCGCAGGACATGCTGGACCAGATCCACGCGCAGTTCATCGACGCCGTGAAGCAGGGCCGCGGCAAGCGCCTGAAGGACGATCCGGACCTCTTCTCCGGCATGTTCTGGACGGGCGAAAAGAGCGTGCAACTCGGTCTCGCCGATGGCTTCGGCGACGCGAATTACGTCGCGCGCGAAGTTATCAAGCAGCCGGATATCGTCGATTACACGCAGAAGGAAAGCATCAGCGAGCGCGTGGTGCGGCGCTTCGGGGCGTCGATCGGCGATGCCGCCGTGCGCGCGCTGACGCTCGGCGGCAAGGTGCAGTTGCGTTGAGTCTTACGACGCCAGCAGCAGGAAGATCGCCGGGCGCTTTTGCAGTTCGGGCGCGGCGGCTTTCTTCCAGTCCGCCGCGGTGCGCGTGACGATGGTTTCGCCCGGCAGCGTCAGATCGACGGCCACGCAAATCAGCGTCGACGGCGCGCAGGCAGCGATGAGCGTATCGAGCATCTGCCGGTTGCGATAAGGCGTCTCGATGAAAATCTGCGTCTGGTTCGCCTTGCGCGACAGTTGCTCCAGCTCGCGCAGGCGCTTGCCGCGCTCGGCGGCATCGACCGGCAAATAGCCGTTGAACGCGAAGCTCTGGCCGTTCATGCCGGACGCCATCAACGCCAGCAGAATCGAACTCGGACCGACGAACGGCACCACTTTCACGCCACGCTGATGCGCGCGCCGCACGAGCAGCGCGCCCGGATCGGCGACGGCGGGGCAGCCCGCTTCCGAGACGAGGCCGGCGTCCGCGCCCGCGAGAATCGGCGCGAGCAGCTTGTCGATTTCGGCGGGCGGCGTATTCACGTTCAACTCGCGAATCTCGATTTCCTGAATCGGCCGCACGGTGCCGACTTTCTTCAGGAACGCGCGCGTGGTCTTCGCGTTTTCGCCGATGTAATAGCCGAGCGCGGCGGCCTGCGTGCGCACCGGTTCGGGCAGGACGTGCGCGAGCGCGTCGGCGTCGCCTTCGCCGAGCGTGTTCGGGATCAGATAGAGAACGCCGCTCATGCCGCCCCCAGCATCGGAAAACCGGCGGCGCGCAGCATTTTCGTCAGCGCGATGAGCGGCAGGCCGATGAGCGCGGTCGGGTCGTCGGACTCGATCGCATCCAGCAGCGCGATGCCCAATCCCTCCGATTTCGCGCTGCCCGCGCAGTCGTAGGGCGTTTCGGCGCGCAGATACGCTTCGATCTCGCCGTCGGTGTAATCGCGAAAACGCACGCGCGTGACGATATCGGCGGATTGATGGCCGCCCGTGCGGGAATCGAACACGCAGAGCGCGCTGTGGAAATCGACCGCGCGGCCGCGCATCGCCCGAAGCTGCGCGACGGCGTTCTCGTGCGTGCCGGGCTTGCCGATCTGACGGCCATCGAACGTCGCCACCTGATCGGACCCGATGACGAGCGCGCCGCCCGCGTGCCCGACGCGCCCGGCCGCAGCGCGCGCCTTCGCGATGGACAGCCGCACGGCCGTCGCCTCGGGCGTTTCGCTGGGCAGCGGGGTTTCGTCGATATCGGGCGAAATGACGTCGAACGGAATGCGCAGGCGTTCGAGCAACTCCCGCCGATACGGCGAGCTGGACGCGAGGACGAGGTGCGGTAAGTCTGTAGCCGGCATGAACGAAATGGGTGAAAGATGAAGAAAGGAACGGCGGGGCGCGCGTGCAACAGTGGCGCACCCTTAAGTGTTTGACTCGAAAGAATAAAGCCTATATGATTTTGGGCTTTTCATCGCCTGGCCGGTTGAGCCTTGTTCGATGAAGCGCGGGCGCCAGTGAGAACGCGAGTGCCGCCGGTGCGGCTGGTGCGGCGGTTGGCAATCGGGCTAAGCCACGCCTGCGATCGTGCAACCAAGATGCGGCGGACGGTGCATACTGAGCCCACGCCATGTCCGGCGCGCCGGACATGCTTGAAACGCAAGATGAACAAACGGCATAGGCAGGAGCGCACATGACTCAGAATCCTGGCAAACCTGCGAGCCCCGCCGATCTGCGCGCGCTCGACCTCTACGATTTCGCCGAACACAAGCGGCAGGCCGCGGGCGCGCTGCGTGTTTCGCAATTGCCGCGCATGTTAGCCGAAGTCCCGGCGGATGCGCCAGAGCGCGACACCGTGTTCACCTGGCAGGGCGAGGGTTCCACCCAGCCGGAATTGCAGGACGACGGCACGGAAGCGCCGCAGCCTTATCTGCGCCTCGCGGTGCACGGTTCGGTGTGGCTCATGTGCCAGCGCTGTCTTTCGCCGTACTCGCAACATCTCGACGTCGACGCGACGTATCGGATCGTGGCGACGGAGGAAGAAGCGGACGAATTTCCGCTCGACGAAGATGAAGTCGAAGTGATCGTCGGCTCGCGCCAGTTCGATCTCGTCGACCTGATCGAAGAAGAGTTGTTGTTGTCGCTGCCGCTCGTGCCGAAGCACAGCGTTTGTCCGGAAGTGCACGAGAGCCTGCTCTCGGGCAGCGAAGAGGACGAGGCGGTCGAGGGCGGCGAGAGCGACGAGAAACCGAATCCGTTTGCCGTGCTGGAAAAGCTCAAATCGAGCGATCCGAACGACAAGAAGCATTGATGTGGCGGCGCGGCGAAGTCATGGCCGCGCGGCGACCTCCCGCTTCAGGCGGTGGGCCAGACGGCCCGGCAGTTCCTCCGCGAACGCGGAGTTGGGCCTGTGTTAGAATTCGCAAAATTTTTCTGGAGTAATCATGGCAGTTCAGCAAAACAAGAAGTCGCCGTCGAAGCGCGGCATGCACCGTTCCCACGACTTCCTCACGACGGCTCCGCTGGCTGTCGAGCCGGGCACGGGTGAAGTGCATATGCGTCACCACGTGAGCCCGAACGGCTACTATCGTGGCAAGAAAGTCGTCAAGACGAAGAACGACTAAGCGTTCGTTCAACGCTTTGCCGCATGCGCGTGGCCGTTCTGCGGCCTTGCGCGCCTGGCACGCTTTGACACTTTCCCGGTGCGACAAGAAGGCGGCATTTCACTGCCGCTTTTTTGTGCCTGAAATTCGTCGCTTTCCATGACCGTAAAGATAACCATTGACTGCATGGGAGGCGACCACGGACCGGCCGTGACCGTTCCCGCCGCCGTCAATTTCGTGCGCTCGCATCCCGATGCGCACCTGATGCTCGTCGGCATCGAGCAAGCGATCCGCGCGCAGCTCAAAAAGGCGAAGGCGCAGGACGAGCCGCGGCTGACGGTCGTTCCCGCGACCGAAGTGGTCGCCATGGACGATCCCGTCGAAGTCGCGCTGCGCAAGAAGAAAGATTCGTCGATGCGCGTCGCGCTGAACCTCGTCAAGGACGGCGAGGCGCAGACCTGCATTTCCGCCGGCAACACCGGCGCGCTCATGGCCGTGTCGCGCTATGTGCTGAAGACGCTGTCGGGCATCGAGCGCCCGGCCATCGCGTTCGCCATGCCGAGCCAGAAGGGCTACACCACGGTGCTCGATCTCGGCGCGAACGTCGACTGCGAGCCGGAGCATCTGCTGCAGTTCGCGGAGATGGGCCACGCGCTCGTCTCGGCGATCGAAGGGCGCGATCGCCCCACCATCGGGCTGCTCAATATCGGCGAAGAAGTCATCAAGGGCAACGAGACGATCAAGCGCGCGGGCGAACTGCTGCGCGCGAGCACGCTCAACTTCTACGGCAACGTGGAAGGCAACGACATTTATAAAGGCACCACCGATGTCGTCGTGTGCGACGGTTTCGTCGGCAACGTCGCGCTGAAGACCTCCGAAGGTCTCGCGAAGATGCTCTCCGACATGATCAAGGAAGAGTTCACGCGCTCGCTGTCCAGCAAGCTGATGGCGCTCGTCGCCATGCCCGTGCTCAAGCGCTTCAGAAAGCGCGTCGATCCGGCGCAATACAACGGCGCCGCGCTGCTCGGCCTGCGCGGGCTCGTCATCAAGAGTCACGGTTCGGCGGAAGCCTACGGCTTTGAGTGGGCGATCAAACGCGGGTATGATGCCGTCAAAAATGGCGTGCTCGAACGCCTCGTACGCGCGATGGAAGAGAATGCTCAGCCCGCGCGCGACGCCGGCCCGAGCGCAGCGGCTACCGATGCCGCCAGTCCCGCCGATGCAGCAACCGGCGCTGCGGCCGCTCAGCCGAATTCCCTGCCAAACCCGCCGGACGCGTCCGGCACCGCGCTACCCACGAAGGCATAATGGCTCAATCCAATCTTTACGCTCGCGTGCTGGGCACCGGCAGCTATCTGCCGTCCGAGCGCATCACGAATCAGGCATTGGCGGATCGTCTCGCGTCGCAAGGTGTCGAGACGAGCGACGAGTGGATCGTCGCGCGCACCGGCATCCATGCACGCCACTTCGCGGCGCCGGATCAGACCACGAGCGATCTCGCGCTGATCGCATCGCAGAAGGCCATCGAGGCCGCGGGCATCGATCCGCAGTCGATCGATCTCATCATCGTCGCGACGTCCACGCCGGACTTCGTGTTCCCGAGCACCGCGTGCCTGCTGCAGAACAAGCTGGGCATCAAGAATAACGGCGCGGCCTTCGACGTGCAGGCCGTGTGCTCCGGCTTCGCGTACGGCATGGCGACGGCGGACAGCTTCATTCGCAGCGGGATGCATCGCACGGCGCTCGTCGTCGGCGCGGAAACGTTCTCGCGCATTCTCGACTTCAAGGACCGCACGACCTGCGTGCTGTTCGGCGACGGCGCGGGCGCGGTCGTGCTGCAGGCGTCCGAGGAACCGGGCGTGCTGGCGAGCGCGCTGCACGCGGACGGCAGCTATGCGGACATTCTCTGCACGCCGGGCAACGTGAACGGCGGCGTGGTCGCGGGCAGCGCGTTCCTGCACATGGACGGCCAGGCGGTGTTCAAGCTCGCGGTCAACGTGCTGGAGAAGGTCGCGATCGAGGCGCTGCAAAAGGCGAAGCTCACGCCGCAGGAAATCGACTGGCTGATTCCCCATCAGGCCAACATCCGCATCATGCAGAGCACGTGCCGCAAGCTGCACTTGCCGCAGGAGCGCATGGTGGTGACGGTCGGCGATCACGGCAATACGTCGGCGGCGTCGATTCCGCTCGCGCTCGACGTCGCGGTGCGCGACGGCCGCATCAAGCGCGGACAGAATGTGCTGATCGAAGGCGTGGGCGGCGGCTTCACCTGGGGCGCATCGGTCTTCCGCTACTGATCCGTTCATCCATCCCCTCTATTCATCTGCAACTGATCCTCTTCACGACCGCCGCCGCGCGCCGCACGCGCGCGCGGCCCGCGCGACAGCCCGTGAAGGCCTCCGGATCATTCCAATCAACGAGGACGATATGAAATTTGCGTTCGTTTTTCCGGGCCAAGGCTCGCAATCGATCGGCATGCTCAACGCATTCTCCGATCACGCCGTGGTGCGCGAGACCGTGCAGCAGGCATCCGATGCGCTCGGGCAGGACCTAGGCAAGCTGATCGCGGAAGGCCCGGCGGAAGAGCTCAATCTCACGACGAACACGCAGCCCGTGATGCTGACCGCGGCCTACGCGATCTATCGCGTGTGGGAAAAGGAAACGGGTCTTGCGCCCGCGCTCGTCGCCGGCCATAGCCTGGGCGAGTACACGGCGCTCGTCGCGGCAGGCGCGCTCGCTTTCGCCGATGCCGTCCCGCTCGTGCGTTTCCGCGCCCAGGCGATGCAAAACGCGGTGCCGGTCGGTGAAGGCGGCATGGCAGCGATCCTCGGCCTCGACGACGACACGGTGCGCGCGGTGTGCGCCGAAGCCGCGTCGGCGGGCGTGGTCGAAGCGGTCAACTTCAATGCGCCCGCGCAGGTGGTGATCGCCGGCGCGAAGGCGGCGGTCGAGAAGGCATGCGAAGTGGCGAAGGCGAAGGGCGCGAAGCGCGCGTTGCCGCTGCCGGTGTCGGCACCGTTCCATTCGTCGCTGCTGAAGCCCGCATCGGACCAGTTGCGCGAGTATCTCGCCAAGGTCGAGATCAAGGCGCCGCGCATTCCGCTGATCAATAACGTCGATGTCGCGATCGTCTCCGATCCCGCCGCCATCAAGGACGCGCTCGTGCGTCAGGCGGCCGGTGCCGTGCGCTGGGTCGAGTGCGTTCAGGCGATGGCGCGCGAAGGCGTCACGCACGTCGTCGAATGCGGGCCGGGCAAGGTGCTCGCGGGCTTGACGAAGCGCATCGACGGCAATCTGGTCGGCGGCTCGATCTTCGATCCGGCGTCGCTCGAGGAAACGCGCAAACTGATCGCTGGATAAGCAAGAGAGAGAACGACATGAACTTGGACAATCAGGTAGCCATCGTCACGGGCGCGTCGCGTGGCATCGGACGCGCGATCGCGCTGGAACTGGCGCGCCAGGGCGCGACGGTCATCGGCACGGCCACGAGCGAAAGCGGCGCGGCGGGCATCGGCGAAGCGATCGCGCAGGCGGGCGGCAAGGGCCGCGGCGCGGTGCTGAACGTGAACGACGCGGCAGCCGCCGATGCGTTCATCGACGCGGCCGTGAAGGAATTCGGCGGCCTGAACATTCTCGTGAACAACGCGGGCATCACGAAAGATCAGCTCGCGATGCGCATGAAAGACGACGAATTCGACGCCGTCATCGACACGAACCTGCGTGCCGTGTTTCGCCTGTCGCGCGCCGTGCTGCGCCCGATGATGAAGGCGCGCGGCGGACGCATCATCAACATCACGTCGGTGGTGGGCAGCTCGGGCAATCCCGGCCAGGCCAACTACGCGGCGGCGAAGGCCGGCGTCGCGGGCATGACGCGCGCGCTCGCACGCGAGATCGGCAGCCGCGGGATCACGGTGAACTGCATCGCGCCGGGCTTCATCGACACGGACATGACCAAGGTTCTGCCGGAAGAGCAGCGCACCGCGCTGACCGCGCAGATTCCGCTCGGCCGGCTCGGCAGCCCGGACGATATCGCGCATGCGGTGGCGTTCCTGGCGTCGCCTTTCGCGGGCTACATCACGGGCACGACGCTGCACGTGAACGGCGGCATGTACATGTAATAGGCATTTCGCCGAAATTCGCTTAATATCCGCGCCGGAGACGGGCGCGCGAAATGCTTGACCGGCATGCGCGCACCGTCGGAAGCGCGGCGGCAACAAACGATGCGACCCGTCACGAACGCCCTTGATGAAGCGCAGCGGGCGGCGGAGCATGAACTGAAGCGCCGTATTTTGCGGGACCAAACCTGATAAAATGCGCGCACTTGTATTTTTGAACTTTTATTCCCTCGGAGGGTTGCATGGACAACATCGAACAGCGCGTGAAGAAGATCGTCGCCGAACAACTGGGCGTGGCGGAAGCCGAAATCAAGAACGAAGCGTCGTTCGTGAACGATCTGGGCGCTGACTCGCTCGATACCGTTGAACTGGTGATGGCGCTGGAAGACGAGTTCGGCATGGAAATTCCCGATGAAGAGGCGGAGAAGATCACCACGGTTCAGCAAGCGATCGATTACGCTCGCGCGAACGTCAAGGCCTAAGGCCGGACGCGTCGGCGACTCGTCGCTCTTCGAGCTTGAAGCATCGTCGCTGCGAAAACCGATTTAACAGCCACAGGGCACACAGGGCGGTTTCCTGTGGCCGCTGTGGCTTTTGCTTTTTGTCATTCTATGGATAAGGGGTTACCGTGAGCCGTCGTCGAGTTGTTGTTACAGGCCTTGGGCTCGTTTCGCCTGTCGGCAATACCGTTGCCGACGGCTGGGCCAATCTGGTGGCGGGCAAGTCGGGCATTGCCAATATCACGAAGTTCGATGCCACGAACTTCTCGACCCGTTTCGCGGGCGAGGTGAAGGGCTTCAACATCGAGGACTACATGCCCGCGAAAGAAGCGCGCCACATGGATACCTTCATCCATTACGGCTTCGCTGCGGGCGTCCAGGCAATGCAGGACAGCGGCCTCGAGATCACCGAAGACAACGCCGAGCGCGTGGGCGTGGTGGTCGGCTCGGGCATCGGCGGTCTGCCGATGATCGAAGTCACGCAGACCGAATTGCTCAATCGCGGTCCGCGCCGCATTTCTCCGTTCTTCGTGCCGGCGTCGATCATCAACATGATCTCCGGCCATCTGTCGATCCGCTTCGGTCTCAAGGGCCCGAATCTCTCGATGGTCACCGCGTGTACCACCGGTCTGCACTGCATCGGCGAGGCGTCGCGTCTGATCGAATACGGCGACGCCGACGTGATGATCGCGGGCGGCGCCGAAGCGACGGTGTCGCCGCTTGGCATCGGCGGGTTCGCGGCGGCGCGTGCGCTTTCGCAGCGCAACGACGATCCGGCCACTGCCAGCCGTCCGTGGGACAAGGACCGCGACGGCTTCGTGCTCGGCGAAGGCGCGGGCGTGATGGTGCTCGAAGAGTACGAGCACGCGAAGGCGCGCGGCGCGAAGATCTACGCTGAAGTGCTGGGCTACGGCATGAGCGGCGATGCGTACCACATGACCGCACCGCCCGAAGACGGCGACGGCGGCCGCCGCGCGATGGTCAACGCGCTGAAGAACGCGAAGGTCAACGCGGACGAAGTGAACTACGTGAACGCGCACGGCACGTCCACGCCGCTCGGCGATATCGCGGAAACCATCGGCATCAAGCGCGCGCTCGGCGATCAGGCGAAGAACGTCGTCGTGAATTCCACCAAGTCGATGACCGGCCACCTGCTGGGCGGCGCGGGCGGGCTCGAGTCGGTGTTCACGGTGCTCGCGATCCACAACCAGATCTCGCCGCCGACCATCAACATCTTCGACCAGGACCCGCAGTGCGACCTGGACTACTGCGCGAACACCGCGCGGGAAATGAAGATCGATGTCGCGGTGAAGAACTCGTTCGGCTTCGGCGGCACGAACGGCTCGCTCGTCTTCAAGCGTCATTGAGCTGAAGCGCTCGCCGGAACGGGGAACGTGATGTCGGGCGCGCATGAAAATCGGCCGCATCGGGAGACAGGCACACCGCCGCGCATCCCGATGCGGCCGTCTCGCTTTCTGCTCGTCGCGCTTGGCGCATTCGTCGCACTGGCGGGCACGGCGGTCTTCGATTGCGCGGCCGGCCATTTCGGCGCGTGGCACGGCGCAGTGGCGGCATTCGTCGTCGTCGCGCTGCTCGGAATCGCAGCGTTCCGATGGGCGCGCCGCCAGCCGGCCGCGATCGGCCTGCACGGGAACGGCGTCACCGTCTGGGATCGTGCGGGCGAGGCGGAATTTCTCGCCATCACCGGCTGCGCGCAATGGAGCGGGCGGCTGCTCGCGCTGACCGTGTCGTCGGGAAAAGGCCGTCCGCGCACGCTTTTCGTCGCCGCCGATTCCATCGACCCCGACGCCTTCCGCCAACTTGCAGTGCGTGCCCGCCGCGCCGCGAGCGCATTCCTGTAACGACTGTAACGGTGCATGAGCATCGGGGATAACGCGAAGTCGGTAACGCTACAATAGCCGTCCGCGAACAGCCCCCATGTCAAACGGATTCCCAGGTGAGCGAAAAAGAAATCGACCAAGTGCTGGTCGAACGCGTGCAGAAGGGTGACAAAGCCGCGTTCGAACTGCTGGTCGCCAAATACCACCGCAAGATCATTCGACTGATCTCGCGCCTCGTGCGCGACCCCGCCGAGGTCGAGGACGTCGCCCAGGACGCCTTCATCAAGGCTTACCGCGCGCTGCCGCAATTTCGGGGCGAATCCGCCTTCTATACCTGGCTGTACCGGATTGCCGTCAACACGGCAAAGAACTACCTTGCCACGCAGGGCCGCCGCGCTCCCACTTCTACCGAAGCAGATGCGGAAGAGGCGGAAACTTTCTCCGACGCCGACCAACTAAGGGATATCAACACGCCCGAGTCGATGTTGATGAGCAAGCAGATCGCGCAAACGGTCAATGCTGCGATGGCCCTGCTGCCGGAAGAACTGCGCACCGCCATCACGCTCCGGGAAATAGAAGGATTGAGCTACGAAGAAATCGCTGAAATGATGGATTGCCCGATCGGCACCGTCAGATCGAGAATTTTCCGTGCTCGCGAAGCCATTGCGGCAAAATTGCGTCCGTTGTTGGACACTCCCGAAGGCAAGCGCTGGTAGGCGGCGAAATCCACGGGACAGGGACGCGATATCTGGGTTAGGTGGTGTCACTACGGGGTGGTATCAGAGGATTGGGGAGCATCATGGGGTCGGTCTCGATGCAAGCGCACGGAAATTCGCAGACAAATTCTCAGGCGGGCACGCGCGGCGAGCGCATGTCGGCGTTCGTCGACGGTGAATCGCTCGACGAAATTCAAAACATCAGCCAGTTCCTTGCGGGACTGACGAGCCAGGACCGCGCGGCGTGGTCCGACTATCATCTGATCGGCGACGCGCTGCGTTCCGACGATCTTGCCGAAAGCCCCGTGCGGAGCAGCGCGTTCATGGCTTCGTTCTCCGCGCGTTTCGAGGCCGAAGCGCATGTGCTCGCGCCCGCGGCGCTCCCGGCGGCGTCGAAGGCGCGCGGCGGCCTGCTGCGCCGGCGCGTGGTGCCGGCGTTCGCGGTGGCGGCTGCGGCGGCCACGCTGACGTGGATCGTCGTGCCGCAGATGCAGGGCATCGGCAGCCGTTCGGGCGCGCAAGTGGCGAGCGTCGCGCAGCCGGATGCGGTGCAGCGCGTGGCGCTGGCGTCGGTGCCGGCGGTGAGCACGGGGTCGCCGGTCGTGGAGGCGAACATCATCCGCGACGCGAATCTCGATCAATATCTCGAAGCGCATCAGCAGTTCTCGCAGCAGCCTGCGATGCCCGGCTCCATGCCTCTGATTCGCGCGGCCGTGACTTCGCAAAGCCAATAACCGAGGGCGGATGTGCGGTTGAACAAAACTAGATATTGGGGGCGGCTGCCGGCATTGATGTTCTGCGCAGCCGCGTTGTTGTCGGCGGCATCGAGTTCGTTCGCTGACGGCAACGACTCCGCGCAGCGCAAGACAGCGGCCAGCCTGCTCAACCGCATCCACGAAGCGGCCCAGCAGCAGAATTACGAGGGCACTTTCGTCTACCAGCGCGGCACGACCGTGCAGTCGTCGCGCATCACGCATGTCGCGACGCGCGGCGACGGCGAATACGAATCGCTCGAAAGCCTCGACGGCGCCCCGCGCCGCATGCTGCGTCACGACGACGACATGATGACGTTCGTCCCGGAGCGGCATTTGCTCGTGATGGAGCATCGGCAGAGCCGGGACTCGTTCCCCGCGTTGCTCGCCACGAGCGGCGACCAGGTCTTGTCCGTGTACGAGCCGAAGCTGCTCGGCAACGACCGCGTGGCGGGCGTGGACAGTCAGGTCATCGAGCTCGATCCCAAAGATTCCTATCGTTTCGCCTACAAGCTCTGGGCCGATGCCAAAACCGGCCTGCTGCTGCGCGCGCAAACGCTCGATCCGGACGGCCAGGTGCTCGAACAGCTTTCGTTCTCGCAGGTGAGCATCGGCGGGGCGATCGACAAGGCGTCGATTGCGAACGGCATGCGCAGCACGTCGGGCTGGACCGTCGTGCGGCCGCCGGTGCAGCCGGTCGACATGGAAGCGCAAGGCTGGCAACTGAAGCCGACCATCCCGGGCTTCAAGAAGATCCGCGAATTGCGCCGGCCGATGGCGTCGAGCCAGCAAGGTCAGGCGCCGATTCCCGTCGATCAGGCCGTGTTCTCGGATGGCCTCGCCGCCATTTCCGTGTTCGTGGAACCGGTCGAGAAGAGTTCGCGCAAGGAAGGCGCGGGCAATAGCGGCGCGACGCACGTGCTTGTGAAGCGCCGTGGCGATTTCTGGATTACCTTGCTTGGGGAAGTGCCGCAAGCCACCTTGCAGCAATTTGCCTCTACCATAGAATACAAGCCTTCCCGGTAATCGAATCCCTCGCCTCCAGCCTATGAGCCACTACTCGCTGCGCAAGTTCATCGCGGCCGCGGCGCTCGCCGTGTGCCTGCCGTTCGTCTCGCAGACGGCGGCGGCGGTGCCCACGGTGAACCTGCCGGATTTCACGTCGCTCGTCGACAAGGTCGGGCCCTCGGTCGTGAATATCCGCACGACATCGCGCGTCGGCACCGCGAACGATCTGCGCGGTCTGCCGCCCGGCCTCGATGAAGGCGACATGTCCGAGTTCTTCCGGCGCTTCTTCGGCATTCCGATGCCCGGACAGCCCGGCTCGCCACGCGGCGGTGGAGGCGGCGGTGGCGGCGGCGATCAGGGCAAAGGCGGCAGCCGCAGCCTTCCGCCCGACGACAGCCAGGACAACTCCGAGCAAAGCAGCGGCGTCGGCTCGGGCTTCATCCTGTCGACGGACGGCTACGTGATGACCAACGCGCACGTCGTCGACGACGCGGACACCATCTACGTCACGCTCACCGACAAGCGCGAGTTCAAGGCGCGGCTCGTCGGCGTCGACGAACGCACGGACGTCGCGGTCGTGAAGATCAGCGCGGCGAACTTGCCGGCCATCACCATCGGCGATTCGAACAAGGTGCGCGTCGGCGAATGGGTGCTGGCGATCGGCTCGCCGTTCGGCCTCGACAACACCGTGACCGCGGGCATCGTCAGCGCGAAGGGGCGCGATACGGGCGACTACCTGCCGTTCATCCAGACCGACGTGGCGGTCAATCCCGGCAATTCGGGCGGACCGCTCATCAACATGGCGGGCGAAGTCATCGGCATCAACTCGCAGATTTACAGCCGCACCGGCGGCTTCATGGGCATCTCGTTCGCGATTCCGATCGACGAAGCCATGCGCGTCGCCGATCAATTGAAGACGTCGGGCAAGGTCGTGCGCGGGCGCATCGCGGTGGCCATCGGCGAAGTGACGAAGGACGTCGCGGATTCGCTCGGGCTGGCGAAGGCGCAGGGCGCGCTCGTGAGCAGCGTCGAGTCGGGCGGTCCCGCCGACAAAGCCGGCGTGCAGCCGGGCGACATCATCCTGAAATTCAACGGGACGAATGTCGAAACGGCGACGGATCTGCCGCGCATGGTCGGCGACAGCAAGCCCGGCACGAAGGCGACCATCACGATCTGGCGCAAGGGCCAGTCGCGCGACCTGCCGATCACCATCGCCGAAATGCAGCCGGACAAGGTCGCGAAGACCGAGCAGCGCCGCACGCCGCAGCCGAAGGAGCGCGCGAGCAATTCGCTGGGTCTCGCCGTGAGCGACATTCCCGCCGAGCAGAAAAAGGCGCTGAAGCTCACGACCGGCGTAATGGTCGATGCCGTGGAAGGGCCGGCCGCGCGCGCGGGCTTCCAGAAGGGCGACATCATCATGCGTATCGGCGATACGGACATCACGAGCGCGAAGCAGTTCGAAGCGGTCGCCCAGAATCTCGATGCGAGCAAGATGGTCGCGGTTCTCGTGCGCCGTGGCGACAACACGCAGTTCGTGCCGTTGCGCCCGCGCGTGCCGGCGCAGAAGTAACGTTCGACGATGATCGAAGAAGGCGCGCCTTTTGTCCTGTACGGGCGCGCCTGGTGTCATCTGTGCGAGGACATGCGCGCCGAACTCGAACCCATCGCAAAGCGGTTCGGCGTCGGGATTCAATGGATCGACATCGACGAAGATCCGCTGCTCGAAGCGCGTTATAACGAGCGCGTGCCGGTGCTGATGCTCGACGGCATCGAATTGTGTCACTACCGGCTGGACCGGGACGCCGTGCACGCGGCGCTCCGGCGGCGCCGCTCATGAGCCATCCGAAGCCGAAAACGCCTGTACACCCCCTTTTCGGCTAAAATGCAGAAGTTTTCCCCAAATTTTCAAGGCGTGCTCCGCGTGTGTGAGGGCGCGCCTTTTTCGCTTGATCGGCACTGAATGAATCATATTCGTAACTTCTCGATCATTGCGCACATCGATCACGGTAAATCGACGCTCGCCGACCGCATCATCCAGTTGTGCGGCGGCCTGTCGGATCGTGAGATGGAAGCGCAGGTGCTCGATTCGATGGACCTGGAACGCGAGCGCGGCATCACGATCAAGGCGCAGACCGCCGCGCTGAGCTACAAGGCGCGCGACGGCCAGGTCTACAACCTCAACCTGATCGACACGCCCGGGCACGTCGACTTCTCCTACGAAGTCAGCCGCTCGCTGTCGGCGTGCGAAGGCGCGCTGCTCGTCGTCGATGCCAGCCAGGGCGTCGAAGCGCAGACCGTCGCCAATTGCTACACGGCGATCGAGCTCGGCGTGGAAGTCGTGCCGGTGCTGAACAAGATCGACCTGCCCGCCGCGAACCCCGAGAATGCGATCGCCGAAATCGAAGACGTGATCGGCATCGACGCGACCGACGCCGTGCATTGCAGCGCGAAGACAGGCCTGGGCGTCGAGGACGTGCTCGAATCGCTGATCGCGAAAGTGCCGCCGCCCAAGGGCGATCCGGACGCGCCGGTGCAGGCGCTGATCATCGATTCGTGGTTCGACAATTACGTCGGCGTCGTGATGCTCGTGCGTATCGTCAACGGCACGCTCAAGCCGAAGGACAAGATCAAGATGATGGCGACCGGCGCGCAGTATCCGGTCGAGCATCTCGGCGTGTTCGCGCCGAAGTCGACGAACCTCGCGCAGTTGTCGGCGGGGCAGGTGGGCTTCGTGATCGCGGGCATCAAGGAATTGACCGCTGCCAAGGTCGGCGACACGGTGACCGTCGCCAGCCGTCCGGCGCAAGAGCCGCTGCCGGGCTTCAAGGAAGTGAAGCCGCAGGTGTTCGCGGGACTTTATCCGGTCGAAGCGAACCAGTACGACGCGCTGCGCGAATCGCTCGAAAAGCTGAAGCTGAACGACGCTTCGCTTCAATTCGAGCCGGAAGTGTCGCAAGCGCTCGGCTTCGGCTTCCGTTGCGGCTTCCTCGGCCTTCTGCACATGGAAATCGTGCAGGAACGGCTCGAGCGCGAATTCGACATGGACCTCATCACCACGGCGCCGACCGTGATCTATGAGGTCGTCCAGCGCGACGGCACGACGATCTCCGTCGAGAATCCGGCGAAGATGCCGGAGCCGCAGAAGATCGAGGAAGTGCGCGAGCCGATCGTCACCGTGAACCTGTACATGCCGCAGGAATATGTCGGCTCGGTCATCACGCTGTGTACGAACAAGCGCGGCCAGCAGACGAACATGCAGTATCACGGCCGCCAGGTGCAGCTCACCTACGAAATTCCGATGGCGGAAATCGTGCTCGATTTCTTCGACCGCCTGAAGTCGACGTCGCGCGGCTATGCGTCGATGGACTACGAGTTCAAGGAATACCGCGCGGCCGATGTCGTGAAGGTGGACATGCTCATCAACGGCGACAAGGTGGATGCGCTCTCGGTCATCGTGCACCGCTCGCAGAGCCAGCATCGCGGCCGCGAAGTGGCGTCGAAGATGCGCGAACTCATTCCGCGCCAGATGTACGACGTGGCGATTCAGGCGACCATCGGCTCGAACATCATCGCGCGTGAAAACATCAAGGCGCTGCGCAAGAACGTGCTCGCGAAGTGTTACGGCGGCGACATCAGCCGCAAGAAGAAGCTGCTCGAAAAGCAGAAGGCGGGCAAGAAGCGCATGAAGCAGGTCGGATCGGTCGAGATTCCGCAGGAAGCCTTCCTCGCCATCCTGCGCGTGGACGAATGACGTTCGCGCGCCGCAACCCGGCGCAGAACAACAACAACCGACGATAACAACCGGAAGCGTTTGATGAATTTCGCACTGATTCTTTTGATCCTCGTCGTGGTGACGGGTATTGCATGGGTGCTCGACAAGCTGGTGTTCGCGCCGCAACGCCGCCGCGCGGCGGATGAAGCCGCGGCCGAATTCGACCGTCAGCAGGAACGCGTCGGCGAGCGTTTCGCCGATGAAAACGCCGCCGAAACGCGCGCGCGTCTGCGCAACGAGCGGCTGCGCCAGCCGTGGTGGCTCGAGTACACGGCGAGCTTCTTCCCGGTGATTCTCGCGGTGTTCGTGGTGCGCTCGTTCATCGTCGAGCCGTTCAAGATTCCGTCGGGATCGATGGTGCCGACGCTGCTCGTCGGCGACTTCATCCTCGTGAACAAGTACGAATACGGTCTGCGCATGCCGATCAGCAACACCAAGCTGACCAACGGCAAGCCGCTCACGCGCGGCGACGTGGTGGTGTTCCGCTATCCGAAGGACGAATCGGTCGACTACATCAAGCGCGTGATCGGCTTGCCGGGCGACACCGTCGCGTACGAAAACAAGCAGCTCACGATCAACGGCAAGCCGGTGCCCGAAGCGCCGCAGCCGGATTACTTCGACGAAGAGCGCATCGGTTACGCGAAGCAGTTCGTGGAAGACCTCGACGGCCGCAAGAACGCCATCCTCAACAATCCGCAAGTGCCGCCGTTCGTCATGGGCGCGGACGATTTCCCCTATCGCGACAACTGCGTCTACAACGCGCAAGGCGTGACGTGCAAGGTGCCGCCGGGCCATTACTTCATGATGGGCGACAACCGCGACAACAGCGCCGACAGCCGCTACTGGGGCTTCGTGCCGGACAAGAACATCGTCGGACGGGCGTTCTTCATCTGGATGAACTTCAGCAACCTGAAGCGCATCGGCTCGTTCCAGTGATGATTCGCGCGCGCCGCCGGGAACGTGCCGGCGCGCGCTTCGAAACGGCGTGAAGAAGCGCGGCTAACACCGTCTCGCCACGCGTTTTCCCGGCCCGCCGGGCGGAATCAGCCGCCTTGGCGGGCGCGTTATACTCTGTCCATGCCCTCTTCTCCGTTGGAAAGCCGGCTGCGGTACGAATTCCGCAATGCGGAATTGCTGCGCCAGGCGATGACCCACCGCAGTCACAGCGCCACGCACAACGAACGGCTCGAATTTCTCGGCGATTCCGTTCTAAATTGCGTGGTAGCTGCGCTTTTGTTTCAGCGATTCGGCAAACTCGACGAAGGCGACCTGTCGCGCGTCCGGGCGAATCTGGTCAAACAGCAATCGCTTTACGAAATCGCGCAGGCGCTGAACGTGTCCGAAGGGCTGCGGCTCGGCGAAGGCGAACTGCGCAGCGGCGGTTTCCGCCGTCCGTCGATTCTCGCCGACACGCTCGAAGCCATCTTCGGCGCCATCTTCCTCGACGGCGGTTTCGACGCCGCGCACACCGTCATCAAGCGTCTCTATACGCCGGTGCTCGATCACATCGATCCGCGCACCATCGGCAAGGACGCGAAGACGCTGCTGCAGGAGTATCTCCAGGGCCACAAGATCGCGCTGCCGACTTACACGGTCGTGGCCACGCACGGCGCGGCGCACAACCAGCAGTTCGAAGTGGAATGCTCGGTGCCGAAGCTCGACGTGAAAGTGTCGGGCTCGGGCGCGAGCCGTCGCGCGGCGGAACAGGCTGCGGCGAAAAAGGCGCTCGACGAAGTCGTGGCCGCCGCGCCGACGCTCGGCGTGAAGCCGAAGCGCAAGGGCGCGCGGGCGGCGAAGCTGGCGGAGCACGACGCGATGCCGGGCGGCATCGGCGTGCAGGCCGCGCTCGATTTGCGCTCGCCGGATCGGCGGGAGCGGGATCGTCAGCGCAGCCATGCAGCGGAGGACGCGCACGAAGCCGCGCCGCTCGCGGTGATCCGCGCGACGCACGTCGAACCGTCCGCGGGCGCGTACGCCACCGCCGACAAACCCGAGCGGCACGTGATTCATCGTCCGGAGAAGGCGGCGAAAAGCGATGCGTCCCAGCCATCCGCCGAACGCGACGACGGACCGGAAACCAACAGCAGCGCGAGCGGCGACGCCCCGGCGAACCGCGTCGTGCGCGCCGCCGACGCCGGCCACTGACGCGCACGCCCCACGCGCATCCGCTTAAACGCGCCCAACGAATTCAGGCTGCACACCACTATGAACGCTTCCACATCTTCCGGTTTCCGCTGCGGCATGGTCGCCATCGTCGGCAGGCCGAACGTCGGCAAATCGACGCTCATGAACGCGCTCGTCGGCCAGAAGGTGAGCATCACGTCGCGCAAGGCGCAGACGACGCGTCATCGCATCACCGGCATCAACACGTTCGACGACGCGCAGTACATCTTCGTCGATACCCCCGGCTTCCAGACGCGTCACAGCGGCGCGCTCAACCGCTCGCTGAATCGCGCGGTCACGTCCACGCTCACATCGGTCGATGCGATTCTCTTCGTGATCGAAGCCGGCCGCTTCGGCCCCGACGATCAGAAAGTGCTCGACCTGATCCCGGCCGGCACGCCGACGCTCCTGATCGCGAACAAGCTGGACCGCGTGGGCGACAAGGATTCGCTCTTTCCGTTCATGCAGCAGATGTCCGCGTTGCGCGACTTCCGCGAGATCGTGCCGCTGTCGGCGAAGCATCCCGAGGACATCAAGCGATTGATGTCGGTCGTGAAGCCGTATTTGCCGGAAGGCGAGCCGATTTACGGCGAAGACGATCTCACCGATCGCAGCGAGCGCTTTCTGGCCGCCGAAATCCTGCGCGAAAAAGTGTTCCGCTGGACCGGCGACGAGTTGCCGTACACGAGCACGGTGCTCATCGACAAGTTCGAGACGGAAGGGCGCCTGCGCCGCGTCTTTGCGACGATTCTCGTCGATCGCGACGGCCACAAGGCGATGATCATCGGCCAGAAAGGCGCGAAGCTGAAGCAGATCAGCACCGAGGCGCGGCTCGACATGGAGAAGCTCTTCGACGGCCCCGTGTATCTCGAAACCTTCGTCAAGGTGAAGAGCGGCTGGGCGGACAACGAAGCAGGCTTGCGCGCTTACGGCTACGAGTGACGCATGGAACGAAGCCATGAACGCCATCGACGCCGGCACGAACGACGCGTGGATGTCGCCGCCCGCCGACGATCGTCCTGACGACGACTTCGACGCGCCCGAGCGTCCCGCGCGGCCGGCTCCGAAGCGGCGGCGCGCGCCGTCGTCGTCATCGTCCGCTGCCGGCGGCGCGGATAGACCCAAACCGCCGCGCGCCGCGCCGCGCTCCGATTTTCGCGTCAGCGAGCAGCCGGGCTTCGTGCTGCACAGTCATCCGTATCGCGAAACCAGTCTCGTCATCGATGTCTTCTCGCGCGATCACGGGCGCATCGCGCTCGTCGCGAAAGGCGCGAAGCGTCCGCATTCGGCGCTGCGCGGCGTGTTGCAGACGTTCCAGCCGCTCGGCCTTTCGTGGACGGGCAAAGGCGAAGTCCGCACGCTGACCACGGCGGAATGGGTCGGCGGCATGCTGCCTTTGACCGGCGATGCGCTCCTTTGCGGCTTCTACGTCAACGAACTGCTCGTGAAATTCTGCGCGCGCGAAGACGCGCATCCCGCGCTCTTCAATCATTACGTGCTGACGCTCTCGCGCCTCGCGCACGGCGAACCGGCGGTGCAAGTGCTGCGCTCCTTCGAACGCGTGCTGCTGCGCGAAACCGGCTATGCGATGGCGCTCACGCGCACCGTCGCGCGCGACAGCGTGCTGCCCGAACGCCGCTACACGTTCGATCCCGAGCGCGGCGTGCGCGAAGCCTCCGACGATCTTCCCGCGCAATGGCCGGTCATCGCCGGGCAGACGCTGCTCGACATGGAGCGCGACGACTACAGCAGCGGCCAGACCGCCGTGCAAAGCAAGACGCTGATGCGTTTCCTGCTGAATTACCACCTGGGCGGCGCGCCGCTCGCCACCCGTCAGATTCTGATCGACCTGCAAAATCTATGAGCTTCTTTCTCTCATCGCCCGCGAGCGTGATCGATCTCGGCGTGAACATCGATCATGTCGCCACGCTGCGCAACGCGCGCGGCACGTCCTATCCCGATCCCATCCGCGCCGCGCTCGCCGCCGAAGAAGCGGGCGCGGATGCGATCACGCTGCATCTGCGCGAGGATCGCCGTCATATCGTCGATGCCGACGTGCGCACGCTGCGGCCGCTCCTCAAGACGCGCATGAATCTCGAATGCGCGGTGACGCGCGAGATGCTCGACATCGCGTGCGAAATCAAGCCGCACGATGTCTGCCTCGTGCCGGAAAAGCGCGAGGAATTGACGACCGAAGGCGGTCTCGATGTCGCCGGCCAGTTCGAAGCGGTGAAGGCCGCGTGCAAGCAGTTGGCCGATGCGGGCATCCGCGTGTCGCTGTTCATCGATCCGGACGAGACGCAGATTCGCGCCGCGAAGGAAGCGCAGGCGCCCGTCATCGAGTTGCACACGGGCCGCTACGCCGAAGCGCACGACGAAGCCGAACAGCAGCGCGAGTTCGAGCGCGTCGCGAAGAGCGTCGATTTCGGCAATTCGCTCGGGCTCAAGGTCAACGCGGGCCACGGTCTGCATTACACCAACGTCCAGCCGATCGCCGCGCTGGAAGGCATCGTCGAGCTGAACATCGGTCATGCGATCGTCGCGCACGCGATCTTCGCGGGCTGGGACAACGCGGTGCGCGAGATGAAGGCGATCATGGTCGCATCGCGGCTCGCGTCCCAAACCAGGCGCTGAGCGCGGCATCATGGCGATCTACGGAATCGGCACGGATCTCGTGCAAGTCAGCCGCGTCGCGGCGGTCATGGAGCGCACCAAGGGACGCTTCGCCGAAAAGGTGCTCGGCCCCGACGAACTGCGCATCTACCACGCGCGGCGCGCGCGCTCCGAAGTGCGCGGCCTCGCGTTCCTCGCGACGCGCTTTTCCGCGAAGGAAGCGTTCTCGAAGGCGATCGGCCTCGGCATGCACTGGCCGATGACCTGGCGCGCGCTGCAAACGCTCAACGAGCCGAGCGGCAAGCCCGTGATCGCGGCATCGGGCGAACTGGCCGAATGGCTCGCGCAACGCGGCATCACCGCGCAAGTGACCGTCACCGACGAGCGCGATTACGCGGTGACTTTCGTCATCGCGGAAGTGGCGGACAAAGCCTGAAGCGCACATCTCAATCCAACCATCACAAGAAGCCAATTGAATCCGATGAAACGCACTCCCGGCCCCGTCATGCTCGACGTCGCCGGCACGACGCTCTCCGAGGCGGATATCGAGCGCCTTACGCATCCGATGACGGGCGGCGTCATTCTCTTCAAGCGCCATTTCACGGATCGCGCGCAGCTCGTCGCGCTGACCGACGCGATCCGCGCAGTGCGCGACGACATCCTCATCGCCGTGGATCACGAAGGCGGGCGCGTGCAGCGCTTTCGCACCGATGGCTTCACGGTGCTGCCCGCGCCCGGCACGCTCGGCGCGCTGTGGGACAAGGACGTGCTCCTCGCCACCAAGACGGCCACGGCGTTCGGCTACGTGCTGGCCGCTGAATTGCGCGCGTGCGGCATCGACATGAGCTTCACGCCGGTGCTCGATCTGAATTACGGGCAGTCGCAAGTGATCGGCGATCGCGCGCTGCACAGCGATCCGCGCGTCGTCGCGATGCTCGCCAAGAGCCTGAATCACGGTCTCGCGCTCGCGGGCATGGCGAACTGCGGCAAGCACTTTCCGGGGCACGGCTTCGCATCGGCGGATTCGCACGTCGCGCTGCCGACGGACGATCGCCCGCTCGACGACATCCTCGCCGCCGACGTGCGCCCGTACGACTGGCTCGGCATGTCGCTCGCATCGGTGATCCCGGCGCACGTGATCTACACGCAAGTCGACGACAAGCCCGCCGGCTTCTCGCGCATCTGGCTGCAGGACATTCTGCGCGGCAAGCTCGGCTTCAACGGCGCGATCTTCAGCGACGATCTTTCGATGGAAGCGGCGCGCGCGGGCGGCACGCTCACCGAAGCCGCGACGGCCGCGCTGACGGCGGGCTGCGACATGGTGCTGATCTGCAATCAGCCGGAAGAGGCGGGCAAGGTGCTGGAGCAATTGCGCTTCTCGCCGTCGAAGTCGTCGCAGCAGCGCATCTCGCGCATGCGTGCGCGCGGCAAGGCGTTGCGCTGGAGCAAGCTGCAGAATCAGGCGGACTATCAGGCGGCGCGGGCGCTGATCGCGAGCACGCTGGGCTGAAGTTCGCAGGCCGCAAAAATAAACGCCACGGCATTGAAACTGCCGTGGCGTTTTTGCGTGAAGGCCGAGCCTTTACTTACTATTCGAGCTTCATGCGCTGCAGCTTGTTGTAGAGCGTCTTCGGGCTGATGCCGAGCAGCGTCGCCGCGCGATGCCGCGTGCCGCCGACCGCTTCGAGCGTCGCGCGAATCAGCATGTCTTCGACATCCGCGAGCGCGGTGCCGACCGTCACCTGGACGCTGCTGCCGTTCAGACCACGCCCGCCCGGGCCGCCTTGTTCGTCCACGCGCAGCGTTTCGATCGTCTCGCCCGATGCGTGATACGCGCGCCGCACGCGATCGCGCATCTCGCGCACGTTGCCCGGCCATTCGTTCGCGATGCACTCGCGCAGGAACGACGGACTGATGCGCTTCGGCGATCCGCTCGTGATGCCCGCGATATGGTTCTCGCGATTCAATTCATCGACGAATTGCTCGGCCATCAGCGCGATGTCGTCGTCGCGTTCGCGCAGCGGCGGCAACATGATCGACGACGCCGACAGCCGCTGGAACAAGTCCTCGCGCAGCGCGCCGCTCGTGACCGCATCGCGTGCGGGCGTGCGCGACGCCGCGATCAGGCGGAAGTCCGTCATGATGCGATTGCTGCCGCCCACGCGCATGAACGTCTGCGAATCGAGCGCGCGCAGCAATGCTTCCTGTTGCGCGGCGGGCAGCGAATCGATTTGATCGAGGAACAGCGTGCCGCCGCCCGATTGCTCGAGCAAACCCGGCTCGCGATTTTCCGCGCCCGCGAACGCGTTGCGCTCGTGGCCGAAGAGAATGCTTTCCATCGAACGGAGCGGGCCGTCGTCGCGCGCGGTCGAGCAATCGAAGCTGACGAACGGTCCCTTGCGGCGGCGGCTCAGCTGGTGAATCGTGCGCGCGGCCAGCTTCTTGCCCGTGCCCGGCTCGCCGCAGATCAGCACGGCGGCTTCGGTCGGCGCGGTGTGCTCGATCTGGTCGTAGACCTGCTGCATGACCGCGCTGCGGCCGAGCATCTCGCCGAAATGACCCAGCTCGCGCAAAGTCGAGCGCAGCGACTGCACTTCCTCGGTCAGCTCGTAGGGACGCGGAATGCGCGCGAGCAGGCTGCGCAGGCGCGGGATGTTCACCGGCTTGAGCAAGTAGTCCCAGATGCCGTGTCGCAAGCCTTCGATCGCGCTTTCCACCGTCGCGTTGCCGGTCATCACGATGACGGGCAGCGCGCCGTCAGGCGGTTGCGCCGGCAGGCTCGGCAGCAGATCGAGGCCGCTGCCGTCAGGCAGGTTCAGGTCGATCAGCACGACATCGGGGATGAAACGCGTCAACGCGGAACGCGCTTCGGCGAGCGTCGTCGCGGTATCGACGGAGAAGCCATCCGCGGACAGAATCGCGGACAGGCCAGAGAGGCTGTTGGGATCGTCTTCGACAATCAGTGCGTGTGGCATGGCAGACACAACGTATCAAAATAGACTGTAATCACCGTTGCCGCATGCGTCGCCGGGCAAAGGGCGACGCTTGGAACTCGGGCGCTCGTGGGCGGGCAAGGAGGCTTCATCCTGCATCGATGACGCGGCGCCTCGTCCCGCTGTTGTTTGTTCTTGTCCTGCGCTTGCGGTTATCGACTATTGCGTCATTGCGGCTTGATGTGCAGATCGTTGTTGATGGATTGCACGCCCGACACGCTTCGGGTCACGGCGACGGCCTTCTGAATCTCTTCCTCCGAATTCACGTTACCGGACAACTGCACGACGCCGCGATAAGCCGCGACGCTCACGGCGAGCGATTTCAAGCCCGGATCGGCGAGAAGCGCGGCTTTGACACGCGCGGTCACCGAGGCATCCGATGCGTAATCCCCAGCCGATTCGCCGGCCGGAGTCGACTTGCAGCCCGCGACGAACGCCACGGGCATCGCAAGCGTCGCGACGATCACCAGTCGGCCAAGAATCGAATACTGGTTTCGCATGTCGTGCAGTCCAGTCCGGATGCGTAGAAAAAGCAGAAATCGTGCCAATTCATTCGATACGCGTTTGCGGCGTTAAACAGCCATGTAAATGCAGCAGAAACAGGGAGCTAGCGGAGAATCGGCCGGCTTGTCGACATGAAAAGCGTTGCTCGCAAGCGGTAAAGTTTGCCTGAATTTGTCAAAAAATTCATGCAAAAGAAAAAGCGCCCGCGATGGGGCGCTTTTTTGTGACAGCCTTGACAGACGGTTGCGTAACCGCCGCCCGCCGCCGGAAAAACCGGCGTAAGGCTTACGCAAGCCGCTTATGCAAGTCGCTTACGCGCGGCTGCGGTACTCGTTCGTGCGCGTGTCGATTTCGATCTTGTCGCCGATATTGCAGAAGAGCGGCACTTGCAGTTCGAAGCCCGTGTTCAGCTTCGCGGTCTTCAGCACCTTGCCCGACGACGTGTCGCCCTTGACGGCCGGTTCCGTGTAGACGATCTCGCGAACCAGCGTGGTCGGCAGTTCGACCGAGATGGCCTTCTCGTTGTAGAACACGACTTCGCACGCCATGCCGTCTTCGAGGTAATTGAGCGCGTCGCCCATCATTTCGGCTTCGACTTCGAACTGGTTGTAGTCGGCGTCCATGAACACGTACATCGGGTCGGCGAAGTACGAGTAGCTCACTTCCTTGCGGTCCAGCACGACGACGTCGAACTTGTCGTCGGCCTTGTAGACCGTTTCCATGCCGGCGTTCGTCAGCAGGTTCTTGAACTTCATCTTGACGACCGCTGCGTTACGGCCGGACTTGTTGTACTCGGCACGCTGCACGACCATGGCATCGTTGCCGATCATGACGACGTTGCCGACGCGGAGTTCTTGTGCGGTCTTCATAAAAACTGGGTCCTTACAAATGAATTTGGCTTGTGTGTTGCCGTGGATTGCTGATCGGATGATTCTGGCCGGAGCGCCGCTAAAGCGTTGATGCCAGCGGCCCGCCGCTCGGATAACCGCTTATTTTAACTGAGTTTTTGCCTCTTTGACCAGTCGGGCGGGGGCGCGCGGCCGCTTCACGCGGTGAGGCGCAGAGCCATTCGCGCGTCCACGTGCGCCGCGAGATTGCCCGCCAGATCGCCGATGCCCGCGAGTTCGTCCGCCCATTGCGATGCGCGCGCCCCGAATTCCCGCCGATGCCGCCAGAAGTCCGCCCAGTCGGGTGCGCCGGCGCCGTTCCACGCGTGCCAGAAGCGGCCGATCGACTGCTGCGCTGCGTGCGTGAGTCCGCGCGCGTAGTGGGCGAGGGCGGCATCGAGCTTCGGCAGATGGGCGTCGTCGGCTTGCGGGTAGATGTGCCAGACGAACGGCTTGCGCGCCCATTGCGCGCGCACGAACGAGTCTTCGCCGCGCACGAAGTTGATGTCGGCGGCCCAGAGCAATTCGTCGAAACGCGGCTGCTCGACGAAGCCGAGCGCATGCGCTTTTAGCGCACCCGCGCGCGCCGATGCGCCCGCCGCGAACGTCGGCAGCCCGAAAAAACGCGCGACCGCGCCGGAAATGCGTCCTTCGGGCACGAGCAGGACGACGTTCGAAGCGCCATCGCGCCACTGGGCGAGGAGCGCATCGACGGCCGGATTTTCGTACGCGAAAAGCGACACGACCGTCGATGCCGCGTCCGGCCGCTCGATGCCGACGCGCTCACGCCACCACGAAGCCGCATCGAATTGCTCGCGCGCCGCGTCGAGGCCGCGCTCCTTCGGCACGCCGCCCGTGCCCGCGCCCAGGCCGGGGAAGAAGAAGCTCTTCTCGAGCGGATAGCGCGGATGCGGCGACGGCCGCGTATGAAAATCCGCGACCCAGTCTTCGCCGCTCAGATATTCGAGATTGATCCACACGGGCTTGCGCTCGCGACGCGCCATCGCCGCGATATACGCATGCGGAATCTCGCACGCGAACGCTTCGACGACGACATCCGCGATGTCGAGCGCGTCGCCCGCATGCGCCGGTTCGCGCCAGTGCTCGATCACGACGCCCGCCGCTTCCTGCCGCGCGAGCGATGCATCGACGGCGGGACACAGCGCATGGAAGACCGCGAGATCGTCGACGAAGAGCCGCACGCGCCAGCCATGTTCCGCGCGAAGCTGACGCGCGAGCCGCCAGCACACGCCGATATCGCCGAAGTTGTCGACGACCGCGCAGAAGATGTCGCAGGCGAGTTCAGGACCGGCAAGAGGCGTCGAGGGCGTGGACATGGGCGTCGTACGCGGCCGACGGGACCGCGTCGTAATGATCTAAACTGGCGATTCTATGACACCGTCCGCCGCGCGGTGCCGCCTGCCTTGACCCTTGCGCGCATCGTCACGATATTCGCTGCATGACCCAGACCGACGCTCCCGATTCCACTTTCGACCCGAAAAAGACGCTCACGCAGTTGCCGCATCTGCCGGGCGTGTACCGCTATTACGACGGCGACGGCAACGTGCTCTACGTCGGCAAGGCGCGCAATCTCAAGAAGCGCGTGTCGAGCTATTTCACGAAGACGCTGCATTCGCCGCGCATCGCGATGATGGTCACGCGCATCCGCAAGATCGAGACGACCGTCACGCGATCGGAAGCGGAAGCGCTGCTGCTCGAAAACAATCTCATTAAGGCGCTCGCGCCGCGGTACAACATCCTGTTTCGCGACGACAAGTCGTATCCGTTTCTCAAGCTCACCGGGCACGCGTTCCCGCGCATGGCGTATTACCGCGGCGCCGTCGACAAGAAGAATCAGTACTTCGGGCCGTTTCCGAGCGCATGGGCGGTGCGCGAGAGCATCCAGATCCTGCAGCGCGTGTTCCAGTTGCGCACGTGCGAGGACTCGGTGTTCAGCAATCGCACGCGGCCGTGCCTGCTGCATCAGATCGGGCGATGCACCGCGCCGTGCACCGGCCTCATCAGCGAGGAAGATTACGCGCGCGACGTGTCGAACGCATCGCGCTTTCTGCTCGGGCGGCAGGGCGAAGTGATGAAGGAGCTCGAAGAAAAGATGCACGCGTTCGCGGCGGATCTCAGGTTCGAGCAGGCGGCGGCGGTGCGCAACCAGATGAGTTCGCTCTCGACCGTGCTGCATCAGCAGGCGATCGAGGTCGGCAGCGAAAGCGACGTCGATATCCTCGCGGTGGTCGCGCTCGGCGGCAAGGTGTGCGTGAATCTGGCGATGGTGCGCGGCGGCCGGCATCTCGGCGACAAGGCGTATTTCCCGGCGCACGTCGAGAGCGCGATGGCGCTCGGCGCGGACGACGACGAGATCGAGGACGGCGAGCCGGGCGAGGCTGTCGCGGATGCGGATGTCGTGGAAGCCGTGACCGACGCAATCACGAACGCCGACACCGAACCCGAATCCGAACCCCGCGAAGGCGCGCTCGAAGCCGAAGTGCTCGAAGCGTTCATGGCGCAGCATTACATCGGCAATCGCGTGCCGCCGGTGCTCGTCGTGAGCCACGCGCCGGCGAGCCGCGAACTTGTCGATCTGCTGATGGAGCAGGCCGGTCACAAGGTGACGCTGCTGCGTCAGCCGCAGGGACAGAAGCGCGTCTGGCTCTCGATGGCCGAGCAGAACGCGAAGCTCGCGCTCGCGCGTTTGTTGTCGGAGCAGGGTTCGCAGCAGGCGCGCACGCGCTCGCTCGCGGAAACGCTCGGGCTGGAAATGGACGATCTCGCGCTGATGCGCATCGAGTGCTTCGACATCAGTCATACGATGGGCGAGGCGACACAGGCGTCGTGCGTCGTGTATCACCATCACAAGATGCAGTCGGGCGAATATCGGCGGTACAACATCACCGGCATCACGCCCGGCGACGATTACGCCGCCATGCGTCAGGTGCTTACGCGCCGCTATGAAAAGATGGTCGCGCAGGCGGCGGCGAACGCGAACGAGGAAGCCACGACCTTGCAACCCGACGCCGCCGCCGATCCCAACGTCACGCCCGATGCCGCGCCGGCCGTGGCGGCGGGCGGAACGCTGCCGAACATCGTGCTGATCGACGGCGGCAAGGGACAGGTGGAAATCGCGCGGCAGGTATTCTCGGAACTCGGGCTCGATCACGGCATGCTGGTGGGCGTCGCGAAGGGCGAGGGGCGCAAGGTCGGCCTCGAAACGCTGATTTTCGCGGATGGCCGTCCCGCGCTCGAGCTTGGCAAGGAAAGTGCGGCGTTGATGCTCGTCGCGCAGATCCGCGACGAAGCGCACCGCTTCGCGATCACCGGCATGCGCGCGAAACGCGCGAAGGCGCGCCAGACGTCGCGGCTGGAAGAACTGGAGGGCGTCGGCGCGAAGCGTCGTCAGCGGCTGTTGTCGCGCTTCGGCGGATTGCGCGGCGTGCAGGCGGCGAGCGTCGAGGACCTCGCGAGCGTCGAAGGCATTTCGCTTGCGCTCGCACAGCAGATTTACCGGCAGTTGCACTGACGCGCATCGGCGTCAGGGCCGGCCGCGCGGCCCGCTGCAAGCCGCGCGGCGCGTGAGTCCGCGCCTTGTGAGCGTCGGACCGACGCGGCACAATGGCACCTCCCTTACATCTCGCTCTCGCAATCACTTTCGCCCATGCCGTTCAATCTACCGATCTTCCTGACGTGGCTGCGAATCGTGCTGATTCCACTCGTCGTGGGCGTGTTCTATTTGCCGGACATGATGCTGAGCCTCGAGCACCGCAATCTGCTCGCGATGATCATCTTCGTGCTCGCCGCGCTCACCGATTGGTTCGACGGCTTTCTCGCGCGCAAGCTCGACCAGACGTCCGCGTTCGGCGCGTTTCTCGATCCCGTCGCCGACAAGCTGATGGTCACCGCCGCGCTGCTCGTGCTCGTGCAGCTGGCGCGGCTCAACGCGGTGATCGCGCTCGTGATCGTCGGACGGGAGATCACCATTTCGGCGCTGCGCGAGTGGATGGCGCAGATCGGCGCATCGAAGAGCGTGGCGGTGAATTCGCTCGGCAAGTTCAAGACCGTCTGCCAGATGGTCGCCATTCCGATGCTGCTGTTCTACGGGCGCCTGCCCATCGCCGGTACGCACTGGGTGCTCGATTCGCGCGTGTGGGGCTTGTGGCTCATCAACGTGGCGGCGTTCCTCACCGTCTGGTCGATGTTCTACTACATGAAGCTCGCCTGGCCGCAGATTCGGGAACGCGGCGGCATGCTCTGAAACGGTCCGGACGATAATCGCAAAAAATTGCGTCATACCCGAAAAAACCGCAGACAAAACAGTTGACAGCTTGCTTTGGCTTCTACATAATCTCGTTTCTCTGATGCGCGACACGAAGCAGTGAACAAAGCAGCAAGGTGAAGCGAGTCAGATAAGCAGCACATGCGGGAGTAGCTCAGTTGGTAGAGCGCAACCTTGCCAAGGTTGAGGTCGCGAGTTCGAGACTCGTCTCCCGCTCCAGATTTGGAAGTTCGGTGTGAGCAGCGCTAATCGGTTCGGTCGGCGAAGCGGCATCGGAAAGCAGTAGCAGTGCAGGATACGCGGGAGTAGCTCAGTTGGTAGAGCGCAACCTTGCCAAGGTTGAGGTCGCGAGTTCGAGACTCGTCTCCCGCTCCAGTCAAAGGGGAAGCAGCGCTTCCCTTTTTGTTTGGCAGTCTTTGTTGGTATCTGGCTGGCTTAAGGCCGGTCGGCGAACCACACCGCTCGTGGCGCGATAGCAAAGCGGTTATGCAGCGGCCTGCAAAGCCGTTTAGACCGGTTCGACTCCGGTTCGCGCCTCCACTCAAAAAGCCCTGACTCGTCAGGGCTTTTTCTTTTTCCGCGCCGATTTGCTTCCGCTGCCGCGCGGCATAATTGCGGCACGCCGAAAGGCCCACGATACCAACATCATGACCACCGAACTCTCCGACCTTGAATGGCGCTGGAAGCGCTTCGACGACCTGACGACCGCCGAGGTCTACGACATGCTCGCCGCCCGCAGCGCGGTGTTCGTCGTCGAGCAGAATTGCGTGTATGGCGACATCGACGGACTCGATGTCGACGCGTGGCATCTGCTGGCGTACGGGGAAGGCGAGACGCGTCCGAAGCTCGCGGGTTATCTGCGCGTGCTGCTGCCGGGCTTTCCGGACGCGAACGAGAAAGACGTGCGCATCGGCCGCGTGCTGACGACCGCCGGCTTTCGCGGCATGAAGCTCGGCAACGCGATGCTCGAACGCGCGCTCGAAGAAATCCTGAAGCAATGGCCCGATCAGCCGGTCAGCCTGCACGCGCAGGCGCATTTGCAGCGCTTTTACGGGGCGTTCGGTTTCGTCGCTTCGTCGGGCGTGCATGACGAGGACGGCATCCCGCACGTCTGGATGCGCCGTCCCGGCTTCGATTCCTGACGCAGCCGCGAGCGCGCCGACAGCCGCAGCCAGTGCCGCAGCGCGATCAGCGCGCCGATCACGCTCATCATCGAGCCGGGAATCCAGAGCAGCAGACCGCCGACCTGCTGGTCGCGCATCGGCGTGATCCAGGTGAAGGCGCGGCCGCAGATCGAATAGATCGGATAAAGCTCGTGCGATGAAAAAAAGATAAACGCACCGAGAATGATCTGCGGCGGAATGGCGGCGATGACCACGAGAATGCGTCGCCCCGGCGCGAGACGGGCGGGCGGCGCGGGGCGCGGATCGAGCACGAGCCACCAGAAGAGCAGGCCGTCGATCACCATGCTCCAGTTCATCACGCGATAGAGCCGATAGTCGAGCATCGCCTTGAAATGGATGGGCGAGAGCAGCCAGAAATAGATCAGTCCGACGAACAGCACCACCGCGACCACCGGATTGAACACGATATCCGCCGCCACGCGCGCCACCCGCGTTTGCGCAACGGGACGCAGCCAGCGGCGTCGCCATTCGAGCGGCACGCCCGCGCGCAGCGCCGCGCCGGGATACGACAGCGCGATCAGAAAAGGCCCGAGGTGATGCAGCACCAGATGCTGCAGCCGATGCATGAAGAACTCGTGCTCGAAGAAGTAATCGAGCCGCGTATGCAGCGCCACGTAGAGCGCGCCCAGCCCCAGCCAGAACGCGATTCGGCGCGACACCGACACCCGCGCATGCCGCGCGCCGCGCGCGAACAGCACGGCGGCGATCAGCACCGCGATGACGACCGTCGGCGACGGCTCCCACGGATCGAGCCAGTAGAGAAGCGTCGTCATGGTCATGCGTCCTTCGAGCGGATCACGCGGCGCAGGTCGGCGGCGATGGCGTCGATCGAATCGCGGTCGGTCGCGAGCAGGCGCGCGTGGCCGTCGCGATCGAAGATATAGACCGCCGAGCTGTGCGTGACTTCATACGCGCCGCTCGGATCGCGCTTTTCCATCTGATACGCGATGCGATACCGCTGCGCCACCGCTTCGATCGCGCGATCGTTGCCCGTGAGGCCGACGGCGTGCTTGTCGTCGAACGCGCGGACGTAGGCGTGCAGAAGCGCGGGCGTGTCGCGCGCGGGATCGACGGAGACGAACACGATGCGCGCCTTGTCCGCATCCGGCCCGAGCTGCTGAAGGACTTGCATGAGGCGCGCCATCGTTTCCGGGCAGACATCCGGGCAATGCGTGTAGCCGAAATAGACGAGCGTCGCGCGGCCCTCAAACGACTGGCCGGTGACGTGCGCGCCGGTGTCGTCGGTGAGCGCGAAGTCCAGATCCGGCAGATGCCCGGAAACGTCGGTGAGATGCCACGGTTCGGCAGGACGCGAGCAGGCGGCAAGCGTGCAAAGCGCCAGAAGCGCGATGATTCCGCGCCAGCGCGCGGAGCGCCGAGCGGGCGAAAGCGGTGAAGCAGGGAACGAAGCGGGCATCGAAATGAGTGAAAGCGGCGTGCGGCGGGGTTTTGAAGGCTGAAACATCTATCGCAAAATACACGCCTTCAGGGCTGCAGGTGGCGCATGATCTAGCTTGCGGCCTATTTTTGAGACGATTTGCCGCATACTTCAGGCTCGCCGAAAGCCTGCCGATTTCGTCCGTAAGCGCGACGAGATGGAAACCGAAAGGTTTCGCACGTAACATGCGCGCCTCAGCGCCGGCTCGCGCCCCATTCAAGGCAAACCACAGGCCCAAGATCGATGCAAATTCTTCCCGATTCCCTGTCTCTTGCCGAGACCGCGTTTTTCTTCGATTTCGACGGCACGCTCGTCGAGCTCGCCTCCACGCCCGACGGCATTTTCGTGCCGCGTTCGGTGCCGGACATCCTGGCGTCGCTGCGGCGCGCGACGAACAGCGCGGTCGCGGTGCTGTCGGGGCGCGCCATCGATGCTATCGACGGATTCCTGCAGATGCCCGATCTGCCGGTCGCCGGCATGCACGGCGCGGAGCGGCGCGACGCCAACGGCGATGTCCAGCGCATCGGTTTCCACGACGAGCGGCTTTTGCGCATGGAGCACGTGCTCGAAGCCGTCGTCGGCGCGAACCCCGGCATGCTGCTCGAAATCAAGGGCGCGGCGCTCGCGCTGCACTATCGCAACGCGCCCGAACGCGAGCCGACCGCGCGCGCGGCCACTGAGCGTCTGGTGAAGGAATACGCCGACGCCTACGTGCTTCAGCCGGGCAAGATGGTCTACGAAATCAAGCCGAAGGACGTCGACAAGGGCCGCGCGCTGCGTGCGTTCATGGCCGAGCCACCGTTCACGGGCCGCAAGCCCGTTTTCATCGGCGACGATCTGACGGACGAAAAAGGCTTCGCGGTCGTCAACGAATTCGATGGCCTGTCGATCAAGGTCGGCCCCGGCGATACCATCGCGCGGGCGCGCATCGAATCGGTGGAACTGCTGCTCGACTGGCTGCAGGTGATCGCGGGCACGGCGGGGAAGCACGCGTGAGCCGGCTCATCATCGTGTCGAACCGGGTCGCGCCGATTTCCGAAGGCGGCCCGGCGGCAGGCGGACTCGCGGTCGGCGTGTACGACGCGCTCAAGGAAACCGGCGGCGTGTGGTTCGGCTGGAGCGGCGACGTGCTCGCCGCGCCGCCCGAGGCGATCAGCCTGGAAGAGCAGGGGCCGGTGACGTTCGCGACCATCGGACTCGCGCGCCGCGATTACGACCAGTACTACCGCGGCTTTTCGAACGCGACGCTGTGGCCTGCGTTCCACTATCGCCCGGATCTGATCGAATTCGATCGCAACGAATACGACGGCTATTGCCGCGTGAACCGATGGCTCGCCGCGCAGCTCGCGCCGCTGCTCAGGCCGGACGACGTCATCTGGGTTCACGACTACCACCTGATTCCGTTCGCGCAGGCGTTGCGCGAGCTGGGCGTCGAGAATCGCATCGGCTTCTTTCTGCACATTCCGTTTCCGGCGTCGCAGATTCTGCTGAGCGTGCCGCGTCATCGCGAACTCGTCGAAGCGTTGTGCGCGTTCGATCTGCTCGGCTTTCAGACGGAGCCGGATCTGCGCGCGTTCTGCGATTACGTCGAAACCGAAGCGGGCGGCGCGCTCACGCGGCACGCGCAGAAGCCGGTCGAAGTCCGCGCGTTCGGCAAGACGCTGAAGGCGGCGGCGTATCCGATCGGCGTGTATCCGGACGAAGTCCGCGCGCTCGCGAAGGACGGCGAAAGTGGCCGCGACGTGCAGACGGTCAAGGCGACGCTGCACGAACGCAAGCTCGTGATGAGCGTCGACCGGCTCGATTATTCGAAGGGGCTCGTCGAGCGCTTCCGGGCCTTCGAGCGCCTGATGGAGCACGATCCGCAGCAGCGCAACAACGTGTCGTTTCTGCAGATCGCGCCGCCGACGCGCTCGGACGTCGACGCTTACCGCGACATCCGCCTGCAGCTGGAAGCGGAATCCGGCCGCATCAACGGGCGATACGCCGAACTCGACTGGACGCCGATCCGCTATATCCATCGCCAGTACGAGCGGCCCGTGCTGGCCGCGCTTTTTCGCGAGGCGCATGTCGGCTTCGTCACGCCGCTGCGCGACGGCATGAATCTCGTCGCGAAAGAGTACGTGTCCGCGCAGGATCCGGACGATCCCGGCGTGCTCGTGCTCTCGCAATTCGCGGGCGCGGCGCGCGAGCTGACGGCGGCGCTGATCGTGAATCCGCTCGATATCGACGGCATGGCGGAGGCGCTCGCCACCGCGCTCGCGATGCCGCTCGATGAACGCCGCGCGCGGCATCGGGAAATGTATGCGCTGCTGCGCGACAACAACGTTTCCGTGTGGCGCGACAACTTCCTGCGTGATCTGAAGACTCGTTGAACCCGCGCTGAACGCAAAAAAGCCGCGCTTCCTTTCGGAGAGCGCGGCTTTTTTTGTCTCGATGCTTCAGGCCGGCTGCTTGTGCGGCGTCGCGACGATCGACGGCAGCTTGCCGTGCTGCTTCGCCAGCAACTCGCGATACAGCCCCGGACGCTCGCGCAGTTCTTGCGGCGAGCCGTCGTCGATGACCTTGCCCGCGCTCATCACGATGATGCGGTCGAAGTTCTGCAGCGTCGACAAACGGTGCGCGATCGCGATCACCGTGCGGCCGACCATCAGCCGGTCGAGCGCCTGCTGAATCGCTTCTTCCGATGCGGAATCGAGCGCGGACGTCGCTTCGTCGAGCAGCAGGATCGGCGCGTTCTTGAGAATGGCGCGCGCAATCGCGATGCGTTGCCGCTGGCCGCCCGACAGCTTCACGCCGCGATCGCCGACGATCGTATCGAAACCTTCCGGCATCGCTTCGATGAAGTCCGTGCAGCGCGCTTCGCGGGCAGCGGCGAGCACTTCCTCGCGGCTCGCGTCCGGACGCCCATACGCGATGTTCTCGAACACCGTGCGATGGAACAGCGAAATGTCCTGCGGCACGAGCGCGATCGCGTGACGCAGGCTGTCCTGCGTGATCGCGCCGATGTCCTGGCCGTCGATCTTGATGCTGCCCTTCTGCGTCTCGTAAAAACGCTGCAGCAGCGCGAGCACGGTCGACTTGCCCGCGCCCGACTTGCCGATCAGCCCGACGCGCTGGCCCGGCTCGATATGCAGATGGAAGTTGTCGAGAATCGGGCGGCGGCGCGGATAGGCGAACGTGACGCCTTCAAAATCGACGCGTCCGCCTTGCGGCACGAGTTCCGTCGCGTCCGAGCGATCCGGCATGCCATGCGGCTCCAGCAGCGTCTGCACGGCTTCGGCGAGACGCGCGACGTGCTGCGTGACATCGACGAGCGCGACGGCGAGATCGCGCGTGCCGTGCAGGATCGTGAAGCCGAGCGAGCTGACGAGCACGATGTCGCCGGACGTCGCCTGGCCTTTGGACCACAGCCACAGCGCCCAGCCGAGCAGCCCGGCGGACAGGATCGCGGTCACGACTGCATGGAACAGGCGCAGCTTTTCCAGATACAGCAGGCTTTGCTGACGCGCGACCATTTCGGCCTTCACGGTGGAGCCGAAGCGCTTCTGCTCGCGGAAGGTCATGCCGAACGCGCGCACGAGCGACATGTTGCCGATCACGTCGACGAGTTCGCCATCCACCGACGCCGCCTTCGACGCGAAGCTGTGATGCCGCGCCGAGCCGCGCTTCGCGAGCCGGTACAGGATGAACGCGAGCAGGAGCGAGCAGCACATCAGCCCGGCGGCCATCAGCGGATTCACCGCGACGATCATCACGATCGCGCCCAGCACCGCGATGCACGGCGGCAGGACGTTCCATGCCATCACGTTCTCGGACGTGTAGATCGCGTTCGATGTCGCCGTGATGCGGCTCGCGAGCATGCCCGGCTGCTTCTCGGAGAAGTACGTCGGCGAGTGGCCGCTCAAATACGAGAAGAGATCCTTGCGCAAGTCGCCGGTCACGATCACGAAGACATGCGCGCCGACCCAGCCGCCGACCCGCCACAGCAGGTTGTCGGCGGCGATCAGGCCGACCAGGATCATGAACGCGCCCCAGAGCGGACCGGGATGGCCGCGGCCCTGGCCGAGCACGTCGATCAGATGCTTGATTGCGTATTGCGACGCCAGTGCGCAACCGACCGCGGCGAACACGCTGAAAAGCACGATGGCATGAGCGACCGGGTGCCGGCGGATGTAGCGCAGGAGGAACGCGAGCGGGCGATTCGCGTAGCTCGCGAGCTTCGCGTTGTGCGCGTTACGCTGGGAGACGGTGAGTTGGTCCAATGGTCTTTTTTGGTCGTAAAGCGGTTGAGCGTATGTTGCGCCTTCGGGCGATGCCGTTCAGATTGCACGTCTTGCCGATACGCGCGCCCGCTGCGGCGCGATTGACGTCAAACCGGGCGACGCAGCGCCGTCTCCACTGGCTGAATTGTAGCCAGTAACGCGACGGACGAACGTCATTCAGGCAAATGATGCGCGGAACATGTTGCCGGCCGAACATCGGCAGGCGTACTTCCAGTCAGCCACCTCGACGCTGCCTCGCGCCGCTGCTGCATGAGTCGCGCGAACTGCCCCAGGTGGCTTCGGGCTTGGGCGCGCATTGTAAGCACAACGTGCGCTTTTTTGCGATGAAGCGTTGCCGGCGACGCTCGCCGCTTCCGCACCCGTGGCGCCTTCGCGACAGCGGGGACGAAAGCACGCGCCGCGCCAGCATCGCACTGAGAAGCCGCCGCGTTCGGCGAACGCGAAGACGTTCCCGTGCATCGCCGCGGCACGTGTCCAATGTAGAACAACCTTAATAAACACGGGTTTGCAAAGTGTTTCCCCGGTGTAACAAGGTAAATAAGTTGAAATGACCGCCGGTAGCCGGTGTAAAAGGCTCCATAATCCGCTCCGGGTTTTCACCTAGCTTTTTTGACAGGTTTCTGTAGGAAGCCGTCAACCTGGCGGGCGGAAGCGCGTTATTTCCATGCGTGGCGTTTTTTGAGATATGGTCTCGGACTTGCTTTGCTCCGGATCGCGCCAACCAAGTGATCGGCGACCCCGCTTTTTTTCTCGAGCACCAAGCTCCTGCGCCGCAGCGACTGCGCGGCGGCTGCTTTCGCCCGAGCCGAGCGATTCGCTTTCGACGTCAACATGACAGCAGTACTTTGCCTGACCTTTCATTAGGAGTTTCACGACAATGCGAATCGCTCAAATCGCGCCCCTCCACGAGGCTGTTCCGCCGAAGCTGTATGGCGGCACGGAACGCGTGGTGTCCTATCTGACCGAGGCGCTCGTCGAGGCCGGACACGACGTCACGCTCTTCGCGAGCGGTGATTCGCAGACGTCCGCGAAGCTCGAAGCCTTCTGGCCGCAGGCGTTGCGTCTGGATCCGACGATCCGCGACACCATGGCTCCGCACATGCTGCTGCTCGAAGAAGTCCGCCGCCGCGCCGACGAATTCGACGTGCTGCACTTCCACATCGACTATTACCCGTTCTCGCTGTTCGCGCGCCAGCCGGTGCCATTCCTGACGACGATGCACGGCCGTCTCGATCTGCCCGAACTGCAGCCGATCTTCAGCACGTTCAACGACGTGCCGGTCGTGTCGATCTCGGACAACCAGCGCCAGCCGCTGCCGCAGGCGAACTGGCTGTCGACGGTCTATCACGGTCTGCCGGAAAATCTGCTGACGCCGATCCCGAACGTGAAGCCGGGCTATCTCGCGTTCCTCGGCCGCATTTCGCCGGAGAAGCGCGTCGACCGGGCGATCCGCATCGCGCAGGCCGCGGGCATGAAGATCAAGATCGCCGCCAAGCTCGACAAGGCCGATCGCGCTTATTACGAAGAAGAGATCAAGCCGCTCTTCGCGCTGCCGCACGTTGAGTACATCGGCGAAATCAGCGAAAGCGAGAAGACCGAATTCCTCGGCAATGCGCACGCGCTCTTGTTCCCGATCGACTGGCCGGAGCCCTTCGGTCTCGTGATGATCGAGGCGATGGCTTGCGGCACGCCGGTGATCGCGTTCAATCGCGGTTCGGTGCCGGAAGTGATCGAGAACGGCGTGTCGGGCTTCGTCGTCGAAGACGAACTGTCGGCGATCGCTGCCGTCAAGCGCCTCGACACGCTGTCGCGCGCGAAGGTGCGCGAAGCGTTCGAAACGCGCTTCTCGTCGAAGGTCATGGCTGCGCGTTACGTGCAGAACTACGAAGAACTGCTGCGTCAAAAGCGCCGCACCGTTCTGCGCGAAGCCAACGCCTGAGCGTTCCCGCTTCGACCGTGCCGCAGCGATGCGGCATGAACACGCCCCGCGCGCCGGAAGGTTCGCGGGGCGTTGTCGTATTGAAACAGTAAGATCGAGAATGGAGCGCCGCACCGCTTACCGCGCGCGAAACCTCTGACGAGACGCGCAATCTCCCTATAATGACCGGGCTTCGCGGCGCGCGAAGCGCATCGCCGCGCGGCGGCGTGCATGATGTATCGACAGCAACTCATTGCATGGGACCGGGCAGGGCGCTCGAAGCGCCGATTCCGGTCGACAGGAGCGCACGTTTTGGCGAGACCCAAGCAAACCACCGCGGCCCCGGCACCGGGCGCAGGCACCGTTTTCGCGCTGCGGGCCATCGGCGTGGTACTCGCGGCGCGATGGGCGTTCTCGATGTCCCAGATGGGCTATCTGTCCTCGCTGCGCGCGATGACTTCATCGCCGTGGGCGTGCCTCAATCTCGTCCTCATCTTTCTGCTGATCGTGCTGCCCGGCGCCAGGGCGCGCATGGAGCGGCCGCTGCATCCGCTGCCGCAGTGGCTTCGGCAAGCGCTGCGCTTCATCGCGCTGCTCGCGTTCGGATTCGCGGTTTTCTCGGTCGGCGCGTTCGTCTGGGCGGCCGGCTGGCGGCGCTTCGTGCATGCGCTTGCCGAAAGCAACGGCTGGGTGGCCGTCGGGCCGGCGCTCTATGCGGTCGTCATGTGGATTTGCCGGCCGCGCGCGCTGTGGCGCACGAACATCGCGGCGCGGCGCTTCGCCATCGGCCGATACGCCATTTCACTCGATCCCGTCACCCGCACCGCGATGGTCTGGGCGGAAAGCCGCAAGCTCGGCCAGTACGATGCGCGCGAGCTTTCGGTCAAATGGCCGATGCCGCCGGAACCCGGCCCATCGCCCGCGCCGATGCTGACGCCATCGACGCACCCGCCCACGCCGTCGGTGCAATCGAGCGGCGTCGCGCGGCGTAGCTGGTTCGCGCGCCGTCCGAAAGTCGAGCTGCTGTGGGATTCGCCCGCCGCCGCCGGGCACAACCGCAAGACGGTGTTTCGCGCGCCGCTCGCAACAGAAGGCGACCGCAGCGCGGCGCGCGCGCTCGACGCGACCTTGCATCAGGTCTGAGCCGTTGTAGAGCAGGTCTTTCTTGTCGATCGTGGGAGGAAAGGATGCTGATACGCTGGTTGCTTGCCGCGCTCCATCTGCTTGGTTTCGGCTTCGCGCTCGGGTCCGTGCTCGCGCGCGCCCGCGCGTTGCGGCGGCTCGATGCCGCGCAGTCGGTGCAAGCCAATGAAACGCGTCTGCGCGACGTGTTCCGTTCGGATTCGGTGTGGGGCGTGACGGCCATCGTGCTGATCGTGACCGGCGTGATGCGCGCGTTCGGCGGCTTCGAGAAGGGCGGCGCGTACTATCTGCACGAGCCGCTCTTCCACTTGAAGATGACGGCGCTCGTGGTGATCCTGCTGATCGAAGTATCGCCGATGCTCATGCTGATTCGCTGGCGCATCGCGTTGGCGCAGGGCGGCGCGATCGATCTTACGCGGGCGCGGCGCTTCGCGTGGATGAGCGATCTGCAAGCGGCGCTCGTCATCGTGATGGTGATCGCGGCAAGCGGAATGGCGCGGGGCGTGTGGGCGAGCTGAGATTTGCCAACTGACGATGCCAGCCGGCGGACGAAATGAAAAAGGCCCAAGTCGTGAGACTTGGGCCTTTTGGTCTTCGGTGTCTTGGCGTTACCAGCACCAGAATTCTGGTGGGTAGTACTGGGATCGAACCAGTGACCCCTGCCGTGTGAAGGCAGTGCTCTACCGCTGAGCTAACCACCCGAAGAGATTGAGATTATGTCAGGACGATCGCTGTTCGTAAAGTCCTTCTTAAAGAAAAATCGAAAATTTATGCGGCAACCGCGTCGCGCTCGGCGGCCGGCGCTTCGACGCGCCACACGCTCGTGCCCTTGACCGCCTTGTCGAGATCGTTGAGCACGGCTTCGTGGGAGGCGAGTTCGTCGGCGGTGGCGGCGATCACAGGCAGATCGAGATCGTCGAGCGAGATGCGCGGCGCGGCGCTCGTGCCTTCCAGTTGCGCGTCGCCCAACATGTCGATGACGAGGCTTTCCTGGCCGCGCGTCATCGCGAGATAAACCTCGGCGAGCAGCTCCGAGTCGAGCAGCGCGCCGTGCAGCGTGCGATGCGCGTTGCTGATGCCGAAGCGGTCGCACAGCGCATCCAGCGAATTGCGTTTGCCGGGGAACATCTGCTTCGCGTGCGCGAGCGAATCGATCACGCCGGCGCACATCTCGGTCACCTTCGGCAGCCCGAGCAGCGCGAACTCCGTGTCGAGGAAGCCGATATCGAACGGCGCGTTGTGAATGATCAGCTCCGCGCCGGTGATGAAGTCGCGCAACTCGGCGGCGATTTCGGCGAACTTCGGCTTGTCGCTCAGGAACTCGGTCGTGAGGCCGTGCACCGCGAGCGCGCCGGGATCGCTGTCGCGCTCGGGGTTCACGTAGAGGTGCAGGTTGTTGCCCGTCAGCCGGCGATTCACCAGTTCGACGCAGCCGATTTCGATGATCCTGTCGCCCGTGCGGGCATTCAGGCCGGTGGTTTCCGTATCCAGTATCAGTTGGCGCATGAAGTGTCTTTGTCGGTGCGTACGTTCAGCTGTCCGCGAGCGATGTCACGCCGCGATTGGCGAGCGCATCGGCGCGTTCGTTTTCGGGATGTCCCGCGTGGCCTTTCACCCAGCGCCATTCGATCTCATGTTGCGCGACGAGCGCATCGAGCCGCTTCCAGAGATCGGCGTTCTTGACGGGCGTTTTCGCGGCCGTCATCCAGTTCTTTTTCTTCCAGCCGTGAATCCACTCGCTGATGCCTTTCTGCACGTATTGCGAGTCGGTATGGATCACGGCGCGGCAGGGACGCTTGAGCGCTTCGAGCGCGGCGATCACCGCCATCAGTTCCATGCGGTTGTTGGTGGTGGCGGCTTCTCCGCCGAACAGTTCCTTTTCCAGCGATCCGAAACGCAACAGCGCGCCCCAGCCGCCGGGGCCGGGATTGCCCTTGCAGGCGCCGTCCGTGTAAATGTCGATTACTTTGGTCGATGCGGATTCAGTCATCAATGCTCGTTGCGAGTGTGCGGGGCGGCGACGGGCGCGAGGCCGGGCGCGAGCGCCGGCTTTTTCAGCTTGCGCGGGCCGATGAGCCGCATGCCGCGCACGCGCTTCACCGCCGTGATCATGTAGGCCGCGCCGAAAATGGGCCACCAGCGGTCGCCCGCGGGTTCCATGAACTGATAGCGCTGCAGCCATTTGTCGGTGAGAAGCGGCGGACGATAGCAGCCAAAGCGCCCGCGTTCAAGGTCGAATCCGAGCAGCTTGATCCAGTCCTTGATCCGCGTGAACGCGATCATCTCGTGCGCCGCGGGCACGAACGGCCGTCCCGCCACCTTGCCGAGCGATTGCCGCGCGCCCCAGAGACTCAGCGAATTGAAGCCGAGGATGATCAGCTGGCCTTCGGGCACGAGCACGCGCTCCGCCTCACGCAGCAGCCGATGCGGATCGCGCGAAAATTCCAGCGTATGCGGCAGCACGAGCAGATCGACGCTTTGCGCCTCGAACGGAAGATCGAGGAGATCGCACCAGACCGTGCTGCGGCCTTCCGGCGAGCTTGCGACCGGAAGCGCGCTCACGCCTTTGCCCGGCGCGAGCGGCAGCGTGTAAGGCGCGCTCGCGCCGCTTTCGGCATCCAGCACGAGCGCGCGGCCGGTCATGCGGTTTTCGCGCAGGGCGTCGAGCTGAGGCATGCCGAGCTGCAGCGCGTGATAGCCGAAAATGTCCGACACCACGCGGTCCAGCTGCGCCTGCTCCCATTCGAGCACGTAGCGTCCGGGCGCGGAGTTCGTCCAGGCGGGCCAGTCTATAATCGCTCGGTCAGACATGTTCGGATGCCGCGTAGATGATCGCCATGGATTCTCTTGCTGAAGATTCGTCCAAGCCCGCGCTTGAATACGTGCCGGTTCCGGCGTTCGAAGACAACTACATCTGGATCGTCTCGGACTCGCGCGATGCCGTCGTCATCGATCCGGGCGACGCCGCACCCGTCGAGGCTTACCTCGCCAGACGCGGCTGGCGGCTGACCGCTATTTTACTCACGCACCATCATCACGACCACGTCGGCGGCGTGAAAGCGCTGCTCGATAGCCGAACGGCAGAGGGCGGGGTGCCCGTGTACGGCCCGGCGGGCGAGCGCATCGAGCATGTGACGACGCGCGTCGCGGGCGGCGACACGGTCAACATCGCGCGGCCGGCGCTGGAATGTTCGGTCATCGACGTTCCCGGCCACACGGCGGGACACATCGCCTATTTTCAGGCGGCCGGCACGCGCGGCACGCCGCATCTTTTTTGTGGCGATACGCTGTTCGCGAGCGGCTGCGGTCGTCTCTTCGAAGGCACGCCGAAGCAGATGCTCGCATCGCTCGATGCGCTCGCCGCGTTGCCCGACGCCACGCTCGTGCACTGCGCGCACGAGTACACGCTGTCGAACATCCGCTTCGCGCGCGCGTGCGAGCCGGACAGCGCGGCGCTCGCCCGCTGGCACGACGAAGCGCAGGCGTTGCGCGCCGCCGGCAACCCGACGCTGCCGACGACCATCTCGCACGAAAAGGCGGTGAATCCGTTCTTGCGCGTGGACGAACCGGCCATTCAGGCGACGCTTGCGGCGCAATCCGGCGAGGCAATTTCGAGCCGACTGGACGCTTTTCGCGTGATGCGAAGCTGGAAAGACAAGTTCCGCTGAGCCGAAAACTTTGCGGCGAAGTTCATCCGATACATTGGAAACAGCGTTAGATGCAAGATTTTGCAGGGGTTTTACGCGCATTCTTATTGACGTCCTAGGTGCGGTTCCGTACTATCGGCTCCAAATTTCCAAGCATCACCTTTTGGAAGCAGAGACGTTCATGCGACTAACACTGAGTGCGCTATCCGTCCTGATGCTGGCCGCCTGTGCCAGCCAGGGGCCGACAGCGCCCGCCTCGAATACAACTTCCGCTACTCCTACCGCCGCCTCGCAGCAACAAGTCGCCGACACGATTCGCCGCACCGCAGCCGCCAAGGAAACCATCAACGTCGACAAGACGCCCGTCACCTCGCTCGCGGGGTCGGCCGATTTGTGGAGCCGCATCCGCGGCGGATTTCAGATTCCCGATCTGCAAAGCGACCTCGTCGACATGCAGGCGAACTGGTACGCGCAGCGGCCGGACTACGTCGAGCGCATGACGACGCGTTCGCAAAAATACCTGTATCACATCGTCGAGGAACTCGAGCAGCGCCATATGCCGACCGAACTGGCGCTGCTGCCGTTCATCGAATCGGCGTTCAATCCGCAGGCGCTTTCGGTGGCGAAGGCCGCCGGCATGTGGCAGTTCGTGCCGGGCACGGGCCGCGACTACAACCTCAAGCAGAACATGTGGCAGGACGAGCGGCGCGACGTGCTCGCGTCGACGAGCGCCGCGCTCGACTACCTCTCGCGTCTGCACGACATGTTCGGCGACTGGCATCTCGCGCTCGCCGCATACAACTGGGGCGAGGGCAACGTGCAGCGCGCCATCGCGCGCAACGAAGCGGCCGGCCTGCCGACCGACTACGAAAGCCTGCGCATGCCCAACGAGACGCGCAACTACGTGCCGAAGCTGCAGGCGGTCAAGAACATCGTGATGAATCCGCAGCAGTACGGACTCACGCTGCCGGACATTCCGAATCACCCGTACTTCGTGACCGTGACGACCGCGCGCGATATCGACGTGACCATGGCCGCGAAGCTCGCCGGCATGAGCGTCGAGGAATTCCGCTCGCTGAACCCGTCGTTCGCGAAGCCGGTCATTCTCGGCGCGACGAATCCGCAAATTCTGCTTCCGTTCGACAACGCCGCCACGTTCCAGCGCAATCTCGGCTCGTACACGGGCGCGCTGTCGTCGTGGACTACGTACACGGTGACGGAGCGGGCGCGTCCCGCCGCCATCGCCGAAAAAATCGGTGTCGATGCCGACACGCTCATGTCGGTCAACCGCATTCCGGCGGGCATGCGTCTGAAGCCGGGCTCGACCATCGTCGTGCCGCGCACGGATGACGACGACGAAGACATCAGCGCCGATGTCGCCGCGAACGCCATTCTCGCCGTCGAACGCGACGTGCCGGACACGCGCAAGATGGCTATCCGCGTGCGCCGCAAGCAGTCGATCACCATGCTGGCGGATCGTTACAACGTGTCGGTGGCGCAGGTGAAGGCCTGGAACCGCACGAATCGCGATGTCATCATGCCCGGTCAGGTCGTCGTGCTGCACGTGCCGTACGGGCGTCCGGTTCCGGCCGAACCCGGTCCGGTGCGCGTCGAGACGGTGTCGGCATCGAGCCGCTCGTCGGGCGGCGTGAGCAGGATCGGCACGCACGTGACGGCAAAGAGCGCTCACGGCAAGGCACCGGCGCGCACGGTGACGCGCGTATCGGCGTCCGGCGGCGGCAAGCCGGCCAAGTCCGCGCCCGCGAAGGCGACCAAGCCCGTCGCCGCTCATTCGGCCAGCGCCAAGAGCAAGAAGAAGTAATCGGCGGCGGCTCGCGCCATCGTGTTATCCACGCCGTCACCAAGGTGACGGCGTTTTCAATTGGCGACGCAGTTAAACTGGCGTCCCAGAAGAATCAAATAAGCACATCAAACGCATGCCGTCCTCCGTTCGTCTCCGGGTATTTCTGCTGTTCGCCGCCGGATACTTCGTCTCGTACGTTTTCCGGGGCGTCAATCTGGGCTTCGCGCCGCTCATCACGCACGATCTCGGCCTGTCCGCCGCCGATCTCGGCCTGCTGACGTCGCTGTACTTCATCGGCTTTGCCGTGGCGCAGATTCCCGTCGGCGTGATGCTCGACCACTTCGGGCCGCGCCCCGTGACCGCCGGCATGCTCGTGTTCGCTGCGGCGGGCATCTGGGTGTTCGGGGCGTCGGGTAGCCTGGCCGGGCTGATGGTTGGGCGTTTGTTGATCGGCGTCGGTGTTTCTGTCTGCCTGAGCGCGGCGTTCAAGGCGTCGGCGCAGCATTTTCCGGTCGCGCGCCTGCCGCTCGTCAACGGCTTCACGATGGCGGTCGGCGGCCTGGGCGGCGTCGTGGTCGGTTCGCCGCTTGCGTCGCTGCTGCATGTCGCGAGCTGGCGGCAAGTGTCCGTCGGGCTCGGCGTGATGACGCTCGCGGTCGCCGCGGCGATCGCGCTGTTCGCGCCGCGCACAACGGACACGCGTCATCAGGCCGATGTCATCAGCCAGTTCAAGGGCACGTGGCACATTCTGAAAAGCGGCGCATTCTGGAAAATCGGGTCGTTTTCCGTCGTCACGCAGGGCGTCTTCTACGCGATGCAATCGCTCTGGATCCGTCCCTATCTGCTCGATGTGATGGGCCTTACGCCCGCGCACGCCGCGGCGCTCGTCTCTGTGCTCGGTTTCGCGATGATGCTCGGCTGCGTCGGCTTCGGCGCGGCGGCGCGCGGGATGGAGCGGCGGGGCGTATCGGTCTATGCGTTCTGCGGCGTGGGCATGGCGCTGTATGTCGTCGTGCAATTGCTGATGGTGCTGCGCGTGCCGCTTCCGCCGGCGACGCTGCTCGCCGCCTACGGCATTTTCGGCGGCACCGGCATTCTCAGCTACGCGGTGATGGCGGAGCACTTTCCGTCCAACATGATCGGCCGCGCGAATACCACGCTCACGCTCGTGATCTTCCTGCTGATCTTCGGATTTCAGGTCGGTATCGGCGCGATGCTCTCGCTTTGGCCGGCCGAGAGCGGGCATTTCCCGGCGGCGGCGCATCAGACGGTGTGGGCGGTGCTGATCGCGTTGCAGGTTGCGAGCGCGGTCTGGTACGCGCTGCCGAGCCGCGTGCTCCGGAAGACCGGGGAAAGAGCGACTTAAAGGGTCAGCTATCGCCGTCCGCCGCAAGCGGAAGATTCCCGAAAAGTGGCCAAACCGTTGACATCGCGCTATAATTCGAAGGTTTGAGCATATCAACCCGCACCCTAGCGCCTACCTCCCATTCCCCGTCGTTCGCTGCGCCTGGCAGCGCGCGCCGCACGCCGCCGATCGTTCGCTTCGACAAGCACTTGCAGCGCAAGTCAGCCGGTTCGAGCACGACGCCCGCCTGTGAGCCGCCGCCCATGTGCGAAGGAAACCCGCGCTTCGAAGCGCGGACCCAAGCCTGAATTTCGGACAGACAGGTCGGTAACAGGGTGTTCCCCAAGGAGCTTCCCGTGTTGCCGTCATTCTCCCCAGCATTACTCGCACTTGCCGACGGCACGGTCTTTCGTGGTCATTCCATCGGCGCCGCCGGTTCGACGATCGGCGAAGTGGTGTTCAACACCGCCATCACCGGCTATCAGGAAATCCTGACCGATCCGAGCTATGCCCGCCAGATCGTTACGCTGACCTATCCGCATATCGGCAACGTCGGCGTGAATGCCGAAGACGTCGAAGCCACCAAAGTCCATGCCGCCGGTCTCATCATCCGTGACCTGCCGGTGCTCGCCTCGAACTTCCGTTCCGAGCAAACCCTTTCCGATTATCTGAAAGCGCAAGGCGTCGTCGGCATTGCCGGCATCGACACGCGCAAGCTCACGCGCGTGCTGCGCGAGAAAGGCGCGCAAAACGGCTGCATTCTCGCCGGCAGCGACGACGAAGCCGAAGCGCTGCGTCTCGCGCGCTCGTTCCCCGGTCTCGCGGGCATGGACCTGGCGAAAGTCGTGTCGACGAAAGAGCGTTACGAGTGGACGCAGAGCGAATGGCGTCTCGGCAGCGGCTATGGCGAGCAGAAGTCGCCGAAATTCCGCGTCGTCGCGTTCGATTACGGCGTCAAGTACAACATCCTGCGCATGCTGGCCGAGCGCGGCTGCCACGTCACCGTGCTGCCGGCCGAAGCCAGCGCCGCTGACGCCCTCGCGCTCAATCCGGACGGCGTCTTCCTGTCGAACGGCCCCGGCGATCCCGAGCCGTGCGACTACGCGATCCGCGCCACGCGCGAATTCATCGAGCGCGGCATTCCGACGTTCGGCATCTGCCTCGGGCATCAGATCATGGGTCTCGCGGTCGGCGCGAAGACCATGAAGATGAAGACGGGCCACCACGGCGCGAATCATCCGGTGAAGGACATGGAAGACGGCCGCGTGGTCATCACGTCGCAGAATCACGGCTTCGCGGTCGATGCATCGACGTTGCCTGCGAACGCGAAGGTCACGCACGTTTCGCTCTTCGACGGCACGCTGCAAGGCTTCGCGCTCACCGACAAGCCCGCGTTCTGCTTCCAGGGCCACCCGGAAGCGTCGCCCGGCCCGCACGACATCGCGTATCTGTTCGACCGCTTCATCAAGCTGATGGAGACGGCGAAGGTCGCCGCTTAAGAACGAACAGAACCGAACACCACAGAGCACAGTTATGCCGAAGCGCACAGACATCAAGAGCATCCTCATCATCGGCGCGGGCCCGATCATCATCGGCCAGGCGTGCGAGTTCGATTATTCGGGCGCGCAAGCCTGTAAAGCGCTGCGGGAAGAGGGCTACAAGGTCATTCTCGTCAACAGCAATCCGGCGACGATCATGACCGACCCGAACACGGCCGACGTCACGTACATCGAGCCGATTTCGTGGGAAGTGGTCGAGCGCATCATCGCGAAAGAGCGGCCCGATGCGATCCTGCCGACCATGGGCGGACAGACCGCGCTCAACTGCGCGCTCGACCTGTTCCATCACGGCGTGCTGGAAAAGTACAAGGTCGAGCTGATCGGCGCGTCGCCGGAAGCGATCGACAAGGCGGAAGACCGCCAGAAGTTCAAGGACGCGATGACGAAGATCGGCCTCGGATCGGCCAAGTCGGGCATCGCGCATTCGATGGAAGAAGCGCTCGCCGTGCAGGCGCAGATCGCCGAAGCTACGGGCAGCGGCGGCTATCCGACCGTCATTCGCCCGTCGTTCACGCTGGGCGGCTCGGGCGGCGGCATCGCGTACAACAAGGAAGAGTTCGAAGAGATCTGCCGTCGCGGTCTCGATCTGTCGCCCACGCGCGAACTGCTGATCGAAGAATCGCTGCTCGGCTGGAAAGAGTATGAGATGGAAGTTGTCCGCGACAAGAAGGACAACTGCATCATCGTGTGCTCGATCGAAAACCTCGACCCGATGGGCGTGCACACCGGCGACTCGATCACCGTCGCGCCCGCGCAGACGCTCACCGACAAGGAGTATCAGGTTCTGCGTAACGCGTCGCTCGCGGTGCTGCGCGAAATCGGCGTCGACACCGGCGGTTCGAACGTGCAGTTCGCGATCAACCCGAAGGATGGCCGCATGGTCGTCATCGAGATGAATCCACGTGTGTCGCGTTCGTCGGCGCTGGCGTCGAAGGCGACCGGTTTCCCGATCGCCAAAGTCGCCGCGAAGCTCGCGTGCGGCTACACGCTCGACGAACTCAAGAACGAAATCACCGGCGGTCAGACGCCGGCATCGTTCGAACCGACGATCGACTACGTCGTCACGAAGGTACCGCGCTTCGCGTTCGAGAAATTCCGCGAAGCCGATTCGCGCCTGACGACGCAGATGAAGTCCGTCGGCGAAGTCATGGCGATGGGCCGCACGTTCCAGGAATCGTTCCAGAAGGCGCTGCGCGGTCTGGAGGTCGGCGTCGACGGTCTCGATGAAAAAACCACGAGCCGCGACGAAGTCATCCGCGAAATCGGCGAGCCGGGCCCGGACCGCATCTGGTATCTCGGCGACGCGTTCCGTCTCGGCTTGACGATGGAAGAGATCTTCGAAGAGACGTCGATCGATCCGTGGTTCCTCGCGCAGATCGAACAGATCATCCTGAAGGAAAAGGCGCTTCAAGGCCGCACGCTCGAAAGCCTCACGCGCGATGAACTGCTGTATCTGAAGAAGAGCGGCTTCTCGGACCGCCGTCTCGCGAAGCTGACCGGCTCGACGCAGGCCGACGTGCGCAAGAAGCGTCACGCGATGAACGTGCGCCCGGTGTACAAGCGTGTCGATACGTGCGCCGCCGAATTCGCGACGAAAACCGCGTACATGTACTCGACCTACGAGGAAGAGTGCGAAGCGAATCCCACGGACAAAAAGAAGATCATGGTGCTCGGCGGCGGGCCGAACCGGATCGGGCAGGGCATCGAGTTCGACTACTGCTGCGTGCATGCCGCGCTCGCCATGCGCGAGGACGGCTATGAAACCATCATGGTCAACTGCAACCCGGAAACCGTGTCGACCGACTACGACACGTCGGACCGCCTGTATTTCGAATCGCTGACGCTGGAAGACGTGCTCGAAATCGTCGATCTGGAAAAGCCGGTCGGCGTGATCGTGCAGTACGGCGGCCAGACGCCGCTCAAGCTCGCGCTCGATCTCGAAGCGAACGGCGTGCCGATCATCGGCACGTCGCCGGACATGATCGATGCAGCCGAAGACCGCGAGCGCTTCCAGAAGCTCCTGAAGGACCTCGATCTGCGTCAGCCGCCGAATCGCACGGCGCGCGCGGAAGACGAAGCGCTGAAGCTCGCCGAGGAAATCGGTTATCCGCTGGTCGTGCGTCCGTCGTACGTGCTGGGCGGCCGCGCGATGGAAATCGTCCACGAGCCGCGCGACCTGGAGCGCTACATGCGCGAGGCCGTGAAGGTGTCGAACGATTCGCCGGTGCTGCTCGACCGCTTCCTGAACGACGCGATCGAATGCGATGTCGACTGCATCTCGGACGGCGAAGCGGTGTTCATCGGCGGCGTGATGGAGCATATCGAACAGGCGGGCGTGCATTCGGGCGATTCGGCTTGCTCGCTGCCGCCGTATTCGCTGTCGAAGGAAACGGTGGACGAGCTGAAGCGGCAAACCGCCGCAATGGCGAAGGCGCTGAACGTCATCGGTCTGATGAACGTGCAGTTCGCCATTCAGCAGGTTCCGCAGGACGACGGCTCGAAGAAAGACATCATCTACGTGCTGGAAGTGAACCCGCGTGCATCGCGCACGGTGCCGTACGTGTCGAAAGCGACGAGCCTGCCGCTCGCGAAGATCGCCGCCCGCGCGATGGTCGGTCAGAAGCTCCAGGCACAAGGCGTGACGAAGGAAGTGATTCCGCCGTATTTCAGCGTGAAGGAAGCCGTGTTCCCGTTCGTCAAGTTCCCGGCGGTCGATCCGGTTCTCGGGCCGGAAATGCGTTCGACCGGCGAAGTGATGGGCGTGGGCCGCACGTTCGGCGAGGCGCTCTTCAAGTCGCAGCTGGCGGCGGGCTCGCGTCTGCCGGAATCGGGGACGGTGTTGCTGACGGTGATGGACGCCGACAAGCCGAAGGCCGTCGAAGTCGCGCAGATGCTGCACGAACTCGGCTACCCGATCGTCGCGACCAAGGGCACGGCGGCGGCCATCGCGGCGGCGGGCGTGCCGGTGAAGGTCGTCAACAAGGTGAAGGACGGCCGGCCGCATATCGTCGACATGATCAAGAACGGCGAGATCGCACTCGTCTTCACGACGGTCGACGAAACGCGCGCGGCCATCGCCGATTCGCGTTCCATCCGCATGAGCGCGCAAGCCAACAAGGTCACGTACTACACGACCATGTCGGGCGCGCGCGCGGCGGTCGAGGGCCTGCGTTATCTCCGCGATCTGGAAGTCTATGATTTACAAGGGCTGCATGCTCGCCTAAACTAAGGCTTCGATTACTGGTCCAAGCATCACGAGCCGCGGTTAAGCGGCGTCTCTTCGTCTCGAGGAGATGCGCTTAACCGCGGTAATTTTTTTGACGATTTTGTTTCTGGGTTGTCTATGAGCACGATTCCCTTGACGAAGCGCGGCGCGGAGTTGCTGCGCGACGAATTGCAACGCCTGAAGGCTGTCGAGCGTCCGGCGGTCATCAACGCGATCGCGGAAGCGCGCGCGCAGGGCGATCTCTCTGAAAACGCGGAATACGACGCCGCGAAGGAAAAGCAGGGTTTCATCGAGGGCCGCATCGCGGAAATCGAATCCAAGCTGGCCGCCGCGCAAGTGATCGACCCGACGACGGTCGACGCCGATGGCCGCGTCGTGTTCGGCGCGACGGTGGAGCTGGAAGATCTCGAATCGGGCGATACGGTCACGTATCAGATCGTCGGCGACGACGAAGCGGACATCGACCACGGCCTCATTTCCGTCAGTTCGCCGATCGCGCGCGCGCTGATTTCGAAGACGGAAGGCGACGTGGCCTCGGTGCAGGCGCCGAGCGGCGCGCGCGAGTACGAAATCATCGCGGTCCGTTACGTCTGATGGCGCACCGGCTCTTTCGTATCGTCACGATGATCTGGGTGGGCAGTCTGCTGACCCTCGGTCTCGTCGCGGCGCCCGTTCTTTTTTCGATGCTGGACCGCGCGGCGGCCGGATCGGTGGCGGCGCAACTCTTCCGGATCGAGGCGTTCGTCGGCGTGGTAAGCGCGCTGATCCTCATTCTGATCGGCAATCGCTTCGTGAAAAGCGGCATCGCGGACTACAAGCGCGTGCGGTGGATCGTCGCGGTGATGCTCGGTTGCGTGCTCGTCGGGTATTTCGCGCTGCAGCCGTTCATGGAATCGCTGCGCGTGGCGGCGCAGGAGTCGGGCGTCGCGCTTGCCGATTCGCCGTACGCGAGGCAGTTCGGCATTCTGCACGGCATTTCGAGCGCGATTTATCTGATCGAGTGCCTGTTCGGCATTGCGCTCGTCTGGCGTTTGCCGGGCAATGCGCCCACCGCCGTCGTGCCGAAGAACAAGTCGGCGAAGGTCGCGGCCAAGCGGGCGCGAAGCTGAGACGGTCTTTCGATCACGGCGCGAACGTGAAGCAAAACGTCCGCGCCGCGTCGATCACTTCACTGCCTGGTGCTGGCGCTTCGAACCCGATTGACGCTTCTTCGCGCGCTTGACGTTGCCGCCAGCCGTGACGCGCTCGTTGCCGAGCACCTTGAGCGTCTGCTTGCGCGGCTTCTTGACGGCGGGCGCATCGCGCGTGATCTTCACGGCCTTGACGATGCGCGGCGCGCGGCCCTTCGCGGGACGCTCAACGGCTTCGCCGGCGCTCGGCGGCATGGTGCTGCGCGTGCGCGTGGAGCGGCTCTTGGCCGGCGCGGCGCCTTCCGGTCGCCAGATCACGAGGAGCTTGCCGATATGCTGGATCGGCGCGGCGTCCAGGCGGTCGCAGATTTCGTCGTAGATATCGACGCGCGTCTGGCGCTCGTCGCCGAACACGCGGATCTTGATGAGCTGGTGCGCATCGAGGTGCACGCCGATTTCCTTCAGCACGGCGTCCGTCAGACCCTCCGCGCCGACGAGCACGACGGGCTTGAGCGCGTGAGCCTGGGAGCGCAGGTCGGAACGTTGGGCGGGAGAGAGTTCAAGAGCTGGCATGAGAAATTTGGGACTCGACTAAAATGGGCGGCGCGTGCGCCTGGCGGCACGCGAAAAACGCGATGTGCGGGAAGCCTGACGACGCGGCGTCTGTGCCGGGAGGGTCCGGCGCGGCGTGATTCACCGCCGCCACAAACAAAATAGGCCGGATACGCGATTGCCGGGCGCATTCGAGCGCCCGCGGAAACGTTCCGGCCGACAAGACGCGTATTATCCGCTAAAAGCATCGCGCGTTGCAGCAAGATTACACGCGCAACCTTCACGCAACACGCATCGGCGCCGGTCCGGCGCGTAATAGAAACATGTCCCGAGGCGCGTACGCGCGCATCAAGAGTTCAGTTTGAATGGCAAAGAATCGCTTCAATCATTCGTGGTTGCATGACCACATCAACGATCCCTACGTGAAGATGGCCCAGCGCGAGGGCTACCGCGCGCGCGCCGCCTACAAGCTCAAGGAGATCGACGAGCAGGACAAGCTCATCAAGCCGGGGCAGGTGATCGTCGATCTCGGCTCGACGCCCGGCAGCTGGAGCCAGTACGCGCGAAACAAGCTCGCGCAGGGTTCGAAGCGCGACGCAGAGCGCGAAGGCGGCATAGATGGCACGATTATCGCGCTGGATATTCTGCCGATGGAGCCGATCGCCGACGTGACCTTCATCCAGGGCGACTTCCGCGACGACGCGGTGCTCGCGCAACTGGACGAAATTGTCGGCGAGCGTCAGGTGGACCTTGTAATTTCGGACATGGCCCCCAACCTCTCAGGCGTGGCGAGTGCGGACGCCGCGCGGATCGAGCATCTATGCGATCTCGCGCTGGAATTCGCGCAGAACCATCTGAAACCGGAGGGTGCGCTGTTAGTCAAATGTTTTCATGGCAGCGGTTATAGCCAGATTGTCGAGAAGTTCAAGCACCAGTTCAAAGTGGTTGCGCCGCGCAAACCCAAGGCGTCTCGCGACAAATCGTCGGAGACTTTTATCCTCGGGCGGCGGCTCAAACATCCGGCTGCAGGAGCCGTTTAAACGGACCCGGCGAAAATCGGCGATATTTTCACCGAATTTGCCGAAAAAAGACCCTCTTCCGCTATTTAAGCGGTAGGGAAACCTTATGGCAGGGGTTAGCGGTCTGGATTAGAATGCTTTGGTGGCGCTGCAAGGTTTATGTAGGCGCCCGTCTATGAGTGAGGAGTGGTGCTTTGAACAACAATATGTTCTCTAAAGCGGCAGTGTGGCTCGTGATCGCACTGGTGCTGTTTACGGTGTTCAAGCAGTTCGATAAGCCCCGCGTCCAGGAAGGCGTGTCGTATTCGCAGTTCATGGACGACGCCAAGAACGGCAAAGTCAAGAACGTTACCGTTCAGGGCCGCAATCTCACGGTCACTCCGAACGACGGCCAGAAATACCAGATCGTGTCGCCCGGCGACATCTGGATGGTCGGCGATCTGATGAAATACGGCGTTCAGGTCAGCGGCAAGGCTGACGATGAACCGAACGCGCTCGTCTCCGCGCTGTACTACCTCGGGCCGACCATCCTGATCATCGGCTTCTGGTTCTACATGATGAGGCAGATGCAGGGAGGCGGCAAAGGCGGGGCGTTTTCGTTCGGTAAGTCGCGGGCGCGGCTCATCGACGAAAACAACAACGCCATCAACTTCACCGACGTAGCCGGCTGCGACGAAGCGAAGGAAGAAGTGTCCGAACTGGTCGACTTCCTGCGCGATCCGCAGAAGTTCCAGAAGTTGGGCGGGCGCATTCCGCGCGGCGTGCTGCTCGTCGGCCCTCCGGGTACCGGTAAGACGCTGCTGGCGCGCGCCATCGCCGGCGAGGCGAAGGTGCCGTTCTTCAGCATCTCGGGTTCGGACTTCGTGGAAATGTTCGTCGGCGTGGGCGCGGCGCGTGTGCGCGACATGTTCGAACAAGCCAAGAAGCATGCGCCGTGTATCGTGTTCATCGACGAAATCGACGCGGTCGGCCGTCATCGCGGCGCCGGCATGGGCGGCGGCAACGACGAACGCGAGCAGACGCTGAACCAGATGCTCGTCGAAATGGACGGCTTCGAAGCGAATTCGGGCGTCATCGTTATCGCGGCGACGAACCGTTCGGACGTGCTGGACAAGGCGCTGCTGCGTCCGGGCCGTTTCGACCGTCAGGTGTATGTCGGTCTGCCGGATATCCGCGGCCGCGAGCACATCATGAAGGTGCACCTGCGCAAGGTGCCGATCGCGAACGACGTGGATGCATCGGTCATCGCACGCGGCACGCCGGGTTTCTCGGGCGCGGATCTCGCGAACCTCGTGAACGAAGCGGCGCTGTTCGCGGCGCGTCGAGGCAAGCGCATCGTCGAGATGCAGGATTTCGAAGACGCGAAGGACAAGATTTTCATGGGTCCGGAGCGCAAGTCGGCTGTCATGCGCGAGGAAGAGCGCCGCAACACGGCGTATCACGAGTCGGGCCACGCGGTGGTGGCGAAGCTGTTGCCGCATGCCGATCCGGTGCACAAGGTCACGATCATGCCGCGCGGCTGGGCGCTGGGCGTGACCTGGCAGTTGCCGGAGCATGACCGCGTGAATCTGTATCGCGACAAGATGCTGGAAGAAATCGCGATTCTGTTCGGCGGCCGGGCAGCGGAAGAAGTGTTCATGAACTCGATGTCGACCGGTGCTTCCAACGACTTCGAGCGCGCGACGAAGATGGCGCGCGACATGGTCACGCGTTACGGCATGTCGGACGTGCTCGGCACGATGGTCTACGTCGATACCGAGCCTGAAGGCATGTTCGGCAAGCTGGGCGCGAAGACGGTGTCGGAAGCCACGCTGCAGAAGGTCGACGCGGAAATCCGCCGCATCCTGGACGAGCAATACGCGCTCGCTCGCAAGCTGCTGGAAGACAACCGCGACAAGGTCGAAGCCATGACCAAGGCGCTGCTCGAATGGGAAACCATCGACGCGGACCAGATCGGCGACATCATGGCGGGCCGTCCGCCGCGTCCGCCGAAGAACCTGCCGCCGCCGTCGGGCGACACGCCGTCGAGCGGCAACAGCGGCACCGAGGTCAAGCCGGGCAGCGCGACAGCGCCGGCGTAACTTCTTCCAGTCCGACAATGGGCCGGTGTGCACTGCACGCCGGCCCATTTTGCTTTAGGGCCCGCTTCCGGGCCAGTCTTCTGTCCCTCGCTCCGCAGGCATCGCTTGACCACATTCTCTCCATCCTTCGTGTCCGCGCAGCCGCTGCAATGCGGTCGCTTCACGCTGAGCTTCGAACGCCCGCTCGTCATGGGCATCCTCAACGTCACGCCCGATTCGTTTTCGGACGGCGGCCGCTTCCTTTCCCGCGACGCGGCCCTCGCGCGCGCCGAGCAGATGATCGCGGATGGCGCCGACATGATCGACATCGGCGGCGAATCCACGCGTCCCGGCGCGCCGCCCGTGCCGCTCGATGAGGAACTTGAGCGCGTCGTGCCTATCGTCGAGGCGTTGCGCGCGGTGCAGGTTCCGCTTTCCGTCGATACCTACAAGCCCGCCGTGATGCGCGCCGTGCTCGATGCCGGCGCCGATATGATCAACGACATCTGGGGCTTTCGTCAGGAAGGCGCGATCGATGCCGTCAAGGACAGCCAGTGCGGTCTGTGCGTGATGCACATGCTGGGCGAGCCGCGCACGATGCAGCTCCACGAGCCGGTTTATGACGATGTCGTCGCCGCCGTGCGCGATTTCTTCGCCGAACGGCTGTCGGCGTTCGAGCGCGCGGGCGTCGCGGGAAATCGCATCAGTCTCGATCCGGGCTACGGGTTCGGAAAGACGATCGGGCATAATTACACGCTGCTTGCCGATCTCGCCGCAACGCGGCCGGCCGGCACGCATCATCCGCTGCTGGCTGGCATGTCGCGCAAATCGATGCTCGGCGGCGTCACCGGACGCGGCGCGGGCGAGCGCCTGCCGGCGAGCCTCGCGGCCGCGGTGTGCGCGGCGGAACGCGGCGCGGCGATCATCCGCGTTCACGACGTCGCCGAAACCGTCGATGCACTGAAAGTCTGGCAGGCTACTCAGGACGCAACCCGGGACGCAACCCGTCGCGGGCATCATTGAAACCGGCTTCGAATCAGATAGGACTGCCGCGAAGGCGCTCGCAGGCAGCGTAGTCAACACAACACCGCGGACCCAAAACAGGCGCCGACAGTCCGCGAGGAGGGTCAACAACGATGGCACGACGATATTTCGGAACCGACGGCATTCGCGGACGCGTAGGCGCGGCCCCGATCACGCCCGACTTCGTTCTCAAGCTCGGCTACGCGGCCGGCAAGGTGCTCGCCGGCGCGGACAAATCGGCGCAGAAGGGCAATCGCCCGACGGTGCTGATCGGCAAGGACACGCGCGTGTCGGGCTACATGCTCGAAGCCGCGCTGGAATCCGGCTTCTCGGCGGCGGGCGTCGACGTGATGCTGGCCGGCCCGATGCCGACGCCCGGCATCGCGTATCTGACGCGCGCGCTGCGGCTGAACGCGGGCGTGGTCATCAGCGCGTCGCATAATCCTTACGCCGACAACGGCATCAAGTTCTTCTCCGCCGACGGCAACAAGCTGCCCGACGAAGTCGAACTCGAAATCGAGGCGCAACTCGAGCAGCCGATGGAATGCGCGCCGTCCGAGCGTCTCGGCAAGGCGCGGCGTCTCGACGACGCGGGCGGCCGTTACATCGAGTTCTGTAAAAGCACGTTCCCGGCGAGCTTCGACCTGCGCGGCATGAAGCTGGTGGTGGATTGCGCGCACGGCGCCGCATATGACGTCGGCCCGCACGTCTTTCACGAACTCGGCGCGGAAGTGGTGTCGATCGGCGTGTCGCCGAACGGCTTCAATATCAACGACGGTGTCGGCGCGACCGCACCGGACGCGCTCGTGCGCGCGGTGAAAGAGCACGGCGCGGACATCGGCATCGCGCTGGACGGCGACGCGGATCGCGTGCAGATCGTCGATTCGACCGGCCGCCTCTACAACGGCGACGAATTGCTCTACGTGCTGGTGAAGGACCGCATCGCGACGCACGGAAAGGTGGAAGGCGCGGTCGGCACGCTCATGACCAACATGGCGGTCGAAGTCGCGCTGAAGACGTCCGGCGTGCAGTTCGTGCGCGCGGCGGTCGGCGACCGCTATGTGCTCGAAAAGCTGCGCGAGCACGGCTGGCAGCTCGGCGCGGAAGGGTCGGGGCATATTCTGTCGCTGGACCGGCATTCGACCGGCGACGGCATCGTGTCCGCGCTGCTCGTGCTCGCGGCCATCAAGCGCAGCGGCAAATCCATCGCCGAACTGCTCGATGGCGTGAGTCTCTTCCCGCAGAAACTGATCAACGTCCGCATGAGTCCCGGCGCGGACTGGAAAAGCAGCGACGAAATTCGCCGCGCCGTCGAGCAGGCGGAGCGTGCGCTGGAATCGAAGGGACGCGTGCTGATTCGCGCATCGGGAACCGAACCGGTCCTGCGCGTGATGGTGGAAGCCGCCGCGCAGCAGGACGCCGTTCGGCACGCGGAAACGATTGCGCAAGTGGTAAAGGACGTGACTTCGTAGGCGTTCGCGAAACTTTGTCGTTTTCACTAAACAGCGGGCTTCGGCCCGCTTTTTTTTTGCCCGCCGCCACCTGACAAGTGACCACTCGATCGACTTTCGACCCGTAAGAGAACTGTCACGGAGTCATCACGGAGCGTCACATTACTGTCACAGAGAGTGCCTATATTTCGCCGTGTCGATTCACACGCCGACAAAGACTCACACGCTCACAACCCTGGAGGTCTCATGAAATTGATGCACACCGCGCTGGCTGGCGTAATTGGCGCACTGTTCGCCATCTCTGCGCAAGCGGCCGATATCACCGGCGCGGGCAGTACCTTCGCAGCCCCGATCTACACGAAGTGGGCAGACGCTTACCAGAAAAGCGGCGGCGGCAAGGTCAACTACCAGGGCATCGGTTCGTCGGGCGGCATCAAGCAGATCGTCGCCAAGACCGTGGATTTCGCGGGTTCTGACGCTCCGCTGAAGGACGATCAACTCGCGAAGGACGGCTTGTTCCAGTTCCCGACGGTGGTCGGCGGCGTCGTGCCGGTGATCAACGTGCCGGGCGTGAAGGCGGGCGAAGTGACGCTGTCGGGCGAAGTGCTCGGCGACATCTACCTCGGCAAGATCAAGAAGTGGAACGATCCGGCCATCGCCGCGCTCAATCCGAAGGTCAAGCTGCCGGACACGGACATCGCCGTGGTGCGCCGCGCCGACGGTTCGGGCACGAGCTTCATCTGGACGAACTATCTGTCGAAGGTGAACACCGAGTGGAAGTCGAAGGTCGGCGAAGGTTCGACGGTCAACTGGCCGACGGGCACGGGCGGCAAGGGCAACGACGGCGTCGCGGCTTTCGTGCAGCGTCTGCCGGGCGCGATCGGCTACGTCGAATGGGCGTACGCCAAGCAGAACAAGATGACCTACGTCGGCATGAAGAACGCGGCCGGCACGATCGTCGAGCCGGAAACGAAGACGTTCAAGGCGGCCGCTGCGGGCGCGGAATGGTCGAAGTCGTTCTATCAGATTCTGACGAACGAGTCGGGCAAGGACGCATGGCCGATCGTCGGCGCGACCTTCGTGCTGCTGCACGCGACGCAAGAGAAGCCGGCGCAAGGCACGGAGACGCTGAAGTTCTTCGACTGGGCGTTCAAGAACGGCGGCCAGGCGGCGAACGACCTGGACTACATCTCGCTGCCGGACTCGGTCGTCGCCGAAATCAAGACGCAATGGAAGGCGAAGGTGAAGGACGCGTCGGGCAAGCCGGTCGCGGAGTAAGCATCGCCGTACGCGCAGTACGCGTAGTACGCGGAGTTTGAAACTGTCCTAAGCTGCTGTGGCGGGACAGGAAGCAGCACCAAGCCGCGCGGCGCGCCGAAAAGGCCCGTCGCGCGGTCTGACACGTAGCGTAACCAAGGCTCCCATGTCGGACATCAACCTAGCGTCGGCACCGCCGGCGGCGCACACGCAGCGCGCGCCCGGCCGCACCGGCGACATCATATTCGGCGGCATCACGCGGCTCGCGGCCGTCGTGACGCTGCTCCTTCTCGGCGGCATCATCGTTTCGCTGATCGTCGCGTCGATGCCGACCATCGAGAAATTCGGCCTCAGCTTTCTCTGGCGCGCGGAGTGGGATCCACCGAGCGACAGCTTCGGCGCGCTCGTGCCGATCTACGGGACCATCGCGACGTCGCTCATTGCGCTCATCATCGCCGTGCCGGTGAGCTTCGGCATCGCGCTCTTTCTCACGGAACTGTCGCCCGCGTGGCTGCGCCGGCCGCTCGGCGTGGCGATCGAACTGCTCGCGGCGATCCCGTCGATCGTCTACGGCATGTGGGGCCTGCTCGTATTCGCGCCGATCTTCGCCAAGTACTTCGAGAAGCCGCTCGGCGCCGCGCTCGGCGGCGTGCCGCTGATCGGCGCGTTGTTCCAGGGGCCGGCGATCGGCATCGGCATTCTGTGCGCGGGCGTCATCCTGGCGATCATGATCATTCCGTATATCGCGTCCGTCATGCGCGACGTGTTCGAAGTCACGCCCGTGCTGCTGAAGGAATCGGCATACGGCATCGGCTGCACGACCTGGGAAGTCATGTGGAAGATCGTGCTGCCGTACACGCGAGCCGGGGTCATCGGCGGCGTCATGCTCGGACTCGGCCGCGCGCTCGGCGAGACCATGGCCGTCACCTTCGTGATCGGCAATACGAATCTGCTCGATAACGTGTCGCTCTTTTCGCCGGGCAACAGCATCACGTCCGCGCTCGCCAACGAATTCGCGGAAGCGAGTCCGGGCCTGCACACGTCGGCGCTGATGGAGCTGGGCCTCATTCTGTTCGTCATTACGTTCTTCGTGCTCGCGCTCTCCAAGCTGATGCTGCTGCGCATGGAACGCGGGGAGGGTGCAAAGTGAGCCGTCCCGCCACGTTCGATCAGGACCAGGACCGCGTGCAAGCCACGCGCATGAAACTGCAGCGCCGCCGCCGCGGCACGAATGCGATCGCGCTGACGCTGTCGCTCGCGGCAATGGCGTTCGGCCTCATCTGGCTCGTGTGGATTCTCTTCACGACGCTCAAGCTCGGCGTCTCCGGCCTCTCGATCGATCTCTTCACGCAATCGACGCCCCCGCCGAACACCGATGGCGGCGGTCTCGCGAACGCGATCGTCGGCAGCCTGATGCTCGTCGTGCTCGCGACGTGCATCGGCACGCCGCTCGGCATTCTCGCGGGCGTGTATCTCGCGGAATACGGGCAGAAGCGCTGGCTCGCGAACGTCACGCGCTTCATCAACGACATCCTGCTGTCGGCGCCGTCGATCGTCGTCGGGCTCTTCGTGTATGCGCTCGTCGTCGCGAAGATGGGGCGCTTCTCCGGCTGGGCCGGCGTGATCGCGCTCGCGCTGCTGCAGATTCCGATCGTCATCCGCACCACGGAGAACATGCTGAAGCTCGTGCCGAATGCGCTGCGCGAAGCGGCGTTCGCGCTCGGCACGCCGAAGTGGAAGATGGTGATGTCGATCACGCTGAAGGCGTCGGTGGGCGGCATCGTCACGGGCGTGCTGCTGGCGGTCGCGCGGATTGCCGGTGAAACGGCGCCGCTGCTTTTCACCGCGCTGTCGAACCAGTTTTTCTCGATGGACATGAATCAGCCGGTGGCGAATCTGCCGGTGACGATCTACAAGTTCGCGATGAGTCCGTTCCCGCAATGGCAGGTGCTCGCGTGGGCCGGTGTGTTCCTGATTACGCTCGGCGTGCTGGGTCTGAACATCCTGGCGCGTGCGATCTTCACGAAGAAATAAGGGCGGAGTGATTCCATGAATCTGGTCGAAAGTGGTGTCAACCACCTTGATTCGAAGGCCGGCAACGCGAACGTCGAACGCGGTCCCGTGCCGGGCAGCGTGCGTCCGACGCACGCCTCGCAGCCGGCCGACTCGATCAAGCCGAAGATCGAGGTGAACAACCTCAACTTCTTCTACAACAAGTATCACGCGCTGAAGAACATCAACCTGCGCATTCCCGAGAAGAAGGTAACGGCGTTCATCGGACCTTCGGGATGCGGCAAGTCCACGCTTCTGCGCACGTTCAACAAGATGTATGCGCTTTATCCGGAGCAGCGCGCGGAAGGCGAAATTCTGATGGACGGCGCGAACCTGCTCGAAACCACGCGCGATATTTCGCTTTTGCGCGCGCGCATCGGCATGGTGTTCCAGAAGCCGACGCCGTTTCCGATGTCCATCTACGACAACATCGCGTTCGGCGTGAAGATGTTCGAGCAGCTTTCGCGCTCCGAAATGGACGATCGCGTCGAATGGGCGCTCACGAAGGCCGCGCTCTGGACCGAAGTGAAGGATAAGCTGCAGCAAAGCGGCTATGGACTGTCGGGTGGCCAGCAGCAGCGTCTGTGCATCGCGCGCGGCATCGCCATTCGTCCGGAAGTGCTGTTGCTCGACGAACCGTGCTCCGCGCTCGATCCGATTTCGACGGGCCGCATCGAAGAGCTGATCGCGGAATTGAAGAACGACTACACGGTCGTGATCGTTACGCACAACATGCAGCAGGCCGCGCGCTGCTCGGACTACACTGCCTATATGTATCTGGGTGAATTGATCGAATTCGGCGATACCGAGAAGATCTTCATCAAGCCCGCCCGCAAGGAGACGGAAGACTACATCACGGGCCGGTTTGGCTGAAGCGACAGCTCAGCGAATCGCAAAAAAGGACTACAGGAGCAGAGCATGTCCGATAAGCATCTGTCGAGCCAGTTCGACGCCGATCTCAACGCGGTGTCGTCGAAAGTGCTGCAAATGGGCGGTCTCGTCGAGTCGCAGATCATCGCGGCGATGCACGCGCTGAACGAGTTCGACATACAGGTGGCGGATCAGGTGATCGCCGCGGAAGCGCGCCTGAACATGATGGAAGTGGAAATCGACGAGGAGTGCAGCAACATCATCGCGCGCCGTCAGCCGGCCGCGCGCGATCTGCGTCTGCTCATGGCGATCTCGAAGACCATCACGAATCTCGAACGCGCCGGCGACGAAGCCGAGAAGATCGCGAAGCGCGTGAAGCGCATCAACGAAGACGGCGCGGGACGCACCGTGAATATCGCGGAAATCAAGCTGTCGGGCGAAATGGCGGTGTCGATTCTTCGCCGCGCGCTCGATGCCTTCGCGCGCCTCGACACGGTCGCCGCCGCGCAGATCGTGCGCGACGACAAGGCCATCGACGAAGAATTCCGCGCCTTCGTGCGCAAGCTCGTCACGTACATGATGGAAGACCCGCGCACCATTTCGGCGGGACTCGATTACCTGTTCATCGCGAAGGCGGTGGAGCGCATCGGCGATCACGCGAAGAACATCGCCGAGTTCATCATCTACATCGTGAAGGGCACGGACGTGCGCCATATCTCGCGCGACCAGCTCGAACGCGAAGCGCTCAGCTAACCACTTCCACTTCAAGAAAAGGTCACAGAGGTGCCGATGCCCAGCAGTATCCTCGTCGTCGAAGACGAACCCGCGATTTCCGAACTGATCGCGGTGAACCTGCAACATGCGGGACATTGCCCTATTCGCGCATACAACGCCGAGCAGGCGCAGAACCTCATCAGCGACGTGCTGCCCGATCTCGTGCTGCTCGACTGGATGTTGCCGGGCAAGTCGGGCGTCGCGTTCGCGCGCGAACTGCGCAACCACGAGCGCACGAAGCACATTCCGATCATCATGCTCACCGCGCGCGGCGACGAGCAGGACAAGGTGCTGGGCCTCGAAATCGGCGCGGACGATTACGTCACGAAGCCGTTCTCGCCGAAGGAACTGATGGCGCGCATCAAGGCGGTGCTGCGCCGCCGCGCGCCGCAATTGACCGAAGACGTGGTCGCCATCAACGGGCTGCGCCTCGATCCGGCGACGCATCGCGTGGCTGCGAGCCATTCGGGCAACGACATCAAGCTCGATCTCGGCCCGACCGAATTCCGTCTGCTGCATTTCTTCATGACGCATCCGGAGCGCGTGCACAGCCGCACGCAACTGCTGGATCAAGTCTGGGGCGATCACGTGTTCGTCGAGGAACGAACGGTCGATGTGCATATCAAGCGCCTGCGCGCCGCGCTCAAGCCCGCCGGCTGCGATGCTATGATCGAAACGGTGCGCGGCAGCGGCTATCGGCTCGCGAAGGGCGCTTGAGCCCTGCGCATTCTTTCGCGGTCATCTGATCTACCGACAACATGAACATCATCTGGACGCGTTCCATCGTGTCCCTTGTCCTGCTCGCCGCGATCAGCGCCGCGATCGGCGCGATCGCCGGCGTGCGGGCGGCGCTCACGTTCGCGGTGGTCATGCTCGTCGTGCAGGCGTTCTTCAGCACGTTTCACACGCAGCGTCTGTGGCGTCTGCTCGATGCGCCCGTCTACGGCGAAGTGCCGAGCGCGCTCGGCATCTGGGGTGAAATCTATTACCGCCTGCACAAGCTCGCGAAGCGCTGGCACGCGCAGGTGCGGCAAGTCGAGCAGCAGCATTCGCGCTTCATTCAGGCCATTCAGGCGTCGCCGAACGGCGTCGCGATGCTCGACGATCACGACCAGATCGAATGGTGCAACGCCATCGCCGAGAAGCACTTCGGGCTCGATGCGAAGCGCGACCTGCGCCAGCACATCACGCATCTCGTGCGCCAGCCGGACTTCATCCGCTATCTGAATTCGCATCATTACGAAGAGATGCTCATCATGCGCGGCATGGGCGAAAACCGGCAGCGGACCATCTCCGTGCAGGTGTTTCCTTATGGCGAGCATCGCAAGCTCATTCTCACGCAGGACATCACCGAACTCGAACGCACGGACTCGATGCGCCGCGATTTCGTCGCGAACGTATCGCATGAACTGAAGACGCCGCTGACGGTGCTGTCCGGCTTTCTCGAAACGCTGCGCGAACTGCCGCTCGAGGAAGCCGACCGCATGCGCTATCTCGACATGATGGACAGCCAGGCGACGCGCATGCAGAACATCGTGCGCGACCTGCTCGTGCTCGCGAACCTCGAAGGCGATATCCGTCCGCCCGGCGACGAACTGCTCGACATGCGCGCGGTGCTCCGTCATCTGGAAGAGGATGCGAACAGCCTGTCGGGCGGGCGTCATCGCATCGGCTTTCATATCGACGATTCGCTGACGGTCGCGGGCGCGGAGACGGAAGTGGTGAGCGCGCTCGGCAATCTCGTGACGAACGCGGTGCGCTATACGCCAGAAGGCGGAGCCATCGACGTGACCTGGGCGCGCGAACACGATCGCGCCGTGTTCATGGTGAAGGACAGCGGGCCTGGCATCGCCGCCGAACATATTCCGCGTCTGACGGAGCGGTTCTATCGAATCGACCGCAGCCGTTCGCGCGATACGGGCGGCACGGGACTCGGGCTCGCCATCGTCAAGCATGTGCTGCAACGGCATCACGCCGAACTCGATGTGAAGAGCGAAGTGGGGCGGGGCAGCACGTTCATCGTGCGCTTTCCTGCATCGCGCACGGCGTTGAGGAAGTCGCTCGCGGCCTGAGTTGCTTTAGCGCCTCAGGAACAGAACTTCGCGAGCAAGCCTAACTGTGCATTGCGAATGGCTTTGCCCGAGCGGCGCTTGCGATAGTGCCCATCGCTTTGCATGACCCACGCGGACTGATTGTCGCCGAGACATACGGACAGTCCTTCGGCGATCACGCGGCGCTTGAGCCGCCTGTCGCGAATGGGAAACGCCACTTCCACGCGACGGAAGAAGTTGCGGTCCATCCAGTCGGCGCTCGACAGATACACGTCTTCCTTGCCGTTCGCATAAAAATAGAAGATGCGATGGTGCTCCAGAAAGCGCCCGACGATGGACCTGACCGTAATGTTCTCCGAGAGATCCTCGACGCCCGGCTTAAGCGAACACACGCCGCGCACGATCAGATCGATCTTCACGCCCGCATGCGATGCATCGTAGAGCGCGGCGATCACGGTCGGTTCGAGCAGCGCGTTCATCTTCGCGACGATGCGTGCGCGCCGGCCCGCACGCGCGTGCTCGGCTTCGGCGCGAATCGCTTCGATGAGCTTTGCATGCAGCGTGAACGGCGACTGCCATAGCTGCTTCAGCGCGATCTCGCCGCCGATGCCCGTCAGTTGCTGAAACACGTGATGCACGTCTTCGCAGACTTCCTGATCGGCGGTCATCAAACCGAAGTCGGTATAAAGACGCGCCGTGCGCGGATGATAGTTGCCCGTGCCGAGATGCGCGTAACGCTTGAGCACGCTCTTGCCGTTCTGCGACACGCGCCGCACGATCAGCATCATCTTCGCGTGGCACTTGTGGCCGACCACGCCATACACCACATGCGCGCCCACCGCTTCCAGTTGCGACGCCCAGTTGATGTTCGTCTCTTCGTCGAAGCGCGCGAGCAGTTCCACGACGACGGTCACTTCCTTGCCGTTGCGCGCGGCCTGCATGAGCGCGTCCATCAGCGGCGAATCGGTGCCGGTGCGATAGATCGTCTGCTTGATCGCGACCACTTGCGGGTCCTTGGCGGCCTGCAGCAGCAATTCGAGCACGGGCTGAAAGCTCTCGTACGGATGATGCAGCAGGAGATCGCCTTGATCGATCGCATCGAAGAGATTGGTCGTGGTCGCGATGCTCTTCGGCACTGCCGGAATATGCGGCACGAACTTGAGGTCGGGCCGGTCCACCATCTCGGGCAATTGCATGAGCCGCACGAGATTGACGGGACCGTTCACGCGGTAGCAATCGCGCGCGTTCAACTGGCTTTCGTCGAGCAGGCGGCGAATGAGATGCGGCGGCGTTTCAGCCGATACTTCGAGCCGCACCGCGTTGCCGAGATGCCGCGCCGGCAGTTCGCCCTGCAACGCGACGCGCAGATTCGTGATTTCGTCTTCGTCGACGAAAAGCTCGCTGTTGCGCGTGATGCGAAACTGATTGCAGTTGCGCACGAGAAGATGCGGAAACAGTTCGCTCACGAAGCGCTGCATGAACGAGCTCAGCAGCACGAAGCCATGCGGATACCCCGACAGCGCTTCCGGCATGCGCACGAGGCGCGGCAGCGCGCGCGGCGCCTGCACGATGCCCATCACCGCCTGACGGCCGAACGCATCCGTGCCTTCCAGTTCGACGACGAAGTTCAGGCTCTTGTTCAGCACGCGCGGAAACGGATGAGCGGGATCGAGACCGATCGGCGTCAGCACGGGCAGCAGTTCGTTCAGGAAGTATTCGCGCGCCCACGCTGTCTGCTGCTCGCTCCAGCTTTCGACGCCATGAAAATAGATGCCTTCCATTTCGAGCGCGGGAAGGACGATATCGTGCAGCATCGCGTATTGTTGATGCACGAGGCGTTGCGCGCGTTCGGAAACGAGATCGTAGACGTGCTGCAGCGACATGCCGTCCGGCGTGAGCGAGCCGGGGTTGTCGCGCATCTGCTCCTGGAGGCCCGCCATGCGGACTTCGAAGAATTCGTCGAGATTACTGCTGGTGATGCAAAGAAAGCGCAGGCGTTCCAGCAAGGGCACCGAAGTGTCAGCCGCTTGCGCGAGTACCCGCTCGTTGAAACCTAGAATGCCCAGTTCACGGTTGAAGAGCGGATAGCGTATGGACATCGGTTGTGAGGATGGGATCTCGATTGGAAGGGCAAAGGAACGCTCAGATAATCTCACAGTAAGATGTCTTTATTGTGACAGAACGATTGTCACAAATTCTACTCACATTGCGGATAGCGTCGCTAGCGCGAGGCGCGCGTTCCCGGTCCGATCCTTCGTCGCGCGGCATGGAATAGAATTCGTGCGCTGCAACAGCGCGGCATAGCCCGCGCGCAGTGCGTTCTCACTTCACGCTCATTCACGATTCCCGGATCTCCGATGGTCACACATCCTCATCTCCTTGCCGCCGTCGACCTCGGCTCGAACAGTTTCCGGCTGATCGTCGGACGCGTCGAGGAAACGCCTGCGGGCAGCCAGATCTATCAGGTCGATGCGTTGCGCGAACCCGTGCGGCTCGCCGCGGGCCTTTCGCGCGACAAGATGCTCGACCGTGCATCGCAGTTGCGCGGCTGGGACGCGCTCAAGCGTTTCGGCGAACGCCTGCGCGACTTTCATCCGGATCAGGTGCGCGCCGTCGCGACGAACACGCTGCGCGTGGCCAAGAACGCGCACGACTTTCTAATCGAAGCGGAGAACGCGCTCGGCTTCCCGATCGAAGTCATCGCGGGCCGCGAGGAAGCGCGCCTCATTTACGCGGGCGCGGCGCATTCGGTGCCGGCGAGCGCGGGCAAGCGGCTCGTCGTGGATATCGGCGGGGGATCGACGGAATTCATCATCGGCTCGCATTACACGCCGATCCACATGGAGAGCCTCTATATCGGCTGCGTGAGCCACAGCCGCCAGTTCTTTCCCGCCGGCAACGTCGACGAATTCACGATGCGTCAGGCCGAACTCGCCGCCAAGCGCGAAATCCAGATCATCTCGCGCGAATACAAGCAGACCGGCTGGGATCAGGCGATCGGTTCGTCCGGCACGGCGCGCGCGCTCGCCGAGCTCGTCGAAGCGAACGGCTTCAACGATCCGCAATACACGCACGGCATTTCGCGCGGCGGCCTGGAGCGCCTGAAGCGCGCGCTCATCAAGGCGGAGAACGTGAACCGGCTGAAGCTCGTCGCGCTCAAGCCCGACCGCATTCCGGTGCTCGCGGGCGGTCTTTCGATCATGCTCGGCGTGTTCGAGGAACTGGGCATCGATTACGTCGATACCACCGACGGCGCGCTGCGTCTCGGCGTGCTCTACGACCTGCTCGGCCGCTCGCAACATCAGGACATGCGCACGGTGACGGTGGAAGGCTTCAAGCGCCGTTATGCGGTCGATGCCGCGCAGGCCGAGCGCATCGGCGATCTCGCGATCAGCTTCTACGATCAGCTTGGCGAACCCGACGATGCCGAGCGTCGGCAGGAAAATCGCATGTTCCTCGCATGGGCGTCGTCGCTGCACGAGATCGGCTTGTCGATTGCGCATAGCGCGTATCACAAGCATTCGGCGTATATCGCGAGCAACGCGGACATGCCCGGCTTCTCGCGCACGGATCAGGCGCGGCTCGCGGCGCTCGTGCTCGGCCACGCGGGCAAGCTCGGCAAGCTCGCGCAGGCGCGCGACGTCGACTGGACGCTGCTTTTCTGCCTGCGGCTCGCGGCGTTGCTGTCCCGGCGACGCACGGACGTCGGGCTGCCCGGCATCGAGGTGAACGCGACGGCGGGCGGCTTCGACGTGCGCCTGCCGAGCGAGTGGGTCGCGAATAATCCGCTCACCGACTACAGCCTCGTGCAGGAAGCGATGGAATGGGAAAAGATCGGGCGCCCGTATCGCGTGGTCTATACGGGCGAGTGACGTTCAGCGGGCCGCATCGCCGATGAAATGCCGCGCGTAACGCGCATTGATCTCCGACAGGCGGAACAGCGTCAGAAAGTCCGCCGTGTTGAAGTCCGGATCCCACGCGGGCGCGCCGCAAATTTTCGCACCCAGGCGCAAGTAGCCCTTCACGAGCGGCGGCGCGCTGACCGTCACGCCCGTGCGCAGCTCCTCGACGGGCAGCGGCGTATGCGGGAACGCGCGATACTCCGGCGCGCAGAGCGCATCGGCGGGCAGCGAACCGTAGAGATTCGCGGCGTAGTGGCCGCCATCGTTCATGCCGACGCTCGCGCAGCCGAGCATCGTCTCGTAGCCGTTGTGCTTCATGTACGCGGCGAGGCCGCCCCAGAGCGACATGATGACCGCGCCGCTGCGGTAATCGGCATGCACGCACGAGCGTCCCACTTCGACGAGGTTCGGCCGCAGATGCGCGAGACGCGAGACGTCGAATTCGCTTTCGGCGTACAGCCGCCCGATGCGCGCGGCCTGATGCGGCGGCAACACGCGATACGTGCCGACCACTTTCAGCGTATCGAGATCGCGCACGAGCAGGTGATCGCAGAAGGAATCGAACTCGTCGACGTCGAGGCCCGCTGGACCCGTGAGGCGCGCGCCCATTTCGTCGGAGAACACGCGATAGCGCAGGCGTTGGGCCTCGCGCACTTCGTCTTCGGTCCGCGCCCACGCGACTTGCAGCCGATGCTGGCTGGTAACGGTTTCGGCGGTGCGGGGAAGGTGGCGGCGCGAATGGACGCGCGTCGGCAGATCTTGCATGGGCATTCCTCGGCAGGACGTGGCTTGAAGTCCCCGCCAATGTAGTAACGCCCGGTGACGCTCGCATGGCTCTGCAATGACGTTTCGATGAAACGACACACGCCCGCGCGACGCGCCTTCTACAACATGTCCGGATTCATCACCGCGCGCAGGACGATCTGCCCGTCGCCGCCGCGCGTGCGGCCCTGGAACCACCAGATGCCCGTCTTCTTGATCGACCACTCCGCTTCGTGGCCGGTCAAGAGCGACGCCGCGACGCGTCCGAGCGTCGGCTGGTGTCCGACGATCACGACGGTACCGGCGGCGCCGTCGGGCCAGCCGGCGGCATCGAGCACGTGCTGGGCGGTCTTGCCGGGCGCGAGGTCATCGACGACGCGATAGCGGTCGCCGAACGCCTCGGCGGTCTGGATGGTGCGCGTGGCGGGACTGACGAGGAAGAGGGCGTCGTCGTCGATGCGCGCCTTCAGCCACTTCGCGATGCCCTGCGCCTGCTTGCGTCCGCGCGGCGTGAGCTGGCGCGCGAGGTCGCTCGATGCCTGGTCTTCCGCTTCGGCGTGACGCCAGAGAATGAGGTTCATCGATCGTCTCCGTGTGAGGGGTCGTGTGCGTTTTTACCGTGCGTAGAACGATGCGTGCCTGGGCTGGATTGCGGTTCGCAATCATCGACGCTACAATACGCGGCTTGTCGGAGCGTAGCGCAGCCTGGTAGCGCATCTGATTTGGGATCAGAGGGTCGAAGGTTCGAATCCTTTCGCTCCGACCACGAAACACACGAAGGGGTTACAAGTTGCGGCTTGTAACCCCTTCGTTTTTTTCGACACCCGCAAAGAGGCCCCATGCCGCGTCACGTTCTTTCTCTCGCCTGCGCCGCGTTCGTCGCGCTTGCCCTTTCAGCATGCGCCGATTCTTCGACGCCCCACAAGCACCCGCCGCAGGATCCGCCCGACTACAAGGGCGTGCCGACCGACACGCGTCCGCCGTCGATGCTGATCGCGCCTGCGCAGCCGGAGTAGCGGAGTCGGAAAAATCGGTCATCGCTACTGGGTGAATCCCTCTATCGCCTATTCAAGCGAAAATTTTGCCGCGCGATTATGATCGCAACACCTCGTTGCAATCGGTTATTCGTCATGAATCTGCTGTGGATTTTCGCGGCTGTTGCGCCCGTCGCGCTCGCTTCGCTCGTGGCGTTCGCCGCGCATATCGATCCGTTGTCGGGCCACTGGCGATCGCTGAACTTCAAGGGCCGCAAGCGCGAAGCATCGGGCGCTTGAGTTCGCGTTTTACTGTTTGCAGCGAATGACCATCGATCGATTCTTGATGTTCGCGCCGAAGATTCCCGCCACCGATCCGCCCGCCGTCGCGCCGTTGTCCGCGTCTTTCGACACCACGTCGTAGCCGTACGCGCCGCATACTTCGCCCGCTTGCTTGTAGCACGCCGCCCAGCTCGTGCTCGCGTCGCTGCCGCTGCAGTTGATGGCGAAGCCGGTGTCGCCCGAGGGCAGGTAGGTCATCGTCGCGGTGTGGGCGCAGCCGCCAAGCGTCGCGGTGAGCGCGGCGGCCGCGAGAACCAGGGCCGTCACCGCCGCGTTCGTCTTCTTCGTCGATCTCATCAATCTTCCTCGTTACGCCGTCACGCGTTTCAGCGCGGCGGCAGATAGCGCGACGGGTCCGTCGAGCGGCCCATGTAGCGCACTTCGAAATGCAGCATCGTGCGATCGCTGTCGGTGTCGCCCATTTCGGCGATCTTCTGCCCCTGCTGCACGGTCTGGCCTTCCTTGACGAAGAGCGTCTTGTTGTGGGCGTAGGCGGTGAGGTAATCGTCGTTGTGCTTCACGATCAGCATGTTGCCGTAGCCGCGCAAACCGTTGCCCGCATACACGACACTGCCGGCCGCCGCCGCGACGATCGGCGTGCCCGCCGCGTTCGCGATGTCGATGCCCTTCGAACTCTTGCCGTCGAAGCCGCGAATGACCGTGCCTTGCGTCGGCCACGCGAGCGAGACGCCGGGGCCCGGCGTGGTCGGCGCGGGCGCGTCGGCGCTGGATTCGCTCTTCGCGACGCTCGGACCGCCCGAAGCATTCGAACCGCTCGACGCATTCGATCCGCCCGAACTGCGCGATGCCCCCGAAGCCATCGCCGTGCCGGCGGGCGGCTGGACGCGCAGCACTTGTCCGACTTCGATCGAATCCGGATTCGTGAGCGTGTTCCAGCGTGTGATGTTTCTGACCGATGTGCGGTTCTCGCGCGCGATCTTGGACAGCGTGTCGCCTTGCTGCACGCGATAGAACCCCGGCGCGACCGGACCCGTGCCGCAAGCGGTCAGCACGGCGGCAAGCGATGCGCAGACGAACAGTCGAATTCTTTTTTGCAAAACCTGACCTCGCTAGGCGCAGCCGTTCCCCGGTGCGCGCGGCAAATCGAAAGGCAGGATTCTACCGTTTCGGCTTTCGTCGGACAGAACGGCGCATCTCGCTGCCTCAATCGGCAATCGGCGTGACGACGAGCCGAAGCAGCGCCGTCTCCGTCTTGCCGGGCGCGAGCCAGCGCAGTCCGCGCCCGTTGTGGATGGCGTCGGGCAGGCCGATCCACGGCTCCACGCAGTAGAAATCCGCGGTGTCCGACTCGGTCCACGTCGTGACGGCGTACCAGGGCACCGAATCCGGCTGATGCAGCTCGAAATTGACGACGCGACGAAGCCCCGGCGTCACGAGGCGCACGGGCTCGTCGGACGGTCCCGTCAGGCAGTGGAAGCAATCGATGATGCTGTCGTCGCCCAGCGAATAACGCGGCGCGCCGGGCTCGGCGTCCGTGATGGAGCCGTCCGCGCGTTGCCGGCGCCGCTCGGTGCGCGGCAGCTCGACACTACTTTCGGCGCGCTGCGCGTGCGGCAGATGAAAATAGAAGTGATGCCCCGTGTAATACGGCAGCGCGACTTCGCCGGGATTGGACGTGGTGAGTTCGACTTCGAGCGTGGTCGCATCGACGATGCGGTAGGCCGCCTCGAAGCGGAACGCGAACGGATAGCCGTCGCGGGTGGCGTCGCTGTCGACGAGCGTCATGCGCAGGCCGTGGCCGTCGGCATCGCGCGTGGCGGAGAAGGGCAGATTGCGCGCGAAGCCGTGCGTCGGCAGCGAATGGACGACGCCGTCCGGATCGCGCCATTTGCCGATCTCGCCATCGACGAAATGCCGGCCGAGGAACGGGAACAGCAGCGGATTGCCGCCGCGAATCTTGGCGGCGTTCGACCAGGCGGCGTCATCGAGCGGATCGGGCCAGTGAATGACCGGCTCGCCGTCGACGCGCCAGGTCATGAGCCGTCCGCCCGCGTGCGGCGCGAGCTGGATGGCGGCGCCGTCGCGCTCGATTTCGATGATGTCTTTGTCGGATGACATGATGGCAACGCACTCCGTCGATAGGCGGCGCGCGGCTTGGGTGTGTGAGCCGGCGACTGGTGATTGGTGATTGGTGATTGTTGAGGCGGATGAGCCGATTCTGCCTCGCTTTTTCATGCGGAGAAACCCTCTGCGGGAAATTGCGCCTTTCGAAGCAAATTGCAATGTGTTGTTATACGCAGCGAATGTTGGGAATCAGACGGACAGGAGTCACCATGGATTTGGCGATGGCAATGGGCGTCGCGATGTTCGGCCTTTTCGGCGCGAGCACGGCACTCTTTCTCTACAAACTCAAGGCTTGATCGACACCGGCGAAATTGTTCCGTTCTTTCGATTCGCCTGATATTGCCTTGCAGGTTCTTATCTCTCGCCGACACTTTGCTGTCGGTGCCTTTTTGTGTGCGCATAGCGCTTGGCGCTCCAATTGCCGCTAGGCATAATCGGTTCCGGCTTGCGCGCCGCACCATTTATTTCCCTTCATACGGCCTTTTCGTTCGTCGAGAAGCGGCTGCGGCGCGTCCTCTTTCCTCTTCACGACAAGGACCGTCGCGTGACTCTCTGGTTTCTCGTTTTTCTCAGCGTTCTTCAGGGCGTGACCGAACTCTTCCCGGTCAGCAGCCTCGGCCATACGCTGCTCGTGCCTGGCGTCATCGGCATGCATATCGACAAGCATGCGCCGCAATTGCTGCCGTTTCTCGTCGCGCTGCATCTCGGCACGGCGCTCGCGCTGCTCTGGTATTTCCGCAAGCGCTGGGTTGCGCTGATCGGCGGCTGGTTCGCGTCCCTGGGCGGCCGACGCAACGAGGAAGGCCACATGATGTGGGCGCTCATCATCGGCACGATTCCGACGGGCATCGTCGGGCTGGTGCTCGAAAAGCGGCTCGAAGCCATCTTTCACGACTTGCGGATCGTCGCGGCGGCGCTGATCGTCAATGGCGTGCTGCTGTGGCTGGGCGATCGTTTGCAGCGAAGCCGTGCATCGCGCGCGCCGGAGAAGCTCACGTTCAAGCAGGCGTTTCTGGTGGGCTTGGCGCAGATCGGCGCGCTGATTCCGGGCTTTTCGCGCAGCGGCCTGACGATGATCGCGGGCGTGGGCGCGGGTCTGACGGCGGAAGCGGCGGCGGAGTTTTCGTTCCTGCTCGGCACGCCGATCATCTTCGCGGCGGGCGTGCTCGAATTGCCGAAGCTCTTCCACGCGCCGGCGCAAATGGCCGATGCGCTGCTGGGCGGCGTGCTGACGGGCATCGCGGCGTATCTGAGCGTGCGTTTCCTGATGCGCTATTTCGAAGGCCACGGCAAGCTGGCGTCGTTCGGCGTGTATTGCGTGATCGCGGGGATCTTCTTCCTCGGATGGTTCATGACGCACACGCAGCCCGTGTAACGACTGCTGGACGCGCGGCAGGGCGGATGAGGTAAAATCCCGGGCTCTGCTGCGCCATACCCGCCCTTAGCTCAGTTGGATAGAGCAACGGCCTTCTAAGCCGTAGGTCACACGTTCGAATCGTGTAGGGCGGGCCAAGTGGAAGTCGTCAGGATTCAAGCAAAACGCCGCCTTTGAGGGCGGCGTTTTTGTTTTTCCTTGGCCGATTGCGCGCGATGATGGTGGTCATGCCTGGACTGCGGCGCACTACCGGTATTCGTCAATCCAACACCCCCCTGGCCCACTTCCTGCCCACATTTCGCCCCGTGTCCCTGCGCGCGGCCCGCCCGTCAACCGCGAAGCCCCGCGCCTCAACCAACCGGCAGGATCGAACCGGCGCGCTCCCGCATCGCACCGATCCGCATTGGTGCGCGCATGCATCGCGATGGCGCGTCATGCACCGGATGAATCGTCGAAAGAGGGCGACATTGAACAACCGAGCATACGAAACCAGTCCGGCGCAATGCTCGCTTTGGAACCGCAAGCGACTGCGCGTGCCAGCCGATTCACGACGCGTCCTCGTCGCGCAGACGGAGCGCGCGCTCGGCGAATCGCTCGTGTCGCTGTTCGACCTGAAGGGCTTTCCCGCGCGATACGCGCCCGATGTCTCATCGCTCAGAAGCGGCGTGAGCGAATGGCGGCCGCACGCGGTGTTCGTCGACACGCGCATCGGCGGTTGCGCCAACTATGCGCTCGTGCGCGAACTGCGCGTGCATCACGATGACGACGCGCATCGCCTCGTCATAGCGATGAGCGGCTTCCTGCCCGAAGAGCCGCTCGCGCATCTGAAGGAAGCAGGCTACGACGGTCATTGCCGCCGCCCCTGTCCCGTGTGGCAGATGACCGATATCCTCGACGAATTCTTCGCCTGTCATCTCGTGCGCTGAATCGCCCAAAGAAAGCAAAGCGGGCCGCATCGTGAAGACTGCGGCCCGCTGCATCGCGCGAGAAAAACTTACTGCGAGAAGTCCAGCGCGTTCGTCAGATCGCCCATCGCCTTGCCGCCGTTCGTGGTCAGCGCGGCGTCGCGGGCGGAGATGCCCGGCAGCGTCGGCAGCGAGAAGCGCTTGGTGATGAAGCGCAGGATCGACGTCGTGTCGTACTGCGTATGATCGATGAAGCCCTTCTTTGCATACGGCGACACGATCAGCGCCGGAATGCGCGTGCCCGGACCCCAGCGATCGCCCTTCGGCGGCGACACGTGATCCCAGAAACCGCCGTTTTCATCGTACGTGACGACGACGACCATGTTCTTCCACTGCGGGCTGTTCTGCAGATGCGTGATGAGATCGGCAATGTGCTGATCGCCCGATGCCACATCCGTATAGCCCGCGTGCTCGTTCAGGTTGCCCTGCGGCTTGTAGAACGACACCTGCGGCAGCGTGCCCGCGTCGATCGCCTTGATGAACTCGGAGCCGTTCGTGCCGCCATCGAGCAAGTGCTGCGCGCGATTGGCCGTGCCCGGCGCGAGGTCGGCGAAGTAGTTGAACGGCTGATGGTGCGTCTGGAAGTTCGGCACCGAATTCGTCGAACCGCCGATGACCGAGCGATTCGCCAGCGCCGCGGCCCACGATCCGCCGTACCACGCCCAGCTCACGCCCGCGTTGTTGAGCAGGTCCCCGATGTGCGTCTGCGTTTGCGGCGGCAGCGTCGTCGCGACGGTCGGATCCGCGAGCGTCGCATCGCCGCCCGAAGCCGGCGGGTTGCCGCTCGGCTGATACGGCGGCTGCATCGTGTTGATCGCGAAGAAATCGGGCGTGAGGTTGCCCGAGTTCACGAACTTCGGAATGCCCGAGAGCGCCGAAACCGGGCTGTTCGATGCCACCGTGAGCGAGACGCCATCCGGATTCACGACCGAAATCGAGCCCTTCGCGACGCTCTTGTCCGCGTTCGGATACACCGGCGTGCACGCGCAGACGAGCCACTGGTGATTCAGGAACGAGCCGCCGAACGCGCCCATGAAGAAGTTGTCCGCGAGCGTGTATTGCTGCGCCACCTTCCACAACGGCAGCTTCGCGGGCGGCGTGCTGTAGTGGCCCATCACGAGACCGCCCGAATCGGCCCAGGCGGCGAACTTGTCGTTCTTGCCGCCGTCGATCTGCATCTGGTTCTCGTAGAAGCGGTGATACAGGTCGCGCGTCGTGACCGACAGCGGCGTGTTGAAGCCATTGGGATCGTCGATCGCGAAGGGTGCGTTCGGCAGATTCGCCGTCATCGCTTCGCCGATCGCGGGCGTGACGCCCGTCGCCGTCAGACCGGTCCAGATCTTCGGCAACGTGGCCAGCACGCTGCCGTCGCGATCGAGCTGCTGCGCGCTCGCGGCCGTCACGTTCTGCAGGCCGTTCGCGCCCGGAAAGCTGCCGTAGAGATTGTCGAAGCTGCGGTTTTCCGCATAGATCACCACGACGTTCTTCACCGACGAAATATCGCTGTTGCGATGATCGTCGCCGCCGCACGCATACAGGCCGAATGCGAGCGCCGATGCGAGCGGCACTGCGCAAACGAGTTTCTTGTTCATTGGGCTCTCTCTTGTGTTGGGGAGCCGGCGCGTGACGTTTATCCGCTGCATCCGGCGTGCGCAGTGTGCCGTCGCTCTTTTACGCAGTCATGTAATTAGCCTTTCGTCGCCGTAATATTCGACGCGGCCCAGCGCGTGAATGCGCGCGTGAGCTGCGCCGATGAAGGAATCGAGGCTTGTCACATGAAAGAAATATTGCGGACCTACGCTGCGGCATCTTTCAATTTCGCCGTCACGTTCATGCCTTCGATGCGTCTTCCGTTCGTTCTGTGTTCAATCGCGCTGGCTGCGCTGTCGGCGGCACTGAGCGGGTGCGATTCCCGGGAGGCGCAGGCAGCGACGAACCCGGCGGCGACTCCTGCGGCGAACGCATCCACGCAAGGCCAATCGCGCGCCGAAGTCTTCGCGCACGTGAAGATGATGTCGTCGGTCGGCGAGAAGCTCTTCCTCGATCCCTCGCTGTCCGGCTCGGGCAAGCTCGCGTGCGCGTCGTGCCATAGTCCGGGGCATGCGTTCGGTCCGCCGAACGCGCTGCCGGTTCAGCTCGGCGGCAGCGACATGCATCGGCCGGGCTTTCGCGCGGTGCCGTCGCTCAAGTATCTGCAATCGGTGCCGCAGTTCACCGAGCATTTCCACGATTCCGACGACGAAGGCGACGAAAGCGTCGATGCCGGTCCGACCGGCGGCCTCACGTGGGATGGCCGCGTCGATCACGGCGCGGATCAGGCGCGCATTCCGCTCCTGTCGTCGTTCGAAATGGGCAGCACGCAGGCGAAGGTGACGCAGGCGGTGAAGGCATCGCCGTATGCGGACGATTTCCGCCGCGCGTTCGGCGCGAACGTCTTCGATAGCGACGACAAGACGTTCGCCGCCGTGCTCGCATCGCTCGAAGCGTTCGAACAGACGCCGCAGAAGTTCTTCCCGTACACGAGCAAGTTCGACGCGTTCCTCGCCGGCCGCGCGAAACTCAACGATGCCGAGCTGCACGGCCTCGAGCTTTTCAACGACGAGAAGAAGGGCAACTGCGCGTCGTGTCACATCAGCCAGCGCGCGAAGGACGGCTCGCCGCCGCAATTCAGCGATTTCGGGCTGATCGCGATCGGCGTGCCGCGCAATCGCGCCTTGCCGATCAACCGCGACGCGAACTTCCACGATCTCGGCGCATGCGGTCCCGAGCGCACGGACCTAAAGGGCCGCGACGAATTCTGCGGACTCTTCCGCACGCCTTCGCTGCGCAACGTCGCGACGCGCAAGACGTTCTTCCACAACGGCATCTACCATTCGCTCGACGACGTCGTGCGCTTCTACGTCGAGCGCGATACGAATCCCGAGAAGTTCTATCCGGTATCGAAGAAAGGTGTCGTGCAGAAGTTCGACGACCTGCCGCGCCGCTACTGGGAGAACATCAACACGGAGCCGCCGTTCGATCGCAAGCGCGGCGACAAGCCCGCACTCGACGAAGCCGAGATCAAGGATGTCGTCGCGTTCCTCAACACGCTCACCGACGGCTACGATCCCGCGAAAGACAAGGACGCGCAAAAGGGCACGGCGCTGAAGGACATGAAGGCGGCCGCCGACTGAGCCAAGGTGCGCGGCTGCGCGCGGGCCTCGTGATATTCTCGTTGCGTTTCGGCGGCACGCCCGCCGGACGATTTCGCAACGAGGAGAAACTCCATGCCGATTCATCATCGAGCGCACGCTCAAGCCTGCATCCGGACGATCGCGGCCGCCGCGCTCGCTGTCGCCAGCGCAGGCGCATTCGCCGCCAATCTCGGTTTCCTGAACAACACGCCGATCACCTACATGAAGCAGCGCGACCTGCAGCTGCTCAACAAGGCCGCGCAAACCGCGCTCGAAACGAAGAAGGACGGCGAAGCGCTCGAATGGAACAATGAGGGCGCGGGCAATCCGGTGCCGGTCAGCGGCACGGTGACGCCGCACGAGACGTTCGAATCGGACGGCCTCAAGTGCCGGAAGATCACGCTCATCGCCAACGCGAAAGGGCAGACGCAGACGTGGATGCCCACGGCCTGCCGCCAGCCGGACGGCAAGTGGAAGCTGAAGAAGCAATGACCACGACGCGAGCTATCGCGCGATGACCGGCCGCACCGTATCGTGCGGCGTGGTCATGCTGAACGCGCAAGGCGACGTGCTCTTGTGCCACGCCACCGAAACCACGCACTGGGACGTGCCGAAGGGCCAGGCCGATCCCGGCGAGCACCCGCGCGACGCCGCGTTGCGCGAACTCGTCGAAGAGACGGGCATCGTGCTGTCGCCCGAACGGCTCGAGCATCTGAAGGATCTGGGGCGCTTCGTGTATCGGCGCGACAAGGACCTGCATCTGTTCGCGGTGCGCGTGACCGACGGCGAAGTGGATCTCGCGAAATGCGTCTGCGAGTCGTACTTCCCGCGCTATAGCGACGGCACGATGATTCCCGAAATGGATGCCTACCGCTGGGTCAGTCCGGTGGATGTCGACCGCTTCGCGAGCCGCAGTCTCGCGCGCCTTTTTCAGACCACGCTGTCGCTTGCCGAACTCGACGAAGCGCTCGACTGAGCTTTCGTCGAACGCGGCGAATCAGTCGAGCGTGCGGTCGTTGGGATTCGCGAAGAGCGTCTTCATTTCCGCCGACATCGGGAACTGCAGATTGACGCCATCGGGCGGAATGGGCTGCATGAACCACGCTTCGTAGAGCTTCGCCGCTTCGCCGGAGCGCTGCATGCTCGCGATCACGTCGTCGACGATGCGCTTGAACACGGGATCGCCCTTGCGCATCATGCAGCCGTACGTCTCGTTTCCAAGCGATTCGCCCGTCACCCGATAATCGTCGCGTGCCTTGCCTTGCAGCGCGATCTGGCCGTAGAGCAGCGGATCGTCCATCACGAACGCGACGGCGCGATCGGTCTTGAGCGCGGCAAAGGCTTCGCCGTGATCGCGCGCGCTGATGATGCGCATGTCGAGCTTGCGATCCATCGTCATTTGCCGAAGGATGCGCTCGTCGGACGTGCCCGCCGTGGTCGCGACGGTCTTGTGCGCGAGATCGGCGTAATCGCGAATGCCGGACTTGCGCTTCACGGCCATGCGGATGCCGTACTGGAAGAAGCTGTTCGAAAACGCGACGAGCGGATCGCGTTCCGCGAGATGCGCGGTCGAGCCGCACTCCAGATCGACCTGATTGTTGACCACGTACGAGATGCGGTTCGCGGACGTGACGACCACGTTCCTCACCGCGAGATTCGGCATCTTGAGCCGCCGCTTGACCTCGTCGACGACCTTGAGCGCGATCGCGTACGAGTAGCCGGTGGGCTGCTGCTTCACCATGTACGAAAACGGAATCGACGATTCGCGCGCGCCGAGCACGATCGCGCCGTTCTCCGCGATCTTGCGCAGCGTGGCCGACGGCGGCATCTGATCGACGAGCGCCTGCGCCGATGCGATCTCGGCGGCGGTCGCCGCATGCGCGACAGGAGAAGCCAACGTCGCCATCGAGGCGATGGCGCACGCGATGCGACGCAAGGAGCAATGCGGCAGCTTCATGATGTCCTCGTTCGAAGCGGCGGGGTGCTGCGCGTAGGTTCTGCAAAAGACAGACGCCGCATGGCCGTGCGGCGTCTTTTTGATCGATGCAGCGGCGTTTCAGCCAACGTCAGGCCGGTTTGCCCCAACTGTCGCGCAGGCTGACGATGCGGTTGAACACCGGCTTGCCAGGCTGCGAGTCCACGCGATCCGCGACGAAATAGCCGTGCCGCTCGAACTGGAAGCGGTCTTCGGCGTTCGCGTCGCGCGCGCTCGGCTCCAGATACGCGTTCACGATGCGCTTCGATTCCGGATTGAGCGCATCCAGGAACTCCGCGCCGCCCGCGCCGGGCTGCGGCTCCTTGAAGAGCCGGTCGTAGATGCGCACTTCGGCGGGATACGCGGTGGCCGCGCTGACCCAGTGGATCGTGCCCTTCACCTTGTACGCGTTCGCGCCTTCCGTGCCCGACTTGCTGTCCGGGAAGTAATTGCAGTGGACGGCGATCACGTTGCCGTTTTCGTCCTTGTCCGCGCCCGTGCATTCCACGACGAAGCCGTACTTCAGGCGCACCTTGTTGCCCGGGAACAGGCGGAAATAGCCCTTCGGCGGCGTTTCCTGAAAGTCTTCGCGCTCGATCCACAATTCGCGCGAGAACGGAAACGTGCGCGTGCCGCGATCCGGATGATGCGGATGCACCGGCGCGCTGCACTCGTCGGTCTGGCCTTCCGGATAGTTGTCGATGACGAGCTTGAGCGGATCGAGCACGGCGATCGCGCGCGGCGCTTTTTCGTCGAGATCGTCGCGCAGTGCGCCTTCGAGAATGCTCATGTCGATCCACGAATCGACCTTCGTCACGCCGACGCGCTCCACCATCAGGCGGATGCTTTCCGGCGTGAAGCCGCGCCGCCGCACGCCGACGATGGTCGGCATGCGCGGATCGTCCCAGCCGTCGACGTGATTTTCCTGCACGAGCTGCAGCAGCTTGCGCTTGCTCGTGATCGCATACGTGAGGTTCAGGCGCGAGAACTCGATTTGCTGCGGCAGCGGACGCGCGAACACGCCGTCGTCCGCGAGTTGCGCGAGGAACCAGTCGTAGAGCGGCCGATGATCCTCGAATTCGAGCGTGCAGAGCGAATGCGTGATGTTCTCGAGCGCGTCCGACACGCAATGCGCGTAGTCGTACATCGGGTAGATGCACCACGTGTCGCCCGTGCGGTAATGATGCGCGAAACGGATGCGGTAGATCACCGGATCGCGCATGTTGAAGTTCGGCGACGTCATGTCGATCTTCGCGCGCAGCACGTGCTCGCCTTCCTTGAACTCGCCCGCCTTCATGCGGCGGAAGAGGTCCAGGTTTTCCTCGGGCGTGCGGTCGCGATACGGCGAGTTGATGCCCGCTTCCGTGGCCGAGCCGCGCGTGGCGCGCATTTCCTCGGCGCTCTGGCTGTCGACATACGCCTGGCCCTTTTCGATGAGCTTTTCGGCGAACGCGTACAGCTTGTCGTAGTAGTCGCTCGCGAAATACTTGTGCTCGCGGCCGTCCTTGTTCCAGTCGAAGCCGAGCCACTTGACGGCGTCGATGATCGAATCGACGTATTCGACGCTTTCTTTTTCGGGGTTCGTATCGTCGAAACGCAGATGGCACACGCCGCCGTAATCCGCCGCCAGCCCGAAGTTCACGCAGATGCTCTTCGCATGGCCGATGTGCAGATAGCCGTTCGGCTCGGGCGGAAAGCGCGTTTCGACGCGCTGCGCCCATTTGCCGGAGCGGTTGTCGTCTTCGATGATGTTGCGAATGAAATTGGATGGCGCCGGGGCGTCGTTGCGATCGGTGTTCATGCGAAAGAGAGTGCCAACGTGCTGCTGCGTGGGGGATCGGTTCGGGAAGCGTTCCTCACGGCTGGAACGCGTTCGAATGCATTGAATATCGGGTCGATTCTACCTTACGCAACCTCCGCGGGCATGGTTGCGCCCTCGCGCGCGGCGGATGGCGCGGGCGCGGATCGTAACGACCGTAACGGGAGGTAAATCGGCTTGTGGACGCGGTTCGGGGAATTTTAAGATCGGCTCGCCTTGTCCGGTACGAGCACCGCTGCAGGTTCCGCGTGCCGGCTGCGCCACACAACACATCACAACGACAACACAAGGAATTCGACCATGAACAAGATCGCCAGGACGACCATCAAGCTCGCGGCTGCCGCCGCGCTGGTTTCGAGCCTCGCCGCATGCTCCGGCATGTCGCGCCAGCAAGCGCACGCGGCCATCGGCGCGGGCGCGGGCGGCGCGCTCGGCTACGTGCTGACGGGCGGGCCGATCGGCACTATCGCCGGGGCGGCGGCGGGCGGGCTGATCGGCGCGGGGACGCGCTAACGAGGCAACGCGTCCTCAGATCACGCTTTTATCGCGCAACTGAGCGATGCGCGCGTCGTCGTAGCCCAGCACGTCCGATAGCACGCTCGCCGTGTGCTCGCCGAGCATCGGCGGATGCGTGCGCGCTTCGGGCGGCGTCGCGCTCATCTTGATCGGACTGGCGACGAGCTTCACCGCGCCCGCTTCCGGATGCGGCAGATCGATCTGCATCTTGCGCGCGACGACTTGCGGATCGTCGAAGACTTCGCCGAGATCGTTGATCGGCCCGCACGGCACGCCCGCCGCTTCGAGCGCCGCGAGCCATTCGTGCTTGCCTTTTAGCCGCACCATGTCGGCGAGAATCGGCACGAGCACGTCGCGGTTGCGCACGCGCGACGGGTTCGCCGCGAAACGCGCGTCGTCGGCGAGTTCCGCGCGTCCGCCCGCTTCGACGAACTTGCGGAATTGCCCGTCGTTGCCCACCGCGACGATGATCCAGCCATCGCTCGTCTGGAACGTCTGGTACGGCACGATGTTCGGATGCGCGTTGCCCCAGCGCACCGGCGGCTTGCCGCTCGCGAGGAAGTTCGTGTTCATGTTGGCGAGCATGGCGACCTGCACGTCGAGCAGCGCCATGTCGATATACTGCCCTTCGCCCGTGCGGTCGCGATGGCTCAGCGCCGCCAGCACGCCGACCGTCGCGTACATGCCGGTCATCAGGTCCGCGATCGCCACGCCGGCTTTTTGCGGGCCGCCGCCCGGCTGGCCGTCGCGCTCGCCGGTGATGCTCATGAATCCGCCGATGCCCTGAATGATGAAGTCGTAGCCCGCGCGCTGCGCATACGGCCCGGTTTGCCCGAAGCCCGTCACCGAGCAATAGACGATGTCCGGCTTCACGGCCTTCAGCGATTCGTAGTCGAGTCCGTACTTTTTCAGTTGACCGACCTTGTAGTTTTCCAGCACGACATCGCTTTGCGCGGCCAGCTCGCGCACGATGCGCTGTCCTTCCGGCGTCGCGATATCGACCGTCACGGAGCGCTTGTTACGGTTCGCCGCGAGGTAGTACGCGGCTTCGCGCGTGTCGCCGCCGTCGGGCGTCTTGAGATACGGCGGGCCCCAGTGACGCGTGTCGTCGCCGGTGCCGGGGCGCTCGATCTTGATGACGTCCGCGCCGAGATCGCTCAAGGTCTGCGCGCACCACGGACCCGCCAGCACGCGGGTCAGGTCCAGTACGCGGATGTGGCTCAGGGCTCCCATTCGATGTTTTCTCGCTTGGCTAGAAGTTTCGATGTCCGGCTGCGCTTTTCGCGACCATTTCCACGACTCTCGCACGAAACGCCGCGTGCGCGAAAGCCAGGCGAATCGCCGCGCGCCGGCGCGAGACTGGCCCGAGCACCGAACGGCGCGCTGTCCGGCGGCCCGCAACGGCGAATCCCGTATAATCGAAAACCAACTTTGCCCGGCGAAAAATCCCTTCCGAAGGGCCGTTCCGGGCAACACCGAAACCGCATCAAAAAACGCAGAGCCGCCCCGTACGCCATGAAAGCCGCCGAAATACGCGAGAAGTTCCTGAAGTTTTTCGAATCGAAGGGCCACACGATCGTCCGCTCGTCGAGCCTCGTGCCGGGCAACGACCCGACGCTGCTTTTCACCAACTCGGGCATGGTCCAGTTCAAGGACGTGTTCCTCGGCGCCGAATCGCGGCCGTACACGCGCGCGACCACCGCGCAGCGCAGCGTGCGCGCGGGCGGCAAGCACAACGATCTCGAGAACGTCGGCTATACCGCGCGTCATCACACGTTCTTCGAGATGCTCGGCAACTTCTCGTTCGGCGACTATTTCAAGCGCGACGCCATCCACTATTGCTGGGAGCTGCTGACCAAGGTCTACATGCTGCCGGCCGAGAAGCTGACCGTCACCGTCTACAAGGAAGACGACGAAGCCTTCGACATCTGGGCGAAGGAAATCGGCGTGCCGGTCGAGCGCATCATCCGCATCGGCGACAACAAGGGCGCGCGCTACGCATCGGACAATTTCTGGCAGATGGCCGATACCGGCCCGTGCGGTCCGTGCTCCGAAGTGTTCTACGACCACGGCCCGGAAATCTGGGGCGGGCCGCCGGGATCGCCGGAAGAAGACGGCGACCGCTTCATCGAGATCTGGAATCTCGTGTTCATGCAGTTCAACCGCGACGCGCAAGGCAACATGACGCCGCTGCCCAAGCAGTGCGTCGATACCGGCATGGGCCTCGAACGTCTCGCCGCGGTGCTGCAGCACGTGCACAGCAACTACGAGATCGATCTCTTCCAGACGCTCATCAAGGCGGCCGCGCGCGAAACCGATACCGCCGATCTGAACAACAACTCGCTGAAGGTCATCGCCGACCACATCCGCGCGTGCTCGTTCCTGATCGTCGATGGCGTCATCCCCGGCAACGAAGGCCGCGGCTACGTGCTGCGCCGTATCGTGCGCCGCGCGATCCGTCACGGCTACAAGCTCGGCAAGAAGGGCGCGTTCTTCCATAAACTCGTGGCCGATCTCGTCGCGGAAATGGGCGCGGCGTATCCCGAACTGAAGGACGCCCAGCAGCGCGTAACCGACGTATTGCGTCAGGAAGAAGAGCGCTTCTTCGAGACCATCGAGCACGGCATGTCGATCCTCGAAGGCGAACTCGCCGACCTGGACAAGAAGGGCGTGAAGCAACTGGACGGCGAACTCGCGTTCAAGCTGCACGACACCTACGGCTTCCCGCTCGACCTGACCGCGGACGTGTGCCGCGAGCGCGGCGTGACGGTGGACGAACCCGCGTTCGACGACGCCATGGCCCGCCAGCGCGATCAGGCGCGCGCGGCCGGCAAGTTCAAGCTCGCGGCGGGACTCGAATACTCGGGCGCGAAGACCACGTTCCACGGCTACGAAAAGGACATTTTCGACGACGCGAAGATCGTCGCGGTGTATGTCGAAGGCGCGTCGGTGCAGCAGGCGCAAGCGGGGCAGCAGGCCGTCGTCGTGCTGGATCACACGCCGTTCTACGCGGAATCCGGCGGTCAGGCGGGCGATCAGGGCGTGCTCGTGAACGCCGCGACGCGTTTCGAAGTGGCGGATACGCTGAAGGTGCAGGCCGATGTCGTCGGTCATCACGGCACGGTCGCGCAGGGCACGCTCAAGGTCGGCGACGTGGTGAAGGCGCAGATCGACGGCATCCGCCGCGCCCGCACCGCGCGCAATCACTCGGCGACGCACCTGATGCACAAGGCGCTGCGCGAAGTGCTCGGCGGCCACGTGCAGCAGAAAGGCTCGCTCGTCGATGCCGACAAGACGCGCTTCGACTTCGCGCACAACGCGCCGATGACGGACGAGGAAATCCGCCGCGTCGAGGAAATCGTCAATGCGGAGATTCTGGCGAACGCGCCGGGCGTCGTGCGCGTGATGCCTTACGACGAAGCGGTGAAGGGCGGCGCCATGGCGCTCTTCGGCGAAAAATACGGCGACACGGTGCGCGTGCTCGATCTCGGCTTCTCGCGCGAACTCTGCGGCGGCACGCACGTGCAGCGCACGGGCGACATCGGCCTGTTCAAGATCGTGATGGAAGGCGGCGTGGCGGCGGGCATTCGCCGTGTCGAAGCCATCACCGGCGACAACGCCGTGCGCTACGTGCAGGAACTCGACGCGCGCATCAACGCGGCGGCGAACGTCCTGAAGGCGCAGCCCGCGGAACTCACGCAGCGCATCGCGCAGGTCCAGGAGCACGTGAAGTCGCTGGAAAAGGAACTGTCCGCGCTGAAGTCGAAGCTCGCAGCGAGCCAGGGCGATGAACTCGTCTCGCAAGCCGTCGATGTTTCCGGCGTGCAGGTGCTCGCCGCGCAACTCGAAGGCGCCGACGTGAAGACGCTGCGCGAAACCGTCGACAAGCTGAAGGACAAGCTGAAGAGCGCGGCCATCGTCCTCGCCTCGGTCGATGGCGGCAAGGTCAGCCTGATCGCGGGCGTGACGCCGGATGCATCGAAGAAGGTGAAGGCAGGCGAACTCGTGAACTTCGTCGCGCAGCAAGTGGGCGGCAAGGGCGGCGGACGTCCCGACATGGCGCAAGCGGGCGGCACCGAGCCGGCCAAGCTGCCGGAGGCGCTCGCCGGCGTGACGGGCTGGGTGCAGCAGCAGCTCTGAGCATCGCGTTAAAAGCATTCGAAGCAGGATGAAGCGGCCCGGTCGGCTCACGTCGACCGGGCCGTTTTTCATTACAGGCTGTCAGGCATACCGCGTGCAACCGCAGGTGCATTCCCAACGACGAAAAGGAGATGAACCATGAATCGCAAGATTGCATCGATGCTGCTGGCCGCCACGATGATCGCCGCGACCGGCGCCGCACAGGCGAAGGGCTGCGTCGAGGGGGCGGCAGTCGGCGGCGTGGCGGGGCACATGGCCGGCAAGCACGGCACCGCGGGCGCGGTCGGCGGCTGCGCGATCGGCCATCACGAAGCCAACAAGAAGGAAAAGAAGGCGCAGGAGTCCGCGGCTGCCAGTGCGCCGGCCGCGAAGTAATCGACTGGGCGCGCCTGCCGGTTCCGAAGCGCGGGACCGCGCGGGCACCCGCTAAAATGGCCGGCAATCCGGGCGCGCGCTGCATCCACGCGCGCGCCGTCCAACCAGCCGACTAGCCATCCCATGACAGCGCCCACGCCTCTCACTCAGCACTTCGCCTCCGACAACTACGCCGGCATTTGTCCCGAAGCGCTCGCCGCGCTCGTCGAAGCGAACACGAGCGGCCACGAGCCCGCTTATGGCGACGATTCGTGGACCGCGCGCGTCTGCGACCGCATCCGCGAACTGTTCCAGACCGATTGCGAAGTGTTCTTCGTGTTCAACGGCACGGCGGCGAATTCGCTCGCGCTGGCGTCGCTGTGTCAGTCGTATCACTCGGTCATTTGCCACGAGCTTGCGCATATCGAAACCGACGAATGCGGCGGCCCCGAATTCTTTTCCGGCGGATCGAAACTGCTCACCGCGAAGGGCGAGAACGGCAAGCTCACGCCGGACGCCATCGAAGACCTCGTCACGAAGCGCGCCGATATCCATTATCCGAAGCCGAAGGTCGTCGCGCTCACGCAGGCGACCGAAGTCGGCACCGTGTACACCGTCGAGGAAGTGCGGGCGATCGCGGCCATCGCGAAGCGCCGGCATCTGAAGGTGCATATGGACGGCGCGCGTTTCGCGAACGCGGTCGCCACGCTGAACGTGCATCCGTCGGAAATCACGTGGCGCGCGGGCGTCGATGTGCTGTGTTTCGGCGGCACTAAAAACGGTCTGCCGGTGGGCGAGGCGGTCGTGTTCTTCGACAAGGCGCTCGCCGCCGATTTCGCGTATCGGCTGAAGCAGGCGGGGCAGCTCGCATCGAAGATGCGCTTCATTTCCGCGCCGTGGCTCGGCTTGCTCGATGACGACGTCTGGCTGCGCAACGCGCGTCATGCGAACGCGATGGCGCAACTGATGGCCGAGCGTCTCGCCGATATCCCCGGCGTCAACGTGCTCTTCAAGCCGCAATCGAACGCGGTGTTCGCGGAATTGCCGGCGCACGTATCGGCGGGGCTGCGCGCGAAGGGCTGGCGCTTCTATCAGTTCATCGGCTCGGGCGGCTGCCGGCTGATGTGCGCGTGGGACACGGCGCAGGAGACTGTCGAGCGTTTCACCGACGAAGTGCGCGCGCTCGCCGCCGCACGCTGACGCGCCTCGCGTCGAACCCCCGATTGACACGCGCGCCGCGCGGCTCCTAACATGGCCGCACCGTCAACCTTCCGATCCGGTCGCCGCCCGCCATGGCCTTCATTTTCTATCTGACGCATATCCATCTCGGCTACGACTCGCTCGCGATGCTGCAAGGCGAATGCGAGCGCATCGGCATGAAACGGCCGCTCGTCATCACCGACAAGGGCGTGGCGGCGGCGGGGCTGTCGGGGCGCGTGATCGAAAGCGCGAAGCTCGGCGCGCTGCCCGTGTTCGACGATACCCCGTCGAATCCGACCGAAGCGATGGTCCGCCAAGCCGCCGATCAATACAAACGCGAAGGCTGCGACGGGTTGATCGCGGTGGGCGGCGGATCGTCGATCGATCTGGCGAAGGGCGTCGCGATCGCGGCCACGCACGACGGCGCGCTCACGACTTACGCGACCATCGAAGGCGGCAGCGGCAAGATCACCGAGCGCGCCGCGCCGCTGATCGCGGTGCCGACCACGTCGGGCACGGGCAGCGAAGTGGCGCGCGGCGCGATCATCATTCTCGACGACGGACGCAAGCTCGGCTTTCACTCGTGGCATCTGCTGCCGAAATCCGCAATCTGCGATCCGGCGCTCACGCTCGGCCTGCCGCCCGGCCTGACCGCCGCGACGGGCATGGACGCCATCGCGCATTGCATCGAGACGTTCCTCGCGCCCGCGTTCAATCCGCCCGCCGACGGCATCGCGCTCGATGGCCTCGAACGCGCGTGGGCGAACATCGAGCGCGCGACGCACGACGGCCAGGACCGCGACGCGCGGCTCAACATGATGTCCGCATCCATGCAGGGCGCGATGGCGTTTCAGAAGGGCCTGGGCTGCGTGCATTCGCTGTCGCATCCGCTGGGCGGACTGGCGGTGAACGGGCGCACGTCGCTGCATCACGGCACGCTGAACGCGGTCGTGCTGCCCGCCGTGCTGCGCTTCAACGAAAGCGCGCCGACGGTCGTGGCCGAGCGGCGCTTCGAACGCATGCGCCGCGTGATGAATCTCGCCGATAACGCCGATGTCGCGCAAGCCGTGCACGACATGACCGAGCGCCTCGGCCTGCCGACGCGTCTTTCGCAGATGGGCGTCGATGCGGGCATGTTCGACAAGGTCGTGAAGGGCGCGCTCGCGGATCATTGCCACAAGACGAATCCGCGCGAGGCGAGCGCCGAGGACTATCGGCGCGTGCTGACGGAGTCGCTCTGAACGATGACGAAGCCGGTTCCGACCACGCGCGCGGACTATCCGCACTTTCTGTCGATCAGCACGCGCTGGTCCGATAACGACGTCTACGGCCACATCAACAACGTCGTCTATTACAGCTACTTCGACACGGTGGTGAACGAGTATCTGCTGCGCGCGGGCGTGCTCGATTTCAGCGAGGGCGAGACCATCGGCCTCGTCGTGGAGACGCATTGCAATTTCTTCGCGCCCGTCGTGTTTCCGCAGCGGATCGATGCGGGCTTGCGCGTCGAAAAGCTCGGCAACACGAGCGTGCGCTACGAGGTCGCGATCTTCGCGCAAGGCGCTGATGAAGCCGCCGCGCAAGGGCATTTCGTGCATGTGTACGTGGATCGCGTGACGCGCCGGCCGGTGCCGTTGCCCGCGCCTCTCGTCGATGCGTTGAAGCCGCTCGTCAACGCTTGAGGTTTTCGTGGCGCTTCAGTGGTTCACCGTGAGCCTGCTCAACGGCGTGAGCGTCGGGCTGCTGCTTTTCATGCTGTCGGCGGGTCTCACGCTGATTTTCTCGATGCTCGGCGTGCTCAACTTCGCGCACGCGAGTTTCTACATGCTGGGCGCGTATGTCGCGCAGGCGCTCGCGGTTCATCTCGGCTTCTGGGCTGCGCTCGTGCTTTCTCCGGTCGTCGTCGGCGCGCTCGGCGCGCTGTTCGAGCGATGCCTCTTGCGGCGCGTTCACGCACGCGGCGCGCTCGCCGAACTGCTCCTGACTTTCGGCGCGGCGATGGTGATCGGCGAGAGCGTGAAGCTCGTCTGGGGACTCGGGCCTTTGCCCGCGACGATCCCCCCCGCGCTCGACGGCCCGCTCTTCACGCTCTACGGCGCGGCGTTTCCGCGCTATCGCGTGTTCATGATGGCGCTTTCCATCGCGATGCTCGGCGCGCTCGCCCTCGTGCTGCGCACGTCGAAGACGGGCCTCGTGGTGCGCGCGGCGCTGACGCATCCGGCGACGGTCGAAACGCTCGGCCATGACGTGCCGCGCGTGTTCACGACGGTCTTCGCCGCCGGTTCGGCGCTGGCCGCGCTCGCGGGCGTGATCGGGGCGCCGCTCGCCGTCGTCGAACCCGCGATGGCCGATGCAATGGGACCGATCGTGTTCGTGGTCGTCGTGATCGGCGGGATCGGGTCGCTCCCGGGGGCGCTGGTTGCATCGCTCGTGGTCGGCTGCGTGCAGACGTTCGCGGTGGCGTCGACGGCATCGGCGGGCAGCATCGCCGCCACGTTCGGCTTGCGCTTGCCGGATGCGTGGGCCGCGCTGACCGTCGCGCAAATCGCGCCCGTGCTGCCGTATGCGCTGCTCGTCGCGATGCTGGCCGCGCGGCCGCACGGTTTCCTCGGCGAGCGCACGCGCGATGCGTAAGTTCGTCGCGCTTATCGCGTTCCTCGCGCTGCCGCCGCTCGTCGTCGATCAATCGTGGCTGCTCGCGTATCTCGCGCAAACCGCGACGCTGATCGTCTTCGCGCTCTCGTACAACCTGTTGCTCGGCGAAACGGGCTTGCTGTCGTTCGGGCATGCGGTCTATGCGGGACTCGGCGCGTTCGCCGCCGCGCACGCGTTCAACGCGTTCGGCGTGCCGTTGCCGCTCTTGCCGCTCGTCGGCGGATGCGCTGCCGCGCTCGCGGCGTTGCCTATCGGCGCGATCTCGACGCAACGCGCGGGCACGCCGTTCGCGATGATCACGCTCGGCATCGGCGAACTCGTCGCGGCGAGCGTGTGGCTCGTGCCGGGCTGGTTCGGCGGCGAGGCGGGCGTGACGATCGATCGCGCGAGCGGCCCTTCGTTCTTCGCGTGGACGTTCGGCCCGCTGCGCCAGGCGTATGCGCTGATCGCGTGCTGGTGCGTGGTGTCGTCGATGGCGATGTTCGCGTTCTCGCGCACGCCGATGTGCCGTCTCGCCAACGCCGTCCGCGACAATCCCGCGCGCGCGGCGGCCATCGGCTTCGCGCCGCGCGGCGTGCGCTTTCACATGCTCGTCGTCTCGGCGTTCTTCGCGGGCATCGCAGGCGTGCTCTCGTTGATCAACGTGGAGTTGGTGTCGTCGGAAAGCGTCGGGCTTGCGCGCTCGACGGGCGTGCTGGTCGCCACCGTCATCGGCGGGACGGGCTCGTTCTTCGGACCGATGATCGGCGCGGTGCTGCTGACGTTCTTCAGCGTGGCGGTCGCGAGCGTGTCCGCTGCGTGGCCGATGTATCTCGGACTCTTTTTCGTGTGGGTGGTCGTGGCGTCGCCGGATGGCGTCGTCGCTTGTTTCAAGGGCGATGCGCGTTCCATCGTGCTTCGCGTGACGAGCGCGGTCGTCTGGTGCGCAGCGTCGGTGATCGCGATCGAAACGCTGTACGCGCGTGCCGATATGCCGCGCACGATGTGGCTCGCCGCCGTGCCGCTCGTGCCGCTCGTGTTGGTGGGCGCGTGGCTCGCGCGACGGAGACCCGCACGATGAGCGCCGCGCTCGACATACGCGGCGTCGTCAAACGCTTCGGCGCGACGCACGTGCTGCGCGGCGTCGATCTGCGCGTCGAAGAAGGCGAGCGGCACGCGATCATCGGTCCGAACGGCGCGGGCAAATCCACGCTCTTCGATGCGATCTCGGGACGCACGCGGCTCGACGAAGGACGCATCGTCGCGCGAGGCGTCGATATCACAGGACGCGCGCCGCATCGCGTGAGCCGCGTGTTGGCGCGCAGCTTCCAGACGACGAGCGTGTTCAGCGGCCTGACCGTGCTCGACAATCTGCGATGCGCGGCGCTGGGCGCGGCTTCATCGCGCGTGCTGGATCGCTGGCTGCATTCGCGTTCGATCGATGAACGCGCCCGCGCGATGCTCGACGCGATCGGCCTGTCCGCGCGCGCCGACGATCTCGCCGCGCGCCTCACCTACGCGGAGCAACGCGCGCTGGATTTGGGCATCGCGCTCGCGACCGATGCGCCGCTCATCCTGCTCGACGAACCCACCGCGGGCATGAACCGCGCCGAGGCTGCACGCGCGCTCGCGTTGATTCGCGCGACGACGCAGGGGCGCACGCTGCTCGTCATCGAACATGACATGGACGCGGTGTTCGCGCTGGCGGATCGCATTTCGGTGCTCGTGCGCGGGCGCGTGATCGCCTCCGATACGCCCGCCGCGATTCGCGCGAGCCGCGACGTGCAGGACGCGTATCTCGGAGCGGCGCCATGAGCGTGCTGCTGAGCATCGACGGCTTGCGCGCGTGGTACGGCGCGGCGCAAGTGCTGCACGGCGTGAATCTCGCGATAGGCGAGTGCGAAGCGGTCGCGCTCGCCGGACGCAACGGCTCGGGACGCTCGACGCTCGCGAAGGCCATCATGGGCCTCGTGCGATGCGAGGGCGACATGCGTTATCGCGGCGTGCAGCTGGTCGGCATGCGGGCGTTTCGCATCGCGCGGCTGGGCATCGGCTACGTGCCCGAAACGCGCGATGTCTTTCCGACCCTGACCGTGCGCGAAAATCTCGTGCTCGGTGAGAGGAAGGGCGCGCGGTTCAAGATCGACGATGCGTATCGCGCGTTTCCGTCGTTGCATGAACGGGCGGCGGTGAAGGCCGGCGCGCTATCGGGCGGCGAACAGCAGATGCTTGCGCTCGCACGCACGCTGATGGGCGATCCATCGCTGATCGTGATCGATGAGCCGGGCGAAGGACTCGCGCCGCGTGTGATCGAGCAAGTGGCGCAATCGCTTGCGATGCTGCGTTCGCGCGGCGTCGCGATGCTGCTGATTGAAGAGCGTCTCACGATCGCGCGCATGCTGAATGCGCGCGTCGCGGTGATGGGCCACGGCGCCGTGCAGTTCGACGGCGCGCTGGACGAACTCGCGCGGCGCGAGGATGTGGTGCGGGAGTGGCTGGCGGTGGGTTAGGCCAAACGATTGGCGTTAATATGACGGCGATCGGCATTCAACATTCGCAGGACGGAGGCAGACATGGCCGCCATGATAATCAACGACATCGACGCTCAGCTGGAAGCGCGTTTGCGCCATCAGGCGGCCATGCACGGCCGCTCGATGGAAGACGAGGCGCGCGACATTCTTCGGGCCGCGCTATCGACGGATCCTGTGCAGGGCAAGAGTCTGGTGGAATCCATTCGCCGCCGTATCGAGCCGTTGGGCGGCGTCGAGCTGAGCCTTCCGGCTCGCGATGCGATTCGTGATCCGTCGGGCTTCGGCGAATGATCGTTCTCGATACCAACGTGTTGTCGGAAGTGCTGCGTCCGGCGCCGGAGCCGCGCGTGTTGTCGTGGCTCGCAAACCAGCCGCGCGCCGCGCTGTTCACAACGAGCGTGACGCGTGGCGAGATTTTCTATGGCATTCGCCTGTTGCCGGCTGGCGCTCGTCGCGAAGCGCTGTGGGCCGCGACTCAGGTGATCTTCGATGAAGACTTCGCAGGTCGCGTGCTGAACTTCGACAGCGATGCAGCCGATGCATACGCCCGCATCGCCGTATCGCGAAGAAGCGCGGGCAAGCCGATCAGTCAGTTCGATGCGATGATCGCCGCCGTGACGCTTTCGCGAGGCGCATCGCTCGCGACGCGCAACGTGAAAGACTTCGTGGAGTGCGAGATCGAGATCATCGATCCCTGGAACGTTTAGGGGTGAGTCACCCCTTGCTATCCCTCTCCACGATCCACTCATGTTTCGGATCGTTCCTGAAGTGCCACGTGCGCTTGTCGCCGGCCATCACGTTGAGATAGTAGTTGTCGTACCCATAAGGCACGACGACCGGATGATATCCGCGCGGCACCATCACGACGTCGTGATCCTCGACGGCCATCGTTTCATCGAGATCGCGCTCGTCGGTATAAACACGCTGGAACGCGAAGCCTTGCGGCGGGTTCAGCCGATGATAATACGTCTCTTCCAGTGCGCTCTCATTTGGTACGTTATCCTGATCATGTTTATGCGGCGGATAGCTCGACGCATGCCCGCCCGGCGTCCTCACTTCCACCACGAGCAGCGACTCGGCGGCCTCGGTTTGCGGAAGAATATCGCAGACGTAGCGCGTATTTGCATGCTTGCCGCGCGTCGAGCGCTTCATCTGCGACGGCTCGATGAGACGCGGCGGATACACGCCCGTCGCCGGTGCGCTCGCCACGCCGATCTCCGATTCGCGTTCCGCACGCACGATGGCCGCGAGCTTCGGCGGCACGTACACCGCGTACGGCGCGGCGTCCTCGAACACACTGTCGCGCGAGCCGATGGACGGCCAATGCTCATCGCCCGCTTCGACGCTCACCGTGCCCGTCAACACGACGATGCAGCTTTCGCGCTGCGCATCGTAGACATGCACGACATCGCCCGCATCCAGGCGATACGCGGCGAAACCCACATGCTTCCAGCCCGCGGAATCGGGCGTGACGCGCGCGATGGTTTGCCCTTCGCGCGATGCTTTCACTAGCAGGCTCATGCGGCCTCCTTCGAGTTGTGCGGCTGCGTGGCATCGACGAGTGCGCGCAGCGTGCGGTATCCCTTTTCGGCATACGTATAACTCGGCGCTATAACCGGGTCCTGTTCCGCTTCCACCACGAGCCAGCCGCGATAATCATGCTCCGCGAGGCACGCGATGATGCCCGGATAATCCACCGCGCCATCGCCCGGCACGGTGAACGCGCCGTTGATCACGGCTTCGAGAAAGCTCCAGTTGCGATTGCGCGTGAGCTTCACGATCTCGGGACGCACGTCCTTGCAATGCACATGGCACACGCGCGCGATGTGCTTCTTCAGCACGGTGACCGCATCGCCGCCGGCGAACGTGATGTGGCCCGCGTCGAAGAGCAGGCCGACGGCATCACTGGTCGATGCCATCAGTCGGTCCACGTCCGCAGGCGTTTCGACATACGCGCCCATGTGATGATGATAGGCGACGCGCACGCCCTTGGACAGCGTGTATTCCGCGAAGCGGTTCAAACGTTCGGCGTATTGCGACCATCGCGCGTCCGAGAAGAAACGGGGCCGCTGATATAGCGGACGCGGCGCGCCCTGAATCGAATCCGCGACTTCGCCGTACACCATGACGGTCGCGCCGTTTTGCGCGAGCAATTCCAGATGCGGACCGGCCGCTTCGATCTCTTCTTCCGCGCTGCGTTGCGCGAGCCTGCCCGAATACCAGCCTGAAACAAGGGCTAAATCGTATTGCGCGAGCAGCGCCTTCAGCGCTTGCGGTTCACGCGGAAACTTGTTGCCCAGTTCGAAACCTTCATAGCCGATCTCGCGTCCTTCGGTCAGTGCGACGGACAAAGGCGTTTCGCCGCCGAGCGAAGGCAAGTCGTCGTTCATCCACGACAAGGGATTGATTCCGATGCGCACGTGCAAGGGCATGATGTTCGTCCTCGACTAGTCGTGAATGCCGTTGCGCGCCTTGACGGCGCGTTCATAGTCGGCGCGCGCCGACATGACCGCATCGCGATCCGATACTTCCGGCACCGCGACTTCCCACCACCATCCGCCTTCTTCGGTGGTGCGTGCGGGATCGGTATCGATGGAGATCAGATAGCTGCGGTCCGCCGCACGCGCGCGCTTCATGGCAGCCTGCAATTCGTCGATGTTAGCGACGTGCTCTGCAAGCGCACCCATCGAACGTGCGTGCATGGCGAAATCGATACGCGGTGCGCCGAGCGAACCTTGCTTGCAATCGTCGAGCAGGTTGTTGAACGGTACGCCGCCGCACGCCTGCTGCAAGCGATTGATGCAGCCATAGCCGCGATTGTCGAGCAGCACGACGATCAGCTTCGCGCCCAGCATCACGGACGTGGCGAGTTCGCTATTCATCATCAGATAGCTGCCGTCGCCGACGATCACGATCACTTCGCGCTCGGGCAGCGCAAGCTTCACGCCGACGCCGCCGGCAATTTCATAGCCCATGCACGAGTAGCCATATTCGACGTGATAGCCGCCCGGCGCGCTCGTGCGCCACAGCTTCTGCAGATCGGCGGGCAAGGTGCCTGCTGCGCACACGACGATATCGCCCGCGGGCGAAGCATCGTCGGAACGCTGCACCGCGCCGATGACATCCGCTTCGCGCGGCAGCCGGCCATCGGGCACAGGCATGTTCGTGACATGCGCGACGGTCTCGCGCCAGTCGTTCGCCGCGCGATGCGCACGTGTCGTCCATTGCGGCGATGCGCGCCAGTCGCCGAGCGCTTGCGAAAGCGCATCGAGCGCGAGACGCGCATCGGCTTCGATGGCGGCCGCGTTCTGCTTGAGCGCATCGAATGGATTCGCGTTGATCGCGACGAGCCGTGCCTCTGAGAAGAGCGTGTTCGATCCCGTCGTGAAGTCCTGCAGGCGCGTGCCGACGGCGAGCACGCAATCGCTTGCATGCGCAAGCTCGTTCGCCGACGACGATCCCGTCACGCCGATGCCGCCGACGTTCAATGCATCGTCCCATGCAAGCGCGCCTTTGCCCGCCTGCGTTTCCGCGACCGGAATGCCGTGCTTGTGCGCGAAGTCACGCAATGCATCGCTCGCGAGGCCATAGAGCACGCCGCCGCCCGACACGATGAACGGCTCGCGCGATTCACGCAGCATCGCGGCGGCGCGTTCGATCTCGCGCGGCAATGCAGCGGGCGCGTGAAACTCGATCGTGCGCGGCTCGAAGAACGAAGCAGGGTAGTCGTAGGCCATTGCCTGCACGTCTTGCGGCAACGCGAGCGTGACGGGACCGCAAGAGGCTGCATCGGTGAGCACGCGGATCGCGCGCGGCAATGCGCTCAGCAATTGCGCCGGATGCACGATGCGATCGAAGTATCGCGATACGGCTTTCAACGCATTGTTTGCTGATGTTTCGCCATCCTGATTATCTTCCACTTGCTGCAACACGGGATCGGGCGCGCGCGAGACGAAGATATCGCCCGGCAGCAAGAGCACGGGCAAGCGGTTCACATGCGCGAGCGCCGCCGCGGTCACGAGATTGGTCGCGCCGGGACCGATGGATGTCGTCACGGCCATCATGCGGCGTCGCATATGCGCCTTCGCACACGCGATCGCGCTATGCGCCATCGCCTGCTCGTTGTGCGCGCGATACGTCGGCAACGTCTCGCGATGCCGATACAGCGCTTCGCCCATGCCCGCGACATTGCCGTGCCCGAAGATCGCGAACACGCCGCCGAAAAGCGGCTCGCCGTTATCCGTGCGCAGCGCCGCGAGATAGCGCACGAGCGCTTGCGCAACGGTGAGTCTGACGACGTTCATGCGGCTTGCTCCTGAGTGGTGTCGGCGGGCGCATGCGACGATGCACGCGCCTCGCGCCATGCTGCGATCAAGGTTTCGAATGTGCGGCGCACGCGCGCGATGAGTTCGTCATCGTCGATCTCGCGTGCAAGCCACGCCTGGCTCGGCTCATGAAAAATGGTGCGGCCGACGGTGAAGCCCTTGCATGTCTTCGATGACGCCGCAGCGCGAAAGCCCTCGCGCAACTGATCGACGCCCGCCGACAAGCCCAGCAGCACGACGCCACGGCAATACGGATCACGTTCGCCGATGAGCGCATCGATCGCTTGCCATTGCTTCGCGTTCATTGGTTCGAGCTTCCACCATTCCGGGACTATCCCGAGGTTATAGATGCGCTTCAACGCGCGATAAACCGTGTCTTCGTCCGCAGGCGGCCCGTTCTTCGGCACGATCACTTCGAGCAGCAACTCGTGGCCGCTCGCCTGCACGGCATCGTAGAGCGCGCGCAACTGCGCTTCCTGTTCGAGCCGCACGTCATGCGGATGATCCGGGTGATAGTGAACGAGGCACTTCGCGACATGCTCGCGCGGCCATTCGATCAACGTCGTGCCGATCGAGCGGCCATGATCGAAGACGAGTGGCATCGAACCCGGCAACTCCACCGGCCTGCCGATCCACCAGCCGCGTCCCGTCGCCGCGTTGAGCGCATCTTGTCCGTAGCGGTCATCGATCAATACGCCGATGCGTCCTGCAAGTCCCAGTTGCTTCTCCGTTTGCGCGACGGCATCGACGAACAAGCCCTTGAGCGTCGCGATGCGCGCTTCGCTCGCGCCCGCCTGTTGCGCCAACTCGAAGAACTGATTGCGATGATCGAACGCGAAGCCGAGCACTTCGTCCCATTGCTTGCGCGCAGGGCTCACGCGATGCAGCCGCGCAAGCGTCGCATCGCGATCGGGGCGGCGCATGCGTGCCGGATCTTGCCGTGCAGCTTCGAGGAAGTAGTCGAGTTCGGCGGGCGTCGGCATGGCGGGCGCGCAGCCGTGCCGCGATACGACGAGCGCGCCGCATGCATTCGCCGCGCGCGCGCATGCTTCGAGCGGTTCGTCGCGCAGCCATCCCGAGAGAAAGCCCGACGCGAACGCATCGCCTGCGCCGAGCACGTTGAGCACTTCCACTTCGACACCGCCGTGAACGGGCGCATCGTCGATGGAAGCGGGCACCGCGCCTTCGATGATCGAGCAGCCGAGCGGCCCGCGCTTCACGACGAGCGTGGCGTGCGTCACGGCGCGCACCATCGCGAGGGCATCGATCAAACGATCCTTGCCGCCCGCGATGCGAAACTCTTCTTCGGTGCCGATCACGAGATCGATGAGCGGCAGAATGCGCTGCAAATGCGCGGTCACGCCTTCATTCGCGATGAAGCGCGTCTCGCCATCCGCCTTGCCCGTGAGTCCCCACAGCACCGGCCGATAATCGATGTCGAGGATCGTGCGGACGTCGTTGCGCCGCGCGTATTCCAGCGCACGGCGGCTCGTGCGGTTCACTTGCTCCGTCGAGAAGTGCGTGCCGGTGATGAGCAACGCCTTCGACGACGCGATATACGCTTCGTCGAAATCGCTTTCGTCCACGGCCATATCCGCGCAGTTCTCGCGATAGAACACGAGCGGAAACGTATCGCGGTCTTCGATGCCGAGCAGCACGAGCGCCGTGAGCCGGTCCTGATCGATGCGAACGTGGCTCACGTCGCAGCCTTCGCGATCGAGCGTTTCGGTCAGAAAGCGGCCCATGTGGTCGTTGCCGACGCGCGCGAGCATCGACGACTTCAGTCCCAATCGCGCGCAGCCGAACGCGATGTTCGCCGACGATCCGCCGAGATACTTCGCAAACGACGACACGTCTTCGAGCCGCGCGCCGACCTGCTGCGCATACAGATCGACGGCAAGACGCCCGAGACACACGATGTCGCGCGTGCGATTCGCCGCGAAGCGTGATGGTTGTTGTGCTGACATGGCTGCCGTCCTCATATCGTCGCGCCTTCGAGTTCGCTGATCATCTTCTGCATTTCCGCGCCGCCCGCCATCATGTCGAGCACTTCGTTCTTCGTGATCGTGTCCTTCGTGAAGGTGCCCATCGAACGTCCGCGATTGAGCAGCGTGAATGAATCGCCGATGGGGTACGCGTGATGCACGTTATGCGTGATGAAGATCACCGAGATGCCTTTCTCGCGCGCCTTGTGAATCAGCTTGAGTACGTTGAAGCTCTGCTTCACGCCGAGCGCGGCGGTCGGCTCGTCGAGAATCAGCACGCGCGCGCCGAAGTGAATGGCACGTGCAATGGCAAGACATTGCTTCTCGCCGCCGGACATCGTGCCGATAGGCTGATGCGGATCGCGCACGTTGATGCCCATTTCACCGAGCTTCGCGCGCGAGGTTTCAGCGGCCAGGTCCAGGTCCAAAACCTTAAGGATGCCGAAGCGTGTCTTTCTCGGTTCGCGTCCCATGAAGAAATTGCGTGCGACCGACAGCAGCGGCACGAGCGCGAGATCCTGATAAACCGTCGCGATGCCGAGATCGAGCGCTTCTTTCGGAGACTCGAAATGCACGGGCTTGCCATCGACGAGATATTCGCCGGAAGAGGGCGCATGCACGCCCGCGAGCGTCTTGATGAGCGTGGACTTGCCCGCGCCGTTATCGCCGAGCAGGCAGTGCACTTCGCCGCGTTTGAGCCGCAAGGTCACGCCGTTCAGCGCGATCACCTTGCCGAAAAACTTGCTGACGTTTTCGAGCGCGAGAATGGTGTCGTCGTTCATGGTCTTCTCCTCATTGCGCCTGAGATACGCGGCGGCGCACGTAATGATTGAAGAGCACGGCGATCAGGAGCATCACGCCGAGAAACACGCGGAACCAGTCGGAACTCACGTTCGTATAAGTGATGCCGATCTGAACGACGCCGAAGATGAGCGCGCCGAAGCACGCGCCGACGACCGAGCCGTATCCGCCCGTCAGGAGCGTGCCGCCGATGACGGCCGCGATGATCGCTTCGAACTCTTTTTGCAGGCCGCGATCCGCCGCCGCCGATCCGATATCGCACACTTGCAGCACCGCGAAGAGGCACGAGCAGAACGCAGTGAGCACGAAGAGCGATATCTTCACGCGCTTGACCGGCACGCCGACGTTCTTCGCGGCGTTGGCATCGCCGCCGACCGCGAGTATCCAGTTGCCATAGCGCGTCTTGGCGAGCACGAACGCGCCGATCGCGGCGAGCGCGAGCCACCAGAGAATGACCTTCGGGATGCCCGGCACGAGCGGCTGGCCGCTATCGAGCAAGGTGCCGACGCCCATGTGCGCGAGCCAGGTGAAGAAGCCATGCAGCGCGACGCCATGAAAGAGCGTGTCCGCAATCCAGTCCTTTTGCGCGAGATCGCCGACGCCGGAGATGATCGTGCGGTCCGCGAACATGATTGAGAGCGCGAGCGTCAGGCCGCGCAAAATGAAGAGAAACGCGAGCGTCACGATGAACGACGGCAGGCGCGTGCGCATCACGAGATAGCCGTTGAGCGCGCCGAGCAGCATCGATGCGACGAACGCGAAGAGAATCGCAAGTGATATCGGCCAATGAAAATAGACCGATGGCAACGCGACCATCATGCCGGCGAAGCCGATCATCGAACCGATGGACAAGTCGAACTCGCCCGCGATCATCAAGAGGCACGCGCCGACCGCGAGCAAGCCGAGATACGCGGCCACTTGCGACCAGTTCATCACGCCGTCGAGATTGAACATGCCCGACGATCCCGCGCCGAAGCCGAACACGAGGAACACGAGCACGGTGCCTGAAATCGCGGCGAATTCCGGGCGATTCAACAGATGGCCGAACCACGATTGCCGGCGCACGCGTTCGTCCGACGGCTTGTCCCTGTCCGTTGCGGAATCAGCGTTGTCCTGCTGAGGGTTCGCGTGTGGAGGATAGTGCTTGCCGGCTACGCCCATGATGGCTCCTTGAATCGACAATGCATTGCAATACCGTACGGATACGCGAGGGATGCGTGCGCGCCTGCCGCGTCCGCGCGTGGGACGCAGCAAGAGCCGATGAAGAGAGAAACGCGGGCGGCGCGGCGTGTTTCGAACCGATGCCGCCCGAAGAAGGTCAGCCGCGCATCAGCGATACTGCCCGGCGTATTTCACGACCTTGTCGAGATTTTCTTTGGTGATGAAGCCCGGTCCCGACCGAATGTTCTTCGGCCCATACGAAGGCTGCAGGCCGTAGGTTTCGAGGCGCGCCTTGAACTTCGGGTTCGCTTCGAGAATCTGGCGGATCTTCGCGGGATCGGTGGTGTGCTCCTTCTTCGCGATGGCCAGCACCGCGACCGGAATATAGCCCTGCAAATACGGCTGCTGATCGATGGCGAACTTGATCGTGCCGTCCTTGATCGCCTTCGCGATGTCGTCGGAGAAGTCGAACGTCACGAAATAGATCTTGTTTTGCAGGCCCATTTGCGCAACGGCCTTGAGCGTCGCGGAGGCGGGCGTCGGTCCGAGCGTGAGGATCGCCTGCGTATCCGGATGATTGCGCAGATACGCCGATACCTTCGATTGAATCTCGGTCGGGTCCTGTCCCGAATCGATGGTCGATGCCTTGTAGTCGATGCCGAGCGCATCCGCGAAGCCCTTGCATCGATCGAAGGAAACGGTGTTGGTCGCAATGTGATTCACGCACAGAAACGACTTCACGCCGGCCGCTTTCGCCTTCTCGCCCGCCGCCTTGCCCGCGACGTATTCGGGCTGGCCCACATGCATGATCGCGCCGAGTTGCGCGCTTTGCTCCTCGGTGCCCGAATTGATCGTCACCAGTGGAATCTTCTTCGCGGTGACCTTGTTGAGCGCGCTCTTCAGCACGTCGAAGTCCGCGATGGTGGTGATCACGCCGTCGTAGTTGCGCGCGGCGGCCTGCTCGATGAGACGTGCCATGTCCGCGATATCGCCGTTGGGCGGATTGCGGTAGTCGGTCTGCACGTTGAAGTCCTCGTCGGCCTGCTTGATCGAGTTCTTGATGGTGTTCCACCACGAGTCCGAGTCCGGCGCGTGGCTGATGAGCACAAACCTGGCGTCCGGCGCGGCGTGCGCGGTGGACGTCGTCAACAACGCGGCGCTGCACAACGCAGCAGCAGCCGCCAGCGCGCGCAGCGCGGCCCGACCGTTGCAAAGGATCATCGTCTCCACCTATCTCGGTTGTTGTTCGGTGTGATCTCGTGCGAGCCGATGCGAGCCGTGGACAGACCGCAAGTCGATGCATCGTGCTCACGACCGAGATTAGGTCAGTTTTCGGCGACCTGCAATAGGTATTTCATCGGTGCGACAAATAGAAAATGCATTCCAATTTGCTTGCGGCCTTCCTATAATCGCTTCACTGGCGCTCATTTCGAACGCCGACGACACGAGCTTCCCATGCAGGATGAAACCAGCACCGACGCACCCGGCGTCGACGAACTGATGCAGCGGATCACCGATGCGTACGACTCCTTGCCGCGCCAGTTGAAGAGCGTGGCGACGTATATCGAGCAGCATCGGCCGAGCGTGATGATGGATCGCACGAGCGACATCGCCGCGTCGTGCGGCGTGCATCCGTCGGCGGTGGTGCGGTTTGCGCAGCGCTTCGGCTTCTCGGGCTTTTCGGACTTGCAGGCGGTGTTCAGGCAGGCGTACACGGGCGGCAGCGCGTCGCAGAGCTATCAGCAGCGCATCCGCAAACTGATCGACGAGAAAGCGGGCGAGGCGTCGGGCGTATCGGTGGCGCGCGAATTCATCGCGGCGAGCCGCGCGGGGCTCGACGAACTCGAAGCCGGCCTCGACGATGCGCAGTTCGAAGCCGCCGTCGAAATGCTTCAGCAGGCGGAGAACATCTACGTGATCGGCGTGCGCCGGTCGTTCGCGGTGGCGAGTTACATCGTGTATGCGCTGGGGCATACGAAGAAGCGCGTGCATCTCGTGTCGGGCATCGGCGGGATGATTCACGAGCAGATTCGCAGCGTGAAGAAGGGCGATGTGGTGATCGCGATCAGCTTCGCGCCTTACGGCAAGGAGACGCAGTATTGCGTGCGCGCGGCCCAGCATCACGGCGCGAAGACGCTCGTCGTCACCGATAGCCAGCTTTCGCCGCTCGCGCGACATGCGAGCGCCAGCCTGCTCGTGAAGGAGGGCAGCGCGTTCGCGTTTCGCTCGCTGACGAGCACCATCTGCCTGTGCCAGGCGCTGTTCATCGCGCTCGCGTATCGGCTCGAATTGAACGTCGAGGAATCCAGGGAGACAAGCGGCTATGACGATTGACGTGGCGGTGTTCGGAGCGGGGCGCATCGGCAGGATTCATGCGGCGAATCTGGCGCGGCAGCCGGGCGTGCGGCTCAAATACGTGGTCGATGTGAACCGCGAGGCGGCCGCCGCGCTCGCGCAGCAACACGGCGCGCAAGTCGCCGATGTCGATGGCGCGATGGGCGACGCGTCCATCGGCGCGACGGTGATCTGTTCGAGCACGGACACGCATGCGGACCTGATACTCGCATCGGCGGCGCAGAAGAAGCACGTGTTCTGCGAGAAGCCCGTCGATCTGACGCTCGCGCGTGCACGCGCCTGCGCCGACGCGGTCGCGCAGGCGGGCGTCGTCTGCATGATCGGCTTTCAGCGCCGCTTCGATCCGACGTTCTCGGCGTTGAAGGCGCGCGTCGATGCGGGCGAGATCGGCGATCCGGAAATGCTGATCGTGACGAGCCGCGATCCGGGCGCGCCGCCCGTCGAATACATCCGGCATTCGGGCGGCATCTTCAAGGACATGCTGATTCACGACTTCGACATCTTCCGCTGGATGCTCGACGACGAAGCCGACACGCTGCACGCGACCGGCAGCGTGCTGTCCGATCCGGCCATCGCGGAGGCGGGCGATATCGATTCGACGGCGGTCACCATCCGCACGAAGCGCGGGCGGCTGTGCCAGATCAACACGGCGCGGCGCGCGGCGTATGGCTACGATCAGCGTTTCGAGTTGCTCGGCAGCGCGGGCATGCTGCAGGCGGGCAACGTGCGGCCGACCGAAGTCACCGCGTACTCGAAGACGGCCGTGTCGAGCGACGTGCCCGAGGCGTTCTTCCTCGAGCGTTATCGCGCGGCGTATGCGCTGGAAATGGCGCATTTCTTCGATGCGGTCAGTCACGGCAAGCCGGTGCGCACGACCGTCGCCGACGGCATGAAGGCGCTCGAACTCGCCGAAGCCGCGACGCTTTCGTGGCGCGAGAATCGCGTGGTGCGGCTCGGGGAGAACGCGGCATGAACGCGGTGCGCGTGGGCATCGTCGGGCTTGGACGGCTCGGGCGGCGGCATGCGGAAAACCTCGCGTGGCGCGTGCCGGGCGCGCGGCTCGCGGCGGCGTGCAGTCCCGTGCAGGACGAACGCGACTGGGCCAAGACGCATTTTCCCGAGACGGCGATTCATACGCACTACGAATCGATGTTAGCCGACGCGTCGATCGATGCCGTGTGGCTCGTCACGCCGACATCGCTGCACGCGACGCAGATCATCGCCGCGTTGCGCGCGGGCAAGCATGTGTTTTGCGAGAAGCCGCTGTCGCTCGATCTCGCCGAATGCGATGCCGTGATCGAAGCGCACGCGCGTCATGCGCATTTGCGCGTGATGATCGGCTTCGTGCGACGCTTCGACGCCAGCTATCGCGATGCGTTCGAGAGCATGACGCGCGGCGCGATCGGCCGGCCCTTCATGGTGCGCTCGCAGACCTGCGACAAGAACGATCCCGATGGCTTCTTCGTGCGATTCGCACCGACATCGGGCGGCCTGTTTCTCGATTGCAGCGTGCATGACATCGATCTTGCGCGCTGGCTGCTCGGCAATCCGCGTGCGAAGCGCGTGTTCGCGAGCGGGACTATCGCGATCCACGAAGGCTTGCGCGAATGCGGCGATATCGATAACGGCGTGGGCGTCGTCGAATTCGACGATGGCCGGCTCGCGGTGCTGTACGCATCGCGCACGATGGCGCACGGGCACGATACGCAGACCGAGGTGATCGGCACGGCGGGGGCGTTGTCGGTGGGGCGCAATCCGCGGTTGAACCGCGTGGAGATCGCGGATGAGCATGGCATGCGCAACGCGTGCACGCCGACCTTTTTCGAGCGATTCGAGGATGCGTTCTTGCGCGAGGCCCAGGCGTTCGTCGCTTCTGTCGCCGATGGCACGCCGACGGGGCTCACGCTCGACGATGCGCGGGAAGCGACGCGCATCGGTATCGCGCTTCGCGAGGCGTACGCGAGCGGGCGTCCGGTGGATCTTTGACCGCACGCACCCCCGCGCATGACGGCGTTCAGCCTACGACCATCGTGACCGGCTTGCCGATGCGCGCCAGCATCTCGACGAGCGTGTCTATCGTGAACTTGCTCGTCTTCTTGTTGACGACATCGGATACGCGCGGCCGCGTCACGTGCAGAATTTCGGCCGCATCGGCTTGTTTCAGATGATGAGCCTCGATCCACGACGCAAGCTCGTCCATGAGTTGTTCCTTGAGCACGAGCGTCTGGCCGATGAGCGCCCGCGATTCGGCCTGATACTGGCGCGCTTCGTCGGGCGCGAAGCCAAGGTCGGCGAACAGATTCGCCCCGGGTTTCGTCACGTGCCGGACCTTGGTGTCTACCTTGTTCATGTTTGCGCCTTCCTTTCCCGCATTTCGCGGACGATTGCCCGATAGCGGATCGCTGTGATTTCTTTGTCCTGCTTCGACGTCGCCTGGGTTTTCTTCTGAAAGCAATGCAATACGAAGACCGCTTCTTCGAACTTGGCTACGTACATCACGCGATAAATGCCGTTGATGTCCCTGATGCGGATTTCCCGAACGCCGGGGCCGACGTCGTCGAAGGGCTTCCAGTCTTCGGGATCGAGTCCGGCCTGAAGGCGGCCAAGCTGAAAACCCGCCTCGCGCCGTGCGGCAGACGGGAATTCGAGAATGTCGTCATAGGACGAGCCGACCCAGCGAATCTCGCGTTCATCGATCATTGTACAAAATTTTATACAGCACATCGTGCGTCCGAATAGGACCAGCGCAACGCGCGTTGAACAGAACGCACAATCTAGTCGCTGGAACGCGGCGCGTGAACGAGAGAACTCTCAACTAGGGGGCGAGGCGTACGCGAGCGGGCGTCCGGTGGATCTTTGACCGCTGCGTTAAAATCGGGCTTTCGCAGCGCTCAATCACGCAGGCCCACGGAAGGTTCAATCGCGATGGAAGTTCACAAGGAAGTCGACGCGCGCGGGCTCAACTGCCCGTTGCCGATTTTGCGCGCCAAAAAGGCGCTCGCCGACATGACGAGCGGCCAGATTCTGAAAGTGCTCGCCACCGATCCCGGATCGCAGCGCGATTTCGCGGCATTCGCGAGGCAAACCGGCAACGAAATCGTCGAATCGACGTCGCAGGACAAGACGTTCATCTTCCTGATGCGGCGTCGTTAAAAACAGTAGGCACAAAGCAAAATGCCCGTCACGATTCGTGACGGGCATTTTTTTAGGCGAAGGAGAAAACCTTAGCCTTCGAGAATCGGCGAGCGCGTGCGCAGATATTCTTCGAAGTCCTTCGCCACTTCCGGATGACGCAGCGCGAACTCGACCGTCGCCTTCAGATAACCGAGCTTGCTGCCGCAGTCGAAACGCGTGCCGTGATACTTGTACGCGAGCACTTGTTCATCCGACAGCAGCGATTGAATCGCGTCCGTCAGTTGCAGTTCGCCGCCCGCGCCCGGCTTCAGCGCGCGGATGTGATCGAACACGCGCGGCTTCAGCACATAACGGCCGACCACGCCGAGATTCGACGGCGCCACCGAGGGCTCCGGCTTCTCGACGATGCCCGACAGCTTCACGATGTTGTCTTCCCATTCCTTGCCGTCGATCACGCCGTACGACTTCGTGTCTTCCGGCGGAATCTCTTCGACGCCGATCACCGAGCTGTGATAGTGATCGAACACTTCGATCATCTGCGTCAACACGGGCGGCTTGCCGTACAGCAAGTCGTCCGCGAGGATCACGGCGAACGGGTTGTCGCCGACGAGCTTTTCGGCGCACAGCACTGCGTGGCCGAGACCGAGCGCTTCGGCCTGACGCACGTAGAAACAGTCGACATGGCTCGGCTTGATGCTGCGCACGAGTTCGAGCAGCTTTTCCTTGCCGCGCGCTTCGAGCTCGGCCTCGATCTCATACGACTTGTCGAAGTGATCTTCGATGGCGCGCTTGCTGCGGCCCGTCACGAAGATCATTTCGGTGATGCCGGCGGCCATGGCTTCTTCCACCGCGTATTGAATCAGCGGCTTGTCGACGACCGGCAGCATTTCCTTCGGGCTGGCCTTCGTCGCGGGAAGAAACCGCGTACCGAGACCCGCAACCGGGAAAACTGCTTTGGTAACTTTTAGCATGTGATAACCCTGATCCTGTTAAACATCCGGAACTTCGAGCGATTCGGCTCAACGGGAGTCGGTATAAAACTCCGGTTCAAGCGGGCAGCCGCAATAATTGCGCCTGGAGCTTCTCGATGGTGGTCTCATATTCTGCCAGCCTTTTGCGCTCCTGATCAACGACAGCCGCCGGCGCTTTTGAAACAAAGCTTTCATTTCCGAGCTTGCCGTTACATTTAACGATTTCGCCCTTGAGCCGATCCACTTCCTTCGTGAGACGCTCGCGTTCGGCGGCGACATCGATCTCGACTTTCAGCACCAGTTTGTGCGTGCCGACGATCGCAACCGGTGCGCCGTGCGCCTCCTTGTCGAGCGCGGCTTCGTCGTCGATGATCTTCACTTCCGAAAGACGCGCGAGCGCCGCGACGTAAGGCGCGAACGTGGAAAGACGCGCCGCGTCGCCGTGCGCGAGCAACGGCACTTTCACCGCGGGCGACAGATTCATTTCGCCACGCAGATTACGACATGCGTCGATGACCGCCTTCAGTTCGGCGGCCCACTGTTCCGACGATTCATCGATCTTCTTCGCTTCCGCGCGCGGATACGGCTGCGTCATGATCGATGCTTCGCCTTCCTTCGCGCCCGCCGGATACGCATCCGTCAGCGGCGCGACCTTCTGCCACAGCGCTTCGGTGATGAACGGAATGATCGGATGCGCGAGGCGCAGCACCGTTTCCAGCACGCGCAGCAGCGTGCGGCGCGTGGCGCGCTGCTGCTCGGGCGTGCCGTTCTGGATCTGCACCTTTGCGAGTTCCAGATACCAGTCGCAGTACTCGTCCCACACGAACTTGTAGATCGCGCTCGCGACATTGTCGAAACGATAATCCGCGAAGCCTTTCTCGACATCCGCTTCCACGCGCTGCAAGAGCGAGACGATCCAGCGGTCCGCCTGCGAGAAATCCGTATAACCGCCGGGGCCGCAATCGCCCGGTTCGCACGCGCCGGGTTTCGAGAAGCCGCAATCGTGGCCTTCGCAATTCATCAACACGAAGCGCGTGGCGTTCCAGAGCTTGTTGCAGAAGTTGCGATACCCCTCGCAGCGCGCGAGATCGAAGTTCACGTTACGGCCGAGCGTGGCCATCGACGCCATCGTGAAGCGCAGCGCGTCCGTGCCGAACGACGGAATGCCATCGGGAAACTCTTTGCGCGTCTTCTTCTCGATCTGCGCGGCCTGCTTCGGGTTCATGAGGCCGGTCGTGCGCTTGGCGACGAGCGATTCGAGATCGATGCCATCCACGATATCGATCGGGTCGAGCGTGTTGCCCTTGCTCTTCGACATCTTCTGGCCTTCGGCGTCGCGCACGAGGCCGTGCACGTAGACGGTGTCGAAGGGCACCTTGCCCGTGAAATGCGTGGTCATCATCACCATCCGGGCGACCCAGAAGAAGATGATGTCGAAGCCCGTCACGAGCACCGACGACGGCAAGAACGCCTTCAGTTCAGGCGTTTCGTTCGGCCAGCCGAGCGCCGAGAAGGGCACGAGCGCGGACGAGAACCACGTGTCGAGCACGTCTTCATCGCGCTTGAGCGCGCCCTTGTAGCCTTGCGCGTCGGCTTCGGCGCGCGCTTCTTCTTCGCTCTTCGCGACGAAGATTTCGCCGTTCTCGCCGTACCACGCGGGAATCTGGTGGCCCCACCACAACTGACGCGAAATGCACCAGTCCTGGATGTTTTCGAGCCATTGATAGTAAGTCGTGGTCCAGTTCTCCGGCACGAACTTGATCTGGCCGTTACGCACGACTTCGAGCGACGTTTCCGTGATCGACTTGCCCGGATTGAACGTGCCGAATGTGGCATCCGGCGCGGGCTTGGTCATGGCGACGAACCACTGGTCCGTGAGCATCGGTTCGATGACGACGCCCGTGCGATCGCCGCGCGGCACCATCAGCTTGTGCGGCTTCACGGAATCGAGCAGGCCGAGCGCTTCGAGGTCCGCGACGACTTGCTTGCGCGCATCGAAGCGGTCCATGCCGCGATACTTTTCCGGCGCGTTGTCGTTGATCTTCGCGTCGAGCGTGAGGATTTCGATCTGCGGCAGCTTGTGGCGAAGGCCGACGGCGTAGTCGTTGAAATCGTGCGCGGGCGTGACCTTCACGACGCCGGTGCCGAATTCGCGATCCACGTAGTCATCGGCGATGACGGGAATTTCGCGATCGCACAGCGGCAGCACGACCGTCTTGCCGATCAGGTGCGCATAACGCTCGTCTTCCGGATGCACCATCACGGCGACGTCGCCGAGCATGGTTTCGGGGCGCGTGGTCGCGACCGTCAGATGGCCGGAGCCGTCCGGCAGCGGATACTGGATATGCCACAGGCTGCCGTTCTCTTCCTCGCTCACCACTTCGAGATCCGACACGGCGGTGCCGAGCACCGGGTCCCAGTTCACGAGGCGCTTGCCGCGATAGATCAGCCCTTGCTTGTAGAGCGTGACGAAGACGTCGCGCACGGCGGCGGACATCTTGTCGTCCATCGTGAAGTATTCGCGCGACCAGTCGATCGACGCGCCGAGCCGGCGCACTTGCCCCGTGATGGTCGAGCCGGATTCCTGCTTCCACGCCCACACGCGCTTCAGAAACTCCTCGCGGCCGAGATCATGGCGCGAGATGCCTTGCGCATCGAGCTGACGTTCGACGACGATCTGCGTCGCGATGCCCGCGTGGTCCGTGCCCGGCACCCACAGCGTGTTCTCGCCGAGCATGCGGTGATAGCGCGTCAGGCCATCCATGATGGTCTGGTTGAACGCGTGGCCCATGTGCAGCGTGCCGGTGACGTTCGGCGGCGGAAGCTGAATGGAGAAATTCCTGGCGCCTTCCTTGAAAGTGGGCGCGGCGAGACCGCGCTTTTCCCATTCCGGGCCCCACTGGGACTCGATGTTTTGAGGCTCGAAGCTCTTCGCAAGCGTGTTGTCGCTCATCGTGAAATCTGCCGAAAAATGCGTGAAAAAGTGCGGGGAATCCCCAATTATAAGGTTCGCCAAGGCTCCATCGGATGAATTGCGCCTTCGGCCGGACGGCATAGGCCCGAACGCCGCCATCGGCGCGGTCTTATAATGGTCGGCCGCCTTCTGCCTCACCCGCGTCCCTAATTCCCCATGCCCGATTTACTCGCCAATCTGAATCCCGAACAGCTCGCCGCCGTGACGCTGCCCAACGAGCCCGCGCTGATCCTCGCGGGCGCGGGCAGCGGCAAGACGCGCGTGCTCATCACGCGCATCGCGTGGCTGATCCAGCAGGGCTATGCGTCGCCGCCGACTATTCTCGCCGTCACGTTCACGAACAAGGCCGCGCGCGAAATGCTGTCGCGGCTGTCCGCGCTCTTGCCCATCGACACGCGCGGCATGTGGATCGGCACGTTCCACGGCCTGTGCAACCGCATGCTGCGCGCGCATTATCGCGACGCGGGCCTGCCGCAGACCTTTCAGATTCTCGATACCGCCGACCAGCTTTCCGCGATCAAGCGGCTCATGAAGGGCCTGAACGTCGACGACGAAAAGTATCCGGCGAAGAACCTGCAGTACTTCATCAACAACGCGAAGGAACAGGGTCTGCGCCCCAAAGATGTCGACGCGACCGACAACTTCAATCGCAAGTTCGTCGAGCTGTACGAGGCTTACGATCAGCAGTGCCAGCGCGAAGGCGTCGTCGATTTTCCGGAGCTGCTGCTGCGCTGCTATGAACTGCTCGCGCACAATCCGCCGCTGCGCGCGCACTATCAGGCGCGCTTTCGCAACATTCTCGTCGACGAGTTTCAGGACACGAACAAGCTGCAGTACGCGTGGCTGAAGCTGCTCGCGGGCGAGCACAACGCGATCTTCGCGGTCGGCGACGACGATCAATCCATCTATGCGTTTCGCGGCGCGAACGTCGGCAACATGCACGACTTCGAGCGCGAGTTCCGCGTGCGCAATCTCATCAAGCTGGAGCAGAACTATCGCTCGCACGGCCATATTCTCGATACGGCCAACTTCCTGATCGCGAACAATTCGCGGCGGCTCGGCAAGAACCTGCGCACCGACGCGGGCCACGGCGAACCCGTGCGCGTCTACGAAGCCGCGACCGATTCGCAGGAAGCGGGGTGGATCGTCGAGGAAATCAAGGCGCTCATCAACACGGGACTCGCGCGCGGCGAAATCGCGGTGCTGTACCGGAGCAACGCGCAGTCGCGCACGATCGAACATACGCTCGTGAACGCGGGCATTGCGTATCGCGTGTATGGCGGCCTGCGATTCTTCGAGCGTCAGGAAGTGAAGCACGCGCTCGCGTATCTGCGCCTGATCGACAACCCGAACGACGACACCGCGTTCGCGCGCGTCGTCAATTTCCCGACGCGCGGCATCGGTGCGCGTTCCATCGAACAACTCGCGGACGCGGCGCGTCTCTACAACTGTTCGATGGCCGCCGCCGTGCCGTATGTGACCGGCAAGGCGGGATCGAGCCTCGGGGCGTTCGCCACGCTCATCGCGAAGATGCGCGCCGAAACGCAGCAGATGAGCCTGCCGGAAACGGTCGAATACGTCGTGCGCGCAAGCGGTCTCGCGGCGTTCTATGAGACGGAGCGCGAAGGGCAGGACCGGCTGGAGAACTTGCAGGAACTCGTGAACGCGGCGGCGGCGTTCGTTTCCGAAGAAGGCTACGGACTGGACACGCCCGCGCGTTCCATTCCGCTGCGTCCGGGCGCGACGGCCGTGCCGGAAATCGTCAGCGAGGACGGCGAAATCGAAGTGCTGGATGCGCCCGGCATCGCCGATCCCGCGCAGAATCCCGACACCATGACGCCGCTCGCGGGCTTCCTGTCGCATGCATCGCTCGAAGCAGGCGACAACCAGGCGCAAGCCGGCCAGGACGCCGTGCAACTGATGACGGTTCACGCCGCGAAGGGGCTGGAATTCACGGCGGTGTTCATCACCGGGCTGGAGGAAGGGCTTTTCCCGCACGAGAACAGCGCGCAGGAATCGGACGGGCTGGAAGAAGAGCGGCGGCTCGCGTATGTCGCCATCACGCGGGCGAAGGAGCGGCTGTATCTGTCGTTCGCGCAAAGCCGGATGCTGCACGGGCAGACGCGCTACAACATCCGCTCGCGTTTCTTCGACGAACTGCCGGAAGGCTCGCTCAAGTGGCTCACGCCGAAGGTCGAGCCGGGCGCGCGCTGGGGCGGACGCTCGGACAACGCCGGCTGGGGCCGCGACTGGTTCGCGCGGCCGGGGCAGGAGCGCGGCGGTTCGTCCGGCTATGCGCGCGACCAGGGCGCGAGCGCGGCGTTGCCGTCGTTCGCGAACGAGCAGCGCGCGGCGGAAGGCGGCTTCAAGGTCGGTCAGGCCGTCTTCCACACGAAGTTCGGCGAAGGCACCGTGATCGCGCTCGAAGGGGCAGGCGGCGATGCGCGCGCGCAAGTGCGCTTCAAGCGCCACGGCGAGAAATGGCTCGCGCTGGCGGTCGCGAAACTGCAAGCCGTCGAATGAAGCGGCTCGGGATCATGGCGGCGCTGCCGCAGGAACTGGGCGATCTCATCGCGCAGATGCGCACCGTCGGCGACGTGCGCACGGTCACGCTCGGGCAGCGCGAATATCACGTCGGCGAGGCGCACGGCGTTCGCGTCGTGGTGACGCTCGCGCGCATCGGCAAGGTCGCGGCGGCGGCCACGGCGAGCGCGCTCATCCACGTGTTCGAGGCCGATGCGATCGTGTTCACCGGCGTGGCGGGCGGCGTGCATCGCGATGTGCGCGTGGGCGATATCGTCGTCGCCGATGCCTTGCTCCAGCACGATCTCGACGCCTCGCCGCTTTTTCCGCGCTACGAGGTGCCGCTGCTCGCGCGCGCGCGTTTCGATGCGGACGGTTCGCTCTCGGATGCGCTCGCCGCTGCGGCGCGCGCGTTCGTCGAAACGGAGGCCGATGCGCTCGCCGAACGTTTCGCGGTGACGGCGCCGCGCGTGCATCGCGGGCTGATCGTGAGCGGCGATCGCTTCATCGCGAGCCACGATGCGGTAGCTGCGTTGCGCGATGCGTTGCCGGATGCGCTCGCCGTCGAAATGGAAGGCGCGGCGCTCGCGCAGGTCTGCTACGAGCATGGCGTGCCGTGCGCCGTCGTGCGCACGATTTCCGATACGGCGGACGCGGCGGCGCCCGTCTCGTTCGTGGAATTCCTGACGGCGCTCGCCGGGGCGTATTCGTCGGGCGTGCTCGGGCGCTTCCTGCAAGCGCGCGTCTGACCCTCACGGCGCTTTCCGCGCCATCTCGCCGCACATCCTCCACTCGGGCAAAATCCCGCTTGTTATTGAGAATGATTCTCAATACAATCGTCCGTGAGATGTATCCAGAGGACGCCCGACATGACGAACGATTCGAGAAACAAGGCGTACGGCGCGTGCGATGCGATAGAAGGCCGCGCCATCGCCGTGAACGCCGCGAAGGTGCTCGAGACCACGCGCCGCGCGTGGGCCGCCGCGCCCGCCGCCGAAACGCAAGCGCAGGCTGAGCGCCGGCCGCCGCGCGCGTCGAAACAGAAGCGCGTCGTGCCGCGGCGTTCGCACTGGCCGAGCCTCATCGCCGCCCTGAATCACTGGAGCCCGAAACCGCTGTGAACGCCGATCTCGCCACGAATCCCCCGCTCGCGCTCGACTCGCAACAGTTCGACGCCAGCCGCTTCCCGCTCGTCCGACTGCGCCGCCGCGCGATCCAGCCGGGCTTCGCCTTCGCCTGGGCCGCGCAGATGCGCCGGCTGCTCGCGCTCGCGACGCCGTTCGTGATCGTCGCCGAACATGCCGACGACGAAACCGCCGACGACTTCCGCCTGCGCGCCGCCTGGCTGCGCACGCATCGCGCGGCGCTCGGCGCGCATTGCCGCGGTTTCATCGTGATCGAACCGCGCATCGAGGCGCGCGCGACCACGCGCGAAACGCTGCGCCAACTCACCGACGGCAGCGGCGTGCGCACGGTCGTCGTGTCGAGCATGCGCGTGGCGGGCGAACTGACGCCGGTGCTGCTCAAGCACAGCGCCGTGCACGCGAATACGCGCATCTCGCAAAGCCGCGCGGTGTAGATGGTCGGACCGATCAGGGCGCGCCCTCTCTAGCCAGCGCTTCGCGGGCTGCTCTATCCTGTGGAGCCAACGCCCCTTCGCAGAGAACGCGCATGCCGACTTACCGAGAAGCGTATCGACGGTCGATCGACGAGCCCGAAGCCTTCTGGGCCGACGAAGCCCGCCGCATCCATTGGCACACGCCGTTTCACACGGTGCTCGACGCCAGCAACCCGCCGTTCGCGCGATGGTTCGTCGGCGGGAAGACGAATCTGTGCCATAACGCCGTCGATCGTCATCTGGCGACGCGCGCGCAACAAGACGCGCTCGTTTATGTATCGACGGAAACGGGCATCGAGCGCCGCTACACGTACGCCGAACTGCACGCCGAAGTGAACCGCATGGCCGCCGTCATGCGCTCGCTCGCGGTGAGAAAGGGCGACCGCGTGCTGATCTATCTGCCGATGATCCCCGAAGCGCTCTTCGCGATGCTCGCGTGCGCGCGCATCGGTGCGATCCATTCGGTCGTGTTCGGCGGCTTCGCGGCGCCGAATCTGGCGGCGCGCATCGACGATGCCGAGCCGGCGCTCATCGTCACCGCCGATGCGGGCGCGCGCGCGGGCAAGGTGATCGACTACACGCCGCTCGTCGACGAAGCGCTCTCGCGCGCCGAATTCAAGGTGCCGCAAGTGCTGCTGATCGACCGCCAGCTCGCGCCCGAGCGCTTGCAGGCGAGCTATCTCGTCGCGTACGAGCCGCTGCGCGAGCAGTATTTCGACGCGCACGTGCCCTGCGAATGGCTCGAATCGAACGAACCGTCCTACGTGCTCTACACGTCCGGCACGACCGGCCGCCCGAAAGGCGTGCAGCGCGATGTCGGCGGTTACGCGGTGGCGCTCGCGGCATCGATGGAGCACATCTTTCAGGGCGCGGCGGGCGACACCATGTTCACCGCATCGGATATCGGCTGGGTCGTGGGGCACAGCTACATCATCTATGCGCCGCTGATCGCGGGGCTCACCACGGTCATGTACGAAGGCACGCCGGTGCGCCCGGACGGCGGCGTGTGGTGGCGGCTCGTCGAGCAATACGGCATCAACCTGATGTTCACCGCGCCGACCGCGATCCGCGTGCTCAAGAAGCAGGACCCGGCGCTGATGGAGAAGTACGATCTGTCGAGCCTGCGCACGCTGTTCCTCGCAGGCGAGCCGCTCGACGAGCCGACCGCGCAGTGGATTCAGAGCGCGCTCAAGAAGCCCGTCATCGACAACTACTGGCAGACCGAAACCGGCTGGCCGATGCTCGCGATTCCGCGCGGCATCGAGGAATTGCCGTCGAAGCTCGGATCGCCTGGCGTGCCGTCGATGGGCTTCGCGCTTGCGTTGCGCAACGAGCTGACGGGCGAGGTCTGCGCGCCGGGCGAGAAGGGCGTCGTCACGCTCGGCTATCCGCTGCCGCCCGGCTGCATGCAGACGGTGTGGGGCGACGACCGGCGTTTCATCGACACGTACTGGCGCAGCGTGCCGAACCACACGGTCTATTCAACGTTCGACTGGGGCGTGCAGGACGAGGACGGCTATGTGTCGATTCTCGGGCGCACCGACGATGTGATCAACGTGGCGGGGCATCGGCTGGGGACGCGCGAGATCGAGGAAGCGCTGTCGGCGCATGCGGCGGTGGCGGAAGTGGCGGTCGTCGGCGTCGCGGATTCGGTGAAGGGGCAGGCGGCGACGGCGTTCGTCGTGCTGCGCGATGCCGAGCGCATCAACGCACCGGGCGCGCGCGAGGGCATGGAGGCGGAGTTGTGCCACGCGGTCGATACGCAGCTCGGCGCGATCGCGCGGCCGGCGCGCGTGCTGTTCGTATCGATGCTGCCGAAGACGCGCTCGGGCAAGCTGCTGCGGCGCGCGATCGCGGCGCTCGCGGAAGGCCGCGATCCGGGCGACCTGCCGACAATCGAGGATGCGGGCGCGCTGGCGCAGGTGAAGGCCGCGCTCGACGGCGGCGCTTAACGAAAAACGCCCGGCGCGGGCCGGGCGTTCGAGCGGTTCTTCAGGCCATCAGGATCATCAGACCTTCGCTTCCTTCGTCTTCGGCAGGAACACGGTCAGCACGCCGATCAGCGGCAGGAATGCGCACAGCTTGTACACGTAGTCGATGCTCGTCACGTCCGCGAGATGCCCGAGCACCGCCGCGCCGACGCCGCCCATCCCGAACGCGAAGCCGAAGAACAGGCCCGCGACCATGCCGACCTTGCCGGGAATCAGCTCTTGCGCATAAACGAGGATGGCCGAGAACGCCGACGCCAGCACGAGCCCGATGACGACCGAGAGCACGCCCGTCCAGAACAGGTTGACGTAGGGCATCAAGAGCGTGAACGGCGCGACGCCGAGAATCGAAACCCAGATCACCGCCTTGCGCCCGACCTTGTCGCCCACCGGCCCGCCGATGATCGTGCCCGCCGCGACCGCCGCGAGGAACACGAAGAGGTGGATCTGCGCGGCCTGCACGGACACGCCGAACTTGCTGATCAGATAGAACGTGAAGTAGCTCGTGATGCTCGCCAGATAGAAGTACTTCGAGAACACGAGCAGCACGAGCACGCTCATCGCCATGACGACCTTCTCGCGCGGCAGCGTTGCATGCGTTGCGTGCGCGCGGCCTTTCTTCGTCGCGGGATGGCGCTTGTACCAGCGGCCAATGTTCGCGAGCACGACCATCGCGAGCAGCGCCGCCGCCGAGAACCACGCGATGCTGCGCTGTCCGTGCGGAATGACGATGAGCGCCGCAAGCAGCGGCCCGAGCGACGATCCCGCGTTGCCGCCCACCTGAAACAGCGATTGCGCGAGTCCGTGCTTGCCGCCCGACGCCATGCGCGCCACCCGCGACGACTCCGGATGAAACACCGACGATCCGCAGCCGACCAGCGCCGCCGCGATCAGCAGCGTGCCGAAGCTGCCCGCGATCGACATCAGGAGGAGACCCGACAGCGTGAAGCCCATGCCGACGGGAAGCGAATACGGCTTCGGATGCTTGTCCGTGTACAGCCCGACGATGGGCTGCAGCAGCGACGCGGTGATCTGATACGTCAGCGTGATGAGCCCGATCTGCCCGAACGAGAGCGCGAATTCGCTCTTGAACATCGGGTAGATGGCGAGGATCAGCGACTGGATCATGTCGTTGAGCAGATGCGAGAAGCTGATCGCGCCCAGGACGGAATAAACGGTGCGCTGCACGGCCGGCGCGGCGGCGGTCGCGGCGGTCGCGTCGGCGGACGGGAACGCGCCCTTGTCGATACTCGTTTGCATGGTGATGAAGAAAAGGAAGCGGTTGTCTCGGAATTTTTCTGTACGCGATTCATGCGCGAACGGAATGTTTTTGAAGTGTAGGGTGTCTCGCGTGCGTTGTCCTGACAAGAATTGTTGCGAATCGGACATCGCTTGGCGGTGGAGGTTTTCATCGGACGCAAGCGATTTTTGGCCGGTTATAAGAACGAACGGACGTCCTCGCGCCTGAAGAGAACGGACGTTCCGCGGGCGCTAAAGAAAATAAGAACGCGTGCCGTAGAAGCGTTGAGGGCGTACCGCTCGACATGACAACAACGGGGATTCGATCGATGAAACTGTATTCGCTGCGCGCCGCAAAGGGCGCGGGCTTGCCGCCGGGGACCAGGCGCGGGCTATCCGTGAAGGCGTCGCTGCGCCTCGCGTTCGGGCTCGTGCTGGCCGGCACGCTCGGCATCGGCGCCATTTCGCTCACGCAGATCAGCCGTCTGAACGGCGCGACCGAATCCATCTACACGCAGGGCTATGTCGCGAGCCGCGCGGCGGAGGAAACGCGCGGTTATCTGCTGCGCGCGAGCCGTTCGCAGAAGATGCTGCTGACGGCGTCGACCGCGAAGGAACGTGACGAACTGGGCGATCAGATCGAAAGCGCGCTGACGGAGATCGGCAAGGAGCAGGCGCAGTTGTCGCAATACATCGATCACGCCGACACGGACGCGCTCGCGCAGCAAAAGCGCTTTTCCGCCGCGCTCGGCACGTGGAGCGGCAACCTGCGCACGTTCGTGAAGCTCGTGAAGGAGCAGCCGCTCGATCTGTCGCAGATGAACTGGCAGGTGGGCACGCAGGACGTGTCGCTGCTCGTCGAGACCGGCAAGCTGGAAAAGATGGTCGACGATCTCGTCACGCGACGCGGCGACGCTGCCAAGCGCACCATCGACGCGGCCGCGTTCATCTTCCATTCGTCGTTCGTGATGGTGCTCGCGCTGACGGCCGCGCTGTTCGTGCTGGCTATCGTCGTGAGCGAATGGATGGTGCGGCGTCTTTCCGGGCAGCTCGGCGGCGAGCCTGGCTATGCGAAGGAGATTGCGAGCCGCATTGCGTCGGGCGATCTCGCGTATCCGATCACGCTCAAGCGTCGCGACGATGCGAGCATGCTTTACGCGCTGTCCGAGATGCAGTCGGGTTTGTCCGCGACTGTCGGCGATATCGCGGCGAGCGCGGAGGCGATTGCGTCGGCGTCGAGCGAGATTTCGACGGGCAACGTCGATCTGTCGCGCCGCACGGAAGAGCAGGCCGTCGCGCTCGAAAAGACGGCGGCGAGCATGGAGCAACTGACGTCGACGGTGCGTCAGAACGCCGACAACGCGATGCAGGCGACGACGCTCGCGCACAATGCATCGGAGATTGCGGAGAAGGGCGGCGCGGTGGTGAATCGCGTGGTGGAGACGATGCAGCGTATCGATGCGAGCGCGAAGAGCATTGGCGACATCATCGGCGTGATCGAGGGCATTGCGTTCCAGACGAACATTCTGGCGCTGAACGCGGCGGTGGAAGCGGCGCGCGCGGGCGAGCAGGGGCGCGGCTTCGCGGTGGTGGCGGGCGAGGTGCGGAGTCTGGCGCAGCGGTCGTCGTCGGCGGCGAAGGAGATCAAGACCTTGATCGATACGTCGGTTTCGCGTGTGTCGGATGGATCGACCTATGCGCAGGAAGCGGGCGCGACGATGGACGAAGTCGTGAGAGCGGTGCGCCGTGTGACGGATATCATGGGCGAGATATCGGCGGCATCGGCGGAGCAGAAGTCAGGCATCGAGGCGATTGGACACGCTGTGTCGCAGATGGATGCTGGGACTCAGCAGAATGCCGCTCTCGTCGAGGAAGCGGCGGCTGCCGCCCAGTCGCTCGATGATCAAGCGCGCGCGCTTAAGGCGCTTGTTGGCAAGTTTCATTTGGTCTAAGCGGTTCTCTTTGCGCTCCGGCTCTTTGTCGGTGAGCTTGTATTCGTGTCGGTCTATTAGCATGCCCCTCCCCGGGGCGGGGGTCACTTTCTTTGCTGCTGCAAAGAAAGTAACCAAAGAAAGCAGCTTTTCTGGCCCGAAGCACTGACTCTCTGGTCACTCCGTAGACCCACGCTGGCACTCAGTTTGAAACAGCCCTGAATCACCTTCCGCGCCCGCTGAGCGCCACCCCATGCGAGCCCCCGGGCTCGACAAAACCAATGGGGCACCGCGCACCACTGGGAAACACCCCCACAAGAAACCATGGCGTGGGCGCGCCCGCGCCCAGGCCCGTGTTCGTCACGAGTCACGTAGTCTTTCTTGCGCCGTTGGTTTGCCTTCGCGTGGTAGGCGCATTTTTAGCGACTACCGCCGATGTGCGCGATTGGTGTTGTCGAGCCGAGGGGCTCGGAGGACGTGAGTGATCAGTGGGCGTGGAGGGTGATTCAGGGCTGTGTCAAGCTGAGTGCCAACGTGGTTCTACGGAGTGCACCGTGATTCAGAACAGCGGGCGAAAAAGCTGCTTTCTTTGGTTACTTTCTTTGCAGCAGCAAAGAAAGTAACCCCCGCCCCGGGGAGGGGCGAGCCAATAGACCGACGCGAAAACAAGCTCACCGACAGAGAGCCCGCCGCGCTAAAGCAGCAAAAAAAGTGTCGCGAACAGAAAGGCAGAAAGGCAGAAAGCCAGAAAGGCAAAAAAGCAGCGAGTCATCGAGCAATAACCGATCGCTCAGATCAACTCCACTTCCTTCCAGTTCGCGTTAAGAAAAAAACGGCTGAGTTCCCGCGTAAGCTCGTTGAGCGCGCTCATTTCCTGCGGCGAAATCTTGTGCACGCGCTCACCGAGCGTCCAGTCGCCGTACACGAGCGCGACCGTCGTATCGTTCGATTTCACCGGCAGCAGCACAAAAGCCTGCGCTTCGCCAAGCGTCTCCTTGTACCAGCGCGGCAGACGCGCATCGATACGCGCATCGTGTGCATTCTCGATAAAAATGCCCACCGGATTCGTGATCGCCAGATGAAACACGTCCGGCCGGAATTCGGCCGCAAAGTGCAGCGCCGGCAGCATCGCTTCGATGCCAGCCCCCAGCCCGAGCCGCGCCTGAAACTCGTTGTTGGCCTGCCGCACGAACACCACCGTGCGCGACAGCCCAAGCCCCGCAAGCACCGCCTCCGATGCCAGCGCAAGCACCGGCGCAAGCGCATTCTTCGACGGCAGCGACCGCAAATCCTCGAGGCTCGCGCCGATGCGCGCCTCCGCCGACACGCCCGCCCGCGCAATCGCGTCCGCATTCGCCTGCAACTCGACGATCTCGCGCATCACGCCGTCGCCGGTTTCTTCGTTGGCCAGCGCGAGACTCATCGCGGCGAGCGTTTCGGCATCCGCGTTGAGCGCGCCGCTATAGCGCTCCGCGATATCGACGAGCATCGATTCGCGCCCGCCCGCCGCCACGTTCTGCGCAGTCAGCGCATCGGCGACTTCGGTCGAATAGTTGGTCACGGCCTGCAGCCAGCGCACATGCTTCGGCACGGTTTCATCGGGCGGAGCAGTGGGATCGCTCGCGCGCATGCCCGCGCGGATCGTCTCCGGCAAACGCCAGCGGTCCGCCGCCTCGATGCCGATCTCCTCGAACGTCACGCCCAGCAACTCGGCGCACGCGTGGCTGTCGCTGATATTCTCGGCCGCAGCCTTGCGCCGCAACTGATCCCACTCGTGCTCCAGATAAAACGCGACGAGCAGCTTGCCGATCTGCCGCATCAGCGTGCAGACGACAGCCTCTTCCGCCGAGCGCAGATCGATGCGCTCGGTGACCTGCCGCGCGACCGTGCCCGACAGCAGCGTGCGGTTCAGTTCGAGCTTGGCGTCGATACGACGCGGCGCGCTGTGATGAAAGTGATCGACCAGCTTGAGCCCCACGACCAGATGGCCGACGGCGTCCATGCCGAGCACCATCAGCGCGCGCGTGACGGTCGTGATGTTGCCGCCGAACGCCATGTACATGGCTGAATTGGCGAGCCGCAGCACCTTCTGCGTGAGCCCGAAGTCCGACAGCACGACTTGCACGAGCGCCGTGAAGTCGAGGTCGTCATCGCTCATCGCGGACACGGTCGTGCGCAGCGCCTGCGAGAGCATCGGGAAATCCCCGCGCTCGCTCATGCGCCCCCACAACTTGTCCAGTAGTTCGGCCTTGGTGCGTGCCATGCTTAAAAAACCTATCGTTGCGCAACGGCTGGGCCATTGCGGCAGTAGCCCGATCCATCCATTCGGCGTCCCGGCCGCCTGGATACTGCGGCGACGGACGCACGGGGCGTGATCTTCGATTAGAACACGAACATGAACACTCTCATAATGTCTCGTGCAACAGCAGTGAGTTCGTCTGGAACGAGCGCGCCAGCTCGTCGGACGGCAGCGCGTGGCTGATGAGCCAGCCTTGCATGTGGTCGCAGCCGAGATCGGCGAGCAGATCGCGCTGCGCTTCCGTTTCGACGCCCTCGGCCACGAGTTCCAGCCCGAGCGATTGCGCAAGTCCCACCACCGCGCCGACGATCGCGCGGTTGTTGCGCGACGTGATCAGGTTCTCGACGAAGCTCCGGTCGATCTTCAGCTTCGACAGCGGAAAGCGCTGCAGATACGCGAGACTCGAATAGCCGGTACCGAAGTCATCGACGGCAAAGCGGATGCCGAGCGAGCGCAGCGCTTCGAGCAGGCGCGTGGCTTCCTCGGGGTCCTGCATCAAGAGACTTTCGGTGATTTCGAACACGAGCCGTCCGGCGTCGATGCCCGTCAACGCGATCGCTTCCTTCACCGCCGTGGTGAAGCGCTTGTCGCGGAACTGCTGCGGCGACACGTTCACCGACACGTAATCCAGCCGGATGCCGACCGAATCCCACTGCACGAGCTGCATGCACGCGGCCTTCAGCACCCAGTTGCCGAGATAGTTGATGAGCCCGATGGTCTCCGCGAGCGGAATGAACAGCGACGGCGGCACGAGCCCATGCACCGGATGATTCCAGCGCATCAGCGCTTCCACGCCGACGACCGCGCCCGTGCGGATCTTCGTGATCGGCTGGAAGAAGAGCGAGAACTCGCCGTTGCGCACGGCTTCGTAGAGATCGGCTTCGAGCTTCAGGCGCTCGGCGTCGGCGGGGTTGTCGTCGAGCGTATGGAACACGAGCGTGTTGCCGCCCGATGCCTTCGCCTGCGCAAGCGCCAGATCGGCCATGCGCAAGAGGCTCGCCTGAACGCCAGGTTCGCCGGGCTTCTGCGTGGCCGCATTGTCTGGATATAAAGCAACGCCCACGCTCGCCGACAAATGCGTGTGCTGCCCGCGATACCGGTAAGGCTGCGCGATCGCCGTCAGCAAGCGGCGGCCGAGACTTTCGGCGGCTTCCGCCGTCGCGCCGGCGGGCAGCAGCACGGCGAATTCGTCGCCGGCCATGCGCGCCACGCGCTCGCCGTGCGCGGCCGTGTGCTGGATGCGCCGCGCGGTCTCGCGCAGCATGTCGTCGCCGGCGTCGTAGCCGAGCGCGCGGTTGATGCGCTGGTAATCGTCGATATCGAGCAGCACGAGCGCCGCCTGCGTGCGCGCGTGTTCGGCCTGCGCCTGCGCCGCGCCGATGGCGGCTTCAAGCGCGGTCGCGTTTTCGAGGCCCGTCAGCGGATCGTGATGCAGCGCATGCACGAGCGAGAACTCGCGCTCGCGCCAGCGCGACACGTCGAAGGCCGCGAGCGCGAAGCCCGGCGTGCCCTGATCGGCGGTGGCCATGATCCGCAGCTCGACGCAGATCGGATACGTCAGCGACTTGACGAGATTGAGCGTCGCCGATTCGAGCTTGCCGCTCGCGCGCGCCCGGGCGATGAGCGCGTTCAGCGCCTCGGCTTCCTCCGACGGCACGAGATCGTGCAGCGTCAGCATGTTCAGATAGTCGCGGTGATAGCCGATGAAATCGATGCTCGCATCCGACACGTACTGGAAGCGCAGCGCGTCGTCGACCTGCGCGAGGAAATCGACGGCGGCGAGCGTCGGCTCCAGTTCGGGCACGCGGGCAGGGCGCACGGCGACGGCCTTGGGCGCGTCGTCGCCGGCCGAAGGCAAATCGTCGCGATCCGCGCGTTCGTCGTGATCGTCCTGCGCGGGGCTGCCCCATGCGCGGCGCAGCGCATCGAGCGCGATGCGCCAGGGCGCGCGGCGGGAGACATCGGTCCGGTTCGCTTGCATGGTCAGTTTGGGTTCTCGCTGCGGCACGCGCCGTCGCTGGGTCGATGCGGCATTGCGCATCGGACGCTCTCGGCGGCGCGGTCGCCGCTTCGGGCGGGTTCCGTGCGGGCCGTGCCGGAAACAGGCGCGGCACGTTCTATCAGGCGTGTTATCGGCGGCGCAGGGGATTTCTTTAACCTTTCCCTCCGATGCCGCGCCCGCCGCCCGCCGCGCGCGACGCATGTGTTGCGGCCCGATTTCGGTTACAGTGGCGCGTTTTGGCGTGCCGGCCGGTTCGACCGCAGCCGCATCCGCCACAGCCGCCGCCGCCGGGCGGGCATTGCGCGCCGCGCCGCCCGCTTCGAGAATCCGTCCCACCCGTTCCGCCTCATGATGCATGCCGTCACACAGCAGGACCGCGCACGTCGACAACGACGCACGACGCTCGCCGTGCGATGCATCGCGCAAACCTTTGCGCACGCGCGAGGCGCGACCGAATGCCGCAAACCAGCTTCCAGTCCGTTTCCGTCATGGCCGATTCATCCTTAAGGCGCTCGCCGCGCCCCGTTCACGAAGCGCGCGTCTATGTCGGACGCCAGCCGATTCTCGATGGCGCCGGCGCGCTCGCCGCCTACGAACTGCTCTTTCGCGACAGCCCCGACAATCGCGCGCGCGTCCACGACGACCTCCAGGCGACCGCGCATGTCGTCGCGCGCACGGTGGGCGAGCTGGGCGTGTCGGCGGTGCTCGGGCTGCACCCCGGCTACGTGAACATGAATCGCGAGCTGCTCTTCGACGACATCGTGCATCTGATGCATCCCGAGCGCTTCGTGCTGGAACTGCTGGAAAGCATCGTGTTCGACGACGCGCTCTTCAAGCGATGCGCGCAGTTGCGCCGCCAGGGTTTTCGCTTCGCGCTCGACGACATCACGCGCATCGACGATACGTTGCTCGGCGCGCTGCCGTCGGTGGATATCGTGAAGGTCGATCTGCTCGCGGCCGAGCGCGACCAGTTGCCCGAACTCGCGTCGCTCGCGAAGAAGCACGGCAAGCTGCTCGTCGCGGAGAAAGTGGAGACGCACGAGGATTTCATCGCGGCGCGCGAGCTTGGCTTCGATCTCTTCCAGGGCTATTTCTTCGCGCGGCCGCAGGTGCTCTCGGCGCGTCGCGCGAGTCCGGCGCGCGGCACGCTGCTGCGGCTGCTCGCGGTGCTCGGATCGGAACCGGGCATGCGGGAACTCGAAGCCGAACTCAAGCGCAATCCGGACATCGTGCTGCAACTCATGCGGCTCGCCAATTCGAGCGCGCATGCACGCGGGCGGCGCGTGTCGTCGTTGCGCGACGCGGTTGCCGCCGCCGGCACGCGCCAGTTGATGCGCTGGACGCAACTCTTGCTCTACGCGGACGGCAGCGGCCTGCCGTGGCGCTCGGACCCGCTCTTGCAACTCGTCGGCGCGCGGGCGCGTTTCATGGAACTGGCGGCGAACGTGCTGCGTCCAGCGGATGAAGCCTTCGCCGATGCCGCGTTCATGACCGGCGTGTTTTCCCTCGTGCACGTGGTGCTCGACATGCAGCCCGCGGAAATTGTCGATAAGCTGCATCTGGCGGCGGAGATCCGCTCGGCGATCCTGCGCGGCGAAGGCGCGCTCGGCGCGCTGCTGGGCATCGCGCAGGCGGCCGAACGCGGCGATGCGTCCGCCATCGACGCGTGCCGTCTCGCGCAGCCGGCGCTCGGCGCGCTCACGCCCGCGCTGCTCGCGAAGCTGCAAATGGAGGCGGCGGCGTGGTTCGCGGAGCAGCCGCTCGATTGAATCGCGCGCGTTCCATCAAACGTCACGGTGAGGCATGCACATGAACAAGAGGATTGCGGGAACGGTAGCCGGACTGGCAGCGGCGGCTGCGTGTCTCGTCGCGGCGTATCCGCTGACGGCGGGCGCGACGCTCAAGCCGGGCGATGCCGCGCCGGACTTCGTCGCGCAGGCGTCGCTCGGCGGCAACGTCTACGATTACTCGCTCGCCGATGCGTTGAAGAAAGGCCCCGTCGTGCTGTACTTCTACCCGGCGGCGTTCACGAAGGGCTGCACGATCGAGGCGCATGAGTTCGCCGAAGCGGTCGATCAGTACAAGGACGAGGGCGCGACGGTGATCGGCGTGTCGCATGACGACATCGACACGCTCAAGCGCTTTTCCGTGAGCGAATGCCGCAGCAAGTTTCCCGTCGCCGCCGACGCCGATTCGAAAATCATCCGCTCCTACGACGCGTCCCTGCCGATGAAAAGCTCGATGGCCAATCGCGTGTCGTATGTGATCGCGCCGGACGGCAAGGTCATCTACGAATACACGAGCCTCTCGCCGGACAAGCATGTCGCGAACACGCTGCAGGCCGTGCGCGACTGGAACGCGAAGCACAAGGCGCAGTGACGGCTACGTTGCGCGCGAACGCATAGGAAACACGCGATGCCGATCGTCCTTGCTCTCATCGCGCTCATCGCGCTGATTTATGGCGCAGTGCGGTCGTTCAACGCCATCGACGCGCGCTTCGGGCTGGGCGTGGCGATCGGCGTCGCGGCGGTCGTGCTGGCGGCGATCGCGGCGGGCATCGCTTATTGGCTCGCGCGGCGCCGCGAGGTCGCGCCGAATCTGCCGCGCGTCAAAGGCGACGAAGGCGCCGGCTGGACCCACGAACTCGCGCGCGACTGGGGCGGCGTGCGGCTCGCGGCGGGCAAGCGGCTGCTCGACGTGCGCGTGGGCGATGCGCGCGGCCATTACATCTTCGCGGACCTGCGCGGTGCGCGCATCGACGAAAGCGGCGGTTCGCACGTGCTGCTCGATGTCGCCGATCCCGCGCACGGCCAATGGCGTTTGCCGATGCGGAATCGCGCCGAGGCGCGGCAATGGGCGCGCATCCTGTCGCTCGCGGTAGCGCAAAAGCTCTGATCGAGAAGCCGCGTCATTCGACGTGATAGCCCATGTCGCCGCGCACCTTGCCGCGAAACACCCAGTACGACCACGTCACGTAGACCATCAGGACGGGCAGCAGGAACAACGTGCCGATCAGGAAGAACTGATGCGAGATCGGCGACGCCGATGCGTCCCACAGCGTCACCGAAGGCGGCGCGATGAACGGCCACAGGCTGATCACGAGCCCGGTGAACGCGAGAAAGAAGAGGCCCATCGAGCAGACGAAGGGCAGCGCTTCGCGGCCTTTCGCGAGGCTCGTCCATAGCGTCCACACGAGCAGCGCGGTCAGCACCGGCACCGGCGCGAACGCGAAGCTTCCCGGAAAGCCGAACCATCGCGCGGCGATGCGCGCATCCTTGAGCGGCGTCCACAAGCTGATGAGCACGATGAATGCGATCACGCCGACGAGCGCGTATCGCGCCATCCGGCGGCCCCAGTTTTGAAGATCGCCTTCGGTTTTCATGACGAGCCACGTCGAGCCTTGCAGCGCATAGCCGAAGATCAGCCCGACGCCCGTGAGCAGCGGAAACGGCGCGATCCAGTCCCAGCTCGTGCCGGCGAACTGACGGCCGCTGATCGGAAAGCCCTGGATGAACATGCCGAGCACGATGCCCTGCGCGAACGTGGCGACGAGCGATCCATACGCGAACGCGCGATCCCACAGCCACTTGCGCGCGCCGACGACTTCGCGAAACTCGAACGCGACGCCGCGAAAGATCAGCCCGAGCAGCATGAAGAGAATCGGGAAGTAGACGGCCGGAACGATGATCGCGAACGCGAGCGGAAACACCGCGAAGAGACCGCCGCCGCCGAGCACGAGCCACGTTTCGTTGAAGTCCCAGACGGGCGCGACGGAGTTGATCATCAGGTTGCGCTCGCCGGCGTCGCGGCGCAGGAGAAACAGCATGCCGACGCCGAGATCGAAGCCGTCGAGCAGCACGTACATGAACACGGCCAGCGCGAGAATGGCGGCCCACAGCGGCACGAGATCGAGCATCGCGGTCTCCGTTTGCATTGTTTCGATGAACTCAAGGCGCGGTCAGTTCGGCCGTCGCGGCGGCACGATGTCGTCGCTCGGCGCGACGCGTGCGGTGCCGCTCTTGCGCGCCGTCTCGCCGCCCGACGATACCGCCGAGAGCGGCCGCGCCGCCCGCGTCTGCGGCTGAAGCAGTTCGCTCTCGTGATCCTGCGCCACCGGCGATGGCCCCACGCGCACGAGCCGCCGCAGCAGAATGAACCCCGCGCCGAAGATCACCGCGTAGGCGAGGACGTAGAGCAGCCACGACAGCGCGACGTCGCCGGTGGTGAGCGAGGGCGTCACCGAATCGCGCGTGCGCAGCAGGCCATAGACCGTCCACGGCTGGCGGCCGGCCTCGGTCGTCGTCCATCCGGCGATCACCGCGATGAAACCGAGCGGCATCGCGAAGGTCGCGGCGCGCAGCCATCGGCGGCTGGTTTCGAGCTTGCCGCGCGCGAAGAGCACGATGCCCGACAGCACGACGGCGAACATCAACAGCGCGACGCCGACCATGATGTGAAACGCGAAAAACACGACGGCCACCGGCGGCCGGTCCTCGCGCGGAAAATCCTTGAGGCCGCGCACGACGCCGTTCGGATCGTGCGTGAGGTAGATGCTGCCGAGCACCGGTATCGACACTTCGAAGTGGTTGCGTTCTTCGTCCTGATCGGGAATGGAGAAGAGATTGGCCGGCACGCGCGATCCGGTTTCCCACAGCGCTTCCATCGCCGCGAGCTTGGCGGGCTGATGCTTGAGCGTGTTGAGGCCGTGCGCGTCGCCGATCACCATCTGCAGCGGCACCATGATGATCAGGAAGATAAGCGACATCTTCAGCATCACGCGGCTTTCCTCGATCGCGCGCCGCTGCAGCACGTACATGGCGCCGACGCCGAGAATCACGAACGCCGTCGTCACGAGAAACGCGGTCACGGTGTGCGCGAGCCGGTACGGAAACGACGGCGAGAAGATCACGTCGAAGAAGCTCACCACGTCGAAGCGCCCGTCCGGCAGGATGCGATAGCCCTGCGGCGTCTGCATCCAGCTATTGACGGCGAGAATCCAGAACGACGAGATGAGCGTGCCGATGGCGACGAACATCGCCGACATCACGTGCGCCCATTGCGGCACGAGCTTGCGGCCGAACAGCAGCACGCCGAGAAACGCCGATTCGAGGAAGAACGCGGTCAGCACTTCGTAGCCCATCAGCGAGCCGACGACGTTCGCGGTCTTGTCGGCGTAGCGGCTCCAGTTGGTGCCGAACTGGAACGGCATCACGATGCCCGATACCACGCCCATGCCGAACGACACCGCGAAGATCTTCAGCCAGAACGCGGACAGGCGGCGGTAGACGTCGCGCCGCGTGATCCACCAGTTGAATTCGAGCGTCGCGATGAAGCACGAAAGGCCGACCGTGAAGGCGGGCAGCAGGATATGGAACGCGACGACCCACGCGAACTGAAAGCGGGACAGCAGCACCGAGTCGATATGCATGAACGCTCCCTGGTCGATTCTTGCAACGAACGCGCCGAGTGATGCGCCTGTGCGCGTCGCTTTCTTGATACACCGTTTTTCAGGGCGCGGCACGGCGCCGCGCGCCCGCAGCGCTGGGATACAATGATCGGCTCGCTTCTTAGCCAACGCCGTGCCGGACGACCGCACGCGCTTCGATTCATCGGGGACGGCCCCATTTTCTGAGGGAGTCAACCGATGTCCTGGATTCTTCTTTTCATCGCCGGTGTGCTGGAAGTCGCGTGGGCGGCAGGGCTCAAATCGTCCGACGGCTTCACGCGGCTCGGACCGTCCGTCTTCACGCTCGTCACCGCCGTCGGCAGCTTCGTGCTGCTCGCCATGGCCATGCGCCAGTTGCCGCTCGGCACCGCTTATGCCGTGTGGACGGGCATCGGCGCGGTCGGCGCGTTCGTGTTCGGCATCGTGTTCATGGGCGAGGCGGTGTCGGCGGCGCGCATCGTGAGCGCGCTCTTGATCATCGCCGGGCTGGTCGGGCTCAAGCTGACCTCGGGGCATTGAGCGGCGCCGGCCGTTTCGCTTTCGTCAGCAAGCTGTAGCGGGCGCGCCAGGAACGGCGTTCGCTGGACGTCCGCTGCACCGCGCGATTTTGCGTGGATATAATGGTCTTAAGTCTGTCTTATGGGCGATGGAGCGGCGGGTCGAGCGCTGAAGCGTGAAATCCCGCCGGCAGCTTTGCATGGGGTGGCAGTCGGCGCGAAGGCGCTAACGGCCATCGACAAAGGAGACGGCAATGCTTGAGTCACTTTCGCTCGCGGCGGGCCTTTCATGGGCGAGCGGGCTGCGCCTGTATCTCACCGTGTTCATCGCCGGGCTGTTCGAGCGCATCGGCCTCATTCATCTGCCGGATTCCCTCGCCGTGCTCGCGTCGCCGTGGGTGATCGGCGTGGCGGGCGCGCTCACCATCGTCGAATTTCTCGCCGACAAAATTCCCGCGCTCGATTCCCTCTGGGACGCCATTCACACGTTCATCCGCATTCCGGCCGGCGCGGTGCTCGCGGCCGGTTCGCTCGGCCACGCCGATCCCACCATGCTCACCATCGCCGCGCTCGCGGGCGGCACGCTCGCCGGGGCGTCGCATTTCGCGAAGGCGGGCACGCGCGCGCTCATCAATCTGTCGCCGGAACCGGTGTCGAACTGGGCCGCGTCCGCGACGGAAGACATCGGCGCGCTCGGCGGCCTCGTGCTCGCGTTCTTCGTGCCCCTGCTGTTCCTCGTGATGCTGATCGCGTTCCTCTTCGCCGCCGGATGGGCGCTGCCGCGACTCGTGCGCGGCGTGCACGGCGGCGTCTCGCGCATGGCCAAACACATGCTGCCCGGCACGCATAACCCGATCAACCGACTGCGGAGCAAGCACGATTGAGTACCGCGGCCCGCAACGACAAACCCGCGGCCAAGGCGTCGCCCTCCATTCACGACACGCATCCGACAGCCGGACTCGACTTCCTGCAGACCGTGCGCCAGGCGTGGCGCATGACCGCGCGCGACTGGCGCGCCGGCGAGCTGACCATGCTCGTGCTCGCGCTGGTGCTGGCGGTCGCGGCGCTGTCGAGCGTCGGCTTTCTCGCGGATCGCATGCGGCAGGGCCTCGCCCGCGATGCGCGCCAGATGATCGCCGCCGATTTCGTCGTGCGCGCCGATCATCCCGTCGATCCGATGTTCGCGGCAGAAGCGCGATCGCTCGGGCTCGAAACCGCCGGCACGACCATCTTTCCGAGCATGATCAGCGGGACGTCGCGCGAAGCGGTGTCGCGGCTCGCGGCGATCAAGGGCGTGACGGCCGGCTATCCGCTGCGCGGCGCACTGCGCATCGCGCCCGGCCCCGACGCGCCCGACGCCCAAGCGCAAGGCATTCCCGCGCCGGGCACCGTCTGGGTCGATCCCGCGCTCCTCGACGCGCTCAAGACGAAAGTCGGCGGCACGGTGAAGGTCGGCACGCGCACGTTCACGGTGGCCGCGGTCATCACGCGGGAGCTGGATCGCGGCTTCTCGTTCGTTAATTTCTCGCCGCGCCTCATGATGCGCGCCGACGAAATCGCCGGGACGGGACTGCTCGGCTACGGCAGCCGCGTGACGTACCGGCTGCTGGTGGCGGGACCGGACGCGCAGGTGGAGCGCTTCGCCCAGTTCGCCCGCGATAAGGCCGACGGCGGCAAGCTGCGCGGCGTCGCGCTGGAATCGCTGTCGGACGGCCAGCCGCAGGTGCGGCAGACGATCGACCGCGCGAGCCACTTTCTCACGCTCGTGTCGCTCTTGACGGCGCTGCTCGCGGCGGTCGCCATCGCGATGGCCGCGCATCGCTTCGCCCGACGCCACCTCGACGGCTGCGCCGCGATGCGCTGTCTCGGCGTCAGCCAGCGCACGCTGCGCGCGCTCTTTCTGAACGAATTCCTGGCGATAGGCGTCATCGGCAGCGCGGCGGGCATCGTGCTCGGCTTCATCGGGCATCTGGTGCTGCTGAACTGGCTCGGCTCGCTCGTCGATGTCGAATTGCCGCAGGCGAGCGTGTGGCCGGCGCTCGAAGGCATCGCGATGGGACTCGTGCTGCTGCTCGGCTTCGCGCTGCCGCCGCTCTTGCCGCTCACGCGCGTGCCGCCGGTGCTCGTGATCCGCCGCGAACTGGGCGATGCCGGGCGCGTCGCTTACGCGGCGTACGGCGTCGGCGTGCTGCTGTTCGCGGCGCTGCTCGTGATCGCGGCGGGCGAGTGGAAGCTCGGCGGCATCGTCGCGGGCGGATTCGCGGCGGGGCTGCTGCTGTTCGGCGCGATCGCGCGGGCGGCGCTCTGGGCGGCGGCGCGCTTCGTGCGGCGCGACAAGAGCCGCGCGGGCGTCGGCTGGCGGTACGCGCTGGCGTCGCTGGAACGGCGAAGCGGGGCGAGCGCGCTGCAGATCACGGCGCTCGGCATCGGGCTGATGTGCCTGCTGCTGATCGCGATGACGCGCAACGATCTCATCAAGGGATGGCGCGACGCCACGCCGCCCGACGCGCCCAACGAATTCCTGATCGACATCCAGCCGGAGCAGCGCGACGGCGTGCTCGCGTATCTGCACGGTCACGGCCAGCCGCAGGCCGCGCTGTCGCCGATGGTGCGCGCGCGGCTCGTCTCCATCAACGGCACGCCGGTCAATCCGGACAGCTACGAGAAAGCCGATGCGAAGCGCCTCGTCGATCGCGAATTCAACCTGTCCTACACGACCGCGCTGCCCGACGACAACCGCGTGACGCAGGGCGCGTGGTTCGGCACGAGCGCGAAGCCGCAGGTGTCGATCGAAGAGGGCATCGCGAAGACCATCCGCGTGAAAATGGGCGACGTGCTGCGCTTCGATGTCGCCGGGCTGCCGGTGGAAGCGCCCGTGACGAGCCTGCGCAAGGTCGACTGGAATTCGTTCAAGGTCAACTTCTTCGTGCTGATGCCGCCCGAGGCGCTCGCCGACCTGCCCGCCACGTTCATCACGAGCTTCCACTTGCCCGCCGACGACCAGCGCATGATCGACGGCCTGATCGCCGCTTATCCGAACGTGACGGCCATCGATACCGCGCCGATCCTCGCGCAGATCCAGCGCACGCTCGCGCAGGTGATCGGCGCGGTCCAGTTCCTGTTCCTCTTCACGCTCGCGGCGGGCGTGCTCGTGCTGTACGCGGCGCTCGCCGGCACGCGCGACGAGCGCATGCGCGAATCGGCGCTGCTGCGGGCGCTCGGCGCGTCGCACAGGCAGGTGCGCTCGGTGCAGGTCGCCGAATTCGTCGCGGTCGGCGCGCTGTCGGGCCTGATGGCGGCGCTCGGCGCGCAGGGCATCGGCTACGTGCTGGCATCGCGCGTGTTCGAATTTCATATCGATTTCAATCCGTGGCTCGTGCCGGCGGGCGTCGTCGCGGGCATCGCGTGCGCGGGGCTCGGCGGCTGGCTGAGTTTGCGTCGCGTGCTGGCGCGTCCGGCGCTGCAGTCCTTGCGCGACGCCTAGTTTTCCTAGAATCAAGGCAATGAGCGAAGTGAATCAATCGTCTTCCGACGACGCAGCATCGAATCAGGACACCGCGCCGACCGCGTTCGAACTGGTCGGCGGCGAGGAACGCGTGCGCGCGCTCGTCGATCGTTTTTACGACCTGATGGACCTCGAACCCGAGTTCGCCGGCATCCGCGCGCTGCATCCGCCGACGCTCGACAATTCCCGCGACAAGACTTTCTGGTTCCTGTGCGGCTGGATGGGCGGGCCGGATCACTACATCAGCCGCTTCGGGCATCCGCGTTTGCGGGCGCGGCATCTGCCGTTCTCGATCGCATCGGGCGAACGCGACCAATGGCTGCGCTGCATGGCCTGGGCGATGGAAGATATCGGCCTCGCGGAGCCGCTGCGCGAGCGCCTGCTCACTTCCTTCTTCGATACCGCCGACTGGATGCGCAACCGTCCCGGTTGAATCGCCCGTTTTTGTATCGGGCGAGGCCGTGCTCGTTTGCGGCATCATCTGCCGGTTATCCAGGGCATTTCGAGGACATGAAGCCATGACCACACGCGCACTCTTTCGCGAGGACGCCTATCGGACGCAATGCGAGGCGGCCGTCATCGCCATCGACGAAGCGGGCATTCGTCTCGATCAAACCGTGTTCTATCCGCTCGGCGGCGGCCAGGCGGGCGACGCCGGCACGCTGACGCTCGCGGACGGCACGGTCATCGCCATCGCGGATACGCGCAAGGCCAAGTTCGAAGGCGCGACGCCCGACGACGCCGTGCACGTGCCCGCGCCGGGCCAGGAAGACGCGCTCGCGAAGCTGAAAGCGGGCGACACGGTGAGCGCGGAGATCGACTGGGCGCGGCGGTATCGGCATATGCGGCTGCACACGGCGAGCCATCTGATTTGCGCCGTGCTGCCGTATCCGGTCGACGGCTGCAGCATCACGACCGACTACGCGCGGCTCGATCTCGCGACCGTCGAGCCGATCGAGCGCGAAGAGGTGGAATCGAAGCTGCGCGCGCTCGTCGGCGGATCGCACGACGTGCGCACCGAATGGATCACCGACGACGAAATGTCCGCGCGCCCCGAACTCGTGCGCACGATGAGCGTGAAGCCGCCGATGGGCCTCGGCCGCGTGCGCCTGCTGCGCATCGAGGACGTGGATCTGCAGCCGTGCGGCGGCACGCACGTGCGCAACACGGGCGAGATCGGCGAATTGCGCATCGCGAAGCTGGAGAAGAAGAGCGCGCGCACGCGGCGGCTCGTGCTGGAGCTGGCTTGAGCATCGATCCGCGCGCGCAGGACGTGCTCGATGTCTGGTTCGGCGCGGCGGGATCGCCCGAATTCGGGACCGAGCGCAAGACGTGGTGGAAAAAGAAGCGCGCGTTCGACGCAATGCTCGCCGGGCGATTCGGCGCCTTGCTCGACGAAGCACAGGCGGGCGGCTTGCGCGACTGGGAACGCTCGCCGCTCGGCACGCTCGCGCTGATCGTGCTGCTGGATCAGTTCTCGCGCAATTGCCATCGCCATACGCCGCGTGCGTTCGCGGGCGACGCGCGGGCGCTCGCGCTGGCGAAATCGCTCGTCGAAACAGGCGACGATCTGCGCTTGCCGAGCGCGTTTCATCGCGCGTTCGCGTATATGCCGTTCCTGCACGACGAATCGATTGAAAGCCAGCGCGAATCGCTGTGTCTTTTCGGCAAGCTGAAGGACGAGACGGGCGTGTCGAGCTTCCACGAATCGGCGGCGGAGCACGCGGACGTGATCGGGCGCTTCGGGCGTTATCCGCATCGCAATCGCATTCTGGGGCGCGAGACGTCGCCCGAAGAAGCCTCGTGGCTCGCGGAATACGGCGGCTTCTAGAATTCCTTCGATAGCCGCGCGCCGCGTGCCGGCTTACTTTCATCGCTTTTATCTCCTCAGAGCGCGATGAAAGACTTCAGCAAGATCACCCTCGTTTCCGTGACGGGACTGCCGGACGCGACGCGCGCCGTGTACGCGCTCGTCCTGAGCCAGCGGCAGATGCCGGGCGCGCGCGCCGTGCTGTGCAGCCCGAACGCGCCCGCGAACCTGCCGGACGGCATCGAGCATCGCAAGATCGCGCCGCTCAGTTATCACGAATACTCGTGGTTCATGATGTACGCGCTCTGGCGCGTGGTCGACACGGAATTCGCGCTGATCGTTCAGGACGACGGCTGGGTGCTCGACACCGCCAACTGGAGCGACGACTTCCTCGACTACGATTACGTCGGCCCGGCGGCGCACGTGGGGCGCATCGATTCGGAAGCGGGCACGCGCTGGGTCACGCACTACAAATGGGGCGCCGAACTGGACAAGCCCGGCCACACGGTGATGCCGGTGATCAACGGCGGCTTCTGCCTGCGCAGCCGGCGCATGATGCGCGCGCTCATCGATCATCCCGAAATCAAAATGACGATTCCCGCGCCCGACAAGTTCGGCGGCGATGCGATCAAGGTGGAATGGACGAACTGCGCGCTCAACGAAGACGTGCAGCTTACGTGCGTGCTGCGACCCGAACTCGAAGCCGTCGGCCTGCGGTTCGCGCCGGTCGAGATGTGTCTGCGCTTCGGCATCGAACACGCGGGGCCGGTGCATCGCGAGGTCGACATGATGTCGCTCTTCGGCCAGCACTGCAAATGGCGGCGGCTTATCGGCATCGATCCGCCGGTCATTCAATATCGGACGAAGCGCAGCATCGCGGAGCGGGCGTTCCGCGAGATGGATATCGCACGCATGCTCGAAGCGCGCGGCTATCAGCTGCGTTTCGCGCCCGAGAACGCGTGACCACGCCTGACGCGCGGCGGGAAATCAGCGCCCGCCGGTCACGTCCAGAATCGCGCCCGTCACGTACGACGACGCATCCGACAGCAGCCACACGATGGTTTCGCCGACTTCATCGGCGGTGCCGGGACGCCCGAGCGGTGTCTGCACGCCGAGCACCTGCGCGCGGTCCGGACGGCCGCCGCTCGCGTGGATGTCGGTTTCGATGAGACCGGGGCGGATCGCGTTCACGCGCACGCCTTGCGGCCCGAGTTCCTTCGAAAGCCCGATGGTCAGCACATCGATCGCGCCTTTCGATCCCGCATAGTCGACGTATTCGTTCGGCGCACCGAGCCGCGCCGCCGCCGACGACACGTTCACGAGCGCGCCGCCCTTGCCGCCGCGCGAACGCGAAAGCCGCCGCGCCGCTTCGCGCGCGCAGAGATACGCGCCGAGCACGTTGGTGTCGAAGATGCGCCTGAGCCGTTCGATGTCCATCTCCGCCAGCGGCGATCCCGGAGCGACGATGCCCGCGTTGTTCACCACGCCGTCGAGCTTGCCGAAGGCTTCTTCGGTGGCGTCGAACATCGCGATGATCGCGGCTTCGTCGCGCACGTCGCCCTGAATCGCGATGGCCTTGCCGCCCGCGGCCCGCACGGCGGCGACGGTTTCATCGGCGGCTTGTGCGTTCGACGCGTAGTTCACGCCGACCGACCAGCCGCGCGCGCCCGCGAGCAGCGCAGCCGAGCGGCCGATGCCGCGGCTTGCTCCGGTAATCAGGATGACTTTCGACATCGATTCGGTCCTCAGACGACGTTGCGGTTTTCCGTCCACTTGTCGTGAACGGGCGGGGTGTAGGTTTCGAGCTTCGCGATCATCTCGCCGGGTTCGGCGGCGACCTGAATCAAGTCGAGATACGGCTTGCGCATGAAGCCCTCGTCGACGGTATGACGCAGCATCGACAGGAGCGGCTCGAAATAGCCGTTCACGTTCAAAAGGCCGACCGGCTTCTGGTGATAGCCGAGTTGCGCCCACGTATAGACTTCGAAGAACTCCTCGAAGGTGCCGACGCCGCCGGGCATCGCGACGAAGGCGTCGGAGAGATCGGCCATTTTCTTCTTGCGCTCGTGCATGTCGGGCACGACGTGCAGTTCGGTGAGATCCGTATGGCCCACTTCCTTCGCGAGCAGCAATTCGGGGATGACGCCGACCGCGCGTCCGCCGGCGGCGAGCACTTCATCGGCGATGAGGCCCATGAGGCCGACGCGGCCGCCGCCATACACGAGCGACAAATCGGCTTCGACGAGCGCGCGGCCGAATGCCTTGGCCGCTTCGGCATAGACGGGGCGGGCTCCGGTCGCGGAGCCGCAATAGACACAGACTGCCTTCATTATCGGGAATCCTTCGGTGTTTCGGTCTTCGATGCGCTGGCCGCATCGTCGCGCGGCGGAAGAAAATCCGCATATTCGCGCTTGGGTAGTTTACCGGACACCAGATCGTCGAAAAGCTGACGCGAGCGCCCGCGCAAATACGGCGCCATGATCGAGATGATGTGCACGCTCACCTGATGCAGTTCCGCGCGGATCGCTTCCTGATCGTTGTATTTGCGCGGATTCATCACGTACTGATACGACAGCCAGTACGTCGCGATCACGCCGATGTTTGTCGCGATCACCTCGATTTCCGCAGGCGTCGCGACCATTTCCTGATCGGCGACGAGCGCTTCGCACAACTGCCCGGCGAAGCGCACCTTGTGCGTGATGATCTGCTTGAAGTGCGTCTCGAGCGTGCGGTTGCGCGCGAGCAGATCGTTCAGGTCGCGGTACAGGAACCGGTACGTCCACAGGAAATCGGCCATGTACTGCAGATAGGACCACATCTCGTCGATCGTCGGACGATGGTCGTCCGGAAACCGCAGCCGCTTCTGAATCTGCTGCTCGAACTGCGCGAAGATGCTGTTGATGATGTCGTCCTTGTTCCGGAAATGGTAGTACAGGTTCCCTGGACTAATCTCCATTTCCTCGGCGATGGTCGTCGTGGTGACGTTCGGCTCGCCGATATCGTTGAACAACTTCAGTGACAGCTCGAGAATCCGTTCGCGGGTGCGGCGGGGAGGTTTGGCTTCCATGTCGTCCGACCTTGGCATCCGGCGCTCGCGAGCGTGCAGCGCGCGCCCGCGTCCGGTTCCGTTGCTATTTTTGAGAATATCGGACGATTATAAACTGCGCCTCTGCCGTTCCGGGCTTGGTTCCCGGGCGGGGTTTTCCCCTTTACGAGATGGTGTGGAAAAACGTTCGGATCACAGTGCGAGCCGTTCGAACCACGCGGCGAAGGCCGGCGCGAGCGGCCACAGGATCAGCGTCCAGGTGACGACGCACGTCGCGAGCGCGATCATCACGGCGCCGCTGCCGAAGTCCTTCGCGCGCTTCGAGAGTTCGTGGCGTTCAAGCGAGATGCGGTCGATGGCCGCCTCGACGCTCGAATTCAGCAGCTCGACGATCAGCACCAGCAGCACCGACGCGATCAGCGCCGCGCGCTCGACCGGCTCGACCGGCACGATCAGGCTGCACGGCAGCAGGATGGCCGCGAGCGTCAATTCCTGCCGGAACGCGCTTTCCTCGCGGATCGCGACGCGAAATCCCGAAATGGAATTCTTCATCGCGTGCCACGCGCGGGTGACGCCGCGATTGCCCTTGTAGGGATTGAAGGGCAGGTCGTCGGTGCTGAGCGGTTCGCCGCGCTCTTCTTCGTCGTCTTCGGCCCGTTGGTCGGCAAGCGCGCGACGCGTCATGCAGCCGCCCGGTCGGAACTCGGCGCGCGCGGCCCGAATCGCCGCAAATGCGATGCGAACTGCTCCGACGCCGCGCGCCACGAAAAGCGTTCCGCCCACGCGCGGGCGTCGGCGCGATCGATCGTCAGCGCCTTGAGACACGCCTCGCGCAAGTCTTCGTCGAGCGCGCCGGGGCCGTGCTGGCCGAGCACGTCGATCGGACCCGTCACCGGATACGCCGCCACGGGCGTGCCGCAGGCCATCGCTTCGAGGAGCACGAGGCCGAACGTATCGGTGCGGCTCGGGAACACGAAGACATCGGCGGCGGCGTAGACCTTCGCGAGTTCCGGCTGCGACAGCACGCCGAGATAGTTCACGTTCGTATAGCGCGACTTCAGCTCCGCGAGCGCCGGACCTTCGCCCGCGACCCACTTCGAGCCGGGCAAATCGAGCTTCAGAAACGCCTCCACGTTCTTCTCGACGGCCACGCGCCCCACGTACAGGAAGATCGGCCGCGCGGTGTTGAGCACCTTCGAGTCCATCGGATGAAAGATGTCGAGATCGACGCCGCGCGTCCACAGCACGACGTTCGTGAATCCGTAGCGCTCCAGATCGTCCTTGACGACGGGCGTGGGCGCCATCACCGCCTGCGAGCGCCCATGAAACCAGCGCAGGAATCGATACGTGAGCGGCAGCGGAACGCCGAAGCGCGCCTTCACGTACTCGGGAAAGCGCGTGTGATACGCGGTCGTGAACGGCAGCTTGTGACGCAGCGCATACGCGCGCGCGGCAAGGCCGAGCGGTCCTTCGGTCGCGATATGCAGCGCGTCGGGTTCGAAGGCATCGATACGTTCGGCGACATGGCGGCGCGGCATCAGCGAGAGACGAATCTCGGGATACGTCGGGCAGGGAATCGTCCTGAACTCGAGCGGCGTGAGCATTTCCACGCGATGCCCGAGCGCCATCAGTTCCTTGCCCGTGTTCTTGAGCGTCCGCACGACGCCGTTGACCTGCGGCTCCCATGCATCGGTCACGATCATGATTTTCATAGCGATTCCAGAAGGATGACGCGTGCGCTCAAACCGTGGCGCGCGTCTTGACGGGGCGTTGCTCGGGCGAGCGGATGACGGTCCAGTAGACGATCTTCAATTCGCCGTCGAAGGTCTCGACGAGCGCGGACAGGCTTTCGACCCAGTCGCCGTCGTTGCAATACAGCATGCCGTCGATGTCGCGGATTTCCGCCTTGTGGATATGACCGCACACGACGCCGTCGCAGCCGCGGCGGCGCGCTTCATCGGTCATCACGCGTTCGAACTGCGAAATGAAGTTGACCGCGTTCTTCACTTGATGCTTCAGGTACTGCGAGAGCGACCAGTAATTGAAGCCGAGCTTCGTGCGCACGCGATTGAACCAGCGGTTGAGCAGCAGGATCGCGGTGTACGCGGTGTCGCCGAGATAGGCGAGCCACTTTGCGTGCTGAATGACGCCGTCGAAGAGATCGCCGTGCACGATCCACAGGCGCTTGCCCGCGAGCGTCGTGTGGAACGCTTCGCCGCGCACGTGGATGTCGCCGAACGCGAGATCGCAGAACTGGCGCGCGGCTTCGTCGTGATTGCCGGGGATGTAGACGACCTGCGTGCCCTTGCGCGCCTTGCGCAGGATTTTCTGCACGACGTCGTTGTGCGCCTGCGGCCAGAACCAGCCTTTGCGCAACTGCCATCCGTCGATGATGTCGCCGACGAGATACAGATAATCCGAGTCGTGGTGCCGCAGAAAATCGAGCAGATAGGACGCCTGGCATCCGCCGGAGCCTAGGTGGATGTCGGACAGCCAGATCGCCCGATAGCGATGCGGGCCGTCCGCGGAATCGCCTTCAGTGACCGGGTCGGACGTTTCGGGCGGACTGGACGGCAGCGTGACGCCGGTGCTGCGAAACCAGTAGGCCGGGGAGGGATCGATGGCCGGCGTGACAGACGAGTTCGAGGGCATTGGCTCGCGCATCGGGTTTTGGTATGCGCATTGCGCCACGCGGCCGTGACCGAGCCGTGACAGTCACGAGAAGTTCTTATTACGCGGGATTTTTGCCGACGGCCGCCTGCGCCGCGACGATGCGCGTGCCGGCGAGACGATCGTGCAGAAACTGGCGCGCCGGATCGAGAAAGACGGCGGCGGCCCAGAGCGCCACCCACGCCGCGAACACGACGAGCGTTTGCGGCACGGCGAGCGAGAGGAGCGGATGCAGCGCGAGCGGCGGCAGGAACCACAGCCACGCGAGCGCGTAGCGGGCGAGGGCGCGGCCGGGTTTGACCGGCTGGCCGTGGGCATCGACGACCTTGAGGCGCCAGGTTTTCATCGGCAGGGTCTGGCCGCCGTGGGTCCAGAACCACACGAAGTACGCGGCGAGCACGACGCCGATCCACGACATCAGCAGATTGTGATGCGTGAGGCCGTCGCGCTGCTGCGTGAGCGTGCTGAAGAGATAACCGGCGAGGAACACCACGCCGAACAGGATGACGCCTTCGTAGACCATCGTCGCGAGACGGCGGCGCAGCGCGGGCGCGTGAAGCGGCGGGACGGCGGCGGGGGCGTTCACTCGGGCGCGCTCACGATCCGTCACGATCCGTTGTACATCGACGGCGCTTGCTGCGGGGAAACGGGAATCGGCGTGGCGGGAACGATGCTGGCCGCGTTCGGGATGGCCGGCTGCGACGGCATGGCCGGCACCGACGCCCCCGCGCCCGGTTCACCGCCCGCGCGCGCGGGGCCGTGGCCTTGCTCGCGCGCGGTCACGAGGCGGTTGATGTCCTTCACTTCGGTCTTGCCGGTCGGCGGCGCGCTCACGACGGTCGGGCGGCGATTGTGCTCGCTCGCGGCGAGCTTTTTCTTCTGCTCTTCCGGCAGCTTCTGATAGGCGTCCCACGCCCGCTCGCGCTTGTCCAGCGGCACGGACTTCGACACCTGATAGTTTTCCCGCGCGACCTTGCGTTCGTCGGGCGTCATGCGAACCCACTCCTGCATCCGCTGTTGCAGGCGCTTCTGCGCTTCCGGCGACATCCGGTGATACCGCGACGCGATCTTCAGCCACTTCTGCTTGCGTTCGTCGCTGAAGGAATCCCACTGCGTGGCGAACGGCGCGAGCGCGACGCGCTGCGCCTCCGTCAGCCGGCTCCACGAAAGCGGATTCGACGACAGCGCGGCGAGCGGCAGGATTTCGGTATCCGCGCCGGTACTGGCGCCGATGGGCGCAGCGGCGGATGCAGGCGCGGCGGCGGGGGACGAATAGAAGCGCGGATAAGTGGCGGCGAACGCGACCAGACCCGCAATCGCGCAGCCGAAAACAATCGCGAGACCGCGCTTGTAACTCACCCGAAAATTCCCCCGCTCCGTTGTTGCTTGTTGACTGATGCTTAGTGATTGCGCGTCAGATACGCGTTGAAGCCGTGATCGAGATAGGCGTCGAGCGGCAGGCTGTCGCTCATCATGGCAGCGTCGATGTCGGCGAGTTCGGCCTTGCGCTGCTGGTCTTCCCAGTACGCGACGCCCGCGAGCGCGACGGCCAGCGCCACCACCGGCCAGGCCAGCCCGAAGCCGCCGAGCCGTGCGAAGAGGCTCTTGCGGGCGCGCGGGTCGTCGCCGGGATCGCCCGCGCCGCCCAGACCGCCTGCCGCGCCAGCGAACGCCGGCGTGAATGCGGGTGTGAACGCGGCGACGGCCACTTTCTCGGGCTTCTTGCGCGCAATGGCCGCGCGGCGCGCGAGCGCGAGGCGGTCGGCGGCTGCGGCGGGAATGTTCGACGTGCTTTCGTCGAGCGCGCGCACGACCTTCAGCGCGAACTCGTTTTCGTTTGTTTCAAGAGCGGAACTCATAGCGTGATCCCTTTGGCTTTCAGGGCTTGCGCGAGTGCGTGCGTGGCGCGTGAACAGTGCGTCTTCACGCTACCCTCGGAGCAGCCCATCGCGGCGGCCGTCTCGGCGACATCCATATCTTCCCAGTAACGCATGAGAAAAGCTTCTCGTTGACGCGCCGGTAACTTCTGGATTTCCGCGTCGATCAGGTTCAGCACCTGTTCACGCTCCAGCCTGTTTTCGCTGCTCTCGCTGCCGGTGCCGCTTTCCGCCTCGAAAGTTTCGAGCGGATCGAATTCGTCGTCGTCCGCGCTGCCGAACGACGAGAACAGGCTCACCCAGGTGTTGCGCACCTTCTGACGGCGAAAGTAGTCGTGCGTCGCATTCTGAAGGATACGCTGGAACAAAAGCGGAAGCTCGGCGGGAGGACGGTCGCCGTACTTTTCCGCGAGCTTGATCATGGCGTCCTGGACGATGTCGAGCGCCGCGTCGTCATCGCGCACGGTGTAGACGGTCTGTTTGAACGCGCGTCTTTCGACGCCCGCCAGAAAGTCGGCGAGTTCCTTGTCTGATGCCATCCGTTGGGGACCCGGCGCAACGAATTTGCGTCGAAAGAGATTATGGAGTTGCAGGGAAACCTGCGGATGCTAGCAAATTTTCGCCGTCCCCGGAAACAGCCGGAGCAATTTGTTGCGCCGGGACGGTGCTCTTTTTCGCCAGTCGGCTTGCGCGGCCGGCGGTTTTTCAGCGCGACGCCAGCCCTGCGGACAATCGTCAGGAAAATTTTCGCTTGACCCGTTTCGCAAAATCGGGATATCTTTTCCGACTCGCATCATAAAGTGAAATGTCTGCTTTGAGGCGAGCCCAAGAAGCACGCCTGTCAAACCAAGACGCGCCGCTTGAACCCGAGCCACAAGCCCGGCAGAGAGCACCCGATCAATTTTTTGCCGAAAATTCGAAAGGTGATGAATGAATATGCCCAGCGCGGAATTCTCCACGTCGGATACCACTCCTCCCCACGACGCTGACTCCATCGGCGGCACCGTGCTCATGCGCGCGCTCGCCGACGAGAACGTCGAGTTCATCTGGGGCTATCCCGGCGGCTCGGTACTCTACATCTACGACGAGCTGTACAAGCAGGACCAGATCCAGCACATTCTCGTGCGCCACGAGCAGGCCGCCGTGCACGCTGCCGACGCGTATTCGCGTTCGACCGGCAAAGTCGGCGTGTGCCTCGTGACTTCGGGTCCGGGCGTCACCAATGCCGTCACCGGCATCGCCACGGCCTACATGGATTCCATTCCGCTCGTCGTCATCAGCGGCCAGGTGCCCACTGCGGCCATCGGCCTCGACGCGTTCCAGGAATGCGACACCGTCGGCATCACGCGTCCGTGCGTGAAGCACAACTTCCTCGTGAAGGACGTGCGCGATCTCGCCGCCACCATCAAGAAAGCGTTCTACATTGCCCGGACAGGCCGTCCCGGCCCCGTGCTGATCGACATTCCGAAGGACGTGTCGAAGGCGCCGTGCCAGTACGAGCCGATCAAGAGCGTGTCGCTGCGTTCGTACAACCCGGTCACGAAAGGCCATTCGGGCCAGATCCGCAAGGCGGTGCAACTGCTCTTGTCGGCGAAGCGCCCGTACATCTACACGGGCGGCGGCATCATCCTCGCGGATGCGTCGCGCGAGCTGAACCAGTTCGCCGATCTGCTCGGCTATCCCGTCACCAACACGCTGATGGGCCTCGGCGGCTACCGCGCGAGCGACAAGAAGTTCCTCGGCATGCTCGGCATGCACGGCACGTACGAAGCCAACATGGCGATGCAGAACTGCGACGTGCTGATCGCGATCGGCGCGCGTTTCGACGACCGCGTGATCGGCGACCCGAAGCATTTCGCGTCGTCGCCGCGCAAGATCATCCACATCGACGTCGATCCGTCGTCCATTTCCAAGCGCGTGAAGGTGGATATCCCCATCGTCGGCGACGTGAAGGAAGTGCTGAAGGAACTGATCGAGCAGCTTCAGCACGCCGAGCACGGCCCGGACGCCGAGGCGCTCAAGACGTGGTGGACCGACATCGAGGGCTGGCGCTCGAAAGACTGCCTGGCGTACGACCGCAAGAGCGAGATCATCAAGCCGCAGTACGTCGTCGAAAAGCTCGCGGAGCTGACCGACGGCAACGCGTTCGTCTGCTCGGACGTCGGCCAGCACCAGATGTGGGCGGCGCAGTTCTATCCGTTCAACAAGCCGCGCCGCTGGATCAACTCGGGCGGTCTCGGCACGATGGGCTTCGGCCTGCCGGCCGCGATGGGCGTGAAGATGGCCTATCCGGACGACGACGTCGTCTGCATCACGGGCGAAGGTTCCATCCAGATGTGCATCCAGGAACTGTCGACGTGCAAGCAGTACAACACGCCCGTCAAGATCATCTCGCTGAACAACCGCTATCTCGGCATGGTTCGCCAGTGGCAGCAGATCGAATACAAGAAGCGTTACTCCAGTTCGTACATGGACGCGCTGCCTGATTTCGTGAAGCTCGCGGAAGCGTACGGCCATGTCGGCATTCGCGTCGAAAAGACGGCGGACGTCGAGCCGGCGCTGAAGGAAGCGCTGCGCCTGAAGGATCGCACCGTGTTTCTCGACTTCCAGACCGATCCCACCGAAAACGTATTCCCGATGGTGCAAGCCGGTAAAGGCATCACGGAAATGCTGCTCGGATCTGAGGATCTATAACGCGGCTTTGTCTCGCGAGGCTCGCGCGCGCCTGTCTTCAAAAAGGACACGTGCTGCGCGCGGGTTTTTCGGATGAATGCCAACTGGACATACTCGGGAAAAACACATGAAACACATCATCTCCGTTTTGCTGGAAAACGAGCCGGGCGCGTTATCGCGTGTCGTCGGACTCTTTTCCGCGCGCGGCTATAACATCGAAACGCTGACGGTGGCGCCGACGGAAGACAGCTCGCTGTCGCGGCTCACCATCGTCTCCATTGGCTCGGACGACGTGATCGAACAGATCACGAAGCACCTGAACCGCCTGATCGAGGTGGTGAAAGTGGTCGACCTGACAGAGGGCGCCCACATCGAGCGCGAGCTGATGCTCATCAAGGTAAGGGCGGTCGGCAAGGAACGCGAAGAAATGAAGCGGATGGCGGATATCTTCCGCGGCCGCATCATCGACGTGACCGAAAAGACCTACACGATGGAACTGACGGGCGCCTCCGACAAGCTCGACGCGTTCATTCAGGCGCTCGACGCCACGGCGATCCTCGAGACGGTTCGCACGGGCAGCTCCGGCATCGGCCGGGGCGAGCGCATCCTCAAGGTGTAGGACCACACGCGATTCCAGATTCATTGCATCACGCAAAACCACAACCCCGATTCAGGACCCAGCAAGGAACCACCATGAAAGTTTTCTACGACAAAGACGCCGACCTCTCCCTCATCAAGGGCAAGCAAGTGACCATCATCGGCTATGGCTCGCAAGGCCATGCGCACGCGCTGAACCTGAAGGAAAGCGGCGTGAACGTGACGGTCGGCCTGCGTAAGGGCGGCGCATCGTGGAGCAAGGCCGAGAACGCCGGCCTGCCGGTCAAGGAAGTGGCCGAAGCCGTGAAGGGCGCCGACGTCGTGATGATGCTGCTGCCCGACGAGCAGATCGCCGAGGTGTACAAGAACGAAGTGCACGCGAACATCAAGAACGGCGCAGCGCTCGCGTTCGCGCACGGCTTCAATGTTCACTACGGCCAGGTGATCCCGCGTGCCGATCTGGACGTCATCATGATCGCGCCGAAGGCGCCGGGCCACACGGTTCGCAACACGTACAGCCAGGGCGGCGGCGTGCCGCACCTGATCGCGGTCGCGCAAGACAAGTCGGGCTCCGCGCGCGACGTGGCGCTTTCGTATGCAGCGGCGAACGGCGGCGGCCGTGCCGGCATCATCGAAACGAACTTCCGTGAAGAAACCGAAACCGACTTGTTCGGCGAGCAAGCGGTTCTGTGCGGCGGCACCGTCGATCTGATCAAGGCCGGCTTCGAAACGCTGGTCGAAGCGGGCTACGCGCCGGAAATGGCGTACTTCGAGTGCCTGCACGAACTGAAGCTGATCGTCGACCTGATCTATGAGGGCGGCATCGCCAACATGAACTACTCGATCTCGAACAACGCCGAGTACGGCGAGTACGTGACGGGGCCGCGCATCGTCACGGAAGAGACGAAGAAGGCGATGAAGGCCGTGCTGAAGGACATCCAGACCGGCGAGTACGCGAAGAGCTTCATCATCGAGAACCGCGCGGGTGCGCCGACGCTGCAATCGCGCCGCCGCCTGACGTCGGAGCATCAGATCGAGCAAGTGGGCGAAAAGCTCCGCGCGATGATGCCGTGGATCGCGAAGAACAAGCTCGTGGACCAGGCAAAGAACTAAGGTCTGCGCGTCACGTTTTTTGCTTCGCTAAAAGCCGCCCGGAAGCCGCTGTGCGCCGGGCGGCTTTTGCTATCCTACGGTTTTTAAAAAACACAGAACACGTTCATGAACTATCCTCATCCGATCATTGCCCGCGAAGGCTGGCCGTTCATCGCCATCGCGGCCGTCGTTGCCATTCTCGTGCAGGCGATCGGCGGCTTCGGCTTCGCCTGGATCTTCTGGCTGATCGTGATCTTCGTCGTCCAGTTTTTCCGCGATCCGCCGCGTCCCATTCCCACTCAGGCCAACGCGGTGCTGTGTCCGGCCGACGGGCGCATCGTCGCGGTCGAAACCGCGCACGATCCGTACGCGGGCCGCGAAGCGCTCAAGATCAGCGTGTTCATGAACGTGTTCAACGTGCACTCGCAGCGTTCGCCTGTGGACGGCGCGATCACCAAGGTCCAGTACTTTCCCGGCGCGTATCTGAATGCGGCGGTCGACAAGGCGTCCACGGAAAACGAGCGCAACGCGATCGTGCTGCAGACGGCGGCGGGGCATACGGTGACGTCGGTGCAGATCGCGGGTCTGATCGCGCGACGCATTCTTTGCTACGTGCACGCCGGCGAGCCGCTCACGCGCGGTCAGCGCTACGGCTTCATCCGTTTCGGCTCGCGCGTCGACGTGTATCTGCCGGTCGGAAGCCGGCCGCGCGTGTCGATCGGCGAGAAGGTGTCCGCCTCGTCGACCATCCTCGCCGAGTTCGCGGAATAACGCGGGGGTTTCGATGGCGGCATTCAAGACGCGCCGTAACCGGGCGAACGCGACGCCACCGCGCGCGTTTCGCCGCAACAAGGCCATTCAGGACGTCGGCGTCGTGGAGACGCGGCGCGCGAAGCGGCAGCAGTTCCTGAAGAAGCGCGGCATCTATCTGCTGCCGAACGCGTTCACCACGGCCGCGCTGTTCTGCGGCTTCTTCGCCGTCGTCCAGGCAATGAACGTGCGGTTCGAGATCGCGGCCATCGCCATTTTCGTCGCGATGGTGCTCGACGGCATGGACGGCCGCGTCGCCCGCATGACGCACACGCAGAGCGCGTTCGGCGAGCAGTTCGATAGCCTGTCCGACATGGTGTCGTTCGGCGTCGCGCCGGCGCTCGTGATGTACGAATGGGTGCTGAAGGACCTCGGGCGCTGGGGCTGGCTCGCGGCGTTCGTCTATTGCTCGGGCGCGGCGCTGCGGCTCGCGCGTTTCAATACGAACGTCGGCGTGGTCGACAAGCGTTACTTCCAGGGCTTGCCTTCGCCGGCCGCGGCTGCGCTGATCGCCGGTTTCGTGTGGCTCGCAACCGATAACCGCGTGCCGCTCAAGCTCGTGTGGCTGCCGTGGGTCGCGTTCGCGCTGACGATTTACGCGGGCGTCACGATGGTATCGAACGCGCCGTTCTACAGCGGCAAGGCGCTCGACGTGCGGTATCGCGTGCCGTTCGCGGGCGTGCTGCTGATCGTGGTGGCGTTCGTGCTCGTTTCGTCCGATCCGCCGGTCATGCTCTTTTGCCTGTTCGTGCTGTATGGCTTCTCGGGATACGTCTGGTGGGCTTACATGGCGATACGCGGCAGGCCGAACCCCGCGCGCAGTTCGCAACGGGATCACTAAAGCGCATTGTTCGATGCAAAAGCGGCGGGGCGCAAAGTCCCGCCGCTTTTTTTATCCCCGCGCAATATCCGATCAAGCCGATCAACCCGCCTCCAGCACGCCATTGCGCACGCGCACATGCTGGCCCTGCGCGAACGGCGGCTGCTGCTTGTACGTGAAGTAGCGCGTCTTGCCGTTTTCCATCCGCACGCGCACGGAATAGTCGGTTTCGCTGCGAATGTGCTTTTCCACCGAGTTGCCCGCGAGGCCGCCGCCGAGCGCGCCGAGCAGCGTCATCGCGGTGCGGCCACCGCCGCGTCCGAATTGATTGCCGACGACACCGCCCGCCACCGCGCCGCCCACCGCGCCGATGCCGGTGCCGTGCCCCTCGCGGCGCACGGCGGAAATTGCTTCGACGGTGCCGCAAGTCGAACAGTAAGCGGCTTTGGGCGGCGGCTGTTGCGCGTAGGAAGGCTGCACGGGCGCTTGCTGAACAGGCTGCGGCGCGGTTTGCTGAACCGGTTGAGGCGCCGTTTGCTGTGCCACCTGCTGCGTTGGCGCGGGAACAGCCGGACTGACGACCGGCTGCTGCTGCGCGACCGCTGCGGTTTGAGTTTGCGGACTCTGCGCGGACGTGCTCGACGCGCCCGGAAACAGCCCGGTGATCGCGGCTGTCGCGGCGAGACTCGCGACGATGACCGCGCCCGCCGCCGTCGCGATGAGCGGATGCAGACGCCGCTGCGGCGGCTGGCCCGCGCCAGGCGACGGCGAGGGCGAAAATTTGTTGGTCCCGTTATCCATTTCGAACCTCCGTTCGAGGCGAACTGCCGACTACGTTTTATTTTGATCGAAACGCCTGATCGGCGCTTTTTCGAGTTGTAACGACCGTTTTCAAAGAGTCAGAAGCACATCCGGTGCCACCCCGGACGCGGCGCGGCCTTTTCGGGAAGTACTTTCGGTACAGAGACACAGCCAGAAACAAAAAAAGCGCGCCCCGAAGGACGCGCTTTATCGCTACCAAGACCGAGCCTTCGCTCAGTCTTCGCGCCGCAGATGCGGGAACAGGATCACATCGCGGATGCTCGGGCTGTCGGTCAAGAGCATCACCAGACGGTCGATGCCGATGCCGCAACCGCCCGTCGGCGGCATGCCGTATTCGAGCGCGCGGATGTAGTCGGCGTCGAAATACATGGCTTCTTCGTCGCCCGCGTCTTTCTGATCGACCTGCTTCTGGAAGCGCGCGGCCTGATCTTCCGGATCGTTCAATTCCGAGAAGCCGTTCGCGATCTCGCGCCCCGTGATGAACAGTTCGAAGCGCTCCGTGATGCCCGGCACGCTGTCCGATTCACGCGCGAGCGGCGACACTTCGATCGGGTAATCGACGATATACGTCGGTTCCCACAATTGCGATTCCGCCGTCTCTTCGAACAGCGCCAGTTGCAGCGCGCCGATGCCGGCGTTCAGGAAAGCGGGCTGCGCGGTATCGACGCCGAACTTCTTGAGTTCCGCGCGCATGAACACGCCGTCGTTCAACTGCTCGTCGGTGTAATTCGGCGCGTATTTCTGAATCGCCTGATTGATCGTCAGACGATGGAAGGGCTTGCCCAAGTCAAGTTCGCGCCCCTGATACGTGATGGTCGCGGTGCCGAGCGCATCGATCGCGGCTTGGCGGATCAGTTGCTCGGTGAAGTCCATGAGCCACTGGTAATCGGTGTAGGCTGCGTAGAACTCCATCATCGTGAATTCCGGATTGTGACGCGGCGACACGCCTTCGTTCCGGAAATTGCGATTGATCTCGAACACGCGCTCGAAGCCGCCGACGATCAGCCGCTTCAGATAAAGCTCCGGCGCGATGCGCAGGAACATCTGCATGTCGAGCGCGTTGTGATGCGTGACGAAAGGCTTGGCCGCCGCGCCGCCGGGAATCGGGTGCAGCATCGGCGTTTCGACTTCCATGAAGTTCGCGTGCGCCATGAAGTTGCGGATCGACGTGACCGCCTTCGTGCGCGCCATGAACGTCTTGCGCGATTCCGGCGTGACGATCAGATCGACGTAACGCTGGCGATAGCGCATTTCCTGATCGGCGAGGCCGTGGAACTTGTCCGGCAGCGGACGCAGCGCCTTCGAGAGCAGACGCAGTTCCGTGCAGCGCACCGACAGTTCGCCCTTGTTCGTGCGGAACAGCACGCCGCGCGCCGCGACGATATCGCCCAGATCCCACTTCTTGAACGCTTCGTAAGTGTCCGCGCCGACGTCGGCGGGCGTCACGAAGAACTGAATCTGGCCGCTGCCGTCCTGAACCGTGGCGAAGCTCGCCTTGCCCATCACGCGCTTGAGCATCATGCGGCCGGCGAGCGCGACGGGCAGGGGATTCGCTTCGAGCGCTTCCTTGTCGATGTCGGCGTATTCGCCTTGCAGCGCGGCCGCCTGATGCGTCGGGCGGAAGTCGTTCGGATAAGCGACGCCTTGCTCACGCAGCGAGCGCAGCTTGTCGCGGCGCTCGGCGATGATCTGGTTGTCTTCCAGTTCGGGAGCGGCGCTCGGTTGAGTCGGTTCGGTCATGATGATTCTTGGATTTTGATGCGAGGCGGATGCGCGATGAGTCGAAACGAATTGCGCGGATACCGGAGCCGATATCCGCGCCGGCGGTTTAAACGCCCTGTTTCAGGCTCGCGCTGATGAAGTCGTCGAGGTCGCCGTCGAGCACGGCGCGCGTGTTGCTCATTTCCACGCTGGTGCGCAGGTCCTTCACGCGGCTCTGGTCGAGCACGTAGGAACGGATCTGATGGCCCCAGCCCACGTCGGTCTTGCTCGATTCGAGCTTGTCCTGTTCGGCCTGGCGCTTGCGCATCTCGAATTCGTAGAGACGCGCCTTCAGCATCTGCATGGCTTCCGCGCGATTGCGGTGCTGCGAGCGGTCGTTCTGGCACTGCACGACGATGCCGGTCGGCGCGTGCGTGAGACGCACGGCGGAATCCGTCTTGTTGATGTGCTGGCCGCCCGCGCCCGACGCGCGATACGTGTCCGTGCGGATATCGGCGGGATTGATTTCGATTTCGATCGAATCGTCGATTTCCGGATACACGAACACCGACGAGAACGACGTATGACGCCCGCCCGACGAGTCGAACGGCGATTTGCGCACGAGGCGGTGAATGCCCGTTTCGGTGCGCAGATAGCCGTACGCGTATTCGCCTTCGACCTTGATCGTCGCGCTCTTGATGCCCGCGACATCGCCTTCGGATTCTTCGAGCACTTCGGTCTTGAAGCCCTTGCGCTCGCAGTAGCGGAGGTACTGGCGCAGCAGCATGGACGCCCAGTCGCACGCTTCGGTGCCGCCCGCGCCCGCCTGAATGTCGATGAAGCAGTTGTTCGGATCGGCCGGGTTCGAGAACATCCGGCGGAATTCCATGTCTTCGACGCGCAGACGCAGCGCATCGGCGTCGGATTCGCAGGCGACGAGCGTGTCTTCGTCGGCTTCCTCGCGCGCCATGTCGAACAGATCCTGCGCGTCGCGCAGGTCGTTGCCGAGCGCGGTGAGCGTGGTCACGACGCCGTCGAGCAGCTTCTTCTCACGGCCGAGCGCCTGGGCGTTTTTCGAATCGTTCCAGACGTTCGGGTCTTCGAGTTCCTTGTTGACTTCGGCTAGACGCGCGGACTTGGCGTCGTAGTCAAAGATACCCCCGTAGCTCGCCCGCGCGGCGGCGCAGGTCGGCCAGAAGGCTTTCGATCGCGTTGAGACGTTCTGCTTCCATTGTCGATCTTCGGCTTCGTAAAAAGGTGCAATTATAGCCGATCGACGCCTTACGCCCGCCTGCAAACGCGCACGCGGAACGCGCGCCGGTGCAAGCGGCGCGGGTCTTTTCAACGGGCGCGCGCCGGCGCCTCGCGCAGCGCTTCGAGCGCCGCGATGTGCTTCGCGGACTCTTCGGGCGTCGCGCCGATTTTCGGGTTGCGGAAAATCTCTTCGATTTGCCGTGCGCCGACGTAAGTCCGCAATTTCGAATACAGCGTGCCCGCGACCGATGTTCTGCCTTGCTTGAGACAACTCAGGCAAAGATCGATGAAATCGATGGTGAGCACCGAACTTTGCCGGGCGTTTTGCGCGAAGAAAATCAGATCGTCGTCTTCGACATGGCGATGCATATTGAAAACGCCGTGAAATCCGAAGGTGCGCTCGCGCGGCCGGGCGAATTCGGCGGAAAACCGGTCGGCGATATGCTCCGGCGCGAAACGAATGCCGTATTCCGCCTCCAGCATCGGGCGATATGTCCGGCAGATCAGTTCGTCTTCGACAATTTCCGAATGCGGCGTGAATCGTTCGTCGCTGGCGATAATCTGAAGAAGCCGCCTGGAGCGCAACGTGAAACCGCCGTTTCCGACCGCCATGCCGTCACGATGATTCGGCCAGCGCGCGCCGATGTAATCGTACGCGAGGAAATCTTCCGACCAGGCGGACGGATTGGCGACGAATCCGTCCCATTGAACGAGCAGTACCCAGGGCGTCGATATGTATTCGAGGAGTTGCCTCATGACGAAGACGCTATATTCTTCCCGGGATTTGATGCGCGGTATCAGACCGATGCGCACATTGGCATCGATTCGTTCGTCGGTCAGGAGAATCGTGTCGCCAAACAGGCAATGCCTTCTCGAAATATCCAGCGCACGGGCCGCGAGCACGGGATTCAGGCAGTCCACTGCGCAAAGCGTGATATTGCGCAGGTTGATTTTTTCATTATTCATCGACAAGCAAGAGCATAGGCATCCGCAATCGCGTGATTATATTTGCGCAGACGGGACATTCGCGGTGAGATTCGCGAAAATGAGAATTGACTGATTCGTGTCAATCAATTCTCGTATGCAATGCTTTTGGCCGATCGTTTCGCCGATGCAATTACGCCGCGTGCTCGACGATCAATTGCACGCGCGCCACGCCATTCCACGAATCGCTGACGAGCCGGTACGCGACGGTCGCGCGCGGCGGCAGCGGATCGACGTGATTGAACCAGATCGCATTGAAGCGCTGCCGTCCGCGCAACAGCGACAGCTTCAGATGTTTCTCCTTCACGAGCGCCTGCGAGGCGACTTCGAACTCGCCGGAGAACGTCGGCGCCGGAAAGCCCTGGCCCCAGACGGCGGCATCGAGCAGTTCCACGAATTGCGGCGTGAAATACGCGTCCTCCAGCTCGCCGTCCGTTTCGACGGTGCGCGCGAGCGCGTCGGCGGTGAGCCATTCGCGGCCCACGCGCTCGAACGCGTCCGTGAAGCGCGCGATATCGGCGGTGGCGAGCGTCAGGCCCGCCGCCATCGCGTGGCCGCCGAACTTGTGGATGAGGCCGGGCTCGCGCTTGCTGATCAGATCGACGGCGTCGCGCAGATGGAAGCCCGGAATCGAGCGGCCGGAGCCTTTGCAGAGCGATCCGCTGTCGTCGGCGTGCGCGAACGTGAACGACGGCCGATGAAACCGCTCCTTCAGCCGCCCGGCGACGATGCCGATCACGCCCTGATGCCAGCCCGGATCGAAGAGCGTGAGCGTCGCGCGCTCGCCGGGCTGGAAGCTCTGCAATTCCGCGAGCGCCTGTTGCTGCATGCCGGCTTCGATTTCGCGCCGCTCGCGATTCATCGAATCGAGTTGCTGCGCGAGTTCCCACGCGCGGCCAATGTCGTCGGTCGTCAAACATTCGATGCCGAGCGACATGTCCGAGAGCCGTCCCGCCGCGTTCAGCCGCGGCCCCAGCGCGAAGCCGAGATCGAAGCCGGATGCCGCGCGCGCATCGCGGCCCGCCGCGCGAAAGAGCGCCGCGATGCCCGGCTGCATGCGTCCCGCGCGAATCCGCTTCAAGCCTTGCGCGACGAGAATCCGGTTGTTCGCATCGAGCTTCACGACATCCGCGACGGTGCCGAGCGCGACGAGATCGAGCAGGCCGTCCAGACGCGGCTCCGGCGCGTTCTCGTAAGCGCCGCGCCGGCGCAACTCGGCGCGCAGCGCGAGCAGCACGTAAAACATGACGCCCACGCCCGCGATGCACTTGCTCGGAAACGCGCAGCCCGGCTGGTTCGGATTGACGATCGCGCGCGCGGCGGGCAGTTCGTCGCCGGGCAGGTGATGATCGGTTACGAGCACGTCGATCCCGAGCGCATTCGCCGCCGCGACGCCCTCGACGCTGGTAATGCCGTTATCGACGGTGATCAGCAGTTCGGGCAGTCCGAGCGGCGAGCGCGCGGCCAGTTCGACGATTTCCGGCGTCAGTCCGTAGCCGTATTCGAAGCGATTCGGCACCAGATAGTCGATGCTCGCGCCGAACATCCGCAAGCCGCGCACGGCGACGGCGCAGGCGGTCGCGCCGTCGCAGTCGTAATCGGCGACGACCAGCATGCGCTTGTTCGCGGCGAGCGCATCGGCGAGCACGACGGCGGCATCGTCGCAACCTTTCAGGCCGACGGGCGCGTGCAGGCGCTTGAATTCGGTCTCGATTTCGTCGGGCGACGTGACGCCGCGCGCCGCGTAGAGCCGCGCGATCACGGGATGCAGGCCGTGGCGCATCAGCGCTTCGGCGTCGGCGGGGGAGGAGGCGCGCGTTACGATTCGCGTCATTCGGGGTTCGCCTTTATTCGATGCTTTATTCGATGAAAAGCGCCGCGATCGGCCGGCGGCGCCAGAACTTGCGCAAGTCGGCGCGCGTGACGGAGAGCGTGACCGAGCCGGTGTCGCCGCAGAGCGTGAGGCCGAAGCGCCTGAGCGATCCGTTCGAGAGCGCGTTCAGCGCGGGCGCGAACCAGTCGTTCGCGAGCGCCTTCAGCGATGCGTTCCAGCGCGCCCAGTCTTGCTCGATGAAGGGCGCCGAGAACGGATCCAGTTCGACGAGCGCGGCGCCTTCCTCGTTTCCATTCGACACGTTCGCAAGCGCGGCGAAACTTTCCGGCGGCCTTTCGGGCGCGATGCCCGCGGCAAGAGCAAGCCCGCGCGTCGCGGCGGCATCCGACATCACGCGCGCGAACGGGCTCGTCACCGGGCGCATCGCGCCTTGTGCGTGCAGCCAGATGGAATTGATCGCGGGCAGTCCGCGCGACTCGCGTTCGACGTTGAGCGGATGCTCGAACCACGCCATCTGCACTTCGTTCTGCAGCTTCATCCACGCGCGCGAGCGCTCGCCGGTGCGGGCTTCGTGCGGCAGCCAGATTTCGATGTTGCGCCCCGTCGCGCGCAATGGCGACGCGCCCGCGAGCGCGCCGAGCGCTTCGCCGGACACGTACCAGCGCAGCGGCGTGGGCGCTTGCAGCACGATGCCGAGATCTTCGATGACCGGCCGCGCCGTTTCCAGCAACGCGCGCGCTTCCTCGGTGCGCACGCCGAGCGTGGCGGGATCGATCAGCACGAGATGATCGTGCGCGATCCGCACGTGGACCGGCTCGATGCAGGCCCAGAGCGCATCGCCGGGCGTGCCGCCATCGGCGAGCAGCATGAAGGGAGCGAGCGGGGCGTCGTCGGCGTGGCGCTCGCCCGCGCTCGATGCGACCGCGCCGAAGCGTTGCGCGGTCCAGCGTTCGTGCGGCAGCGTGCGCTGAAAGTCTTCGCCGATCACGCGTTCTTCGAGCGTGGCGCGGGCGAGCAGTCTGTCGAGCGCCGCGCTTTCCAGCCCGTGCAATGCGGTGGCGGCGTCCGCGGCCGAGGGCAGCGCGAACGGCAGCAGAAGATGAAGGTCGGGAACGGGCATGATGGTCGGCATTGTAGGGCAAAGCGTGGGGCTGGATCGGGCGCGCGCCGCGCGAGTTTGTCCTTCGAAATGGCCGTTCGGGAGCCGGCCGAATGGCTAACGCGCGCGGCCGGCTGTTACGGCGCATTCGCCACCTATGGCAAACTTTCGCAAATTTCGGCCATGCGTTGCATCGGCGAGATGACTCTCCGGCCGCAACAAAGCGCAACAAGGCGCAACACCCACGAGCAACACCAACGCAGCACTCGCAGAAGAAAGGATTCGCTTGAAACTTCCGTACGAATGGCAGATTGGCTGGCGCTACACACGCGCCAGCAAACGCACCACAGGCAACGGCTTCATCTCCTTCATCGCGCTCGTGTCGATGGCGGGCATCGCGCTCGGCGTCGCTGCGCTGATCGTCGTGTTGTCGGTCATGAACGGCTTCCAGAAGGAAGTGCGCGACCGCATGCTGTCGGTGCTCGCGCACGTCGAGATTTTTTCGCCGACCGGCTCGATGCCCAACTGGCAACTGACCGCGCAGGAAGCGCGCCGCAATCCGGAAGTGATCGGCGCGGCGCCTTATGTCGAGGCGCAGGCGCTGCTCACGCGGCAAGGCGCGGTGAGCGGCGTCGCGCTGCGCGGCGTGGAGCCGTCGCTGGAGCCGCAAGTGTCGGATATCGGCAAGGAAATGCGCGCGGGCAAGCTCGCGGATCTCGTGCCGGGCGAATTCGGCATCGTGCTCGGCGGCGATCTCGCGACGAATCTCGGCGTGATGACCGGCGACAAGATCACGCTCGTCGCGCCCGAAGGCACCATCACGCCGGCGGGCATGATGCCGCGCCTGAAGCAGTTCACGGTCGTCGGCATCTTCGAATCGGGACACTACGAATACGACTCGACGCTCGCGCTCATTTCGATGCGCGACGCCGAAGCGCTTTTCCGCCTGCCCGCGCCGACCGGCGTGCGCCTGCGCCTGAAAGACATGCAGCGCGCGCCCGAAGTCGCGCGGCAACTGTCGCACACGCTGTCCGGCGATCTTTATATCCGCGACTGGACGCAGCAGAACAAGACGTGGTTCTCCGCCGTGCAGATCGAAAAGCGCATGATGTTCATCATCCTCACGCTGATCATCGCGGTGGCGGCGTTCAATCTGGTGTCGTCGCTCGTGATGACCGTCACCGACAAGCAGGCCGATATCGCCATTCTTCGCACGCTCGGCGCGCAGCCCGGCTCGATCATGAAGATATTCGTGGTGCAGGGCGTGACCATCGGCTTCATCGGCACGGCGCTCGGCGTGTCGCTCGGCTGCCTGATCGCGTGGAGCATTCCGTGGCTCGTGCCGATGATCGAGCACCTGCTCGGCGTGCAATTCCTGCCGCCTTCGGTTTACTTCATCAGCGAGTTGCCGTCGGAGCTCGTGCCGGCGGATGTCGCGAAGATCGGCGTCATCGCGTTCCTGCTTTCGTCGCTCGCCACGCTCTATCCGAGCTGGCGCGGCGCGAAGGTCCGTCCGGCGGAGGCGCTGCGCTATGAGTGACATGATTCCAGACAACAACATCGTGCTGCACGCAACGGCGATTTCGAAGACCTTCGTGCAGGGCGGCTTCAACGTGCAGGTGCTCGACAACGCGCAACTCGAAGTGCGGCGCGGCGAGAAGCTCGCGATCGTCGGCGCGTCCGGCTCCGGCAAGAGCACGCTTTTGCATGTGCTCGGCGGGCTCGACGAACCGAGCGCGGGCAAGGTCTCGCTGCTCGGCAAGCCTTTCACTGAACTGAAGGAAAAGGAGCGCAACGAGCTGCGCAATCGCGCGCTCGGCTTCGTCTATCAGTTCCATCATCTGCTGCCGGAATTCACCGCGCTCGATAACGTCGCGATGCCGCTGCGCATCCGCCGCATGTCCGAGGACGCCGCCCGCCACGAAGCGATGGGCATGCTGGAGCGCGTGGGCATCGGGCATCGCGCGAAGCATCGGCCGGGCGCGCTGTCGGGCGGCGAACGGCAGCGCGTGGCGATCGCGCGGGCGCTGGTCACGCGTCCGGCGTGCGTGCTTGCCGACGAACCCACCGGCAATCTCGACGGCGGCACCGCCGATACCGTCTTCAACCTGATGCTCGAACTGTCGCAGACGCTGGAGACGAGCTTCGTGATCGTCACGCACGATCCCGATCTCGCCGCGCGCTGCGACCGCATCATGCGTCTGCGCGACGGCGTGCTGCACGAAGAGCCGTCGGTGCCGGTCTGAAGCGGCGGACCGCGGAGAACGCCATGTGGATCGATACGCACTGTCATCTCGATGCCTCGGAGTTCGACGCGGACCGCGACGACGTCGCCCGCGCCGCGTTCGATGCGAGCGTGCGGCGCATCGTGATTCCGGGCGTCGAGCGCGCGAACTTCGATACGGTGCGCGCGCTCGCGCATCGCGTGGAAGGCGGCGCGTATGCCCTTGGCATCCATCCGCTTTTCACGCCGCGCGCCACCGACGACGACCTCCACGTGCTGCGCGAACAGATCGCCGCGAGCCTCGACGATCCGCGTTTTGTCGGCATCGGCGAAATCGGGCTGGATTATTTCGTGCCGACGCTCGACGACGCGCGCCAGCAGTTCTTCTACTTCGAGCAACTGAAGCTCGCGCGTGAATTCCGTCTGCCGGTCATTTGCCACGTGCGCAAGTCGCAGGACAAGGTGCTGAAGGGCTTGCGCGTGCACGACATTCATTGCGGCATCGCGCATGCGTTCAACGGCAGCTTCCAGCAGGCCCAAGCATTCATCGCGCAGGGCATGCATCTCGGCTTCGGCGGCAATCTCACTTTCGAGCGCGCGCGGCAGATCAGGCGGCTTGCGGCGGAACTTCCGCTCGATGCGATCGTGCTCGAAACCGATGCGCCCGATATCGCGCCTGCCTGGCGCTACAAGGGACGCAATACGCCGGATCAGGTCGCGGGCATCGCGAAGGTGCTGGCGGAGTTGCGCGGCATCGACGAAAACGCGCTTTCCATAGGCACAACGGCTAACGCTCACGCGGCGCTGCCCCGGCTCGCGCTCGCTTCTGCATAATCGTCGGCAAGTTGCATTTGATTCGGATGGCTAACGTTATTCGAAGCGGATGCGTTCGCGTCGACGATGGAAGAGGAAAGCGTGCGTGCGGTGTTGCTGGGGTTTGCGTTGGGCGTCTGGTGGCTGCAGCAACAGACGGATTTGCCGGGCTGGCGCGGCTGGGGAACGTGCTTCCTGATTTTCTGCGTCGCGGTCATGGCGGGGCGTCGTTATGGCGTCGGCGTGTTCGTGCTGGCGGCGATCGTCGCGGGATTCGCGTATGCGGCGTTGCGCGCCGAAGTGCGCTTGCGGCCGCATCTGCCGGTCGAATATGAGCAGCGCGATATCGAACTGAGCGGCTTCGTGCGCGGATTGCCGGAGCCGCAAGAGCAGGGCACGCGCTTCCTGTTCGAGGTCGAAGCGAACGGCGCGGGGCTGCGCGACTTTCCGCGAATCGTTCGGCTGCTTTGGGCGCCCGCCGCGCCGCTCGTTCCGCCTGTGCTTCGCGCGGGCCAGCGCTGGACGCTGACCGCGCGGCTCAAGCGCCCGCATGCCAATGCCAATTTCCTGTTGCGCGATGGCGAAGTGAGTCTGCTCGAGCAAGGCATTCGCGCGACGGGATCGGTGTCGCTCGTGCGTGCGCCGCGCAGGCTTCCTGGCGATGCCATCGGTCCGCGCATTGCCATCGACCGGTGGCGGGCGCGTATCCGCGATCGCATCGAAACCGTGCTCGGCGATGCGCCGCATCGCGGGATCATCGTCGCGCTGGCGGTGGGCGCGCAGGCATCCGTCAGCGACGACGACTGGGCCGTCATGCGCGCGACCGGCACGAGTCATCTCGTCGCGATCTCGGGGCTTCATATCGGATTCGTCGCGGGACTGGCGGCGCTGGCTTGCGGCTTCGTGTGGCGGCGCATTGCGTGGCGCGGCTTGCCGGGGCCGCTCTGGATGGCCACGCCGAAGGTCGCGGCGTTTGGCGCGGCATCGTTCGCGGCGGTGTATGCCGCGCTCGCCGGCTTCAACGTGCCCGCGCAGCGCACGTTGTGGATGCTGCTGGTGTTCGCCGTCGCGTATGTCTGCGGGCGGCGGCCGGCGTCGTCGCTCGTGCTCGCGTGGGCGCTCGCGCTCGTGCTGATCGTCGATCCGTGGGCGGCGACATCGCCCGGATTCTGGCTGTCCTTCTGCGCGGTGGCGGCGATTTTGCACGCGATCGCGGCGTACGGCAGGCGGGCGTCGAAAGCGCGGCCGGATGATGACGATGATTGGCTGGCAGGCCTCGAAGCGCGCGATCCGGTATTGCCGGACGAAGTCGAGAGCGCATCGAATCAAGCCGTGCGACCCGCCGCTGCAACGCCGAAGCGAAAACGCCTTGCATCGGCAATGCGTCGCGCGGCGTTCAAGCTGCACGCTCACGTCAAATCGAGCGCCCGCGTTCAATACGCCGTCACGCTCGCGCTCGCGCCGCTGACTGCTTACTGGTTCTCGCAAATCCCGCTGATCGGCCCGCTCGCCAATGCATTCGCCATTCCGTGGACGAGCTTCGTCGTCACGCCCGCGACGCTCGCCGGCCTGATCCTGCCCGCGCCCGTCGATGCACCCGCGTTCCGCCTCGCGCATGCCGCGCTTTCCGTTCTCTGCGATGCCCTCGCGCGCCTGGCCGACGCCGCCCCCGCGTGGTCCCTCTGGCATCTGCCGCAGCCGACGCCGTTCGCGCTCGTGGCCGCGCTCGCCGGAAGCGCGTGGGCGCTCGCGCCGCGCGGCTGGCCGTTGCGTTTCGCCGCGCCGCTGACCTGGCTGCCGCTGCTTGCGGCCGCGCCGCACGTCACGCCGCACGGCGCATTTCGCATCACCGCGCTCGATATCGGCCAGGGTTCGGCGCTCGTCGTCGAAACAGAGAAGCACGCGCTGCTCTTCGACGCCGGCCCCGGCCCCGAATCGACGCACGCCGGCGAGCGCATCGTCGCACCGTATCTGCTCGCCGCGGGCCTGCTTTCGCTCGATGCGCTCGTCATCAGCCATTCCGATTCCGACCATTCGGGCGGCGCGCCGGCGGTGCTGCAATCGATCGGCGTGCGGCAACTGCTCGCGTCGCTGCCCTCAGGCGACGCGCTCTGGTCCAACGCCCGCAAGCGCGGCAGCGACACTCTGCGCTGCACGGCGGGCCAGCGCTGGACATGGGATGGCGTCGATTTCCGCGTGCTCTGGCCGGACGCCGGCCCGCTGACGGGCAAGCCGAATCATCAGGCCTGCGTGCTCAGGGTGACGAACGCAGCGGGTCGCGTCGCGCTCTTCACCGCCGACATCGAAGCCGATGTCGAACGCACACTTCTCGCGCGCGAGCCATCCGCGTTGCGCGCGGATGTCCTCATCGTTCCGCATCACGGCAGCCGCACGTCATCAACCGAGCCTTTCCTCGATTCCGTCGGGCCGCTCGCCGCGGTATTTCAGGTAGGCTATCGCAACCGTTTTCATCATCCGAACCCGACGGTGTACGCGCGCTATCGCATGCGGGGCATCGCGCTCACGCGCAGCGACGAAGATGGCGCGGCGCGCATCGACATGGGTTCGGACATCGTGCTCGAACGCTTCCGGCAAACGCACGCACGCTACTGGATGAGCCAATAAGAAAGGAGCCGCTTGAAGGACATCATCCATTTCTCGCACGCGAACGGCTTTCCTGCGTCGACGTATCGCACGGTATTCGCCGAACTCGCCGACGACTACGACATCCGCAGCATCGAACGATACGGCCACGATCCGCGCTTTCCGGTGACGCGCGACTGGCCGAATCTCGTCGACGAACTCGTCGACGACATGAGCCGTCACCGCGAAGCAGCGGGCGGCGCGCATCCGAAAGTGTGGCTCGTCGGGCATTCGCTCGGCGGCTATCTGTCGCTCATGGCGGCGATCAAGCGCCCGCAGTGGGTGAAGGGCGTCGTCATGCTGGATTCGCCGGTCATCGCGGGCTGGCGCAGCGGCCTTCTGCGCGCGATGCAGCGAACCGGGCTCGACGAACGCCTGTCGCCCGCCGCCGCGACGAAAAAGCGGCGCACGCGCTGGGCGAGCCGCGACGAAGCGTGGCGTCATTTCCGCGCAAAAGCCGCGTTCGCGCGATGGGACGAGCGAATGCTCTCGGATTACATCGACTTCGGCATGCCTTCGACGCACGCCGACGGCACGCGCACGCTCGCCTTCGACCGGCAAGTCGAATACCTCATCTACCGCACGCTGCCGCATACGCTCGGCGCGCGGCTCGCGCACGGCGCGCCGGTGCCGGTCGGATTCGTCGCGGGCACGCATTCGACGGAAGTGCGGCAGGTCGGACTCGCGATGACGCGGCGCATCGCGGGCGAGCACGTGGAGTGGATCGAAGGCAGTCATCTCTTTCCGATGGAGCGGCCCATCGAGACGGCGCGCGCGGTGCGGCGGCTCATCGTCGCCATGCAGCGATGACGCCGAATAAGGCCGGACGCAGTCGGCAAAATAGCGTCAAAAGAAGCGCGCGAGATACGGGTTTCCACCGGTCGGGCGATAGGTCGCGGACGGCCTTTACGGTATAATCCGTTTTTCCCGCGAGCATCTAGCGATGACCAAATATGTATTCGTCACCGGCGGCGTAGTTTCTTCCCTCGGCAAGGGTATTGCCGCCGCCTCCCTCGCCGCGATCCTCGAATCGCGCGGTCTGAAAGTCACCCTCCTCAAGCTCGATCCCTACATCAACGTCGACCCCGGCACGATGTCCCCGTTTCAGCACGGCGAAGTGTTCGTGACGGAAGACGGCGCGGAGACCGACCTCGACCTCGGCCATTACGAGCGCTTCATCAGCACGAAGATGCGCAAGGCCAACAACTTCACCACGGGCCAGATCTACGAATCGGTGATCCGCAAGGAACGCCGCGGCGAGTATCTCGGCAAGACGGTGCAGGTCATTCCGCACATCACCAACGAAATCCAGGCGTTCGTCGAGCGCGGCGCGGCTGCGGCCACGTGCGGCCAGCCGGATGTCGCGATCGTCGAGATCGGCGGCACGGTGGGCGACATCGAATCGCTGCCGTTCCTCGAAGCCGCGCGTCAGATGAGCCTGCGCATGGGCCGCAACAGCGCGTGCTTCGTGCACCTGACGCTCGTGCCGTTCATCGCCACTGCCGGCGAACTCAAGACCAAGCCGACGCAGCACAGCGTGCAGAAGCTGCGCGAAATCGGTATCTATCCGAACGTGCTGCTGTGCCGCGCTGACCGCCCGATTCCCGACGACGAGCGCGCCAAGATCTCGATGTTCTCGAACGTGCCCGAAGACGCGGTCATTTCCGTGTGGGACGCGGACAGCATCTACAAGATTCCGCAGATGCTCAACGACCAGCATCTCGACGACATCATCTGCGAAGCACTGAAGCTCTCGCCGCCGCCGGCCGACCTGAAAATGTGGTCGGACCTCGTCGAGAAGCTCGAGAATCCGAAGAACGAAGTGACCATCGGCATGGTCGGCAAGTATGTCGAGCTGACCGAGTCGTACAAGTCGCTGATCGAGGCGCTGCGCCACGCGGCCATTCATACGTCGACGAAGGTCAACATCGAATATCTCGATTCCGAGCAGATCGAAGCCGAAGGCACGGGCGCGCTGGAGCACCTCGACGCCGTGCTGGTGCCGGGCGGTTTCGGTCGGCGCGGCACGGAAGGCAAGATCAAGGCCATCCGCTATGCGCGCGAATCGAAGACGCCGTATCTCGGCATCTGCCTCGGCATGCAGCTCGCGGTCATCGAATTCGCGCGTGACGTCGCCGGTCTCGCCGACGCCAACAGCACCGAGTTCGATTCCGACACCACGAATCCCGTCGTCGCGCTCATCACCGAGTGGTACGACCGTGCGGGCCGTATCGAAAAGCGCACCGAAGAATCGGACCTCGGCGGCACCATGCGCCTCGGCTCGCAAAAGTGCCCGATCAAGCCCGGCACCATGGCCGAGCGCATCTACGGCACGGATGTGAACGAGCGTCATCGTCACCGTTATGAAGTGAATAACCGTTTCGTGCCGCAACTCGAGGCGGGCGGGCTTATCATCAGCGCGCGTACGCCGAGCGAGGATCTGCCCGAAATGATGGAATTGCCGCAATCGCTGCATCCGTGGTTCGTCGGCGTGCAGTTCCACCCCGAGTTCACCTCGACGCCGCGCGACGGGCATCCGCTCTTCAAGGCGTTCGTCGAAGCGGCGCGCGACCATTCGCTCGCAGCGGGCGACGCGAAGGGCAGTGCAAACGTCGCCGCAACGGCAGGAGCGCAGGCATGAAGCTGTGTCATTTCGAAGCGGGGCTCGACCAGCCGTTCTTTCTGATAGCGGGCACGTGCGTCGTCGAATCGGAGCAGATGACCATCGACGTCGCCGGGCGGCTGAAGGAAATCACGTCGAAGCTCGGCGTGCCGTTCATCTACAAGTCGTCCTACGACAAGGCGAACCGCAGTTCGGGCAAGTCGTTTCGCGGCCTCGGCATGGACGAAGGCTTGCGCATCCTCGGCGAAGTGAAAAAGCAGCTCGGCGTGCCCGTTCTCACGGACGTGCATGCCGAACATGAGATCGAGGCGGTCGCATCGGTCGTGGACGTGCTGCAGACGCCCGCGTTCCTGTGCCGCCAGACCGATTTCATCCACGCGTGCGCGCGCTCGGGCAAGCCGGTCAACATCAAGAAGGGCCAGTTTCTCGCGCCGCACGACATGAAGAACGTGATCGACAAGGCGCGCGACGCCGCGCGTGAAGCGGGTCTGTCGGAAGACCGTTTCATGGCGTGCGAGCGCGGCGTGTCGTTCGGCTATAACAATCTCGTGTCCGATATGCGTGCGCTCGCGATCATGCGCGAAACGAACGCGCCGGTAGTATTCGACGCGACGCATTCCGTGCAGTTGCCGGGCGGGCAGGGGACGAGTTCCGGCGGCCAGCGCGAGTTCGTGCCGGTGCTGGCGCGCGCGGCGGTGGCCACGGGCGTCGCGGGGCTTTTCATGGAGACGCATCCGGACCCCGCATGCGCGAAGTCGGACGGTCCGAACGCGGTGCCGCTGCATCGCATGGAAGCGCTGCTCAAAACGCTCGTCGCGCTCGATCGCGCGGTGAAGAGCGGCCCGTTCCTCGAGAACGACTTCAACTGAGCAACGGGCGGGCGCCTCGCGGTCGGCGTCCGCCGTCGGAAGAACAGAACAAGAAGGGTCGCGTGAAGTGAGACGCGAACCGGGCAGCCGTCAGAAGGTCTGAGCGAAGCCAATGAAGCGCGCATCACCGCTTCATCGTGACCGACAGAATTCATCGTCAATTTGAGGAAACCATGAGTGCTATCGTAGATATCATCGGCCGCGAGATTCTCGATTCGCGAGGCAATCCCACCGTCGAGTGCGACGTACTGCTCGAATCGGGCACGATGGGCCGCGCCGCGGTGCCGTCGGGCGCCTCCACCGGATCGCGCGAAGCCATCGAACTGCGCGACGACGAAGCCGGCCGTTACGGCGGCAAGGGCGTGCTGAAAGCGGTTGAACACATCAACACCGAGATTTCCGAAGCCATCATGGGCCTCGACGCTTCGGAGCAGGCCTTCCTCGACAAGACCCTGCTCGAGCTCGACGGCACCGACAACAAGTCGCGCCTCGGCGCAAACGCGCTGCTCGCCGTGTCGATGGCGGTCGCCAAGGCCGCTGCGGAAGAAGCCGGCCTGCCGCTGTATCGCTACTTCGGCGGCTCGGGCGCGATGCAACTGCCGGTGCCGATGATGAACATCGTCAACGGCGGCGCGCACGCGAACAACAGCCTGGACATCCAGGAATTCATGATCGTGCCGGTGAGCCAGCCGACGTTCCGCGAAGCGCTGCGTTGCGGCGCGGAAGTGTTCCATGCGCTCAAGAAGATTCTGTCGGATCGCGGCATGAGCACGGCGGTCGGCGACGAGGGCGGCTTCGCGCCGAACTTCGGCAGCAACGACGAGTGCCTGTCCACCATTCTGCAAGCAATCGAGAAGGCGGGGTATCGCGCGGGTGAAGACGTGCTGCTCGCGCTCGATTGCGCGGCGAGCGAGTTCTACCACGACGGCAAGTACCAGCTCGCGGGCGAAGGCCTGCAGCTTTCGTCGGGCGAATTCACCGACTATCTCGCGACGCTCGCCGACAAGTTCCCGATCGTCTCGATCGAAGACGGCATGCACGAAAGCGACTGGGACGGCTGGAAGACGCTGACCGATCGCTTGGGCAAGAAAGTGCAGCTCGTCGGCGACGACCTGTTCGTGACCAACACGCGCATCCTGAAGGAAGGCATCGAGCGCGGCATCGCGAACTCGATCCTCATCAAGATCAACCAGATCGGCACGCTGACGGAAACCTTCGCGGCTATCGAAATGGCGAAGCGCGCGTGCTACACGGCGGTCATCTCGCACCGCTCGGGCGAAACGGAAGATTCGACCATCGCGGATATCGCCGTCGGCCTGAACGCCGGTCAGATCAAGACCGGTTCGCTGTCGCGCAGCGATCGCATCTCGAAGTACAACCAGTTGCTGCGTATCGAAGAAGACCTCGGCGATATCGCAAGCTATCCCGGCAAGTCGGCGTTCTACAACTTGCGCTAAAGCTTTTGCCGCTTTAGTCGATAAGGACGTTAGCTTTATTTTTTGGCCGCCGCCCGGCTTCGGTAATCACTGAAGCCGCCCGGCGGCGCTTATCTCGGCTACTCGAATGCGGCTCGTAACTGTCGTTCTGGTCTTGTTGCTGGCGCTGATCCAATACCCGCTCTGGTGGGGACACGGCGGCTGGCTGCGCGTGCACGAATTGCAGCAGCAACTCGCGCAGCAGACCGACAAGAACACGAACCTGAAACTGCGCAACGAGCGCGTGCAAGGCGAAGTGCAGGACCTGCAAGCCGGCACGGCCGCCGTCGAGGAACGCGCGCGCTATGAAATGGGCATGGTGAAGGACAGCGAGGTCTTCGTGCAGTTCGTCTCGCCCAATTCCACGGCGCCGGTCAATTCGGCGAACACGCCCGGCATGAACGGTTCGACGCGCGGACAGGTATCGGCGGCGCCGCTGCGCGTGGTGCCGAATCCGGTATCGCGTTCGAAGCAGGAATTGCGCGATCTCGATCGCAAGGCGCGCAAGGACAAGGCCCAGGAGGCGAAGAAGAAGCCGGGCGCGGCGCAGTGACGTCGTGGGACCAGTAGATGCAAAAAAAATGGCGCAGTCATCGACTGCGCCATTTTTTTGTTCTGCCGAAACGTTACCAGCCCGTTCCGAAACCGATGCCCGTTCCCCAGTAAGGACCGCCCCAGCCGCCGCTCGAATAGCCGCCGTACACGCTGACGGGCGGCGTGTAGTAGCCGGACATCATCTTCGCATTGTTGCCGACAGTCGCCGCTTGCTGCGATTCGGCCAGCGCCTGCTTGTCGATCTGGTTGTAGCGCTCCATTTGCTGCTCGGGCGTAAGCGTCTGTTGCACATTCGTCGATGTGCTCGGCAGCCGGCTATAGATGGGCGACGGACCGGGCGGATCCATCACGCAGCCCGCGACGAGCAGCCCAGCGGCCACGCCGGACGACAGTTTCAACAGGAACGGGACGTTTTTCATTTGCGACCTCCAGCCGGTCGGACAACTAAACAAAGTTCCATCATAGCGCGCGGCAGCTTCTGCGAACCACGCGCGCCGGATCGTCCGTTCAGGCGACCCGGCATACGCCCGGCACGCTCGACACCGCGCGCACCAAGGCTTCGACGGTGTTCAGTGCCGCTGGCCGGACGCGGGGCTTACGCCCTGTGAGAGCTCTTTTGCGACAAAAAGTTGCGCAACGTCCACCGGGTCGAACTCGTAGCGCTGATTGCAAAATTCGCAATGCACCTCGACAGCTCCGCGTTCGTCGATCACGCTGTCCACTTCCTCGCGGCCGAGCATCTTCAGCATGCCGCCGACCTTTTCGCGCGAGCACGTGCACTGGAAGCGCGCGGGCGCAGGCTCGAAGTGCTGCACGTTCTCTTGCCAGAACAGGCGGCGAAACACCGTTTCCGGCTCTTCCTTCAGCAATTCTTCCGTCGATAGCGTGCTGCCGAGATGACACACGCGCTGCCACGTATCGGCGTCGTGTTCGCCCGGATGCGGGACGATGCCGCCATCGCCCGGCAGCTTCTGCAGCAGCACGCCGACGGCGCGGTCGGTGTCGGCCGCGAGCCACATGCGCGTGTCGAGCTGCTCGGAGTGATGCATGTAATGTTCCAGCACTTCGGCCATCGACGAGAGCGGCCCATGCTCGCCCGACAGCGGCACGATGCCCTGATACGGCTGCTGGCCGGGCTTCTTGTCGGCAGGATCGAGCGTGATGACGCAGCGGCCGTGGCCGTCGCGATTCAGCAGGTCGGCGAGCGACATGTCGCTGTCGAGTTCGCCTTCCGCGCCTTCGGCGAGCTTGGCCGTCGCGCGCAGCGAGAGGTTCGAATTGCACTGCACGACCAGCATCTTCACGGGGCCATCGCCATAAATCTGCATGACGAGCGTGCCGTCGAACTTGAGGTTCGCGGACAAGAGCGCGCACGCGGCCATCATTTCGCCGAGCACGTTGCGCACGGCGGCCGGATAAGCGCGGCGCGCGAGCACTTCCTGCCACGTGTTGCGCAGCGAGACGATTTCGCCGCGCACGGGCGCCGCGTTGAACATGAATTTTTGCAACTGGTCGTTCACAACTCTTCCTTGGGTTTGAAGCGGAACGTGCGACGCCGCGTCTTGCGCAGCGCCGCCGTTCAGCCGATGCGCACGAGCTGCGCCTTATAGTATTCGCGCCGGTCGGCATAACTTGCCGTGGCCGCGCGCATGCGGGCGATGTCCGCTTCGCCGATTTCGCGTACCGCCTTCGCGGGCGCGCCGAGAATCAGCGTGTTGTCGGGAAAAACCTTGCCTTCGGTGACGATCGCGCCCGCGCCAACCAGACAATTGCGGCCGATTACCGCACCATTCAAGACCACCGCCTGAATTCCGATCAGCGAGCCTTCGCCGATGGTGCAGCCGTGCAGCATCGCCTGATGGCCGACGGTGACGTCGTTCGCAATGGTCAGGGGAAAGCCCGGGTCGGCATGAAGCACCGCGCCTTCCTGCACATTGCTGCCGCGCCCGACGACGATCGGTTCGTTGTCGCCGCGCAGCGCCGCGCCGAACCAGACGCTCGCGTTTTCTTCGAGCGTGACCTGGCCGATGATCGTCGCGCTATCCGCGAGAAATACGCTTTCGTGGATGGTGGGGGCGTCGTCGCCGAGTTTGTAGATTGCCACGGTGTCTCCTCAGGTTTCTCGTTCGGTCTTCGATGTGGAATGCCGGCCGCGCGGCGCTACAATGCGCGCCTCGCGCCGCCCCGGATCGTCGCGCGTTTTGCGTTGTCCGCCGGGTTTAACATTTTAGCCGTTTGCGGGATTACGCCGCCGGACGCGCTTTTTTAGCGCTTTGTCTGCTTTTTTCATCGACATTGCCATGCCGAACGTTTTTTCATCGTCCGATATCGATTCCGCTCCGCTGCCGCCGTGCGTCCGCCTCGCCGCATTGACGATCCTGCGCAAGCGCGATCCGGCGTCCAAAGCGGCGCACGCGCGTGCGCTGTACGACAGCGTGCAGGCGGGCGAATCGCGCATCGATCCGGCGCTCGTGCTGCCCGATCCCGGCGACTTGCCCGGACGCCCCGCGCGGCCGGAACTCGTGGAACCGTCGTCGCTGAAACGCCGCGGCATGCAGTCTGAAGCGGGGCGCGCGGTGCTGCTGCACGCGCTGGCGCACATCGAATTCAACGCGATCAACCTCGCGCTCGACGCCGTCTGGCGTTTCCCGTCGATGCCCGCCGGCTTCTACATCGACTGGCTGAAGGTGGCGGCGGAAGAGGCGCATCACTTCTCGCTCTTGAGCGCGCGCCTCGCGGATTTCGGCCACGCATACGGCGATTTCCCCGCGCACGACGGCCTCTGGGAAATGGCGCAGCGCACGCGCGGCGACGTGCTCGCGCGCATGGCGCTCGTGCCGCGCACGCTCGAAGCGCGCGGCCTCGACGCCTCGCCGCCCATTCGCAAGCGGCTCGCGCAGGCGGGCGATCACGCGTCCGCCGCGATCCTCGACGTGATTCTCCGCGATGAAATCGGCCACGTGCTGATCGGCAATCGCTGGTTCCGGTCTCTGTGCGGCGACGCTTCGCTGGATCCGCACACGACCTACGAGCGTCTCGCCGAGCAATATCACGCGCCGAAGCTGCGCGGCCCGTTCAACTTCGACGCGCGCCGCGACGCGGGTTTCGACGAAGCCGAGCTTCGCGCGCTCGCCGGACTCGACGATTCCGCCTGACGCGTCGCCGCGATGCCCAGTCGCCGCTATACTCGAACGATCATCCTTTTTTACGATTGAGGCGGGACGATGAAAGAATCGCGCTCCGAGTTCGTCGATGCGCGCGGCGTGCGGCTGCACGTGCGCCGCTGGGGTTCGCCCGACGCGCCCATGCTCTTCATGCTGCACGGCTGGATGGACGTGGCCGCGTCGTTCCAGTTCGTCGTCGATGCGCTCGCCGGCGACTGGCAAGTGCTCGCGCCCGACGCGCGCGGCTTCGGCCTGTCGGACTGTCCCGTCGCGCAACGGGGCGGCGGGCATTACTACTTTCCCGACTATCTCGCCGATCTCGACGCGCTGCTCGATCATTACGCGCCCGCCGGCCAGGTGAATCTCGTCGGGCACAGCATGGGCGCGAACGTGTCGATGCATTACGCGGGCGTGCGGCCCGAGCGCGTGCGGCGCGTCGTCGATCTGGAAGGGTTCGGGCTGCCGGCGGCGCGTGCGGCGCAGTCGCCGGGCGCGATCGCACGATGGCTCGACGAACTGCGCGTGCCGCCGTTCCTGCGCAGCTACGCGTCGCTCGATGAAGTCGCCGATCGGCTGATCAAGACGAATCCGCGATTGGCGCGCTCGCGGGCGCGTTTTCTCGCGGAACACTGGTCGCGCCGGGAAGCGGACGGCGCGTTTCATCTGCTCGCCGACCCGGCACACAAGCTGCGCAGCCCAACGTTGTATCGCCTCGACGAAGTGACGGCGGTCTGGTCGCGCGTGCAGGCGAAAGTGCTGCACGTCGAGGCCGAAGCGTCGCCGACGCTCGCGCGCTTCGCCGCGGACATGCCCATCGCCGAATTCAAGGCGCGCTTTTCCGCGTTCGCCGACTGGCGCGAGGAAATCGTGAGCGGCGCGGGACACATGATCCATCACGATCAGCCCGAGCGCGTGGCTGCGTTGATCGAGTCGTTCTGCGCGTGAACGGGCCGGAGCGACGTTTGCCGCCCTTAAAGTAAAATCACGACCATGAACCCGACTGCCATCAACGCCGATCTGCATTGCCATTCCACCGTGTCCGACGGCCAGCTTTCGCCTGCCGACGTGGCGGCGCGCGCGCACGCGGGCGGCGTCGCGGTGTGGTCGCTGACGGAACACGACCAGCTGGGCGGCCAGCGCGAAGCGCGTGCGGCCGCCGAGGCGCTCGGCATGCGCTATCTCGCGGGCGTCGAGATTTCGGTGACGTGGGCGGGGCGCACGGTGCACGTCGTCGGCATGAACGTCGATCCCGAGAACGAAGAGTTGTCGAACGGGCTCGCATCGACGCGCAACGGACGCGCGGCACGCGGCGTCGCGATCGGCGAAGCGCTCGCGGCGGTCGGCATTCCGAACGCCCACGAAGGCGCGCTGCGCTACACCGACGATCCCGACATGATTTCGCGCACGCACTTCGCGCGCTTTCTGGTGGACGCGGGCTATGCGCAAAGCACGTCCGACGTTTTCGCGCGCTATCTCGGCGACGGCAAGCCGGGCTTCGTCGGGCATCGCTGGGCGAAGCTCGCGGACGCCATGCGATGGATTCGCAACGCGGGCGGCGAGCCGATCATCGCGCATCCGGGGCGCTACGATTACACGCCGGTCGAATTCGCCGCGCTGTTCGACGAATTCATCCAGCTGGGCGGAAAGGCCATCGAGGTCGTCACCGGTAGCCATACGCCGGACCAGTATCGCGAGTACGCGGATGTCGCGCGCAAATACGGTTTCGAGGCGTCGCGCGGCTCGGACTTTCACGCGCCGGGAGAAGGGCGCATCGATCTCGGTCAGCTTCCGCCGCTGCCGCCGGACCTGAAGCCCGTGTGGGAGCGCTGGCTGTAAGGGCTGGCTGTTAGGGCTGACTGTAAGCGCCGGCGCGCATGCTCCTTGCGTCTCATGGCGCACGCGCGGGCGCAGCGAACCCGCGAACCCGCGAACACGATCCGAACAAGAAGGCGTCGCCATGTCCCAATTCTTTCGCATTCATCCGGACAATCCGCAGCCGCGGCTCATCAATCAGGCGGTGCAGATCATTCGCGACGGCGGCATCGTCGCGCTGCCGACCGATTCGAGCTACGCGCTTGCCTGCCATCTCGACGACAAGGACGCCGTCGAGCGCCTGCGGCGCATTCGCGGTATCGACGACAAGCAACTGCTGTCGCTGCTCGTGCGCGATCTGTCGGAGCTGGCCAACTTCGCCATGGTCGATAACCGGCAATACCGGCTGATCAAATCGGTGACGCCGGGGCCGTACGTGTTCGTTCTCCAGGCGACGAAGGAAGTGCCGCGCAGGCTGTCGCACCCGTCGCGCAAGACGATCGGGCTGCGGGTGCCGGATCACGCCATCACGCTGGCGCTCTTGGAAGCGCTCGGCGAACCGCTGCTTGCATCGACGCTGATCCTGCCGCCCGACACCGAGCCGCTCAACGACGCCGAGGAAATCCGCGAGCGGCTGGAAAAACACATCGAACTCGTGATCGATTCGGGCGCGTGTCCGGCGGAGCCGTCGACGGTGATCGATCTCTCCACGGGCGAGCCGGTGCTCGTGCGCGCGGGGCGGGGCAGCCTGGAGCCGTTCGGGCTGGCGGCGTAAGCTTGCCGCCAACGGGCGAATCATCGCGAAAGGGCCGGCAGAAGCGCGCCTGATGACGGCATTCCGCTTGATACAATATCGCCCCATGGATCCCTCTCTGATACAAACCATCGCGGTCTACGCGCTTCCGGTGATCTTCGCGATCACGCTGCACGAGGCCGCGCATGGCTACGCCGCGCGCCTGCTCGGCGACAACACGGCCTACGTGCTCGGCCGCGTTTCCATGAATCCGATGCGCCACATCGACCCGATCGGAACCATCGTGATTCCGATCGTGTTGTATTTCGTCACGAGCGGCGCGTTCATGTTCGGCTACGCGAAGCCCGTGCCGGTCGCTTTCGGCAATCTGCGCAACCCGCGCTGGGGCAGCCTGTGGGTCGCGGCCGCCGGTCCCGGCAGCAACTTCGTGCAGGCGCTCGTGTGGGGCGTGATCGCGGTGCTGCTCGCGGCCTTCAATGTCGACGAAGCGTTTCTCACGCGCATGGCCGCGGCGGGCGTCGGCGTGAATCTCGTGCTCGGCGTGCTCAATCTCTTTCCGCTGCCGCCGCTCGACGGCGGGCGCGTGCTGATGGCGCTCCTGCCCGTGCGCGCGTCGATTGCGTTCGCGAAGCTCGAACCCTACGGTTTCTTCATCGTGATGGCGCTCGTCGTGACGGGCGTGCTCACGCGCTTCTGGCTGAGCCCGCTCGTGAACGTCGGTTACGCGGCGGTATCGGCCATTCTGAATCCTTTCGCTTCATTATTTCCATAACATCATGTTCCCTGACCGTATCTTCTCCGGCATGCGGCCCACCGGATCGCTGCACCTCGGCCACTATCACGGCGTGCTGAAAAACTGGGTGCGGCTTCAATCCGAATACCCGTGCTTCTTCGCGGTCGTCGACTGGCACGCGCTCACCACGCACTACGAGACGCCCGAGGTCATCGAGAAAAACGTCTGGGAAGTGCTGATCGACTGGCTGGCATCGGGCATCGACCCGGCGCAGGCGACGCTCTTCATCCAGAGCCGCGTGCCCGAGCATGCGGAACTGTCGCTGCTGCTCGGCATGGGCACGCCGCTCGGCTGGCTCGAACGCGTGCCGACCTACAAGGAACAGATCGAGAAGCTGAAGGAGAAGGATCTCTCGACGTACGGCTTCCTGGGTTATCCGGTGCTGATGGCGGCGGACATTCTGCTGTATCGCGCGTCGCTGGTGCCGGTGGGCGAGGATCAGGTGCCGCACGTCGAGATGACGCGCGAGATCGCGCGCCGCTTCAACTATCTCTACGGCAAGGAGCCGGATTTCGAGGAGAAGGCGCTCGACGCCGCCAAGAAGCTCGGCGGCAAGCGCGCGAAGCTGTATCACGAGTTGCGCGTCGCGTATCAGCAGGAAGGCGACGCCGAAGCCCTCGAACAAGCCCGCGCGATGCTGCAGGAATCGCAGAGCCTGTCGATGAGCGATCGCGAGCGCCTTTTCGGCTATCTCGAGGGCGCGCGCAAGATCATTCTCGTCGAGCCGCAGGTGCTGCTGACGGAAGCGTCGCGCATGCCGGGCCTCGATGGCCAGAAGATGTCGAAGTCGTATGGCAACACCATCGGCTTGCGCGAAGACGCCGAGACCATCACGAAGAAGGTCCGCACGATGCCGACCGACCCCGCGCGCGTGCGCCGCACCGATCCGGGCGATCCGGACAAGTGCCCGGTGTGGCAACTGCATCAGGTCTATACCGACGAAGCCACGCACGAGTGGGTGCAGAAGGGCTGCCGCAGCGCGGGCATCGGTTGCCTGGACTGCAAGCAGCCGGTGATCGAAGGCATTCTGCGCGAGCAGCAGCCGATGCTCGAACGCGCGCAGAAGTACATGGACGACCCGTCGCTGTTGCGCGCGATCGTCGCCGATGGTTGCGACAAGGCGCGCAAATTTGCCGTCGAAACCATGCGCGACGTGCGCGAGGCAATGGGCCTCTCGTACAACTAATGGAAGCCGGCATTCCGAGCGCATGGGTCACGCGCTGGGCGCATCTCGTCGCGCCCGGTGCGCCGGTGCTCGATGTCGCATCGGGCGGCGGGCGGCACGCGCGCTGGCTCGCGGCGCGCGGTCATGCGGTGCTCGCCGTCGATCGCGATGCCGGCGCGCTCGCGTCGATGTCCGCGTGCGAGGGCATCGAGACGCTCGCGGCGGATATCGAAGGCGCACCGTGGCCGTTGCCCGCCGATCACACGTTCGCGGCGGTGGTCGTCACGAACTATCTGCATCGCCCGCTGTTCGGGCATCTGATCGACGCGCTCGCGCCCGGCGGCGTGCTGATTTACGAGACGTTTGCTGTCGGCAACGAAAGCGTCGGCAAGCCTTCCAATCCGGCGTTTCTGCTCAAGCCCGGCGAGTTGCTGGAAGTGGTGCGCGGGCGTCTTCGCGTGATCGCGTACGAAGACGGTTTTCTCGAAGCGCCGCGCGTCGCCTTCGTGCAGCGCATCTGCGCGATCCGCGAAGCGGCGGCGTCCGACGCGTCCGACGCGTTCCGAAATGCACTCACGATTGGTAACACACCCCCGGGTCCGCCGCGTTACGATTTGGCCGGCTAATCCGCTACAATCGCGTAATATCGCTTTTTGCGATTAAATTTACGATTAAATTCATAGAGTTTCATGACAAACGGAACTAGCAGCGGAACCAGCGGTACCAGCGGCGGCATCCAGATCCGTGGCAGCATTCCTGCCATCGTCACTCCGATGCACGAGGACGGCAGTCTCGATCTGGCGGCGTTTCGAAAGCTGATCGACTGGCACGTCGAACAAGGCTCGAACGGGCTGGTCGTCGTGGGCACGAGCGGCGAATCGGCCACGCTGTCGGTCGAAGAGCACGTCCTGATGGTGCAAACCGCGGTCGAGCACACCGCGAAGCGCATTCCGATCATCGCGGGCGCGGGCGCGAATTCGACGGCGGAAGCCATCGAACTCTCGAAGCACGCGAAAGAGGTCGGCGCCGATGCCACGCTGCAAGTCGTGCCGTATTACAACAAGCCGACGCAGGAAGGCATGTATCGCCATTTCCGCGCGATCGCGGAAGCCGTCGACCTGCCCGTGATTCTCTACAACGTGCCGGGCCGCACCGTTGCCGACATGAGCAATGAGACCATCCTGCGTCTCGCTGACGTGCCGGGCATCATCGGCGTGAAGGAAGCGACCGGCAACATCGATCGCGCGGCGTATCTCATCAAGCACGCGCCCGCGAACTTCGCGATCCTCTCCGGCGACGATCCCACGGCCATCGCGCTGATGCTGCTGGGCGGTCACGGCAACATCTCGGTGACGGCGAACGTCGCGCCGAAGCAGATGAGCGAACTGTGCCGCGCCGCGATTGCCGGCGACGCCGTCACCGCTCGCCGCATCCACCTGGGTCTCCTGGAACTGCACAAGCAACTGTTCTGCGAGTCGAATCCCATTCCGGCGAAGTGGGCGCTGCAGGCGCTCGGCCACATGGAAGGCGGCATTCGTCTGCCGCTCACGCCGCTCGATGCGCGCTATCACGACGTCGTGCGTGGCGCGCTGCGCGACGCCGGGCTTCTCGCCTGATCGGGCGCGGCGGCGCGAATCGCGGCTCTCGCGATGAACCGAAGAGGAGCGCGCCGCTGCAACATGATCGACACGAAGAGCCAACCATCAATCGCCGTTCATTGGCCTCGATGACCCGCGCGCACCACGCGCGGGCCCGACGCGGGGCAATGCGTTTTCAGCCGTTATCTGCAGCAAAGAAGGACCTCATGAAACATTCCGCTCTTCTTACCCAAGCCAAACGCCTGAGCGTGCTGTCGCTGGGCGCCGGCGTCATCTTCTCGCTTGCGGGCTGCGAAACGCTGAACGACTGGCTCGCGCCCGATCGCGTCAACTACAAGGCGGCTGAAACCGCGCCCGCGCTCAATGTGCCGTCCGATTTGAGCGCGGCCGACATCAGCCAGCGCTACGCCGCGCCGCCGCCGATCAACACGCTGGGCGGCGCCGCCCAGCGCAACGCCACGCCCGCCGGCAACCTGACGCTCGGCGTGCCGACGGCGCAAGACCCGTACGGCATGCACGTCGAAAGCGATGGCGACCGCCGCTGGCTCGTCGTCGATGGCCGCACGCCGGACCAGATCTGGCCGCAATTGCAGGAGTTCTGGACCGAGAACGGCTTCACGCTGAAGACCGATTCCGCGCAGACCGGCATCATGGCGACCGACTGGGCCGAGAACCGCGCGAACATTCCGGACGACTGGTTCCGCAAGAGCGTCGGCAAGCTGATCGATTTCGCGTATTCGTCCGGCACGCGCGACATGTTCCGCACGCAGGTGGATCGCGCATCGGACGGCTCGACGGACATCTCCGTCACGCATAGCGCAATGGAAGAAGTGCTGACGGGTCAGGACAAGACGTCGTCGCGCTGGGAGACGCGTCCGCGCAATCCGGCGCTCGAAGCCGCGTTCCTCGCCAAGATGATGCAGAAGTTCGGCCTCACCGAAGACCAGTCGAAGCAGCTGATCGCGCAGGCGCGGCCGGCGGGCGCGAAGGTGGCGGTGGAGCAGACGGCGGGCACGTCGACGCTCGATCTCGCGGAGCCGTTCGATCGCGCCTGGCTGCGCGTGGGCCTCGCGCTCGATCGCACCAATTTCACGGTCGACAATCGCGATCGCGAGAAGGGCATCTACTACGTGCATTATTCGGACTCCATGGCGGAGCTGAAGAAGGAAGGCCTCTTCGGCAAGCTGTTCTCGAGCAATACGCCGCGACCGACGCGCCAGTTCCTCGTGAACGTGCGTCCGAAGGCGGATGCGGTGACGCAGGTCGCCGTCGTCGATGCGAACGGCCAGCCGGACAACTCGTCCGATGCGCAGCGCATCGTGTCGTTGCTGCACGCGCAGTTGAACTAGGCGGGCGGCGCAAGCGATTGTGAGATTCGCCAGTCTCGGCAGCGGTAGCGAAGGCAATGCATTGCTCGTGGAAGCAACGAGCGGCGCGACCACCACGCGCGTGCTGCTCGATTGCGGTTTTTCCGCGAAGGAAGTGGAGCGTCGTCTGCTTCGCCTCGGCACGAGCGCCGAGCAGCTCGACGCCATTCTCATCACGCATGAACACACGGACCATATCGGCAGCGCGCTGACGCTGGCGCGCAAGTGGTCCATTCCGCTGTACACGAGCTGGGGCACCGCGAAAGCCGTGGGCGCGGACGAAGGCAAGGTCGATCTGCGCGTGCTGTGGGGCGATGAAAGCGTCGCCATCGGCAATGTCAGCGTGCTGCCTTATACCGTTCCCCACGATGCCCGCGAGCCGCTGCAATACGTCTTCTCCGACGGCGCAAAGCGTCTAGGCGTACTGACCGATGTGGGCGTTGCGACGCCGCACATCACGAGCGTATTGAGCGGCTGCGACGCGCTCGTGCTCGAATCCAACCACGACATCGCGATGCTTGCCGCGAGCCGCTATCCGGCTTCGTTGAAGGCGCGCATCGGCGGGACACATGGCCATTTGAACAACGATGCGGCGGCTGCGATTCTCGCGTCGCTGGATCGTTCGAAGCTGCGTCATCTGGTGGCGGCGCACCTCAGTCAGCAGAACAACCTGCCGCATCTGGCTCAGGCGGCACTGGCGGCGGTGCTGGGAGCATCGGCGATGGATGTCGTCGTGGCGACGCAAGCGGAAGGCTTCGACTGGCTCACGCTTTGATCGCAACGTCGAAACGTACGCATCACAAATAGAAAGAAAGGAAGCACAAAAAAACCGGCCCAAGAGCCGGTTTTTTTGTTTCAGGCCGCATTGAGCGGCCTGTGCCAGGCTTGACGCGCTGGCGTAAGCACCCGAAGGCCTTACTGGCTTGCGCCCGATGCCGGAGCAGCAGCCGAAGCAGCAGCGTCCGAAGCAGCGCCAGCAGCCGAAGCTGCGTCGCTTGCAGCGGCCGAAGCGCTCGATGCAGCAGCGTTAGCGTCCGAAGCGGCAGCAGCCGGAGCCGAAGCAGCCGACGTATCGCTTGCAGCGCTCGGAGCAGCCGTATCGCTAGACTTGTTGCATGCAGCCAGAGCAACAGCAGCCAACAGGGATGCTACGAGGAGGGATTTCTTCATGATCACGTCCTTTTATGGTTAAAGGTAAGCAACAGCGCAAAGTACCGGTAATGTGTGCTCCAACACCGACCTGGGCCGCTGTGGAGCCTCACAATTCTTTTTGGTGTGAGACCAACTACGGCTTGGCCGGAAATTATAGGCACTTTCGTCACGACCGTCGATAAATGAGGGGACGGTACGTTGTCTTTCTCATACAAACTTTCGTATTGCGGAACAGCAAAACCGCAGTCATTGTGAACGCTCTCACGCGCTTTCACGCCAAGCGTTTCAGGCCAATGAGTCCGTATGAATCCAGCCCGCACGATACCACTCGTGCAGCAAGGATGTCATTGCCAAATCACCTGTAAGTGTTACAAAGCGTTTCGCCTCCAGACGCCGGGTATCGGCGAGTTCGGGCAGCCACTTTTTAGCCTTTGCGGATAACGCGTCGGCTTCGCCATTAACGAAATACGAGTGCGTGTTGTAGAGCAAAATCGTCTTTCTATCTAGCCTGATACCCGTCTTTTTCGCACGCTCCACAAATTTTTGCTCATTTAGCGTGCGAGTCGGGGAATCGAATACCACATTCGCTTTCGGTTCGCTCAAGTAAGTGCCCAGAAACTCGGCGATATCCTTATCAGTCCAGTTGACGTTTGCAAGGATCGCGCCAACCCGTTCGACGAGAAGCGACGGCAGCGCGGCGGGCGTATCGACGGGCGGCTGCGCGGGATCGCGATAACGCGTGTCTGCCTTGCCCGGCGCTTTGTCGCCGGTGCGCTCGGCCAGGTGATACAGGAACTGCGCCGTCAGTTCGTGCGCGGAGGGCGCACGAAAGCCGATGGAGCATGTCATGCACTCGCCTTCGGCAACGCCGTCATGCGCGATGTGCGGCGGCAGATAAAGCATGTCGCCCGGTTCGAGCACCCATTCCTCTTCCGCCTCGAAGTGCTGTAAAACTTTCAACGGCAAACCGGGTTTTAGCGAAAGATCGCGCTGCGCGCCGATGCGCCAGCGGCGCTTGCCATGCACCTGCAGCAGGAACACGTCGTAAGAGTCGAAATGCGGGCCGACGCCGCCGCCGTCCGTCGCGTAGGAGATCATGAGATCGTCGAGACGCGCGTCGGGGATGAAGCGGAAGAGGTTCATCAGCGCATGCGCACGATCGTCATGCAGGTTCACGCCTTGCACGAGCAGCGTCCATTCACGCTTTTTCACCGATGGCAGTTCGTCCGGCGCGAACGGTCCATGCTCCAGATTCCATGTATTGCGAAAATGTGTGATGAGGCGCGATTCGGCGTCGTCGGAATCGGCGAGTTCGAAGAGTTCGTCGCGCGAAAGCGGTGCCGAGATGCCGGGCACCGCCTGACGGATCAGCAGCGGCTTTTTCTGCCAGTAGCGCCGCATGAACTGTCGCGGCGTGCGGTTGCCCAACAAGGGCGACACTTCATCGGGAAGCGGCGCGCGGGAAGGTAAGGAATGGTTGTTTTGAGGCAAAGGAGTAACGTCTGAGGGCTGCTGACGCATCGTATAATCGAGGCTTGTATCTTGGAGGATTCAATGAAAATTGCGAAAGACACTGTCGTTTCGGTCGCGTACAAGCTATCGGATGCGCAAGGCAATCTGATCGAGGAAAGCGACGAGCCGATGGTCTATCTGCACGGCGGCTATGATGGCACGTTCCCCAAGATCGAGGAAGCGCTGGACGGTCGCGAGCCCGGCTATGAAACGCTGATCCAGCTCGAACCGCAGGACGCGTTCGGCGAATACGATCCCGAACTCGTGAAGATCGAAGAGCGCAGCCGTTTTCCCGAGCCGCTCGAAGTGGGCATGCAATTCGAAGGGTCGCCCGAAGACAGCGACGACGAACTCGACACGCTCATCTACACGGTGACGGACGTCGCGGAAGACAAGGTCGTGCTCGACGGCAATCATCCGCTCGCGGGCATGGCGCTGCGTTTCGCGTTGTCGGTGCAGGAAGTGCGCACGGCGACCGAAGACGAGATCGAGCATCAGCACGCGCATGGCGCGGATGGCCTGCACATCGCGGATGAAGACGAAGACGACGACGATGAAGGCGAGCCGCGCACGAATTCGGGTCCGACGCTGCACTGAGCGTGCGTCGAACTTCGTAGCAGGCGGGCAATAAAAAGCGCAGCGCAAGGCTGCGCTTTTTTATTGCGCGCGACCGTTCGGGTTTGCCGCGCCGCCCGGCTGCACGCCCGACGCCGGTGACGACGGCACCGGAAGGATGGGCGGCAGCGCCTGCGGCGGCGTGAGAATGGGCGGCACACCGGATGCCGGCTGCACGAGCGATGGCGCCGGCGGCAGCGCGTCGGGCAGATCGTGTCGCAGCGGCGCGGCCGGTGTCGATGTCGGCGCCGGGTAGTTCATCGCATTCGGGACATACGGCGCGGGCGCTTCGATTTGCGGTTCGCCGGAATCGCGTCGGCGCGCGTCGTTCGGGCCGCGAGCGTCACGGATATCGCGCACATCGCGTGTATCACGCACGCGCAAGCGGAAAGGCGGACGCCATCCCGCGCCGCTCGACACTTCCAGCCATTGCGATTGCGGCTTCTTGAGCGCAAGCGCCACACGCGTCAGGTTCGTGACGATGAGACCCTTGTCGTTGCGCAGCGGCTGATCGATATGAAAGCCGTTCGCATCGGGCGCCTCGGTTCGATGAATCACGATGACCGGTCCGCGAAACGTCTCCGCCGCCTTCACGAGACTGCGCTTCAGTTCGAGAAAACCGTCGCGCAGTTGCGTCGAGCGGGAAAAACGCAGCCACGCGAAGCGGTCGCGCCGTTCGTAACGCGCGAAGTCGGGATCGCCCTGAAGAAGGATGACGAGCGCGCGCTGCCCCGAGCGTCGCGCGGATTCGGCGGCATGCTCCAGCCAGAACGTCGTCGCGACGGCGCGGTCTTCGAACTCGCCGTTGCGCCCGCCGGCGGTCAGGTAATGATTGTTCGGGCCCGGCGCATTGAGGCCGATGAACGCGACGCCTTGCGCCTGCCATCGCACGATTTCGCGAAACGGCCGAAAGCGCGCGACGTCGCTTTCGCGCGATAGCGTGAGCGGTTCCTGTCCGAGCGAATTCGCGTCCGGATAGAAGAGCTGGCGGACGAAATCGAGCCGCTCGACGGGATCGTAAGCGCCGGTGTGCCCGAGGCCGCAATCGGCCCAGTCGTGCTGGCCGAGCAGCAGCACGAGCGGCGCGCGCGAGGTGTCCAGCAGATCGCGGCGCGACTGGTACACGCTATCGCGGCAAGCCTCCGCGCTGCCTTTGACGTTGCCGTCGTAGACGATGAACGCGATGTCGCGGTCGCGGCCGATCGCATCGAGCATCTGACGCACGGGCGCTTCGTCGGCGGGGCGGGTGAGCGCATCCGCGATGACGGCGAAGGTGAGCGTGTCGTTGTTCTGCGCGTGCGCGCCGAAGCACGCGATGCCTGGCAGCGCCGCCAGCACCGCGTGCAAGGCCGCGGCCGCGAAGCGGGATCGGCTGCGCGCGACCATGCGCTCAACGTGACGAATCCGGCGCGGACGTCGCCAGTTCATGTAGTTCGTAGAGCAGATCGAGTGCATCGCGCGGACGCAGGTCGTTCGGATCGAGCGCGCGCAGCTTTTCGAGCGCGGGATGTTCCGGTGCGTCGGACTTCGCTTGGTCGGCTTCGTCGGTCGGATCTTCGAACGCGTACGGCGGACTCGCGAAGAGGTCGAACTGCGCGGTCGGCTGGCCGATGGACTGTTGCTCCAGATGCACGAGATGCTTGCGCGCCGCGCGGATCACCGCCCCCGGCACGCCCGCGAGTTGCGCGACCTGCAGGCCGTAGCTCTGATTCGCCGGACCTTCGCTGACGGCATGCAGGAACACGATGCCGTGATCGTGCTCCACCGCCGACAAGTGCACGTTCGCCGCCTGCGGAAACTCCGAAGGCAGTTGCGTGAGTTCGAAGTAATGCGTGGCGAAAAGCGTGTAGCAGTTGTTGTGCGACAGCAGATGCCGCGCGATGGCCCACGCGAGCGCGAGGCCATCGAACGTGGAAGTGCCGCGCCCGATTTCATCCATCAGCACGAGGCTCGATGCCGTCGCGTCGTTGAGAATAGCCGCCGCTTCGGTCATCTCGACCATGAAGGTCGAGCGGCCGCCGGCGAGGTCATCCGCTGCGCCGATGCGCGTGAAAATGCGATCCAGCTTGCCGAAGCGCGCGCGCCTGGCCGGCACGTAGCTGCCGACGTACGCCATCAGCGCGATCAACGCCGTCTGCCGCATGAACGTGGATTTACCGCCCATGTTCGGGCCGGTGATGAGCAACAGCTTGCGCTCGTGGCTCAGACAGCAATCGTTCGCGATGAACTGCTCCACCTGCGCCTCGACGACCGGATGCCGTCCCTGTTCGATATCGATGCCCGCGTCGGCTGCGAACTCGGGCGCGACCCAGTCGAGCGCGCGGGCGCGTTCAGCAAATGCGCCGAGCAGATCGAGCTCGGCGAGCGCGCTCGCGACGCGCTGACAATCCGCGATGAAGGGCAAGAGGTTCTGCAGCAGCGCGTCGTACAGCGCGCGTTCGCGGGCGAGCGCGCGTTCCTGCGCGGACAGCGCCTTGTCCTCGAACGCCTTCAGTTCCGGCGTGATATAGCGTTCGGCGTTCTTCAGCGTCTGCCGGCGGCGATAGTCGTCCGGCACCTTGTCGGTCTGGCCGCGCGTGACTTCGATATAGAAACCGTGCACCTTGTTGTATTCGACGCGCAAATTCGCAATGCCCGTGCGCGTGCGCTCGCGCGCTTCGAGATCGATCAGAAACTGGTCGCAGTTCTCCGAAATGTCGCGCAGTTCGTCGAGGTCGGCGTCGTAGCCGCGCGCGATCACGCCGCCGTCGCGAATCAGCGCCGCCGGCTCGGGCGCGATGGCGCTCGTCAGCAGATGCAGGCATTCGCCGGGCGGCTCGAGCGCTTCGCCGATGCGCGCGAGCGCGGCAGTCTGCGCGGGCATCGCGGCGACGAGCGCCTGGAGATCGGGCAGGGCGGCGAAGGTATCGCGCAGGCTCGACAGATCGCGCGGACGCGCCGAGAGCAGCGCGAGCCGCCCCGTGATGCGCTCGATATCGGAGATCTTGCGCAATGCGGTGCGCAGCGCGTCGAGCCCGGTGGACGACGGCGCGTCCAGCAGCGCGCCGATGGCTTGCTGACGCGTCCGCGCAATCGACGCATCGCGCGGCGGATGATGCAGCCAGTGCCGCAAAAGGCGGCTGCCCATGGTCGTGCAGCAGGTATCGAGCAGCGAGCACAGCGTGGGCGATTCGGTGCCGCGCAGCGTCTCCGTGAGTTCGAGATTGCGACGCGTCGCGGGATCGAGCCCGATGTACTCCGATTCGTATTCGACCTTCAGGCTGCGCACGTGGCGCAATTGCTGCCCTTGCGTCGCCGCTGCGTACAGCAGCAGCGCGCCCGCCGCGCCGCACGCGCAGGTGAGCGATTCGCCGCCGAACCCGTCTAGGCTCGCGACATCGAGCTGTTCGCGCAGGCGCGCGGTGCCGGAGCCGACATCGAAATGCCAGGCCGGCACGCGCGTGGTCGCGGCGAGCTGCGCGACGCCGAACGTGGCGCGCATGTCCGTGACGGTATCCGCGATGAGCGTTTCCGACGGACGGATGCGCTCCAGCGCCGCCGCCACCTGCTCGGGCGCGACTTCCGCGAGCCTGAGCGCGCCGCTCGCGAGATTGAGCCACGCGAGGCCGACGTTCGTCACCACGCCGCGACGGTTATGCGCGGGGCATAGCGCGAGCAGATAGACATCGTTCTTGTCGGAGAGCAGGGCGGCGTCGGTCAGCGTGCCGGGCGTCACCACGCGCACGACCTTGCGTTCGACCGGTCCTTTCGATGTCGCCGGATCGCCGATCTGCTCGCAAATCGCCACCGATTCACCGAGCTTCACGAGCTTGGCCAGATATTGCTCGCACGCATGATGCGGCACGCCCGCCATGCGGATGGGATTGCCGCCCGACGCGCCGCGCTGCGTGAGCGTGAGATCGAGCAGGCGCGCGGCTTTCTCGGCATCGTCGAAAAACAGCTCGTAAAAATCGCCCATGCGATAAAAAACGAGCGTGCCGGGATGCTCCGACTTGATGCGAAGGTACTGCTGCATCATCGGAGTGTGCTGCGAGAAGTCCGCCGGAAGCGCGGCCGCGGCCGGGGCGGAAGGAGAGTCGGGAGTTGCCGTGTGATTGCCCATCTTGCGTGCGGTAATAGCGAATGGACCGAACGCGACGCGCGTTCAGCCGCGAATCAGCCGATAGTGCAAGAGTTTAACCTGCGCAGGTTGAGGGGCGGAGACGGCCAGAAGGAATAGGCCGAGTGCAAAAACGAAAGGGGCCACCCTGTGGTGGCCCCGTCCTGCGGCTACAGCGCCTGCCGATCAGGAGCGTCCCGCCAGGAAGCCGACGAGCAGCGCGAGGCCCGCGACCGCGCCGAGCGTATGCCACGGCTTGTCGTGCACGAAGTCATCGGCGTAGCCCGCTGCGTCGCCGATCCGGCCGCTGATCGCCGAGCCCGCGCCGTCCATCTGCGAGCGCGCGTATTTGAGCTTCGACTGCAATTGCTTGCGCAGCTTGTCGGCGTCGATGTCCTTGGCGCCCTGGAGCGAGCTTTCCAGATCGTCGAGAAGGCTACGCAACTGGTCGCTGGCCGAATCGACGACATCGCCCGCACCGCGCACCGCGCGCTGGCCGACGTCGGCTGCGCCATTGATCTTGCTCTCGAGCGTCGAACGTGTGAACAATCCCATTTTCATGCTCCTTTATTGACGTGCCGAAGAATGGCGGCGCACACGCGTGATGCCCATGCCTGTTACGCGCGCCGCCTCGTGCGCATCATGCGCCTTTCGTCCTCTTGCGTTCACTGCTGTTACGACTTCGACTCGTCCGCCATCGTTCCCTCCCTTTTGTCGCGAATCGGGCGGCGCGAGGCGATGAACCGGACACCAGGCGCGAGCAAGGATCATTCCTCGACGAGCGCGCCGAGGTCGACTTCGCGTTCGTTGCGCGTGTGGCGGCGCATGGCGAGCGCCATGATGCCGCAGACGAAAGTGCCGAATATCACGATGATCCACTGTACCGGCACCTTCTCCGTCAAAAGCAGCGCGTAGGAGCCGAGCATGGCGAGCACGGCGAGATTCTGGTTGAAATTCTGCACGGCGATGGAATGGCCCGCCGACAGCAGCGTCGCGCCGCGATGCTGAAGAATCGCGTTCATCGGCACGATGAAAAAGCCCGACAATCCGCCGAGCGCGATCATCAGCGGATAGGCCATCAGGATGTACGCCGGCATGAAAACCGGACCGACGTGCACGCCCGCGCCCGACGGGAACAGATCCTTGTTGTAGAACGCCATGGCGACGGCGACCGCGCCGATCAGCACGCCGACCGGCAGCACCTTGAGCGACTGCCTGAGCGCGATCCACGCCGATGCCGCCGCCGCGCCCAGCGCGATGCCCACGCCCGTCACGCCCTGCAGCACCGCGGCTTTCGAGAGCGATAAGCCCAGATTCGCATCGGCCCATTTGAGCACGAGCAGTTGCAGCGTGACGGCGGCGCCCCACAGCAGCGTCGTGACCCACAGCGCGATTTGCGCGAGCTTGTCGCTCCACAGCACCTTGAAGCAGTGCGAGAAGTCGTGGACGAGGCGCGTCGGCTGCGTGAGCAGGTTCGGATAGCGCGCGCCGGTATCGGGGATGAACACGTTGATGACGGCCGCCGACGCGTAGATCACCATCACGGCGAACATCGCGGCATGCGCGGCGCTGCTGACGAGCGGTATGTGCGCGTGATCGACCCATCGGCCGACGACCTGGCTCACGAGCGCGCCGCCGATCACGGTGCCGAGAATCGTCGAGCCGACCGTCGCGGATTCGAGCCATGCGTTCGCGGTAATCAGCTTCTCCGCCGGCAGCAGTTCCGTGAGGATGCCGTACTTCGCGGGCGAGTACGCGGCCGCGCCGAGGCCGACCACGCCGTACGCGATCATCGGATGCACGCCCGCGATCATCAGCGCGCAGCCGGCCGCCTTGAGCGCGTTGGAGACGAACATGACGTGGCGCTTCTGGATGGCGTCGGCGAATGCACCGACGAAGGGCGCGAGCACCACGTACGACACGGTGAAGAAGATCTGCAGCAGCGGCGTGACCCACGGCGCGGAATGCACGACGGCGAGCATCGCGATGGCCGCGATCAAGAGCGCGTTATCCGCGAGCGACGAGACGAACTGCGCGGCGATGATCGTGTAGAAGCCTTTTTTCATGTCGGGCTGGATGCGCGCGGCGGGAAGGAAAACGGCTGAAACGGCTGAAACGGCGGCGGTCCTCTCGACCGGATTGCCGAAAAGCGCGCTCTGCGATGAGAGGCGACAGCGAACTGTAGCGGAGCCGGGCGTCGATTGCAGAGCACGCGCCGCGCCCGGAGGAAGGTTGGAAGAAGCGAGGCGCCGGTGCGCCCCGCTGTGCCGCGTGCGTCGCGTTATTCGCCCGTCAGGCGCGTGCGCGAGTACATGTCGAGAATCTTGACCATCTGCGCGTAGACCTTCGGGTTCGCCGCGACGATTTCGTTCTTGAACAGGAAGTCCGATTCGCCGGTGTAATTGCCGACGAGCCCGCCCGCTTCGGTGACGATCAGGCTGCCCGCCGCCACATCCCACGGATGGATGCCCTGCTCGAAGAAGCCGTCGAGACGACCGGCCGCGACGTTCGCGAGATCGAGCGCAGCCGCGCCGGGGCGACGCAGGCCCGCGCACGACAGCGTCATTTCGCTGAAGAGGCGCATGTAGGCGTTGAGGCCCTGGCCGTCGCGGAACGGGAAGCCCGTGCCGACGAGCGCATCCGACAGGCGATCCAGCTTGCCGACGCGAATGCGGCGCTCGTTCAGATACGCGCCGCGTCCGCGCGATGCGGTGAAGAGATCGTTGCGCGTCGGGTCATAGACGACGGCTTGCGTGACGATGCCCCGGTGCACGAGCGCGATCGACACGCAGTAATACGGGAAGCCGTGGATGAAGTTGGTGGTGCCGTCGAGCGGATCGATGATCCATTGATACTCGGACTCGCGCTCGTCCGAGCCGGATTCTTCGGCGAGGATGGAATGGTCGGGATAGGCGGTGCGCAGCGTCTCGATGATGGCGGCTTCGGACGCCTTGTCGACTTCCGTCACGAAGTCGTTGTGCTGTTTCTTGCTGACCAGGACGCGATCCAGGTCGAGCGACGCGCGGTTGATGATCTGTCCGGCGCGGCGCGCGGCCTTGACAGCGATATTGAGCATCGGTTGCATGAGCGAAATCCTTTGATCGCCACGCGCGCTATGCAATGGCGCGGGCGATGAAGTTGGCGACAACGACTATGTCGACGAAAGACGAATTGAATAAGAGCGGGGCGCTCGCAGACGGTTTCGGAAAAAAACGGTCACGGCGCACGAACGCGCCATTTTACCCGAAGCCGGCCGTTTCCGACTGCGGCGGCCGGTCCCGGTGCTTCGCGATAAGATAGCCGGTTACCCGCTTCCCCAAACCTTCAAGCAGAATCCGCGCCTTGGAATCCAACGAACTTTCTTTTTCCGCCGACGGCTTCGCGTCCACGCGCTTCGTTCTCGTCGAGCCGAGTCACCCGGGCAACGTCGGCGCGGCGGCGCGCGCGCTCAAGACGATGGGCTTCGCGCGCCTCGTGCTCGTCGCGCCGCGCGTGCCGAACGTCAAGGACGAGCCGGAAGCCGTCGCGATGGCTTCCGGCGCCGACGACGTCCTCGCTTCGGCGCAAGTCGTCGAATCGCTCGCGGATGCGCTCGTCGGCGTGCACTGGTCCGTCGCGCTGACGGCGCGCATGCGCGAATACGGCCCGCCGCAGATGCCGCCTCGCGAGCTGGCGCAGCGCGCGCCCGGATTCGCGCGGGACGGCGATATCGCGCTCGTGTTCGGCAACGAGCGCACCGGCCTTTCCAACGCCGATGTCGAGCGATGCAGCGCGCTCGCCCATATCCCGGCGAATCCGGCATACAGCTCGCTGAATCTCGCGCAGGCGGTGCAGGTGCTCGCGTACGAATTGCGCCTCGCGTTTCACGAAGCCGCGCCCGAAGCGGCGGCCGTGGCATCGGCGGGGCAGAGCGCATCGAGCGATGAAATCGAAGGCATGTACACGCACCTCGAAGAGGCGCTCGTCGCGCTCGAATTTCTCGATCCCGCCAATCCGAAGAAGCTGATGTCGCGCGTGCGGCGGCTTTTCGCGCGTTCGGGGCTGGAGCGCGAGGAAGTGAACATCCTGCGCGGCATCGCGAAGCACATTCTCCTGCGCGACAGGAAGGGCTGACGCAGACCGCGCTGCCAGCGGGGGCATCGGACGCGGCGCGCGCGAGCGTCCTACAATCGGCGAAAACGAGCGCGCCGTGATAAGCATTGCGTTTTTCGTGCTTACGCGGCGACCATAAAAACCGCGTCGATCCCCCAATTCCCGACCGAGAGTCCGACATGTTCGACCGAATCCGCGAAGACATCGCCGCCATCCGTGAGCGCGATCCCGCCGCCCGCAGCGTCTGGGAAGTCGTCACGTGTTATCCGGGACTGCATGCGATCGTCCTGCATCGCTTCGCGCACGCGTGCTGGCGGCGCGGCTGGCGCTGGCTCGGGCGTTTCGTGTCGCAGATGGCGCGGTTTCTGACCGGCATCGAGATTCATCCGGGCGCGACGCTCGGACGGCGCGTGTTCATCGATCACGGCATGGGCGTCGTGATCGGCGAGACGGCGGAAATCGGCGACGACTGCACGATCTATCAGGGCGTGACGCTCGGCGGCACGTCGCTCGCGCGCGGCGCGAAGCGGCACCCGACGCTCGAGCGCGGCGTGATCGTCGGCGCGGGCGCGAAGGTGCTCGGCAGCTTCACCGTCGGCGCGGAGGCGAAGATCGGCTCGAACGCGGTCGTCGTGAAGCCGGTGCCGGCGGGCGGCACGGCGGTGGGCAATCCGGCGCGCATCGTAATGCCCGCGGTGCCGAAGCCGAAAGTCGATGCCCGCGAAGGCTTCTGCGCCTACGGCATCACGCCGAGCGCGGACGATCCCGTGTCGCTCGCGATTCACGGCCTGATCGATCACGCGTCGACGCAGTCGCAGCGCACCGATGAGATCGTCGCGGCGCTGGAGCGGCTCGGAGCACGCGTCGAGGCGCTGCACGGCGCGGACGGCGCGGCGCTCGTCGATCTCAAGCGTCTCTGCACCGCGATGGACGGCCAGCCGCGCGACGCCGAACGCCAGCTATAAGGGCAGCGCGCGCACGCCGCCGGCATCGACGCGAAGATAGCCGCCGCGCGGCGCGTCGATATCGAGTTCCCAATCCGGCAGCACCCAGCGCACGCCGTCGGCTTCGCGATGCATCGCCGGGCGATGCGTGTGTCCGTGGATCATCGTATGCGTGCGGCTCTTGGCGAACAGCGACGCGACGGCCTCGCGCGTCACGTCGTATTTCGGCGATGCGCCGTTCGTCCGCGCGCCTTCGCTCGTCATGCGCATGCGCTGCCCGATGGCGAGCCGCGACTTGAGCGGCAACGCAAGGAACAGCCGTTGCGCGAGCGGGTTGCGCGCGAAGCGGCGAAAACGCTGATAGCCGGGATCGGCGGTGCAGAGTGCGTCGCCGTGGGCGAGCACCATGCGCGTGCCGAACGCGGTCATCGTGAACGGATCGGGCAGGGGCATCGCGCCGGCTTCCTTCATGAAGCGCTTGCCCAGCAGAAAGTCGCGATTGCCGTGCATCACATAAAGCCCGATGCCGCGCTCGGACAGCGTGTGCATCCGCTTCGTCATGCGGCGCGCGAAGCGTCCGCGTTCGTCGGTGCAGGCGGGATCGAGCACGTCGTCGCCGACCCAGAATTCGAAGAGATCGCCGAGGATGAAAACCGAGTCGGCATCGTTCGCCGTGACCTCGATGAAATGCTCGAACGCGGCGACCGTGTTCGGAATCGCCTCGCTCAAGTGCAGGTCCGAAATGAAAAACAGCGGGCGCGCGTCATGCGCTGCGCCCGCTGCTTCCCGTCCTGCGTCGTGCCTTGCCTCGTGGCTGAAAGGCGGCGTATCGATCATGCGATGCGCGTTCTAGACCACGACGGCCTTTTCGATCACGACGTCGTCGACCGGCACGTCCTGATGGAAGCCCTTCGAGCCCGTCTTGACCTTCTTGATCTTCTCGACGACATCCATGCCTTCGACGACGCGGCCGAACACGGTGTAGCCCCAGCCCTGCGGCGTCGGCGACGAATGGTTCAGGAAGTCGTTGTCCTTCACGTTGATGAAGAACTGCGCGGTCGCCGAATGCGGATCGTTCGTGCGCGCCATCGCGATCGTGCCGTTGTCGTTCGTGAGGCCGTTGTTCGCTTCGTTGTTGATCGGCGCGTCGGTCGGCTTTTGCGTCATGCCCGGCTCGAAGCCGCCGCCCTGGATCATGAAGCCGTCGATCACGCGGTGGAACACCGTGTTGTCGTAGTGGCCCTTCTTCACGTAGTTGAGGAAGTTCTCGACCGTCTTCGGTGCTTTTTCGGCGTCGAGTTCGAGCTTGATGACGCCGTGGTTCGTATGCAGTTCGACCATGTGTTTTCTCCGGTGTGTTGAGTGAGCGGCGCGCGAATGCCCGCCGCCTGGGATGTTCGCGTTACTGGGACACCACGGTTGCCGACTCGATCACGGTCGGCTTTTGCGGCACGTCGGCCATCGGGCCGCGCGTGGTGGTCGGGCTGGCTTCGATCTTCTTCACGACGTCCATGCCCGCGACGACCTTGCCGAATACCGCATAGCCGTTGCCGTCCGGGTTCGGATAGTCGAGGCCCGCATTATCGACCGTATTGATGAAGAACTGGGCCGTGGCCGAGTTCGGATCGCTCGTGCGCGCCATCGAAATGGTGCCGGTGGCGTTCTTCAGGCCGCTGCGGCTTTCGAGCGGAATCGGCGCGCGCGTCGGCTTCTCCGCGAAGCTCGTGCTGTAGCCGCCGCCCTGGATCATGAAGCCCGGAATCACGCGATGAAAAATCGTGCCGCTGTACTGTCCGGACTTCACGTAGGCGAGAAAGTTCTCAACGGTCTTCGGCGCCTTCTCGGGATAAAGCTCGACGCGGATGTCGCCTTGCGAAGTCTTAATGAGCACGTTCGGATGCGCGGCCTGCGCGGGTTGCCCGGGTTGAGCAAAGGCGGGGGCGGTCGCGATCAGGGCGGCGCCGGAAAGCGCCAACATCAGCAATTTCATGAAGGTTCGATCCTCGGGTGATGAATGCAAAGCGTCAGGCGCGACGGCCGGGCAGCGCGCCAGCCGCCGCGCGAAGGCTACAGCTTACCGCCTGCGCGCGCCGGTTCGTGCCGATTCGTCTCACGGCTGCTGCGGATTCGGCGCGACATAGGGCGCGACATACGGCGAAGTCGGCAACGGGCCGCTCGGTCCGCCGAACGGCGAGTAGCTGTCGGGCGAGGGCATCGTCGATGAATTCGCGCCGTTCGCGGGCGCCCATTCATCCGATGCCCCACGCGGCGCCGATGCCGCCTGCGCGCCGGACGCCGCGCCCGCGGCGCGTTTCTTCGGAGGCGGCGGCGTGATGATGTTCTGAATGCCCGCGATGCGCTGGCGCGTGAGCGGGCTCGTCGAGCCGAGCGATTGCGCGCGCCGGTACGATTCGCTCGCGAGCCGCAGATACAGGTCGCCGAGATTGTCGTAGGCGAGCGCATAGCCGGGGTTCGCCTTCACGGCCGTTTCCAGCGCGACGCGCGCGTCTTCGTAGCGGCCCTTCTTCGCATAGAGCGCGGCGAGGTTGTTGTACGGCTCGGGCAGTTCGGGATACGCCTGCGTCAGCTCGGTGAACGCGTTGATGGCGTCGTCGTCGCGATTCAGGCGCGCGAGCACGGTCGCACGCTTGAACTTCGCCTGCACGTCGCGCGGGTTCGCGGCGATGCGCGCGTCGAGTTGCGTGAGCGCGCCGTTCCAGTCCTTGCTGGCGATGGACGCATCGATCTGCGGCGTGCCGTCCGCCGTCGCCGCCGACACCTGCGCGAGCGCCGCCGTCGATGCGCCGAAGCATGCAGCCGCGCCGATGATGGCGACAGCGGCGGCGCGCGAAAGCGTCGCGTGAACGGCGTTGCGGGAACGGACGATGGCCGGCAGGCGAAGAACTTGCGAAGGCATGCGCGCTTGAGCGTGAGTCACTTGGAATCGGGTCAAGGAATGGAGCGGGAAGAGAGTTGGAGCGAAGCGCAGGAAGCGCAGCGAGCGCAACGCGGAACGCGAGAGACGATGAAAAGCAGGGGCTTCAGCCTGGCTCGCAGCATGACCGGCAACGCCCGTCGTGCGGCCGCTTGGAGATTTCATAGGCTCAAGTCCGAGTGTTATACTCCGACCCATTCTAACAAAAGGTCCGCCCGTTCCGCGCACGCGCCTTGCATACCATGTTTGCCCGTGGTCACGCGCTGCCGAAGCCGGACTCTCTTTTGCCACTCGTGGCCGTCTCCGTCCTGGTCGACTGACCGTCGTGTTCGCGCTCGCGTGTGCGTCTTATCCGTTCCCGCCAGCATCGAGCATGTCACTCCGTCGGCAACGCACGGTTGTTTCCGGCACACGCACTGTCCTCTATGAATTCGCTGCGCATCTACAACACGCTCGCGCGTGACAAGCAACCCTTCACGCCGCTTCGCCCCGGCGAGGTACGCATGTACGTCTGCGGAATGACCGTCTATGACTACTGTCACATCGGTCATGCACGCGTGATGGTCGTGTTCGATGTCGTCCAGCGATGGCTGCGCACGATCGGCTACAAGGTCACGTACGTGCAGAACATCACGGACGTCGACGACAAGATCATTCGCCGCGCCGTCGAGAACAACGAGCCGATCAAGGCGCTCACGGGGCGCTTCATTCAGGCGATGCACGAAGACGCCGACGCGCTCGGCATCCAGCGTCCCGACCTCGAGCCGCGCGCGACCGACTTTATCCCGCAGATGCTCGGCATGATCGATGCATTGCAGGCGAACGGCTATGCGTATCACGCGAAGGACGGCGACGTGAACTACGCGGTGCGCAAGTTCGCGGGCTACGGCAAGCTCTCGGGCAAGTCGCTCGAAGATTTGCGCGCGGGCGAACGCGTGGCCGCGAACGACGCCAAGGAAGATCCGCTCGACTTCGTGCTGTGGAAGCATTCGAAGGAAGGCGAGCCGGCGGATTCCGGCTGGGACTCGAAGTGGGGACGCGGCCGTCCGGGTTGGCATATCGAATGTTCGGCGATGGCCTGCAGTTTGCTCGGCGAACAGTTCGACATTCACGGCGGCGGTCAGGACCTGCAGTTCCCGCATCACGAGAACGAGATCGCGCAGAGCGAAGGCGCGACGGGCAAGACCTTCGTGAACTACTGGATGCATAACGGCTTCGTGCAGATCGACAGTGAAAAGATGTCGAAGTCGCTCGGCAACTTCTTCACGATCCGCGAAGTCCTCGAAAAATTTGATGCGGAAGTCGTGCGCTTCTTTATCGTACGGGCACACTATCGGTCGCCGCTGAACTACAGCGACGTGCATATCGACGATGCAAGAAACGCGTTGACTCGCCTATATACGGCGCTGAAAGATGTCGAGCCGGACAATCAGCAACTTGACTGGAATGAGGCGAACGCGCAGCGTTTCCAGTCTGCGATGAATGACGACTTCAACACGCCGGTGGCCGTGTCCGTGCTGTTCGATCTCGCAAGCGAAGTGAACCGCACGCGCGAGCCTGCGCTCGCTCGCCAGCTCAAAGGTCTCGCGGGCGTGCTCGGGCTTCTCGGGCGCGAGCCGCGCGTGTTCCTGCAGCAGGCAGCGGGCACGGCAGCGTCAGACGGACTGTCGCCGCAGGAGATCGAAGCGAAGATCGCCGAGCGCATCGCCGCCAAGCAGGCGAAGAACTATGCCGAAGCAGACCGGATTCGCGCGCAATTGCTCGAAGCCGGAATCGCGCTTGAAGACAAACCGGGTGGGTCGACCGAATGGCGCCGCGTTTGATCGCGAACCTTCGAACCCTCTGATCGACTCGCCAGGCAGGAGGCAAGATGGCAACGGCCAGGAAGACGCCGGTCAAGCGACCCGCGTCAGGAAGCGCCGCGTCGCCCGCAGCGAAGCGTGCGCGCGGTGCGCAAGCGGAATCGACGACGCAGAAGACCAATGGTGCAATTCAGACGACGGCTCGCAAGACCGCGCTCAAACGCGCGACCGCCACGCGGGCGGCTCAGAAGCGGATTGCGGGCGACGGCCTGAACGGCGCGCGTCGCGGCAACGGCGAAGATGTGTCCGCTCGCGCATCGAAGGCGCGCACGGTGGAAGCGGAAGCGTTGCCCGCGAAGGGCAATGGCCGCGCCGCCACGGGCGATGCCGCGAACGCACAGACGCTCGTCGCCGATAAAGAGCACGGCGAAGTGGTGCGCAAGTCGCGCGTCGTCACCGCCGATGCCGAGGTGTCCGTGCAGGTCGGCGGTCTCACGCGCGAAGCCGTGCGTCCCGATTACTGGGACAAGGCGTGCGCGGACCTGATGAAGCGCGACCGCATCCTCAAGAAGCTGATCCCGAAATTCGGACAGATTCATCTCGTCAATCTCGGCGATCCTTTCTCGACGCTCGCGCGCTCCGTCGCCGGCCAGCAGATTTCGGTGAAGGCCGCGCAAGCCATCTGGGAACGCGTGAAGACCGCGTGTCCCGAAGTCGTGCCCGCGCACTTCATCAAGCTCGGGCCGGAGAAGCTGCAGGCGTGCGGATTGTCGAAGCGCAAGACCGAATACATTCTCGATCTCGCGCAGCATTTCGTTTCCGGCGCGCTGCATGTGGATACCTGGGCATCGATGGACGACGAAGCCGTCATCGCCGAACTCACGCAGATACGCGGCATCGGCCGATGGACGGCGGAGATGTTCCTCATCTTCAATCTGTCGCGCCCGGACGTTTTGCCGCTCGACGACCTCGGGCTGATCCAGGCCATCAGCGTGAATTACTTCAGCGGCGAACCGGTCACCCGCAGCGAGGCGCGTGAAGTCGCGGCGAACTGGGAACCGTGGCGCACGGTCGCGACGTGGTACATGTGGCGCAGCCTCAACCCCATTCCCGCAGACCACTGATTTCGCACAACAATTGCCGGGCTATCGTTGATTTATAATCGATAGCTTCCGCGCGTATTTATCAGGGACGGACGCGGTTAGAATAAACGCCCTTGCGCCCCGCCCGTTGTTCTAGGACTCGAACACATGAAGACCACGTTTCTGGATTTCGAGCAGCCGATCGCTGAACTCGAAGCGAAGATCGAAGAACTCCGCTTCGTTCAGGACGATTCCGCTGTCGATATCTCGGAAGAAATCGAGCGGCTGTCGAAGAAAAGCCAGCAGCTCACGAAGGATCTGTACGCAAACCTGTCGCCGTGGCAGGTTTCGCAAATCGCGCGTCATCCGCAGCGTCCGTACACGCTCGACTACGTGAGCGAGCTGTTCACCGACTTCCACGAACTGCACGGCGACCGCGCTTATGCGGATGACCTCGCGATCGTCGGCGGTTTCGCGCGTTTCAACGGCCAGCCGTGCATGGTGATCGGCCATCAGAAGGGTCGCGATACCAAGGAACGCGCGCTGCGCAACTTCGGCATGCCGCGTCCGGAAGGCTATCGCAAGGCCGAGCGGCTCATGCGCCTCGCCGAGAAGTTCGGCATGCCCATCTTCACGTTCGTCGATACGCCGGGCGCATATCCGGGCATCGGCGCGGAAGAGCGCGGCCAGTCGGAAGCCATCGGGCGCAATCTCTACGTGATGGCCGAGTTGAAGACGCCGATCATCACGACGATCATCGGCGAGGGCGGTTCGGGCGGCGCGCTGGCAATCGCCGTCGCCGATACGGTCATGATGCTGCAGTTCTCCACGTACTCCGTGATCTCGCCGGAAGGCTGCGCGTCGATCCTGTGGAAGAGCGCGGCGAAGGCGCCGGAAGCGGCCGAAGCGCTCGGTCTGACGGCGCATCGCCTGAAGGCGCTGGGACTCATCGACAAGATCGTGAACGAGCCGCTCGGCGGCGCGCATCGCGATCCGAAGGGCATGGCCGCCATGCTGCGCCGTGCGCTCGCCGACTCGCTGCGTCAGTTCCAGGGCCTGAGCGTGCAGGAATTGCGCGATCGCCGCTTCGACAAGCTGATGGCCTACGGCAAGTTCAAGGAATCGCTGCCCGGCGCTTGAGCGGGCTTTCTCTCCTCACGATTTCTCGTGATCTCCGATACCGAAACCCCGGCCAGCCGCCTCGTGCTCGAGGCGGTGCGCGCGTCGGTTTCGGACGCCGCGCTCGCATCCCATGCGCGCTTGGCCGTCGCGTTGAGCGGCGGTCTCGATTCCACCGTTTTGCTCGATGCCGCCGTGCGCTGTCTCGGCGCGGCGCGCGTCGTCGCGCTTCATGTGCATCACGGGCTGAGTCCCAACGCCGATGCGTGGGCTGCGCATTGCGCGGCGTTCGCGGCATCGCTCGACGTGCAGTACGCGTCGCGTCATGTCGACGTGATGCGCGCGGGCGGCGAAAGCCTCGAAGCCGCCGCACGCGATGCGCGTTATCGCGCGCTCGACGAAATGTGCGACGAGCACGGCGCGGCCGCGCTCCTGATCGCGCATCACGCCGACGATCAGGCCGAGACGGTGCTGCTGCAATTGCTGCGCGGCGCGGGCGTCGCGGGCCTGGCGGCGATGGCGCCGCAGCGCATCGATGGCGCGACGCCGCGTCTGCGTCCGCTGTTGCGACTGCTGCGCGCGCAACTCGAGCAATACGCGCACGAGCGCGATCTGACCTGGATCGACGACGAATCCAACGCCGATACGCGCTACGCGCGCAATGCGCTGCGGCATGACCTGCTGCCGGTGCTCGCGGTGCATTTCCCCGGCTTTCGCGATGCGCTCGCGCGCACGGCGTCGCATGCGGCATCGGCGCAGCGGCTGCTGGACGAACTCGCGAAGATCGACATGGAAACCGCGCGCGGCGACGAAGCGGGCGCGCTCGCGCTCGACGCGTTGCTCGCACTCGACGACGAACGCGCCATCAACCTGTTGCGCTACTGGATGCGCGCGTGCGGCCTGCCGGCGGCATCGAGCGCGCGCATTGCGGACATGCTGCGTCAGCTTCGGCACGCGGCGCGCGCACGCGACGGTCACGCGCTGCGCGTCGATCATGCGGGTCAGTGCTTGCGCGTGTATCGCAATGCGTTGTTCTGGGAGCAGGGCGATAGCGCCGATCCGCCCGATCTCGACGACGGCGCGGCCATCGCCCGCGCACCGAGCGAGTTGCGCTGGCAAGGCGACGAAGTCTGGCGGCTGCCGCAGTGGCGCGGATCGTTCGTGTTCGAACCCGTCGATGCGCCCGGCGCGGATGTGATCGCCGAAGGCTTGTTGCGCGCGGCGCCGCTCGTCGCGCGATCGCGTGGCGGCGGCGAGCGCATGCGCCTCGCCACCGATGCGCCGAGCCGCACGCTGAAGAACCTCTTTCAGGAGCGCGGCGTGCCGGCGTGGAAGCGCGACGTGCCGCTGCTCTTCATGCGCGATGCGCTGCTGTTCGTGCCGCTCATCGGCGTGAACCGCGATGTCGCGCCGGACACCGCGCATGCTCCGCTACGCCGCATCGTGTGGCGGCCGGATTTGCTGCTCGCCTGACGCGGCACCGTTGCGTCCAAGCCGGTAAAATTACGTCTGCAAGCGCACAATCTTGTAATTTCGGCCTCGATCGGGTACCGTAGCCTGCTTGCCCGCTACGCGCTTTTGCGCGGCATCTCCGTTCAAAAGACGCGAATTTCGCCTGCAAACGCGCGCCATTGCCCTTGACGTACCTCTTGAGCACACTTGCGTGAGTTTCGACCGCAAGGCGGGCATGCAGCGGCATCCCGCGTATCGTTGCTGGCTTCACCCATCCCCGAAGCCGTCGAGCGCAACGCACAGCATCTTGCATTGAGCGCGTCAGCGCGGTTTTCCCTTCTGTTCAAAACGACAATGGCACTCATCGTACACAAATACGGCGGCACTTCGATGGGCTCGGTCGAGCGCATCAAGAACGTCGCCAAGCGCGTCGCCAAATGGCACAAGGCTGGCCACAAGATGGTCGTCGTGCCGTCGGCGATGTCCGGCGAAACCAACCGCCTGCTCGGTCTCGCGAAAGACATCACGGCGAACCCGGACCCGCGCGAACTCGACATGATTGCCTCCACGGGCGAGCAGGTCAGCGTGGGGCTGCTCGCCATCGCGCTGCACGCCGAAGGCCTCGACGCCGTGAGTTATGCCGGCTGGCAAGTGCCGATCAAGACGGACAGCGCGTTCACGAAGGCGCGCATCAGCGAGATCGACGGCGAGCGCGTGCTGAACGATCTCGACGCGGGCAAGGTCGTGGTCATCACGGGCTTCCAGGGCGTCGATCCGGACGGCCACATCGCCACGCTCGGACGCGGCGGCTCGGACACGTCGGCTGTCGCGATCGCGGCGGCGCTGAAGGCGGACGAATGCCTGATCTACACGGACGTCGATGGCGTCTACACGACCGATCCGCGCGTCGTCGACGATGCGCGCCGGCTCGATCGCGTGACTTTCGAGGAAATGCTGGAAATGGCGAGCCTGGGCTCGAAGGTTCTGCAGATCCGCTCGGTGGAGTTTGCCGGCAAGTATCAGGTGAAGACGCGCGTGCTCTCCAGCCTGACCGACCCGCTGATGGCACTCGATGAAGAGATGCACTCGGGCACCCTGATTACTTTTGAAGAAGACGAGAACATGGAAAAGGCAGTTATTTCTGGCATCGCGTTCCAGCGCGACGAAGCGCGCATCGCGGTCATGGGCGTGCCCGACAAGCCGGGCGTCGCGTATCAGATTCTCGGGCCGGTGGCCGATGCGAACATCGACATCGACATGATCATCCAGAACCAGAGCGTGAACGGCAAGACGGATTTCACGTTCACGGTCGGCCGCGGCGATTACCACCGCGCGCTCGAAATTCTGAACGGCCAGGTGAAGGGCCACGTTCAGGCGGAAACCGTGCTGGGCGATCCGAAGGTGTCGAAGGTGTCGGTGGTGGGCGTGGGCATGCGTTCGCACGTGGGCATCGCGAGCACCATGTTCCGCACGTTGTCGGAAGAGGGCATCAACATCCAGATGATCTCGACTTCCGAAATCAAGATTTCCGTGCTGATCGACGAGAAGTACACCGAGCTGGCCGTGCGCGCGCTGCACAAGGCGTTCGAGCTGGATCGCGCTTGATTGCGTTTGATTACGCTGGCTGGCGGCGGGGACAATCGAAGTCGATCGATTGGAAAAAAATCGTCATGTGAATTTGACCGCTGCCGGCGAACACGCTATTATCTCGATCTCGTTGCACTGCACTCCCGGTGCAACGAAAAGTTTGGGAGACGTGGCCGAGAGGTCGAAGGCACTCCCCTGCTAAGGGAGCATCTGGCTAAAAACTGGATCGAGGGTTCGAATCCCTCCGTCTCCGCCAGTGGTAGGAAGAAAGCCCCGTAAGTCGAAAGACTTGCGGGGCTTTTTGTTTCTGGTCGCACAAGAAAACGATTCGTTGTGCTTCTTTTTCGACGTGCGTATCTGACCTGCGATCACGAACCGCGAGCAACCTCCGCCCGCGCCATCGAGAACCGGCGGCATGGCAACCGCCGGCTCTATCGCTTTTACTTACTCGAAGCGATCCGCTCTTCGATATGCTTCGCGCGCGAAGGCGACGACGGGTGCGAGCTGAGCATGCTCGACTTGCCGCCATCCAGCGCCGCCAGTTTCTGGAACGCCGTCACGAGACCGGCCGGGTTGTAGCCCTTCTTCTTCTGCTGATCGAACGAGTAATCGTCGGCGGCGCTTTCCTGCGACTGCGAGAACTGCGCGTTGATGAACTTCTCCGACAGATCGCCAAGCTGCGAGGACGACAGGCTGCCGACCACGCCGCCAGCCTGCGACGCCACCGAGCGCGCCGCCGACGTCGCGTAGGCGAGCTGCATCGCCTTCTTCGTGTGGCCGAGCGCCACGTGGCCCATCTCGTGACCGACGACGCCGCGCACTTCGTCGTCGTTCATCATGTCCATCAGGCCGCTGTAGACGCGCACGCAGCCGTTCGCCATCGCCCACGCATTGACGTCCTTCGTGATGTAGACCTTGTAGTTGACCGGCACGCCGTTGATGTTGTCGCCGAGTTGCTTCGAAATGCGGTTCAGGCGCTGCGCGTACTGGCTCGATGCCGGCGCGATCTTGCTTTCGGCGTCCATCTGCGCGCAGGACTTGTCGGAGAGCGCGCGGACGTCGCCATCGCTGAGCGAGAACGCCTTGGTGGCCATCTGGCCCGACTGGAGCAGCGCGTCGGGGTTCATATTGGCGACGCTGCCGCACGATGCGAGCGTCACCACGGCCGCTGCGATAGCGGAAGCGCCCAATGCCAAGCGAGAAAATTTCATGGTCTACCTTGTGATCTGTTGTGATTGTCGGTCCGCAAGCGTTCGCGGACGGGCGCAATGCTCGTTGGGCGCCGCGTCGTAAGCTATCCGAAAATTCTTATTTTGCTGACGAAGGCAGATGGAAAGCCAGTCGTGATGTGAATCAGTGGCGCGTGGGAGGCGAATCAGTCGGCGGCAGGGAAATTCGATGCGCGGTGAGGTCCGCGACTTTCGGATAAATCCTTGCGTTTTCGTAAGTTCCGAGGCGGTAATAGGACGTTACTAAGTCAAACACTCGCCGCGCCATTCTTCGCTATAGTCGGTTCGACACAACAAACAACCCATCGAGGTAAGGCATCACATGAACAAGGTTTCGAAGGCTTCCATGGCCTACGCGCTCGTCATCGGCGGTCTGACGCTGTCCGGTGCGGCGATGGCGGGAGTTTCCGTGGGCGTGAACATCGGGGTTCCCGCGCCTGTGTATGTCGCGCCGGCGCCGGTCTACGCGCCGCCTCCGCCGCCCGTCGTGTATGCGCCCGCGCCGGTGTACGCGCAACCGGCCATCGTGATCGGCTGGCACGGCGATCGTTACTGGGACGGCCGCCGTTATTGGGATCGGGACGACTGGTATCGCCACAACGGACGCGGCCACGCGTACGGGCACGAGGAACACGGGGACCACGGCGACCACGGGGATCACGGGCACCACGGCTGGCACTGAGCCGCCAACGCTCCGGTCAATGAGAAAACCACCCGCGCGGGTGGTTTTTTGTTTCCGGCCGCCGATTACCGCGCCTCACACCGTTGGTCTGTGGCGACAGAATGTAACAAAAGGTAAGCTTTCCTCTGACATTACGTTCTGCGGCAAAGCAACTTACAAAGCTGAAATATCGCGCTGAAAGCTTGCCGTTATATTGAGTCGCACGCGAAAACCGGAATACGAGGACAAAAAACATGAAAGCCAAACTGACGGGGCGAATCTTCACGAGCGCGTCGATTGTCGCGGCATGCGCGGCGACCGCCGGCCTGGCCCACGCCGCCGATGTCCACGTGGGCGTCAACATCGGCGTGCCCGCGCCGGTGTACGTCGCGCCGACGCCGGTGTACGCGCCGCCTCCGCCGCCTGTCGTGTATGCGCCGCGGCCCGCGCCGATATATGCGCAACCGGCCATCGTGATCGGCTGGCACGGCGATCGTTACTGGGACGGCCGGCGCTATTGGAGCCGCGGCGACTGGGATCGGCATCACGGTCACGGGCGCGGGCACGACAAGCATGGCCACGGCCACGGAAACGGTCACGGCAACGGCCACGGGCGCCACTGAACGGCAAAAGGGCCGCTTCCAGACGAAAGCAGCCCTTTTTGCATGATCCGGACGGAGCGGCAAATGCCGCGAGCGTTACTCGCCGATGCCCGCCATTCCGCCGACGACCGCGTGGAAGCCGGAATCGACGTGCACGATTTCCGCGCTCACGCCGCTCGCCAGTTCCGACAGCAGGAACGCCGCGACGTTGCCCACTTGCTCGATCGTCACGTTGCGCTTGAGCGGCGCGTTGTCTTCGACGAAATCGAGAATCTTGCCGAAGCTCTTGATGCCGCTTGCCGCGAGCGTCTTGATCGGGCCGGCTGAAATGCCGTTCACGCGCACGCCCTTGCTTCCGAGCGATGCCGCGAGATAGCGCACGCTCGCCTCGAGCGATGCCTTCGCGAGACCCATCGTGTTGTAGTTCGGAATCGCGCGCTCGGCGCCGAGATAGCTCAGCGTGAGGAGCGACGCGTTGTCCGACAGCATCGACTGCGCGGCCTTGGCGAGCGCCGGGAAGCTGTATGCGGAGATGTCATGGGCGATGCGGAAGTTCTCGCGCGTCATGCCTTCGAGGAAGTCGCCCGCGATCGCTTCGCGCGGCGCGAAGCCGATGGAATGCACGATGCCGTCGAGCGTGCCCCAGCGTTCCTTCAGCGCGGCGAAGAGGGCGTCGATCTCCGCGTCGCTGCCCACGTCGCACGGATAGATCATGTCGCTGCCGAATTCCGTCGCGAATTCGGTGATGCGGTCCTTGAAGCGCTCGCCGACATACGTGAACGCCAGTTCCGCGCCTTCGCGCTTGCAGGCCTGCGCGATGCCGTATGCGATCGAGCGGTTCGACAGCAAGCCCGTCAGCAGAATTCGTTTTCCAGCGAGAAAGCCCATGAATGCTCCTTGAATGTCAGTGTCACGCGAGGCGCGCGGCGGGTCGCCGTTCATTGCGAGTGCGCGCTTCGCGTCGGGTGCAGGGCGCATCGGTTCGGCGAGGCGGGCAGGCATCGTGCTAAAGGGCCAGCCATGCGCCGAAACCGGATGGCGTTTTGATTGGGTAGAATTCTCTCACATCGACACTGCGGTCCGGCCTGTCTCACGGCTTCGCACGCTGCGTTATTCATCGTGCCGGGGCCATCATTCATCTCGCAAGGAGCCTATGACCGGGCTGACGACGACCGCCAAGCCGATCCCATCATCGCCCGCATGGGGCAAGTGCATGGCGCTCGCGCTCGCGGCATGGATCGCGTCGAGTTCGGGCATTCCGGCGCACGCCGCGCACGCCATCGCGCAATACGGCGAGCCGAAATATCCGCCCGGCTTCAGGCACTTCGATTACGTCAATCCCGACGCCCCGCGCGACGGCACGCTCGTGCTCGCGAATCCGAACCGCCTCACGAGCTTCGACAAGTTCAATCCGTTCACGCTGCGCGGCAATCCCGCGCCGGGTCTCGGGCTGATGTTCGAAAGCCTGACGACGGGCAGTTCCGACGAAGTGGCGAGCGCGTATTGCCTGCTTGCCGACGACATCGCCGTCGCGCCCGATGGCCTTTCGGCGACCTTCCACATCAATCCGAAAGCGCGCTTCACCAATGGCGATCCCGTCACGGCCGACGACGTCAAGTTCTCGTTCGAGACGCTGAAAAGCCCGAAGGCCGCGCCGCAGTTTTCCGTGTACTTCGGGCAGATCGCGCGCGCGGTCGTCGTGGACCGGTTGACGATCCGCTTCGAATTCAAGGTCGCGACGCGCGAAATGCCGCTGCTCGCGGGCGGCATGCCGGTGTTTTCGCGCAAGTGGGGCATGCGGGCGGACGGCACGCGCATTCCGTTCGATCAACTCGCGTTCGAGAAGCCGATCGCGAGCGGCGATTACGTCATCGACAGCTTCGACAACGGCCGCACGATCACCTACAAGCGCGATCCGAACTACTGGGGCAAGTCGCTGCCGGTGCGCATCGGCACGCACAACTTCGCGCGCATCGATTACAAGCTGTATTCGGACGCCACCGCGCGGCTCGAAGCGTTCAAGGCGGGCGAATACGACGTGCTCGTCGAGAATGTCGCGCGAAGCTGGGTGCGGCGCGACATCGGCAAGCGCTTCGACAGCGGCGAACTCATCAAGCGCGAGTTCGCGCATCACAACGGCACCGGCATGCAGGGCTTCTTCATGAACCTGCGCAGGCCGCTCTTCAAGGACGTGCGCGTGCGGCAGGCGCTGGATCTCGCGCTCGACTTCGAATGGCTCAATCGCCAGTTGTTCTTCAATCAGTACAAGCGCACGGACAGTTTCTTCGTCAATACGGATCTGCAGGCGAAAGGCACGCCGAGCGAAGGCGAGCTCGCCATTCTCGAACCGCTGCGCAAGAAGCTCGATCCCGCCGTGTTCGGCGAAATGCCGAAGCAGCCGGATACCGATCCGCCCGGCTCGCTGCGCGCCAATCTGATCAAGGCGCGCGAGTTGCTGGCGCAGGCCGGATGGACGTATCGCGATGGCGCGCTGCGCAACGCAAAGGGTCAGCCGTTCGTCTTCGAGATACTGGACGATACGGGCGGCGGGGCGTCGATGGAGCCGGTCGCCGCCGCGTTCGGGCGCAATCTGCAGAAGCTCGGCATCACGATGAACTTTCGCACCGTCGATTACGCGCTGATCCAGAAGCGCCTCGACGCGTTCGACTTCGACATGACGAGCGTGCGTCTGCCCGACGTGCAGGTGCCCGGCACCGAGCAGGTGTCGCGCTTCGCCAGCCGATACGCCGACGAGCAGGGTTCCGACAATCTAGCGGGCGTGAAGTCGCCGGCCATCGATGCGATCCTGCAAAAGGTCGTCGGCGCGCAGACGCGCGAGCAGCTCGTGGACGCCACGCACGCGCTCGATCGCGTGCTGATGAACGGCTACTACGTGGTGCCGCACTGGTACTCGGCGACGCATCGCGTCGCGTATCGCAACACGCTTGGCTATCCGGCGACGCTGCCGCTCTATTACACGGCGGACGAATGGGTGCTGTCGACGTGGTGGAAAAAGCCCGCCGGCGCTTCGAAATAAAGGACGAGCCATGTGGAGCTACATCGCCAAACGCATTCTGTTGATGATCCCGACGCTCATCGGCGTGCTCACGCTCACGTTCGTCGTGATCCAGTTCGTGCCGGGCGGCCCGGTCGAGCAGGCCGTGCACGACTTGCGGCGCGGCAACGCGGAAGGCGGCGCGGGCTTCGGGATGCGCGCGCATACCGGCGTCGATGCGCAGCAGATCGCGCAACTCAAGGCGCTCTACGGCTTCGACAAGCCGCCGCTCGAACGCTATCTCTCGATGCTCGGCAAGTTCGCGCGCTTCGATCTCGGCGACAGCTATTTCCGGCATCAGAGCGTGTGGTCGCTGATCGTGTCCAAGCTGCCGGTATCGATCAGCATCGGCTTATGGACGTTCTTCATCACGTATCTGATATCGGTGCCGCTCGGCATCGCGAAGGCGGTGAAAAACGGCTCGCGCTTCGATGTCGCCACGAGTCTGATCGTGCTCATCGGCTTCGCGATTCCCGGCTTCGTGCTGGGCGTGCTTTTGCTCGTGCTGTTCGGCGGCGGATCGTTCCTGCAGCTTTTCCCGCTGCGCAACCTGACTTCCGATAACTGGGCGACGCTCTCGCTCGGCGGGAAGATCGTCGATTATCTGTGGCACATCACGTTGCCCGTGGTGGCGTCGGTGGTGGGGAGCTTCGCCATCGTCACGATGCTCACGAAGAACGCGTTCCTCGACGAAATTCGCAAGCAGTACGTGCTGACCGCGCGCGCCAAGGGGCTTTCCGAGCGGCGGGTGCTGTGGAAGCACGTGTTCCGCAACGCGCTTTTGCCGCTGATCGTCGGCTTTCCGGCGGCGTTCATCGGCGCGTTCTTCACGGGCAGTCTGCTGATCGAAACGCTCTTTTCGCTCGACGGGCTCGGGCTGCTTTCCTACGAATCCGTGGTGCGGCGCGACTATCCGGTCGTGCTCGGCACGCTGTATCTTTTCACGCTGATCGGGCTCGCGACGAAGCTCATCTCGGACCTTTGCTATGTCTGGGTCGATCCGCGCATTCAATTCGAGCAACTGGAGCGCTGATCTTGAATCGAGCCGCATCGTCGCGCCGCGCCGCGACCGCCAGCGACGCCCAGCCGCTTTCGAACGAAGTCTCGATGACGCCCGGGCGGCGCGTGTGGCTGCGCTTCAGGCGCAATCGGCTGGGCTACTGGAGTCTCGTCGTGTTCGTCGCGGCGTTCGTGCTCAGTCTCGCCGGGCCGCTGTGGTCGAACGACAAGCCGCTCGTCGTGCGCTATCAGGGGCAGCTCTATTTTCCGCTCGTGAAGACGTACGCCGAGACGACGTTCGGCGGCGACTTCCCGACGCCAGCCGATTATCTCGATCCCTTCGTGCGCGACCGCTTCAACGCGCCGGGCAACTTCGCGGTGTATCCGCCGAATCACTATTACTACGACACGCTCAACTATTTCTCGAAGGGCTCGAATCCCGCGCCGCCATCGCGCGAAAACTGGCTCGGCACCGACGATCGCGGCCGCGATGTCTTCGCGCGGCTGCTTTACGGCTTTCGCGTGTCGGTGCTCTTCGCGCTGGTGCTGACCGCCATCGGCACGGTGCTCGGCGTGGTGGCGGGCGCGGTGCAGGGCTACTTCGGCGGAAGGACCGATATCGTCGGGCAGCGGCTCATCGAAATCTGGAGCGCGCTGCCGGAGCTTTACCTGCTCATCATCTTCGCGTCGATCTTCGAGCCGAGTCTCGTGCTGCTGATCGTGCTGTTGTCGCTGTTCGGCTGGATCGGCCTGTCGGATTACGTGCGCGCGGAATTCCTGCGCAATCGCACGCAGGACTACGTGCGCGCCGCCCGCGCGATGGGGCTCTCCAACTGGCAGATCATCTGGCGCCACGTGTTGCCCAATAGCCTGACTCCTGTGATCACGTTCCTGCCGTTTCGCATGAGCGGCGCGATTCTCGCGCTTACGAGCCTCGATTTTCTCGGCCTGGGCGTGCCGTCGCCGACGCCTTCGCTCGGCGAACTGCTCGCGCAGGGCAAGGCCAATCTCGACGCGTGGTGGATCTCGCTATCGACTTTCGGCGTGCTCGTCGCGACGCTGCTCCTGCTCACGTTCATGGGCGACGCGCTGCGCAACGCGCTCGACACGCGCATCGCGGATGCGGTGAAAGCGGGAGGCGGGCAGTGAACGAGCCTTTGCTTTCGATCAAGGACCTGCGCGTGCGCTTCGGCGACACGCTCGCCGTCGACGGCGTGAGCCTCGACATCCGCGCGGGCGAACGTGTCGCGCTCGTCGGCGAATCCGGTTCGGGCAAGAGCGTGACGGCGCTGTCGATCCTGCGCCTCATCCGCGACGCCGACGTGACCGGCTCGATCCGCTTCGCCGGCGAAGAGCTGCTCACGAAAAGCGAGCACGCGATGCGGGGCTTGCGTGGCTCCGACATCGCGATGATCTTTCAGGAGCCGATGACGGCGCTCAATCCGCTCTACACGGTGGGCGACCAGATCGGCGAAACGATCCAGCTTCACGACGGCGCGACGCCCCGCGAGGCGCGCGCGCGGGCGATCGCGCTGCTCGCGCGCACGGGCATCACGGAGCCGGAGCGGCGTGTGGACAGCTATCCGCATCAGCTTTCGGGCGGGCAGCGTCAGCGCGTGATGATCGCGATGGCGCTCGCGTGCCGTCCGCGTCTCCTGCTCGCCGACGAACCGACGACCGCGCTCGATGTGACCATCCGCGCGCAGATCGTCGAATTGCTGCTGGAGTTGCAGCGCGATGAAGCCGAGAAGCGCGGCCTGGCGGTGCTGCTCATCACGCACGATCTGAATCTCGTGCGGCGCTTCGCCGAGCGCGTCGCGGTGATGGAAAAGGGCGTGCTCGTCGAAAGCGGCGCGGTGGACACGCTCTTCGAGGCGCCGCAGCATCCGTACACGCAACGCCTGTTGCAGAGCCGGCCGAAGCGCAGCGTGCTGCCGGTGCTGCCGATCGCGCCCGTGCTGCTCGACGCGAAAGACGTCCGCGTGGAATATCCGACGCGGCTTCCGGGCGTCGCGGGATGGTTCAAGCGCGGCCGCTTCAAGGCGGTCGACGACGTCACGCTCTCGGTGCGTCAGGGCGAAACGCTCGGGATCGTCGGGGAATCGGGTTCGGGCAAGTCGACGCTCGCGATGGCTTTGCTCGGCCTGCAGCGCATCTCGCACGGCAGCGTGGAATTCCAGGGCAAGCCGCTCGGCGATTTTCGCGGACGCGAAAAAACCGTGCTGCGTTCGAATCTGCAGGTCGTGTTTCAGGATCCGTTCAGCTCGCTGTCGCCGCGGCAGACCGTGGAGCGGATCGTCGGGGAAGGGCTCGCGCTGCATCGGCCGGAACTGGACGCGGCGGCCCGGCGCGCGAAAGTCATCGCCGTGTTGCGCGAGGTCGGACTGGACCGCACCGCGCTCACTCGCTATCCGCACGAGTTCTCCGGCGGCCAACGCCAGCGCATTGCCATCGCGCGCGCGCTCGTGCTCGAGCCGAGTATTTTGATTCTCGACGAACCGACGAGCGCACTCGATGTCTCAATCCAGACTCAAGTTCTGGCGCTGCTCGCCGATATACAGCGAAAGCACAACCTTGGGTACGTGTTCATTAGCCACGATCTGCAGGTGATCGGCGCGATGGCGCACCGGGTGGCGGTGATGCGAGATGGAAATGTCGTCGAAGCGGGTGACGTAGAGAAGATTTTTGCGAAACCGTCCGACGAATACACACGAAAGCTGCTGGCGGCAGCCCTGAATTCCTAAAAATCTTTCTTTTTCGCCAATTGCGTGTGCGTGTCCATTGTATTTTTCTATTTCTTTTGACAGTTAAATACTTTGTGGCTAGTATGCGTTCAACTTTTCGCATATCTCACTGATTTTTCAGTCTTTAATTGTAAATCCTACCGACCGATGCAGCCACTAACGTTGACTCAGACATGCGCGCGCGCGGCCGCCGGCATGTTGATCGGCCTCCTGATGAGCACCACTTCCGTCGCGTTCGCCGACGAAGTCAGCAATAACAGCCAAAATGCCGGCAACGGCAGTTTCACCGCTTCCAAAGCCATCGATGTGGCAGCCACGCCGGACACGGCGAGCGCGCCCGGCGGCGCGAAGGCGTTTCTTTCCGGCATGGCGAGCAAGGCGGGCGACGTCGTCGTCGGCGCGCTCAACATGATCGGCGTGCGTTATCGCTGGGGCGGCAACACGCCGGACTCCGGTCTCGATTGCAGCGGCTTCGTGCGTTACGTCTTCCAGGACACGCTCGGCATGACGCTGCCGCGCCGCGCCGAAGAAATGAGCCGCGTCGGCGAAAAGGTCCGCGTGTCGGATCTGAAGCCGGGCGATCTCGTCTTTTTCAACACGATGCGCCGCTCGTTCTCGCACGTGGGCATTTATATCGGCGACAACAAATTCGTGCATTCGCCGTCGACGGGCAGCACCATCCGCGTCGACGACATGGAAAGCGGCTACTGGGAACAGCGTTTCCAGGGCGCGCGCCGTATCGAGAATGCGCAGATCGGCGACGGCAGCGAATTGCGTCAGCGCGTGAGCGCAACGCTCGGCGGATACTGATCGCCGCTCGCGTCGGATCAAGAAAAGCCTGCTTCCTCGTGAACGCAGGCTTTTTTTTCGCGCATGCGTTTTGTCCCAAGCGCGTTTGGCGCAAGCGCGCTGCCTATGGACGCCATCGGAAAGCCTCATTGCACGCGCTTCTAAAAGCCGTTATAGTTTTCGAATGAACTTTTCTTCGTTCCCCCTCTCGTCTTTCCTGGCTGGTGCGTCGCTACGCGCACTATCGCTACTAGCGCCGCTCGCGCGCTGATTCTTCTCGCCTCCCGTCTGCTCGTTCAAGGTTTTCGACGCCAGCGGTGGCGCGAACACCCGGATTCCGTTTTGTCGTTTCATCCCGATATTCCCGACAATCAATAAATCTCCCCACAGGAGCCGAACATGGCAGCAGACAAGTTGATCATCTTCGATACGACCTTGCGCGACGGCGAGCAGTCCCCCGGCGCTTCGATGACGAAGGACGAGAAGATCCGCATCGCGAAGCAACTGGAGCGCATGAAGGTCGACGTGATCGAAGCGGGTTTCGCCGCCAGCTCGAACGGCGACTTCGACGCGATCCACACGATCGCATCGCTCGTGAAGGACAGCACGGTTTGCTCGCTCGCCCGCGCCAACGACAAGGACATCCAGCGCGCCGCCGATGCGCTCAAGCCCGCCAACCAGTTCCGCATCCACACGTTCATCGCCACTTCGCCGCTGCATATGGAGAAGAAGCTGCGCATGTCGCCGGAGCAGGTTTATGAGCAGGCGCGGCTCGCGGTGCGTTTCGCGCGCAAGTTCACCGACGACGTCGAGTTCTCGCCGGAAGACGGCAGCCGCTCGAATATCGACTTTCTGTGTCGCGTGCTGGAAGCGGTGATCGATGAAGGCGCGCGCACCATCAATATCACCGATACGGTCGGCTACGGAGTTCCGGAGCATTACGGCAATCTCGTCAGGACGCTGCGCGAGCGCGTGTCCAATTCCGACAAGGCCATCTGGTCGGTTCACTGCCATGACGATCTCGGTCTCGCGGTCGCCAACTCGCTCGCGGGCGTGCAGATCGGCGGCGCGCGTCAGGTCGAATGCACGATCAACGGCCTCGGCGAGCGCGCAGGCAATACGTCGCTCGAAGAAATCGTGATGGCGGTGAAGACGCGCAAGGACTACTTCGGCCTCGATGTCGGCATCGATACGACGCAGATCGTGCCGACGTCGAAGCTCGTGTCACAGATCACCGGCTTCGTCGTACAGCCGAACAAGGCGGTGGTCGGCGCGAACGCGTTTGCGCACGCATCGGGCATCCATCAGGACGGCGTGCTGAAGGCGCGCGACACGTACGAAATCATGCGCGCGGAAGACGTGGGCTGGAGCGCGAACAAGATCGTGCTCGGCAAGCTGTCCGGCCGCAACGCGTTCAAGCAGCGTCTGGAAGAACTCGGCGTGGCGCTCGAATCCGAAGCCGACGTGAACGCCGCGTTCGCGCGCTTCAAGGATCTCGCCGACCGCAAGGCCGAAATCTTCGACGAAGACATCATGCAGATCGTCTCCGAGGAATCGGCGGAAGCGCAGGCCAAGGAACACTTCCGCTTCGTCTCGATGAAGCAGCATTCGGAGACCGGCGAGCAGCCGCAAGCGAAGGTCGTGTTCGCGGTCGAAGGCGCGGAAGTGACCGGCGAAGCGCGCGGCAACGGTCCCGTCGATGCGACGCTGCACGCGATCGAATCGAAGGTGGACAGCGGCGCCGAACTGGTGCTGTACTCGGTCAACGCGATCACCACCGGCACGCAGGCGCAGGGCGAAGTGACGGTGCGTCTGTCGAAGAGCGGGCGGATCGTGAACGGCGTCGGCACGGATCCGGATATCGTCGCTGCGTCCGCGAAGGCGTATATCGCGGCGCTCAACAAGCTGCACTCGAAGGTCGAGAAGCTCAATCCGCAGCTTTGATGCGCGAGCGTCCGGCCTGAAGCAAAAAGCCCTCTGAACGAGGGCTTTTTTGCGTTTCGGGCGATGTCAGAAGAGACTGCGACGGTCGGGATCGTGCAGCGGATCGGGCGTTTTCTGCGTGAGCCGCAGGATGCCCTGGTCGTCGAAATAGAAGCTGTACATCATGTACCAGAAGTTCGCCTCCATATACCGGTACGTCCAGACTTCGCGCTTCATCAGCGGAAAGTACGACGTCTCCACGGGCCGGCCGAAGTTCACGAGCACGTCGTTCTTCGTCCACGTGCCGATCTGCGCCTTGTAGAACTCGTTGTCGTCGAGCACCTGACGCACGCTGACGATCCTGCCGGCGGCGTCGACATCGGCGGCGGTCGTGAATTCGCCGAGCGGCTGCGTCGGCCACATCAGGCGTTTGCCGCCGTTGGGCAGATCGTAGACTTCGCGCGGCGGGCCGAGTCGCGCGGTGATGGTCGATGCATCCGCGCCCGGCTGATAGTTCTGCCACGGCTGCGCGCAAGCCGACAGCAGAAGCGCCGCGCCCGCGCACAGAAGCGCGCCGCGCAGGCGGTTGAAAGAGTGCAGCATTGCAGCCTCCACGTGCTGGTTCTTCGCGACGGCGAAGATCATCGTTCATGTTTTCCCGTGATTTTGACACGCGACACGCGAACCATGCGCCGTGCGCCTTGCATCGTGGATGCGCGCCGGCCTATGATCCGCGCTTTCTTCTTTCGAAAAGTCCGATGGCAAGCGTTCAATTCAAGACGGCTTTGCGATGGCTCGCCGCATGCGTCGCGTCGATCTGCATGCAGGCGAGCGCCGCCGATCTGCCGCCGATCAAGCTCGCGATGATCGAAGGCATGTCCGGCCCGTTCGCGAACGCGGGCGCGGCGGTCGAGCGCAATCTGCGCTTCGGCGTCGAGCGCGTGAATGCGAAGGGCGGCGTCAGGCTCGCCGATGGCATGCATCCGCTGCAGCTCGTCGTGCTCGACGGCAAGGGCAGCAGCGAAGCGAGTCTCGTGCAGTTGCGCGCGGCGATCGACGAGAAAATCGGCTTCGTCATGCAGGGCAACAGCTCGGCGGTGGCGGCGGCGCTCGTCGCGGCCATCGACAAGCAGAACGCGCGCGAGCCGGATCATCGCGTCTTGTTCCTCAATTATTCCGCCGACGATCCCGCGCTCACCAACGACGCCTGCAGCTTCTGGCATTTCCGCTTCGACGCGCACGCCGGCATGCGCATGGACGCGCTCGCCGATGCGCTCGCCCGCGACCGCGCCGTGAAGAAGGTCTATCTGCTGAACCAGGACTACAGCTTCGGCCACGACGTCAGCCGCGAGGCGCGTCGCGCGTTGCAGGAGAAGCGGCCGGACGTCGCGATCGCGGGCGACGAATTTCATCCGATCGGGCGCGTGAAGGACTTCGCGCCGTACATTGCGAAGATTCGGGCGAGCGGCGCGGACGCGGTCATCACCGGAAACTGGGGCAACGACCTGACGCTGCTCGTGAAGGCAGCCCGCGAGCAGGGCTTGGACACGAAGTTCTACACGTTCTACGGCAACAGTCTCGGCGCACCCGCCGCGCTGGGCGATGCCGGCGTGAAGCGCGTGATCGCCGTCGCCGACTGGCATCCGAACGCGGGCGGCGCGGCGTCGGATTCGTACTATCGGGCGTTCCGGGCGCGCTTTCCGGCCGCATCGGACGATTACCTCGTGCTACGCATGCCGCTCATGATCGACATGCTCGCCACCGCCATGACGCGCGCCGGCAGCGCCGACCCGCTTGCCGTGGCGCGCGCGCTCGAAGGCATGCGCTTCGACGGCTACGGCTTCCATCCGTCGACGATGCGCGCGTCCGATCATCAGCTCATCCAGCCCCTTTACGTGATGGAGATGGACAAGGCGGGCGCGCCGGGCGTCCAGTTCGACAACGAAGGCTCCGGCTACGGCTTTCGCACGCTGCTCGCCGTTCCCGCGGATGCGACCGCGCCGGCGACCACGTGCAAAATGACGCGGCCCGCGCGATAGGCGCCGGAACCGTCCGCGTGACGAAGCGCGCTGTGCTATACTCTGCGCTTCGTTTTTGGCTCCCTGAGCGCTTCATGCGCCAGGAGCGAATCCGAAAGGAGACGGGCTCGGTCGAGTCCGTCGATGCAACCCACGGCACGGCCTTTCTTCCGTGACCGCCTGTCTGTTTCAAAGGAAAAGCAAATGTCCGTAGCAGAAATCAAGAAGTCCGACGTCGTCGCCGAGTACGCGCGCGGCGCCAACGATACCGGCTCCCCCGAAGTGCAAGTCGCACTGCTCACGAGCCGCATCAACGAACTGACCGTCCACTTCAAGGCCCACACGAAGGATCACCACAGCCGCCGCGGTCTGCTGCGCATGGTGAGCCGCCGTCGCAAGCTGCTCGACTACCTGAAGGGCAAGGATGCGGATCGTTATCGCTCGCTGATCGAAAAGCTGGGTCTGCGCAAGTAATTGGCCCATAACGTGGCTTCGCGGCCAGCGTTCTAACGAAGTGCCTGTGTCAGTTCGCTGATGCAGGCATTTTGTTTTTGCGCGATCCGCTCGCGAAGTGGTGCCCGATCGCAGATTTATCGTCGGCACGCGCAGTTTGCTTTTGCAGTTTTCGCTTTACCCGGATGAGTCATCCGGTTCGATACCCGGTCCAGCCTCGCGGCAGAGCTTTGTGTCATTCCAGCGCGGCACCGCGCCGCTTTTCGCGCGTCGCGCTGGAATGGCATAACACACCTCTCAAGCGTGGCTCGGGGCCGCCCAGCCCAGCGCCGCTTGAGCCTCATGCGCTCGATCGAAGGCGCGGCGCAACATAGAAGGAGTCGCAATGTTCAATAAGATCGTCAAAGAATTTAAGTGGGGACAACACAACGTCCGCCTCGAAACCGGTGAAATCGCGCGTCAGGCGAGCGGTGCGGTCATCGTCGACGTGGAAGACACCGTCGTGCTGGCGACCGTCGTCGGCGCGAAGACGGCGAAGCCGGGTCAGGACTTCTTCCCGCTGACCGTCGACTATCTCGAAAAGACCTACGCAGCAGGCAAGATCCCCGGCGGCTTCTTCCGTCGCGAAGGCCGTCCGTCGGAAGGCGAGACGCTCATCTCGCGCCTGATCGACCGTCCGCTGCGTCCGCTGTTTCCGGAAGGCTTCTATAACGAAGTGCAGGTCGTGATTCACGTCCTGTCGCTGAATCCGGACATCCCGGCTGACATTCCCGCGCTGATCGGCGCGTCCGCCGCGCTCGCCGTGTCCGGCCTGCCGTTCAACGGCCCGGTCGGCGCCGCGCGCGTCGCTTACATCAACAACGAGTACGTGCTGAACCCGACGCGCGCGCAGATGAAGGAATCGGCGCTCGATCTCGTCGTCGCCGGTACGGAGCGCGCGGTGCTGATGGTGGAATCCGAAGCGCAGCAGCTGTCGGAAGAAGTCATGCTCGGCGCGGTTGTGTTCGGCCACGACCAGATGCAAACCGCCATCGACGCGATCCACGAACTCGTGCGTGACGGCGGCAAGCCGGAATGGGACTGGCAGCCGGCCCCGAAGAACGAAGCGCTGATCGCGCGCGTGACGGAAATCGCGAAGCCGGAACTCGAAGCCGCTTACCAGTTGCGCAACAAGACGGCGCGTTCGACGAAGCTGAAGGAAGTCTACGCAGCGACGTCGGCGAAGCTGGAAGAAGAAGCCGCTGCGAGCGGCACGGCCGCCGCCGACAAGGCGACCGTCGGCAACGTGCTGTTCGACATCGAAGCGAAGATCGTCCGCACGCAGATCTTGAACGGCGAGCCGCGTATCGACGGCCGCGACACGCGCACGGTTCGTCCGATCGAAATCCGTACCGGCGTGCTGCCGCGTACGCACGGTTCGGCGCTCTTCACGCGCGGCGAGACGCAGGCGCTGGTCGTCGCCACGCTCGGCACGAAGGGCGACGAGCAAAGCATCGACGCGCTCGAAGGCGAATACCGCGAGCGCTTCATGCTCCACTACAACATGCCCCCGTTCGCGACGGGCGAAACCGGCCGCGTCGGTTCGCCGAAGCGTCGTGAAATCGGTCACGGGCGTCTGGCCAAGCGCGCGCTGGTCGCGTGCCTGCCGAGCGCCGACGAATTCGGCTACTCGATCCGCGTTGTCTCGGAAATCACCGAGTCGAACGGTTCGTCGTCGATGGCTTCGGTCTGCGGCGGCTGTCTCGCGCTGATGGACGCCGGCGTGCCGATGAAGGCGCACGTCGCGGGCATCGCGATGGGCCTGATCCTCGAAGGCAACAAGTTCGCGGTTCTGACGGACATCCTCGGCGATGAAGATCACCTGGGCGACATGGACTTCAAGGTGGCCGGCACCGCGCAAGGCGTGACCGCGCTGCAGATGGACATCAAGATCCAGGGCATCACGAAGGAAATCATGCAGGTCGCGCTCGCGCAGGCGAAGGAAGGCCGCATGCACATTCTCGGCAAGATGACGACCGCCGTGCCGGGCACGAACACGGAACTGTCCGACTACGCGCCGCGCATGATCACCATCAAGATCAATCCGGAGAAGATCCGCGACGTGATCGGCAAGGGCGGTTCGGTGATCCGCGCGCTGACGGAAGAAACCAACACGACCATCGACATTTCGGACGACGGCGTGGTGACCATCGCGAGCACGAGCGCCGAAGGCATGGCCGAGGCGAAGAAGCGCATCGAGAACATCACGGCCGAAGTGGAAGTGGGCCAGGTCTACGAAGGTCCGGTGCTCAAGCTGCTGGATTTCGGCGCGATCGTGAACATCCTGCCGGGCAAGGACGGTCTGCTGCACATCTCGGAAATCGTCAACGAGCGTGTGAAGGACATCAACGACTATCTGAAGGAAGGCCAGATCGTGAAGGTCAAGGTCATCCAGACGGACGAGAAGGGCCGCGTGCGCTTGTCGGCCAAGGCGTTGCTGAACGAAGCCGCGCAGGCGGAGCCGACGCAGCCGCAGCAGTAATGCGGTAAGGTGTCGACGGGCGGCTCGCTGCTGCGAGCCGGCCGTTTTCATGTACGAGGGCGATCGGGCTATGCATTGTCCGATGCGTCATCGGACTCGATGGCAGTGTGGAGCGCGGATTGCTTTTCGCGTGCGCACTGCCATCCGGTTCGAGCCGTTTCCATCGCCGTTTCCATCGATCCAACTTGCCACGCGTTCAGGGGAAAGCTATGAAGGCCATCGAAATCACTGAGTTCGGCGCACCCGAAGTGCTGAAACCGGGCGAGCGGCCGATGCCCGAAGCGGGCAAATGCGAAGTGCTGATCAAGGTGTCGGCTTCGGGCGTTAACCGGCCGGACGTCTTTCAGCGCAAGGGCGCCTATGCGCCGCCGCCAGGCGCGTCGGATCTGCCGGGGCTGGAAGTGGCGGGGGAAATCGTCGATGGCGACTTCGATCCGAAGCACAACCCGTTCGGTCTCAAGAAGGGCGATCGCGTGTGCGCGCTGCTCGCGGGCGGCGGTTATGCGGAATACGCGGTCGCGCCGCTCGAGCAATGTCTGCCCGTCCCGGCGGGTCTTTCCGATGTCGAAGCCGCGTCGTTGCCCGAGACGTTCTTCACCGTGTGGAGCAACGTGTTCGAGCGCGCGCATCTGGGCGCGGGCGAAAACGGCGAGGAAGAGACGCTGCTGGTGCAGGGCGGATCGAGCGGCATCGGCGTGACGGCGATCCAGATCGCGCGCGCGCTCGGCTTTCGCGTGTTCGCCACCGCCGGCAGCGATGAAAAGTGCCGCGCGTGCGAGGCGCTCGGCGCGGAACGCGCGATCAACTACAAGACGGAAGATTTCGTCGAAGTGGTGAAGTCGCTGACGAACGATCGCGGCGTCGACGTCATTCTCGACATGGTCGCCGGCGACTATCTGCCGCGCGAGCTGAAGGCGCTGGCCGATGGCGGTCGCATCTGCGTGATCGCGCTGCTCGGCGGTGCGAAGGCCGAAATCAATCTGAACGACATCCTGCGCCGCCGGCTCGTCATTACCGGCTCGACGCTGCGTCCGCGTCCCGTCGCATTCAAGGCGAAGATCGCGGCGAAGCTGAAAGAGCGCGTGTGGCCGGAGATCGAAGCCGGGCGCATCAAGCCGGTGATCCACCAGGTTTTTCCGGCGCGCGAAGCAGCCGCTGCGCACGCACTGATGGAAAGCAGCACGCATGTCGGCAAGATCGTGCTCGACTGGCGCGAGGACGCCTAGCGGAGCCTCAGCGAAACCGACGGTTTTGGCGGTTTGACCGGTTTCGCCGTATCACAGTAAAATCGCCTGTTTTGTGAGCAGTTTGCAGTTCGTAGCGCTTCATTCCAATAACAAGGCGGCCAAGCGGCAAACAGGCCGTCTGATCGATAACAGGGGCGGCTCTCGCAAGCCGTCGAGCGACGAGACAATGTCCAGAGAACGAGCAAAACTGGTGGTGGGCAACTGGAAGATGCATGGTCGCATCAAGGACAACGCGGCCCTGCTGACCGAAGTCGCCGCGGGCGCATCGGCTTTGCAGAACGAAGTGAGCGTCGGCGTGTGCGTGCCGTGTCCGTATCTCGCGCAATCGCAGGCGCTTCTCGCAGGTTCGGTGGTGCGGTGGGGCGTGCAGGACGTGTCGGCGCATGCGCAAGGCGCGTACACCGGAGAAGTCGCCGCGGAAATGGCGGCCGACTTCGGCGTGACGTATGCGATCGTCGGACATTCGGAGCGGCGCGCGTATCATCGCGAGTCGCCCGAACTCGTCGCGGCGAAGGCGCGTCGCGCGCTGGATGCGGGGCTCACGCCCATCGTGTGTATCGGCGAAACGCTCGACGAGCGGGAATCCGATGCGACGGAGCAGGTCATCGGCGCGCAGCTCGACGCCGTGCTTCTCGTGATGAGCGAGGAAGAAGCGGCACGCATCGTCATCGCCTATGAACCGGTGTGGGCGATCGGCACGGGCAAGAGCGCAACCGCCGAGCAGGCGCAGAGCGTTCACGCGTTCGTGCGGGCGAAGCTGGTCGAGAAGGGCGCGGCTGCGGCGAGCGTGCCGGTGTTGTATGGCGGCAGCGTGAAGCCCGAGAACGCGCAGGAATTGTTCGGGCAACGGGACATCGACGGCGGGCTGATTGGCGGCGCGTCGCTGAAGTCGAAAGATTTTCTCGCGATCTGCCAGGCGGCGCGAACCGCGTTGCAGTGAGCGGTCGAGAGCAGGGCAGTAAATAGAGTACGTCGCGACACGTGAGTGTCACGGAAACATCAAGATCCAGGTGAGTTGAAATGCTGTATTTGAAGACATTGATTATCGTCGTCCAGTTGCTGTCGGCGCTTGGCGTAATCGGGCTCGTGCTGTTGCAACACGGCAAGGGCGCGGACATGGGCGCGGCGTTCGGCAGCGGCGCCTCGGGCAGTCTGTTCGGCGCGACCGGATCGGCAAACTTTCTTTCGCGCACCACCGCCGTTCTCGCAGCGATCTTCTTCATCACGACGCTCGCGCTGACGTACATCGGAAGCTACAAGCCGCAGGCCTCGGCAGGCGTGCTGGGCGGCGCGGCTCCGGTGCCCGCATCGGCTCCTGCGGCGGGTGCTTCGGCTCCGGCGGCATCGGCGCCTGTTGCGTCCGCGCCGGGCGCTGATGTGCCGAAATAACGTCCGGAACATTTTTTCGCGAATTTCGTGTTTTATGCGTTGAACAATTCTTGAGGCCTAGTTATAATTCAAGTCTTGAAGCGATTCGCGGCAATTAAGAAGTTGTTTTCCCGGATTGCAGTACAGTGCCGACGTGGTGAAATTGGTAGACACGCTATCTTGAGGGGGTAGTGGCGAAAGCTGTGCGAGTTCGAGTCTCGCCGTCGGCACCAAAAGTTATCCAATGCCAGCCGCTTGCATCGCTTCGGCTGGCATTGTCACTTCTGGAGTACCCTTACGTTACCGCGTGTATCGTGAGCGGTCCCAAGTGAATCCCACCGCCGGGTGGTCCGTCCCGGCAGATGTATCCAATCATCGACTGACCGAATCAACCAATCTGAGGATAGCCTTGAACCTCGCACCCTATTACCCCGTCTTCTTGTTTCTTCTGGTGGGCCTTGGTTTAGGTATAGCGTTGGTCAGCATTGGCAAGATTCTCGGTCCCAACAAGCCCGATACCGAAAAGAACGCGCCTTACGAGTGCGGCTTCGAAGCGTTCGAAGACGCGCGTATGAAGTTCGATGTGCGTTACTATCTCGTCGCAATTCTCTTCATCATTTTCGACCTTGAGACGGCGTTCCTGTTCCCGTGGGGCGTAGCGCTGCGCGACATCGGCTGGCCCGGCTTCATGGCCATGATGATCTTTCTGCTCGAATTCCTGCTCGGCTTCGCCTACATCTGGAGAAAAGGCGGGCTGGACTGGGAGTAACGGGTAGATCACCGGATTCATGGGCGGCTTTGGCTGGCTGCTCATCTGGAGTGGAAATCAAATGAGTATCGAAGGGGTCTTGAAGGAAGGCTTTGTCACCACCACGGCTGACAAGCTGATCAACTGGACGCGCACCGGCTCGCTGTGGCCGATGACGTTCGGTCTCGCGTGCTGCGCGGTCGAGATGATGCATGCGGGCGCCGCCCGTTACGACCTGGACCGCTTCGGCGTGGTGTTTCGCCCGAGTCCGCGTCAGTCGGACGTCATGATCGTGGCCGGCACGCTGTGCAACAAGATGGCGCCTGCACTTCGTAAGGTGTACGACCAGATGGCCGAGCCGCGCTGGGTCATCTCCATGGGTTCGTGCGCGAACGGTGGTGGCTACTACCACTATTCGTACTCTGTCGTGCGCGGCTGCGACCGGATCGTTCCGGTCGACGTCTACGTTCCCGGCTGTCCCCCGACGGCCGAAGCGCTGGTCTACGGCGTGATCCAGTTGCAGGCGAAGATTCGCCGCACCAACACCATCGCCCGTCAATAAAGGCCCAAGCCTCCCCAATTATGGCAAGCAAACTCGAGACCCTGAAGGCGAACCTCGAGGCGGCATTTGGCGGCCGTCTCCAGAGCATCACCGAGTCGCTGGGTCAGTTGACGGTCGTCGTCAAGGCGGCCGATTACCTCGAAGTAGCAACGAAGCTGCGTGACGATCGCTCGCTCGGCTTCGAGCAACTCATGGACCTCGCCGGCGTCGACTATTCGACGTATGGCGACGGCGCTTACGAAGGCCCGCGCTTTGCGGCCGTTCTGCATCTTCTTTCCGTTTCGAACAACTGGCGTGTGCGCGTGCGCGTGTTCGCACCGGACGACGACGTGCCCATCGTCCCGTCGGTGGTCGACGTATGGTCGTCGGCGAACTGGTACGAGCGCGAAGCGTTCGACCTCTACGGCATCGTGTTCGAAGGTCATCCGGATCTGCGCCGCATTCTCACGGACTATGGCTTCATCGGCCATCCGTTCCGCAAGGACTTCCCGGTGACCGGCTTCGTCGAAATGCGCTACGACCCGGAAGAGAAGCGCGTCGTGTATCAGCCCGTGACGATCGAGCCGCGCGAAATCACGCCGCGCGTGATCCGCGAAGATCGCTACGGTGGCCTGAAACATTAAGAGAGCGTCATGGCAGAGATCAAGAACTACACGCTGAATTTTGGCCCGCAGCACCCTGCCGCGCACGGGGTGTTGCGCCTCGTGCTGGAACTCGACGGCGAAGTCATTCAGCGCGCGGACCCGCATATCGGTCTGCTGCATCGCGCGACCGAAAAGCTCGCGGAAAGCAAGACCTTCCTTCAGTCCGTGCCGTACATGGACCGTCTCGACTATGTGTCGATGATGTGTAACGAGCACGCTTACGTGCTCGCCATCGAAAAGCTGCTCGGCATCGACGTGCCGGTTCGCGCGAAGTACATCCGCGTGCTGTTCGACGAAATCACGCGCGTCCTGAACCACCTGATGTGGATCGGTTCGCACGCGCTCGACGTCGGCGCGATGGCGGTGTTCCTCTACGCGTTCCGTGAGCGCGAAGACCTGATGGACGTCTACGAGGCGGTGTCGGGCGCGCGCATGCACGCGGCTTACTATCGTCCGGGCGGCGTGTATCGCGATCTGCCGGACGCGATGCCGCAATACAAGGTCTCGAAGATTCGCAATGCGAAGGCGCTCGAGAGAATGAACGAGAACCGCCAGGGTTCGCTGCTCGACTTCATCGACGACTTCTTCACGCGTTTCCCCGGTTATGTCGACGAGTATGAAACGCTGCTCACCGACAACCGTATCTGGAAGCAGCGTCTCGTCGGTATCGGCGTGGTGAGTCCGGAGCGTGCGTTGCAACTCGGCATGAGCGGCGCGATGCTGCGCGGCTCGGGCATCGAGTGGGATCTGCGCAAGAAGCAGCCGTACGAAGTCTATGACCAGTTGGACTTCGACATTCCGGTCGGCGTGAACGGCGACTGCTACGACCGCTATCTGGTGCGGGTCGAGGAAATGCGTCAATCCACGCGCATCGCCAAACAGTGCATTGCCTGGCTGCGCGCGAATCCCGGCCCTGTGATGATCGATAATCACAAGGTTGCGCCGCCGTCGCGCGTCGGCATGAAGAGCAACATGGAAGAGCTGATTCACCATTTCAAGCTCTTCACCGAAGGCTTCCACGTGCCCGAAGGCGAGACGTACGCCACGATCGAGCATCCGAAGGGCGAGTTCGGCATCTATCTGATTTCGGACGGCGCGAACAAGCCGTATCGCCTGAAGATCCGCGCGCCCGGTTATGCGCACCTCGCCTCGCTCGACGAGATGGCGCGAGGCCACATGATCGCCGACGCCGTGACGATCATCGGTACGCAGGACATCGTGTTCGGCGAGATCGATCGCTGATCCATCGCCCGCTGGCAGCACGGCGCGCTCGTCGGGCCGCCGTCGCCGGAAGTCGAAGCGGGAAGCGTAGAAGCAATTACAGGAAACCGCAGGACGCCAGGTCTGCCGCAATACGATGCTCGCGGCAGGTTTTCGTTCGGTAGGAATTGAAAGAGTCGTGTCTGAAAATGATCTCAGCTGAAGGCCTGAAAGAAATCGATCGTGCGATCGCCAAGTATCCCGCCGAGCAAAAGCAGTCGGCGGTGATGGCGGCGCTCGCTGTCGCTCAGGAGGAGCACGGATGGCTGTCGCCGGAACTGATGAAGTTCGTCGCCGACTATCTGAGCATGCCGCCTGTCGCGGTGCAGGAAGTCGCCACGTTCTACACGATGTACGAGCTCGCGCCGGTCGGTAAGCACAAGATCACGCTCTGCACGAACCTGCCTTGCCAGCTGGGTCCGGACGGCGGTTCCGACAGCGCGGCGGAATATCTGAAGCAGAAGCTCGGTATCGACTTCGGCGAGACCACGCCCGACGGCAAATTCACGCTGAAAGAAGGCGAGTGTTTCGGTTCGTGCGGCGATGCGCCCGTGATGCTGGTGAACAATCACCGCATGTGCAGCTTCATGAGCCGCGAGAAGATCGACCAGTTGATCGAGGAACTTTCGAAATGACGTCACTCCACGATCGTCACATCAAGCCGCTGATCCTCGCCGGCCTCAACGGCGAGAACTGGCATCTCGAAGATTACGTCGCGCGCGGCGGCTACAAGCAACTGCGTCGCATTCTCGAAGAAAAGATTCCGCCCGAGCAGGTGATCGCCGACGTCAAGGCGTCGGGTCTGCGCGGCCGTGGCGGTGCGGGCTTCCCGACCGGTCTGAAGTGGAGCTTCATGCCGCGTCAGTTTCCGGGGCAGAAGTATCTCGTCTGCAACTCGGACGAGGGCGAGCCGGGCACGTTCAAGGACCGCGACATCCTGCGCTGGAATCCGCATTCGCTGATCGAAGGCATGGCCATCGGCGCGTACGCGATGGGCATCACCGTCGGCTACAACTACATCCACGGCGAGATTTTCGAGGTCTATCGCGTGTTCGAAGCGGCGCTGGAAGAAGCGCGCGCGGCCGGCTATCTCGGCGCGAACATCCTCGGCTCCGGCTTCTCGTTCGAACTGTATGCGCACCACGGTTACGGCGCGTACATTTGCGGCGAGGAAACGGCGCTGCTCGAATCGCTCGAAGGCAAGAAGGGCCAGCCGCGCTTCAAGCCGCCGTTCCCGGCGAGCTTCGGCGTGTACGGCAAGCCGACCACGATCAATAACACCGAAACGTTCGCGGCGGTGCCGTTCCTGCTGGAAATCGGCCCGCAGAATTATCTGGAACTCGGCAAGCCGAACAATGGCGGCACGAAGATTTTCTCGGTGTCGGGCGACGTGAATCTTCCGGGCAACTACGAAGTTCCGCTCGGCACGCCGTTTTCGACGCTGCTGGAACTCGCGGGCGGCGTGCGCGGCGAATCGGTGAAGGCGGTGATCCCGGGCGGATCGTCCGCGCCGGTCGTGCCGGGCGCGGCCATGCTCGCCACCGACATGGACTACGATGCGATCGCCAAGCAGGGCTCGATGCTCGGCTCGGGCGCGGTCATCGTCATGAACGAGACGCGCTGCATGGTGCGTTCGCTGCTGCGCCTGTCGTACTTCTATTACGAAGAGTCGTGCGGTCAGTGCACGCCGTGCCGTGAGGGCACGGGCTGGCTGTATCGCGTGGTGCATCGCATCGAGCATGGTCTCGGGCGCAAGGAAGACCTGGATCTTCTGAACTCGGTCGCCGAAAACATCATGGGCCGCACGATCTGCGCGCTCGGCGATGCGGCGGCCATGCCCGTGCGCGGCATGCTGAAGCACTTCTGGAACGAATTCGAATATCACGTCGAGCACAAGCAGTGTCTCGTCGGCGGGCACGCGCATCATGCGGCGTCCGAAGCGCTTACCGCGTAATCAGGCGCACAGTCAGTTGCGCGAAAGAGGTTGAGGACCATTCCCCATCATGGTTGAACTAGAAATTGACGGCAAGACGGTCGAGGTGCCTGAAGGCAGCATGGTGATCCAGGCTGCGCATAAGGTCGATACGTACATCCCTCACTTCTGCTATCACAAGAAGCTGTCGATCGCGGCGAACTGCCGGATGTGCCTCGTCGAAGTCGAGAAGATGCCGAAGGCCGTCCCCGCGTGCGCGACGCCCGTTTCGGCGGGCATGGTCGTGCGCACCACGTCCGACAAGGCCGTGAAGGCCCAGCAGTCGGTGATGGAATTCCTGCTGATCAACCACCCGCTGGATTGCCCGATCTGCGATCAGGGCGGCGAGTGCCAGCTGCAGGACCTGGCCGTCGGTTACGGCAAGTCGCAATCGCGCTATAGCGAAGAAAAGCGCGTGGTGTTCCACAAGAACGTCGGTCCGCTCATCTCGATGGAAGAGATGACGCGCTGCATCCACTGCACGCGCTGCGTGCGCTTCGGCCAGGAAGTCGCCGGCGTGATGGAGCTCGGCATGCTGGGTCGCGGCGAGCATTCGGAAATCACGTCGTTCGTCGGCAAGACGGTGGATTCGGAACTGTCGGGCAACATGATCGACCTGTGCCCGGTCGGCGCGCTCACGAGCAAGCCGTTCCGCTACAGCGCGCGGACGTGGGAACTGTCGCGCCGCAAGTCGGTGAGTCCGCACGATTCCGTCGGCGCGAACCTGGTCGTTCAGGTGAAGAACAACCGCGTGATGCGCGTTCTGCCGATGGAAAACGAAGCCATCAACGAATGCTGGATCTCGGACAAGGACCGCTTCTCGTACGAAGGCCTGAACAGCGACGAGCGTCTCACCACGCCGATGCTGAAGCAGGGCGGCAACTGGATCGAAACCGACTGGCAGACCGCGCTCGAATACGTGGCGAAGGGCATCAAGGGCATCAAGGCGGATCATGGCGCGAACGCCATCGCCGCGCTCGCCACGCCGCACAGCACGGTCGAGGAACTGCATCTGCTGAAGGCGCTGGCTGAAGGCGTGGGCACGCCGAACGTCGATTTCCGTCTGCGCCAGAGCGATTTCTCCGCGCCGGTCGGTGCGGGCGCGCCGTGGCTCGGCGTGAAGATAGCGGACCTGTCGAACATCGACACGGCGTTCGTGATCGGCTCGTTCCTGCGTCGCGATCATCCGCTGTTTGCCGCGCGTCTGCGCCAGGCGGCGAAGAACGGCGCGAAGCTTACGTTCCTGAACGCAAGCAACGACGATTCGCTGATCCCGACCGCGCATCGCCTGGTGGCGGCGCCGTCGGCGTGGCTCGACCAGCTGGCCGGCATTGCGGCGGCGGTATCGGAAGCGCGCGGCGTCGCGTTGCCCGAAGCATTCGCGGGCCGCGAAGCATCGGCGGCGGCGAAGGACGTTGCGGCCTCGCTGTCGGCGGGCGACACGCGCGTCGTGCTGCTCGGCAACGTCGCGGTTCAGCATCCGGATTTCGCACAGATTCAGGCCGCAGCGCAATGGATCGCCGATAACACCGGCGCCACGCTCGGCTTCCTGACGGAAGGCGCGAACTCGGTCGGCGCGTATCTCGTCGATGCCTTGCCGGGCGAAGGCGGCCTCGACGCACGCCAGGTGTTCGAACAGCCGCGCAAGGGCTACGTGCTGCTGAACGCCGAACCGGAATTCGACACGGCGAACCCGGCGCAAGCCATCGCCGCGCTGAAGGCCGCGGAAATGGTCGTCGTGATGTCGCCGTTCAAGCACGGCATGGACTATGCGGACGTGCTGCTGCCCATCGCGCCGTTCACGGAAACGTCGGGCACGTTCGTCAACGCGGAAGGCACGGCGCAGTCGTTCAACGGCGTGGTGCGCGGTCTCGGCGATACGCGTCCGGGCTGGAAGGTCCTGCGCGTGCTGGGCACGATGCTCGGCCTGCCGGGCTTCGAGTTCGATACGGCCGAAGAAGTGCGCATCGCCGCGCTCGGCACGGGCGATCTCACTGCGCGTCTGTCCAACACGACGACGGTCGCGGCGAAGCGCGCGGCGTCGAACATCGCGGTGAACGGCGGCTTCGAGCGTCTCGCCGATGTGCCGATCTATCACGCCGACGCGCTCGTGCGCCGCGCACCGTCGCTGCATCTGACCGCAGCGGCGCGCGATGCGAACGTCGCGGGCCTGCCGACGACGCTCTTCGACAAGCTCGGCCTGAAGGACGGCGACGCGGTGCGCATCAAGCAAGGCAATCTGTCGGTGGTGGTGCCTGCGGTCCGTGACGCCAATCTGGCGGAATCGGTGATCCGCGTGGCGTCGGCCACCACGGCTGGCGCCGCACTCGGCGGCCTGTTCGGTGAACTGGTAGTGGAGAAGGCGTAATGGGCTTGTTCGATACGATCAACGCAGGCGGCACGCAGCTTCTGGGCGTTGCATGGCCGACCGTGTGGGCGCTCGTGCGCATCCTCGTGGTCGCGGTGGCGATCCTGCTGTGCGTCGCTTACCTGATTCTCTGGGAGCGCAAGCTCATCGGCTGGATGCACGTGCGTCTCGGGCCGAATCGCGTCGGTCCGGCGGGCTTGCTGCAGCCGATCGCGGACGTGCTGAAGCTGCTGCTGAAGGAAGTCATTCAGCCGACGCAGGCCAGCAAGTGGATCTACGTGATCGCGCCGATCATGACCGTGGTGCCGGCGTTCGCCGTGTGGGCGGTCATTCCGTTCCAGGCGAAGGCGGTGCTCGGCAACATCAACGCGGGCCTGCTGTACATCATGGCGATCTCGTCGATCGGCGTGTACGGCGTGATTCTCGCGGGCTGGGCGTCGAACTCGAAGTACGCGTTCCTCGGCGCGATGCGCGCAGCGGCGCAGATGGTGTCCTACGAAATCTCGATGGGCTTCGCGCTCGTCGTCGTGCTGATGGTCGCGGGCACGCTGAACATGTCGGACATCGTCGCTTCGCAGCAGCGCGGCATCTTCGCGAGCTTCGGCGTCAACATCCTGTCGTGGAACTGGCTGCCGCTGTTGCCGATGTTCGTCGTGTACTTCATCTCGGGCATCGCTGAAACGAACCGCCATCCGTTCGACGTGGTGGAAGGCGAATCGGAAATCGTCGCGGGCCACATGATCGATTACTCGGGCATGGCGTTCGCGCTGTTCTTCCTCGCCGAGTACATCAACATGATCGTGATCTCGGCGATCGCAGCGACGCTGTTCCTGGGCGGCTGGGACGCGCCGCTCGGCTTCCTGTCGTTCATCCCGGGCGTATTCTGGTTCGTGCTGAAAGTCTTCTTCCTGCTGTCGATCTTCATCTGGGCGCGCGCGACTTTCCCGCGTTACCGCTATGACCAGATCATGCGTCTCGGCTGGAAGGTGTTTCTGCCGGTGTCGGTCGTGTGGGTGGTCGTGGTCGGCTTCTGGATCATGTCGCCGCTCAACATCTGGAAGTAACGGCGAAAGAGCGGACGAAAACCATCATGAATGCAATTCAGAACTTCTTTAAGACCTTCTTCCTGACCGAACTGCTGAAGGGTCTGGCGCTGACGGGCCGTTACACGTTCCAGCGCAAGATCACCGTGCAGTTCCCGGAAGAAAAGACGCCGGTTTCGCCGCGCTTCCGTGGCCTGCATGCGCTGCGCCGCTACGAGAACGGCGAAGAGCGCTGCATCGCGTGCAAGCTGTGCGAAGCGGTGTGCCCGGCGCTCGCGATCACCATCGAGTCGGAAACGCGCGCGGACAACACGCGCCGCACGACGCGCTATGACATCGACCTGACCAAGTGCATCTTCTGCGGTTTCTGCGAAGAAAGCTGCCCGGTCGATTCGATCGTCGAGACGCACATTCTCGAGTATCACGGCGAAAAGCGCGGCGATCTGTATTTCACGAAGGACATGCTGCTTGCAGTGGGCGATCGTTACGAGAAGGAAATCGCCACATCGAAGGCGGCCGACGCTCCTTACCGTTGATGCGACTCCGATGCCCGCGCCGCGCCGAGAACGAGAAGTCATGTCTTGCGCGAAGCCGGTATCGGAATCGATGCGATTTTGCTGTTGCTGTTCGGCAAACCGCGGCGCACGCGAAGGGCGGTTCGTGCTGCCCGAGAAAGTGAAACAGGACGCGCCGCGCGCCGACACACACCATGGCTGATGATGGCCTAACGATGAACCGGTAATCATGGAATTCACAACCGTACTGTTCTATATCTTCGCGCTGCTGCTGACCGTGTCCGCGCTGAAGGTGATCACCTCGCGCAATCCGGTGTCGTCCGCGCTCTTTCTCGTGCTCGCGTTCTTCAACGCGGCCGCGATCTGGATGCTGCTGCAAGCCGAATTCCTCGCGATCCTTCTGGTTCTCGTGTATGTCGGCGCCGTGATGGTGCTGTTCCTCTTCGTCGTGATGATGCTGGACATCAACATCGACGTGCTGCGACGCGACTTCCGTCGCTTCGTGCCGCTCGCGACCATCGTGGGCGCGATCATCGTGATCGAAACGGCGCTGATTCTGTGGCACGGCTACGGCGCGACCGTCACGCCGCTGCGCGACGCAGGCACGGCAGCGGCGGGCGCGGGCGTCAGCGGCGCGGCGCTCATGCCGAACACGCAACTCATCGGCAAGGTCATCTACACCGATTACATCTTCGCGTTCGAGATCGCGGGTCTGGTGCTGCTGGTCGCCATCATCGCGGCGATCTCGCTGACCATCCGCGACAAGAAGGACAAGAAGACGCAAACCGTCAGCAAGCAGGTCAAGGTGCGCCGCGAAGATCGCGTGCGCCTCGTGAAGATGCAGGCGGAGACGCAAGCGCCGGACGCAGCCGTGGAACCCGCCGTGACGGGCAACGTCGGCGCGGGCACGGTCGACAACAAAGGCTGAGCAGAGAGGAGAAATCAAAACATGTTGAGTCTTGCCCATTACCTCGTGCTCGGCGCGATCCTGTTCGCGATCAGCATCGTGGGGATCTTCCTGAACCGCCGCAACGTCATCATCATCCTGATGGCGATCGAGCTGATGCTGCTCGCGGTGAATACCAATTTCGTCGCGTTCTCGCACTATCTGGGCGACGTGCACGGCCAGATCTTCGTGTTCTTCGTCCTGACCGTGGCCGCTGCCGAAGCCGCGATCGGTCTCGCGATTCTCGTGACCCTGTTCCGTAGCCTCGACACGATCAACGTCGAGGATCTCGATCAGCTCAAAGGTTAATTTCAGGCTAGGCTGTTATGTCCACGACACTCAACGAAAACCTCCTGCTTGCGATCCCGCTTGCGCCGCTCGCGGGCTCGCTGATCGCCGGGCTGCTCGGGAAGGCGGTAGGGCGCAAGGGCGCGCATCGCGTGACCATTCTCGGCGTCTTCATCGCGTTCATTCTGTCCGCGATCGTCTACTACGACGTGCTGAACGGCGCGAGCTTCAACGGCACCATCTATCAGTGGATGTCGCTCGGCTCGCTGAAGATGGAAGTCGGCTTCCTGGTCGACTCGCTCACCGCGATGATGATGGTGATCGTCACCTTCGTCTCGCTGATGGTGCACATCTACACCATCGGCTACATGGCGGAGGAGGACGGCTACCAGCGCTTCTTCTCGTACATCTCGCTCTTCACGTTCTCCATGCTGATGCTCGTCATGAGCAACAACTTCCTGCAGCTGTTCTTCGGCTGGGAAGCGGTGGGTCTCGTGTCGTACCTGCTGATCGGCTTCTACTACACGCGTGAAAGCGCGATCTACGCCAACATGAAGGCGTTCATCGTGAACCGCGTCGGCGACTTCGGATTTCTGCTGGGCATCGGCCTGTTGCTCGCATTCGCCGGATCGCTCAATTACGGCGATGTCTTCGCGCAAGGCGAGAAGCTCGCGAGCATGCAGTTCCCGGGCACGAGCTGGGGCCTGCTGACGGTGGCATGCATTTGCCTCTTCATCGGCGCGATGGGTAAGTCCGCGCAGTTCCCGCTGCACGTGTGGCTGCCCGATTCGATGGAAGGCCCGACGCCGATCTCCGCGCTGATTCACGCGGCGACCATGGTGACGGCCGGCATCTTCATGGTGACGCGCATGTCGCCGCTCTTCGAACATTCGGATGCGGCGCTTTCGTTCGTCACGGTCATCGGCGCGATCACCGCGCTCTTCATGGGCTTCCTCGGCGTCGTCCAGAACGACATCAAGCGCGTCGTCGCTTATTCCACGCTGTCGCAGCTCGGCTACATGACGGTCGCGCTGGGCGTGTCGGCATATCCGGTCGCCGTGTTCCACCTTGGCACGCACGCGTTCTTCAAGGCGCTGCTGTTCCTCGGCGCGGGTTCGGTCATCATCGGCATGCACCATGACCAGGACATGCGCAACATGGGCGGCCTCGCCAAGTACATGCCGATCACGTGGATCACGTCGCTGATCGGATCGCTCGCGCTGATCGGCACGCCGTTCTTCTCGGGCTTCTATTCGAAAGATTCGATCATCGATGCAGTGAAGCTCTCGCATCTGCCGGGTTCGGGTTTCGCGTACTTCGCGGTGGTGGCGAGCGTGTTCGTCACGGCGCTGTACTCGTTCCGCATGTACTTCCTCGTGTTCCATGGCGAGGAGCGTTTCCGCGGTCCGAAGCACCCCGACTCGCCGATGGGCGCCGAAGCAGCCGTGCACGGCCACGATGACCACGGCCACGGTCATGGTCACGACGACCACGGTCACGGCCACGCGCACGAGCCGCACGAAAGCCCGTGGGTGGTCACGCTTCCGCTGATCCTGCTGGCAATTCCGTCGGTGGTCATCGGCGCGATCATGGTCGGCCCGATGCTCTTCGGCGACTTCTTCTCGCACGGCGTGGTGTTCGACAAGGTGATCTACATCGCCGAGAACCACGAAGGCATGCGCGAAATGGCCGACGAATTCCACGGCTGGTTCGCCATGGGCCTGCATTCGGTCGCCGGCTTGCCGGTGTGGCTCGCGCTCGCAGGCGTGGTCGTCGCGTGGTTCCTGTACATGAAGCGTCCGGATCTGCCGCCGGTCATCCGCCGCCGCTTCGGTCCCATCTACACGCTGCTCGACAACAAGTACTACTTCGACAAGATCAATGAAGTGGTCTTCGCGAAGGGCGCCATCGCGATCGGCCGCGGGCTGTGGAAAGAGGGCGATGTGGTCGTCATCGACGGCATCGTCAATGGCAGTGCGCGGTTCATGGGCTGGTTCGCCGGTGTGATCCGCTTCCTTCAATCCGGTTACATCTATCACTACGCGTTCGCCATGATTATCGGCATGTTGGGGCTCTTGACCCTGTTTGTGACGCTCGGCGGCAAATAAGGCGAGGGATCCTATGCACTCTTTTCCGATTCTCAGTGTCGCGATCTGGTTGCCGATCGTCTTCGGTCTCCTGGTTCTCGCTGTAGGCAATGACCGCAACCCGGCGCCCGCGCGCTGGGTCGCGCTGATCGGCTCCGTTCTTGGCCTCATCGTCACCATTCCGCTGATCACGGGCTTCGATTCGTCGACCGCCGCGCTGCAGTTCGTCGAACAGTCGAACTGGATCGAGCGCTTCAACATCACGTACCACCTGGGCGTGGACGGCATCTCGATGTGGTTCGTCGTGCTGACCGCGCTGATCACGGTCATCGTCGTGATCGCCGGCTGGGAAGTGATCACCGAGCGCGTGTCGCAGTACTTCGCGGCGTTCCTGATCCTCTCGGGCATCATGATCGGCGTGTTCTCGACGGCCGACGGCATGCTGTTCTACGTGTTCTTCGAAGCCACGCTCATTCCGATGTACATCATCATCGGCGTGTGGGGCGGTCCGAACCGTGTGTACGCAGCGTTCAAGTTCTTCCTGTACACGCTCGCCGGCTCGCTCCTGATGCTGGTCGCGCTGCTGTACCTGTACACGCAGACGCACACGTTCGACCTCGCCACGTGGCAAGCCGCGAAGATCGGCATGACGCCGCAGGTGCTGCTGTTCATCGCGTTCTTCCTCGCGTTCGCCGTGAAGGTGCCGATGTGGCCGGTCCACACGTGGCTGCCGGACGCGCACGTGGAAGCGCCGACGGGCGGCTCCGTCGTGCTGGCGGCGATCATGCTGAAGCTCGGCGCGTACGGTTTCCTGCGTTTCTCGCTGCCGATCGCGCCGGACGCAAGCCACTTCCTCGCGCCGGTCGTCATCACGCTGTCGCTGATCGCGGTGATCTACATCGGCCTCGTGGCGATGGTGCAGGCGGACATGAAAAAGCTCGTCGCGTATTCGTCGATCGCGCACATGGGCTTCGTCACGCTCGGCTTCTTCATCTTCAGCCAGCTGGGCGTGGAAGGCGCGATCATCCAGATGATCTCGCACGGCTTCGTCTCGGGCGCGATGTTCCTGTCCATCGGCGTGCTGTACGACCGCGTCCACTCGCGTCAGATCGCGGATTACGGCGGCGTCGTGAACACCATGCCGAAGTTCGCGGCGTTCTCGATGCTCTTCGCCATGGCCAACTGCGGCCTGCCGGGCACCTCGGGTTTCGTCGGCGAGTTCATGGTGATTCTGGCTGCCGTGAAGTTCAACTTCTGGATCGGCTTCCTCGCCACGTTCACGCTGATTCTCGGCGCGGCGTACACGCTGTGGATGTACAAGCGCGTGTACTTCGGCGCGGTCGCGAACGACCACGTCGCGAAACTGGCGGACATCAACAAGCGTGAGATGTTCATGCTCGTCGTGCTCGCGCTGTTCACGCTTTACATGGGCCTGCATCCGAAGCCCTTCACCGACGTGATGCACGAGTCGGTGGCAAACCTGCTCTCCCACGTCGCGCAGTCCAAGCTGCCGCTGGATCAGTAACGCCGTGCGGAGGAACTAAAAGATCATGCAAAACGCCCCTATGAGTGTGCTGTTGCCCGACGCGATCCTGATGGCCGCGGTCGTCGTGGCCTGGTTGAACGACACGGTGTTCGGCCCGTCGAGCCGTCGCGTCACTTATCTGATCTCGCTCGTGTCGACGATCGTCGTCGGCGTGTGGTTCGCCTTTACCGCGCTCGATCCGACGCCGCATTACTTCTTCTCGCGCATGTATATCGTGGATCCGTTCGCGAGCGCGATGAAGGCCGTCGTGACGCTCGGCTTCGCGGTATCGATCATCTATTCGCGCCAGTATCTGGAAGACCGCGATCTGTTCCGCGGCGACTTCTTCCTGCTCGGCCTGTTCTCGCTGCTCGGCCAGTGCGTGATGATTTCGGGCAACAACTTCCTGACGCTGTATCTCGGTCTGGAACTGATGTCGCTGTCGCTGTACGCGGTCATCGCGCTGCGCAAGGACTCGCCGCAGTCGAACGAATCGGCGATGAAGTACTACGTGCTCGGCGCGCTCGCGTCCGGTTTCCTGCTCTACGGCATCTCGATGCTGTACGGCGCGACCGGCTCGCTCGAACTGAACGAAGTGCTGAAGGCGGTGGCGTCGGGCCGCATCAACGACGCCGTGCTGCTCTTCGGCGTGATCTTCATCGTCGCGGGCGTGGCATTCAAGATGGGCGCGGTGCCGTTCCACATGTGGGTGCCCGACGTCTATCAAGGCGCGCCGACTGCCATGACGCTGCTCACCGGCGGCGGACCGAAGGTCGCGGCATTCGCGTGGGGTTTGCGCTTCCTGGTGATGGGCCTCTTGCCGTTCGCGGTGGACTGGCAGGAAATGCTGGTGATCATGGCGGCGCTGTCGCTGATCGTCGGCAATATCACGGGTATCGTGCAGCGGAACATCAAGCGGATGCTGGCTTACTCGGCCATCTCGAACATGGGCTTCGTGCTGCTGGGCCTGCTCGCCGGCGTCGTGGACGGCAAGGTGACGGGCGCGGCGGGCGCATACAGCTCGGCGATGTTCTACAGCATCATCTATCTCGTGACGACGCTCGGCACGTTCGGCGTGGTCATGCTGCTGGCGCGCCGCGACTTCGAAGCCGAAATGATCGACGACTTCAAGGGCCTGAATCAGCGTAGCCCGGTCTTCGCGTTCGTGATGATGGTGATGATGTTCTCGCTCGCCGGCATTCCGCCGACGGTCGGCTTCTACGCGAAGCTCGCCGTGCTCGAAGCGACGATGAACGCCGGCCTCACGTGGCTCGCCGTGCTGGCCGTCCTGACCTCGCTGGTCGGCGCGTTCTACTACCTGCGTATCGTCAAGCTGATGTACTTCGACGCGCCGCAAGACGCATCGCCGATCATGGCCGGTGGACTCAATCGTTCGCTGCTCGCGTTCAACGGTCTGGCTGTGCTCGTGCTCGGCCTCGTGCCGGGTCCGCTGATGTCGGCGTGCCTGCAAGCCATCTCGCATACGCTGCCGCTGTAATGTCGGCTGCGGGCTGGTTCATCGTGCTGTTGGCGCTCGTGGGCGCCAACATCCCGTTCCTGAATCAGCGGCTCTTCGCCGTCGTGCCGTTGCGCCTTCCCGCGCCAACGGGACGCAAGGCGGCGAAGAAGAGCGCGTGGATCAGGATCGGCGAGTTGATCGTTCTTTATTTCGTCGTCGGCGCTCTTGGCTTCATGCTCGAAGCGCAGGCCGGCAACCGCTTCGAACAGGGATGGCAGTTCTATGCCATTACCTTCAGTCTCTTCGTGGTGCTCGCGTTTCCGGGCTTCACGTATCAATATCTCGTCAAACGCCGCTGACGGTTCGGCCGTCAGCGGCTTGTTTGCTTCCAACTCAGGGTTCAGCATGGCAGATCTCACGTCCGTTCCCGATAGCGACGATGGCCTCATCGAGAAGAAGGTCGAAAGCGTCACGCTGCACGAAGGCAAATTCCTGACGCTCAAGCGCGATACCGTCGCGTTGCCCGACGGCAAGCACGCAACGCGCGAGTTCGTGCTGCATCCCGGCGCGGTGATGATCCTGCCGGTTTTCGACGATGGCCGCGTGCTGCTGGAGCGCCAGTTCCGCTATCCGGTCGGCCGCGTGCTGCTGGAATTTCCGGCGGGCAAGATCGATCCGAACGAGGACGAACTCACGTGCGCCAAGCGCGAGTTGCAGGAAGAGACGGGCTACAGCGCACGCGAGTGGACGTTTCTGACGCGCGTTCATCCGGTGATTTCGTATTCGACCGAATTCATCGATCTGTACTTGGCCAAAGGTCTCACTGCCGGCGATGCCAGGCTCGACGAAGGCGAGTTCCTCGAAACGTTCATCGCCGATCACGAGCAGCTCATGGCGTGGGTGAAAGACGGAACGATCAGCGACGTGAAGACGATCATCGGCGCATTCTGGCTGGAAAAGATCCGCTCCGGCGAGTGGCAGCCGAGCGAGCCGGTCTAAACGCGAGCCATTACCCGACGCATTTCTTTTGAAGGCGGCCATGTGGCCGCTTTTGTCGTTTTGATGCAGCGGTACGTTAAGCGTCGCATGCGGCGAACGGCTAGAATCAAAAGACCGTTCCGCGATCGATCAGTATCGTCTTATGTAACGAACGACCGTTCACAATTCGCGATAGCGAGATTAAACTCCAACGAAGCCCCACAGCATGAAGGTCCTCGATTTAAAGTGCGCGCACGAACATCGGTTCGAAGGCTGGTTCGCCTCCGCCGATGAGTTCGAATCGCAATTGGCGCGCAAGCTGGTCGCGTGTCCCGTTTGCTCGGCAACCGATGTCAGCCGCATGCCTTCTGCGCCGCGGCTGAATCTGTCGTCGGCACGCGGCGATGCGCCCGCGCCCGCGCAGCAACCGAAAGCCGCACCCGAAGCCGCCGCGCTTCAGGCCCGCGCGCTGCAGTTCATGCGTGAGTTGATCGAGAAGACCGAGAACGTGGGCGAGCGTTTCGCGGAAGAGGCGCGGCGCATTCATTACAACGAAGCACCGGCGCGCAACATTCGCGGCGTCACGACGCCCGAAGACGCGCACGCCTTGCTCGAAGAAGGCATCGACGTGATGCAGTTGCCCGTACCGGCCTCACTGAAGGAGCCGCTGCAGTAAAGCACGAGCGCGGCGTCTCCGGTGGCTTCGGCACAAAAAGGAGACACCGCGCATGGACCTCGATTATTCCCCCGCCGACGACGCCTTCCGGGCCGACGTCCGCGCCTGGCTCGAAGCCAATCTGCCGCGCGTCCTGCGCGACAGAGTTCTCAATCACAAACGCCTGAATCGCGACGACTACGCCACCTGGCACAAGCTGCTCGGCGCGCGCGGCTGGTCGGCGGTCGCGTGGCCGCGCGAATATGGCGGTCCGGGCTGGGACGCGACGCAGCGCCATATCTGGGACGAGGAATGCGCGCGTGCGGGCGCGCCGATCGTGCTGCCGTTCGGTGTGTCGATGGTCGCGCCCGTGCTGATGAAATACGGCAGCGACGCGCAAAAGTCCTATTTCCTGCCGCGCATTCTCGATGGCTCCGACTGGTGGTGCCAGGGCTATTCCGAACCCGGCTCCGGCTCCGATCTCGCGTCGTTGCGCACACGGGCCGATCGGCAGGGCGATCACTACATCGTCAATGGACAGAAGACGTGGACGACGCTCGGCCAGCACGCCGACATGATGTTCTGCCTCGTGCGCACCGACCCGCAAGCCAAGAAGCAGGAGGGCATCTCGTTCCTGCTCATCGACATGAGAACGCCGGGCATCACCGTGCGTCCGATCATCACGCTCGACGAAGACCACGAAGTCAACGAAGTGTTTTTCGAGGACGTGAAGGTGCCGCTCGCCAATCTCGTCGGCGAGGAGAATCGCGGATGGACCTACGCGAAGTTCCTGCTCGGCCACGAGCGCACGGGCATTGCGCGGGTAGGGCAATCGAAGCGTGAGCTGGCGTTTCTCAAGCGCCTCGCGCTCGATCGGAACAGGCAGGGCAAACCGCTGCTGCACGATCCGCTGTTCGCGGCCAAAGTCGCGGCGCTCGAAATCGAATTGATGGCGCTCGAAGTGACGGTGTTGCGCGTCGTCGCGAGCGAGGCGGGCGGGAAGGGGCCGGGTCCGGAAGCGTCGATGCTCAAGATCAAGGGCACCGAAGTGCAGCAGGCGTTGACCGAACTGATGGTCGAGGCAATCGGCCCGCAGGCCGCCGTCTTCGATCCCGCGTTCCTCGAAGGCGAGCGCGAGACCAGCATCACGGGCGACGATGACGCCGCGCCGCTCGCCGCGTACTACTTCAACTTCCGCAAGACATCGATTTATGGCGGATCGAACGAGATTCAGAAGAACATCATCGCGCAGATGATTCTGGGACTTTGAGGAGCGGCGCATGAACTTCGATTTCAGCGATGAACAGCAGCAGTTTCGCGATGCGCTGCGCCGCTATCTCGACCACGAATACGGCTTCGATGCGCGGCAGAAGATCGTGGCGTCGGAGGCGGGCATCGATGACGCGCATTGGCGCGCGTTCGCCGAACTCGGCGTGCTCGCGCTGCCGGTGCCCGAAGCGCAAGGCGGTTTCGACGGCGGTCCGGTCGATATGCTCGTGGTCATGCAGGAACTCGGGCGCGCGCTCGTCGTCGAGCCGGTGTGGGCGACGGTGGTCGGCATCGAAGCGTTGCGGCTCGTCGCATCGAAGGAAAGCACGATAGCAAGCGGCTTGCTCGAACGCGCGGCGCGAGGGGACATTCGGCTCTCCGTCGCGTTCGACGAACCACACGCGCGTTATGACCTCTTCGATCTGCGCTCGAGAGCCACGCTCGCTGACGGCGACTACACGATCACCGGCGTGAAATCGGTCGTGCGGCACGGCGCGCAGGCCGATTATTGGATCGTGCCGGCGCGCATCGAGGGCGAAATCGCGCTGTTCGTCGTGGCGCGCGACGCGGCGAACGCGGCCATCACCGAATACCGCACCATCGACGGTCAGCGCGCCGCGACGCTCGCCTTCCACGCGACGCCCGCCACGCGCCTCGACGGCCGTGGAACCGGCGCGGCGACGCTCGAACGCATCGCCGATTACGCGACGTTCCTGCTATGCGCCGAAGCGCTCGGCGCGCTCGATGCGCTCAATCGCGCGACCGTCGAATATACGAAGGAACGCCAGCAGTTCGGCGTGCCGATCGCGCGTTTCCAGGCGTTGCAGCATCGCATGGTCGACATGCTCATTCACACCGAGCAGGCGCGCTCGATCACCTATCTCGCCGCCGCGCGCTACGCAAACGCGGACGCCGTCGCCCGCGCGCAGGCCGTATCGGCGGCGAAGGCGCGCGTCGGGCAGGCCGCGCGCTTCGTCGGCCAACAGGCGGTGCAGTTGCACGGCGGCATGGGCGTGACGAACGAATTGCCCGTCGCGCACTGGTTCAAGCGGCTTTCGATCATCGAGACGACGCTCGGCGACGTGGATCATCACCTCGCGCGCTTCGCTTCGTCGCCCGCGTTTTCTCTCATCGACATTTGACGTTCACGAGGACCTTTGCATGACCTACAGCTTTGAAGACTTCGAAGTGGGCGCGGCAGTGACGCTCGGCGCGCACACCTTCACGCGCGAGGAGATCGTGGAATTCGCGAGCCGTTACGATCCGCAGCCGTTTCATCTTTCCGACGAAGCGGGCAGGGCGTCGCATTTCGGCGGGCTGGTGGCGAGCGGCTGGAACACGTGCTCGGCGATGATGGGCATTCTCGTGCGCGACATGCTCGCCGATTCGACATCGATGGGATCGCCCGGTCTCGACAACATCCGCTGGCTGAAGCCGGTGCGCGTCGGCGATTCGGTGCGCCTGACCGTGCGCGTGCTCGACAAGCGCGTGTCGAAGAGCAAGCCGGATCGCGGCATCGTGTCGACGCGCTGGGAAGCGCACAATCAGGATGGCGAACTGGTTTTGACGGTCGATTCCGCCGCGCTCTTCGGCCTGCGCGATTCCGGCGCGTCAGCTTCCTGACGCGTATTTCGCCAGTTCCAGCTTGGCGATCGCGTTGCGGTGGACTTCGTCGGGTCCGTCGGCGAGGCGCAGCGTCCGCGCCGACGCATACGCATACGCGAGCGGAAAATCGTCGCTGACGCCGCCCGCGCCGTGCGCCTGAATCGCCCAGTCGATGACCTGACACGCGACGTTCGGCGCGACGACCTTGATCATCGCGATCTCGCCGCGCGCGCCTTTGTTGCCGACGGTATCCATCATGTACGCGGCTTTCAGCGTCAGCAGCCGCGCCTGTTCGATCATGATCCGCGCCTGTGCGATGCGTTCCTGCGTCACGCCGTGCTGCGCGATCGGCTTGCCGAACGCGACGCGCGCGAGCGTGCGCTTCGTCATCAGTTCGAGCGCGCGTTCGGCGAGGCCAATCAGGCGCATGCAATGGTGAATGCGTCCCGGCCCGAGCCGCCCCTGCGCGATCTCGAAGCCGCGTCCGACGCCTAGCAGCAGATTCGCGGCGGGCACGCGCACGCCGTCGAGCGTGATGTCCATGTGACCGTGCGGCGCGTCGTCGTAACCAAACACATTGAGCGGACGATGCACCGTGATGCCCGGCGCATCGGCGGGGACGAGAATCATCGATTGTTGCGCGTGCTTCGGCGCGTCGGGGTCCGTCTTGCCCATCACGATGAACACCTTGCAGCGCGGATCGCCCGCACCGGACGACCACCACTTGTGGCCGTCGATGACGTAGCTGTCGCCGTCGCGCACGATGCTGCATCGGATATTCGTCGCATCCGACGACGCGACTTCCGGCTCCGTCATCAGAAACGCCGAACGGATCTCGCCGCGCAAGAGCGGTTCGAGCCATTGCGCCTTCTGCGCATCCGTGCCGTAGCGCTCGATCGTTTCCATGTTGCCGGTATCGGGCGCGCTACAGTTGAAGACTTCGGGCGCCCACGGCACGCGCCCCATGATTTCGCAGAGCGGCGCGTATTCGAGGTTCGTCAGGCCCGCGCCTCGCTCCGACGCGGGCAAGAAAAGATTCCACAAGCCTTCGCTGCGCGCGTGTTCCTTGAGATTCTCGATGAGGCGCGTCGGTATCCACGCGTTGCCGGCCGCGCGATTGGCCGCGATTTCGTCGATGAACGCGCGCTCGTTCGGATAGATATGCGCGTCGAAGAACGCGAGCAGCCTCTCGCGCAACGCGTTCACCTTGGGCGTGTAATCGAAGTTCATGCCGGTGTCTCCTCGTTCGTCGTTATCGTCCGACTTTCTGCGCGTATTGCCACGCGAGTTCGGCCATGGGGCGCGCGCGGCGTCCGGCGTCGATGGCTTGCGCGCTGGCGGCGGTGCCATCGGTGACGCGCTTCATGATGCCTTGCAGAATCGCCGCGATGCGGAACATGTTGTACGCGAGATAGAAGTTCCAGTCGCCTTCGATCTCGAAGCCTGTGCGTTCGCAATAGCGCGCGACATACGCCGCTTCATCGGGGATGCCGAGCGCCGTCCAGTCGAGGCCCGCGATGCCGCGAAACTGCGACGGATCGACATGCCACGCCATGCAGTGATACGCGAAGTCGGCGAGCGGGTCACCGAGCGTCGAGAGTTCCCAGTCGAGCACGGCGAGCACGCGCGGTTCGTCGCGATGAAAGATCAGGTTGTCGAGCCGGAAGTCGCCGTGCACGATGCTCGCCTTTCTGTCGGACATAGGCGGAATGTGCTGCGGGAGCCAGTCGATGAGCCGGTCCATCGCGTCGATTTTTTCTGTCTGCGACGCGACGTATTGCTTGCTCCAGCGCCCGATCTGCCGCTCGAAGTAATTGCCCGGCTTGCCGTAATCGGCGAGTCCGGCGGCTTCGGCATCGACCGTATGGAGCGCGGCGATCACGCGGTTGGTTTCGTCGTAGATCGCGGCGCGTTCGGCTGGCGTCATGCCGGGCAGCGACGGGTCCCACAGCACGCGGCCTTCGACGAATTCCATCACGTAGAACGCGCGGCCCATCACGCTTTCGTCCTCGCAAAGCGCCAGCATGCGCGCGACGGGTACGTCGGTGGCGGCGAGCGCGTCCATCACGCGATACTCGCGTTCGATCGCATGCGCCGATGGCAACAACTTCGCGGCGGGGCCGGGCTTCGCGCGCATCACATAGCTGCGCGACGGCGTGACGAGCTTGAATGTCGGATTCGACTGGCCGCCCGCGAACTGCTCGACGGCGAGCGGTCCCGCGAATCCATCGACGTGCGATGCGAGCCACGCGGCGAGCGCATCGGTATCGAAGCGCTGCCGCTCGTTCACCGGGCGCGTGCCTTCGAATGCTGAAAAATCGGAGTGCTTGTTCGTGTCGTTGTCGGGCATCGTCTCCTCCGTTTTGTGGTGAAGCGCCGTCAGTTCATGTCGCTCGCCTTGAACCGGACGAATTGCGCGTAGAGCAGTTCCATCGTCGTGTTGCGCACGTCGGCGTGCAGCGGCGAGGGCGGCGAATGATTGATCGCGTGGACCACCCAGTCGCCGGGTTTGCCGCCGACATCGAGCGCGTTGATGCAGCCCGTCGCCTGCGACAGATGCCCGTAGAACGCGCGTCCGCCCGCAGTGATCGCATGCGACAGCAACGCGCGATTCACGCCGCCGTGGAGCACGAGCAGCACCGTGTCCCACGCGGCGTCGGCGCGCAGTTTGGTCATCGCGGGCAGCGCGCGGTCGAGCAATTGCCCGATGGTTTCGCCGCCGAGAAACTGCGTTTCTTCGGGCACGACGCCGTCGAACACCGAGAGAAACGCGCGCTCGATATCGCTCGTCGACAGATTCGCGAGCCGTCCGCCGCGTATCTCCTGCCACTCGGGCCAGATCTCGATTTCCGCCGATTGCCCCGTTTCCGCCAGCACGCGCTGCGCCGTTTCGACCGTGCGCGGCAAGCCGCTCGCGATCACGCGGTCAAAGCGAATCTTCTGCGCCGCGAACTCGCGGCCCGCCGCGCTCGCTTCCTCGCGGCCGCGTTCGTTGAGCGGCACGCTTTCGGGATCGATCGCGCGGCCGGTGTCGTCGAAATACGTGACGTCGCCGTGCCGCATCAGGAAGATGCGCCGCCGCTTCGGCAATTCGTAGTGAGCCATGGTTTAGCGATAGTTCGGCTGGCGCTTTTCGAGGAACGCGGTGATGCCTTCGAGCGCATCGCCGTGATGAAGGGCATCGACGAAAGCATCGCGTTCCATGTCGAGATGCGCGGCGAGCGGCTGCACGTCCGCCGCGTTGATCAGCGACTTGATGCGCGCGAGCGCTTTCGGCGACACGCTGCCGAGATCGTCGGCCCAGGCGATGGCGGCATCGAGCGCAATGCCTTTCTTCGTCAGCCGGTTCACGACGCCGACTTCATGCAGACGCACCGCGCCGATCGGCTTGGCTTCGAGCAGCACTTCGCTCGCGAGCGTGCGCGGCAACGTGCGCGAAAGGAACCACGAGGCGCCGCCATCGGGCGTCAGGCCGACGCGCGCATACGACATGACGAACTTCGCGTCGTCGGCGGCGACGATCAGGTCGCACGCGAGCGCGAGCGAAAATCCCGCGCCGGCTGCTGCGCCTTCGACCGCCGCGATCACCGGTTTCGTCGATGCGCGCAACGCGCTGATCCATTCCGCGAGCAGATCGATGCTTTGTGCCTGCACCGACGGTTCCTTCGCGCGATTCTCCAGCAGCCGGTTCAGATTGCCGCCCGCGCAGAAGAAGTTGTCGGCGCCCGTCAGCACGATCGCGCGCACGGAGTTGTCGCGCTCGGCGGTCGAAAGCGCCTCGATGCCCGCCGCGTACATGTCCGGATGCAGCGCGTTGCGCGCGCCCGGATTCGAGAGCTTCAGCACGAGCGTGGTGTCGCTGCCGGCGGGGCGGTGTGTCAGGAGTTCGGCGCTCATCGAAGTTCCTCTGTGTGGGTGAGCGAAAGGCCGAGCTGCGCGCGGCGCGTGAGCCACGGAGAAGGGCGGTAGCGCGGATCGCCGAGCACGCTCTGGATGTTGCGCAGAATCGTGAGGATGGTCGCCGCGCCGAGCGAATCGCCGAGCGCGAGCGGGCCGCGCGGATAGCCGAGCCCGAGCGTCACGGCGAGGTCGATGTCCGCAGGCGTCGCGATGCCCTGTTGCGCGATATCGCAGCCGATGTTGACGATCGTCGCCACGACGCGTTGCGCGACGAAGCCCGTCGAATCGCGGATGACGGTGACGGGCACGCCGTCGGCGGCGAAGAGCGCGTGGGCGGCGTCGCGCATGGCGGGCGTGGTCGCGGGCGTCGTCATGATCGTGCGGCGCGCGACGGTATCGAGCGGAAAGAGCGTATCGACGGCGACGACGCGCGTGGCGTCGAGATGCTCGGCCACGGCGGTCGTGGTTGCATCGAAACCGAGCGGCGTGACGATGATCAGCGAATCCGGTTCGGGCGTGTTGCCGCAGTCGATGTGAACATTCGCGTCGTGCTTCGCGATCACCTTCAGCACTTGCTCGCGCGCCGCGTGCGATGCGCGGCTGATCCACACGCGCGCCGGCAGTTGCGTGGGCGCGGGCGCTTCTTCGGGCACCTGCTGCTTGCCATCGACATAACGATAAAAGCCTTCGCCCGCCTTGCGCCCGATCAGCCCGCCCGCGAGCCGCGTGCCGGTGATCGGCGACGGCGTGAAGCGCGGTTCTTCGTAGAACTGATGATAAATGGATTCCATCACCGGATGCGAGACGTCGAGCGCGGTCAGATCGAGCAGTTCGAACGGCCCGAGCCGGAAGCCCGCCTGCTCGCGCATGATGCGGTCGATGTCCGCGAAACTCGCGACGCCTTCGCTCGCCACGCGCAAGCCTTCGGTATTCATGCCGCGCCCGGCGTGGTTGACGATGAAGCCCGGCATGTCCTTCGCGCGCACCGGCATGTGACCGATGCGGCGCGCGAGTTCCATCAGCGCGTCGCCGGCGCGCGGGTCGCCGCGCAGGCCGTCGATGACTTCCACCACGCGCATCAGCGGCACGGGGTTGAAGAAGTGAAAGCCCGCGACGCGCTCCGGTTTCGCGCAGTCCGCCGCGATCGCGGTAATCGAGAGCGACGAAGTATTCGACGCCAGAATGCACGACTCGCCGACGACCGCTTCCAGTTCGCGAAAGACTTTTCGCTTGATCTCGATGTTCTCGACGATCGCCTCGACGACCGCGCCGCAATCGGCCAGTTCGCTGACGTTTCGCGCATCGTGAACGCGGGCGAGCGCGGCGTGCGCGTCGGCTTCCTTGATCTTGCCTTTGGCCGCGAGCTTGTCGAACGTCTCGGATAGATACGCGCGGGCGGCGTCGAGCGCGGCGGGGTTCGAATCGTGGAGACGCACATTCAGGCCGGCGAGCGCGGCGATCTGCGCGATGCCGCGCCCCATCGCGCCGCTGCCGACAATGCCGAGCGTCTCGATCTTGTATTCCTGCGGACTCATGATGCGTTCTGTCTCCTCGATGTGCTCTGTCTGATCTGGATGTCCGGCAGCGAGTCGCGCGTCAGAGCTTGCTGAGCCGCTCCAGCGCGAGCGCGAGCGTTTCTTCCTTCTTCGCGAAGCAAAAGCGCACGACGCCCGATTCGTGGCTCTCGTGATAGAACGCCGACACCGGAATCGCCGCGACGCCGATCTCGCTCGTGAGCCATTGCGAGAAGTCGGCTTCGGGCATGTCGCTGATCGCCGAATAATCGACGCACTGGAAGTACGTGCCGTCGCACGGCAGCAGCGAGAATCGCGTGTTCGCCAGGCCCGCGCGGAAGAAGTCACGCTTCTTCTGATAGAACGCGGGAAGCTCGATGTACGGCTTCGGGTCTTCGAGGTAATGCGCGAGACCGATCTGCATCGGCGTGTTCACGGTGAACACGTTGAACTGATGCACCTTGCGGAATTCGGCGGTCAGCGCGACGGGCGCGGCCACATAGCCGATCTTCCAGCCGGTCACATGAAACGTCTTGCCGAAGCTCGACACCACGAAGCTGCGCTCCGCGAGTTCCGGATAGCGCGAGACGCTTTCGTGCGGCGCGTCGTCGTAGACCATGTGTTCGTAGACTTCGTCGGAGACGATCAGCACGTTGGTGCCGCGCACGATGTCTTCGAGCTTGCGCATGTCCGCTTCGCGCCAGACGCGGCCGGTCGGATTGTGCGGCGTGTTGATCATCAGCAGGCGCGTCTTCGGCGTGATCGCGGCGGCGATCTTGTCGAAGGGCAGCGCGTAGTCCGGCGCTTCGAGCGACACGAACACCGGCTTGCCGCCCGCGAGTTCGATCGCGGGCACGTAGCTGTCGTACATCGGCTCGATCACGACGACTTCATCGCCCGGATGCACGCAGCACAGCACGGCGGTGAGCAGCGCCTGCGTCGCGCCGGCGGTGACGGTGATCTCGCGGTCGGCGTCATAGGCGCGGCCGTAGAGCGCTTCGATCTTGCGCGCGATGGCCTGACGCAGCGGCGCGGCGCCGGCCATCGGCGGATACTGGTTGTGGCCGTCGCGCATCGCGGCCGAGACGGCATCGACGATGCGCGCATCGCAATCGAAATCGGGGAAGCCCTGGCCGAGATTCACTGCGCCCTTTTGCGCGGCGAGCGCGCTCATCACGGTGAAAATGGTCGTGCCGACGTTCGGCAGGCGCGAAGGGAAGGACAGCTCGGGTGACGCTTCAGGCATTGCGTGCATGGCGTTCATGGAGATTGTTGGACGTGGGCTGTGCTTGTTGGGCTATGCGTTTCGGCTATGCGTTTCAGCTATGCGTTTCAGCTATTCACGCGCACGATCAGACGACTTCGGCGGTGCGCGCCTCTGCTTCGAGCGCCGCGACGAACGGCTTCGGCTCCGCGATGCGAAACGCGAAGTCTCGCGCCACGCGCCGCGCGAGCTTCAGCACCGCGCGATCCTTCGATACGAGCCAGTCCGCATTCGATGCATGCGCGAGTTCGAGAAACTTCTGGTCGTCGCGGTCGCGGCACTTCGGCAACGGACGCTCGTCCGGCGATGCTTCCGGCGCGACGAGCCGCGACAGCAGCGCGAGCGTATTGAGCGCCGCGGCCTTGTCGATGCCGAGACGCACGAATTGCGGATAGTCGAGCACGTGCGTGAGTTCGGCGAGGCAGCGGGCGTCGATGAGCGCATCGAGCGTGCGCGCTTCGAGCGCGGCGCGGATCGGCCGGGTGGCGGGGTCGTCGAACACGAGGATATCGATCCACACGTTCGAATCGAGCACGACGCGCGGTTTTTGCGGTGACGCGGCGGAATTATCCATTCGATACAATCAGGGGTTTATGCCTATCTTCGTCGGCGAAGCGCCGGCGAGCCTCCATGATAATCGTTCTCTCGCCCGCCAAATCGCTCGACTACGAGACGCCCGCACACATCCGGAAACACACGCTGCCCGAATTCGTCGATGACGCCGCCGAACTCATCCAGGGCCTGCGGCAGCTTTCGCCGCAGCAGATCGGCGGGATGATGGGCATCTCGGATCAGCTCGCCGTGCTCAACTTCCAGCGCTACGCCGAATGGTCGAAGACTTTCGACGCGAACAATTCGAAGCAGGCGGTGCTCGCGTTCAACGGCGACGTGTACGAAGGCTTCGCGGCGAAGACGCTCAATTCCGCCGATCTCGATTTCGCGCAGAACCACGTGCGCGTGCTGTCGGGGCTTTACGGGCTGCTGCGGCCGCTGGATCTGCTGCAGCCGTATCGGCTGGAAATGGGCACGAAGCTGCAGAACGCGCGCGGCAAGGATCTTTACGCGTTCTGGGGCGAGCGCATCACGGCGGCGCTCAACGAGCAGTTCAGGCGGCAGCGCGGCGCGCGGGTGCTCGTGAATTGCGCATCGGAAGAGTACTTTAAGTCGGTGAAGCCGAAGCTGCTCGACGTGCCGGTGGTGTCGCCCGTGTTCGAGGACTGGAAGGGCGGGCGCTACAAGATCATCAGCTTTCACGCGAAGCGCGCGCGCGGTTTGATGGCGCGCTATGCGGTGCAGAACCGGATCGACCAGCCCGAGGCGCTGAAGGGCTTCGACAGCGAAGGCTACCGGTTCGATGAAGCAGCGTCGAACGACACGACTTACGTGTTTCGCCGCCGCGTCGCGGAGTGACATTTCACGCGTTCCGACGCGGCACAAAGGACATCGACATGAGCATTTCCATCACCAGCAACTTCGACGCGGGCGCAATCGAGATCATCGACGCCAGCAACCCGGCGGACATCCGCCTTCGCGTGCGTCCGGATACGCGCGCGGATTTCGCGCAGTGGTTCTACTTTCGCGTGTCGGGCGCGCGGGGCGAGCGCCTCGCGATGACGTTCGAGAACGCGTCGAAGTGTGCGTTCCCCGATGGCTGGCGCGACTATCAGGCGGTCGCGAGCTACGACCGCGTGAACTGGTTCCGTGTGCCGACGCGGTATGACGGCACGGTGCTGACCATCGATCACACGCCGGACTTCGATCGCATTTATTACGCGTACTTCGAGCCGTACAGCGAGGAACGTCATTCCGAATTTCTCGGCGCGCTTCAGCAGATGCCGCACGCGACGCTGACGGAGCTGGGCCGCACGGTCGAAAATCGGCCGATGTCGGTGCTCACGCTGGGCTTAACGAACGACGCGAACGACGCCGGAGCGCAGAAGAAGAACGTGTGGATCATCGCGCGCCAGCATCCGGGCGAGGCGATGGCGGAATGGTTCGTCGAAGGACTCGTGAAGCGCCTGGCGGGATGGGGCGACTGGTCGGGCGATCCCGTCGCGCGTGCGCTGTTCGATCGCGCGGTGTTTCATATCGTGCCGAACATGAATCCGGATGGCAGCGTGCTCGGCAATCTGCGGACGAACGCGGCGGGCGCGAACCTGAATCGCGAATGGATGGAGCCGAGCGCCGAGCGCAGCCCCGAAGTGCTGCTCGTGCGCGATGCGATCCGCGCGACGGGCTGCGACATGTTCTTCGACATTCACGGCGACGAAGGCCTGCCGTATGTGTTCGTGGCGGGATCGGAGATGCTGCCTGGCTTCACTGAGCAGCAGCTCAAGGAGCAGAAGACGTTCGTCGGATTCTTCAAGCAGGCGAGTCCGGATTTCCAGGACGTCTACGGCTACGAAGCGAGCCGGTATCAGACGGACGCGTTGAAGCTCGCGTCGAAGTACATCGGCAACGAATACAAATGTCTATCGCTGACGCTCGAGATGCCGTTCAAGGACAACGCGAATCTGCCCGACGAGCGCGTCGGCTGGAGCGGAGAACGGAGCGCGGCGCTGGGCGCGTCGATGCTGCAGGCGATCCTTTGGCACTTGCAGACATTTGCCGGAGACGCCGCGTAAGCTGTTCGAACGTTACGTCACGGTAAGCCAGGCAAAAAGGGCGTGGGCCTCCTGCGCTTGGCCCCCCCCTTGGGGTTTGCGCGGGTCCCGAGTATACGTGTTTTTTAGATGTCTTATTTGAGCGGGGCGCGTTAATCGATTTTTCCGGCGTCCTGGTCGTGCTCTTCGCCTTCCCCGACGATGCCGACTTGGTCTTCGCGCCGTGCTTGCCCGTCGCCTTGTGCCCGGTTCCCCGTGACGAGCCTCGCGCGGCGGGTGCTTCGGCGTGCGCACGCAAAGGCGGCACCGGGTCGTTCCAGCCGAACGCCAGCATCTGGCTGCCGACATAGCCGCAGCGGAATTTGAGCGGCGTGGGTTCGCGCTCGCCGCTCTTCGGCATGCCTTCGCCCTCGACGGTCACAACGTTGTCGACCTTGATGCGCTGCTTCTTTTCATCGAACGAGTCGTTCCACGGCTCGATGGTGGAATGCGACGAATCGAACGAGGAGGCCGGGAATTCGACATGGTCGAATGCCGTCGATGTGCCGGCGATGAAGTTGCCGTGTGCGGCGCAATCCGCCACGAGCGGATTGGCGTTGTAATCGGTGACGAAGTGGTGAATCAGTTCGTTGCGCTCGTCGAGCGTATCGGCAAAGGCGGACACCGCGCATGCAAGCCATGCGCATACCGCGAACCGGCCGACGAGCCGCATGAGCCGGCGCGGTGCGTAGTTACTTTCCATCAATTTGGCGCTAAGAAGACACGGGCAAGTAAGATGCCTCGTGTGGGGAAGGAGTTCAATCTTATCGTACTTTGTGCACGCTCCGAACCGCGCGCAGTCCCGGACGGTGTGATGGAAGCGAGCGAGAAATCGCTCCGTTCAGACGCGCGGGCCGCGATCGAGCCGATAACGGCGCACGTCGTAGGTGGTGATCCACGCGGGTTTGTACACCGTGATCAGAATGGTGAGCAGCCCGGTGAAAAGCGCCTCGCCCGTGCCGAGCAGCAGCGAGCCGCGCGTGAAAGCCGCGGGAACGTTGATCGGGCCGCCGGATAGCGCTGTTTCGAGCAGTATCGTCGCGCCGCACGCAGCGGCGACCGCCGCAGCCGATGCCACGAACCCGTGGCCCACGATGAACGTGAAAAGATTCCGAGGCAGCCACGCGTTGGAGAGCCGTTGCAGGAGCGTCGACACTCCAACGGGAAGCGCGCCGAAAAGCAGGTACGTGGTTGCAACGGAGAGCCACGACGCATCGAGCACCACGGCCGCAAGCCCTGTGCTGGCGGCCGTGCCGAGAAGCGCAAGCCGCCAGTCGAAGAGCGTGACCATCAGCGTCGCGCCCAGCAGGTGGATGACGGGTCCGTCGTCGAACCAGGCATTGCACGCCCATAGCACCGTTACCGACACGATGACGCCCAGCCACACGTGCTGAAGCGTAGCGTCCTGCAGGCGGCTGAACGGCCGCTGCACGAGCACGAGTGCGAGCAGCCCCACGGCGACAATCCAACTGCCGGCGGTCAGCCAAAGCGGTAGCGGTGTATAGAAGAACCCCATGCCTTGCATATTACTCGTTGCGTGTGAAACGTGTGCGCAATCCACGAACCCGCTTTCGGCGATTGTTGCTAGAACGAGGCCTCGGGCTCCGCGGCCATCGGCAGGGACACCGCCCCGCCGCCCACGAGCGACGGATACTTAGTGCGCCGCTGACGAAGCGGAATGACGTTGGACGCGCCGGGCGTCGGCCGGGGCGCCCGTTGCCGCTCGATGCGCAGGATCTCGAGGTGCGAATTCTGCACACCGTTGTAGATCGCGACCGCAGCCGCGCGATTCGTCGCGCCGAGTTGCTGGAAGATGCTCGCAAGGTGGATCTTCACCGTGCCCTCGCTGATGCCGAGGGTCTTCGCGATCATCTTGTTCGTGCTTCCCATGTGAACGCAGCGCATGATCTGCTGCTGTCGCGGCGACAAGGTCGTATGCACCGGCGCGCTGGGCGGAAGTGCCGCAGCGGTTCGAAAGCGACGCAGGGGAAGAAGACGCAGCGGCTCGAGATCGATGACGTCGGGCGGAATATAGTGCCCGCCGACGAGCACCATTTCGAACGCACGGAGAATCAGGATCGGCTCGAGAGTCCGCGGAATGACGCCCATGGCGCCCGCTCCCAACAGCATATAGACCTGTGCAGCCCCGCAGCGGTCCACCATGATCGCGGCAGGCACCCCCGGCGCATGGTCGAGCAGCGTCTCCAGCTCGCTCGCGCGCGAGGTTTCGGTCCAATCGATGACGATCATGCTGGCCTGACAGCGCTTCATGACTGAGGCGGCTTGCCGCCAGTCTTTCGCTTCGGTGAACTGTGCTTGACGCGCCACACGGCGTAGCAATGTTTTCAGGCCCGCACGGCGCTCCGCGTCCGAACCCATGATGATAATTTTCATGCTTTACCTCATTTCAATACGTCCGACGCCAATTCGCGACGGGTCTCGGCACCAACGACTGTGTCGGCACAGCGTCATATTGACAAACTTCCGGCGTTTGCGCGCCTCGACCGAATGGCATAGGCAAAATGGACAAAACCCCGCACGAGGGCGGGGTTGGGTCTTTGCAGAGGCGAACCGCGATGGCGGTCAGTGGAAGTGAGGCTGCGCTGGCTCGGCGTCTTCGGGCATTTCCGCGTGAACGATTTCGCCTAGCGGATCGGCATAGAGCGGTACGCCGCAGTCGTCGCAGAACTCCGGCTCGAAGCGCCCGGCGTGGCGGCGCACGTCCGAGATGCCTGCTTTGCGCAGCAGTTCGACAATTTCCTCGACAGGGCCGTCCGCGCCTTCGATCTCGGCTTCGTCTTCCATGCCGACGTCCGCGTTCTCGCGGCCATACAGCGGCCAGACGACGCCGTAGATCACATCGTTGCTGCCCCGGCGCGTGAAGCCGATACGATATTCGTCAATGCGCCGCTCTCCGAAACCCGCAATCACCGCCCGCAATTCCTGCGGCGCGGTGCCGAGCGTATCGAACAGATAACGCACGGCGGTACGAACCGTGTGCGGACGAACCTGCTCGTCGGCATCACGACAGGCGGAATAGTAGGCATCCGGCAGCAAACATTCGAACTCGCAGCCCGGCAGCATGGTCGCGAAGGTCGCTCCGCCTTGAGCATTCCATTGTTCGAGACATTGGCTGCGCTCGATCCGCGTTTTGTTTTCATCCTCTTGCCAGCGGAAGAAGGCCGCGCCCGCAGGCACGATAGCAACCGCGAGCAGAAAGCGCGGATCGGCGAGAATCGGCGAGGTCTCCGGCAGATCGGAAAGGTTCAGGCGAGCGGTGGCGCCGCCGAGCGCCGCCTGCATCAATTGCTGCGCGAGACGCGCCGTATCGACGTGATGCCGCGGCAACTGATCGATGCTATAGAAGTACGGAGCAATGGCGACGCGCGCGCCCGCCGCCAGGACGTGCGCCTGCAATTGCGTGCGCAGGGCGTCGACGGTGTCGCTCTTCAACGAGCCCGAAGGGATGGCGTAGCGCGTCCACGCGAGCACCGGCGCCGCGATCAACAGCGCTTCGTGCGGCGCGCCGTCGATGTCGATGCGGAACGACTCGCTATGCGTTTCGGCCATGTCGGCGAGTGCGCCATATGCATCGGGATGGTTTTGCTGAAGGTGATCGAGCGCGGCGTCGAGCGTCGTCTGGTTGCCGTTGCGCACGAGTTTGGCGATCAGCGTGTCGAGGCGGCTTTCCCAAAAGCGATCTTCGACGCGGCTGCCCGAGGCGAAGAGCGCGAGGGAGAGACTGACGAGTTTGTCCGCGTCTGGGGGAATACGTTTTGCGGTTCGCGTGCGCATATCGATACGAGTTATTGGGGCGGGTAACCTTTTATTGTAGTCGCTCGAGCGGATGTTTTACCGGCTCGTTCGTCGGCCGAGTGGATAGGTCACGAAGCGGCACATCCGGACCTCTCGCGGGCGCAATCGACACGCTGGAATGGCTGCCATAAATTTTTGTGTTGGAACGCTTGCATATCGCACATCGACTCACTAGAATTCCGTTCCTTCGCGATTCACTGAACGCGGAGGAAGCGGGAGCAAGCAGTTTCGTGAGTGCGTGTGAGAGCGATGCAAAGGTTTCTCAAGCGCAGTCAGCAAGTAAAAGCGGTTCAAAAACTTGTTGACAGACTCCGAAGCGATGTTCATAATCTCGTTTCTCTGCTGCTGATGCAGCAAACGCCAGACGGAAGCGGCGCTGAGCAAGGTGCTCGGTGCGGTGAGGTAAGAAGTCAGGCGATGTGCTCTTTAAAAACTAACAGCCGATAAGTGTGGGCGCTTGATGGCGAGTGCGGCCGGTTCTTCGGAATCGGCAATAGCATAAGTAATCAAGAGTCTCACACGAAGTATTAAGAGGAAGGTTTTTGTCTTAGGACAATAATCATCGTCAGTACGTTGA
>NZ_JALQEA010000015.1:0-158165 GCF_023630965.1 Caballeronia sp. ATUFL_M2_KS44 | reverse complement strand
GTGTGAAAGTAGGTAATCGTCAGGCTCCTCATGCCGCAAACAAAAACCCCACCCCGAAAAGGTGGGGTTTTTGCGTTGGGCTAGCGAAATCAGCTGCACTGTAACGCTCAACTACCCCATCACATCGTGCGCTCGAAAAGCGCCTCTCCAAACATCCTCGCGTTCACCGCATTTCGCCGGAATACTGTATAAATATACAGTACAGCCAGCGGCCGTCCCGTGTCATGCATGAGCGGACCCTGCATTCGTCCAACGGGAACTCATGGGTGCCGCACTTTCATTACTCGATTTCGAGCTGACGTCGCGCTTGCAGCAGCAACTCTGGCAAGGCGAACAGGGCAGCGGATCGCATTCGAGCGTCATTTCGAGTGGATATCGGGTGCTCGATCGCGTTTTGCCGGGCGCAGGCTGGTTACCTGGCACCGTCACCGAATTGCTGATCGAAGAAAGCGGCGTCGGGGAAATCAGGTTGCTTGCTCGCTCGCTTCGTGAGTTGACGACCACGCAAAGCCGCTCCGTTGTTTTCATCGCGCCGCCGTGGATGCCCAATTTTGCGGCTTTCCGGGCGATGCACATCGCGCCGAACAAGCTCGTGTGGGTCAAAGCGCCCGACGATCAGGTGTTGTGGGCCGCCGAGCAGTCGTTGAAGCAGGAGGGCATCGGTGCAGTGTTGATCTGGCTGCCGAAGGCGCGGCCCGAAGCCTTGCGACGGCTTCAGGTGGCGGCTCACGAATCGCAATCGCTGGCGTTTCTGTTCCGCCCGCTGAATGCCGCGAAGCAATCATCCGCCGCGCCGTTACGCATGGTTTGCAAGCCGATACTGCCACCCATCGCGCAGACGATGAACCGTCGTGAGTGGATGCAGGCCGTCATGCTGGAAATCGAGATCATCAAGCGGCGTGGCCCGCTGCTGGAAAAGCCGTTGCAGTTGCGCTTGCCGCTGCAGTTGCCTGCGTTGCCCGAGCATCTGCGCCGCGCGAGCCAAAGGAAAGCACGAGAGGTCAAACATGTTGTGGATAGCGGTGACATTGCCGCTTTTATCGCTCGAAGCAGTCAGGCCGCCATCGATGCCATTCGCATCGGAGAGTTCGATTTCGCCTGGAGCGAGGCCGACGCCCAGTGATCTCGCGGCAGACGCCATCGACCAGCCGTGTTTCGCGCTGGCCGATCACGCGCGCATCCTGCTGCCCGATCTCATCGCGTTTCGGCTCGGCGTGCGGCCCGGCAGCACGCGCTCCCACGCGTTCGCGCTGGCGCCGCGGCTGACGCTGCTTGCCGCCGATATCAGCGAGGAACAGCGCGCGCTCGAAGCCGTCGCGCTGGCTTTGCTCGTCTTCACGCCGAAGGTCGTGCTGGCGCACGCGAACACGGTGCTCCTGGAAGTCAGTGGAAGCACGCGGCTTTTCGGCGGGTTGCGCGCGTTGCTGTCGAAAGTGGCGGCTACGGTGAAGGGATGCGGCTTTACGTCGCGCATGGGCTGTGCGCCGACCGCGTGGGGCGCGTGGCTGCTCGCGCACGCGCGTACGCGCCGCGTGATGCGTCGCGTGCGGATCGTGAAGGAAACGACGCTCGTGCGCGTGCTCGACGCCTTGCCGGTGTCGCTCGTTCCGTCGGTGGAATCGCATGGAAATGTCTTCGAGCAGATTGGCTGTTCGACGCTCGCCGATTTGCGCCGCTTGCCGCGCAAGGGCGTCGCGCGGCGGTTCGGACCGGGCGTCCTGCAATGGCTTGCGCAGGCGTACGGGCAGGCGCCCGATCCGCGCGAGGCGTTTTGCGCGCCGGCATCGTTCGAGGCGAAGCTGGAATTGCAGGCGCGGGTCGAAAACGCCGAGGCGTTGCTGTTCGCCGCGCGCCGGCTCGTGCTGCAACTGGCCGGCTGGCTGAGCGCGCATCACGCGGCAGTCAGCGGATTTGCTTTGTTGCTCGAGCACGAACTGGCCGCGCGCAACGCGCCGAAGACATCGACGCTCGAGATTACCTGGGCCGTGCCGACGCGCGATGCCGATCACATCCTCTGGCTGCTGCGCGAAAAGCTGAACCAGACGACGCTCATCGCGCCGGTCATCGAAATGAAGCTGCTCGCGGACAAGGTCAGCGAGCACGCGCCGCCGTCCGACACGCTTTTTCCGATGCCGAGTTCCGATCAGGAATCGATGGCGCAGTTGCTCGAACGGCTGAGCGCGCGCCTGGGCGCGGAGAACGTGGTGCAGTTGGTCGCGCGGGACGATCATCGGCCCGAGGCGGCGATGACGGTCGAGCCGTATCAGGCCGTGCGCGATGCCAAGCCGAAGCGCGGAAAAAAGCAGAAGGAAACGCCTGCCGAAGCGATCCCCGACGAAGCGCAAGAGCACGAAGCGGAACCGGCGGAAACGGCGGACACGGCACCCGGCGAGCCACTCGAACTTCCCGATCTGGCCGTGCCTTCTCAGCCGCGCCCGGCGTGGATTCTGGAAACGCCGCAGCCACTGAAGCTGCGCAACGAGCGGCCGTTTTATCGTCGGCCGCTGAAGCTGATCAGCCGCACGGAGCGCATCGAGGCGGGATGGTGGGACGGCAACGGCGTTCAGCGCGATTACTACGTCGCCTCGGACGATCGCGGCCGCATGTTCTGGCTGTATCGGGAACGGCTGAGCGGCGCGTGGTTCCTGCACGGATTTTTCGGATAACGCCGCCATGGACGATCTGAACGACATCATCGGGCTGAGCGGCGAGGGAAGCAGTTTTTCGGGCGCGGTGTCCGCGTCGACGCTTTTGCCCGGATACGCCGAATTGCACTGCCTGAGCAACTTTTCGTTCTTGCGCGGCGCCTCGCATCCGCAGGAACTGGCGGCCGCGGCGCTCGAACACGGCTATACCGCGCTCGCCATCACCGACGAATGTTCGCTCGCAGGCGTCGTCCGCGCGCATGGCGCGATCAAGGACATCGAGGCGAAGGCGAAAGCCGCGATCGAGGCCGCGCGGCTCGCCGGCCAGCCGCTGCCCGACACGCCGACGTTGAAGCTCATCATCGGCAGCGAACTGCATCTGACCGATAGCGACGGTCAGCCGTTTTGCACGCTCATCGCGCTCGCGACGAATCGCGAAGGCTACGGCAATCTGTCGGAGCTGATTTCGCTCGCGCGGTCGCGTTCGCCGAAGGGCACCTATCGGCTGGGGCCGGAAGATTTCACCGATCCCGCCGCATCGTCCGACGCCACGGACGCCACCGATTTGCGCGGCGATATTGCGCATCTGAAGCATCTGCCCGACTGTCTGCTGATTCTCGTGCCGCAACGTTCGGCGACGCTCGCCGATACGCTCGACCGCGCGCACTGGCTCGCGAGTTTCGCGGCGGGCCGGGCGTGGCTCGCGCTCGAATTGTGGCAGGACGGCAGCGACGACGAACGTCTGGCATCGTGTCGTGTGATTTCGGAGGCGAGCGGTCTGCCGCTCGTCGCGGCAAGCGGCGCGCTGATGCACGCGCGATCGCGCAAGCCCTTGCAGGACACGCTGACCGCCATTCGCCTCTGCCGCCCGCTCGCAGAATGCGGCTATGCGCTCGAAGCAAACGCGGAGCGGCATCTGCGCACGCGGTTGCGCATCGGCGCGTTGTATCCGAAGGCGGCCATCGCGGAAACGCTGAAGGTGGCTGCGCGCTGCACCTTCCGCCTCGACGAGTTGCAGTACGAATATCCCGAGGAACTCGTGCCGCCCGGCGAGACGCCCGCCAGCTATCTGCGCAAGAAGGTGATCGCGGGCGCGAAGCAGCGCTGGCCGGACGGATTCGACGCCGACACGATCGGCCAGATCGACAGGGAACTGGAGCTCGTCGCCGAACTGAAATACGAAAAGTATTTCCTGACGGTCTACGACATCGTCGCGTTCGCGCGCAGCAAGGGCATTCTGTGTCAGGGACGCGGCTCGGCGGCGAACTCCATCATCTGCTTCTGCCTTTTCATCACCGAGCTGGATCCGGTGCGGATGGGCCTTCTGGTCGAGCGCTTCATCTCGCGGGCGCGCAACGAGCCGCCCGATATCGACGTCGATTTCGAGCATCAGCGGCGCGAGGAAGTCATCCAGTACATCTATCAGAAGTACGGGCGGCATCGCGCGTCGCTGGCGGCGTCGGTCACGACGTATCACACGCGAAGCGCGCTGAAGGATGTCGGCAAGGCGTTGGGGCTCGACGCGTCGCTGATCGAGCGCATCGGCAAGTCGCAACAGTGGTGGGACGGGCCGTCCGCGGTCGCCGGCTATCTCAGGGAGGCGGGTTTTAGCGAGGACTCGCACATCACGCGGCATCTCATTCGCCTGACGCGTGAACTGCGCGGATTTCCACGTCATTTGTCGCAGCATGTCGGCGGTTTCGTGATCGCGTGCGAGCGGCTGTCGCGGCTCGTGCCGATCGAAAACGCCGCGATGAAAGACCGCTGCGTGATCCAGTGGGACAAGGACGACATCGACCAGCTCAAGCTGCTGAAGGTGGATGTGCTCGCGCTCGGCATGCTGTCGGCGATCCGGCGTGCGCTCGAATTCGTCGCGCTGCGGCGCGGCGTTCCGGGCTTCGGGGTGTCGCACATTCGCCGCGAGGACAAGGCGGTGTACGAGATGTGTTGCCGCGCGGATACCATCGGCGTGTTCCAGATCGAATCGCGCGCGCAGCAGAGCATGCTGCCGCGCTTGCGGCCTCAGAAGTACTACGACCTCGTGATCGAAGTGGCGATTGTGCGGCCGGGTCCGATTCAGGGCGGCATGGTGCATCCGTATTTGCGACGCAAGCAGGGTCTGGAAGAAGAGGATTATCCGAAGGAAGAACTGCGGCCCGTGCTTGGCCGCACGCTCGGCGTGCCGATTTTCCAGGAACAGGTGATGAAGCTCGCGATGGTCGCGGCGGGTTATTCGGCGGAACAGGCCGATCAGCTGCGCCGCGCGATGGCCGCCTGGCGACGCGGCAGCCATCTCGAGGAATATCAGGCCGATCTGATGAAGAAAATGCTCGCGCGCGGCTACGAGCATGAATTCGCGTCGCGCGTGTGCAAGCAGATCGAGGGCTTCGGCGAATATGGCTTTCCCGAAAGTCATTCGGCGAGTTTCGCGCTGCTCGTTTATCTCAGCGCGTGGATCAAGCGTTACGAGCCGGCGGCGTTTCTTGCCGGCTTGCTGAACAGTCAGCCGCTCGGGTTCTATTCGCCGTCGCAACTCGTGCAGGACGCGCGGCGTCACGGCGTGGAAGTCTTCGCGCCCGATGTCACCTTGAGCGACTGGGAATCCGTGCTCGAATTGCCGCCCGGCAACGGCGAGCGCGTCGTGTTCGATCCCGGCAAGGAGCGGCGGCGTCAGCAGTTCTACGGCACGCCGCTACCGGATCAGGTCTTTCGCAAGACCATGCGGCGCGGTGCGCGCAAGCTCGCCGCGCGCACGCAATTAGCCGCGAAGCGATACGGCGCCAACGGGCCGGGCGTGCGGATCGGCCTGCATCTGATCAAGGGTTTGCCGCAAGCCGCGGCCGAGCGGATCGTGATCGCGCGCGCCGAAGCGCCTTTTGTGGATGTCGACGATCTCACGCGGCGCGCGGCCTTGTCGCGTCGCGAACTGGAGGCACTGGCCGCCGGCAATGCGCTCGCGAGCATCGCGGGGCATCGGCGTCAGGCATGGTGGGCGGTGACCGCGCAGCAGCGCGCGCCCGAACTGCTGCGTGACGCGCCGATGCCCGAAGCGCCGCTCGCCTTGCCGCAGGCATCGGAAGGGCGCGAAATCGTCGATGACTACGCGAGCCTCGGGCTCACGCTGAATCGTCATCCGCTTGCGCTGCTGCGCGCGAAGCTCTCGCGCCTGCGCTTCAGGACGGCCGCCGATCTGGCGGATTTGCGAAGCGGACGCATGGTGCGCGCGTGCGGCATCGTGACAGTGCGCCAGCGGCCAGGCACCGCAAACGGCACGATTTTCGTTTCGATCGAAGACGAAACCGGCGCAATCAACGTGATCGTCTGGCCGGGACTCGTCGAGAAACAGCGCAAGGTGCTGCTCGGGGCGTCGCTGCTCGGCGTTCACGGCGTCTGGCAAAACGAGGGCGATGTGCGGCATCTCGTCGCGCACCGACTCGAAGATCACAGCGCGATGCTCGGCCGGCTTGCCGCGACGAGCCGCGACTTTCACTGAAACGTCACTGCGACGGTAGCGCCGGATAGTGGGCGAGCAGATGCGCGATCGCCGTATCGAATCGAGTGCGCCGGCCGATGCCGAGCGATTCTAGCCGGGCCGAGTCCAGATGACAGTCGCGCGGGCGCGGCGTCGAGTCGGTCGGCGTGCGCTGCGCGACCAGTTTTGCGTCCACGTTCAGCACTTTCGCGATGCGTTCGGCGATATCGAACTTCGTCATCGGCTCGTCGCCGGACCATTGCGTGATGCCGGAAATGGTCGCGCCCCTCGCGTGGTGCTCGATCATGCCGCGAATCACGATCGCGACGTCGGGCGTGTAAGTCGGGTAGCGCGTCGCCCAGGCGTCCATCGTGGCAGGCGGATTCGCCGAATTCACCGATTCGACGATCGCGGGCGTCAAGCTCGTCACCGCCGATTCGCTCCAGTCGACGACCGGCCCATAAAGCAGCGGCAAACGCAGCACGCAGGACTTCGGATCGCCGTAGAGCAGCGCGCGTTCGCCGTCCAGCTTGCTTTGGCCGTAGGCGTTGAGCGGCGCGGGAGCATCGTCGGGAAGATAGGGCGGGTGCGTGCCGTCGAATACGTAGTCGGTCGACATCGACAAAACCCACGCGCCGAGCGTGCGCGCTTCGTCGGCGATCGTGCGCAGCGCGTCGACGTTCAGCGCGCGGGCGAGCGCCGGATCGTTCTCGCACACGTCCGGACGACGCTCCGCCGCCGCGACGACGATCGCGTCCGGCGTCGTATCGCGCAGAAAAGTGCGCACGGCGTGGTGGTCACGGATATCGAGCGATACGTTGTCAGCATCGCCACGCCGATGCGCCGTGCGGACGATGCGCCATTCTTTCGCGTTCTGCGCGAGTTCCGCCGCGACGGCGCGCCCGAGCAGACCGGAGGCGCCGATCAGCGCGACCGTGAAGCGCTCGCCGCCCCTCATGCCGAAGCGACGCCGACGACCGTGTAACCGGCTTCGTCGATGGCTTCTTTCAGCGCCGCTTCAGACTGCGTGGATTCCACCGCGACCTTGCCTTTTTCGAGATCGACGCGGACCTGCGCCTTCGGATCGATTTCCTGGATGGAGCGCGTCACCGCAGCGACGCAGTGTTGGCAACTCATGCCCTGGACATTGAACTCTGTCATGGAGGTTTCCTCTTTAAATGGCCTTGGATATCGACATCGTATACCTTGCCATGATGGGAAGGTGTAGAGTCGGACGAAGATATATGAGGAGCGGACTATGAATATCGGCGAGGCCGCCCGCGCATCGGGCGTCACGGCAAAGATGATTCGTTATTACGAGAGCGTCGGATTGCTCAATCCGGTGGGGCGTACGTCGGCGGGGTATCGCGTGTATGGGACGCAGGAGGTGCACGCGCTCCGGTTTGTGCGACAGGCGCGCAGACTCGGCTTTCTTGTCGAGGACATCCGCAAACTGCTCGCATTGTGGCAAGACCGGTCGCGCGCAAGCGCCGAGGTGAAGGCGATTGCACTGGAGCATGTCGCGGAGCTGGATCGGCGGATCGCGGAACTCACCGACATGCGCGATACGCTCGCGCACCTGGCCAAGCATTGTCACGGCGATGGACGGCCCGATTGCCCGATCCTGGACAAATTGGCGCAGTGAGTGCACCAAAAGCGTGCTTATTTGAGACCGCTTGAAGCGTCGAGCCAATTAAATCAATCGTTTAGCGGAAGTCCGCCTTTGCACCATTCCGAAACAGAATGCACGTCATGCAAGCATTTCACTACCGCGCCGCAGCACGTATCGCTATAATACGGGTTATCCCTAATGCGGGTTATCCCTGACCCGAACTGCCAGGGACAGAAAGAATCCTTGGAGAAACACCATGTTTGCAATCCTGCTCGAAAAAATCAGCATCTGGTTTGAAGCCGCCGAACAACGCCGCCGCGAAGAGTATCTCGCGCAGTCGTCGGACGTGGTGCAGCTTGAAAAGCGTATCCGCTCGCTCGAAAGCAACGGCTACAATTTCTAAGGCACGAGTGCCGGGCGCTTTGAGCGCCGGAAGTTGATCTGAAAGCCCCGCATAGCGGGGCTTTGTCGTTTGTGGCCGGCGAATCTTCCCGGTCGATTCTCCGCAGCCTCACTTCTGCGCGGGGTGCGCCGCGAGCCACTGATTCATGAACGCGATTTCCTTGTTTTGCGCAGCGATGATGTCTTTCGCCAGCTTGCGAAGCTTCGCGTCCTTACCGTACTTGAGCTCGATCTTCGCCATTTCCACCGCGCCCCGATGATGCGGAATCATATGCGCGACGAAATCGCGATCCGCGTCGCCGGTGTACTGGATGCCCGACATCGCCGACATCATCGCCTGGTCCGCTGCCTGAAAAGCCGCAGTGGATGGCAAGTCGGTTTCGCTGGCGGCATGGTGCTCCATGTCCATGCCCGGTGCGCTTCCGTGCGCGGGAGCCGTCGTTTGGGCGATCGCGGTCGCGCTGCAGAAGACGGTGAAGACGGCAAGTAGCGCGCTTGATGGTTTCATCGATTCTCCTTCGAGATTTCATGGGCGAAAGCGCCTAGCGTAAAGCTTGCCACCGGGGTAAGGTAAAGCGTTTCGTCTATTCAATAGAGCAAGCGATGCCAGGCCTCTTTCGCAAGAGCATGAAAGCTCATCTCCGTGGCGTCTGCGGCATTGGTGTACTCGTGGCCGCTTCCCTTCCTTTCTGCCAACCAGCGTTGGCCAAGCCTGGCGGCGAACCGCTCGTGCTCGATACGCAAACCGGCATTCACAGCGGCGTGAGCGGGACCGTGCTGCAAAGTGCGCCGCTCGGCGCGCCCGGCATGGTGCCGATGGCCACGCTACCCGGACCGCCGCAGCAGGAGCAGCAGCCGATCATCGTTTCGCCGTATGTCCAATATGGCGGCGAGAGCGCGACTCCCGCAGCGGGCAGCGGAAGCTACACACGCAGGCAGCGGGCGCCACATCCCTGACACGGCGTTTGTTCCCGCCGCGGTCAGTCCGCGCGATGCTCCAGCTTGAACGACGCGTTCGCGTCCTGTCCGAGCGCATCGACGAGATATGGCAGCGCCTCCTTCAACTCACTCGCCAGCTTGTATGGCGGATTCAGAATGAACATGCCGCTGCCGAACAAGCCGAAGCCGTCCGTCGGCGGCGCCTTGACGGTCAATGCGGCGTGCAGCCATCCGTTCGGCTGGATGGCTTTTAGCTGATCGGCGAAGCGTTGCGACTCCATGCGCGCAACTTGCGGATACCACACCGCATAGGTCCCTGTAGCAAAGCGCTTTAGCGATTCTTCTAGGCAGGTGAGCGTGCGCGCGTAGTCGCGCTTGTCCTCATACGACGGGTCGATCAACACCAGCGCCCGGCGCGGCGCGGGCGGAAGAAGCGCCTTGATGCCGTCGAAGCCGTCGCCATCGTAAATCATGGCGCGGCGGCCAGCGTCGCGGAAATTGTGGCGGAGCACGTCGATTTCCGTGCTGTGCAGTTCGAACAGCCGCATGCGGTCCTGCTCGCGCATCAAGCGCCAGGCGAGGTAAGGTGAGCCGGGATAAAAACGCAAGCCGCCTTCCGGATTCAACGCTCGAACTTCATCGACGTAATCCGAGAGCAGCGGCGGCAAATCAGCGCGGTCCCACAGTCGAGCGATGCCGGTTTCGTACTCCGCGTTCTTCGCGGCGAAGCCTTCGGTGAGCGAATACACGCCCGCGCCCGAATGCGTGTCGATGTACCAGTACGATTTGTCCTTCAGGCCGAGATAGCGAAGCACCTGAATGACGATCGCGTGCTTCAGCACGTCTGCGTGATTGCCGGCGTGAAAGGCGTGGCGGTAGCTGAGCATGGCGAATGGCGCGTGAAAAAGGGCTAAACAGTCGATTGTAGCGGAGCGCACGAGCGCGGCTTCGGGGTTCATACGTCGATGCGGCGCGGCGCTTCGTTCATGCACAATAGCCGCTCCCGGCCAGGCGCGACAGTCAGCCGAATGGCATAGGCGCTTTCGCATTTTCATTGCGATTGCTCCTATGCCATTTGGCCAGCTTGATGGCCCTGTGCATCGCATGTTGTCATTCAGTCATTCAGTCATTCGACAGGAGGTGGGCATGTCACAGAACGGTAAGCTCGACGGCAAGACGGCCGTGGTCACGGGCGCGGCAAGCGGTATCGGCCGCGCGATTGCGTTCACGCTCGCGGAGGCGGGCGCGGCGGTGGCCATCGCCGATCTGAATCAGCAAGGCGCGGACGCGGTCGCCAACGAAATACGCGCGAAAGGCGGCAAGGCGATCGGCATCGCGATGGACGTCACGGACGAAGAGGCCGTCAATAGCGGCATCGACCGGGTCGCCGCGGAACTGGGCTCGGTGGATATCCTCGTCTCGAACGCGGGCATCCAGATCGTCAATCCGATCGAGAGCTACGCCTACGCTGATTGGAAAAAGATGATGGCGATCCATGTCGACGGTGCCTTTCTGACAACGCGGGCCGCGCTGAAGCATATGTACAAGGACGATCGCGGCGGCGTCGTCATTTATATGGGCTCGGTGCATTCACACGAGGCGTCGCCGCTCAAATCGGCTTATGTGACGGCCAAGCACGGCCTGCTGGGCCTCGCGCGCGTGCTCGCGAAAGAGGGCGCGAGGCACAACGTGCGCTCGCACGTCGTCTGTCCGGGCTTCGTCCGCACGCCGCTCGTCGACAAACAGATTCCCGAACAGGCGAAAGAATTGGGCATCAGCGAGGAAGAGGTCATCCGGCGCGTGATGCTCGGCGGCACGGTAGACGGTGTGTTCACCACGGTCGAGGACGTCGCGCAGACGGTGCTTTTCTTGTCCGCGTTCGAAACGGCGGCGCTGACCGGCCAGTCGTTCGTCGTCAGTCACGGTTGGCACATGCAATAAGGAGCGGCGCGCCATGGCAGAAATCGAACCGGTATCGGAGCGCGACACCGCGCGTCGTGGGCGCATCGCATTGCCGCCTTACGAGACCATCGCGCTGATGCTCCAGGGCGGCGGCGCGCTCGGCGCCTATCAAGCGGGCGTTTATCAAGGGCTGCACGAGGCGGACATCCATCCGAACTGGATAGCCGGTATCTCCATCGGCGCGCTCAATACGGCGATTATCGCGGGCAATGCCCCCGAGAACCGCGCGACACGCCTTCTCGAATTCTGGGAAACGATCTGCCAGCCGGCCTTCGGCTTCCCGTTGCCCGGATTCGTCGAGCGGGCGTTCTTCGATTCCGCCGACGAAATCCGCAAGGCGTTCACCGCGCTACAGGCGGTTGGTGCGCTCGTCGAAGGGCAGAAGGGCTTTTTCGTGCCGCGCTTCCCGCCGCCGTCGCCGGTGGCCGCCGGTTTGCCGCAAACCGCGAGCTATTACGACACCACGCCGCTCAAGGCTACGCTCGAACGCCTCTGCGATTTCGACCGCATCAATTCCGGCGAGACGCGGGTGTCGGTGGGCGCGGTGAACGTCGCGACGGGCAACTTCGCCTATTTCGACAACACGCGCATTAAGCTGCGTGCGGAGCATTTCATGGCTTCCGGCGCGCTTCCGCCGGGCTTCGCGGCGGTCGAGATCGACGGGCAGTTTTACTGGGACGGCGGCCTGATGTCGAACACGCCGCTTTACGAACTCGCGCAGGCCGTCCCGCGCCGCAATACGCTCGGTTTCCAGGTCGATCTGTGGAGCGCGCGCGGACCGGTGCCCGACAGCATCGTCGATGTCATGGGCCGCGTGAAAGACATCCAGTATTCGAGCCGCACGCGCCTCGTCACGGACGACATGCAGCGCGCGCAGCGCTACCGCAACGTGCTGCAGCACGTGCTCGATCTCGTGCCGGAGGACGTGCGCAAGAACGACGAATGGTGCCGGCGCGCCGCCGAGCTCGCGTGCTCGAAGCGCTACAACATCATTCACCTCATCTACCGGCAAAAGGAATACGAGGGCCATTACAAGGATTACCAGTTCGGCCTTTCGACCATGCTCGAGCACTGGCAAAGCGGGCTGACGGACATCCGCCGCACACTGGCGCACCGCGACTGGCTCGAAATGCCGAACGGCGAAGCGCGCTTTGTCACGCACGACATCCACCGCGACGAACGCTGATTCGCGTCAGCCGACCGTCCCGGCGCGTTTTGTCACTACTTTGTATAATCCGACCGCCGCGTTCCATCGCCACTTCTTACTTCGATTTCGATGAATTCGATCGCTGTCTGCTTCGTCTGTCTCGGTAACATCTGCCGGTCGCCCAGCGCGGAAGCCGTGATGCGCGAGCTGGTCATGAAGGCGAAGCTGACGGATCGGATCATCATCGATTCGGCGGGCACCGGCGACTGGCACATCGGTCATCCGCCGGACGAACGTGCGCAGCGCGCGGCGAAAAAGCGCGGCTACGATCTGTCGAGCCTGCGTGGCCGGCAGATCGCGGCAGACGACTTCGCGCGCTTCGATCTCTTCATCGTCATGGACGATGCGAATGCTTCGGCGCTTGCGTCGGTCTGTCCGCCTGAGCATCGCGACAAGATTCGTCTGCTGATGGAGTTCGCCAGAGCCGATGACAGCCGCGTCGTGGTCGATCCCTACTTCGGCGGCGACGAGGGCTTCGAGCGTGTGCTGGATCAGTGCGAGGACGCCTGCGCAGGCTTGTTGACTAGCCTGCGAGCGCAATTGGTGGCGTGAATCTGGCGGCGCCGCGTCGGAAGAACGGTGGGAAGCACGGGCCAAATAAATCCCCTAAACCGCTACATATTTCGGCCTAGATACTTGACTAAAATTGTGGGCTATTTATACTTGACGAAAATCATCGAGTATTAGCGTTAGCCCCCAATTATGAGACTCACCACGAAAGGCCGTTTCGCCGTCACGGCGATGATCGACCTGGCGTTGCGCCAGGAGCAGGGCCCGGTGACGCTGGCAGGCATCAGTCAGCGCCAGCGCATCTCGCTTTCCTACCTCGAGCAACTGTTCGGCAAGCTGCGGCGTCACGAGATCGTCGAGTCGGTTCGCGGTCCGGGCGGCGGCTACAACCTCGCGCGCCGCGCGGAAAACGTCACGGTCGCCGACATCATCATCGCGGTCGACGAGCCCATCGACGCCACGCAGTGCGGCGGCAAGGGCACGTGCGAAGGCACGAAGCAGCACGACGGCCACTGCATGACGCACGAATTGTGGGCGACGCTCAATCAGAAGATGGTCGAGTACCTCGATTCCGTCTCGCTGAAGGATCTGGTCGATCAGCAGCGCGCCCGCGAAGGCTCGGCGGCGGTGCTACGCGACCGGCGCGCCGAACCGGCTGGCGTCGAGGCCGCGCGTGTCGTGCCCAAGGGCCCGAATTCCATTTTCAATCTGGCCGGTTGACCTGCGCCGCCGCGAAGCCAGTCAGACGGCAGCGCGGCAGGCAGCGGCCTGGCAGACGATGTGACCGATTTTCCCGGAGCGACTGATGAATAACGATATTCCCCACCTGCCCATTTACATGGACTACAGCGCGACGACGCCGATCGATCCGCGCGTGGTGGACAAGATGATTCCGTATCTTCGCGAGCAGTTCGGTAATCCTGCTTCGCGTAGCCACCAGTACGGCTGGGATGCGGAGCGTGCGGTCGAGCAGGCGCGCGAGGACGTCGCGGCGCTCGTGAACGCGGATCCGCGCGAGATCATCTGGACCTCGGGTGCGACGGAGTCGGACAACCTCGCCATCAAGGGCGCGGCGCACTTCTACAAGAGCAAGGGCAAGCACATCATCACGGTGAAGACCGAGCACAAGGCCGTGCTCGACACCACGCGCGAGCTCGAGCGCGAAGGCTACGAAGTCACGTATCTGGATGTGAAGGACGACGGTCTCATCGATCTCGAAAAGTTCAAGGCAGCGATTCGCCCCGACACGATCCTCGTCTCGATCATGCACGTGAACAACGAGATCGGCGTGATTCAGGACATCGAGGCGATCGGCGAGATCACGCGCGCGAAGGGCATCATTTTTCACGTCGATGCCGCGCAAGCCACGGGCAAGGTCGTCATCGACCTGCAAAAACTGAAGGTCGATCTGATGTCGTTCTCGGCGCACAAGACGTACGGTCCGAAGGGCATCGGCGCGCTGTACGTGCGCCGCAAGCCGCGCGTGCGCATCGAAGCGCAGATGCACGGCGGCGGACACGAGCGCGGCATGCGCTCGGGCACGCTCGCGACGCACCAGATCGTCGGCATGGGCGAGGCGTTCCGCATCGCGCGTGAAGAAATGGCGACCGAAAACGAGCGCGTCCGCATGCTGCGCGACCGCTTGCTGAAGGGCCTGCAGGATATCGAAGAGGTGTACGTCAACGGCGACATGGAACGCCGCGTGCCGCACAACCTCAATATCAGCTTCAATTTCGTCGAAGGCGAATCGCTGATCATGGCGGTGAAGGATGTCGCGGTGTCGTCGGGTTCGGCGTGCACGTCGGCGTCGCTGGAGCCGTCGTACGTGCTGCGCGCGCTCGGCCGCAACGACGAACTCGCGCACAGCTCGATCCGCTTCACGGTGGGCCGTTTCACGACCGAGCAGGATGTCGATTACGTGATCAACCTGCTCAAGAACAAGATCGCGAAACTGCGCGATCTGTCGCCGCTCTGGGAAATGCACAAGGACGGCATCGACATCTCGACCATCCAGTGGGCTGCGCACTGAGCGACGCGCGTCATCGAATAAAGGAGAGTTTGAATCATGGCTTATAGCGACAAGGTTCTGGACCACTACGAAAACCCGCGCAACGTCGGTTCGTTCGCGAAGGACGACGACACCGTCGGCACCGGCATGGTCGGCGCGCCCGCTTGCGGCGACGTGATGAAGCTGCAGATCCGCGTCGGCGCGGACGGCGTGATCGAAGACGCGAAGTTCAAGACTTACGGCTGCGGCTCGGCAATCGCGTCGAGCTCGCTCGTCACCGAATGGGTGAAGGGCAAGACGCTGGATCAGGCACTGACGATCAAGAACACGCAGATCGCCGAGGAACTGGCGCTGCCGCCGGTGAAGATCCACTGCTCGATCCTCGCGGAAGACGCGATCAAGGCAGCGGTCGCCGACTACAAGCAGCGCCACGGCGCCGCCGCTCCGGAAGCGCACGAAGCGCAGGCGAAGCAGCAGGCAGCGTAAGGGCGGGCGCGCGCGCGACAAGCGCCGCGCGCACACGGTTTTCGAAGCAAGGAAAGACCGCAGCGGCGCTGCCTCGAATGACGGCAACGCTGCGGGAAGCGGGATTTGAGCGCGCGAGACGCGAAGACGAGAGACGCGAAGACTATGGCAATCACGTTGACGGAGAAGGCGGCACAACACGTGCAGAAGTATCTGACGCGACGCGGCAAGGGCGTCGGTTTGCGGCTGGGCGTGCGTACGACGGGCTGTTCGGGTCTGGCCTACAAGCTCGAATATGTCGATGAACTCGCACCGGAAGACATGGTGTTCGAATCGGCCGGCGTGAAGGTCGTGATCGATCCGAAGAGCCTCGCCTATCTCGACGGCACCGAACTGGACTTCGCGCGCGAAGGGCTGAACGAGGGCTTTCGCTTCAATAATCCGAATGCGAAGGACGAGTGCGGCTGCGGCGAATCGTTCCGCGTATGACGCGTGTGACGCCGGCGGTTTCGGCAAAAGAGGCGGCGCTGGCCGCCTTTTTCATTCGCGCATCTTGAATACACACACAACGTCATGGCCACGCTCACCGACAGCCACTTCGATCTCTTCGATCTGCCGCAGACTTTCGCCGTCGATCGCCAGAAACTCGACGACGCCTACCGCACCGTGCAGGCGCAGGTTCATCCCGACCGCTTCGCCGCAGCGGGCGACGCTCAGCGGCGGCTCGCGATGCAATGGGCCACGCGCGCGAACGAGGCGTATCAGACGCTGCGCGATCCGTTGAAGCGCGCGCGCTACATGCTGTCGCTGCGCGGCGTCGATGTCGGCGCGGAAAACAATACGGCGATGGAACCCGCCTTCCTGATGCAGCAGATGGAATGGCGCGAGAATATCGAGGATGCCGCCGCCGCGAAGAACGTCGGCGCGCTCGAAGCGTTGCTCGACGAACTGCGCGATGAAGAGCGTGTGCGCTTCACGAAACTCGAAGCGCTGATCGACAGCAACGCGGATCAGGCAGCGAGCGAGGCAGTGCGCCAGTTGATGTTCATCGAGCGCGTGGCGCATGAAATCGGCGCGCAGATCGAGCGGCTCGAACACTGACAAGAACGCGCCGGATACAACCCCATAAGACCAACGATGGCTTTACTGCAAATCTCAGAACCCGGCATGGCGCCCGCGCCGCACCAGCGGCGTGTGGCGGTCGGCATCGATCTCGGCACCACGAATTCGCTCGTGGCCGCCGTGCGGAACAGCGTGCCCGAAGCGCTGCCGGACGAGGACGGCCACGTGCTGCTGCCGTCCGTCGTGCGTTATCTGGAAAAGGGCGGCCGGCGTATCGGCCGGATCGCGAAGGAAGAAGCCGCCACTGATCCGCGCAATACGATCGTCTCCGTCAAGCGCTTCATGGGCCGCGGCAAGAGCGAAGTGGAGGGCGCCGAAAACGCGCCGTACGACTTCATCGACGCGCCCGGCATGGTGCAGATCCGTACCATCGACGGGGTGAAGAGCCCGGTCGAGGTATCGGCGGAAATTCTCGCGACGCTGCGTTATCGCGCGGAAGACACGCTCGGCGAGGATCTCGTCGGCGCGGTCATCACGGTGCCCGCTTATTTCGACGAAGCGCAGCGCCAGGCCACGAAGGACGCGGCGAAGCTCGCGGGCCTCAACGTGCTGCGCCTGCTCAACGAGCCGACGGCAGCCGCGATTGCCTACGGCCTCGACAACGGCGCCGAGGGTCTTTACGCGGTCTACGATCTCGGCGGCGGCACGTTCGACCTGTCGATTCTCAAGCTGACGAAGGGCGTCTTCGAAGTGCTCGCGGCGGGCGGCGACTCCGCGCTCGGCGGCGACGACTTCGATCACGCGCTGTATCGGCATGTGATCGCGCAGGCGGGCGTTCAGCCGGACGCGCCGGAAGACGTGCGCCTCTTGCTCGATCGCGTGCGCGCGGCGAAGGAAGCGCTGTCGTCGGCGAACGAGGCGCGCGTGCAGGCGACGTTGTCGACCGGCGTGGCAATCGACGTCGCCGTGACCGAAGCGCAGTTCGCCGCGCTGACCGAAGCGCTCGTCGCGCGCACGCTCGGGCCGACGAAAAAGGCGCTGCGCGACGCGAAGGTGACGCCCGCCGAAATCAAGGGCGTCGTGCTGGTCGGCGGCGCGACGCGCATGCCCGTCATCCGCCGCGCGGTGGAAGCGTTCTTCGGCCAGCCGCCGCTCGTCAATCTCGATCCGGATCAGGTCGTCGCGCTCGGCGCAGCGGTTCAGGCCGATCTGCTCGCGGGCAACCGGCGCGGCGAAGGCGACGACTGGCTGCTGCTCGACGTGATTCCGCTGTCGCTCGGCGTCGAAACGATGGGCGGCCTCACCGAAAAAATCATCCCGCGCAATTCGACGATTCCGACCGCCCGCGCGCAGGAGTTCACCACGTTCAAGGACGGCCAGACGGCCATGGCGATCCACGTCGTGCAGGGCGAGCGCGAGCTTGTCTCCGACTGCCGGTCGCTCGCGCGCTTCGAGCTGCGCGGCATTCCGCCGATGGCGGCGGGCGCGGCGCGCATCCGCGTCACGTATCAGGTCGACGCGGACGGTCTGCTGTCGGTCTTCGCGCGCGAGCAGTTGTCGGGCGTGGAGGCGTCGGTGGTGGTGAAGCCGTCGTACGGTCTCGCCGATGACGACGTCGCCCGCATGCTCGAAGAGAGCTTCAAGACGGCGGAGATCGACATGCGCGCCCGCGCGCTGCGCGAAGCGCAGGTCGAAGCCGAGCGTCTCGTCGAAGCGACGCACGCCGCGCTCGAGAGCGACGGCGAGTTGCTCGACGACGCCGAACGCGCGCAGATCGACACGCTCACCGCCGAACTCGCGACGCTCGCGAAAGGCGAATCGACGCAGCAGATCGAAGACGCCACGAAGGCGCTTTCGGTCGCCACCGACGAATTCGCCGCGCGCCGCATGAACAAGAGCATTCGCCGCGCGCTCGCGGGCCGCAAGCTCGACGACGTCTGATTTCACTCAAGCATTCACGGAAAACCATGCCTCAAATCGTTGTGCTGCCTCATGTCGAACTGTGTCCGGACGGCGCCGTGATCGACGCCGATGTCGGCAAGAGCATCTGCGACAACCTGCTGGAACACGGCATCGAAATCGAGCACGCGTGCGAGAAGTCGTGCGCGTGCACGACCTGCCACGTCATCATCCGCGAGGGTTTCAACGCGCTGGAACCGTCCGGCGAGGACGAAGACGACCTGCTCGACAAAGCGTGGGGCCTGGAACCGACATCGCGGTTATCATGTCAGGCAATGATGCCGGCCGAGGAAGATCTCGTGGTCGAGATTCCCCGGTACTCCATCAATCACGCCAAGGAAAATCACTGACAGGAGGCTCGCCCATGAAGTGGACGGATACGCAGGAGATCGCGATGGCGCTCACCGACGCGCATCAGGATGTCGATCCTCAATATGTGCGTTTCACGGATCTGCATCGCTGGGTGACGGAACTCGACGGTTTCGACGACGATCCGCAAAAGTCCAACGAAAAGATTCTCGAAGCGATTCAGGCGGCGTGGATCGAAGACGCGGATTATTGAATCGACCGTAGCATGGGTTTATGGAAACGGCGGCGCTCGCGAGAGGCCGCCGTTTTTCGTTGGCGCAGGTGTCTCATCGCGGCCGATCAGCCGACACGCCGGCCCGAATCGTCAAACCCGCATGCCACGGTCCGCAAGCTGCCGCTGCAACGTCGGCCACATCTTCGCGACCGCTTCCTCGCCCGCCAGAATCGCCGCGTTGCGCTGGCTGAAGTCGCTGCTGCTCATCGCGTTGAGGTTCGGGCGAATGACGGCGTCGGCGTACTTGTCGAGCTCGTAGGCCTTGATCGACTGGCCCATGATCGTGAACGTCTGCATGAGCACGTCGAACGAACTCTGCGTGAGCGCGGTCTCGGGCCGCGCGGAAATATCGACGGCAATCACGAAATCCGCGCCCATCTTGTGCGCGAACGCAGCCGGCACCGGACTGACGAGTCCGCCATCGACGTATTCGTGATCGCCGATCTTCACCGGCTCGAAGATCGACGGCACGCTGCACGACGCCCGCACCGCGATGCCCGTGTTGCCGCGCTGAAAGAGAATCGGCTGGCCGTTCCTGAGGTCCGTCGCGACGATGCCGAGCGGCTTCGCCATCTTCTCGATCGGCCGGTTGTCGAGCGTCTTGTTCAGGTAGTTCTGCAGCGCGACGCCTTGCAGAATGCCGCGCGTGCGAAAGGGCATCGCCCAGTCGCTGATCGACGCTTCGTCCATCGTGAGCGCGAGCTTGTTGATGGCGATGCCGTTCATCCCCGATGCATACAGCGCCGCGATCACCGAGCCCGCGCTCGTGCCCGCGACGAGATCGACGCGCACGTTGCGCGCCTCGAGCGCCTTGATGACGCCGATATGCGCGAACCCGCGCGCCGCGCCGCCGCCGAGCGCAAGTCCGATGCGCGCCGGCCGTTGCGCCCCGGCGTTCGGCGCAGGCGTGGCCGCGACGGGCGCGCCGCCGCCGCTCGTGGTCGTGCAGGCGGCGAGAACGGACGATGCCGCCGCGAGCGAAAACGCGCGGCGGGAAAGACGAGGTGACGATGACTTCAAGGCGAACTCCAGCGATGCGGCGAGTGCGCAACAAAGCGCCTGAGCAGGCGGCTTCGAAGCACGATGAAAACGGCGCGCACATCATAAATCAAAAGCCGCGCGGGGCGGCCCGGTGCCGTCGGCGAGTATAATTTCGACTCATTTCAAGCCGGCGCGCGCCACGTGCGCACGATGTTTCCGCCAGGCAATCCCTTTCGTGCAAAGAGCCATCGGGCGCTCGACACATGCTCCGCAAAGAAACGCGCCGGAGGGCGTGGCGGCGTGACGAGCGCCAACCATCGAGCACTTCGAGAACACAGCAATGACCCAAGTCCGTACACGCTTCGCCCCGAGCCCGACCGGCTTCATCCATCTCGGCAACATCCGCTCCGCGCTCTATCCGTGGGCGTTCGCGCGCAAGATGAAGGGCACCTTCGTGCTGCGCATCGAAGATACGGATGTGGAGCGCTCCACGGAAGCATCGGTCGACGCGATCCTCGAAGGCATGGCGTGGCTCGGTCTGGACTTCGACGAAGGCCCGTTCTATCAGATGCAGCGCATGGACCGGTATCGCGAGGTCGTCGCGCAAATGCTGGAAAGCGGGCTCGCGTACCACTGCTATATGTCGACGGAAGAGCTCGACGCGTTGCGCGAGCGTCAGCGTGCCGCAGGCGAGAAGCCGCGCTACGACGGCACGTGGCGCCCGGAACCGGGCAAGGTGCTGCCGCCGGTTCCCGAAGGCGTGAAGCCGGTGGTGCGCTTTCGCAATCCGCTCTCGGGCGTCGTCGCGTGGGACGACGCGGTGAAGGGACGCATCGAAATCTCGAACGAAGAACTCGACGATCTCGTGATCGCGCGTCCCGACGGCACGCCGACGTACAACTTCTGCGTGGTCGTCGACGATCTCGAGATGAAGATCACGCACGTCATTCGCGGCGACGATCACGTGAACAACACGCCGCGCCAGATCAACATCCTGCGCGCGCTGGGCGGCGAGCCGCCGGTGTACGCGCATCTGCCGACCGTGCTGAACGAGCAGGGCGAGAAGATGAGCAAGCGCCACGGCGCGATGAGCGTCGTCGGTTATCGCGATGAGGGTTATCTGCCCGAAGCGGTCGTGAACTATCTCGCGCGGCTCGGCTGGTCGCACGGCGATGCGGAGATTTTCTCGCGCGAACAGTTCGTCGAATGGTTCGATCTGGAGCACCTCGGCAAGTCGCCCGCGCAGTACGACCACAGCAAGCTCAACTGGCTCAACGCGCACTACATCAAGGAAGCGGACAACGCTCGCCTCGCCGGGCTCGCGAAGCCGTTCCTCGTCGCGGCGGGCATCGAGACTGCAGCCATCGAAGGCGGCGCGCCGCTCGATCAGGTCGTCGCGTTGCTGAAGGATCGCGCATCGACGGTGAAGGAAATCGCCGATAACGCCGCGATGTTCTATCGCGAACCGGCGATCGATCCGGACGCCTACGCGCAGCACGTGACGGATGCGGTGCGTCCGGCAATTGCGGATCTGCGCGCGGCGCTCGAGCAGGCGGAATGGACGAAGGACGCGATCTCGGCCGCGCTGAAATCGACGCTGGCGGCGCACAAGCTCAAGATGCCGCAACTGGCGATGCCGGTGCGCCTGCTCGCCGCGGGCACGACGCACACGCCGTCCATCGATACCGTGCTGATGCTGTTCGGCCGCGAGACGGTGCTGCGTCGGCTGGAAAAAGCGGCCGGGTGAAGAAACGGCGCGCGATGGGCGTGAATCGTCCATTGCGCGCAAATCCGGCGACCAAGGCAAAAAAATTTCGATTCGGGCTTCAAAAGGTATTTACAAGTTCGAAAACGGCCTATAGAATCTCGTTTCTGTTCTGCAAGGGGGTATAGCTCAGCTGGGAGAGCGCTTGCATGGCATGCAAGAGGTCAGCGGTTCGATCCCGCTTACCTCCACCAAAGAACGGATGAAGCTGATTGCGAAGGTTGTTCTCCGAAATCGGAAGTCGCAAAAAATACTTCACAAGATACGCGAAGTTGTTTAGAATCTCGGTCTTCGTTGATTTCAAGCAGCAAAGAGAATCAGCGAAGCACGTAGTAAAGACAGATACACAAGTTTCTGTCCCCTTCGTCTAGAGGCCTAGGACATCACCCTTTCACGGTGAGTACAGGGGTTCGAATCCCCTAGGGGACGCCAGAACATCGGCGGCTGCTAGTTAAAGCGCTGCAGGTTTCGCAAGGTGCCGCACCTTGCGAGGCAATGAAAAGTTGGAGCGGTAGTTCAGTTGGTTAGAATACCGGCCTGTCACGCCGGGGGTCGCGGGTTCGAGTCCCGTCCGCTCCGCCAACACTTTGCGAGCAGGAGTACTCCGGCTGATCAGCCGGTTTTTTTTCGCCGCAGGGTTGCAAGAAGTTTGTTGTCCCCTTCGTCTAGAGGCCTAGGACATCACCCTTTCACGGTGAGTACAGGGGTTCGAATCCCCTAGGGGACGCCAGAACATCGGCGGCTGCTAGTGAAGCGCTGCACGTTTCGCGAGGTTCATCATCCTCGCAGACGCGATGAAAGAGTTGGAGCGGTAGTTCAGTTGGTTAGAATACCGGCCTGTCACGCCGGGGGTCGCGGGTTCGAGTCCCGTCCGCTCCGCCAACTCAGTAAAAGAAAATCCAGCCTGCGGGCTGGATTTTTTTTCGTCCATCGTTTCCCGCGCCGTCCAGTTTTTCCGATGCGGTGCAAACCGAATCGCGCGTATTGCATTTTTGATTGCCAGCACGCTCACGCTGTCATAGTGTTGAGGCACTGTCCCGTGCCTGCATGCGTGCGATGCTCGACCCGACCGAAGATCTTTCCCTTTATCAACTCCGTCAGGCGACGATGGCGGATTTCGCCTTCGCCGAAGCGCTCACGCACGACAACATGGGCGGCTACTATCGGCGGCACAACCTCGTCTGGCGCGGCGACCTGTTTCTGTCGAGCTGGCGGGAGTCGGAGAATTTCATCCTTCAGGCGGACGGCGTGCCGATCGGCATGATGCGCGTCACCGAGGAGAACCACTCGCTTCATATTCGCGACGTGCAGATCGCGCAGGGTTTCCGCGGTCGCGGCGCCGGCACGTTCCTGCTGAACACCGCGCATCGCTGGGCGCGCGCACGCGGGCTCACGGAATGCCAGCTGCGCGTATTCGTCGATAATCCGGCCGCGCGGCTTTACACACGCATGGGTTATCGTCCGGCGGGGCCGCGGCTCGCGCAACTCGGCGCGATCCGGCACATGGTCAGGCGCGTTTGACTTCGTTATTGCAGCCGTTTACAGGCTGTCGCCGTTGCGTTCATCGCTCGAATCGCGTGCGAAGAAAGCGCGAGGACTTTCGCCGAACGCGCGGCGGAACATCGCCGAAAACGCGCTCTGACTCTGGTATCCCAATTCCCGCGCGACTTGCGCGAGCGGCCGGCCCTGGCTCAGCAGCGGAATCGCGCGCGCCAGCACGGCTTGTTGACGCCATTGCGAAAAGCTCACGCCCAGCTCGCGCCTGAAGAGCCGCGCGATGGTTCGCGTGCTCGCGCCCGCTTCAGACGACCAGCGTTCCAGATCCGAATTCGACGGATCCGCCAGCACCGCATTGCACAGCGCGCGCAGGCGCTTTTCATTGGGCATCGGCACCGAGAGCGGCAGGGGCTGCGAGCGCATGATTTCGTCGAGCGCGAGCGTGCCGAGCAGCCGCTCGCGCTGACGCGTGATCGGTTGATCATCCAGCGCGGCGATCACTTCGCGCAGCAACGGCGAAACCTCGACGACGCGGCACGCATCGAGCCCGGCCGGGATGACGCTCGCATCGACGTAAAGCGTGCGCAGGTAGGCGTCCTCGACGATCACGACTTCATGCGTGACATTCGGCGGCACCCAAATGGCGCGAGAGGGCGGCACCATCCAGGTGGAATCGGCGGTCGCGACGCGCAGCACGCCCCGCGACGTATAAGCCACCTGCGCCCATGGATGCGTATGCAGCGCGATGCGCACGCCATACGGCACGGGCCGCGAGCGCACGCGGATCGGATGATCGAGCGTCGGCGAATGCTCGACGGGAATATCGAGATGCTCGACTTCTTCGTTCAACGGTCGTGTATCCGCGAATGTGGGCATGTTTAGTTATTGCGCGTGATCGTAGTGCGTGGCGGCGCGCCCCGCTCGAAACCGCTCGCGCTTTTTGAGCGGCGATAATGCGCAATCTGTCGGCGACCGACAAAGGAGCGGCTTCTTCGATGCAATACGTCTTTGTGTACGGCACGCTGCGCGCGGGTGAGGTGAACGATATCAACGTCGCGGCGGAGCGTCATGGAATCACAGCGCCGACCAGAATTGGCGCGGCGCACGTGTACGGGCGCCTGTACGATTTTGGCTCATATCCGGGACTCGTGCTCGACGACACCGGCGCGCCGATCCATGGCGACGTTTATCGAATCGAAGACATGCTCGTGCCTGTGCTGGATGAGATCGAGGACGTCTATCCGGGCGTGGAGGGACTATTTCGCGCGCATCGGCTGCACGTAGATGTGCAACTCGAGGGCACGGCGATGCATGTCGATTGCCTGATTTATCCGGTGACAGCGGCGGCGGTGCGGGGGTTGCCGCGCATTGAAAACGGCGACTGGGTTGCGTATCGGACGGCGCGCGGTTGAGGCGCGTGGAGGAAGAAAGAAAAAGCAAACCCACGCCGTCATCGCGACGCGCGTGGCATCGCGATGACGGCGCAGCCCGGCCGGTCACTGCCGGCCAGAAACAGCGTGCCGCTTACTCGGCGGACTGCTTTGCCTTGCCGTGCGACTTCTTGTGATGGCCCGACTTGCCCGACATCGAGTGATCCATCGGCATGTCTTGCATGCTCGACTGACGCGATTGCAGAGCCTGTGCGCGCGATTCGACGTCCGCGATCGTTGCGGGATCGGTACTCATCCGCACGCCTTGTTCGCTTTGCGCGTAAGCCGATGCGACCGCGCTAAGGGACAACAGAACAGCCAGGGACACTTTCTTCATTGTTACCTCCTAATAGCAGTTGAACCCGGGAATCGCCTGCCGATCCGGTTGGAAAGACGCATAAGTCGGAGCAAAAAACGCTCCTGCCTGGACCGGCACGCGCTCGCGCGTCGATGACCGCAGGGCGAGCCGGACTGGCGCGGATCCGGGCTAGACAATCGTATCCCGGAATGGTCCGTGCGGTATGGGGCAGGCCATTCCGTCCGGCCCTGCGGCCGGAGCGAAATCATACCGGCGCGTTACGGTACTTTCCAGTCCTGATTATTTTGATATGGCGCACTCAATAAAGATGCAGCCAGCGATACACATAAAACCGCGCCAATCCAACCAGTTCATGCAGCGCCAGTTCGCTATTTTCATAGCTCCGAAAGCGCGGAATGAACGTGAGACGGGAGCGCCGCACGTCGGAGACGTAGGGCTGCGGTTTATAGCCGAACGCCTCGAAAGCGCGGACAGAACGCCGCATGTGATAGGCGGACGTGACGAGAATCAAAGTACTGTCATGTGCGTTCCCTAATATACCGGCTACGTTTTGAGCGTTTTCGTATGTATTCAGGCTTTTGTTTTCTCGCGTCAGATCCGTCGACGGAACGCCGCCCGCCAGCACGTAGGGCGCGTAGTTATCGGCTTCCGCTTGTCCGTGATCCTGCGGATCGCCGCCGCTCACGATCACCCGGCACGATGCGCCCGTCTCACGGCACTGGCGATACACCTTCGCCGCCGCCTGGATGCGCGGCATCGATGCGCGCTTCGGAACCAGCCCGGCGTCCGTGCGCGACGTGCCGCCGCCCATCAGCACGATCGTCGTTTTCGGTGCGAAAGAGGGCGGAATGGTCTGTTCATAACCGTACTGAGCGAGCGCGAAAAGCGGCCTCGCAAACCACCCGGTGCCGAAACCCCAGGCGAGCAGCAAGATCAGGATGGCGATCTGCGTGCGCCGTCTCTTCCATAGCGCGAATAATGCGAAAAAAAGCATCAATAAAGTAAATAGAACCAATTTGATTGGGGTAACGTATTGGTTTCAGGACAATTCGCTCCGTCATCGCGTGATTCGAAGCGCATCGGCGGGGGTGCAGAAGGCGCGTGATCAGCGCGCGCTCAACGGGGGTTTTTAAGAGAAAGCAGCACCTAACGCAAGCGGCGGCCAAACATTCAGGCTGCGAACGGTGGTCTCGCTCGTCAGCGCGAAATTCGGCGCGCCGCGTTTAGTCGACGTCGCGGGCCGTCTTGCGACCGTCACGAGCGTCGTCATGGCTGCATAGGAAGAAAGAACGAGATGACCACGTATTCCAACGAAGCCGTACTCGAAGCACTTCGCCGAGCGCAGTATCGTCAAGTTCCGTGGGCGAAACGCCCCAATGTTTTCGACCGTCTCCGCGCCCTCGGGCTGCTCGAACTGGCGCGGCAGCGTACCGTCGCGCCGGCGCCCGGGTTCCATGCGCCGGTCGACATCGCCGTCGTCACCGAACGGGGAAAACAGGAGTTTTCGCGCCTGTCGCGGGACGAGCGCTCGATCGACTGGGACTTGCGCCGCGCCGAACCCTATACCTTCGGCGGTCACGAAGCGGTGCTCGAAGCGAGAATCTAGCGCGACGGAACGGGCGAACCGGGCTCTTCGGAGCGGCATGCCGATCGGCGGACGGGCCGAGGGTGGATCGTCGTCATCGGATGCAGCGCGCTGACAGGCGAAAAAAAAGCCCGTATCCAAGGATACGGGCAGACCGGTTATCACTGTTGCCACGCTGTGCTCATGGCATCTGATGTGACTTGCCGCGGCTCGCGGGGTTCCGCGTGTCGATAATCGCGACCGCGAGCGCTTTTGACGGTTTCAATGCTGCGGCGAGCGCTCTTCGCGTTCGTTGTCCGGCCGAGCGCGGACGTTGCTCGCAATATCGCCGCGCAAGTCGCCGCGCGGCGCGGGCGGTGTCGAAGCAGGCGCACGCGAGACTTCATGCTGGGCCGATGCCGTAGCGCGCGTGCTCAGTCGCAGATCGGACGATGCGGGCGGCGGCTGCGCCTGGCCGGCTGCCGCTACGCCGGCGAGCGCGATGAACGCGCCTCGGACGAGCAGAGTCGATGCCTTCATGTGAGTGTCCTCAGATCCGATGGACCTGTTTATCCACTCAACAAGCTATGCCTCGTTGGATACCGCCGCTGTAAGGAATGGTAAAGAGTTGTTTCGCGCCGGACGCGCCGCGCTCGGGCGAAGAGATGCGATGAGGGAAGGGGAAAGCCATGGCCGGCTCAAGTCCGGCCATGGCTCGATCGATGATGTCAGGCCATCTTGGCCGGCGCGCGCCACGATTCCGGATTCGTCCAGAATGCGCCGCGCAGGCGATCGCGGCTCGGCGGTGCGGGCGGCTTCACGGCGCTCGAACCGATGCGTCCGCGCAGCGATACCTCGCGGCCATTGCTCGACAGCCGCTTCACGATTTCCGCGAGCGTGCCGTCGGCTTGCCACTCGTCGAAGCGACGGCGGCAGGTGGGCGGCGAAGGATAACGGCCGGGCAATTTCGACCAGCCTTCGCCCGTCGACAAGACCCACAGCACGGCGTTGACCACCGAGCGCGCTTCCACGCGCGGACGGCCGCGCCGCTCGCTGCGTGCCGGCTCGGAACAAAACAACGCCTCAACCAGCGCCCACTCGTTATCTCTCAAATCGTCGAACAGCACCATATCTCACCTCAGCGAAGCTAACCCCGGTGCGCTGCCCCGCGCCGCGCACTCTGGTCGGAATCCGATGAACGAATACCAGGGAAGGCCGAAGCGGCGCCGCTGATCAGTGTTTCAATCTGTCCGCGTATGGCTCCGACCTTTGTGCGCAATGAAATGCGAGAACCGTGCCATGCGTGTCGCGAAATCCGGGAAACCCGCATGGCAGTAGGCTGACGCGATGCCAGCATGGCCCGTATCAGACCCGAAATGGATTGATTAAGAAATCGGGACAATCACCAATCCTGTGCAGCAGGCCCATCGGCCGTGCGTCCGCAGCCTTTTGCTGCACCGCAGCGTAACGCGTCTTGTCGATCAGACTTCGGGATCGACCGCCTATAATGCGCATAAGATCCTGTTATTGATGAGTGCATGGAATGAACGCGCCTTTGAACGTGACGTTGCGGCAACTGCGCGTCTTTATCGAGGTATCGCGGCTGCGCAGTTTCAGTCGTGCGGGCGAAGAGATCGGGCTGACGCAATCGGCGGTCAGCCGGTGCGTGCGCGAACTGGAAGGCGAGATCGGGCTGAAACTGATCGACCGGACGACGCGCGAAGTGCAACTGACGGATGTCGGCGTGGGTCTCGTCGGCACGGTGTCGCGGCTTCTCGCCGATCTCGACGAAGCGCTGCGCGAAGTGCGCGATCTCGGGCAGCAGCGTCGCGGACGGGTGATCGTCGCGGCGAGCCCGACGGTCGCGTGCCGGCTGATGCCGCGTGTCATCGCTTCGTGCCTGCGGCAGCATCCGCTGATCACGCTCAGCCTGCGCGACGACGTCCAGTCCGACGTGCTGCGCAAGGTGAAATCGGGCGAAGTGGATTTTGGCGTGGTGATCGGCCCGTTCGCCGCCGACGAAGTCGAATCCCAGCCCGTGATGACCGATTCCTTCTGCCTCGTCGCGCGCCGCGATCATCCGCTGGCGAAGGAGCGGGCCGCGCCGTGGGAAGCGCTCGCGGGCGAGCGGCTCGTGATGCTCGACTATGCGTCCGGCAGCCGGCCGATCATCGATTCCGTCATGCAGGAGCACGGCGTCGATGCTCACGTCGTGCAGGAACTCGGCCATTCGGCAACGGTTTTCGGCCTGGTCGAAGCGGGCGTCGGCGTGAGCGTGCTGCCGTGGCTCGCGCTGCCGCTGCCGGCCGATTCGTCGCTCGTCGCGCTGCCGCTCGAGCCGCGTGCGGAGCGGACCGTCGAGCTGGTGCGGCGGCGCGACCGGTCGTTGTCGCCGGCGGCGGAGTCGGTGTGGTCGCTCATCGCGGCGTTGCCGCGGCGCGCGGAAGATCTGGAATGAGCGGCGGCGCGTCTCGAAAAGAATGCAGCCGCGTTAGACTTCACCATTTTTCACGGAGCGGGCGATGAGTGAATCCGAAGGCGCGGTGATCGCTGAACTGAGCGGCATGACGGGCGCGCAGGCGCATGCGAGCGGCCAGCACGATGCACACGGCGCGCCGAACGCCCGTGACGCGGTGCGCGCGCTGCGGCCTTCGCAGATTCGCGAAGTCGCCAACGCGGGCTTCGGCGTGCCGGACGTGCTGCCGTTCTGGTTCGGCGAGTCGGATCGCGTGACGCCGCCGTTCATCCGCGCTGCCGCGAGCCGCGCGCTCGCCGATGGCGCGACGTTCTACACGCACAATCTCGGCATCGCGCCGCTGCGCGAGGCGCTCGGGCGCTACGTCAGCGGGCTGCACGGCGCGACGCCGGCGGAGAACATCGCGGTCACGAGCGCCGGCGTCAATGCGCTGATGCTGGCGGCGCAGCTCGTCGTCGGCGCGGGCGATCGCGTCGTCGCGGTGACGCCGCTCTGGCCGAATCTCGTCGAGATTCCGAAGATTCTCGGTGCGACGGTCGATACCGTCTCGCTGAACTACGGCCCGCGCGGCTGGACGCTGGACATCGGGCAACTGCTCGCTGCGCTCACGCCGTCGACGCGCATGCTGATGATCAACTCGCCGAACAACCCGACCGGCTGGACGATGACGCGCGAGGAACAGCGTATCGTGCTCGATCATTGCCGGCGGCACGGCATCTGGATCGTCGCGGACGAAGTCTACGAGCGCCTCTATTACGGCGCGGGCGCGACGGTCGCGCCGTCGTTCCTCGATCTCGCCGCGCGCGACGAACGCGTGATCGCGGTCAACTCGTTCTCGAAAGCGTGGCTGATGACCGGCTGGCGGCTCGGCTGGATCGTCGCTCCGGCCGCGCTGATGGACGACCTCGGCAAGCTCGTCGAGTACAACACGTCGTGCGCGCCGTCGTTCGTTCAGCAGGCGGGCATCGTCGCGGTCGAAGAAGGCGAGTCGTTCACGCAATCGCTCGTCGCCGACCTGCGCGCGAGCCGCGATCACCTGGTGAAGGCGCTGCAAAGCATCGAGGGCGTCGACGTCCGCGCTCCCGACGGCGCGATGTATTTGTTCTTCTCGCTGCCGGGCGCGTCGAAAAGTCTCGAACTCTGTAAAGCGCTCGTGCGCGAGGCGGGCGTGGGCCTCGCGCCCGGCAGCGCATTCGGCGCGGAAGGCGAAGGTTTCGTGCGCTGGTGCTATGCCTGCGACCCGGCGCGCCTCGACAAAGGCGTCGAGCGCCTGCGGCGTTTTCTGGCGGCGCGCGCGTGAGATGAGTGAGGGCCGGGGCGGGCGGATCAATCACCTTTACGCCCCGGTTCTTTTTGCGTAATATGGCGCTCAGTCACGCGCTTTCGCCTAGAAAGCGCCACCTCGTCCGGCTGGGATGGCCCGGCGTTCGCTCACCGATCGCCCATTGACGCCTCTCCCCGGTGCGTGCTCCCAATCAATATGACCGATTAATCGGGCGAGCGCGTCTGAAACTCCGCGTCCAGCATTATCGTGCGCACCGCTTAGGTGCCGTTCGAACCCGCTCAGGCTCGATTTGGAATTGGATCATTGACCATACAGGGTTGACCCAAGCTGCATGAATACCCAAGAGGCGAAAATCGTCCTCGAGACTGCTTTGATTTGCGCGCAGGAACCGCTGCGGCTGAGTGAGTTGCGTAAGCTCTTCGCCGAAGACATCTCGGCGGATACCGTGCGCACGCTGCTCGAAGGGCTTCAGGCCGACTGGTCGGGCCGCGGCGTCGAACTGGTCGCGCTCGCATCGGGGTGGCGCTTTCAAAGCAAGCCCGCCATGCGGACTTACCTCGATCGGCTGCATCCCGAAAAGCCGCCCAAGTATTCGCGCGCCGTCATGGAAACGTTGGCGATCATTGCTTATCGTCAACCGGTGACGCGCGGCGATATCGAGGAAATTCGCGGCGTCACGGTCAATACGCAAGTGGTCAAGCAGCTTGAAGATCGCAGCTGGATCGAGGTGATCGGTCATCGTGACGTGCCCGGCCGGCCCGCGCTTTACGCGACGACCAAGCAGTTTCTCGACGATCTCGGCCTGACCGCGCTCGACGAACTGCCCGCGCTCGACAATCCGTCGGCGCAACTGGAAGCGTCGCTGCTCGCGCAGCATTCGATCGAGTTTGCGGACGGCGCGGCGGCGTCGACGGCGCCTGTTGTGGGCGCTGAAGGCGTGGCAACGGCGCATGCGCCCAATGAGCACGATTCCGCCGCGACGCCCGTGGAAGGCGCAGCCGGGCAGCTGGAAGCCGAGGCCGGAACGGATCATGCGGGCACGGAGCACGAGAGCGTCGCTTTGCTGTTGACCGAGCTTCGCGTGCAGCCGCTGAAGCCGGCGCACGACGAGACCGAGGCTATCGACGCAAGCATCGCGAACGCGGCGCAAGAGCCGCAAGAGCCGCAAGGCGACGAACACGACACACGCCCGTCGGCCGATGCCGATGTGACCGGCGACGATTCCGACGAGGAACCGAAGGCGCGCCGCGCCTGATGCAATTGCATGGCCCCTGATTCAACCGGCTCTCGATAAAAGATCACGTCGAAGACGATCGCCGGACCGATCAGCGGATATTTTTGACGCGCCCGCCCGGGCGCGCAATTCGACATTTGAGGTTGTTTTGACACACTCCCACGACAGCGATTCGCCCGAATCCGCGCGCCCCGCGCATACCGCGGACGCCCATGAGTCGGCCGATGCCGGCGAACGCACGCGCATCGACGAGAGCGCCGACGGCGATGATCGTCCGCGCCGCGGCCTGCGCCGCGGGCCGCGCAGTCTGATCGCGCGACGCCGCGCTGTCGCCAAGACGAAGGCGCCCGAAGGCGCGCCCGCCGCGCCGGGCGCGGTCACGGAAGCGCCGCCCGACGGCGTCGTCGTCGCGCAGGTGCGCATGCCGCGCAAGGACGCGAGCGCCAGGACGCCGCGCAACGCGCAAGGCAAGCGTGACGCCGGCGGCACGAATCCGGGCGCGAACGCAGCCGCGAACCCGGGCGCGAACCCGGGCGAAAAGCCGGCGGGCAAGCAGGGCGGGCGCAGGAACGCGCGCCGCGATGCGGGCGAGCCGGGCGTCGAGGCATCGGCGGAAGCGGGTGCATCCGCGCCGCGCGAAGGTGGCCGTCGCAAGGGCGCGCAGCCGAAGCGCGAGAAGAACGAGAAGCACGCCAAGCATAACGACGCCGGTCCGGCCACCGTGGCGAGCGCCGCAGCCGCTGCCGTCGACGATGTCTTCGCCTACGTGACATCGCCCGCATTCGATGCGGACAACGGATCGACCGGCGTGCGCGCCCCGATGCTGCGCCGCGGCCGCAACGCGCCCCAGCAAAAGCGCGTGCTCGAACCGGACGACGACGCGCCGAAGCTGCACAAAGTCCTCGCTGACGCCGGCATGGGCTCGCGGCGCGACATGGAAGAATTGATCATCGCAGGGCGCGTGTCGGTGAACGGCGAGCCGGCGCATATCGGCCAGCGGATCATGCCGACGGACCAGGTCCGCATCAACGGCAAGCCACTCAAGCGCAAGCTCGCGAGCAAGCCGCCGCGCATCCTGCTGTATCACAAGCCGACGGGCGAGATCGTCAGCCACGCGGACCCGGAAGGGCGTCCGTCCGTGTTCGACAAGCTCCCGTCGATGAAAACGGCCAAGTGGCTCGCGGTCGGCCGTCTGGACTTCAACACGGAAGGGCTGCTCTTGCTCACCACGTCCGGCGATCTGGCGAACCGCTTCATGCATCCGCGCTACAGCGTCGAGCGTGAGTACGCGGTGCGCGTGGTCGGCCAGTTGTCCGAGGCGATGAAGCAGAAGCTGCTGAAAGGCATCGAACTCGACGACGGTCCCGCGAATTTCCTGCGCATCCAGGATGGCGGCGGCGAAGGCACGAATCACTGGTATCACGTCGCGCTCGCGGAAGGGCGCAATCGCGAAGTGCGACGCATGTTCGAAGCCGCTGGCCTCATGGTCAGCCGGCTGATCCGCACGCGCCACGGTCCGATCGCGTTGCCGCGCGGCCTCAAGCGCGGCCGCTGGGAAGAGCTCGAAGACAATCAGGTGCGCAGCCTGATGGAGACGGTTGGGCTGAAGGTGCCGGTCGCCGAGAAGGGCGGCCGCAGTTCGGCGCCGCGTGTCCAGCCGGATCCGATGCAAACCTCGATGGGCTTCATCACGCGTGAGCCGGTGCTGAGCTCGCATTCGCGCATGGCGCAGACGCCGGCTCGCGGCGGCCGGCGCGGTGCGGCGGGCGGCGGCATGCCCGGCGCGTTCGGCGCAGGTGGAATGGGCGGACTCGGCGGCTTCGGCGGTAACACGGGCAACGCCGGCGGCCCCGGCCGACGCGGTGGCCGCGAAGTGAACGGCAATCGCATCGGCGGCGAGCCCAACGGCAATCGCGCCAATGGCGGCGGTCGCGGGACCGGTCAGCGCGGCGCGCGTCCGCAAGGCGGCCCGCAGGGCGCGAGCGGCCCGGCCAAGCGCGCCGGCGGCAACGGTCCGCGCGGCGGCAATCGTCAGGGCGGCGCGCAGCCGGGCGGAGCGCAAGGCAAGGCCGGCGCAGGCCGCGGCGGTCCGCGCAATCGCTCGCGCGGACGCTGACAGGCGCGCGCGTCGCCTGACACGCGGCGGGAAGAATCGGTCGAAGGCGGGCGTCTTCGACCGAATTTCGAAAGCAGCAGTCACGGACATCGAAACAAGGCAACAAAGCATGCGATCCAGCGCGAAACAGGGCCGAACGCGCGCTTTACGTTTGCGTTTATCCCGAAAAATGGCTAAAATCACGAAGTCGCTGGGCACATAGTTTTCGCGCTGCCCGGGTGCGACCTCGGTTGAAAATGATGGGCGTTGCGCCCATTTTTTTTTGGCTTTTTGGTTCGGCATCTCGGGAGCAGGGGTGCGCGCCCGGTCAAGGCGCTCGCCCGCAGGTGTTTCGCGGCGCGATGCGCGAACACCTTGGAGTTACTGTGCAACTGACGGAATTGATTGAAACCACGGTCTCGAGCCTGGGCTACGAGCTTGTCGATCTCGAACGTTCGGGAGGCGGCATGCTGCGCATTTATATCGACCAGCCGGCCGGTATCGCCATCGAAGACTGCGAGAAAGTCACGCGTCAGCTCCAGTACGTGCTCGAGGTGGAAAACATCGACTATGACCGCCTCGAAGTGTCGTCGCCGGGGCTCGATCGCCCGCTCAAGAAGCTGGCCGACTTCGAGCGCTTCGCCGGGAGCGAAGTCGTCATCACACTGAAAAAACCGCTGGACGGGCGCAAGTCGTTCCGTGGCATCTTGCACGCCCCGCAAGGCGAAACGATCGGATTGGAATTTGAAGGGAAGGACGGCGCCGCGATGCTCGATTTCACAGTCGCGGACCTCGATAAAGCACGTCTCGTCCCCAAAGTTGACTTTAGGAGCCGCAAACAATGAGTCGCGAAGTTTTGATGCTGGCGGATGCGCTGGCGCGCGAAAAGAACGTCAACAAGGACGTGGTGTACGCAGCCCTGGAGGCTGCGCTTGCTTCGGCAACGAAGAAGCTGTTCGAGGAAGATGTGGATATCCGTGTCGCGATCGACCGTGAAAGCGGCGAACACGAGACGTTCCGCCGCTGGCGCGTGGTGCCGGACGAGGCCGGCCTGCAGGAGCCGGATCAGGAAATCCTGCTGTTCGAAGCGAAGGAGCAGAAGCCCGACGCGGAAGTGGACGATTTCATCGAGGAACCCATTCCGTCGATCGAGTTCGGCCGGATCGGCGCGCAGGCCGCGAAGCAGGTGATCCTGCAGAAGGTGCGCGACGCCGAGCGCGAACAGATCCTGAACGACTTCCTCGAGCGCGGCGAAAAGATCATGACCGGCTCGGTCAAGCGCCTGGACAAGGGCAATTTCATCGTCGAATCCGGTCGCGTGGAAGCGCTCCTGCGCCGCGACCAGCTGATTCCGAAGGAAAACCTGCGCGTGGGCGACCGCGTGCGCGCGTATATCGCGAAGGTCGATCGCACGGCGCGTGGCCCGCAAATCGAACTCTCGCGCACCGCGCCTGAATTCCTGATGAAGCTGTTCGAGCTGGAAGTGCCGGAAATCGAACAAGGGCTGCTGGAAATCAAGGCGGCCGCGCGCGATCCCGGCGTGCGTGCGAAAATCGGGGTGATCGCCTACGACAAGCGGATCGACCCGATCGGCACGTGCGTCGGCATCCGCGGTTCGCGCGTTCAGGCGGTGAGAAACGAGCTCGGTGGCGAGAACGTCGACATCGTGCTATGGTCGGAAGACCCCGCGCAGTTCGTGATCGGCGCCCTCGCGCCGGCAGCCGTCCAGTCGATCGTCGTCGATGAAGAAAAGCATTCGATGGACGTCGTCGTGGACGAGAGCGAACTCGCGGTCGCCATCGGCCGCAGCGGCCAGAACGTTCGACTCGCCAGCGAACTCACCGGCTGGCAGATCAACATCATGACGCCGGACGAATCGGCGCTGAAGCAGAACGAAGAGCGTGGCAAGTTGCGCGACCTGTTCATGGCGCGTCTGGATGTGGACGAGGAAGTCGCCGACATCCTGATCGACGAAGGCTTCACGAGCCTCGAAGAAATCGCCTACGTGCCGCTCAACGAGATGCTCGAAATCGAAGCATTCGACGAAGACACCGTGCACGAGCTGCGCAACCGCTCGCGCGACGCGCTGCTGACGATGGCCATCGCCAACGAAGAGAAGGTCGAAGGCGTGGCGCTCGATCTCAAGAGCCTGGAAGGCATGGACAACGAGCTTCTCGCGAAGCTCGCCGAGCACCAGGTTCAAACCCGCGACGACCTCGCGGAGCTGGCAGTAGATGAACTGGTCGAAATGACCGGTATGGAAGAGGATGCCGCTAAGGCGTTGATCATGAAAGCACGTGAACACTGGTTCCAGTGAGAAATGACCATGGCGCACTGAAATTTGGCGGCCAGTCTGGCCGCATGACCCCGATCTAACCGCAAGGATTGGTCCTTGCATCAAGAGGAATGAATGGCGAGTAACAACGTAGCCCAATTTGCCGCGGAACTCAAAATGCCTGCGGGCGTCCTGCTCGAGCAGTTGCAGGCGGCTGGCGTCCAGAAAGCGAGCGCGAACGACGACCTGTCCGAGACGGACAAGGCGCGTCTGCTCGATCATTTGCGCAAGTCGCACGGTTCCGCCGAGGCTGACAAGCGCAAGATCACTTTGACGCGCCGGCATACGTCGGAAATCAAGCAATCCGACGCAACGGGTAAGGCTCGCACCATTCAGGTCGAGGTGCGCAAAAAACGTGTTTTCGTGAAGCGCGATGAAACCGGCGTCGAGCAGGTCGAAGCGCCGGCAGCGAATCATGTCGAAGAACCGGAAGTCGATGAAGCCGAGCTTGCGCGTCGCGCGGAAGAAGCGCGCCTCGCCGCCGAGCAGCTCGAACGCGAAGAGCGCGAGCTGAAGGAGCAGCAGGCGAAGCTGGAGCGCGAGGAAGCCGAGCGCCGCGCCCGCGAGGAAGCGGCGGAAGCCGAGCGCAAGAAGCAGGAAGAGGAAGCGGCGCGCCGTGCGGCGGCTGCGGCACAGGCTGCGGAAATCTCGCGTGCCGCTCAGGCGGCGCGTCAGGAAGCGCGCACGCAACCGGCGGTCGAAGCGAAGCCGGAACCGAAGCAGGACGACACCGCCCAGCGCGAAGCCGCCGAAAAGGCTGCGGAAGAAAAGGCTGCGAGCGAGCGTGCTGCCCAGCGCGAAGCCGCGAAGAAGGCGGAAGAAGACGCAAAGGCCAAGGCCGAGAAGGCGCGTATGGAGCAGGAAGCCATCGCGAAGCGTCGTGCAGCGGCTGAAGCCGAAGCGCGCGCCATCCGCGAAATGATGAACACGCCGCGCAAGGCGCAGGTCAAGGCGCCGGAGCCGGCGCCCGCTGCGAAGCCGGCGGAAGCGGCGAAGGCCGCGGAAGCCAAGGGCACGCTGCACAAGCCCGCGAAGCCGGAAGGCGCGCAGGCCGCGCGTCCGGCGGCGAAGAAGCCGGCTGCGGCAGGCGCACCCGCGCCCGCAGCGGCGGCTCCGTCCGCCGACAAGAAGAAGGCCGGCGGCAAGGGCGGCTGGCAGGACGACGCCTCGAAGCGCCGCGGCATCAAGACGCGCGGCGACACGAGCGGCGGCGTCGATCGCGGCTGGCGCGGCGGTCCGAAGGGCCGTGGCAAGCATCAGGAACAGACGTCGTTCCAGGCGCCGACGGAACCGATCGTCCGTGAAGTGCACGTGCCGGAAACCATCTCGGTGGCCGACCTCGCGCACAAGATGTCGGTGAAGGCTTCGGAAGTCATCAAGGTGATGATGAAGCTCGGCCAGATGGTCACGATCAACCAGGTGCTGGACCAGGAAACGGCGATGATCGTCGTCGAGGAACTGGGCCATCGCGCGGTCGCCGCCAAGCTGGACGATCCGGAAGCGCTCCTGATCGAAGGCGAGACCACCGAGGAAACGGCGGAGCGTCTGCCGCGTCCGCCGGTCGTCACCGTGATGGGTCACGTCGACCACGGCAAGACCTCGCTCTTGGACTACATCCGTCGCGCGAAAGTGGCGGCGGGCGAAGCGGGCGGCATCACGCAGCATATCGGCGCGTATCACGTCGATACGCCGCGCGGCGTCATCACGTTCCTCGACACGCCGGGTCACGAGGCCTTCACGGCCATGCGTGCGCGCGGCGCGAAGGCCACCGACATCGTCATTCTGGTGGTCGCTGCCGACGACGGCGTGATGCCGCAGACGAAGGAAGCGATCGCTCACGCGAAGGCGGGCGGCGTGCCGATCGTCGTCGCGATCAACAAGATCGACAAGCCGGAAGCCAACCCGGACCGCGTGAAGCAGGAACTCGTCGCGGAAGGCGTGGTGCCGGAAGAGTACGGCGGCGATTCGCCGTTCATCGAAGTGTCGGCGAAGACCGGCAAGGGCATCGACGATCTGCTGGAAAACGTGTCGCTGCAGGCCGAAGTGCTGGAATTGACCGCACCGGTCGATGCAGCCGCCAAGGGTCTCGTGATCGAAGCCAAGCTGGACAAGGGCAAGGGTCCGGTCGCGACCATCCTGGTGCAGTCGGGCACGCTGAACCGCGGCGACGTGGTGCTGGCGGGCAGCGCGTACGGCCGCGTCCGTGCGATGCTGGACGAAACCGGCAAGCCGACGAAGACCGCGGGTCCGTCGATTCCGGTGGAAATCCAGGGTCTGTCGGAAGTGCCGGCGGCGGGCGAGGAAGTCATCGTGTTGCCGGACGAGCGCAAGGCGCGCGAAATCGCGCTGTTCCGTCAGGGCAAGTTCCGCGACGTCAAGCTGGCGAAGCAGCAGGCCGCGAAGCTCGAAAACATGCTCGAGCAGATGGGCGAAGGCGAAGTGCAGAACCTGCCGCTCATCGTCAAGGCGGACGTGCAGGGCTCGCAGGAAGCGCTCGTGCAGTCGCTGCAGAAGCTGTCGACCGGCGAAGTGCGCGTGCAGATCGTGCACAGCGCGGTCGGCGCGATCAGCGAGTCGGACGTCAACCTGGCGACGGCGTCGAAGGCGGTCATCATCGGCTTCAACACGCGTGCGGATGCGCAAGCCCGCAAGCTGGCCGAATCGAACGGCATCGACATTCGCTACTACAACATCATCTATGACGCAGTGGATGAGGTGAAGGCAGCGATGTCCGGCATGCTCGCGCCGGAGAAGCGCGAGACGGTGACGGGCACGGTCGAGGTGCGTCAGGTCATCCGCGTGCCGAAGGTCGGTCTGATCGCGGGTTGTATGGTGACGGACGGTTTCGTGAAGCGCTCCTCGTCGGTGCGCGTGATCCGCAACAACGTCGTCATCCATACGGGCGAGCTGGATTCGCTCAAGCGCTTCAAGGACGACGTCAAGGAAGTGCGTCAGGGCTTCGAGTGCGGTATCTCGATCAAGAACTTCAACGACATCGTCGAAGGCGATCAGTTGGAAGTCTTCGAAGTGACCGAAGTGGCTCGTACGCTGTAACGCATCACTACGCTGAGCCTCGAGGCGGAGCGGGCCAAACGGCTGGCTCCGCCTTTTTCTTTGGCGCGGCGGCGGAATAGGAATTGGAACAGGATCATGGCTAAAAGACGGACATCCACGAACCGCAACGTGCAGATTGCGGACCAGATTCAGCGCGATCTGTCGGAGCTGATGCGCGAGGTGAAAGATCCGCGCGTCGGCATGGTGACGATTCAGAGCGTCGAACTGACGCCGGACTATGCGCACGCGAAAGTCTATTTCACGACGCTCACGGGCGATCCCAAGCAGACGCAGGACGCGCTGAACCACGCGGCGGGGCATCTGCACAATCAGCTTTTCAAGCGCCTGCACATCCATACGGTGCCGACGCTGCATTTCCACTACGACCAGACGATCGAGAAGGCCGTCGAGATGTCGCGCCTGATCGACGAAGCGAACGCGACGCGCGCGAAAGACGCCGACGATCAGGAAGGCGCGTAAGCGATGAGCGGTCAGGAAAAGCAGGCGCGGCCGAAGATTCCGCGCCGCGCGCTCGATGGCGTGCTGTTGCTGGACAAGCCGCTCGGGCTGTCGAGCAACGACGCGCTCATCAAGGCGAAGCGGCTCTATCTGGCGAAGAAGGCGGGTCACACCGGCACGCTCGATCCGCTCGCGACGGGCTTGCTGCCGCTTTGCTTCGGCGAGGCGACGAAGTTTTCGCAAGATCTGCTCGAAGCCGACAAGACCTACGAAGCGACGATGCGCCTCGGCGTCCGCACGACGACGGGCGATGCCGAAGGCGAAGCCGTCGACACGCGTGACGTGACGTGCGATGAAGCATCGGTCGAAGCTGCGATGACGCGGTTTATCGGCGACATCGTGCAGGTTCCGCCGATGTACTCGGCGCTCAAGCGCGACGGCAAGCCGCTCTACGAATACGCGCGCGCGGGACAGACGGTCGAGCGCGAAGGCCGTCAGGTCACGATCCACGCGTTGAAGATGATCGCCTGCGCGCTGCCGCTCGTGACGTTTCGCGTGACGTGCAGCAAGGGCACGTACGTGCGCACGCTGGCGGAGGACATCGGCGAGGCGCTGGGTTGCGGCGCGCATCTCACGGCGCTGCGTCGAACGGGCGTCGGCGCGCTGACGCTCGAGCACGCGGTGACCTTGGATGCTTTATCGAGCGCCGATGAAACCGAGCGCGATTCATGGCTTCAGCCGGTCGACGCGCTCTTGTCCACGTTTCCCGCCGTTCGTCTCGGCGATGAAGCGACGAAACGTTTCCTGCACGGCCAGCGTCTGCGGCTCGCGGATGTCGTCGAGACGCGTCTGGAAGACGGTCGCGTGCGCGTCTACGCGCAGGACGGCGGGCGCTTGCTCGGCGTGGCGAGAGCCGGCGAGGGCGTGCTCGCGCCGGAACGGTTGATCGTCACGGCAAGCTGAGCCAAAAAGAGAAGCCCGGAATCGCGAGATTCCGGGCTTTTCTTCATGCGCGCCGCGACCGAAGGGGAATCAGTGCGCCGCCGATGCCGCCGCCGCCGAATCCCCGCCGCCCGCACGTTCGGGCCGCGTGATCCAGATCAGCGCGATCAGCGCGACGAAAATTCCCGCCGAGATATAGAACATGTCGTTCACGCCGAGCTGCGCGGCCTGCTGCGTCGCCATGCTGTTGAAGAGACCGTAGGTCTGCTCCTGCGACATGCCGAGCGCGCCCATCTGCTGCATCGAATTGGCGAACGTCGGGTTGAACGCGGTGGCCTGTTCGACGAGTTGCGCGTGATGCACGATCGACCGATGCTCCCACGCCGTCGAAAAAATCGACGTGCCGATGCCGCCGCACATGATCCGCACGAAATTCGACAAGCCCGACGCCGCCGGAATGCGATGCCCCGGCAAGCCCGACAGCGTGATCGACACGAGCGGAATGAAGAAGCCCGCCATGCCGATGCCCTGAATGAGCGTCGGCAGCGTCAGCGACCACGTATCGACGCCGGTCGTATAACGCGAGCGCATCCAGAAGCACAGCGCGAACACGAGGAACGCGGCCGTCGCGATACGGCGCGGATCGGTGCGCGGCAGGAACTTGCCGGTGATCGGCGAGAGGAGAACCGCGAACACGCCGACGGGCGCCATCACGAGACCGGCGTTCGTCGCCGTGTAGCCGATGTCCGTTTGCAGCCACAGCGGCAGCAGCACGAGATTGCCGAAGTAGAGCCCGTAGCCGATCGACAGCGCGATCGTGCCGCCCGTGAAGTTGCGCAATTCGAACAGCGACAGGTCCACCACCGGATGTTCCGCCGTCAGCTCCCACACGATGAAGAACGCGAACGAGATGATCGCGATCAGCGCGAGCACGACGATGGTCGTCGAATTGAACCAGTCCAGATCCTTGCCCTTGTCGAGCATGATCTGCAGCGAGCCGACCCACACGACGAGCAGCCCGAGGCCGACCGTGTCGATCGGCGCCTTGCGGATGGCCGAATCGCGGTCGCGGAAGATCGCGAACGTGGCGAGCGCCGCCACGAACCCGACCGGAATGTTCACGTAGAAAATCCACGGCCACGAGATGTTGTCCGAGATCCAGCCGCCGAGCACGGGGCCGGCGACCGGCGCGATCAACGTGGTCATCGACCACATGGAGAGCGCCATCGGCGCTTTTTCGCGTGGATAGCTCGCGAGCAAGAGCGTCTGCGATAGCGGGATCATCGGGCCGGCGACCGCGCCCTGCAGCACGCGCGCGGCGAGCAGGAAGGGCAGCGTCGGCGCGAGCCCGCACATCCACGACGCGAGCACGAACAGGATGATCGAGCCGAGAAACAGCCGCACCTGGCCGATGCGCTGCGTGAGCCAGCCCGTGAGCGGCACGGAGATCGCGTTGGCGACCGCGAACGACGTGATGACCCACGTGCCCTGATCGGACGACACGCCGAGGTCGCCCGAGATCGACGGAATCGAGACGTTCGCGATGGACGTGTCGAGCACGTTCATGAACACCGCGAGCGACACGGCGATCGTCCCGATGACCAGCTTTCCGCCCGACAGCGGCGGATGTACGACGTTAGCTTGAGACATGAGTGGAGTCCGCGATGCCGCCGCTTACATCAGCTTGGCGGCCGACGCCGACTTCGCCGGCCGGCCAGGCGCCGCCGACGAACTCTGCGACGCCGATCCCGCGCCCGTCCCGGCGTTCTGCTGGATGATGCGCGCGATTTCGGCATCCGCCTGTTCGCCGTACTTGTCGAACACGTTGGTCTGATACACCGTGTTCTGCGCGTTGCCGAGCTGGCCGCCTTGCTCGTCCTTGATGGTGACGTCGACGTTCATCGACAGGCCGATGCGCAGCGGATGCTGCTCCAGTTCCTTCGGATCGAGCGCGATACGCACCGGCAGACGCTGCACGACCTTGATCCAGTTGCCCGTCGCGTTCTGCGCCGGCAGCAGCGAGAACGCCGAGCCCGTGCCGGCCGAGAAGCCGATCACCTTGCCGTGGAACACGACGCCCGAGCCGTACAGGTCGGCCGTCAGCTCGACCGGCTGGCCGATGCGCATGTGCTTCAACTGCACTTCCTTGAAGTTGGCATCGACCCACACGGCGTTGAGCGGGACGATCGCCATCAGCGGATTGCCCGGCGCCACGCGCTGGCCGACCTGCACCGAGCGCTTCGCGACATAGCCCGTCACCGGCGCGGGCAGCGTGTTGCGCGCGTAGTTGATGTACGAATCGCGGACCTTCGCGGCGGCGGCGAGCACGTTCGGGTGATCGGCGATCGTCGTGTTGGCCGTCAGCGAACGGTTCGACGCGAGTTCCTGCTGGGCGGCGTCGAGCGCGGCTTGCGCGCCGCGAACGGCGTCGCGTGCGTGCGAGATTTCTTCCTGCGACACGGCGCCCGTCTGCGCGACGGTCAGGCGGCGCTTCAGGTCGTCCTGCGCGCGCGACAGGTCCGACTTGCGCAGCGCGATCTGCGCTTCGTACTGGTTGTTGTTGACGAAGAACGTGCGGACCTGGCGCACGGTCTGCGCGAGATTCGCCTCGGCCTGATCGAGCGCGACTTTCGAATCGGCGGGATCGAGCGCGACGAGCGGATCGCCGGCTTTCACGGTCTGCGTGTCGTCGGCGTTCACGGAAACGACCGTGCCGACCACCTGCGGCGTGATCTGCACGACGTTGCCGTTGACGTACGCGTCGTCGGTGGCTTCGTGGAAGCGCGCGACGAGGAAGTAATACAGGCCGTACGCGATAGCCGCGATGATGATGACGAGCACGATCAGCGTCATCAGCCGGCGGCGCTTCGCGTTGCTTTGCTTCGGCGCGGGCGCGGGTGCGGCGGGTGCGCTGGCGGCGGTTTGTTTAGGGTCGCTCATGAAGGGCTCCGAAAATTCCGTATTGGTCTTGATGCGTGTTCTTGTGCGCGGCTCAGTTCGACGCCGCGTTCTGGTTCGTCGCCGGATTGGCGGCCTGACGCTGTCCGCTGCCGTCGATCGCGAGGTCCGTGCTCGTCGCGTCGAAGCCGCCGCCGAGCGCGCGAATCAGCGCGATCTGCAAATCGCTGCGCTTCATGCGCAGGTTCGTCACGGTCTGCTCGTTGGCGAGGCGGTTCTGGTCCGCCGTCAGCACCTGCAGTTGCGGCGACAGGCCCGCCTTGTAGCGGATCACCGCGAGCTGGTACGCGCTCGTGGCCGCGGTCAGCGCGCGCTGCGCGTCGGCCATTTGCTGGTCGAGCGAGCGGATCGCGGCGATGTTGGTCGCCACGTCGTTCAGCGCGTTGACGAGCGTCTGGTTGTAGTTCGCGACATCGCCTTCGAAATCGGCGTAGCGGCCTTTCAACTGCGCGCGCAGTGCGCCGGCGTCGAAGATCGGCAGATGGATCGCCGGGCCGGCCTGAATCTGCCGGCTGCTCGCCTGCAGGAAGCGGCCCCAGCCGAATGCGTCGAATCCGAAACCCGCCGCGAGGTTGATGTCGGGGAAGAATTCGGCCTTCGCTTCCTTGATGTTGTGCGTGGCCGCTTCGATCTGCCAGCGCGCCGCGACGATATCCGGCCTGCGCGAAATCAGATCGGCGGGCACGTTGTCCGGCAGCGTGACGTCGACGTTCGGATTGAGCACCGGATTGGCGATCTGCAAGCCGCGATCCGGACCCTTGCCGAGCAGCGCCGCCAGCTGATAGCGCACCGACTGGATCTGCCCGTCGAGTTCGCTGAGATTCGTCTGGCTGGTCGCGACGTTGCCTTCGGCGGTGCGCTGCTCGACGTTGGTGTCGAGACCGGCGCTCACGCGTCCGCTGGTGATGCGGCCCACGTTCTCGCGATTCGCGATTTCACGCTGTGTCACGTCGCGCAGCGCGTAGAGCAGGGCGAGCTGATTGTAGGTCCGCGCCACGGACGCCGCGAGCGTCACGCGCGCCTGCTGCATGTCCGCCTCGGCCGCCTTCTGCTGCGAAACCGCCATGTTCAGGCGCGCGCGGTTCTTGCCCCACAGGTCGAGATCCCACGACGCGCTCGCGAGCACGTTGTTTTCGCTGTACCACGTCCCGCCGTACGGCGGCGGGAAAAGCGCGTTGGCCGAATAGAGTTCGCGCGTCCAGGAATACGAGCCCTGAACGTGCGGATACAGCGTCGAGCGCGAGCTTTCGATATACGACGACGCCTTCGCGATGCGCGCCTGCGCCTGCGCGATGCTCGGATTGCCCGCGATCGCTTCGTCGATGAGCTGCGGCAGTTGCGGATCGCCGAACTGCTTCGCCCAGTCGAGGGTCGGCCACTGGCCGCCTTGCCCCGGCACGCTCTGCGTGGCTTCGAGGCTCTCGGGCGGGTCGATCTGCTTGTCGCTCGAAATGCCTGCGTAGTTCGCGCAGCCCGCGACCGCGAGCGCGGCCACGGCGGCAGCCACGGCGCTCTTCGCGCCGCGCAGCCTGCTCGCGGGCCGAAGTGCGGACAAGGAAAGGTGTTTCATCGCTCGTCTCTTGAGAGAGTATTGAATATGGACGTTGCAACTATTTCTGCGGCGGAAAACGGGATCGTCCCGCGCTTTCTCACCGCGAAGACGGGCCGGGCTTTTCGGTGCCGCCGGCGAGGCAGGTTGCGGCGGGATCGCATGTGTTCGCGAGAATCCGGCGAAGCATGCTCTTCAGAAAGCCGACTTCCTCGGGCGTGAAGCCCGCGAGCAGCGTGTCGAGCACGCGCGTGAAGATGGCCGGGACCTGTTCCGCCATCGCGCGGCCGTCGGGGGTAAGCGCCAGGCGCACGACGCGCCGGTCCTCGCTGCTGCGCACGCGCGAGAGCAGCCCGCGCTTTTCCAGACGGTCGATGAGCCGCGTGACCGCGCTCGCATCGATGCCGTATTCGCGTGCGATATCCGCCGCCGTCAGGCACTTGCCGACCGCCAGCATGAACACGATGCTCGCCTGCGTGCTCGTGATGCCGAGCTCGGAAGTCGTGTGCTGCGTCACCATGTTCCAGAGCGTCGAACGCACGCGGCTGAGCAGATAGCCGACGCTTTCGCTCAATACGTAGGTGTCGATCGCCGTGGGTTTCGGAGCGTCGCTCATGAAAGGAATATGCAACTGCAATAGTGGACTAGGCAGGATTATGGCGCGTCGTTGCGTCGCTTGCAAGGAACTTTTATGGAATTGCTTACAATGCGCGGCGGCACAATCGCGGCGCGCCTGTCGTCGCGCGGTTTCTTCGGGTAGCGTCCTATTGTCGGGAAGGCGACGTTTGTGCGTGCTATACTTTACGGTTCTCACCGCGCCGGGCCGGAAGAGTCTTCCAGTCTTTGAAGTCTTTCCCAGCGATTCACGCAAAGCGTCACGAACGACGTGACGCTCAATCGACGGTCTGCCGAGCCAGCCAGGAGCCTTCAGCTCCCGGGGTTCGCTTCGACGGCGCACAACCAAGATACCCCTTATGACTCGCGCCCTCCGCAATATCGCCATCATTGCCCACGTCGACCACGGCAAGACCACGCTCGTCGACCAGTTGCTCCGCCAGTCGGGCACGTTCCGGGAAAACCAACAGGTCGCCGAGCGCGTCATGGACTCGAACGACATCGAAAAGGAACGCGGCATCACGATCCTCGCGAAGAACTGCGCGGTGGAATATGAAGGCACGCACATCAATATCGTCGATACCCCCGGGCACGCCGACTTCGGCGGCGAAGTGGAGCGCGTGTTGTCGATGGTCGATTCCGTGCTGCTGCTCGTCGACGCCGTCGAAGGCCCGATGCCGCAGACGCGCTTCGTCACGAAGAAGGCGCTCGCGCTCGGCCTGAAGCCGATCGTCGTGATCAACAAGGTGGACCGTCCGGGCGCGCGCATCGACTGGGTGATCAACCAGACGTTCGACCTCTTCGACAAGCTCGGCGCAACCGAAGAGCAGCTCGACTTCCCGGTGGTGTACGCATCGGGCCTGAACGGCTACGCCGGTCTCGATCCCGACGTGCGCGAAGGCACCATGCGTCCGCTCTTCGAAGCCATTCTGGAACACGTGCCGGTCCGCCCGGCCGATCCGGACGGTCCGCTGCAGTTGCAGATCACGTCGCTCGACTACAACACGTATGTCGGCCGTATCGGCGTGGGTCGCGTGGCGCGCGGCCGCATTCGCCCCGGCATGCAAGTGGCCGTGCGTTCGGGTCCGGACGGCGCGATCCTGAATCGCAAGATCAACCAGGTGCTGTCGTTCCACGGCCTCGAGCGCGTTCAGGTGGAAGAAGCGCAAGCGGGCGATATCGTGCTGATCAACGGTATCGAGGAAATCGGCATCGGCGTGACCATCTGCTCGCCGGAGAATCCCGAGGCGCTGCCGATGATCACCGTCGACGAACCGACGCTCACGATGAACTTCCTCGTGAACTCGTCGCCGCTCGCGGGCAAGGAAGGCAAGTTCGTGACGAGCCGCCAGATTCGCGACCGTCTGATGAAGGAACTGAATCACAACGTCGCGCTGCGCGTGAAGGACACGGGCGACGAAACCACGTTCGAAGTGTCGGGCCGCGGCGAACTGCACCTGACGATTCTCGTCGAGAACATGCGTCGCGAAGGTTATGAGCTGGCGGTGTCGCGTCCGCGCGTGGTGCTGCAGGAAATCGACGGCGTGAAGTGCGAGCCGTATGAAAACCTGACGGTCGATATCGAAGACCAGCATCAGGGCGGCGTGATGGAAGAACTCGGCCGACGCAAGGGCGAAATGCTCGACATGACCTCCGACGGCCGTGGCCGCACGCGTCTCGAGTACAAGATTTCGGCGCGCGGTCTGATCGGCTTCCAGAGCGAGTTCCTGACGCTCACGCGCGGCACGGGCCTGATGAGCCACACGTTCGATTCGTACGCGCCCGTGAAGGAAGGCTCGGTCGGCGAGCGTCGCAACGGCGTGCTGATCTCGCAGGACGACGGCGCTGCGGTTGCCTACGCGCTGTGGAAGCTGCAGGATCGCGGCCGCATGTTCGTGTCGCCGGGCGATGCGCTCTATGAAGGCATGATCATCGGCATTCACAGCCGCGACAACGACCTCGTCGTGAACCCGATCAAGGGCAAGCAGTTGACCAACGTGCGCGCGTCGGGCACCGACGAAGCCGTGCGTCTCGTCCCGCCGATCCAGCTTTCGCTGGAATACGCGGTCGAGTTCATCGACGACGACGAACTCGTCGAAGTGACGCCGCAATCGATCCGTCTGCGCAAGCGTCATTTGAAGGAACACGAGCGCCGTCGCGCGAGCCGCGAAGCCTCTGCCGACTAAGCAGCGACCAAGCTGCACTGTTGCGCTTGAGCAGCAAAAAACGAAAGCCGCCTTCGGGCGGCTTTTTTTGTTTAGTGACTGCGAAAGCGCCTCAAGATCGGCGAAGCCAGGCCGACAAACACAGGCGATCCGGCCGCTTGCATAAACGCGAAACGCCCGCACATGCCCGTTGCAGAAGGGTGAGAACGAGGGCAAAGGTGCGACCACCGGTCATATGACGAATGGTTCTGTGCTATGCTACTCGGATTAGCTGTCGCTTTTTAGGTCCTTCCAAGCAGACTTGATTCGCGCAATCCGCTAAACGGTCAGGCCGTGGCGCGGAAGGTTTCGTAACCCGCACTTCCTCGAGAAACTCGAAGAAAGGTGAGCGTAAAAATGATGAAGCAATTCCAGTCGAACTCCTATTTGTTCGGCGGTAATGCTCCGTACGTCGAAGAGTTGTACGAGGCATATCTCGATAATCCCGCGTCAGTGCCCGAGACCTGGCGAGCCTATTTCGACGCGTTGCAGAACGTGCCCGCATCCGACGGCACGAACCACAACGACGTGGCCCACGGCCCCATCGTCGAATCTTTTGCCCAGCGCGCGAAGTCCAACAGCTTCCTGCCGCGCGAAGGCGCAACGGAAGACCTCGCCACCGCGCGGAAACAAGTCTACGTTCAGTCCCTGATCGGCGCGTATCGCTTTCTCGGCTCGCAATGGGCCAATCTCGATCCGCTCAAGCGCCGCGAGCGCCCGCATATCCCCGAACTCGAGCCTGCGTTCTACGACTTCACCGAAGCCGACATGGACCAGACGTTCAGCGCCACGAACCTGTATTTCGGTTTCGAGCGCGCGTCGCTGCGCGAGATCGTCAAGGCGCTGCGCGACACGTACTGCGGCACGATCGGCGCCGAGTACATGTACATCAGCGATCCGGAACAGAAGCGCTGGTGGAAGGAACGCCTCGAGTCCATCCGCTCGACGCCGAACTTCACGAACGAAAAGAAGAAGCACATCCTCAACCGCCTGACGGCCGCCGAAGGCCTCGAGCGTTTCCTGCACACCAAGTACGTCGGCCAGAAGCGTTTCTCGCTGGAAGGCGGCGAGAGCTTCATCGCGTCGATGGACGAAGTCGTTCGTCACGCGGGCAAGAACGGCGTGCAGGAAATCGTCATCGGCATGGCGCACCGTGGCCGTCTGAACGTGTTGGTCAATACGCTCGGCAAGATGCCGGCGGACCTGTTCGCCGAATTCGAAGGCAAGCACGTCGATGACCTGCCGGCCGGCGACGTGAAGTACCACAAGGGCTTCTCGTCGGACGTGTCGACCGAAGGCGGTCCGGTTCACCTGTCGCTCGCGTTCAACCCGTCGCACCTGGAAATCGTGAACCCGGTGGTCGAAGGTTCGGCGAAGGCGCGTATGGATCGCCGTGGCGACGAAGAAGGCCTGCAGGTTCTGCCGGTGCAGATTCACGGCGACGCGGCCTTCGCGGGCCAGGGCGTCGTGATGGAAACGCTGAATCTCGCGCAGACGCGCGGCTACGGCACGCACGGCACGCTGCATATCGTCATCAACAACCAGATCGGCTTCACGACGTCGGACCCGCGCGATGCGCGCTCGACGCTGTACTGCTCGGACGTCGTCAAGATGATCGAGGCGCCGGTGCTGCACGTGAACGGCGACGATCCCGAAGCCGTCGTGCTCGCCACGCAACTCGCCATCGACTTCCGCATGAAGTTCCACAAGGACGTGGTCGTCGACATCATCTGCTTCCGCAAGCTCGGCCACAACGAGCAGGACACGCCGGCGGTCACGCAGCCGCTGATGTACAAGACCATCGCGAAGCATCCGGGCACGCGCGCCGTCTACGCGGAAAAGCTCGTGCAGCAAGGCGTGATCACGGCTGAAGACGCGGACAACTTCGTCAAGGAATATCGTCAGGCGATGGACGAAGGCCATCACACGATCGATCCCGTGCTCTCGAACTACAAGAGCAAGTACGCGGTCGATTGGGTGCCGTTCCTGAACCGCAAGTGGACCGACGCCGCCGATACGGCCGTGCCGCTCGCCGAACTCAAGCGCCTCGCCGAGCGCATCACGACGATTCCGGAAAACTTCAAGGTGCATCCGCTCGTCGAGCGCGTGATCAACGATCGCCGCGCGATGGGCCGTGGCGAAGCGAAGCTCGACTGGGGCATGGGCGAGCATCTCGCGTTCGCGTCGCTGGTGGCATCGGGCTATGCGGTTCGTCTGACGGGCCAGGATTCGGGCCGCGGCACGTTCACGCACCGTCACGCCGTTCTGCACGACCAGAACCGCGAGCGCTGGAACGACGGCACGTACATCCCGCTGCAGAACATCGCGGAAGGGCAAGCCAAGTTCACCGTGATCGACTCGGTGCTGTCCGAAGAAGCGGTGCTCGGCTTCGAGTACGGCTATTCGACGGCTGAACCGAACACGTTCGTCGCGTGGGAAGCGCAGTTCGGCGACTTCGTGAACGGCGCGCAGGTCGTGATCGACCAGTTCATCTCGTCGGGCGAAGTGAAGTGGGGCCGCGTCTCGGGTCTCACGATGATGCTGCCGCACGGCTACGAAGGCCAGGGTCCGGAGCACTCGTCGGCGCGTATCGAGCGCTTCCTGCAACTGTGCGCGGATCACAACATGCAAGTGGTCCAGCCGACGACGCCCGCGCAGATTTTCCATCTGCTGCGCCGTCAGATGATCCGCCTGTTCCGCAAGCCGCTGATCATCGCGACGCCGAAGTCGCTGCTGCGTCACAAGGAAGCCGTGTCGGATCTGTCGGAATTGGCGAAGGGTTCGTTCCAGCCGGTCATCGGCGAAGTGGACGAAGCCATCGACGCGAAGAAGGTCAAGCGCGTGATCGTGTGCTCGGGCCGCGTGTACTACGACATCGTCGCGCATCGCCGCGAAGCGAAGGCGAACGACGCCGCCATCGTGCGTATCGAGCAGTTGTATCCGTTCGCGCACAAGCAGTTCGACGCGGAACTCAAGAAGTACGAAAACGCGACCGAAGTGGTCTGGGTGCAGGACGAGCCGCAGAATCAGGGCGCGTGGTTCTACATCGAGCACCACCTGCGCGAAGGCATGAAGGAAGGGATGAAGCTCGCATACAGCGGCCGCCCGGCTTCGGCTTCGCCGGCGGTCGGCTACTACGCGAAGCACTACGAGCAGCAGAAGGCGCTGGTCGAAGGCGCGTTCGGCCGCCTGAAGGGTGCGCAGATCATCGCGAAGTAATCGTTGCCTGATCGGAACCGGCGTGCGGCAAGCGCGCCGGTTCCGACGCTCGTACACACAGACACGCATTAGGACAAAACAGAAATGGCTATCGTAGAAGTCAAGGTTCCCCAGCTTTCCGAGTCGGTCTCGGAAGCGACCATGCTGCAGTGGAAGAAGAAGCCGGGCGAGGCTGTCGCCCAGGACGAAATCCTGATCGAAATCGAAACCGACAAGGTCGTGCTCGAAGTGCCCGCGCCGTCGGCCGGCGTGCTCGCGCAGGTCATCAAGCATGACGGCGATATCGTCGCCGCCGACGAAATCATCGCGAAGATCGACACCGAAGCAACCGCGGGCGCCGCGCCCGCCGCCGTCGCCGCTGCCGGCGACGCCGAAGTGAAGCCGGCTCCGCAAGCCGAACCGGTTGCCGCTGCTCCGGCCGCCGCGCAAGCGGGCGCCACGGGCGGCGCGACGTCGCCGGCTGCGACGAAGATCCTCGCCGAGAAGGGCGTGTCGGCGGATCAGGTGTCCGGCTCGGGCCGCGACGGCCGTATCACGAAGGGCGATGCGCTCGCCGCTTCCGCATCGGCTCCGGCTGCGAAGGCCGCCGCGCCGGCTCCGGCCGCTGCACCTGCGAAGGCTGCGAAGCCGTCGCTGCCGCAAGTCGGCGCACCGGCATCGGCCGATCAATGGCTCAAGGACCGCCCGGAACAGCGCGTGCCGATGTCGCGTTTGCGCGCGCGTATCGCCGAGCGTCTGCTCGAATCGCAGCAGACCAACGCCATCCTGACGACGTTCAACGAAGTCAACATGGCGCCGGTCATGGATCTGCGCAACAAGTACAAGGACCGCTTCGAGAAGGAACACGGCGTGAAGCTCGGCTTCATGTCGTTCTTCGTGAAGGCCGCCGTTCACGCGCTGAAGAAATTCCCGCTCGTGAACGCGTCGATCGACGGTAACGACATCGTTTATCACGGCTACTTCGACATCGGTATCGCGGTCGGTTCGCCGCGCGGTCTCGTCGTGCCGATCCTGCGCAATGCAGATCAGATGAGCCTCGCCGACATCGAGAAGAAGATCGCCGAATTCGGCCAGAAGGCGAAGGACGGCAAGCTGTCCATCGAAGAAATGACGGGCGGCACGTTCTCGATCTCGAACGGCGGCGTGTTCGGCTCCATGTTGTCGACGCCGATCATCAACCCGCCGCAGTCCGCGATTCTCGGCGTGCACGCCACGAAGGAGCGTCCGGTCGTCGAGAACGGCCAGATCGTCATCCGTCCGATGAACTACCTCGCGCTGTCCTACGATCACCGCATCATCGACGGCCGCGAAGCCGTGCTGTCGCTCGTCGCGATGAAGGATGCGCTGGAAGATCCGGCGCGTCTGCTGCTGGACCTGTAAAGCGTAGAAGTGCCTTCGGGCGCGCGCGATAGGCTCGCGCGCGCCTTTCGAAAAGGCTCTCCGCAAGAGCGGAGAAAGACCAAGGAAAGTCATGTCCAAAGAATTTGATGTCGTCGTGATCGGCGCGGGCCCTGGCGGCTATATCGCGGCGATTCGCGCAGCGCAACTCGGCAAGACGGTTGCGTGTATCGAGAAGTGGAAGAACCCGGCTGGCGCGCTGAAGCTCGGCGGCACGTGCCTGAACGTGGGCTGCATTCCGTCGAAGGCGCTGCTCGCGTCGTCGGAAGAATTCGAAAATGCGTCGAAGCATCTGGCCGATCACGGCATCAGCGTGTCGGACGTGAAGCTCGACGTGTCGAAGATGCTCGCGCGCAAGGACGGCATCGTCGAGAAGATGACGAAGGGCATCGAGTTCCTGTTCCGCAAGAACAAGATCACGTGGCTCAAGGGTCATGGCAAGTTCACCGGCAAGACGGACGCCGGCGTGCAGATCGAAGTGTCGGGCGAAGGCGAGACCGAAACCGTCACGGCGAAGAACGTGATCATCGCGACGGGTTCGAAGGCGCGTCATCTGCCGAACATTCCGGTCGACAACAAGCTGATCGCCGACAACGAAGGCGCGCTGTCGTTCGACTCCGTGCCGAAGAAGCTCGCCGTGATCGGCGCGGGCGTGATCGGTCTGGAACTCGGCTCGGTGTGGCGTCGTCTGGGCGCGGATGTGACCGTGCTCGAAGCGCTGCCGCAATTCCTCGGCGCAGCGGACGAATCGCTCGCGAAGGAAGCCGCGAAGCAGTTCAAGAAGCAAGGCCTCGATATTCACCTCGGCGTGAAGATCGGCGAAGTGAAGACGTCTGAGAAGGGCGTTTCCATCGCGTACACGGACAACGCAGGCAACGCGCAAACGCTGGAAGCGGATCGCCTGATCGTGTCGATCGGCCGCGTGCCGAACACGGACAATCTCGGTCTGGAAAGCATCGGCCTGAAGGCGAACGAGCGCGGTTTCATCGACGTCGACGACCACTGCGCGACGAGCGTGCCGAACGTGTACGCAATCGGCGACGTGGTGCGCGGCCCGATGCTCGCGCACAAGGCGGAAGACGAAGGCGTGGCGGTGGCGGAAATCATCGATGGTCAGAAGCCGCATATCGACTACAACTGCGTGCCGTGGGTCATCTACACGGAACCGGAAATTGCGTGGGTCGGCAAGACGGAACAGCAGCTCAAGGCCGAAGGCCGCGAGATCAAGACCGGCCAGTTCCCGATGATGGCCAACGGCCGTGCGCTCGGCATCGGCAAGGCTGAAGGCTTCGTCAAGATGATCGCCGACGCGAAGACCGACGAAATCCTCGGCGTGCATGTGATCGCGGCGGACGCATCGGATCTGATCGCGGAAGCGGTGGTGGCGATGGAGTTCAAGGCGGCGTCGGAAGACATCGGCCGCATTTGCCATCCGCATCCGTCGCTGTCGGAAGTGATGCGTGAAGCGGCGCTCGCGGTCGACAAGCGCGCGCTGAACATGTAAGACGGCTCGACTTCGGGCAATAAGCATCGCAAAACGAAGGCGAGCGGATCAAACCGCTCGCCTTCGTCACATCGAACGGCAGAAGATGAACGTCACCGAATACTACGAAAACGAACTGCGCACGCGGGGCTATCAGTCGGACGAAGCGCAACTCGCGGCGGTCGCGCGTTTGCAGCGCTGCTACGAGGAGTGGGTCGCGTACAAGTCGCGCCGCTCGAACGCGATCAAGAAGTTTCTCGTGCATCCGGACCTGCCGCGCGGCGTGTACATGTGGGGCGGCGTCGGACGCGGCAAGAGCTTTCTGATGGACAGCTTCTACGCGGTCGTGCCCGTGCAGCGCAAGACGCGCCTGCATTTTCACGAGTTCATGCGCGAGGTGCATCGCGAGCTGGAAGAGCTGAAAGGCCAGTCCGATCCGCTCGACGAACTCGCGCGGCGCATCGCGAAGCGGTATCGGCTGATCTGCTTCGACGAATTCCACGTCTCGGATATCGCCGACGCGATGATTCTCTATCGCCTGCTCGACCGCCTGTTTTCGAACGGCGTGCAGTTCGTGATGACGTCCAACTACGAGCCGGACGCGCTGTATCCGGAAGGGCTGCATCGCGATCGCCTGCTGCCGGCCATCGAGCTCATCAAGCAGCATCTCGACGTGCTGAACGTCGATGCCGGGACGGACTATCGCAAGCGCACGTTGTCGCAGGTGCAGGCGTATCACTCGCCGCTCGGCGCCGCCGCCGACAAGGCGCTGCGCGCGGCGTACACGAAGCTCGCCGCCGTGCCGGACGAAAGCCCGATCCTGCATATCGAAAAGCGCGAGATCAAGGCGTTGCGCCGTGCCGACGGCGTCGTGTGGTTCGATTTCGCGACGCTCTGCGGCGGCCCGCGCTCGCAGAACGACTATCTCGAACTGGCGAGCCGCTTCCACGCGGTCATTCTCTCGGACGTGCCGCAGATGTCGCCGCGCATGGCTTCCGAGGCGCGCCGCTTCACGTGGCTGATCGACGTGTTCTACGACCACAAGGTGAAGCTGCTGATGTCGGCGGCGGTGGCGGCCGAGGATCTTTACGTCGAAGGGCCGATGGCCAACGAATTCGCGCGCACCGTGTCGCGCATCGTCGAAATGCAGTCGCAGGAATATCTCGAAACGCCGCGGCGGCAGGCGAAGGTATCGCTTACATAGGCTAATACGAGAACCAAAAACAGGCTATTAGCCAAATGGCATAAGGGTTTCGCGGGTTTTTCAAGATTAAGACCTCTCCGATTTGCCGGGTGGAAGGCTCTCGGTATCGTTCTGGCCAGTATTGGTCAGCTAATTGGAGAGAATGCCGTGAAGCCTTACCGCGATATGTCCGACGAAGAATGGCAGATGGTCGCTCCGCTGCTCCCCGAATTGCGTCCGCGCTCGGAGTTGCGCGGCCGTCCGCTGGCGAACACGCGCGCCGTGCTGAACGGCGTGCTGTGGGTGATGTACAGCGGCGCGTCGTGGTCCACGCTGCCGCGCAAGTATCCGTCGTATCAGACGTGTCATCGCCGCTTCAAGGCGTGGCACGAGTCGGGCGTGCTGTTGCGCGTGATGACGCAACTGTTCGGGCCGGCGGGCGAATCACTTTATGCGCTCATGACGTCGCGCATGCGCGTGCCGGCGGAAATGCCCATCGGCGAGGCGCAGGCCATCGCAAGCCTGCAGGACGTCGCGGCGCCGCGCGCGCAACCGGCCGACGCGCCCGTGCGGCACGCTGCGTGAAGATTGCGATGTATTGACGCGCTCTCGCGTCGATCAAAAAAAAGCCGGCGGAAGGCGCACTGTCTTCCGCCGGCTTCGTCGTTTTATCGACGCGATGAACGCTTTATTCCTGCCGCAGCCACGTCTGTGAACGCCCCAGCAGGGATACGCCGATATACCCGCGCACGACGAGCTTCTGTCCGCCGCTCTCGAGCGTCATCTTGCATTTGTACAGCTTGCCGTTTTCCGGATCGAGAATCTGGCCGCCGGTCCACGCGTCGCCGTCGCGCTTCATGCCGGTGATGATCGTCATGCCTTTGACGAGCTGATCCTTGCGCTCGTCGGTGCAGGCGGTGCAGCGCCGGTCCGGATGATCGAATTCGCCGACGCCGCGCACGACCTTGCCCGCGAGCTGTCCGTTGCCTTCGTCGACGATCTGGATGATGGCTTTCGGTTTGCCGGTCGTGTCGTCGATGGTCTGCCACGTGCCGACCGGCGTCGCCGCTTGCGCGAACGCGCCCGATGTCGTCAACGCGAAAAGCGCGCCGATCGCCACGCGCGCGCTCATGCGGCCGATGGATTGCGTCATGTCGTCCCCTCGTTCTTGTGATGACTTTTCGACGCGCGACGCAAGAATGCCGCGCGCCGACGCAGCATACGAGAAACCGCACGCCGCGTTTGGGAGTAAACGTTCTAGCCGCGCCGCAGGCCTGCTTCGAGCGTCTCGAAGGTGTTCACGGCGGTGCGGTCGAAATGCAGCGGCGTCACCGCAATGCGCCGCGATGCGACCACGGCCGTTTCGCTGTCGGGGGCGTTCTCGCGCGGGCCGCGCTGAAAGCGCAGCCAGAAATAATCGATGCCGCGCGGATCGGTTTCCGGCACGACGTCGATGCCCTCCACGAGCCCGACGCCTTGCCGCGTCACGGTCAGCGGACCGGCGGCCGAGGCATCGCAATCGGGGAAATTGACGTTGAGACACGTGGGCGCGTCGTGCGAAATGGCCAACAACTGACGGATCACGCCGGGCGCGAGCGCGCGGGCGGTGTCCCAGCGCACGTTCTCGCGATCGCTGAACGTCTGGCTGAGCGCAATCGACGGCAGGCCGAGCAGCAGGCCCGTCATCGCCGCGCCGACCGTGCCGGAGAACATGGTTTCGACGCCGAGATTCGCGCCACGGTTGATGCCGGAAAGCACGAGCGTCGGCGGCGCGTCCTTCATCAGGTGGCGCACGGCCATCACGACGCAATCGCCCGGCGTGCCTTGCACCCCGAAGCGCCGCTCGCCCTGGCGCGAAATGCGCAGCGGCGAATGCAGGCTGATGGAATGCGACGTGCCGCTCTGATCGTGCTCGGGTGCGACGACCCAGACTTCGTGCGCTATTTCGGCGGCGACGGCTTCGAGCACGGCCAGGCCGGGCGCGTCGATGCCGTCGTCGTTGGTGAGCAGCACACGCTGAACGATGGGTTCAATGGCGGACATCGCGAATCGCTCCTTCGGTCGTGAGAAAAGTATCGACCGATTATTACAGAGTTCGCGACAAGGAGACGCCGCTTAACGGACGCCGAGTCCGCGCAGCACGGCGTTGCCGTCTTCGGTGAGGCGCACTTTCGGGCCGCTCGCGTCCGGCGACACGATCTCGACGTAGCCGTATTCCTGCAGCGAAGCGACGTCGGGCGTGGCGGCGATCGCGTCGATCGGCGCGTGCAGCAGCAGGAGCAGCGTCGCGATTTCGTGATGGCTCAGAAGCCGCTTGATGACGCGTGCCGGAGACGACTTGGAACGGAGGTTCATGAGTGAACTCCTTTGTTGCATGACGATGCGCGCCGCTCGTTCATGGCGGCCGCGGTGATGTCGATGATGAAGTCCGCAAAGCGTATCGACGCATTCTTAGGCGAGACTTAAATCCTGCGCCGGCAACGTGAAGCATGCGTTACAGCGCGTGTCGGCAAGTCAGCGGACGCTTCAGAATGGCTCCGTTCAAAAGCGGTAATCGGGATTCTCGGGATCGAAGGTGAGGTCGTCGAACGGCTTCTGAACGATGTGCTCGAACACGATGCTTTCGAAGATCTCGCCGTCGTTGTCGAACGACTCGACCGTGCGAAAAAGCGGCTGTTCGAGATCGAGGCCGAGCACTTCGCGCTTCGCATAAAACGCCGGCTGGCCTTCGGGCGCGATGTACGTCAAGGCGACGACGCGCACGCCTTGAACCGTTTTCACTTCGATATCCGATGGCCGCGTGATGCCCGCGACGGCGAACTTGCGTCCCTGATCGATGAACCGCTGCGTGATGGCATCGATGCCCAGTTCGCGGATCGAATGATTCGATTGCGCGCGGGCGAGCGGGCCGTTCACCGACGCCCACATCGGAATCACGCCGAGCACGCCGCCGAGATGACCGTAGAGTTCGTTCGGGCGTTTCGAGTCGTCGTAGATGACTTCCTGGCCCGCATGCGCGCCATCGGGCAGCCATTTCGCGTAGATGCGCAGCGGGTCGCGCGTGACGCGCACGAGCATGTGATCGGCGCGCTTCGGCCATCGGCCGCCGATGCGCTCGCGCCGCAGCATCGTGAATTCGCACGAGGCGTAGCGGTCGAGGCCTTCTTGCAGATAGCGCGGCAGCGTGCGCGGATCGAGCGAGCGGAAGAGGGCGACGAGCGCTTCGTCGTCGAGCGCGGCAAGCGTGCCGTTCGCGGCGGCTTGAGAAAGCCATCGCGCTTGCGCATCGATGCTCCGAGCGCCGATCGCGCTTGCTGCGGTGGATTGAGCGCCGGCGCTTGCCGCGATCAGCAGCCAGGCGAGCACGACGAAACCGTATATCCAATGCGCAATGCGGCGGCGGCGCGCTGGCGGCATGGAATCTCCTTCGAGGGTTCGGGCGAAGCGAATTCGGCAAGTGACCGGTAAACGGCCGAGCCGCGATACTTCTTCCACCGCGCGCGTCAGCGCTCCAGCATCGCGACGACGCCTTGCCCGCCCGCCGCGCAGATCGATATGAGTCCGCGCAACGGCCGCCCGTCGCCGCGTGCGGGCGCGTTCGCGAGCATTTTCGCCAGCGTCCCGACGATACGCCCGCCCGTCGCCGCAAACGGATGCCCCGTCGCCAGCGATCCGCCGTTCACGTTCATCCGCGCCCGGTCGATCGCGCCGGGCGGCGTCGAGAGTCCGAGCGTGTCGCGGCAATATTCGTCGTCCTGCCACGCGGCGAGCGTGCAGAGCACCTGCGCGGCGAAGGCCTCGTGAATCTCGTAGAAATCGAAATCCTGCAGCGCGAGACCGGCGCGCGCGAGCATCGACGGGACCGCGTGGGCGGGCGCCATCAGCAGCCCTTCGCGTTTGTCGATGTAATCGACGGCCGCCGTCGCCGAGAACGTGAGCCACGCGAGCACGGGCAACCCGCGCCGAGCGGCCCACTCCTCGGACGCCAGCAGAACCGCCGATGCGCCATCGGTCAGCGGCGTCGAGTTGCCGGCGGTGAGCGTGCCGGCGTCGCGATCGAAGACGGGCTTCAGTTGCGCGAGCTGATCGAGCGATACATCGGGGCGCAGGTTGTTGTCGCGCGCAAGCCCTTGATACGGCGTCATCAGGTCGTTGAAGAAGCCGCGCGCGTACGCCGCCGCGAGGTTGACGTGGCTTTGCTGCGCGAGCGCGTCCTGTGCCTCGCGCGCGATCTTCCAGCGCTTCGCCATGAGTTCGCAGTGCTCGCCCATGGAGAGGCCGGTGCGCGGCTCCGCGTTGCGCGGCAGCGCGGGCCTGAAGAACATGCCGGGCCGCAGCTTCGCGAGCGCGCCGGCACGCTGACGCGCCGACCGGCTGCGATTCGCCTCGAGCAGAATCTTGCGCATGCGCTCGTTCACGCCGATGGGCGCATCCGATGCCGAATCGACGCCGCCCGCGATGCCCGCATCGATCTGTCCGAGCGCGATCTTGTTCGCAACGAGAATCACCGCTTCGAGGCCCGTGCCGCAGGCCTGCTGCACGTCGTAGGCAGGCGTTTCCTTCGCGAGCGTCGTTGCCAGCGCGGCCTCGCGCGTGAGATTGAAGTCGCGCGAATGCTTGACGACCGCGCCCGCCGCGACTTCGCCGAGCCGCATGCCGTGCAGGTCGAAGCGATCGACGAGTCCTTGTAGCGTGAAGCTCAGCATGTCCTGGTTCGATGCGTTCGCGTAAGCCGTGTTCGACCGCGCGAACGGAATGCGATTGCTGCCGATAATGCCGACGCGCCGGACTTCGTTCATGGCAGCTCCCATTCGAAGCGTCCGCGCAGATGCGGCCGCTCGCCGGCGAGATCGCGCACTTCGAAATCGCGCGCGGCGGGCGAGGGCGCGGCGCTCCAGAGCGTGGCATCGCCGGGAAGATAGAGCGGCAGCTTGAAGTCGCCGTGTGCGTGACCCGACGCGAGCGCCTTCGACGGATGCAGCGCCGCGAGCGCGCGCGCGAGCGTCCACATGCCGTGCGCGATGGCGCGCGGAAAACCGAACGCCTTCGCGGAGAGCGTGTGCAGATGGATCGGATTGAAGTCGCCCGATGCCTTCGCGTAATCGCGGCCGAGTTGCGCGGGCAACTGCCATCGCGCTTCGCGCGCGAGCAGCGCAACGGGTGCTTCGGATACGTCAGCAATGCGCGGCAAATGCGCGGCGCTTTCGCTTCTGGCGCCGCGTTTCAGATAGACGCTGTCGCCGTCCCAGACCGCTTCGCCGCGCCGATAAATACGCGTGTGCAACGTGAACGCGTGGCCTTTCTGATGCGGCACGATCGGCCCGCATTCCACTTCGATCCGCAGCCGCTGTCCGGCGGCGAGCGGCCTGCGCAGACGCACGCTATTGGCGAGATGCACGATGCCGAGCGCCGGCCAGGGAAACGACGGATCGGTGAGCATCATCAGATGCAGCGGAAACGCGAGCACATGCGCAAACGTGAGCGGCACGCCATGCTCGGGGATGAAGCCGCACGCGCGCGCGTAGCGCCCGATGTGCCCCGCGTCGAGCAGCACATCCGGGCGCACGAGCCGCAGCGCGGGCAGTTCGAGCGTGCGGCCGCGCCGGAACAGGCCGGGCAGCGCGCGGCCGTAGAGCTTCGCGGGCGGCGGCAGCGTATCGACGACGACGGTGCGCGCGCGCTGCATCGGCGATGCGTGCATGGGCGTCTGCATCGTCAGGCTCCGATGAGGCTCTGGCCGCACACGCGCACGACGTTGCCGGTGATGTTCGCGCACGCCGGGCTCGCGAGCCACGCGACGGTCTCGGCGACATCCACGGGCAGGCCGCCTTGTCCCATCGCGTTGAGGCGTCGTCCGGCTTCGCGCGCGGCGAAGGGCATGCGCGCGGTCATCTGCGTTTCGATGAAGCCCGGCGCGACCGCGTTGATCGTGACGCCGCGCTCGCGCAACACGGGCGCCATGCTCTGCACGCGGCCGATCACGCCGGCTTTCGACGTCGCGTAGTTCGTCTGTCCGCGATTGCCCGCGATGCCGCTGATCGACGACACCGCCACGATGCGTCCGCCCGCGCGCAGCAGATTCTGCGCGAGAAGCGCATCGTCGATACGTTCCTCGGCGAGCAGGTTGATGTCGAGCACGCTGGTCCACATGTCCTCGGTCATGCGCGCGATGGTCTTGTCGCGCGTGATGCCCGCGTTATGCACGACGATATCGACGCCGCCCGCCGCAGCGAGCGCCGCCGCGATCTCGGCGGGCGCGTCGGCGGCGGCGATATCCGCGATGAGCGCGGCATGCGCGCCGCCCGATGGCGACGTGTCCTCGATGGAGAGCATGGTCTGGTCGAGCGCATCGCGGGCCGCTTCGACATCGAGTCCGGTGACGATCGCGCCGTGCTCCGCGAGCACCTTCGCAATCGCAGCGCCGATGCCGCGCGCCGCGCCCGTCACCATCGCGCGCTGGCCGGCGAGCGGCTTCGTCCAGCTTGCGGGCGCGGCGGCGGGGCCGTCGATATGCACGACCTGGCCCGACACATACGCCGAACGCGGCGACAGGAAGAAGCGCAGCGCGCCTTCGATATCGCCGCCGCCGGCCACGTAGAGCAAATTCGACGTGATGCCGTTGCGCGCTTCCTTGCCGAGCGAGCGCGTCATGCCTTCGAGCGCGCGTTGCGCGGTGGCGGCGCGCGGACTGGCGCAAGTCGACGGCGGCCGTCCGAGCACGACGATGCGTCCGCTTTTCGCGAGCGAGCGCAATGCGTCGTGGAAGAACGCGTACAGCGCGTGCAGCTCGCTGCTTTCGGCGATGCCGGTTGCATCGAAGATCAGCGCGTGAACGCGATTCGCGGGGCCGGTATCGGCGGCGCGCGGCGTGAAGCGCCCGCTCATCGCACCTTGCCGATGCGCAAGCGCGAGCCAGTCGGACGCGCTGTCATGCGCGACGCCGGTCATGCCGATACCGGTGAGCACGCGCATGAGTTGATCGAAGAGCGCCGGCGACGGCCCCGCGCCGATGGCAGCCATGCCGGCGAACTCGGCTTCGTCCGCGCGATGGCGGCGCAGCACCTCGGGCTTCGGCAGCCCGAGCGCGCGGGCGATGCTCGTGCCGAAGGGCGAATTGACGAAGTCGAGATAGCGGTCTTTCATCGATTCATTTTCGAGCGGCGATCGGGAAGGGACGCTGCGTGAGCGCCCGATGCGGTGCTGCAATGAATCGAGGATACCGAAGTCTGACGGAGCGCGTCAGTGTTTGGCGTGCGCTCGTCGGCTGAGCCTGCCGCGCCGACGAGCGATTCGCCCGGCGCTACCCGGTGGCGCCGACTTCCTGCGCCGAGCGCGTCATATCGATTCCCCGTCGCTCGCGGCTGAAGAAAATCAGCGCTGCAATGACGACGGCGACCGTTCCCGCGACGATCGCCATGGCAAGACCGTAGTTATTTCCATGCGATGCCGCAATGCTGGCCTGCATCGTCGCGTTGATTGCCGCGAGCAGATTGCCGAGTTGATAAACCAGTCCCGGAAATGTCGCGCGAATTTCATCCGGCGATATTTCATTCAAATGCACGGGAATAACGCCCCAGGCGCCTTGCACGGAAATCTGCATCAGGAACGCGCCAATTGCGAGCGCGACCGGCCCCGCCGAAAATGCCCACAGATAAAGCACCGGCAACGCAATCAACGCCGCGATGAAAATAGCGAGACGCCGGCCGATTCGCTCCGACATCGCCCCGAAAAACAGCCCGCCGACAATCGCGCCGATATTCAGCACGATGGTAATAATCGACACCGTGTGCGGATCGAAGTGATGTTGTTCGCGCAAGAAAGTCGGATAAAGATCCTGCGTGCCATGCGAAAAGAAATTGAACGCGGTCATCAGGATGATCGCGTAAAGCGAAAGCGTCCAGTTTTGCTTGAGCGTGGCGAGCAGGCCGGGGCGCTCGCGCTTTTCCATCGCGCGCCAGGCGGGCGATTCGGGCACGTGCGCGCGCACGTAGAGCACGAGCAGCGCGGGCGCGACGCCGACGAAGAACATGCCGCGCCAGCCCACATACTGATAAAGCACGCCGAAGACAATCGACGCGAGCAGATAGCCGCTCGGGTAGCCGGCCTGCAGCAGTCCCGAAACGAAGCCGCGCGCTTTCGGCGGCACCGTTTCCATCGTGAGCGCGGAGCCGACGCCCCATTCGCCGCCCATCGCGATACCGAATAGCGCGCGAAGCACGAGGAGCGTCATCAGATTCGGCGATAAGCCCGAGAACAATTCCAGCAGCGAATAAATCGCGATATTGATCATCAGCGTCGGACGGCGGCCGAATTTATCCGCGAGCCGGCCGAATATCAGCGCGCCGACGGGACGCATTGCAAGCGTCAGCGTAATCGCGAATGCGACTTCCGGAATCTTGGTATTGAACTCGGCGGCAATGTCCTTCAATACGAAAACCATCAGGAAAAAATCGAATGCATCCAGCGTCCAGCCCAGATAGGCCGCAATCGTCACGTTTCTTTGTTCTCGGGTCCAACTCATCGCCTGGGTCTCCAGTTCGGTTTTTGATTAATCAGCGTTGAGATGCGGCCAGCGTTGATCCGGCAAGCCGTATCGGCGCGCGATCGAAGCGCACGACCGCGCGGGCAGGGACGAGTGTACGCCGCCGATTAATCGCGCGCTGAAGCGCGAAAATAACTCGAGACTTAAATGAATAACGCGATGCAGAAATGATTCATTCTGCTTTCTTCTCGTCGAATATTAAAATTAAAACGAAAGGACGACGAAGAAAATTGGAAGCCAAAAACAAAAAGCCCCACGACTGCGTGGGGCTGATTGCGGCGCTGTCGCGCGTTCGCGTGTTTCGCGAGAGGGACCTTGGTGCCCAGGAGAGGACTCGAACCTCCACGGTGTTGCCACCGCTAGGACCTGAACCTAGTGCGTCTACCAATTCCGCCACCTGGGCCAAGGGGTACAACGAGCCCGCCATTTTAGCGGGAAGCCAGACCGTGTCAACTTCCGTTTCACGACTGGCCGGAGACAAAAACAGGGTCTCCGCATAAATAGAAAACGCCACCCGAAGGTGGCGCTTTCAAACATCTGGTGCCCAAGAGAGGACTCGAACCTCCACGGTGTTGCCACCGCTAGGACCTGAACCTAGTGCGTCTACCAATTCCGCCACCTGGGCAAGGTGCGTTTTTGCTCGTGTTCAGCAGCAAAGAACGCCATTGTAGCGTGTTTCGAAGCCCTGTCAAGCGCTTCTTGCGCACGTTTGTCCGGGCCGGTGTTGTACGCGTCGCGCGGGGCCAATCGGTGAATAGGTCCATCGAAGCCTGGCGGGATCGCGTATTGCACGGTGTTAGAATCGTTTCGACGATTGCCGCTCGACTCGCGGCAAAACACGGCGAAAGTTCCGTTCAACGAGAAGAACATTATCAAGCCCTTGAGCAAATATCCGTATCCGATTCCCAGCCGCGAAGAAATCCTCGGTGTGCTGCGCACGAGCGAGACTCCGCATGCCGCGAACGACATTGCCGAGGCGCTGTCGATCAAGCGCCAGGAGCGCGAAGGCTTCTTCAAGCGACTGGCGGCCATGGAACGCGACGGGCAAATCCGCCTCGACAAGCGCGGCCACTATCAACTCACGCATCCGTCGAATTTCGTTGCGGGCCGCGTGCAGGGCCATCGCGATGGCTTCGGCTTCCTGATTCGCGACGACGGCCAGGACGATCTCTTCCTGCCCAACGGCGAAATGCAGAAGGTCATGCACAACGATCGCGTGCTCGCACGCATCGTCGGCTATGACCGGCGCGGGCGGCCCGAAGGCCATATCGTCGAGGTCACGGAGCGCGCGAACAAGCGCATCATCGGGCGGCTCATCAACGAGAACGGCGCACTGATTCTCGTGCCGGAAGACAAGCGCATCGGTCACGACATTCTCATCACGCAGAACCCGAAGAAGGCGAAGGTCGGGCAAGTGGTGTCCGTCGATCTGACGGATTTCCCGAGCCGGCATTCGCAGCCGCTCGGGCGCGTGGCCGAAGTGATCGGCGATATCGACGATCCCGGCATGGAAATCGAAATCGCCGTGCGCAAATACGGCGTGCCGCATCAGTTCAGCGATGCCGCGCTTAGCGCTGCCGCGAAGCTGCCCGACGAAGTGCGGCCGGCGGATATCCGCCATCGCGTCGATTTGCGCGATGTGCCGCTCGTGACGATCGACGGCGAAGACGCGCGCGATTTCGACGACGCCGTCTATTGCGAGCCGATTACCGTCGGTCGCGGATCGGGCTTCCGCCTGCTGGTCGCGATCGCGGACGTATCGCATTACGTGCAGCCGGGCGAGGCGCTCGACGTGGACGCGCTCGATCGCAGCACGTCGGTGTACTTCCCGCGCCGCGTGATCCCGATGCTGCCGGAGAAGCTCTCCAACGGTCTCTGTTCGCTGAATCCGGATGTCGACCGCTGCGTGCTCGTGTGCGACATGGTCATCACCGCGCGCGGCGAAATCAAGGCGTATCAGTTCTATCCGGGCGTGATGCATTCGGCGGCGCGGATGACTTACACCGAAGTCGCAGCGATCCTCTCCAACACGAAGGGCCCCGAAGCCGCGCGCCGCGCCGAGCGCGTGCCGGACCTGCAGAACCTGCACGGCGTCTTCAAGGCGCTGCATGCGGCGCGGCAAAAGCGCGGCGCGATCGATTTCGATACGACCGAGACGTATATCGTCGTCAACTCGCAGGGCAAGATCGAGCAGATCGTGCCGCGGCATCGCAACGACGCGCATCGGCTCATCGAAGAATGCATGCTGGCCGCGAACGTCTGCGCGGCCGATTTTTTGAAGCGCAACAAGCATCCCGGTCTGTATCGCGTGCATGCGGGGCCGACCGAGGAAAAGCTCGAGAATCTGCGGCAGTTTCTGCGCGGCGTCGGCCTCACGCTCACCGGCGGCGACAAACCGCACGCGAGCGATTACGCCGCGCTCATCGCGCAGATTCGCGACCGGCCCGACGCGCAGATGCTTCAGTCGATGGTCCTGCGCTCGATGCAGCAAGCCGTCTACAGTCCGGACAACATCGGCCATTTCGGGCTCGCGTATGAAGCGTATGCGCACTTCACGAGTCCGATTCGCCGCTATCCCGACCTGCTGACGCATCGCGCGATCTACGCGATTTTGCAGGGCAAGAAGTATCTGCCGGATATCGGTCACGATGTCTCGCTCAGCACGGGTCTCACGAAAGCGGCGCGCGAAATGCAACTCGCCGACGACACCGCGCGCGGCCGCTCGCGCAACAACGTCGCGGTGTGGGAAGAACTCGGGCTGCATTGTTCGTCGAACGAGCGCCGCGCCGACGAAGCCTCGCGCGACGTCGAAGCGTGGCTCAAGTGCTATTTCATGCGCGACAAGCTCGGCGAGGAATACGGCGGCATGGTGAACGGCGTGACGTCGTTTGGCATCTTCGTGCAGCTCGATTCGCTGTTTATCGAAGGGCTCGTGCACGTCACGGAACTCGGCTCCGACTATTTTCAGTACGACGAGATCAAGAACGAGCTGCGCGGCGAACGCACGGGCATCCGCTATCGCATGACGGATCGCGTGCGCGTGCAGGTGAGCCGCGTCGATCTCGATGCGCGCAAGATCGATTTCCGCCTCGTGCGCGATACGCCGGTGAAACCGGCGCCGCGGCCGTCGTCGTCGGAGCATGGCGCGTCGAGCGGCAACGGTGCGGCGGGTCCGCGCATCCGTTCCTTGAGCGACGACGATACGCCGGGCACGCGTCAGCGCGGCGGCACGAAGAAGGGCGCGCCGGCGACGGCGCGTAGCGGCGCGGCGAAGAAACGCGGGGCGGCGTCGAAGTCGGCGGCGCAGCCGAGGCCGGCGCGCAAGAAGCGCTGACGGAGCGCACCAGGCGCCCGAAGCGCCGCCGGTAAGTCAATACATTACGCGCGGTCCGATGCGTTGTTGCGTCGGACCGCGTCGTGCTTTTCATGGTTTTCAGCGAAGGTTCGGATCAGTCATGTCACGTCTCAAGGTTCTCTATGGTTTTCACGCGGTGACGGCGCGTTTGCGCGCGGATGCATCGTCGATCGAGGAGGTGCTGTACGACCCCACGCGCAAGGACCGGCGCATGCAGGACTTTCTGCGAACCGCGAAGGAGGCGGGCGTGCGCCTGATCGCCGCCGATGAATCGCGCCTGTGGGGTCTCGCGGGCAACATTCAGCATCAGGGCGTGGTCGCGCGCGCGAACGATCTGCCGCTCGCGCAGAATCTCGCCGAACTGCTCGACGGCATCTCCGGCACGCCCTTGCTGCTCGTGCTCGACGGCGTCACCGATCCGCACAACCTGGGCGCGTGCCTTCGCGTGGCGGACGCCGCCGGCGCGCACGCGGTCATCGCGCCGCGCGACCGGTCCGCTGGCCTCAACGCGACGGCCGCGAAGGTGGCGAGCGGCGCGGCTGAAAGCGTGCCGTACATCACCGTGACGAATCTGGCGCGCGCGCTGCGCGAGTTGAAGGATGCGGGCGTGTGGGTGATCGGCACGGCCGGCGAAGCGACGGCGAGCCTCTACGAGACGAAGCTGGACGGCCCGGTGGCGATCGTCGTCGGCGCGGAAGGCGAGGGCATGCGCCGCCTCACGCGCGAAACGTGCGACGAGATCATGAACATCCCGATGGCGGGCGCGGTGGAGAGCCTGAACGTGTCGGTGGCGTCGGGGGTGTGTCTGTTCGAGGCGGTGCGGCAGAGAGGGGTGAAGAAGTAACGTGCGCGCCTCGTTTCGCCTGTTGTCATTGGCGCTTGCCTGCGCCCTCGTCACCGCCTGCACCCCCACCATGCAAAACCGCGGCACCTACATCGCCGACACCCAGCATCGCGCGAAAAACGCCGACTCCCGCGTGCGCTTCCTCGTCATGCACTACACCGAGATCGACGAAGCGCGTTCGCTCGCGGTTCTCACCGGCGACGAGGTCAGCGTCCACTACGTCGTGCCCGATGCCCCGCGCATCCACGACGGCGAGCCGGTCGTCTATCAGCTCGTGCCGGAAGACAAGCGCGCGTGGCACGCGGGCCAGAGCTACTGGCAAGGCGCGACGGAGCTGAACGCGTCGTCGATCGGCATCGAGAACGTGAATCTCGGGCCTGTCGATACGCCTTCCGGCCGCACGTGGCAGCCGTATCCGCCCGCCCAGATCGATGCGCTCGTCAAGCTGTCGCGCGACATCGTCGAGCGATACGGCATTCCGCCGACGCGCGTTATCGGTCATAGCGACATCGCACCGCAGCGCAAGATCGATCCCGGCCCGCTGTTTCCGTGGCGCACGCTGTACGACGCGGGCATCGGCGCCTGGCCCGACGAGTCGGCCGTCGCCGCCCATCTCGCCGGCCGCGATCCGAAAGCGCCCGCCGACGTGCGCGCGCTGCAGGAGAAGCTCAAGCGTTACGGCTACGACGTCGCCACGGACGGCGTGCTCGACGAGAAGACCCGCCGCGTCTTCAGCGCGTTCCAGATGCATTTCCGCCCGTCGGATTACGCGGGCGACGCGGACGCCGAAAGCGACGCCATCGCGCAGGCCTTGCTCGACAAGTACTTCCCTCGATAACGAACATCAACATGAGCGACTACTTCCTGCCTCTGCGCGCGCTGCACATCACGTGCGCGGCCTTGAGCATCGCGGGCTTCGTGCTGCGCTGGATCTGGATGCTGATGGATTCACGCCTGCTCACCGCGCGCGTGACGAAGATCGTTCCGCATATCGTCGATACGCTGCTGCTCGCGAGCGCCATCGCACTCGTTGCGATCATCGGCTTCGGGCCGAACGCCGCGTGGCTCAGCGCGAAGATCGCGGGTCTCGTCGTGTATATCGTGCTCGGCACGCTCGCGCTCAAGCGCGGCCGCACGAAGGGCGCACGCGCGGTCTTCGGCGTGCTGGCGATCGTCGTGTTCGCGTTCATCGCATCGGTTGCGCGCACGCACGATCCGCTCGGCTTCCTGCACGCCATGCATTGACGCCGCGCGAAAACGCAAAGCCGCTGCGCGCGCTCCGATAAAATCGCAGTTTTCTCTCACGCGCAGCACCACTTCCATGACTCAGGACGAACTCAAGCAACTGGTCGGCCAGGCCGCCGCCGACTACGTGAACGCGCACGTGCCCGAAGGCTCGATCATCGGCGTCGGCACCGGCTCGACGGCCAATTGCTTCATCGACGCGCTCGCCGCATCCAAGGCGCGTTATCGCGGGGCGGTGTCCAGCTCGCTCGCCACGACCGCGCGGCTCGAATCGCACGGCATCAAGGTGTTCGACCTGAACGAAATCGACTCACTGCCCGTGTACGTGGACGGCGCCGACGAAATCGACGCGAGCGGCGCCATGATCAAAGGCGGCGGCGGGGCGCTCACGCGCGAGAAGATCGTGGCGTCGGTGTCGGACGTGTTCGTCTGCATCGCCGATGCAAGCAAGCGCGTCGCCGTGATGGGCGCGTTCCCGCTGCCCGTCGAAGTGGTGCCGATGGCGCGCACCGCGATCGGCCGCAAGCTCACGGCGCTCGGCGGCGTGCCGATCGTGCGCGTGACGAAGGACGGCGAGCCGTTCATCACCGACAACGGCAACGAAATCATCGACGTGAAAGGCCTCTCGATCACCGATCCGCGCGCGCTCGAAGCGCAGATCAACGCGTGGCCGGGCGTCGTGACGGTCGGCCTGTTCGCGGCGCGCGGCGCGAATCTTTGCCTGCTGGGCACGGAGAAGGGCGTCGAGCGCATCGACTATTGAGCGCCACGCATCATTCAGGCAAAAAGGCCGGGCAACGCGAGTCGCCCGGCCTTTTTCTTTGCGCGTCGAATTCGATCAATACGCGTTACGTCCGATGAATCCCTTGAACATCGTCATCGCGACGATCTTGATGTCGAACCAGAACGACCAGTTGTGAATGTAGAAGAGGTCGAACTTCACGCGGCTCTGCATCTTCTCGACCTTCTCGGTCGCGCCGCGATAGCCGTTCACCTGCGCCCAGCCCGTGATGCCCGGCTTGATGCGATAGCGGAACATGTAGCCGTACACGAGATCCTTGTAGAGATCGTCGTGCTCGATCGCATGCGGACGCGGACCGACCACCGACATATGCCCGAACAGCACGTTGATGAACTGCGGCAGTTCGTCGAGGCTCGTGCGGCGCAGGAACGCGCCGATCTTCGTCACGCGCGGATCGTTGCGCGTCGCCTGCGTGACGTGGCCCTTGGTTTCCTTGTGCACCGCCATCGAGCGGAACTTGTAGATGCGGAACGGCCGTCCATCCGCGCCCTTGCGATGCTGCGTGAAGAACACCGGACCCTTCGACGTCGCCTTGATCGCGATCGCGATGGCCACGAGCAACGGCGACAGCGCAAGCAGCGCGGCGGCCGCGAAACAGCGGTCGAACAGGAGCTTCGGCCACATCTGCAGCGTGCTGACCGGTGACGTCGTCAGATTGATGGTCGCGAGGCCGGCGACATCGGTCATCGAATGATTGAAGAGCGAGATGCTGCGCGTGTCCGGAATGAGCCGCAGATTCACGAAATCATGCCGCAGCGCATGCACGAAGCGATAAATCGTGTGTTCCTGCGAAAGCGGCAGCGCGAGCCACACTTCGTTGATTTCCTCGGCGCGCACCCGTTCGACGAGTTCGTCGAAGTCGTTCAGCACCGGAAGGCGCGTGGACGCGCCAAGGCGGCTGCCGAGGCCGCTCGCGTGGAGTTCTTCGTCGCCCGTCGTATCGAGCAGGCAAACGGGCGTGAAGCCTTGCTCGGGCGTGCTGCTGAGATGCGCGAGCAGCGTGCGCGCGAAGCCCTGAGCGCCGACGATCGCCACCGTGCGCTGATTGAAGCCGCGTCCGCGCATCACGCGCAAGCCGAAGTGCACCGCGCATTTCGCGAGAACGATGAGCGCGCCCGAGATCAGCGTCGAATAGCCGAGCCAAAGCCGCGACACCGCATCCATGCGATGCAGCGTGAACGCGAGCAACAGCGCGCCCGTGACCACCGCCATCCACGCGAGCGTGACGCGCGCGAGCATCATCGGCAGCGGCTTGCCGCGCCAGGTGTCGTAGACGCCGAACGCGGGAAACAGCAAGAGCGCAAGCACGCTATTGAAAGCGATGAGCAATTTCTCGACGTCGCTGAAATCGAGCGAGGAGAAGCGCACCGAATGCGCGATTACCCCGCCTGCGATGATCAGCGACACGTCGAGACAACGTGCCGTCCAGCCAAACATGTCGTGAGTATTTCTTGTATGCATCTGCATCGTCAGACACTGGACGCCGAGACCGCTTCCTGCGCGCGCAGACGCGGCAGCAGGCGATCGAACTCGCGCTTCACGAGGCCGTAGCACTCGCACGCGCGCGCTTCGAGGCCTTCGCGATCCACGACCTTGATGCAGCCGCGGCTGTGATGGATGAGGCCTGCATCGTGCAGCTTGCCCGCCGCTTCGGTCACGCCTTCGCGGCGCACGCCCAGCATGTCGGCGATCAGTTGCTGCGTCACTTGCAGTTCGTTGGACGCGGTGCGGTCGATTTCGATCAGCAGCCAGCGGCACAGTTGCTTGTTGAGCGAGTGATGACGATTACATGCGGCGGTCTGCGCGACTTGCGTGAGCAGGGCTTGCATATAGAGCAGCATCAGGCGGCGCAGGAAGTCGGAACGTCCGAACTGCTCGCGCAGCGCCTGCGCGCTCATGCGATACGCGAAGCCGGGGCACTGCACTTGCACGCGCGTCGGCATCGTTTCGCCGCCGGTGAGGACCGGCACGCCGGTCATCCCTTCGCGGCCCACTGCGGCGATTTCGACGGAACCGCCGTCTTCCATCGTGTGCAGAAGAGAGATGATGGCCGTCGTCGGAAAGTAGACGTGGTGAATGCGTTGGCCCGAATCGCAAAGCAGTTGTTCGGTGCGGAGTTGAACGAGTTCGAGATGCGGAGTCAGAGCTTGCCATTCGTGCGCGGGAAGCGCGCCAAGCAGGTGGTTGCCGTGCAGGTCGGACTGGAGGGTCAGCATGATTTTTCTCTCGTAACTTCGCGCGTTGCGCTTCACTTTTTATACTGGTGTCACCGTTCTCTGCGCGGCTTTGTCCTGCCGCTATCGAAAACGCCTCACACCAGCCCCGTTAGCAGCCCGTCCTCGCTTGAGTTGATTTAATTGGTCGCGTCGGTTCGGGTTGCGCGACTCTTTTAGCGAGGACTGTGCCAATGCGGGCAACGTCAATGCTGGTGGGGCTTCTTGGCGGAAGCACCGGATGTGACGCGGTGCAGCGCTGCGTTTTTGTTTCAGTCTTGAACAGGGGTGGTCTTAGGAATCCGGATGCGCCCGAAACGGTATCGTCAGCGCAATCCCGCGAACCGACAGTCCGTCCTTCGTTCATCACCGTGCGATAAGCCTCGCCGCCCGCCGCCATCCCGACGGAACACCTACTATCGTAGGGATAAAGAAAATTGATTCATCCATGTTCCATCGGTTTGGTGGCTTAGCGAACGCGGTGTTGCCGCGGTCTCTCTTGATCGCCGCTCGCGCCTTGCCACACAAGGGTTCGCGGGCAACGGCGAAAGTGTTCCAGCGGTTTTCGGCAAAAGCTCAAACGTTGCGCCGGGTTCACCTTTCGGAAAATCGGTGGGCAAAGCCTCGTACAAATGCGAATCAGGCCCTGCCGCCGGAGCGTGGAAAGCCCCACACAAGGCTTGCGGCGGGCCTCTCATCCGCATGACGAAAGCGATGCAAACGCCAAACGTTTGCGGCCCCAATCGACGCTTCGGGCCTTTTCAAACATCTGAACTGCGTGGTGCGAGCGCACAGAAACGTTTCATCGAGGACAATCTTCGACGCCGTTCATCTCACCATGCGCGCATGAAATGCAAATGACGCGACGGCGTCACATTGCGATGAGTGTCGGAAATGCGCCGACACCGAGTGCCTGAGTGTCGGCGCGATCAATCAACATACGATTAACACACGATGCTCGCCAACGGCGGAACGACGCGATCGTAAGCGTCTTCCATCACGTCGAAGGACGCATCGCACAGATCGCGCTCCGCACGCGAAAGCGCGCGTGCAAGGCGGCATTGCATGACCATCGCTTCGCTTGCGATCCTGCGCGCGCCGAGATGAATGGACATCGGAATGTCGAAGCCCTGCTCGCGCATCCAGCGAAGGTAATGCGCGAGCAACTCGAAGTTCGCGCCGAGCGGGCGCATCACGTTGCACGCATAGAGCCGCGCGTACGCTTCGCCGCGCGCGAGCATCGTGTCGACATGCGCGGGAAACGCAGCACGCCAGCGCGCGATCGGGTTATGCATCGGACGACGCAAGAGATGCGCGCACAACAGGTCCGCCGATACTTCCGCGAGCGGTGTCCCCGACAACGGATCGCGCACGCGCTTCACGAACTCGACATGCGGAAAGAGCGCTTGCCCATGCACTGTGCCTGCTGCACCGGCATGCTCCGCTTCATGCGCAGCGTTGGTTCTCAACACGCCGTCGTAGTCGTCGCCATTGAGCAGGTGATAGCCCGTGTGATGAAAGTAGCCGAGCCGCCGCGCATCGGGATCGATCACGTCGATGGCGATTGTCGTCTTCGCATGCTCGCGGCGATACGACGGCGCGCGTCCATCGGGCAGAAAGAAGGCATCGACTTCGACGAGCACGATATTGCCGCGCCGCGTCTGCACGATGGCGCGTTCTTCGAGCGAATCGAACACGGAAAGCTCCTGCACTTGCAGGCCGTACAGCTTTTCGATGTCCTCAGGAGAAACGCGCGCGAGCGTGAACTGATCGTCTTCGAAGTCTTGCGTGACCGTGAACGCGAGCGCCGCATGCGGTTCGAGCCGGTTGCCGTGAAGCAGTTCGATCCATAAATCGACAGGGCCCGCGCCATCGCGCCAGATGCGCTCGCCGCGATGCAGCTCGTGCGCACGATGACGCCGCGCGCGCATGCGTAGCGGATCGAGCGAAACAACGCGTGAACGACTGACGCTTGAAGCCGTCATAGCGCTGGTATGAAACGCGCTCATGGAGTGACCTCGGGACCGGAGAAGCCGGCAAGCGATACCGCGCGCGTTTCGAAGTCCTCGTTGTTTTTACCTGCCCTTCCGTCGCGATCGATCGCGGTATGCATTTTGATTTTCCCATGAAGGTGCCCGGCGACGCGAGCGCAATCGATGCACGTGCGCCGTCCTTGCGCGAACTTCGCAAGGCTCGTCGACATGGCATGGCGCTGCTCGCTGAAGACGTCATTTCCCCGTGACGTTCTTCGTGTGCCGGGCCTTATTTGACGGGCTCGCAACGTGGGACGTCGGTGCGCCCGCGCACTGAAACATTGGTGCGCGACACGTAACGTTCAATCGTCAACGCCTTAACCGGCAAGCAAGGAGAAGAAGAATATGAATTGGAAAACACTGGATTTCGAACAGCTCACTGCGCGCGAGCTTTATCTGATTTTGCGTGCGCGCAGTGCGGTGTTCGTCGTCGAGCAATCGCATGTTCATCTCGATGCTGACGGTCGCGACGAATCCGGCGTTCATGTCTTCGCCACCGACGACATGACGCGCTCGATGCCGGTCCTTGCTTATGCGCGCATTCACGAAGGCGATCTCGAAGATCCCGAAGTCGTGGTGGACAAGATCCTGACAAGCCCGCTGCGTCGCGGCGACGGCACCGCGCATGCGCTCATCGAACGCGTGCTCGCGGTGTGCGCGGAGCGCTGGCCCGGCCGCGCCGTTCGTCTGACGGCGCCGGTGAGTCTGCGCGGCTTTTACGAAGCGTTCGGCTTTCGCAAGACGGAAGGACCGTTTCTCGAGCACGGCATGCCGTATATCGGTCTGACGAGAAAGGGCCGTCAGACGCGCGAAGCCGCGGGCGCGAGCAAACGTCAGATTGGCGCACACGCATTCGCGAACACGTACGAACTGCTGTAGGCACTGCCGGCGCGCATGCGAATGCGCGTCAAACGCCAAGAAGTTTCCAGAAGAATAACGATCCACGCGGCCGGCGTACTCACGTATGACGTTCACGCGTGCAACCTGCACCCTCATGCGAATAGTTCATCTCGCCAATCACGCGCAGACGATCGGCAACGGCACCGTCAACATGATGGTGGACCTCGCGTGCATGCAGGCGCGTATGGGGCAAGACGTGGTGGTGGCTTCGTCGGGCGGCGGCTTCGAGCCGCTGTTGCGCCGTCATGGCATCACGCATATTCCGCTTCAGCAGTCGCGCCAGCCGTGGCGCGTGCCGTCGATGATCGCGGCATTCAACAGACTCATCGATCGTTTCGATCCCGACATCGTTCACGCGCACATGATGACGGGCGCGCTCATTTCGCGCTTCGGCAGCATGCGCCGCCGCTTCGCGCTCGTGACGACCGTGCATCACGAATTGCAGAAGAGCGCGTCGCTCGTGCGCGCGGGCGATCGCATGGTCGCCGTGAGCCATGACGTCGCGCGCACGCTGGAAGAGCGCGGCATCGGCCACGACAGGCTCTCGGTCGTGCTCAACGGCGCGGTCGCGGCGCCGCGCCTCACGTGCCGCCCGATGGGCCGGCAAGTGCGGCTGAGGCATCCGAACATCGTGAGCGTCGCGGGCATGTATCGACGCAAAGGCATCGCCGATCTGTTGAAGGCGTTCGCGCTCGTGCACGCGCAGTCGGCGCATCAGCGCGAATTCCTGCCGGAGCCGCATCTTTATCTGATCGGCGACGGCCCCGAGCGCGGCGCGATGGAATCGCTCGCGGCGGAACTCGGCATTGCGGATGCCGTGGACTTCACCGGCTTCGTCGCGGACCCGCGCCCGTATCTCGCGAGCGCCGATGTCTTCGCGCTGCTGTCGCATCAGGATCCGTGTCCGCTCGCCATCTCGGAAGCGCGCGAGGCCGGCTGCGCGATCGTCGCGACGCGCGTGGGCGGCATCCCCGATCTTCTCGACGACGGCGCCGCCGGCGTGCTCGTGCCGCCGGGCGATCCCGCGCAGGCCGCATCGAAGCTGCGCTGGCTGCTGATCGACTCGCAGGCGCGCGGGCAGTACGCGTCGCGTGCGCAGGACAATCTCCACCGGCTTTCGGTCGAAAGCGTGGCCGCCGATTACATGACGGTCTATCAGCAGACGCTTGCCGAGCGCGATTCGCTGGAGCATCGTTCGATGCGAATCGACACGCGGCGCACGCGCGCTCCGGACAGCATTTAAGCGTCGGCCCACCTCTTTCGCGGGCGAATCATCGGTAGATTGATGTACTAAGCAGTGCAATATGATTCGCTGCATCGCGTCATACAATAAGGCCATGCAATGGGGCGAGCGTTCGCGTTCGCACAGAAAGCATACGAGTTGCTTGCTCAAATGGCTTTATCACCGGCCGACGAAAATTCGGGCCGAAAAGAAAATAAAAGCGAACGATCGCGCCGCGCTGCGGTGCTTCCATTCCTCAGGTTCCCTGACGAATGGCGGCACGCGCGCGGCGCGAGCGCAGGAAGAACAGGCAAGCGGACGAAAGAGAGGCGGCGAACGCGGCTGCGGCGCGTGCTCCGAAAGTCAGAGGGAATACCCTGTCAGGACTTCCCTGACTGGCTTTCGATGCAACGAAGCCGCAACGTATAGCGCGACGAACGCAGAATCAAGCAGTCGTCGTGCCTTGCCGCCACGGGACGCGCGAACGCGATGCGCACAGACACACATGGCTACGGACAGGCGGAAAGGGGAGAAGCGTAATGGATGAAAACAAAGAGCGATCGCTGGTGGCGAAAGTCATGGACGGACTCGTCTCCGGAATCGTCGAGCAAAAATATGGCGCGATACTGCCGCCGCAGGACATCCTGTCCAAGGAATTCGACGTGAGCCGCACCGTCATGCGCGAAGCGCTCTCGATGCTGCTCGCGCGGCACATGCTCGACGTGCGCCCTAAAACCGGCACGCGTATCCGCCCGATGAGCGACTGGCGTCTCATCGACGAAGACGTGGTGAGCTGGCGCTTTCGCGCGAAGCCGGATCAGACCTTTCTGCGCGATGTAATCGAATTCCGGATGCTGATCGAGCCGCGCGCCGCCGCGCTCGCCGCCGCCCGCGCGACGCCCGACGAGATCGCCGGCATCCGCGACGCGTTCGAGACGCTCGCGCGCCTGCACTTCGGCGAGCCGGAATATCAGGCGGCGGACGAAGTGCTGCACACGCGCATCGTGGCCGCGAGCGGCAACCAGTTCTTCCGGCAGATGACGGCGATCGTGCGCGGCGCGCTCGTGACCGTGAATCCGATCGTCGACGGCATCGAGTCCGTGCGCGAGGCGATGCTGACGGCGCAGCGTAGCGTCGTCGAGGCGATCGAGGCGAAAGATTCGGCGGGCGCCGAACGCGCGACGCGGGCGCTCGTCGATCTCGCGGCGGAGGAAGTGGGCCGCGCGTTCTCGCTGGAGCGCATGGGCGAGCGGGCCACGCCGCCGGACGTGAACGCTTCCGCAGGCGCCTGACGCGTCTTCGCCCGCAAGGGCTGAGCATGCTGTCCGAGCAAAGCCGGGACATGTCCCGGCTTTGTGCTTTTCGCGCCGCCCGATCAGGCACAATGCCCCGCACGACGAACACACATGCGGAGGCGCGCTTGACCGACAAACACCACTCACTCGAAACCATACGCTGGGGCATCGTCGGCGCGGGACGCATCGCGCGGCGTTTCGCAGAGGGTCTGAAGCACGTCGAAGGCGCGACGCTCGCGGGCGTCTGGTCGCGGCGCGCGGAGCCGGCGCGCGCGCTCGCCGAGCCGTTCGGCGCACGCGCTTTCGCCGACTTCGACACGTTGCTCGCCCACGTCGACGCGCTCTATGTCGCGACGATGCAGGACAGCCATCCGCATTACGCGTTGCGCGCGTTCGAGGCGGGCAAGCCGGTGCTCTGCGAAAAGCCGGCGGCGGTGAACGCGCGCACGCTGCAACGCATGATCGACGCGGCGCGCGCGTCGAAGCTGCTCTTCATGGAAGCGATGAAGCCGCCGTTCTATCCGCTCTACCGGCGCTTGCGCGAGCATCTGGAAAGCGATCCGATCGGCGATATCGGACTCGTGCGCGCGGGCTGCTCGATGGCGAACGTGCCCGCCGATCACCCGTCCTTTTCGCTCGATGCAGGCGGCGGCGCGCTGCTCGATATCGGCATCTACGAAGCGTTTCTCGCGGTCGACTGGCTCGGCGAAGCGCTCGACGTGCAGACGATCGGCCGCGTCGGCGCAACGGGCGTCGATGTCTTCGCGAGCCTGAACGTGCGCCACGAGCGCGGCATTTCACAGATTTTCTGCGGACTGGACCTGCAAGGCCGCGGCGATGCGCTGATCGGCGGCACGCTCGGCACGGTGACGATTCACGAGAACTGGTGGAATCCGGCGCGCGCGACCGTCGCTTATACGGATGGGCGCAGGATCGAACTGGACGAGCCTTTCACGGGCGGCGGCCTGAATTACGAAACCGCGCATTTCTGCGAGCTGCTGCGCGCCGGCGCGATTGAAAGCCCGGTGATGCCGCACGCGACGTCCATGCGCATGATGGCGATCATGGACGCCGCGCGGCGCGATCTGAACGTGCGCTTTCCGTTCGAGACCGAGTGAACCGAAAGCGAACGTTCAGTGCCGTCCCGGCAGCGCGAGGCGCCGCTCGAACGCGCGCTGAACGACTTCCAGCACGCTGCACAGCACCCAGTAGACGAACGCTGCCGCGAGATAGAGCGGCAGCGGCTGATACGTCGATGCAATCACTTCCTGCGCGCTTCTCAAAAGCTCGGTGACGGTAATGACCGACACGAGCGACGTATCCTTGATCAGGCTGATGAGGCTGTTCGACAGGCTCGGCACCGCGATGCGCAGCGCCTGCGGCCCGATCACGTAGCGCAGCGTCTGCCCGCGCGAAAGCCCGAGACTGTACGCGGCGAGCCATTGCCCGCTATGGATGCCGAGAATCGCGCCGCGCATGCTTTCCGACAGATACGCCGCCACGTTCGCCGACAGCGCGATCACACCGGCGGGCGTCGGTTCGAGCGAAATCCCGAGGCTCGGCAGGCCGTAATAGATCACGAAAATCTGCACGAGCAGCGGCGTGCCGCGCATGACGCTCACGTAGCAGCGCCCGATCGCGACGAGCGCCCGGTTGCGGCTGATGCCCATCAACGCCAGCGTCACGGCCGCGATGAGGCCGAAGAACATCGAGTAGAGCGCGAACTTGATCGTCAAGAGCGCGCCTTGCGCCAGCACCGGCGCCGATTCAACGAGCAGGGAAGTCGTGGACATGGAGGGAAAACGTAAGCGGAAAGCGCGCGAAACACGACGCAGAACCCAGGCGTCGCGCGAAAGCGCCCATCATAAACGGACGCTGCAAATAAGCGAACGCCAAAAAGAGAAGGGCGGCACCGCGAAACGATGCCGCCCTGTGCTGACTAAAGATCAGCCCGCGATTACTTCGCCGGCTTCGTCACGTCGATGCCGAACCACTTGTCGGAGATCTTCGCGAACGTGCCGTCCTTTTCGAGCTGGGTCATCGCGTCGTCGATCGCCTTGGCGAACTTCGGATTGCCCTTCTTGAACGGAATGCCCGACGGATTGCCCGCGCCGACGCTCGCGCCCGTGCGCAGCGGCAGTTGCGAGTTCTTGAGCAGATACGCGAGCATCAGACGGTCGTTGAGCGCGGCGTCGAGGCGGCCCGCAGCCAGATCGCGCAGATATTCCGGCGCGCCCGGATACGTCTTCACGTCGATGCCCGGCACCGACTTCGCCATGTCCATGTAGTTCGTGCCGAGGCCGACGCCGAGCTTCTTGCCCTTCAGGTCGTCGAGCGTCTTGAATTCGCGCGAGTCGTCCTTGCGCTGGATCAGTTGCGCGTTCGAGTACGTGTACGCCGGCGAGAAATCGAGCGTTTCCTTGCGCTTGTCGGTGATGCCGACCTGGTTGACGATCACGTCGAACTTGCCCGCCTGCAGGCCCGCGATGATCCCGCTCCACTCCGTCGTCACGAATTCGGGCTTCACGCCGAGCTTGGCGGCGACGGCCTTCGCGATATCCACGTCGTAGCCGACGAGCTCGCCCGACGGCGCTTTCGAGTTGAACGGCGGGAACGTGCCTTCCAGACCGACGCGCAGCGTGCCGCGCTGCTTGACCTGATCGAGCAGGTCTTCGGCGTGCGCGGCGGTGGTGACGGCGGTGAAGGTGGCGCCGATCACGCCGGCGGCGACGAGCTTCTTGAGCGTGGACAGTTTCATCGTGTTGTTTTTCCTGGTGTGGGCTAGGGGCGCGCCGTTCGTGTGCGCGGCACGCCCGATAGGTGCGGCATCATAGAGAAAAGGCAAGCCGCGCGTCATATCGTTTGCTTATGTCGATATTCCTTGTGCGAGCGCCTCGACGCATTCCGTGACGAGCGACGGCCCGCGATAAATCAGTCCCGTGTAAATCTGCACGAGCGATGCGCCCGCCGCGAGCTTCGCGCGCGCATCCGCGCCCGAGAAAATGCCGCCCACGCCGATGATCGGCACATCCGCGCCCACTTCCGCGCGCAGCTTGCGGATCACTTCGTTCGATGCGTCGAACACCGGCCGCCCGGAGAGGCCGCCCGCTTCGTCGCCGTGCGCCATGCCGGCGACGGCCGTGCGCGAGAGCGTCGTGTTGGTGGCGATCACGCCGTCGATACGGTGAGCCAGCAGCGTGCCGGCAATCGACTTGATCTGCTCGTCGTCGAGATCGGGCGCGATCTTGAGCGCGAGCGGCACGAGCTTGCCGTGCAGGTCGGACAGGCGCTGCTGCTTGTCCTTGAGCGCGCCGAGCAGGGCGTCGAGTTCGCCCGCGCCTTGCAACTGGCGCAGATTCTTCGTGTTCGGCGACGAAATGTTGATCGTCACGTAGCTCGCGAACGGATACACGCGTTCGAGGCAATAAAGATAGTCTTCGGCGGCGCGCTCGATGGGCGTATCCGCGTTCTTGCCGATATTGAGCCCGAGCACGCCGCGATAGCGCGCGGCCTGCACGTTCGAGACGAACTGGTCGACGCCGCCGTTGTTGAAGCCCATCCGGTTGATGAGCGCGCCCGCTTCCGGCAGCCGGAAGATGCGCGGGCGCGGATTGCCTGCTTGCGCGCGCGGCGTGACCGTGCCCACTTCGATGAAGCCGAAGCCGAGCGCCGCGAGGCCGTCGATGCACGCGCCGTCCTTGTCGAGACCCGCCGCGAGGCCGACCGGATTGCGGAACGTGAGGCCCATCACCGTGCGCGGCGAGTCGGGGCCGCGTTTGGCGAGCATGCCGGCGAGTCCGGTGCGGCCGGCGGCGCCCAGCATGCGAAGCGTCAGGTGATGCGCGTCTTCCGCGTCCATGCGAAAGAGATGCGAGCGCGCGAGCGGGTAAAGAGAACTGAACACGAAGTGAAAGCCGGCGACGGCGCGTATTTTGAGACCGCCATTTTAGCGGCTTTGCCGCAGCCGCCGGCCCGCGTCCGATCGTTCGGCTATTTTGGCTGGCCCGGCCCGTGGATGCGTCCCGGCATCGGCAGCGCGCCGGCGGAAAGCGTCGAAGCGGGATCGAGCAGCGTCCAGTGGCCGTCGATCAGGCCTTCGAGCGGCCGGAAATTGGCCTTGTACGCCATCTTTTCGCTTTCGCGGATCCAGTAGCCGAGATAGACGTGCGGCAAGTCGAGGCTCTTCGCCTGCTCGATCTGCCAGAGGATGTTGAACGTGCCGTAGCTCGTCTTCGGCATGTCGGGTTCGAAGAACGTGTACACCGACGAGAGGCCGTCGCCGAGAATATCGATCATGCTGATCATGCGCAGCGCACCGGGCGTATCCGGCTGACCGGGCGATGCCGGTTCGCGGAATTCGACGAGCCGCGAGTTGATCCGGCTTTGCAGCAGGAACTGTTCGTACTGGTCGCGGCTGTCGCGATCCATGCCGCCGCCCGCGTGCCGCGCCGACTGATAGCGCATGTAGAGCGCGTAATGCTCTTCGTCGTAATGAAGCGGCGCGACGCTCGCGACGAGATTGCCATGCAGCTTCCACACGCGCCGCTGCGCGCGATTCGGCACGAAGCGCCCAACCGGCACGCGCACCGGCACGCACGCGCGGCAGCCGTCGCAGTAAGGGCGATACGTGAAGACGCCTGAGCGCCGGAAACCCGCCTTGACGAGTTCCGTGTAGACGTCGGAGTTGATGAGATGGCTCGGCGTCGCGACTTGCGAGCGCGCGACGCGCCCTTCCAGATAACTGCAAGGGTAGGGCGCTGTTGCATAGAATTGCAGCGCGGAAAGCGGTGACAGCGGCAGCTCGTTCGGGTGTGTCACGTTGGCGGCTCTCGCAGGCGTCGTCTCTCGTGGCCGGCTCCTGCGTCGTGCGGACGAGGCCGGCTGATCGTGCATGTGGTCAGTACTGCGTCGCAAGCGTTGCGCCTGACGCCCGCCGATGCGCTCAGCGCGCGGGCGTGCCGATGAGATCGGCGAGGACGGATTTGTCGAAGCGCCAGGGAAACGGCGGTTCGGCGACAGCGCGGCGCAGATGCGCGACGAACGCGCGGCGGGGAATCTCGCGGCCGCCCAGCGACGCCAGATGCGACGTGTTTTGCTGGCAGTCTATCATCTCTATTTCGTGGCGGCGCAAGTGCGCGACGAGCGCGGCGAGCGCGATTTTCGAGGCATCCGTCTCGTGCGCGAACATGGATTCGCCGAAGAACATGCGCCCGAACGACACGCCGTAAAGCCCGCCCACACGCACGCCGTCGCGCCACGTCTCCACGCTGTGCGCCTTGCCCGCGCGATGCAGCGACGTATAGGCATCGACGATATCCGCGGTGATCCACGTGCCGCGCTGGCCTTCGCGCGGCGTCTGCGCACACGCGCGCATGACGGCGGGGAAATCGTCGTCCACGCGCACTTCCCACGCCGCTTCGCGCACCACGCGCTTCAGCGTCTTCTTCAGCGAGTGCGACACCTTGAACTCCGCCGGCACGAGCACCATGCGCGGATCGGGACTCCACCAGAGCACCGGCTGGCCGTCCGAATACCACGGGAAGATGCCGCGCCCGTAAGCATCGACGAGACGCGAGGGCAGCAAGTCCGCGCTCGCGGCGAGGAGGCCCGGCGCGCCGCTCGATGCGCCGAGCGCGCGCTCGACGGGCGGGAACGGATCGTCGGAAGCGAGCCAGGGAACCATGATCGTCGGGCGCGGCTCAGCCTTCGCGCAGCGTGCGGAAGATGTCGCCCGTATGCAGCGTGAAATTGCCGGCGGCGCGGTCGGCGAAAAAGAAACGCAGCGTCTGTCCGACCGTTGGGAACGCGATCTCGTCCCACGGAATTTCGCTTTCATCGAAGAGGCGCACTTCGAGGCTTTCCTCGCCGGCGTCGACGTCGAGATCGAGCAGGCGCGCCAGATAGAACAGATGCACCTGATGCACGTGCGGCACATTGAGCAGCGTGAAAAGACTCTGAATCTCGACGCGCGCGCCGGCTTCCTCGAGCGTTTCGCGCGCGGCGCCTTCGCTCGTGGTTTCGTCCATTTCCATGAAGCCCGCGGGCAGCGTCCAGTAGCCATAGCGCGGCTCGATCGCGCGTCGGCACAGCAGCACCTTGTCGTCCCAGACCGGCACCGTGCCCACGACGTTCCGCGGATTCTGATAGTGAACGGTGTCGCAATTGCCGCAAACGTAGCGCTCGCGGTTGTCGCCGGGCGGAATGCTCAGACCGACCTGATGGCCGCAGACGGAACAGAATTTCATGGAAATGGATGGCGGGAAGTGTGGTGCGAGTGTATCACCGGGGCGGGGCCGTCTTGGAGCGAGACGGTCGTTCGCTTCCGCCGCTTTTCGCCGTTTTCCGCCTATTTTCTCGATGCAAAGCGCATGCGCGCCCGGGCAGCCGAAGCCGGCCGCCTAGTCGTTACAATGGTTGCCTATAACCCGTCGTTTCCTCCCACGCGCGCGCCGCGCCCTCAAGCGAAGCCATGTCATCACAGCCTGCCGGTTCCTCCCGTCCTCCGATGCTCGCCACCGCCGAAGCGCTCGGCCTCCTGCTCGACGCCGCGCGCCGGGTGGAGGGCGTCGAGCGCATCGACACGCTCGAGGCGCTCGGCCGCGTGCTCGCCGCCGACGTGGTTTCGCCGCTCGACGTCCCGCCGATGCACACCAGCTCGATGGACGGCTACGCGGTCCGCGCCGCCGATCTCGCCGCCGCCACGGATGCCGCGCCCGTCGCGCTGCCCGTGTCGCAGCGCGTGCCGGCAGGCCACACGGCGGAGCCTCTCGCGGCGGGCACGGCGGCGCGCATCTTCACGGGCGCGACGGTGCCGCCGGGCGCGGACGCCGTCGTCATGCAGGAAATGGCGCGCGTTTCCGACGACGGCGCCGTCGCGTTCACGCAGCCGCCCGCTGCCGGCGAATGGATCACGCGGCAGGGCGCGGACATCGAGCGCGGCTCGGTCATCCTGCCGGCCGGCACGCGTCTCTCGCCGCAGGCGCTGGGGCTCGCGGCATCGGTCGGATGCGCGTCGCTGGACGTGGTGCGCCCGGTGCGCGTCGCGATCTTCTTCACCGGCGACGAACTGCGCATGCCCGGCGAGCCGCTCGCGCCCGGCGCGATCTACAACTCGAACCGCTTCACGCTGCGCGCGCTGCTCGCGAAGCTCGGCTGCGACGTGACGGATTTCGGCATCGTCCCTGACCGGCTCGACGCCACGCGCGATACCTTGCGCCGCGCCGCGCTCGAACACGATCTGATTTTGACGTGCGGCGGCGTATCGGTAGGCGAAGAGGATCACGTGAAGCCGGCCGTCGAAGCGGAAGGGCGCATCTCGATGTGGCAGATCGCGATGAAACCGGGCAAGCCGCTCGCGTACGGCGCGGTGCGGCGCGCGGGCTCGGGCTCGGGCGGATCGGAGGAAGCGCATTTCATCGGCTTGCCGGGCAATCCGGTATCGAGCTTCTGCACGTTCCTGCTTTTCGTGCGACCGTTCATTTTGCGGCTCGCGGGCGTCGAACACGCCGCGCCGCGCGTCTACACGATGCGCGCCGACTTCACGCAGAAAAAAGGCGATCGCCGCAACGAATTCCTGCGCGCGCGCGTGAACGACGCAGGCGGTCTCGACCTTTTCCCGAACCAGAGTTCGGCGGTGTTGACGTCGACGGTCTGGGGCGACGGACTCATCGACAATCCGCCGAATCACGCGATCAGCGCGGGCGAGCTGGTGCGTTTCATCCCTTTTTCAGAATTGATGCGGTAAGGACGAGCCTGCAATGAAAGTGGAACTGAGATTTTTTGCGAGCGTGCGCGAGGCGCTGGGCGTCGCGAACGAGACGGTGAGCGTGCCCGACACGGTCGTCAATGTCGGCGACGTGCGCGCTTGGCTGCGCATGCGCGGCGGCGTCTGGGCCGAAACGCTCGCGGATGGCCGCGCGCTGCGCATGGCGTGCAATCACGTGATGACGAACGCGTCGCAGCGCATCACCGATGGCTGCGAAGTCGCGTTCTTTCCGCCGGTCACGGGCGGCTGAGATGACCACGTTTTCGAAAGTCCGCGTGCAGGAAACCGATTTCGACCTGAGCGCCGAAGTCGCCGCGCTGCGCGCCGAGAACCCGAAGGTCGGCGCGGTGGCGTGTTTCATCGGCACGGTGCGCGATCTGAACGAAGGCAGCGCCGTCGAAACGATGGAGCTGGAGCACTATCCCGGCATGACGGAGAAGTCGCTCGAAGGCATCGCGGACCAGGCGCGCGAGCGGTGGCCGGGATCGGACGTGCTGATCGTGCATCGCGTGGGGAAACTCAAGCCGCTCGATCAGATCGTGCTCGTCGCGACGACGGCGATGCATCGCGCGGAGGCGTTCGAATCGTGCGCCTTCGTGATGGATTACCTCAAGACGCAGGCGCCGTTCTGGAAGAAGGAAAAGACCGAACGCGGCGAGCGCTGGGTCGATGCCCGCGAATCCGACGACGCCGCGCTCGCGCGCTGGACGACGCCGGAAGGCTGACGATTCATCGCTCGTCGACGGGCTTGCCGACGAACTTCGCCGGAAACGGCTCGGCGGCGGGCCGTTCCGGAAAGCGCGGTTCCGGCTCGTCGCCGGTGCGCTGCCGCTTGAGCGCCGCGAGCAAGGCTTCCTGTTCGGCGGGAATCCGGTAATCCCAGCCGAACTTGCTCAATTGCAGGCTGTGCGCGATGCGCAGCGCCGGTTCCATGAACTGCACCGCGGCGGCCGGTTCGTAGCGCGCCTCGACCGTGTTCAGGAACAGCGACAGCCAGCGCGCGAAGTGGCGCGGCTCGATGCCTTCCAGCGGCCGATGCGCCTCCTGCACGTTCCCCCGATACTGCTTCGAGCCGAGCACGAGGCTCGACCAGAAGGTCGTCATCTTCGCGAGATGCTCGTCCCAGCGGCCCGTCAGCTCGCGGGCGAAGATCGGTCCGAGCAGGGGATCGTCGTCCACGCGGCGGTAGAACGCTTCGACGAGCGCGCGCACGTTGGTTTCGGTCGGTTCGCGCTCGCGCGTGACGGCGGCGCTGGATGGGTCGTGGTTCATGGCAGGAAAGCGATCAGGCTGGCGTCGAAAAAGAGCGCGGGCGCGAGGGTCATTAGCTGACGACAGGCACTTATTTGGCGCAGAATGCTTCATTCGTCAAGGTGATGCCGCGTTTCGCGGGCCGCGTGCGGATAGTAGACCTTGCGTCGCCGGGGCGGGGTCATCGCCCTACGGCATCATGCGGCTTTTTTGCCGCACCCGGCGTCGCGGGCGCGGCGGTTCGTTCTGCGGCGCCTCACCGTCATGCATGCGCACCTGCGCTCAACTCACCGCGCGACACCATGCGACTGACCGACTACACCGACTATTCGTTGCGGGTTCTGCTCTATCTTTCTGTGCGCCCGGCCGGCCTCTCGACGATTCAGGAAATCTCGAACGCCTACGGCATCTCGAAGAACCACCTGATGAAGATCGTTCAGCAACTCGGAGACCTGGGCTGGGTGGAGACCGTGCGCGGGCGGCACGGCGGCCTGCGCCTCGCGGACCGCACGCGCGCGCTGACCATCGGCGACATCGTGCGCAGGACGGAGAGCGACTTTGCGATCGTCGGCTGCTTCGCCAGCGGCGCGGACGATCGTCATTGCGTGATCCAGCCGGTCTGCCGGCTGCGGGGCGTGATCGCCGCCGCGCGCGATGCCTTTCTCGCCGAACTCGACAAACACACGGTCGCCGAACTGTCGGAGCCGGCAAACGAACTCGCGCGGCTACTGGGCGTCGCCGGCATGGGGGCTTCGTCGCCTTCGCTGTCGGTGGCGGCGGTATCGCCGGATGGCTCGTCCTGAAGCGCGGTACGCCGCGCCATTGAACGAAAGCCGAACATCGCTGTCCGTCGAAAGCGCCGCTCGCGCGCCCGCTCGCTTCAAAAAATGCACATTGCGAGCGAAACCATGCTTGAAAGCGGCCAAAACCGCCTCATTTTGGTCGTATTCAGAATTGGAGCTTTCCAAAAATGAGAATCGACAAACTCACAACCAAGTTTCAGGAAGCACTGTCCGACGCGCAGAGCCTGGCGGTTGGCAACGACAATCAATACATCGAGCCCGTGCATCTGCTGTCCGCGCTGATCGCGCAGCGCGACGGCTCCGCGCGCTCGCTGCTGTCGCATGCGGGCGTGCAGGTTCAGGCGCTGCAGGCGGCGGTCAACGAAGCGATCGGTCGTCTGCCGCAAGTGCAGGGCACCGATGGCAACGTGCAGATCAGCCGCGAACTCGCCGGCCTGCTCAACAACGCCGACAAGGAAGCGCAGAAGCTCAACGACACGTACATTGCGAGCGAAATGTTCCTTTTGGCCGTCGCCGACGATAAAGGCGAAGCCGGCCGCATCGCGAAGCAGCACGGGCTCACGCGCCGCGCGCTGGAAGCCGCGATCAACGCCGTGCGCGGCGGCGCGCAGGTCAACAGCCAGGACGCCGAAAGCCAGCGCGAGGCGCTCAAGAAATACACCGTCGATCTGACCGAGCGCGCGCGCGCCGGCAAGCTCGATCCGGTCATCGGCCGCGACGACGAAATCCGCCGCTCCATCCAGATCCTGCAGCGCCGCACGAAGAACAATCCGGTGCTGATCGGCGAGCCGGGCGTCGGCAAGACGGCGATCGTCGAGGGACTGGCGCAGCGCATCGTCAACGGCGAAGTGCCGGAAACGCTCAAGGGCAAGCGCGTGCTGTCGCTCGACATGGCCGCGCTGCTCGCGGGCGCGAAGTATCGCGGCGAGTTCGAGGAGCGCCTGAAGGCCGTGCTGAACGACATCGCGAAGGACGAAGGGCAGACCATCGTCTTCATCGACGAGATTCACACGATGGTCGGCGCGGGCAAGGCCGAAGGCGCGATGGACGCGGGCAACATGCTGAAGCCGGCGCTGTCGCGCGGCGAGCTGCATTGCATCGGCGCGACCACGCTCGACGAATACCGCAAGTACATCGAGAAGGACGCGGCGCTGGAGCGTCGTTTCCAGAAGGTGCTGGTCGATGAACCGTCGGTGGAAGCGACCATCGCGATCCTGCGCGGCTTGCAGGAAAAGTACGAGCTGCACCACGGCGTCGAGATCACCGATCCGGCCATCGTCGCGGCGGCGGAACTGTCGCATCGCTATATCACGGACCGCTTCTTGCCGGACAAGGCCATCGATCTGATCGACGAAGCGGCGTCGCGCATCAAGATGGAAATCGATTCGAAGCCCGAAGAGATGGACAAGCTGGAGCGACGGACCATCCAGTTGAAGATCGAGCGCGAGGCCGTGAAGAAGGAGAAGGACGAGGCATCGCAGAAGCGGCTGCAACTCATCGAAGAGGAAATCGAGCGCTTGAACCGCGAGTATTCCGATCTCGAGGAAATTTGGACCGCCGAAAAGGCCGCGGTGCAGGGCAGCGCGCAACTGAAGGAAGAGATCGAGAAAGTGCGCGCCGACATTGCGCGTCTGCAGCGCGAAGGCAAGCTCGAGAAGGTCGCCGAACTGCAATACGGCAAGCTGCCGGAACTCGAAGCGCGGCTCAAGCAAGTGACGCAGGCGGAATCGCAGGAGCAGAACAATCCGACGCGTCCGCGTCTTCTGCGCACGCAAGTGGGCGCGGAGGAAATCGCGGAAGTGGTGTCGCGTTCGACGGGCATTCCGGTGTCGCGCATGATGCAGGGCGAGCGCGAAAAGCTGCTGCAGATCGAAAGCAAGCTGCATGAGCGCGTCGTCGGTCAGGACGAAGCGATCGGCGCGGTCGCCGACGCCATCCGCCGTTCGCGCGCCGGTCTCTCCGATCCGAACCGTCCGTATGGCTCGTTCCTGTTCCTCGGGCCGACGGGCGTCGGCAAGACGGAACTGTGCAAGGCGCTCGCGGCGTTCCTGTTCGATTCGGAAGACCATCTGATCCGCATCGACATGAGCGAGTTCATGGAGAAGCACAGCGTCGCGCGGCTGATCGGCGCTCCGCCGGGATATGTCGGCTACGAGGAAGGAGGTTATCTGACCGAAGCCGTGCGTCGCAAGCCGTATAGCGTGATTCTGCTCGATGAAATCGAGAAGGCGCATCCGGACGTGTTCAATGTGCTGCTGCAAGTGCTGGACGACGGCCGCATGACGGACGGACAAGGCCGCACCGTGGACTTCAAGAACACGGTGATCGTGATGACGTCGAATCTCGGTTCGCACGTGATTCAGAGCATGGTCGACGAGCCGCACGAGAAGGTGAAGGACGCGGTCTGGGAAGAAGTGAAGCTGCATTTCCGGCCCGAATTCCTGAACCGTATCGACGACGTGGTCGTGTTCCATTCGCTCGATCGCGCGAATATCGAATCGATCGCGAAGATTCAGTTGCAGCGTCTGCACGACCGGCTCGCGAAGCTCGACATGCAGCTCGACGTGTCGGATGCGGCGCTGGAGCAGATCGGCAAGGTCGGCTACGATCCGGTGTTCGGCGCGCGGCCGCTGAAGCGCGCGATCCAGCAGGAGATCGAAAATCCGGTCGCCAAGCTGATTCTCGCGGGGCGCTTCGGACCGAAGGATGTCATTCCGGTCGATGTCCGCGAAGGCGAGTTCGTGTTCGATCGCGTGGTGCATTGAGTTGAACGCGCCTCTTCTTCGATGAAGAGGACTTCGAAAGGCAACGAAGCGATTCGTTGCCTTTTTTCTTTGCGCGGCGCGCTGTCGGGAAACCGCTTTGGCACATGGATTCCCGCGCGATTGTTCGCCTGACCCGGATTGTCAATTCGAGGCGCCGGCCTTTTTCGGCGCCGCCCGTTCCCCTACAGTCCTTCATTCGTAGCGTCGGCGGTTCGTGTTGAACGCGCCGCGCGCCGGTTTTGCGACTGTCGCAGCCACGGCTTCGCCCTCATTTTTCCGTTTCCATCGCCATGCATATCGACGCCCCCACGCTTCCCGGAACATCGGACGGCCTTTCAACCACGATACGCGAGTGGCTTGCCGTGCTTGCCGTCGCGGTCAGCGCGTTCGCCTTCGTGACGGCGGAATTCCTGCCGGTCGGCTTGCTGCCGCAAATCGCGCACGATCTGGGCGTGAGTCCCGGCATCGCCGGTCTGATGGTGACGACGCCCGGCGTCATGGCCGCCATCTTCGCGCCGACGCTGATCATCGGCGCGGGCCGCATGGATCGCCGATACGTCTTCTTGCTGCTCACGGCGGTTCTGTTCGTGTCGAACGTCGTCTGCGCGATGGCGCCCGGCTTCGCGACGATGCTCATCGGCCGCGCAATGCTCGGCGCGGCGCTCGGCGGCTTCTGGACGCTCGCGACGGCGGCGGCGCCGCGACTCGTGCAGGGCAAGGACGCAGCGCGAGCGACGGCGATCATCCTGACGGGCGTGACGTTCGCGACGGTCATCGGCGTGCCGCTCGGCATCTTCATCGCGTCGTTTTCGTCGTGGCGGCTTTCGTTCGCGGCGACCGCGGGCCTCGTCGCCGTCGCGCTGACCGCGCAGGCGCTGCTCGTGCCGCGCTTGCCGTCGGCGTCCGGCTTGCGCATCCACGACTTCAAGGCGCTGCTCGCGAGGCCGCATGCGCGACTGAGCATGTTGATGGTCGCGTTCGCTTTCGGTGCGCACTTTTCGACCTACACGTACATCGCGCCGTTGCTCGAACAGGATTTTTCGCTGAACGCGATCACGTTGCTGCTGCTCGGCTTCGGCGTCATCGGTTTCTTCTCGAACGCGATCATGTCGACGTTGGTCGGCACGCATCTCGTCAAATCCGTGGCGGCGATGATCGTGCTGCTGCTCGCCGCGATCCTGTCGATGCTGCTGCTCGGGCATTCGCATATCGGCGAGACGGTCGCGATGCTGATCTGGGGCGTCGCGTTCGGCGCGCTGCCGTTGTGCTTCAGCGTGTGGATTCAGCGCGGCACGGCGGATTATCCGGAAGCCGGCTCCGCGATGTTCGTGAGCATCATTCAGGTGGCGATCGCGACGGGTTCCGCCGTGGGCGGCGCGATTGTCGACCGCGCGGGCGTGGAAACCGACTTCATGCTGGGCGCGGGACTCGCCGTGCTCGGTCTCGTGACGTTGCAGCGCGTGATGGCGTTGGGGCGGCCGGGCAGGGCGCACGCGGCTGAGAGCCGTTGCGAGCCGTCGATGGACTGACAGCGCGTCTCCCGGCCCGCAAAAAACCCCGTCCGGCGCGAGCCGGACGGGGTTTTTTTTATCGCGACGTGCGAAAGGCGCGCGCTCAGCCTTGCTTCGGCTGCTCGCTATTGCCGAACAGACCCGCGAGGCCACCGAGCGAGCCGAGCACGCCGGTCAGATCCAGCTTGCCTTCGGGCGGCACTTCGCCGTTGGGCGTCGCGCGATCGACGATATGCGGCAGCACTGCCGCCAGCATGCCGGAAAGCTGGTCGCCCGAGACGCCGGCCTTCTGCGCGAGCGCGCCGACGTTGTCCGCGCCGAGCACGTTGGTCAGCACGCCCGGGCTGATCGGCTTGTTCTCGCCGGTGCCGATCCACGACGAGACGATATCGCCCGCGCCGTTCTGATGGAAACGCTGGATCAGCCCCATGATGCCGCCGGGCTGGCTGTTCACGAATTCGAGCGCCGCCGCGATCAGCGCGGTCTGGCCGCCGCCCTGGCCACCTTGACCGCCTTGTGGCGACGAATTGCCGAGGGAAGAGGCGAGGATATCGAGTAGGCTCATGTCAGTCTCTACGAAAGTTGGGTTGCGGTGCGCAATTACAGACCACTGGCGGCCGCGCTGCTCGCCGCCTTGTCTTTCTTGCGTTTGGATTTGGAGGGTTTCGCGTCGCTCGTCGCGGCAGGCGCGGATGCAGCGGTAGCCGTCGCGTTCGACTTTTTCTTGCCGGACGCCGACGGAGCCGACGCCGGTGCGACAGCCGGCGTGCGCTCGTTCGTGGCCGCAGGCGATGTTGCCGCGGTCGCCGCCGTCGATGACTTGACCGTCGAATTCGGCGCGGCGGCGCCTTGCGAGGTCACCGGCGCGGACTTCGACGTCTTGCCGGTCGGCGGCAGCGACGATCCGCCGATGGTCAGTCCGTTTTCCTCCAGCTTCGCCACCGACTTCACACCGAGGCCCTTGACGCGGTTCGCGAGATCGTCCGCGTCCTTGAACGGACCGTTTTTCGTGCGTTCGTCGACGATCGCCTTCGATTTTACCGGCCCGAGGCCTTTCACCGAATCGAGAGCGGCCTGATCGGCGGTATTGACATCGACGGCGGCAAACGCGACGCCGATGGACAGCAGGAATCCAACGCACAGAATCAACAGCTTTCTCAGCATGACGACACTCCGGGCAAAAGTGGATGAAACAGTGGACGGGCAACGTTCCGGCACGCAACGCCGGACCGGCCACGCGGGACGACGCCGTTAAGCATAGGACAATTCCGCGTCCCGGACGGTGACCGTGGGGCATTGTGCATGACCTCGCCGGGCACGCCGCATTTGCGCACAATTCTTAACGTTGGAAAAGCGCGGAACGTGCCGCGAAGCAATCGAACGCGCGCAATCGTTCGCTATGCCAATTTTTTCGCCGCCCGCGCAGTCTATTTCGATCGGGCGCGGCCGCTTTCGCGAACGCACCGCGCACTTCGAAGCCGACTTGGTCGACCGTTTCGCCGCGCGCATCGACGAGTTCGAGCACGTGACGACCCGGCCACGGCAGCCAGGCGGCGCGGGCGTCGTGTCCGAACGGCTTGCCGTCGAGCCGCCATGTCAGACGTGCGCCGCCGCCCGCGCGCTCGAACCACACGCGCTGGCGCGCGGGCGGAATGTCGGGGTCGAGCGCGAAAATGGTGCCGTCGGTCGGCGCGCCGATTTTCGCGGCGGCAGCATCGGCACGAACTGCGTTCGCCGTCGTTCCCGCCGCCGCGTTCGCCGTCAAGCCGATGCGCTCCATCTGCGTGCCGCGCACGAACCATTCGTCGCGCGTCGGCTCGATGTCGTTCTGATACGCGACGCGCGTCTTCACGACGCCCGGCGGCGCGTTAGGCGCGCGGCTCGTCGTCCGCCGATGCAGGTAATTGACGATCGCATTCCACGCGGGCGCCGCGCCGGTGACGCCGGAGACGTCCCACATCGGCGCGCCGTCAGCGTTGCCGACCCACACGCCTACCGTGTAGCGCGACGTGAACCCGACCGCCCAGTTGTCGCGCATGTCCTTGCTCGTGCCCGTCTTCACCGCGCTGAAGGTGCGGGTCGCGAGCACGCTGTCGAAGCCGAACGTGCGGGTGCGCGCGTTATTGTCGGCCAGCACGTCGGTGACGATGAAGCTCGCTTCCGGGCTGAACACGCGCTTGCCCGAAGGCGCGGGCGCGTGATCCGCGAGATCGAAAAGCGGCCGCGCGACGCCGCCGTTCGCCAGCGCCCGATACGCATTCGCAAGCGATGCGAGCGTGACATCGGCGCTGCCTAGCGCGAGGCTGAAGCCGTAGTAATCGCCCGCTTGCGACAGCGGCAGGCCGAGCGCGACGAGCGTCTTCGCGAAGCGATGCGGCGTGACCAGCACGAGCGCGCGCACCGCCGGCACGTTCAGCGACGAACCGAGCGCCGTGCGCACGCTGACCCAGCCCTTGAAGTCGTGATCGTAGTTTTGCGGGATATACAGGCCGCCGCCCGTGGCGAGATCGAGCGGGGCGTCGTCGAGCAGCGTGGCGGCGGTGAGGCGCTTTTCGTCGATGGCCTGCGCGTACAGGAAAGGCTTGAGCGTCGAGCCGGCCTGACGCTGCGCGAGCACGGCGTCGACCTCGGCTGCGTTTGACAAACCGCCCGCCGATCCCACCCACGCGAGCACGTCGCCGGATGCGTTGTCGATGACGATCGCCGCCGCGTCGTGCACGTTGCGCGGATGCGCGCGCGCATTCAGTTCGGCGAGCGTGCGGGCGAGCGTGTCGCGGGCGAAGCGCTGAAGCCGCGCATCGAGCGTCGAACGCACGCGCGCGCCCGCCGCCGGATGCGCTTCGTTCGCGATGCGCCGCGCGAGATGCGGCGCGAGCGCGTCGTCGCTGCGGACGTAAGCCGGCGCCGATGCGGTGCGCGTGAGCGTCAGTTGCGCGTAGCTGTCGAGATTGACGCACGGATCGGGAGCGGCGCTCGTTTTGGCGTTTGCGTGCAAGGTGCGCATGTCGCGCAGGATGGCGCACGCGCGCGCCGCGACCTTCGCGTACGGCGCATTCGGCGCGCGCACGAGCGCGGCGGCGAGTGCGGATTCGCGTTCGTCGAGACCGGATGGCGCCTTGTCGAAAAGCGTCTGCGACAGCGCCGACAGCCCGATGATCTCGCCGCGAAACGGCACGAGATTCAGATAGGCTTCGAGAATCTGATCCTTGCGCCACGTGCGTTCGAGCCACAGTGCGCTCACCGTTTGCTGCGCCTTTTCCGCGATGGAACGGCGTCCGGACGGCTTCCTGCCTTCGTCGCCGATGAGACCGGTGAGCTGCATCGTCACCGTCGATGCGCCGCGCGTGCGCGTGTTCCACAGGTTGCCCCACGCGGCGGCGGCGGCTCCGCGCCAGTCGACGCCCGCGTGTTCGTAGAATCGTTTGTCCTCCGAAACGACGATCGCTTCGCGCAGCGCGGGCGATACATCCGCGAGCGCGATCCAGTCGCCGCGTCGCGCGCTCGTGTCGATGCGCGTGCGCTGCAGCGTCTCGCCGTCGCGGTCGAGCAGGAGCCAGTCGGAGCTGCGCCAGTTCGCGCGCACTTCGTCGAAGCCCGGCGCGGCGTGAGCGGCCGCGGCGAGCATCATGGCGACGACGAACGTGGCGGCGCGCTTCACGATGTCACTTCGCCGCGAGCGGCTTGACGACCATCGGCGCATTCGGCAGCGCGCCGAACGTCGAGGGCGCGTAGAGCGCTTCGACGCGCGTCGGCGGCAGGCCGAACGTGCCCGCGTTGTTGAGGCGCATCGTGTATTCGACCTGCAGCTTGCCCTTCGCCAGATAGTCGTAATACGCGCGATACCCGTCGAAGCTGCGCTCGACGAACGCCGGCCACGCGCCGCTGTCCTGCTTCTCGCCTTGCGTCGCCGCTTCCGAATCGCGACCGAGGCCCGAGCCGAGAATCGTCGCGCCGGCGGGAATCGGATCGTTCACGACGACCCACGTCATGTCGCTTTGCGCGTCGATGTCGAGATGCACGCGCACGATATCGCCGCGCGACAGTTCGCCCTTGACGGCGGGCTCGACGGGCGTGACCGTCTTCGTGATGCGGTAGCCGGCCGCGAGCGGCGCCTTCAACGCAACCGCCGCGAGGCTTTCGATCGTCGCCCACGGCTTGCCCGTGCCGTCCTGCGTGAGCGTGAGCGGGCCGGTGGACCACGGCAGTATCGTGCTGCGCGTGTTCGCGGTCTTCGTGATCGGCGTGGCGGACATGGGCGACGTGGCCGACGCCGTCGCGACGGGCGCGGCTGCGTCCCAGTTCACGCGCTGCGCCGACGAACCGAGCGCGATCGCCGTGCTGCCGGTGACCGGCGTGCTTTCGAAGAGACGCGAGAAGCGGCCGACCGCCAGCGCTCCCCACAGATTGGCCGTGGTCGTCTGCCATGCGCCGTGCTGCTGCATCGCGAGCAGGCCGGCGACCAGACGCGGCATCTCGTCCTTCCAGCCGGGCGCATCCGCGAACAGAAGGGCGGTGCGCGCGGCGTTCGTTTCGACGCTCGTCATGAGCCACCAGAGATCGTCGTCGTGTTCGGTCGAGAAGTTGAGGCGCGTGCCTTGATACGTAAGCCGCGCACGGACGATCTGCTCGGCCTGCGCGCGCTTCTCTTCGCGATCAGGAATGCCGTCGACGCGCGAGAGGATCGCGTAGTAATCGAGCACCGCGGACGTCGGCCACTGATTCGGCGCGACCGTGATCGACCCCAGCATGCGCGGCTGCGCGAGACCGTAGCGCGAGAGCGCTTCGATGGCCGCGAGCTTCTCGAAGTCGAGATCGTTGCGCGGCGCCCAGAACTTGCGTTCGATCTTGCCATCGACGAAATTCGCGAGGCCCGCCGCGAGGCGGTCGCGCAGATCGGCGGGCAGCGCGAAGCGGCGATCCAGCTTGCCGGCTTCATCCGAGACGGCGAGCAGGTACGCGCTCAGCGCAGGGCTGCCGGTCGGGCGCGTGTCGTCGGGCGGCGGGAAGTAGTTCGCGAGGCCGTCGCGGTCGAGATACGCGGGCATGCGCGTGAGCACGGCTTGCCACTGGGCGGCGTCCATCAAACCGAGCGCGCGCGATGTCTGCTGCTCCAGGCAGTTGTACGGATAGCGCTCGAACCAGCGGCGCACGCCGGGCAGGCCGTCCGCGAGCTTCGGCTGCAGCGATACCGCGACGCCCCCGCGCACGATGCCGTTCGTCGAGCGGCTCGCGTCGGCGGGCGGCGCGACGGGCAACGCCAGCGTGCCATCCACCTGTGCGATGGTCGCCTGTTGCACCGTGACCGGAATCGCCGCGACGACGCGCTGCGTGAGCTTCACGGCATCGCTCGCCTTGCCGGTTCCCTGTTCGACGGCGCTCACGTCCCACGCGAGCGCGGCGGAAGCGTTCGCGCCGAGCACGTCGGGCGTGGCCACGTCCCAGACCAATTCTTTCGACGATCCCGCCGCGAGTTCGACCGTCCGCGCGTCGAGCGCGAGCGCGCCCGCGTGCGGCGTGACGACGACGCGCATCGCGCGGTCCGTGCCGTTGCGCAGCGTGACCTGCGCGCGGAACGCATCGCCGACGCGCACGAGCGGCGGCAGGCCCGAAATCAGTTGCAGATCCTGCGTGCTCTGAATCGACGCGCTGCCCGTGCCGAAGCGTCCCGCGCCGACAGTCGCGATCGCGACGATGCGAAAGCGAGTGAGCGCGTCGTTGAGCGGCACGTCGACGGATGCTTCGCCGTTCGCATCCAGCGTCACGCGCGGATTCCAGAGGAGCAGGGTATCGAAGAGTTCGCGCGTCGCGCTATGTCCGCCGCCGCCGCCCGCAGGCACCGCCTTGCGCCCGAAGTGCCGCCGCCCGACGATTTCCATCTGCGCGGTCGCCGTTTCGACGCCGTACGCGCGCTGCTGCAACATCGCGTCGAGCACGTTCCAGCTTCGGTTCGGCATCAGTTCGAGCAAGGCTTCATCGACTGCAGCGACGGCGATCTGCGTGCCGGCCGGCGCGGGCTTGCCGTCGGGCAGCGCGACCTTGATCTTCACATGCGCCTTCGCCCGCACGGAATACGACTTCGCGTCCGGCGTCACGCTGACCGCGAGCTTGTGCGACGCCGTGCCGACCTTGATCGATGCGAGCCCGTAGCGGAACGCGGGCTTCGACAGATCGACGAGCGGCGTCGGCGCCTGATACTGGCGTCCTTCGTACCAGAACGCGCGCGCCCATTCCACCGGCGCCTTCCAGCCCCACGTGAAGAACGAGTACCACGGCACTTCGCGCACGCGCCCGCGCAGCGCGAGCACCGACACGTACACGTTCGGCCCCCATGCATCCTGCACTTTCAGGTCGATGGTCGGATCCTTGCCGTTCAGTTCGACGACCCGCGTTTCGATCACGCCTTCGCGTTCCACCGCGACGAGCGCCGTCGCCGCGCGAAACGGCATGCGGACCTGGAAGCGCGCGGTTTCGCCCGGCTCGTAGCTGGTCTTTTCCGGCAGCACGTCGATGCGGTCGGTGTTTTCGCCGCCGAACCAGAGTTCGTCCTCGCGCGTCACCCAGACCGACGTGCTCGCGTTGGCTTCGCGGCCGTCGCCGTCTTTCGCGACCGCGATCAGATCGACGTTGCCCGCCTGCTTCAGCTTCGCGTCGCAGGTGACGAGGCCGTGGTCGTCGCTCTTGCCGCTGCAGAGCGTGCCGAGATTGCTGGTTTCGCTGTGATTGTCGTAGGCGTAGAAACCGCCGACCATGCGCTTGCGCGAACTCGACATCACGCGCGCAATGCCCTTGATTTCGATCGATACGCCCGCGCGCGGCTTGCCTTGCAGGTCGAGCGCGAGCGCCTGAACCGGAACCGTATCGCCGACGGATACCCAGTGTCCCGCCTTCACGCCGACGGCGACCTCGGCGGGCCAGAGCGTCGCTGCGCCGCTGATCGTCTGAATTTCGCCGTTCGGATCGGCGAAGCTGGCTTCGAGCGCCAGGCGCTTCGGCGAGTCGACGGCGGGCAGCGGCGCGACCGTGAGCTTGCCGGCGCCGTCGCGGTCGAGCGTCACGCGCACCTTGTCGGCGACGAGCTTGGTCGTGGAATCGCCTTGCTGCTGATCGTCGCTGCCGTCGCCGTCCTGATCCTCGGCGGGCGCGCTCGCGCCGTCGTTCGCGGGCTTGCGATACGGCGCGAAGCTGAACGATTCGAATTGCGATGCGAAGGGCGGGGCGGTATCGCGCACGAGCGCCGACACCTGCACCGGAACGTTCGATGCCGCGCCGCCCTGCACGTATTCGAGCCGCACGGAGACGGGCGCTTCACGCGCCGCGACGAGTCCGGGCGATTTGCTGTCGCCGGCCGAAATGGAGCCTTTGAACACCGGCAGCCGGAATTCCTCGACGCGGAAGCTGCCCGTTTCATACGATCCGCTCACCGCGCGTTCGTTGTCGTCGTCATTGCCGGCGGCGCTGGCCGCGCCGTCGTCGAGCGACACGCTGTATTCGCCGAGCTTCGCCGCTGCGGGCACGGTGAACGTCGAGTCGGCGCTATGGTCGGCGGCCCACGCGAGCGGCAGATGCCACGTCTGGCCGCTGCCGATATGGCGGATCGTCACGCGCGTCGGATAGCGCTTGGCGAACGCGAAGCCGCCGAGCGTCTCGACGCGCAGCAGATGCTTCATCGATACGGTCTCGCCCGCGCGCAGCAGCGTGCGGTCGAACACCGTGTGCGCGCGCGTCGTGCGCGTGGGGCTCATGTCCGTCGGCACGTCGAAGCGCCACGATTCGATGCCGCGATTCCAGTCCGATTGCACGAAGGCCATGTCGGGACCGGTCACGGGATCGTCCACGCGCGCCGACACGAAGAAGCCGCCGTCGCTAAGATTGTCTTCGCCGCAGTCGCGCGACTCCACGAGCGCCTTGTCGATCTTCGCGATGCCTTGCGCGTCGGTCATGCCGGTGGCGAGCTGCCTGCCCCGGCAATCGGTCACGCGCACCTGCGCATTCGGCACCGGCTTGCCCTTGTCGAGCGTCGTCACCCAGACGACGCTGTTTTCGCGCCCCTGCTTGAAATGCACGCCGAGATTCGTGACGAGCACCGACGTGCGTACGTACATCGCCTGGCGCTTGCCCATCAGCGACGCGCCCAGCGCCGGCGACGCCAGCTCGACCACATAGAAGCCGGGCTTGCTGAACGGAATGCCGACGACTTCGAACGGCCGCAGCGATTTCGGATCGTCGGCGGGCAGCGTCAGCGTCTCGACGCCCGCGCGCTTCGTCAGAAGCGAGAGCGAGCGAATGTCGATCGTGGGATCGTTGCCGACCGAACCGTCTTCGTTGCGGACGATGACCGGCGCGATGCCGTTATGCAGCGCCTCGCGCATGCGCGATTCGACGCCCGAGCGCGACATCGCGATGCCGTCGAACGCATCGACGGTGCGCATCCATCGGCGGATGTCGGCATCGGCGTCGAGCTTGAGGCGCGTGATCGTCGACGTGCCCGCATTGAGCCCCCGTACGTGCAAGTCCGCTTCGACATGACGCAGCGTGACGGGCAGCATCGCGGGCATGTTCGGCTCCGCGAAGCGTTCGATGATCCCGAACGTGCCCGACGAGAACTTCGCGAGCGGCGGCATGGGCGCGGTGGCCGTCGCGAGCGGGAAGAGATCGGCGTTCGCAAGCACGCGGCCGCTCACGTCTTTCAGATTCGACGGCGCTTCGATCGTCAGATTCGCGCGCTCCGGCAGCGGCGCGGCGAATTCGATGGCGCTTGCTTCGGCATCCTTGTTGTCCGGATCGAAGTGAGGCGCGACCGTGCCTTTGGGACCGCGCAGGACGAACTTTTGGGCATCGGCGCGATTGATCGGCGCGGTGAACGTGAGCCGCAACGGACGCAGCGGCGTGCAGGGCGCCTTCGCGTTCTCGCGCTCGCACGTGAAGGCCGCCTTGAACGGCTCGCGCACCGTGTAGCTGAAGCGCTTTTCGACGTCGTTCGGCATGCCGCTCGGCCCCGTCACGCCTTGGCCGAAGACAAGCTGCATCTTGGTCGCGGACGGCAACGTTTGCCCGCACGCGAGCGTGAGCACGCGGTCGCTTTCTTTCTGATAGTGGAAGTGTTCGATGAGCGCGTTGCGCGTCGCGGTGTCGGCCATGCGCACGGGAATGCGGTTGCCGAGCGCGTTCGATTCGCACCAGACGTGATCGAGCACGGACGCTTGCGTCGCCGGACCGTTCAGGCGCAGCACGAAAACCTGGTCTTCCTCGATATCGCCGTAACTCGGCTCGATGCGCGTGACGAACGGCCCGCCGGTCTGGAACGTGAAGTGATTCGGGCCCGCGAGCGCGTTGCCATCGGCGGATTGGATGCCCGCGTTGAGATCGACCGCGCAGCGCACGCCGGGCGGCAGGTCGGCGTTGAAGTCGAAGGCCCAGGTTTTCTGGTCGATCCAGCGCGCGCTGCCCGCCGTGGCCGCGGCCGGCGCGCCGTCACACGCGAGCTTGGCCGGTGCGGCGGCGTTGGGGTTGCCGAGCGGGGTCATCGCTTCGTCGAACTTGACGACGACCTGCCTCACCTGCGCGACCTTGCCTTGCGGCGACACGCTCACGGCGCGTGCGGCATCGGCCCGATGAATCGCGACGCTGGACGCCAGCGCGGCGAGTACGGCGGTTGCGGCCAGAATCCATTTTTGTTTGTTGATGACGCGGCTCATCCACACGCTCCGGTTTTCTCCGACGCGCGATTTTACTGGAGGCCTACGGCATTCTTTCTGCGGATTGTCGGCGTATCGACGCTTTTCGACGAATTCGCCTCGCGCGGTCAGGCCGTGCCGAGATGACGCGCGCTGACGCGCCGCCAGTAGAGCAAAAGGCCGACGCCCGCGACGCCGAGACTCAGCGAATTGGCGATCCAGAAGCCGCGCGCGCCCTGCAACGACGCCGGAACCGCGCCGCCGACATCGAAGCCGAGCAGATAGCCGCCGCCGAGCCCGATGCCCCACAGCGCGACGGCATAGATGGCGGTCGGCACGATGGTCACCTTGTACGCGCGCAGGACGAACGCGGTGGTGATCTGCAGCGCGTCGCAGAGGTGATAGAAGAAGATGATGAGCACGAGCGGCATCGCGGCGGCGATGACGTTCGGATCGGGCGTATACGCGGCGATCACGTGCGGGCGCGCGGCCAGCAGCACCACGCCGTAGACGAAGGCCAGCACGCACGCCATGCCGATGCCGTGGCGCGAGATCGACGCGGCGTCGCCGAAACGCTGTGCGCCGAGCGCTTGCGACACCAGCGTCGACGATGCAATGCCGATGGAAAGCGGCGTCATGTAGAGCACCGCGCCGAGGTTGCCCGCGATCTGATGGCCCGCGAGCGTCGTCGTGCCGAAACGCGAGATGAAGAGCGCCATGAACGTGTACGACGTCACTTCGATCAGATACGAGAGGCCCATCGGAATGCCGAGCCGTAAGAGCGCGACTTGCCGCCTGAACGCGGGCCACGTGAAGCGCGCGAAGATGCCGAACGGGCGAAAGAATTCGAACTTGACGAGCACCGCCATGCCGACGACGGCGAGCGCCCAGTTGATCAGCGTGCTCGCGAGCGCGCAGCCGGGACCGCCGAGCGCCGGCACGCCGAAGCCGCCGAAAATGAACCAGGTGTTGAGCGGAAACTTGAGCATCAGGCTGCCGACCTGCAGAAACATCACGAGGCGCGGCTTGCCGACGGCGTTCGTCAGCGAGCTATAGACGCGGAACACGAGGCTCGCGGGCAGGCCGAACGACAGAATGCGCAGATAGTCGACCGTGCGGTCGTGCAGCGCGGGCGGCGCCTTCGCGAGACTCAGAAGCGGTTCGGGAAAATAGAGCAGCACGAAGCCGATGACGGTCAACGCCGCGGCGAGCCACAACGCCTGGCGCGTCTCCTCGCCGATCTCGCTCTCGCGGCCCGCGCCGAAGAGCTGCCCGGCGATCGGCTGCAACGCGACGAGAATGCCCGTCAACCCGATGTACACGGAGATATACACCGACGAGCCCAAGCCGAGCGCGGCGAGATCGGTGGCGGAGAAACGGCCGACCATCGCGGTATCGATCACGCCGAACGCGATAACCGCGAGCTGGCCGATCAGCACCGGCCACGCGAGCGACGCGATTCTGCGCACGTCGCTCCACATGCCGGTCGTGCCGCTGCGAAGAGGAGATATCGTGGTCATGTCCTTTACTGCGGCCGGCGCAGACTTCTCGGGCGCACGGGTTTCTTCGCCGGCGGAACCGGGCGCTCGATGCGCACGTACAGGCGGAAGCGCTCGTCGCGATCGGCGACGCGCCGGCCTTCCCAGACGAGCTTCCACTGGTACGCCGATATCGACGACGGATCGCCGTAATCCGCGCGATCCTGACGCAGGATCACGTCGCAATCCTCGTCGAACGCAAACTGCATGCCGCCGAAATACGCGAAAGTGGCGATCTGCGCATCGCCGAGACGCACGGGCGAAATGCAGTTGTAGTCCGGCGGCAGGTGCGCGGCGATCTGCTCCGCGACATCGCGATACGTCCGGCTGTAGTTGACCACCGGCAGCCACAACGTCATGAGCAGCACCCACATCAGCGTGGTGCCGGCGCTCGACAGCACGACGCTGCGCCACAGCACCTTCGGATGACGCGTGAGACGCCAGCGCGCCAGCATGAACCAGCAGACCGTCACCGCCACCGCGCAGATGAACGAGATCAGCTTGAACTCGGGATGGAAGCCGGGCGCGAGGCGCGCGAGATTGCGGGCCATCGGCGCGGGAAAGCCGATCATGCCGGCCGTCCACACGAGCCAGACGAGCGAGCCGATGATCGTGAAGCTCAGCATCGCGAACCAGTCGATTGCGTTGATCGCGCCGCGCTTGAGCGTCGGCAGCGCGAAGGTCGCGAGCACGGAAAGCGGCGGCAGAAGCAGCATGAAGAGCCGGTTCGTTTCGTGCGCCTGAAGCACGACCAGCACGAGCAGCGGCCCGATGATCGACAGCGGAACCGCGACGTGCGGCGAGCGGCGCATGCCGCCCCAGCTCACGAACGCCCAGATCGCGAGCGGCCACGCGGGCCACGTGAAGAGCGGCAGGTTCTTGATCGCGTAGCCGAATTCCAGCGACGGCGGCCCCGTGAACGTGTGGAAGCTGTTGCGCCACCATTGGCGCAACCACCATTCGCCGTCGTCGGGGAAGAAATGCAGCGTCGGCAGCACCCAGGCGGCGATCAGCACGACCGCGACGGGCAAGCCGAAAATCAGCAGCGGCGCGGCGCGCACCTGACGCACGATGACGGTCATCGCGAGCGTGCAGAGCAGGAGCGCGAACACCAGCACCGGCGAACTCGACAGCCCGACGATGCCGATCGCCGTGCCCCACACGAGCGCGCCGTGTACCGGCTTGTCGAGACTGCGCACGAGGCCGTAGATGAGCATCGCGGTGCCGGCGAACTGCGCGAGCTGCGGCGTGGTTTCGTGGCCGCGCTCGGCCAGGCCGAAGCAGGCGAGCAGAATGAGCAGCGCGCCGTCGGCGAGCGTGCGGCCGTAGTCGCGCGGTTCCGGCTCGCCGCCGAACGCGTATTTGAAGGGCTGGGCTTCATCGCGCCGGCCGAGCAGATAGGCCGAATACCACACGAACGCGCACGTGAGACAGAAGAGCAGTCCGGTGATGACGCGCGAGGCGTTGCTGGCATCGACCCACGGACTCAGCACGCGAATGAACGATGCGCCGAGCCAGTACATCAGCGGGCCGTCGCCGGTCGCGGCCTTGCCGAGCAGGTTCGGCAGGAGCCAGTCGCGGGCGTCGCCGTTGGCCATCGTCCACATCACGCCGAAGCCTGCCGCGTCCTCGTTTTTCCAGGGATCGCGTCCGAACAGGCCGAACGACGCATAAGTGATGCAGATGGCGAGCAGCAGCCAGCGCGGCAGGGCGCTGGTGGCGGAGGCGGTCAGACGAACGACAGATCGCATGCGAGAAGGCTTGATGGAAGGACGGGCCGCTGGGACGTGCGACGACGGTGCAGCGGGGCCGGAGCATCCGGCATTGTAGTCGTGTCGGGGTGCAGAGCGCGCGCCGTGAGCCGATTGCGCAACGCCGGGCGAAAGCGCTTGCTTAATAACGCGAAGCGACAAAAAAGGGCAGCCGAAGCTGCCCTTTCTTTGAAACTCGAAGCCCGACTTACTTCTTGGTGGAGAAGCGTGCGAACTTGTTGTTGAACTTCTCGACGCGGCCGGCCGTGTCCATGATCTTCTGCTGGCCGGTGTAGAACGGGTGCGATTCCGACGACACTTCGATCTTCGCGAGCGGGTAGGTCTTGCCGTTGAATTCGGCGGTTTCGCGCGTCTGGATGGTCGAGCGGGTCACGAATCGGAAGTCGTTCGACATGTCGACGAACAGGACTTCGCGGTAATCCGGGTGAATGCCTTCTTTCATGGTCTTTCCTGGTATCTGGCGGTAGCCAACCCGCCGCACCGTTTTCTACGGTGGCCTTCGCGAGTCACTTGCCTAGGGTCGAAAAACGGCGATTATGCCAGAAAATCAGTCGGTTGACACTTTTCCGATCACGCCGACGAAGCAGCCAGCGCGCCGACGCCCGCCGGATCCTGCCGGTAATAACGCGCGAGCAGCCGATACAGCTCCGGGTATTCGGCCTCGAACGCCTCGGGCGTGACGAACAGCGCCTCGCTGCACACCGCGAAAAACTCCGACGGATGATCCGCCGCATAAGGATCGATCAGCGATTCGCGCTCGAAACGGCTCCAGCGCCGCTGCGGCACGCCATCGACGCGGGCGCAGAACTGATCGTAGGCGTTGTCGAACACGTCGGACCACACGGCGTTGTCGAGCGGCGCGTGCCAGCGGCGAAAGAGCGGCGGATGCCCGTCCGCTTCGCCGTTGAGCATGTCGATCTTGTGCGCGAATTCGTGGATGACGACGTTGTACGCGTCGGATGCGTCGGCCATCTGCGTGTCTTCCCACGAGAGCACGACCGGGCCGCCTTCCCACGCTTCGCCGCTCGCATCGTGCTCGATCTCGTGGACGACGCCGGCCTCGTCCTCCACCGTCTTCCTGATGACGAACTCGCCCGGATACACGATCACGCCGACCCAGCCGCTATATAGATCGAGGTCGAGATTGAGCACCGGCAGGCACGCTTGCGCGGCGATGGAGACGATCATCTCGTCGGTCAATTCGAGCCCGTGCGCCGTGGAAAACTCCTTCTGCGCGATGAAAAGGCTCGTCGTCTCGCGCAGGCGCTGGCGATCGGCATCGCTTAGATGGCGATAGAACGGGAAGGCGTCGAGCGTGCGCTGCCAGAGGGCGTCGTCGATTGCGTACTTGCGCAGCGCGCGCTCGCGGCGTTGCGCGCCGAACCAGCGGGTGAAGAGGTTGGCCATCGGTCGGGCGGGTCGGGGAAATAAACCGGATTGTACGAAGGACTCTGCGCGCGAAAGACAAAAAAAACCGCCTGACGATGCAGGCGGCTTTTTCGTGCGTGACGCAGCGGGACGAATCAGCTTCCGCCGCGGCGCATCATGTCGAAGAACTCGGAATTGCTCTTCGTCTGACGGATCTTGTCGAGCAGGAATTCCATGGCTTCGACTTCGTCCATGTCGTGAATGAACTTGCGCAGCACCCAGACCTTTTGCAGCAGATCCGGCTTGATGAGCAGTTCTTCGCGGCGCGTGCCCGACTTGTTCAGGTTGATCGACGGATAAACGCGCTTTTCCGCGAGGCGGCGTTCCAGGTGCACTTCCATGTTGCCGGTGCCCTTGAACTCTTCGTAGATGACGTCGTCCATGCGGCTGCCCGTTTCGATCAGCGCGGTGCCGATGATCGTGAGCGAACCACCTTCCTCGATATTGCGCGCCGCGCCGAAGAAGCGCTTCGGACGCTGCAGCGCGTTGGCATCGACACCGCCCGTCAGCACCTTGCCCGATGCCGGCACGACCGTGTTGTACGCACGCGCGAGACGCGTGATGGAGTCGAGCAGGATCACGACGTCGTGCTTCATTTCGACGAGGCGCTTGGCCTTCTCAATGACCATTTCGGCGACCTGCACGTGACGCGCGGCGGGTTCGTCGAACGTGGAAGCGATCACTTCGCCCTTCACCGAGCGCTGCATTTCCGTGACTTCTTCGGGACGCTCGTCGATGAGCAGCACGAACAGCACGACGTCCGGATGATTCGCCTTCACCGCATGCGCGATGTGCTGCAGCATGACCGTCTTGCCCGACTTCGGCGATGCGACCAGCAAACCGCGCTGGCCCTTGCCGATGGGCGCGATCATGTCGATGATGCGGCCCGTGACGTTCTCTTCGCCGCGCATTTCGCGTTCGAGCGGCAGCGGCTTGTTCGGATGCAGCGGCGTGAGGTTCTCGAACATGATCTTGTGTTTCGAGGCCTCGGGCGGCTGCCCGTTGACTTTGTCGACCTTGACGAGCGCGAAATAACGCTCGCCGTCTTTCGGCGTGCGCACTTCGCCTTCGATCGTGTCGCCGGTATGCAGATTGAAACGGCGGATCTGCGACGGGCTGATATAGATATCGTCCGTACTCGCGAGATACGAAGTCTCGGGCGAGCGCAGGAAACCGAAGCCGTCCGGCAGCACTTCGAGCGTGCCGTCGCCGAAAATCGTGTCGCCCGCCTTGGCGCGCTTTTTAAGAATCGCGAACATCAATTCCTGCTTGCGCAGGCGGTTCGCATTTTCGATCTCGAGGCCATTGGCCATCTCGATCAGTGCAGACACGTGCTGAGACTTGAGCTCGGATAAATGCATACGGATTTCCCGCCAGGGAGAAGAGGTGCAACAGAAAGATTTGGGGAAGAGGTGAGCGGAACCGCTCTAGGACTTAATACTTCTTGAAGTCTTGTAATTCTAGCATAGCACACGCCGCGCGAGCCTCGGAAAGGCCGGGGGCGGGGCTTTTCAGCCGATGTTGTCGCGCGACAACATCGGCGGGTGCGATCGTATCGGGGCCGCCGCGAAGGAGCGAAAGCCGGCGCCGGACGATGCCGTTACAGGTTGCTGTCGAGGAATGCGGTCAGTTGCGACTTCGACAACGCGCCGACCTTTTGCGCGGCGACCGCGCCATTCTTGAACAGGATCAGCGTGGGAATGCCGCGCACGCCGAACTTGACCGGCGTGGATTGATGCTCGTCCACGTTGATCTTCGCGATCTGCAGGCGATCGCCATAATCCTTGGCGACTTCGTCGAGGATCGGGGCAATCATCTTGCACGGACCGCACCACTCGGCCCAGAAGTCGAGAAGGACAGGTTTATCCGACTTGACGACGTCCTGTTCGAAAGAAGCGTCGCTGATGTGCTTGATTGATTCGCTCATTGTCTGAATACCTCAATTGATTCGAGGCCGCGTTGGAATGCTCGCCACGATACACCAAAACTGAAAAGGATTTTCGCTGCACAGGTGCAACTCACTCCGTTCTCCGAACGCCGTGGCGCCTGTCGGCGCAAAGTGCCGGTCACGGATAAGTCATGTGTCATCTTAGCCTACTTTGCTATCCGTTGCCGATGTCCGATAGGTCGATGGCAGCGCGGCCCGACAACACCGATCTGAGGGCGAATCCGCGGTGCGCAAGAGGGCGTTGACTTCGGGCTTCCGGGCCGTGCGCGGGGCGTGATACAATTCGACGTGACGGGCCTCCTCGCATGGTGGCGCGGTCAACCTGGTCAGGTCGGGAACGAAGCAGCCACAGCCGCTTTCCACCAGTGCCGAGGGTCGGGCTCGTCACCTTCCGCTTTTCTGCTGCACGCTTTTCTTCTGTAGTTTCTCCCCCATCTTTATCATTGTCTTCGGCCCGGGCGGCGGCTTCATCGCGCGCGTTTGCGTCTTCGTCATTGCGCCGGAAGAGGGCTTTCCCGACGGCTGCATCGCCCGTCCGAACGGCGTTTGCCCCAAGTCGTTGCTGATACAATTTCGCGCATGACCTATCAAGTTCTCGCACGCAAATGGCGGCCGAAATCGTTCGAGTCGCTCGTCGGCCAGGAGCACGTCGTTCGGGCGCTCACGCACGCGCTCGACGGCGGCCGCCTGCATCACGCGTATCTCTTCACGGGCACGCGCGGCGTCGGCAAGACGACGCTCTCGCGCATCTTCGCGAAGGCGCTCAACTGTGAAACCGGCGTGACGTCGAAGCCGTGCGGCGTGTGCCGCGCGTGCCGGGAAATCGACGAGGGCCGTTTCGTCGATTACGTCGAAATGGATGCGGCGAGCAACCGCGGCGTCGATGAAATGGCCGCCTTGCTGGAGCGCGCGGTCTATGCGCCCGTCGATGCGCGCTTCAAGGTCTATATGATCGACGAAGTTCACATGCTGACGAACCACGCCTTCAACGCCATGCTGAAGACGCTGGAAGAACCGCCGCCGCATGTGAAGTTCATTCTCGCGACCACCGATCCGCAGAAGATTCCGGTCACCGTGCTTTCGCGCTGTCTGCAGTTTAATCTGAAGCAGATGCCGGCGGGACATATCGTTTCGCATCTGGAGAACATTCTTCAGCAGGAGCAGATCACGTTCGAGCCGCAGGCGCTGCGGCTTCTGTCGCGCGCGGCGGACGGCAGCATGCGCGACGCGCTTTCGCTGACCGATCAGGCTATCGCGTATTCGGCGAACGAGGTCACCGAGGAAGCGGTGCGCGGCATGCTCGGCGCGCTCGATCAGAGCTATCTCATTCGCCTGATCGATGCCCTCGCCGCAAGCGATGGCGCAGGCGTGCTCGCCATCGCCGATGAGATGGCGCTGCGCAGTCTGTCGTTTTCGACGGCGCTGCAGGATCTGGCCAGCCTGCTGCATCGAATCGCATGGGCGCAGTTCGCGCCGTCGTCGGTGCTGGACGAGTGGCCGGAAGCCGCGGACATCCGGCGCTTCGCGGAAATGCTTTCCGCCGAGCACGTGCAGTTGTTCTATCAGATCGCGACGGTGGGGCGCGGCGAACTGGGCCTCGCGCCCGACGAATACGCCGGCTTCACGATGACGCTCCTGCGCATGCTGGCGTTCGAGCCGGCGGGCGGGCCGGGCGGCGGCGGTGTCGCCGTGAGCGCGCCGCAAGCGGCGAAGGCGCAGCGCAGCGCCGCGCTCGCCGGGTCCATGGCGGAGCGTGCGGTCGCGCAGGCGCCGGTTTCCACGAAGGCCGCGAATGTTGCGACGGCCGATCGGCCTGAACCTGCGGCTGGCGTGACGCCGTCGCGGGCGGAAGAACCGGCTGCGCCAAGCGCGGTCGCAACGAGCAAGGATGCGCCGCCAGTCGTCGCGACGCGCGCAGTCGAGCCGAGTCAAGCTACGGACGTTCCGCCCGCCGCATCCGCGCCGCTTCCCGCTGCCGCACGACAGGCAGCGGATGACGCCGCGAATCAATCGCAAAACTCACCTGAAGCGCAGCCGGCCAATCCTGCCGCTCCGGCCGGCAGAAGCGGTGCAAGTGCCGCGCTCCAAGTGCTGCGCAGCGCGGGCATGAAGTTATCGTCGGATCGCGGGGCGCGCGCGGGATCGGCGGTTCCGGCCAATGCGCCGGCAGCCGCGAAGCCCGCCGCGCCGAAGCCCGCAGCCAAGCCAGCCGTGCAAGTCCCGGTGCCCACGCCGCGTCGCGATGCGCCCACGCCGCCCGCTGCCGCGTCCCAACCGCAGCCCAAGCCAGCCGCGAAGGTCGTTCCGCCGTGGGAGGACATGCCGCCGGACGACTACCCGCCGGCGTTGTCGGAAGACGAGTACTTCATGCCGCCCGATGACGGCTTCGTGCCCGCGTTCGACAGCGGTCCCGATGACATGCGCTTTAGCGCCAGTCCCGCGCCCAAGGCCGCGCCGAAAATCGATACGCCGCCGCTGCCGCCCGCCATGCCGCTCGATGCCCTCGGCGTCGAAGTCGAATGGGCCGCGATCGCCGTCGAATTGCCGCTGAAAGGCGTCGCTTATCAACTCGCGTTCAATAGCGAACTGACCGCCTGCGACGCGAATTCCGTCACGCTGTCGGTCGCCGTGCAAATGTACGCCGACGCTTCGCACGTCGCGAAGCTCAAGGCGGCGCTTGCCGACAAGCTCGGCCGCGCGATCGAGGTCAAGGTCGACGTCGGCCCGGTGCGCCGCACCGCCGCCGCGCTCGATGCCGTCGAACGCGCGAAACGCCAGCAGGAAGCCGAGCAGGAGATCGAGCGCGATCCGTTCGTGCAGTCGCTGATCCGCGATTTCGGCGCGAGCATCGTCGAAGGTTCGATCAAACCGCTCGCATCGGGCGCGTCCGCACAGCAGGCCCAGCAAGCACAGTAAGAAAAGGCGCGCCGCCGTACGTGGCGGCGCGCTTGTCGCCATCCGCATATCCGCTTTTCAGGAAGGAGCCGAACCATGATGAAGAACCAACTCGCCGGGCTGATGAAACAAGCTCAGCAGATGCAGGAAAACATGAAGAAGATGCAGGACCAGCTCGCGCTGATCGAAGTCGAGGGCCAGTCGGGCGCCGGTCTCGTGAAGGTGACGATGACCTGCAAGAACGACGTGAAGCGTGTGTCGATCGACCCGAGCCTGCTCGCCGACGACAAGGACATGCTCGAAGACCTGGTCGCCGCCGCGTTCAACGACGCCGTGCGCAAGGCCGAAGCCACCACGCAGGAAAAGATGAGCGGCATGACGGCCGGCATGCCGATGCCGCCCGGCTTCAAGCTGCCGTTCTAAATCTGCGCGCCTCCGAGCGGGGCGCGTCATGAGGACACATGAAACAACCTTCCGCCCTGTCGGCGCTCGTGGAAGCGCTGCGCGCGCTGCCCGGCGTCGGCCCCAAGTCGGCGCAGCGCATGGCGTATCACCTGATGCAGCATGACCGCGCGGGCGCCGAGAAGCTCGGCCAGTCGCTCCTGTTCGCGACCGGGCATCTGCGCCACTGCGAGAAGTGCAACACGTTCACCGAGGCGACCATCTGCGAAGTCTGCCTCGACGAAGAGCGCGATCCGGCCTTGCTGTGCGTCGTCGAAACACCCGCCGATCAGATCATGCTGGAGCAGACGCTCACGTATCGCGGGCTCTATTTCGTGCTGATGGGCAGGCTCAGTCCGCTCGACGGAATCGGTCCGAAGGAAATTCACTTCGACCGGCTCATCAACCGCGCGCTCGACGGCATCGTGCAGGAAGTGGTGCTCGCCACCAACTTCACGAACGAAGGCGAAGCCACCGCGCATTACCTCGCGCAGACGCTCAAGTCGAAAGGACTGAAGGTGACGCGGCTCGCGCGCGGCGTGCCGGTGGGCGGCGAACTCGAATACGTCGATGCGGGCACCATCGCGCGCGCGATGATCGATCGCCGTTCCGTATGAATCAGCAGGATCAATCGACCATGACAGAATCCGAAGCACTCGCGCTTGCCACGCATCGGCATTACAAGGGCGGGCTTTATCGCGTGATCGGCGTCGCGCGGCATTCCGAGACCGAAGAAGCAATGACGGTCTATGAACATCTCTGGCCGCATGACCGCGGCCTGTGGGTGCGGCCGGCCGCGATGTTCGACGAGACGCTCGAAGACGGCACGCCACGCTTCAAGCCGCTCTGAAGTCTCAGGAAGCAAGGCCCTCGTGACATAAACAAATCGAACAGGCGGGCCGGTGCTCCAACGCCGGAGCCGACACAAGGAGACGAGAATGACCGCAACGACCGGGCCGCTTGCCGGTGTCAAGGTGCTCGAACTGGGCACGCTCATCGCCGGGCCGTTCGCCGCGCGCTTCATGGGCGAGTTCGGCGCGGATGTCATCAAGATCGAAGATCCGAACGGCGGCGATCCGCTGCGCAAATGGCGCAAGCTGTATCCCGAAGTAGGCGGCACGTCGCTGTGGTGGGCGGTGCAGGCGCGCAACAAGAAATCGGTGACGGTCAATCTCAAGGCGGAAGAGGGCAAGGAGATCGTGCGGCGGCTGGCGAAGGAAGCCGATATCGTCGTCGAGAACTTTCGGCCCGGTCTGCTCGAAAAGCTCGGTCTCGGCTATGAAGTCCTGTCCGCCGAGAACCCCGGCCTCGTGATGGTGCGGCTTTCCGGCTACGGGCAGACCGGGCCGTATCGCGACCGGCCGGGCTTCGGCGCGATCGCCGAATCGATGGGCGGCCTGCGTCATATCACCGGCTATCCGGATCTGCCGCCGCCACGCATCGGCATTTCGATCGGCGATTCCATCGCGGCGCTGCACGGCGTGATCGGCGCGTTGATGGCGCTGCATCATCGGCAAGTGAACGGCGGCAAGGGGCAAGTCGTCGATGTGGCGCTGTACGAAGCCGTCTTCAACATGATGGAGAGCGTGGTTCCGGAATACGGCGTGTACGGCATGGTGCGCGAACGCACGGGCGCGTCGCTGCCGGGCATCGTGCCGTCGAATACGTATCCGTGCCGCGACGGAAGCATCGTGATCGGCGGCAATAGCGATCCCATCTTCAAGCGCCTGATGACCGCGATCGGCCGCGCCGATCTCGCCGACGATCCCGCGCTCGCCTCCAACGATGGCCGCGTGCCGCGCACGCAGGAAATCGACGACGCCATCGCTGCCTGGCTCGCGACGCGCAGCATCGACGAAGCGCTCGCCGTGCTCAACGCCGCCGACGTGCCCGCGGGACGCATCTACAGCGTCGCCGACATGTTCACCGATCCGCAGTACATTGCGCGTCAGATGCTGCAACGCTTTCCGTGGCAGGACGGCCGCGAGATCGCGCTGCCGAACGTCACGCCGAAGCTCTCGGAAACGCCCGGCGAGACGCGCTGGCTCGGTCCGCAACTCGGTGAACATACCGATGAAGTACTTCAAACGCTTGGGTATCATCCTGACGATATCGCGCGGCTGAGAGCGGCCAAGGTCATCTAGGCGCGCGCACGCCGCGCAAACGAAAAAAACATCCGGCAACGAACGTTGCAGGGGATAGGAGACGAACAACGATGAAACGTAGAACGTTCATCGCGAGCAGCGCCGTGCTCGCGGGTGGTGCAATGTCGGGCTTGCCGCTCGCGTTTGCACAAGGCAAGCCGGAACAGACCAAGGTATCGATCGCGGTCGGCGGCAAGAATCTCTTCTATTACCTGCCGCTCACCATCGCGGAGCGGCGCGGATATTTCAAGGACGAAGGGCTCGAGATCGAAATCGCGGATTTCGCGGGCGGCGCGAAGGCGTTGCAGGCGGCGGTCGGCGGCAGCGCGGATGTCGTATCCGGCGCGTTCGAACACACGCTGCTTTTGCAGGCGAAGAACCAGTATTTCCGCGAGTTCGTGCTGCAAGGGCGCGCGCCGCAGATCGTGCTCGCCGTATCGAAGAAGGCGATGCCGAATTACAAGTCCGTCGCGGACCTGAAGGGCAAGAAGATCGGCGTGACGGCGCCGGGCTCGTCGACATCGATCATGGCGAGCTTCGTGCTCGCGAAAGCGGGGCTCAAGGCGAGCGATGTGTCGTTCATCGGCGTGGGCGCGGGAGCGGGCGCGATCGCCGCGATGCAATCCGGCCAGATCGATGCGATGGCCAACCTCGATCCCGTGATGACCAAGCTGGATCGCGCGGGCGATATCCGCATCGTGTCCGACACGCGCACGCTCGCCGATACGAAAACCGTGTTCGGCGGGAACATGCCGGCGGGCTGTCTCTATACCTCGCAGAGTTTCATCAACAAGAATCCGAACACGACGCAGGCGCTCACCAACGCGATGGTCCGCGCGCTGAAGTGGCTGCAGACGGCGTCGGGCAAGGAATTGATCGCGACGGTGCCGGAAGGCTATCTGCTCGGCGATCGCGCGCTGTATCTGGATTCGTGGCAGCACGTGAAGGAAGCCATGTCGCCGGACGGGCTGATGCCGGAAGACGGCCCGGCGACGTCGCTGAAGACGCTGCAGGCGTTCGACGAAACCGTGAAGGGCAAGCCGATCGACGTCTCCAAGACGTGGACCAACGACTTCGTGAAGAAGGCGCTCGCGACCGTCAAGGCGTAAGCGATGAGCTCACCGTCGACTCACGCGCTCGCGCTACAGGATGTCACCTGCACGTTCGCCTCGCGGGAAAGCCGCAAGGACCGCTACACAGCCGTTCGCGATACGAATCTCGTCATCGCGCCGGGCGAGTTCGTGTCCGTCGTCGGCCCGACGGGATGCGGCAAGTCCACGCTGCTGAACGTATCGGCGGGATTGTTGCAGCCTTCGTCGGGCACGGTGAGCGTGTTCGGCGAGCCGCTGAAGGGCATCAACCGGCGCGCGGGCTACATGTTTCAGGCCGACGCCCTGATGCCTTGGCGCTCCGCGCTCGACAACGTGACCGCCGGCCTCGTGTTCCAGGGCGTGCGTCAGGACGAAGCCCATGCGCGCGGCGAGGAATGGCTCAAGCGCGTGGGCCTGGGCGGCTTCGGCGACCGCTATCCGCATCAATTGTCGGGCGGCATGAGAAAGCGCGTCGCGATGGCGCAGACGCTGATTCTCGATCCCGACATCATCCTGATGGACGAGCCGTTCTCCGCGCTCGACATCCAGACGCGCCAGCTCATGGAGAACGAGCTGCTCGATCTCTGGGCTGCCAAGCGCAAGGCGGTGCTCTTCATCACGCACGATCTCGACGAGGCCATTTCGATGTCCGATCGCGTGGTCGTGCTGTCGGCGGGGCCGGGGACGCACCCGATCGGCGAATTCACGATCGACTTGCCGCGTCCGCGCGATGTCGCCGAGATTCGCTCGCATCCGCGCTTCGTGGAATTGCATGCGCAGATCTGGGGCGTGCTGCGCGAGGAAGTGCTCAAGGGCTATCAGCAGCAGTTGAGGCAGAACGATCATGTGGAATAGGCTGCGCCCGAATCGAACGAATCTGGCGGCGTGGCAGTGGTTGCTGCTCGTCGCGTGCTTCTTCCTGTGGTACGTGCTCACCAGTCCGACGCTCCTGCCGCCTTTCTATTTCGACGATGCGAACAAGGCCGCGTTCTTCTTCGGCGAGCCGCAGAAGGTGCTCGTGCGCATCTGGGAATGGTTCACGGGCGGCGAGATTTACATCCACTTGTGGGTGACGCTGATCGAAACGGTGCTGGCGTTCGTCATCGGCACGGTGTTCGGTCTCGGGGTCGGTCTCTGGCTCGCGCTCGCCCCGACGATGAGCGCGCTGCTCGATCCCTACATCAAGGCCGCCAACTCGATGCCGCGCGTGATTCTCGCGCCGATCTTCGCGGTATGGTTCGGGCTCGGCATCTGGTCGAAGGTCGCGCTCGGCGTGACGCTCGTGTTTTTCATCGTGTTCTTCAACGTCTTTCAGGGCGTGAAGGAAGTGAGTCCGGTCGTGCTCGCCAACGCGCGCATGCTCGGCGCGAACCGCAAGCAGTTGCTGCGTTACGTGTATCTGCCGAGCGCGACGAGTTGGGTCTTTTCGAGCCTGCATACGTCGGTCGGGCTGGCGTTCGTCGGCTCCGTGGTGGGCGAGTATCTTGGATCGGCGCGCGGCGTCGGCTATCTGATCCTGCAAGCCGAGGGCACCTTCGACATCAACACGGTGTTCGCCGGCATTCTCGTCTTGACGGCGTTCGCGCTCGTGCTCGATGGACTCGTCGCGCTGGTCGAACGGCGGCTGATGAAGTGGCAGCCGAAAAGCGGCGAGACGGAGAAGCTGTAGGCGTCTCGCGCCGGGCGCAATGTCGTTTTTGGCAACGAAGCGCCGGCCGGCCGGCGAGCCTTCGCGCATTGCTGTAATATGCCGCTCGACTTTCCGTGTTCGGGATCGTGATGCACGGCCCCGTCTGGCTCCTGCTTCTGTGCGAGCTTGCATCGCCGGCACGGCGCCTTTTCATGCGATTGCGCAAGACGAGAATGAGATTGGAAACCAGCAGTGCGGTGGCAGTGGCGTTGCCGCCGCCAATCGGAGATAGCCTGATCGGGCTCGTGCTCGTCAACAATCTCATCCGCAACGGTTATCGGCCGGTCGTGTTCGGCTGGGTGGCCGAACATCTCGCGGACTGGCTTCCCGGCGTGGACGTGCGCAAGCCGGAAGGCCACACGGGCGCCTTCGACACCGTGATCGAGCTCTGGAAGACCGACTACGCCGCGGCGCTCAGCCGTTCGGGCCGCACGCTCAGTCTCGACCGTTTTCCCGAATACAGCGGCAGCAAGCACATGGTGGAGCGCATCGTCGATGTCTCGACGCATGTGCTGCAGCTTCGCGACGTGACGCGCTCGAACGGGCTCGTCGTGCCGGCCGGCGTCATGCGCGGCCGGTTCGCGAATCGCGTCGCCATTCATCCGACCGGCAGCCATCCCGAAAAGATGTGGGAGCGCGACAAATTCCTCGCGCTGTCGCGCGCGCTCATGCGTCGTCAACTCTTGCCCAGCTTTCTGGTTTCGCCGTCCGAAATGAGCGCCTGGAACGATGTCGCGCGCGAAGGGCACGAAGTCAACGCGCTGCCGCGTCTTGGCGATGTCGCGACGTGGATCGCCGAATCGAGCTGGTTCATCGGCAACGATTCGGGGCTGGGGCATCTGGCGTCGTCGCTCGGCGTGCCGACGCTCACGCTCTTCATGCGCCGCGGCCTCGCGCGGTCATGGCGGCCGGGCTGGGGGCCGGGCGCCGTCGTGCTGCCGCCTGCGCTGGTGCCGTCCGCTGCGCTGAGGGAGCGGCTCTGGAAGCGGCTCTTGACCGTGCGCCGCGTGATGTCCGCCTTCAACGCCTTGCAGGGCGCGAGCGCGCGCGAAGCACATCAGGCGAGACCGGCCGCGCGCCGCGACGTGGATACGGCGCAGGCCACGATCCTCCCCGACGTCTGACCCTCACATTTCGATCACGATCTTCCCGGCCACGCGACGATTCATCATGTCGTCGAGCGCTTGCGGCGTTTCATCGAGCGCATAGCGTTTCGTCACGACGGGGCGCAGCTTGCCCGCCTTGATCCAGTCGACCATCGTGGCGAAGTCCTTGTCGGCAAGCTGCGGTTCACGGCGCATGTGATCGCCCCAGAACACGCCGACGATGCTCGCGCCTTTCAGCAGCGCGAGATTCAACGGCAGCTTCGGAATTTCTCCGTTCGCGAATCCCACGACGAGATAGCGCCCGCGCCAGCCGATGCCGCGAAACGCCGGCTCCGCATAAGCGCCGCCGACGGGATCGAATACGACATCCGGACCTTCGCCGCCCGTCAGCGCCTTGATGCGCTCGCGCAAGTCTTCGTTCGCGTAGTCGATGACGTCGTCCGCGCCGTGCGCCTTGCAGAACGCGAGCTTCTCCGCGCTCGATGCCGCCGCGATCACGCGCGCGCCGACGATCTTGCCGATCTGCACCGCCGCGAGGCCGACGCCGCCCGCCGCGCCGAGCACGAGCAGCGCGTCGCCGGCCTTGAGCGCGGCGCGATCGACGAGCGCGTGGTACGACGTGCCATACGCGATGGTGAACGCGGCGGCATCGGCGAAATCGACGTCATCCGGCAGCGCGATGCACGCGCTTTCGTTCGCGCGCACCTGTTCGGCGAACGCGCCTTGCGCCGTGTACGCGGCCACGCGCATGCCGGGCCGAAACCGCGTGACGCCCGCACCGGCTTCGCGCACGACGCCCGCCAGTTCCGCGCCCGGCGTGAAGGGCAGCGGCGGCTTGAACTGATACTTGTTCTGAATGATCAGCACGTCCGGAAAATTGACGCTCGCCGCCTTGACGTCGATGATCACTTCTCCCGCTTCGGCATGCAGATCGGGCAGCGTCTCGATGGTCAGCGTGCTGGGTAATCCATGCTGGTTGCAGCGAACGGCGCGCATAGCGTCTCCTTCGTTTTGAACACGCAGTTTATGACACGTTGCGCGCGTCGGACGAGCCCGGCGAGTCGTCCGCGCGCCATGTTTCCTCGGTTACAATCGTCGGATGCGAATCCTACTCAGCAACGACGACGGTTATCTGGCGCGCGGCATCAACGTGCTGCACGACGCCTTGCAGCCGCTCGGCGAAGTGACCGTGATGGCGCCGGAGCAGAACTGCAGCGGCTCGTCGAACTCGCTCACGCTGTCGCGGCCGTTGAGCATTCATCGCGCGGCCAACGGTTTCAATTTCGTGAACGGCACGCCGACCGATTCCGTGCATATCGCGCTCACGGGCATGCTCGATAACCGGCCGGATCTCGTCGTGTCGGGCATCAACAACGGGCAGAACGTCGGCGAGGACACGCTGTATTCCGGCACCGTCGCCGCCGCCACCGAAGGCTTCATGTTCGGCATTCCGGCCATCGCGTTTTCGCTGGTCGGACGCGACTGGCTGCATCTCGAAGATGCGGCGCGCGTGGCGGGGGAAATCGTCGCGCATTTCCTCGAGCATCCGATGCCCGGCCATCCGTTGTTGAACGTCAATATTCCCAGCTTGCCGTACGACCAGCTCGGCGAATGGCGCGTGACGCGTCTCGGCAAGCGCCATCCTTCGCAGCCTGTCATCCGCCAGACCGATCCGCGCGGCAATCCGATTTACTGGATCGGCCCCTCGGGCGATGCGCTCGACGCCAGCGAAGGCACCGACTTCCACGCCGTGGCGAACGGCTTCGTTTCCATCACGCCGCTTCAGCTCGACCTCACGCACACGAGGCTCATGGCCGAGACGCGCGAATGGGCGCGCGCGGGGAGCCGCCGCTCATGACCGACGAGCGCGCCAAGCGCTTCCCGCTGGCGCTCGCGGATCTGGTACGCGAGCCGCGCAAGCCCGCCGGCCGCGCCGATGCGTCGCGCGCGAAGCCGGCAGCGGGGGCATCGTCGGGCAAGCCGGGCGCGTTGCGGTCGGCGGCGGGTGCGCAAAAGAGCGGCGCGGCGGCATCTGCGCCGGCGTTTGCTTCGAAGGCGACGCCCGGCATCGCGAAACCGGTTCCCACTACCGCACGCAGTCCCGCGCAGGCGCCGCATCCGCGCACGAGCGCATTGCGCACCGCGCAGCGCGTGGTCGAGCGCGATGCCGCGAACGGCAGCGCGAACGCCGTGGCCCGTAAAGGTGCGCCCAATGTCGCGCTGACGAGCACGCAGACGCTGACGTCGGAACGGGTGCGCGAGCGCATGGTCGAACGGCTGCGCGCAAACGGCATCGCCGATCCGCGCGTGCTGAACGCCATGTCGGTCGTGCCGCGCCACATGTTCGTCGATCCGGGGCTCGCCGCTCAGGCCTACGAGGACGCCGCGCTGCCGATCGGTCATCACCAGACCATCTCGAAGCCGTCGGTCGTCGCGCGCATGATCGAACTCGTCGCGGCGGGGCGCACGCTCGAGAAGGTGCTGGAGATCGGCACCGGCTGCGGCTATCAGGCGGCGGTGCTGTCGCAGGTCGCGAAAGAGGTGTATTCCATCGAGCGCGTTCGGCCGTTGTCCGAGCGCGCGAAGCTCAATCTTCGGCCGCTGCGCGTGCCGAACATCCGGCTGCACTACGGCGACGGCCGCCTGGGTCTGCCGGCGGCGGCGCCGTTCGATGCGATCGTGATCGCATGCGCGGGCCTCGACGTGCCGCAGGCCTTGCTCGATCAACTGGCGGTCGGCGGCAAGCTCGTCGCGCCGGTCGGATCGCAGGCTGCGCAGTCGCAAGTGCTGACGCTCGTCACGCGCGTTTCGGCGACGCAGTGGCGGGAGTCGCAGCTGGATCGCGTTTTCTTTGTACCTTTAAAATCCGGAGTGATTTGACACCGATGAGTATCTTGCGTGCTTTGCGAGAAGGGAGCGCGGACGTTCGCCTGACGGCGGCGCAGCGCGGCGTCTGCGTACTGGCGCTCTCCGTGCTGGCCGCCTGTTCGACGCGCATGGACATGGCGCCGGTCGTCGACAGAACGGGCGCGGCCATTCCCACCGATGCGGCCCAGGCCGCCGCCGCCGCAAACGTGCCGCCGCCGCCCGGCTATTACCGCGTGAAACCGGGCGACACCCTATATCGGATCGCACTGGAAAACGGTCAGAATTATCACGACATCGCCACGTGGAATAACCTGACCAACCCGAATCAGATCGAAGTGGGCCAGCTCGTGCGCGTCGCGCCTCCGGGGGCGAATCTCGCCGCCGCGACGCCGGGCGTGGCGACGGCTCCGATCGGCGGCGGCGCGGTGCAGTCGCAGCCGCTCGGCGGCGCGCAGCAGCCGGGCGTGACAGCCGGCGCAACGCCGGGCGCCGGAGCGCAGCCGCCGTACTACGGTCCGAGTTCGGGCATGGGCGCGGCGCCGGGCGAAGCGGCCAGCGTGCCGGGCGTCGACAACAGCGCGGCCGCGGCCACGCAGCCGGCGTTCATCTGGCCGGCGCGCGGTCCGATCATCGGTACGTTCGACGAAGCGAAGAACAAGGGCTTGAATATCGGCGGTGCGGCGGGAGACGCGGTCAACGCTTCGGCGGATGGACGCGTGGTCTACTCCGGAAATGGGCTGCGCGGCTACGGCAATCTCATTATCATCAAGCACGACGCTACTTTTCTCACGGCATATGCACATAACCGCGCTTTGATGGTAAAAGAAGGAGACGCGGTGACTAAAGGGCAGAAGATCGCTGAGATGGGCAACAGCGATTCGGACCGTGTGATGTTGCATTTCGAAGTTCGCCGGCAGGGTAAACCTGTTGACCCACTGAAGTATTTGCCGCCGCAATAAAGCGAGCCATCATGCCGAAAACGAAGCGCCGCCTGCCGCAAGCCGAGACTGAGACGATCAGCCGACCTTTGCAAGTGTCGGCGGAAGACGGCGCTTCGGCCCATGATGACGACGCCGAGAACATCGAGGTCGATGTCGATTCCGAAGAAGAAGGCGGAAGCCGGGACAAGAGCGAACAAAGCGCCGAAAGCGCAAACGATTCCGCCCCCGACGCCGACGACTTCCGCTCGCTTTTGCAGGCCGAACTCACGGCCGACACCATTCAGCATTACCTGAACCGCATCAGCGTGAAGCCGCTGCTTACCGTCGAGGAAGAGCAGCGCTATTCGCGTCTCGCGAAGGCCGGCGAGTTCGAGGCGCGTCAAGTGATGATCGAGCGCAATCTGCGGCTGGTCGTCAGCATCGCGAAGGGATATCTGAATCGCGGCGTGCCGCTGCTCGATCTGATCGAAGAGGGCAATCTCGGCCTCATGCACGCCATCGAGAAATTCGATCCGACGCGCGGTTTCCGTTTTTCGACCTATGCCACGTGGTGGATTCGCCAGAGTATCGAACGCGCGATCATGAATCAGGCGCGCACGGTGCGGCTGCCGGTGCACGTGATCCGCGAGCTGAATCAGGTGCTGCGCGCGAAACGCCATCTGGAAAAAAATTCCGCCAATTCGAACGACGCCGTCGCGCCCGAGCGACGTGACGCGAGCATCGACGATATCGCGTATCTCACGGGCAAGACGCCGGAGGAAGTCACCGACATCCTCGCGCTCAACGAACACACCGCGTCGCTCGACGCGCCGCTCGATCTCGATCCGGGCAGCAGCCTGCTCGATCTGCTGTCGGACGACCAGAGCCAGTCGCCCGACGCCGAAGTGCAGCATCGCGAACTGGAATCGCTTACGCGGCTGTGGCTGTCGCGTCTGTCGGACAAGCATCGTCACGTGATCGAGCGACGTTTCGGACTCAATCACATCGAGCCCGCGACGCTCGAAGAGCTCGCCGACGAAATGGGTCTCACGCGCGAGCGCGTGCGTCAGATTCAGCAAGAGGCGCTCGTTCGGCTGAAACGCTTTTTCGCATCCAACGGCGTTCGCAAGGACGCTGTGCTTTAACGCTTTGATCGGCGCCCGCGAGGGCGTCGCATCGCCGTATTTCGCAGGATTCAATGACACCGATTCTCGTATTCGACATCGAGACGATCCCCGATGTCGACGGCATTCGCCGTCTCGAAGATTTACCCGACGACCTCTCCGACCGCGAAGTCGCGGATCACGCGTTCGCCGCGCGCCGCGAGCGTGTCGGCAACGATTTCCTGCCGCATCATCTGCAGCGCGTCGCGGCCATTTCCTGCGTGTTCCGCGACAACAACGGCTTTCGCGTGCGTTCGCTCGGCACGACGACCGACGGCGAAGCGGCGCTCATTCAGTCGTTCTATCGCGTGATCGAGAAATACACGCCGCAACTCGTGTCGTGGAACGGCGGCGGCTTCGACCTGCCCGTGCTGCATTACCGTGCGCTGGTGCATGGCATCGCCGCGCCGCGCTACTGGGACCTCGGCCAGGACGACCGCGAGTTCAAGTTCAACAACTACATCAGCCGCTATCACATGCGGCACATCGACCTGATGGACGTGCTCGCGATGTATCAGGCGCGCGCGAACGCACCGCTCGATGCGCTCGCGAAGCTGTGCGGCTTTCCCGGCAAGCTCGGCATGGACGGCGGCAAGGTGTGGGACGCGTATTGCGACGGCCAGATCGACGAAATCCGCAACTATTGCGAGACCGACGTCGTCAACACGTATCTGATGTATTGCCGATTTCAGATGATGCGAGGCGGTTTCACGCCCGACGAGTACACGGACGAAATCAGCTTCGTGAAGAACGCGCTCGCGCAGGAAGCGTCGCCGCATTGGGCCGAGTATCTCGCCGCGTTCGGACAATGACTTCGTGACGTTCGTCTACAATCTCGCATTTGCCATCACGTCAGTCAGGAAGTACGCAGGTGTCTGAAGCCGCTCGAAAAAATCCGCATCGCCGCCGCGCCGCGCCGGCGAAGTCCGTCACGCCCGATCCCTCGTTCGTCGCGCCTGAAATCGAAATCGAGTCGCTCGATATGGAAGCGCGCGGCGTCGGCCGCACGGTCAACGAGGACGGCGAGCCGGGCAAGGTGATCTTCGTCGAAGGCGCGCTGCCCGGCGAACGGGTGAGCTATTCGAGCTACCGCAAGAAGCCGAGCTTCGAGCAGGCGCAAGTGGTCAAGGTGCTGCGCGAGAGCGTGATCCGCGCAAAGCCGAAGTGCCAGTTCTTCGGCACTTGCGGCGGCTGCTCGATGCAGCATCTCGACGTACGCGCGCAGATCGCCGTCAAGCAGCGCGTGCTCGAAGACAATCTCCAGCATCTGGCGAAGCTGCGCGCCGAGACCATGTTCCGTCCGATTCACGGGCCGTCGTGGGGCTATCGCTATCGCGCGCGCCTGACGGTGCGGCACGTCGAGAAGAAGGGCGGCGTACTCGTCGGCTTTCACGAGCGCAAGAGCAGCTATGTCGCCGACATGACGAGCTGCGAAGTGCTGCCGCCGCACGTCTCCGCGATGCTCGTGCCGCTGCGGCATCTGGTGGGGGGGCTGTCGATCCGCGATCGCATGCCGCAGATCGAACTGGCGGTGGGGTCCGACGTGACGGCGCTCGTGCTGCGCATTCTCGAACCGCTCACGGAAGCCGACGAAGCGCTGATCCGCACCTTCGCCGACGAACACAACGTCCAGTTCTGGCTGCAGCCGAAAGGTCCTGACACGGTGTATCCGTTCTATCCGCTCGATCGCGAACTGGCGTACACGCTGCCGGAATTCGATATCCGCATGCCGTTCAAGCCGACGGATTTCACGCAGGTCAATCACCAGATCAACCGCGTGCTGGTGGCGCGTGCGTTGAGCCTGCTCGCGCCGGCGCCGTCGGATCGCGTGCTCGACCTGTTCTGCGGCATCGGCAATTTCACGCTGCCGCTCGCGCGCGTGTCGCGCGAGGTCGTGGGCATCGAGGGAAGCGAGGCGCTGACGGCGCGCGCGCTCGAGAACGCGAAGGCCAATGGCGTCGACGGGTACACGTCGTTCGCGTGTCGCAATCTGTTCGAAGTCACCGCCGACGACTTCCGCGCGCTCGGCGCGTTCGACAAATTCCTGATCGATCCGCCGCGCGAGGGCGCGCTCGCGGTATCGAAGGCGCTCGCGGACATCGCGCAAAGCGGCGACGGGCCGTTGCCGAAGCGCATCGTCTATGTGTCGTGCAGCCCGGCGACGCTCGCGCGCGATGCGGGCCTGCTCGTGCACGAGGCGGGTTATCGCATGAAGGGCGCGGGCGTGGTCAACATGTTCCCGCATACGTCGCACGTCGAATCGATCGCCTTGTTCGAGCGCGACTGACGCGTCGCACGTTTTCAGCAGGCGCAAAAAAACCGGCCCGAAGGCCGGTTTTTTCATTGCAGCAGGCGTTTGCCCGATCAGTTGCGGTTGCCGCCGAAGATGCCGAGCAGCGCCAGCAGGTTCGTGAACACGTTGTACAGATCGAGATAAATCGCGAGCGTCGCGCTGATGTAGTTCGTCTCGCCGCCGTTCACGACGCGCTGCACGTCGAAGAGCATGTACGCCGAGAAGATCACGATGGCGAGCACGGAGACCGTCAACATCAACGCCGGCAGTTGCAGGAAGATGTTCGCGAACGCGGCCAGCAGAATCACCAGCACGCCCATGAACAGCCACTTGCCGAGGCCGGAGAAGTCACGCTTGCTGACCGTGGCGATGGTGGCCATCGCGGCGAAGATCACGCCTGTGCCGCCGAACGCCATCATGATGAGCTGCGGCCCGTTCGAGAAGCCGAGAATGAAGCTCAGCAGCCGCGAAAGCATCAGGCCCATGAAGAAGGTGAAGCCGAGCAGGACGACCACGCCCATGCCGCTTTCCTTCGTCTTCTCGATCGCGAACATGAAGCCGAACGCAATGGCCAGAAACGCGATGAAGCTCATTGCGGGGCTGGTGGCGGCGAACAGCGAGAATCCCGTCGCCACGCCGACCCAGGCGCCGAGAACCGTCGGCACCATGGAAAGCGCGAGCAGCCAGTAGGTATTGCGCAGCACCTTGTTGCGCACCTCGACCGAGGTGACACTGCCGTTACGGCCAAAGCTGTAGGGCGATTCGTTCATGGTTTCTCCTTGCTCCAATTGTCTGTCGTTCGTTCAACGGCAACATGCGTTAAATGCGTCACATGCGGATGATAAGGTCGCCGACTTAAGCCATTCTTAGCGTTTCAGCGCCTGCGATTCCGTGCCTGCTATTCGGCGCCGGTGATTGCAACGCCGTCTTTTGCTCCAATATGACCCCGGCGCGCGCCGAATTCAATGGCTCGCCGCCGAATTCCATATAGTCTGCCATCGCCGTCTTCGCATCGTTTGATCCTTACGATGCCGTAAGGTTTCAATCGCAATCATACCTTGCTTCGTGCTACAATTGTCGATTCGTTTTAATCCGTAAACCGTTCATTTTTTGGAGTTTTTCATGGCGATCGAGCGCACCCTGTCGATTATCAAGCCGGACGCAGTGGCAAAGAACGTTATCGGCCAGATCTACAGCCGTTTCGAGAACGCTGGTCTGAAGATCATTGCGTCGCGCATGGTTCACCTGTCGCGCGCAGACGCGGAAAAGTTCTACGCTGTGCACGCGGCACGTCCGTTCTTCAAGGACCTCGTGGAATTCATGATCTCGGGCCCGGTCATGATTCAAGTGCTGGAAGGCGAAAACGCCATCCTGAAGAACCGTGACCTGATGGGCGCGACCGATCCGAAGAAGGCGGACAAGGGCACGATCCGCGCCGACTTCGCCGACAGCATCGACGCGAACGCCGTTCACGGTTCGGACGCTGCGGAAACGGCAGCGCAGGAAGTCGCGTTCTTCTTCCCGGCAGTGAACGTCTACTCGCGTTAATCACGCCTGAGACATGCGTTGGTCGCCGCGCCGGACCAACGGCGCGGTCAATCGCGCCGCACGCAGAAATAGTTGTTAAAAAGCAGGAATTGGCGCGAACGGTCCCGGACAACGGTTTGAGCACACCACCAAACCGGTCCGGGCTTCGCAATCTGGAAATGGCAGAACTCGACATGACGAGCAGCAGCACCGTCAATCTTCTCGATCTCGACGCCGCCGGGCTCGTCGCCTATTGCGGCAGCCTCGGCGAAAAGCCGTTTCGCGCCAAGCAATTGCAGCGCTGGATCCATCAATTCGGTGCCGACGACTTCGACGGCATGACGGATCTCGCGAAATCGCTGCGCGAAAAACTCAAGGGCCGCGCCACGCTGGCGATGCCCGACATCATCCGCGATCACGTTTCCTCCGACGGCACCCGCAAGTGGCTGATCGACGTCGGCAACGGCAACGCGGTCGAAACCGTGTTCATCCCCGAAGAAACGCGCGGCACGCTGTGCGTGTCGTCGCAGGCGGGATGCGCGGTCAACTGCCGGTTCTGTTCCACCGGCAAGCAAGGCTTCTCCCGCAATCTGACGACGGCGGAAATCATCGGCCAGCTGCGCATGGCGGAGTTCGCGCTGCGCAGGTCGCTCGGACGCGACGTCGGCGGGCCGGGCAAGGGCGAGCGCGTCGTCACGAACGTCGTGATGATGGGCATGGGCGAACCCATGCTTAATTACGACGCCGTCGTGCCGGCCATGCGCCTGATGCTCGACGACAACGCCTACGGCCTGTCGCGCCGGCGCGTCACGCTGTCAACGTCCGGCGTCGTGCCGATGATGGACCGGCTCGCGGCGGATTTGCCCGTCGCGCTCGCGGTTTCCCTGCACGCGCCGAACGATCCGTTGCGCGACATGCTGGTGCCGCTCAACAAGAAGTACCCGTTGCGCGAGTTGATGGCCGCGTGTCAGCGTTACCTGAAGGTCGCGCCGCGCGATTTCATCACGTTCGAATACTGCATGCTGGACGGCGTCAACGACACGGAAGCGCACGCGCGCGAACTGCTCGCCGTCACGCGCGACGTGCCGTGCAAGTTCAACCTCATTCCGTTCAATCCGTTCCCGGAGTCGGGCCTGACGCGCTCGAAGAACGAGCAGATCAAGCGGTTCGCGCAGGTTTTGATCGATGCCGGCGTCGTCACGACGGTGCGCAAGACGCGCGGCGACGACATCGACGCGGCGTGCGGCCAGCTCGCGGGCGCGGTGCAGGATCGCACGCGGCTCGCGGAACGCACGAACCGCACGGGAAGCAAGGTCATCGAGGTGCGGGCGGTCTGACGGCATCGAACAAGGTCGCCGCACCGGACGCACGCAGACAAGAACGAAGCCAGCGCTCCACAGGGCGCGCAAAGCCGAACATTTTGTTATAAAGCGGTCTGCCATAGCGCCGCAGTTGTATCGTTCAGTGCTTTTTGCACTTCACGGCGCAACCGCGCTATATAAGAGATTCGATACGAGGAATTTGGGATGAGTGAGCCGCAACACCCGACGCCTTTCGGCAGTCATACCGGCGACCTTTCTGGCGATCAGCGCGACGCCCGGACGCGAGTCGGCGGGGCGGCATCGGACGAGCGCCAGGCGGGGCCCCTGGACTCGCTGCAGGCAGTGGGCGGGCGTCTCGCGCAGCTTCGGCAGGCGAAGGCGTGGTCGATCGACGACGTATCGGCGCGTCTGAAGGTTTCGCCGCAAAAGCTGGCCGCGCTCGAAGAAGGCGACATCAGCCATTTGCCGGACCGCACGTTCGCAGCGGGCATCGTGCGCAGCTACGCGAAGATTCTCGGCGCCGATCCGGCACCGTTCACGCAGGCGTTTCGTCGTGACGGCGTGCCGGTCGAGCACAATTTGAAGGTGCCGGCGTCGTCCGGCGCGGGTTTGCCGCGTGGGCGCGTATCCGTGCCGCTCGGCAACTCTTCGGGCCGCAAGCGGTCTTGGCTGTGGGGCCTGGCGGCGGTGATCGTCGTGCTGGCCGCGCTCGTGATGTGGCATACCGGCGGCGATTCGTCGGCGTGGCTGGCGCGCCTGAAAGCCGGCGCGAGTTCCGCGACTATGTCGAGCGAGAAGCCCGCCGCGTCGCAAACGGCGACGCCGGACGAAGCGGCCGCGGCCAATACCGGCGAGGCATCGCTGCCGGAAGTGGCCGCAGCGCCCGGCGAACAGCCGATGCCGCGCCCGCTCGGCACGAACGCGCTGCCGGCTTCGTCGTCGACGATCGCGGCGGTGCAAGGCGCGAGCGCGTCGGCAGCGGCGCCGGCTCCCGCATCGACGGGCAAGAGTGCACCGGCTGCTGCTGCGGCGGCATCGGCCACGGCGGCTCCGGCTGCGACGGTCGGCAGCACGGGCACGGGCGCGAACGCCATCGAACTCAAGGTGAAGGAAGATAGCTGGTTCAGCGTGCGCGGCAAGGACGGCAAGGAAGTGTTCTCCGGGCTCGTCCGCGCGGGCAGCACGCAGCGCGTGCAGGGCGAGGCGCCGTTCAAGGTGACCGTCGGCAACGCGAAGGGCGTCGAATCGCTGTCGATCGACAATCAGCCTGTCGATGCCAAGAAGTACTCCGCCGCACGCGGAAACGTCGCGCGGCTCTCGTTGCCCTAAAACGGCAACGAGAGCGGGCTAGAGTTAGCGTCGGCGGTTCAGCGCGGGAAAACGAGGGGCGTCACGGTTCGAGCCGTGCCGCCCGTTTGAGGTTTCAAACAAGCGACGGTCGCTGCACAAGCGCAGCCGTCGGTTGCCAAAGGGTTTTTCGATGCAATCCGAAGCTCAATCCCTGATCAACAGCAAGATTTGTTCGACCGAGCCGGTCTTCGGCGGTCCGTTGCCGCGCCGTTCGTCGCATGCGGTCGACGTGCGCTGGGGCGGCCAGCTCGTGACGATCGGCGGCGACGCGCCCGTGCGCGTCCAGTCGATGACCAACACCGACACCGCCGACGCCATCGGCACCGCGATCCAGATCAAGGAACTCGCGCAGGCGGGCTCCGAACTGGTGCGCATCACGGTGAACACGCCGGAAGCCGCGGCCGCCGTGCCGCATATCCGCGAGCAACTGGACCGCATGGGCGTGACGGTGCCGCTCGTCGGCGACTTCCACTACAACGGCCACTTGCTGCTGCGCGATCATCCCGCTTGCGCCGAGACGCTGTCGAAGTACCGCATCAATCCGGGCAACGTCGGTCAGGGCGCGAAGCGCGACACGCAATTCGCGCAAATGATCGAAGCCGCGGTCAAGTACGACAAGCCGGTTCGCATCGGCGTGAACTGGGGCAGTCTCGACCAGGACCTGCTCGCGCGCATGATGGACGAAAACGCTGCCCGCGCGCAGCCGTGGGAACTGCAGAGCGTGATGTACGAAGCGCTGATCCAGTCGGCCATCGGCTCGGCGGAGCGTGCCGTGGAACTGGGTCTGGGCCGCGATAAGATCATTCTGTCGTGCAAGGTGAGCGGCGTTCAGGATCTGATCGCCGTGTATCGCGAACTGGCGAAGCGCTGCAGCTTCGCGCTGCATCTCGGGCTGACCGAGGCGGGCATGGGCTCGAAGGGCATCGTCGCTTCGACGGCGGCGCTCTCCGTGCTGCTGCAGGAAGGCATCGGCGACACCATCCGTATTTCGCTGACGCCCGAGCCGGGCGGCGCGCGCACGGGCGAAGTCGTCGTCGGCCAGGAAATTTTGCAGACGATGGGCCTGCGCTCGTTCACGCCGATGGTCATCGCGTGTCCCGGCTGCGGCCGCACCACGAGCACGCTGTTCCAGGAACTGGCGTCGCAGATTCAGAGCTATCTGCGCAATTCGATGCCCGTCTGGCGTGACCAGTATCCCGGCGTGGAAAAGATGCACGTCGCGGTGATGGGCTGCATCGTCAACGGACCGGGCGAATCGAAGCACGCGAACATCGGCATCAGCCTGCCAGGTTCGGGCGAGAATCCGGCCGCGCCCGTGTTCGTCGACGGCGTGAAGGTCAAGACGCTGCGCGGCGAGCGCATCGCCCAGGAATTCCAGCAAATCGTTAGCGATTACGTCGAGCGCACTTACGGCCAGCGCGTCGAGACGTCCGCAGCATCACTATAAATACAGATGACTGAACAGAATAAACGGCTCGCGAAACTGAGCGGCGTGAAGGGCATGAACGACATCCTCCCGCAGGATGCCGCGTTGTGGGACTTCTTCGAAAGCACCGTCAAGTCGATGCTGCGCGCATACGGCTATCAGAACATTCGCACGCCGATCGTCGAGCATACGCAGCTTTTCACGCGCGGCATCGGTGAAGTGACCGATATCGTCGAGAAGGAAATGTACAGCTTTACCGACGCGCTCAACGGCGAGCATCTCACCATGCGCCCGGAGAACACCGCGGCCGTGGTGCGCGCGAGCATCGAGCACAACCTGCTGTACGACGGCCCGAAGCGCCTGTGGTACATCGGCCCGATGTTCCGTCACGAGCGTCCGCAGCGCGGGCGGTATCGGCAGTTCCATCAGGTCGGCGTCGAGGCGCTCGGCTTCGCGGGTCCGGACACGGACGCCGAAATCATCATGATGTGCCAGCGCCTGTGGGACGACCTCGGGCTGACGGGCATCCGCCTCGAACTGAACTCGCTCGGTCAGGCGGACGAGCGCGCGGCGCATCGCCAGGAATTGATCGCGTATCTCGAAAAGCACGTCGATGCGCTCGACGAGGAAGCGAAGCGCCGTCTCTACACGAATCCGCTGCGCGTGCTCGACACGAAGAATCCGGCGATGCAGGAAATCGCGCAGAACGCGCCGAAGCTCGTCGATTTTCTGGGCGAGGAATCGCGCAAGCACTTCGAGGGCGTGCAGCGGCTGCTCAAGGCGAACAACATTCCGTTCACCATCAATCCGCGTCTCGTGCGCGGCCTCGACTATTACAACCTGACCGTGTTCGAGTGGGTCACCGACAAGCTCGGCGCGCAAGGCACGGTGGCGGGCGGCGGCCGTTACGATCCGCTGATCGAGCAACTGGGCGGCAAGCCGACGGCGGCATGCGGCTGGGCGATGGGCGTCGAGCGCATTCTCGAACTGCTGAAGGAAGAAGATTTGGTGCCGGAAGCGGAAGGCACGGATGTCTACGTCGTGCATCAGGGCGAGAAGGCGGCGGAGCAGGCGTTCATCGTCGCGGAACGGCTGCGCGACACGGGCCTCGACGTCATTCTGCATTGCAGCCCGGACGGCGCGCCCGCGAGCTTCAAGTCGCAGATGAAGAAAGCGGATGCGAGCGGCGCGGCGTTCGCGGTCGTGCTCGGCGAGGACGAACTCGCGCAAGGGACGATCGGCGTGAAGCCGCTGCGCCGCATCGGCGAGGAATCGGCCGATGGGCAAAAGAACGCGCAAGTGAACGTTCCGGCGGAAGACTTGACCGAATACCTAATCAATGCGATGGTTGCATCCGCCGACGACGAGGATGCCTAAAAGATAGGCATCGATCGGGTCGAATGGCTACGCGCATCGTGGGAATCGGTTCGATCCCGCCATCGCGCACGGCACGATGGGCAATGAGACGCAGGAAGGAATAGCTGGACGATGAGTTACCACGACGAACAAGAATCGCTGGAAAGTGTCAAGGCCTGGTGGGCCAAATGGGGTAACGCCACGACGTGGATCGTGCTCGTGGCGCTCGTCGCCGCGGCCGGTTTCAACGGCTGGAACTACTGGCAGCGCCATCAGGCGGCCGAGGCTTCGGTGCTCTACGACCAGCTTCAGCAGGCCGCGAACGGCAACGATCAGAAGCTCGTCGCGCGAGTGGCGTCGGACATGGAAGACAAGTTCGGCGGCACGGCATACGCGCAGATGTCGGCGCTGACGGCGGCCAAAGCGCTGTACGCGGCGGGCGACACGGCAGGCGCGAAGGCGCAGTTGCAATGGGCCATCGACCACGCGAAGGACGACGAGTACAAGCAGATCGCGAAGCTGCGCATGGCGCTCGTGCTGCTCGACGAGAAGAATTACGACGCCGGCCTGAAGCTGCTCGCCGATGCGCCGCTGGAAGCGTTCAAGGGCGTCATCGCCGATCGTCGTGGCGATTTGCTCGCGGCGCAAGGCAAGCGCGACGACGCGCGCACCGCGTACAAGACGGCGCTCGACACCTTGCCGAAGAACGACACGGCCACGCGTCAACTGGTCCAGTTCAAGCTCGATGCGCTTGGCGGCTGACCGGCCGCGGCTTCGGGCCGCGCGTCGTTCGAGCGTCGAAGCAATGTCGCCCATCAAGCCGCCGCGCCGCGCGTCGCCACCGAGCGAATCGCGGCTGCGCCGGTCAACCGAATCCACCCATTCATATTGCGTCCACCGATGATTCATTTGAAACGCTACGCCGTGCCTTTCGCCTGTGCGATGACCGTCCTGCTGGCCGCCTGCGCATCGACCAAGGATGAGCGCCGCGTGCCGACACCGCTCGTCGACATCAAGCCGGTGCTGAACGTCAACCAGGCGTGGAAGGCGAGCGTCGGCAAGGCCGGGCGCTACCTGTTCGCGCCGGTCGCCGTGGGCGACGCGGTCTACGCCGCGGGCGAGAACGGCAGCGTCGCGAAAATCGACGCGAAGACCGGCCAGGAAGTCTGGCGCACGAAGCTCAAGGACGATCTGTCGGCGGGCGTCGGCAGCGACGGCAATCTGACCGCGGTCGGCGGCCTCAAGGGCGCGGTGTACGCGCTCGGACCGGACGGCAAGCAACTGTGGACGGCCACGGCGCCGGGCGAAATCATCTCGCCGCCGCTCGTCGGCAACGATCTCGTGGTCGTGCGGACCATCGACGGCAAGGTCATCGCGTTCAGTGCGCAGACCGGCGAGCAGAAGTGGGTCTTCCAATTGCGCGCCGTTCCGCTGAACCTGCGCGTCGCCGCCGGCATGACGTTCGCCGGCAATCAGGCGGTGCTCGCGGGCTTCCCCGGCGGCAACTTCGCCGCGATCAACCTGCAAACGGGCGATGCGTACTGGCAAGCGCCGGTGTCGTATCCGAAGGGCGTGACCGAAGTGGAACGCATCAACGACGTGACCGGCGCGCCGGGCCTGGTCGGCGCGCAGACGTGCGCGGTGACGTTCCAGGGCAAGATCGGCTGCTTCGACGCGAACTCGGGCCGTTCGGTCTGGGAACGGAATTTTTCGAGCGATAGCGGTCTCGCGCAGGACGAGCAAATTGTCGCGGCCGGCGACGACTGGTCGGTCATGAACGCCTTCCGCGCGTCGGACGGCACGCCCGTCTGGAAGAACGACAAGCTGAAAAACCGTCAGGTCAGCGTGCCGTTCATTCTGGGCCGCACGGTCGTCGTCGGCGACTACAAGGGCTTCGTGCATTTCCTGAACGTGGACAACGGCGAGATCGTCGGCCGCGCACCGACCGATGGCAGCGAAATCACGGCCGCGCCGGTGCTGGCGGGCAATACGCTCGTCGTCCAGACGCGTGACGGCGGGATCTACGGCTTCCGTCCGCAGTAAGCTTCACGGCGCTCCGTCCCGCCGGGCCGGAGCGCGAGCAGCACAGGCGCCGTCAGCGAACGGCGCCGCCAGCCCGGGCAGCGTTGCAATAAGAGAGCGCGACACGCGTTTCGCTCGACAAGCCAGGGCGGCCAACAGGGCACGAGAAGAAAGCGCGCCAACGCCGCGCGACAACAGCCCGCGGGAAACAACGACCGGCAACAAGCGGCGCATCGCGCCGAAGGCCTGACAGCGGCGCGAGCCGCGAAGCGGCAGGCCGAATCCATGCTAATTTTCGACAAGCGCAGTCTTTGCGCAGCGCATGCGGCGAACACGCTGCACCGCACGTTTCGCACTTCGCCTTGCGTTCAACTGTGAACAACATCTGATGAAACCCGTGATTGCCCTCGTCGGGCGCCCCAATGTGGGGAAATCGACTCTTTTCAACCGGCTGACGCGTTCGCGCGATGCGCTCGTCGCCGACTTGCCCGGCCTTACGCGCGACCGCCACTACGGCGAAGGACGCGTCGGCGGCGAGCGTCCGTATCTCGTCGTGGATACGGGCGGCTTCGAGCCGGTCGCGAAGGACGGCATCCTGCACGAAATGGCGCGTCAGACGCGACAGGCCGTGGAGGAAGCGGACATCGTCGTGTTCATCGTCGATGGACGCAACGGGCTCGCGCCGCAGGACAAGTCGATCGCCGACTATCTGCGCAAGACGGGACGGCCGCTCTTCCTCGTCGTCAACAAGGCCGAGGGGATGAAGTACACGGCGGTCGCGTCGGACTTCTACGAGCTGGGCTTGGGCGACCCGCGCGCGATTTCGGCGGCTCACGGCGACGGCGTGACCGAGATGATCAACGACGCGCTCGACATCGCCTATGCCGATCAGCCGGAAGAAACCGAGGAAGAGAAGGCGCAGCACGGCGTCAAGATCGCGATCGTCGGACGGCCGAACGTCGGCAAGTCGACGCTCGTGAATACGCTGATCGGCGAAGAACGCGTGATTGCGTTCGACATGCCCGGCACCACGCGCGATTCAATTTACGTCGATTTCGAGCGGCAAGGCCGCAAATACACGTTGATCGACACGGCGGGCCTGCGCCGCCGCGGCAAGGTGTTCGAAGCCATCGAGAAGTTCTCCGTGGTGAAGACGCTGCAATCGATCTCGGATGCGAACGTCGTTATCCTGCTGCTCGACGCGCAGCAGGACATCTCCGACCAGGACGCGCATATCGCGGGTTTCGTGGTGGAGCAGGGTCGCGCGCTCGTCGTCGGCGTGAACAAATGGGACGGGCTGGATTCGCATGTGCGCGAGCGCACCAAGGCGGATCTCACGCGCAAGCTCAAGTTTTTGGACTTTGCTAAATTTCATTACGTTTCGGCGCTCGAAAAGACGGGCATCGGCGCGTTGATGAAATCGGTCGACGACGCCTACGCCGCCGCGATGGCGAAGCTGCCGACACCGAAGCTCACGCGCGCGCTCATCGAGGCCGTGGAGTTTCAGCAGCCGCGCCGCCGTGGGCCGGTTCGGCCGAAACTGCGCTACGCGCATCAGGGCGGGCAGAATCCGCCGATCATCGTCGTGCACGGCAATGCGCTGGATGCCATTACCGATACTTATAAACGGTATCTGGAAGGGCGTTTCCGCGAAACTTTCGGACTGGCCGGCACTCCATTGCGAATAGAGTTCCGTTCGAGCAAGAACCCTTACGCGGACAAGGACTGAGAGCCGCGCGGAGCAAGCGTTTCGGCCCGATTGGCCAGATGGCCGATCTGGTGCGGAAACGAAAATCGGCTATAGTGTAGCGATTGTCGGCGGATCTCTTTTTCTTCGTCCACAATACTTCTAACCTGCAAAAAAACACGGAGTTTGCTATGAGCAACAAAGGGCAATTGTTACAAGACCCGTTTTTGAACGCACTGCGTAAAGAGCACGTGCCGGTGTCGATCTATTTGGTCAACGGCATCAAGCTTCAAGGGAACATCGAATCGTTCGACCAGTACGTCGTGTTGCTCCGAAATACGGTCACCCAGATGGTCTATAAGCACGCCATTTCCACGGTCGTGCCTGCCCGCCCGGTGAATTTCCACCCGGACGCTGAATCGTCCTAACCTCGTTGCGACCGGCGCGCTGTTGCCATTTCAATGCGAATATTAAGCAACTCGCCGGTCGCTTCAAAAACTGTCCAAATCTAATTTGATCAACGCAGCGCTTGTCGGCATCGACTTCGGAAAGATCGATTTCGAAGCCAGTCTTGAAGAACTCAGTCTGCTCGCAGAAAGTGCGGGCGCCCATCCTGCCGTTACGCTCACGGGCCGTCGCTCGAGCCCGGACGCCAAAATGTTCATTGGCAGCGGAAAGGTCGAAGAATTGCGCCTTTCCTGCGAAGCGAACGACGTCGAACTCGTCATTTTTAATCACGCCCTCGCGCCCGCGCAGCAACGCAATCTCGAAATGGCGTTGAATCGCCGCGTGGTGGATCGCACGAGTCTCATCCTCGATATTTTCGCGCAACGCGCCCGCAGCCACGAAGGCAAGCTGCAGGTGGAACTCGCGCAATTGCAATATTTGTCCACGCGGCTGATTCGCGCATGGACTCACCTCGAACGTCAGAAAGGCGGTATCGGCTTGCGCGGCCCCGGCGAGACGCAGCTCGAAACGGACCGCCGGCTGATCGGCGAGCGCATCAAGGCGCTCAAGACGCGTCTTGCCAAATTGCGCCGCCAGCACGGCACGCAGCGCCGCCAGCGGCAGCGTAATCAGACGATGTCGGTGTCGCTCGTCGGTTATACGAACGCGGGCAAGTCCACGCTGTTCAACGCGCTGACGAAAGCGCAGGCGTATGCGGCCAACCAGTTGTTCGCCACGCTCGACACCACGTCGCGCCGCGTGTTCCTCGGCGAGGAAGCGGGGCATGTCGTCGTGTCGGATACGGTCGGCTTTATCCGCGAGCTGCCGCACCAACTCGTCGCGGCTTTTCGCGCGACGCTCGAGGAAACCATCCACGCGGATTTGCTGCTGCACGTGGTCGATGCATCGAGCGCCGTGCGCCTGGATCAGATCGATCAGGTGAACGAGGTATTGCGGAGCATCGGCGCGGACGGCATCCGCCAGGTTCTCGTCTTCAACAAGATCGACGCCGTGCCCGAACTCGCGGCCCGCGGCGACGCGGTTGAAAGGGATGAGTATGGTAATATTTCGCGCGTCTTTTTGAGCGCACGCACGGGTCAGGGACTCGACGCGCTGCGCGCCGCCATCGCCGAAATCGCTACGGCGGAATCAGGCGAATCCGAAGAAAGCATGCCGAGCGTATTCGCCGAAACGGGCGAGCCGGCACAGACGTCAGAAGCCACGCAATCCACGCAGTCCGGGCCGAACGAAACACACGACGCGAACGCGCAGCCGGAGGACCACCGGCCAGCCGGAGAACGCGAAGGCCACGAGGTTCCCGAGCACGGACACTGAACTGCTCCGTATTACCGACGCGGCATCGAACCGGCTGTCTAATGGTGAATCACCGAGTGAACGATTACAACGAGCGGACTAACAGGCAACGCATGCGTGCCGTCTTTTCGATCAACGATCCGCGCTGGGGGCGGGGCGACGGCGATGGCGTGAAGAACGACTCCAAGCGTCCGCAGGACGGCAAGCGCGGCAACGGCAAGGAAGAAGGCCCGCCGGATCTCGACGAAATGTGGCGCGAGTTCAATCGCCGGATCGCGGGTTTCTTCGGCCGCAAGCCCGGCGGCGGCATGCCGCGCGACAATGGACGCGGCACGCGCATCGGCGTGGGCATCGTCATCGGCGTGCTCATCGCCATCTATTTGGGCAGCGGCGTGTTCGTCGTGCAGGACGGGCATGTCGGCGTGATCTCGCAGTTCGGCCAGTATCGGCAGACGGTCGCGCAAGGCATCCACTGGCGGCTGCCTTACCCGTTCCAGTCGCACGATATTGTCGATACGTCGCAGGTTCGCTCCGTCGAGATTGGGCGCGGCGCGGCGCTGTCGCAAGGCAATGTGCGCGATGCATCGCTTCTGACGAACGAGGCGGACATCCTCGACGTGCGCTTCTCGGTGCAGTATCAGATCAAGTCGCCGACCGACTTCCTGTTCCGCAGTCTCGATCCCGACCAGAGCGTCACCGAGGCGGGCCAGGCCGCGATCCGCGAAATCGCCGGCGCCGCGATGACCGACGACCTGCTTTACAAGGACCGCGAAGCATTGCGCGCGCGTCTTGCCGAAGCCATCCAGCGCTCGCTCGACGCGTACCGCACCGGCCTGCAAGTGACGGGCGTCACCGTGCAGAGCGTGCAGGTGCCGACGCAGGTGCAGGCGGCGTTCGAGGAGGCATCGCGCGTGCGGCAGGATAACGAACGCGCCCGCGATACCGCCGAGGCCTACGCGAATCAACTGCTGCCGCGCGCGAAGGCGGACGCGGCGAAGACGATCGCGGAAGCGAATGCATACAGCAACCGCGAAGTCACGCAGGCTCAGGGCGACGCCGAGCGTTTCAAGGAGGTCTACGCGGAATACTCGAAGGCGCCGGCCGTCATTCGTCAACGCATGTACCTGGATACGATGCAGCAGATCTACTCGCGCACCACGAAGGTCTTCGTGGACAGCAAGGCAGGCAATAACGTGATTTATCTGCCGCTCGACAAACTGGTCGACGCGAATCGCCAGCAGGCGAAGGACGCAGCCGGCAACGCGGCCAATGGCGCGGCGGCGAGCGCGCCGAATGCGGCGACGTCGCCGGATGCGCAGCTGCGTTCGCAAAACGCGGCGTCCGCGCCGTCGACGGCAGCGCCCGCAAGCGTGGCCAGCGGCGCCAGTGCGGCCAGCGGCGATCCGCTACGCTCGCGCGATGCGTTCCGCTCGCGCAGCCGTCAAGACGACCTGCAGTAAGGAGCGCGAACATGAATCGAATCATTGCGCTCGTCGTCGCGGTCGTCATCGTGCTGTTCATCGGCTCGTCCATGGTTTTCACCGTCGACGAACGGCATGCCGCCGTCGTCGCCGCTCATGGCGACAGCAATCCGCGTCTCGACGGCCCCGGCCTGCACTTCAAGCTGCCGCCGCCGTTCCAGACGCTCACGCTCATCGATACGCGCACGCTCACCATCGATGAGGGCGGCGCTGACCGCTTCACCACGTCGGACAAGAACGAAGTGCTGGCCAACACGGTGGTCAAATACCGCGTGGCCGATCCGCTCAAGCTCTTCGTCAGCAACGAGAAGAACACGCAGACCGCGCAGGAGCGGCTGATCGCGCTTGCCCGCACGGCGCTTGCGAGCGCGTTCGCGAATCGCTCGCTGACCGACGCGCTCGGCAACCAGCAGGCGATCGAAACGGAAGCGCTGAAGGCCGTGGAAGGCGCGGCGGCCGCGTTCGGCGTGCAGCTCGTCGATTTGCAGATGACGCGCATCGACTTTCCGTCGGCGGTGGCCGATTCGGTCTACAAGCGCATGATCGCGGCGCGCCAGCAGGCGGCGGCGAACGAACGCGCGAAGGGCACGGCGGATGCGGACAAGATCAAGGCCGACGCGGAACGCGAGCAGCAGCAAATCCTCGCCGATGCCTACAGTCAGGCGCAGTCCATCCGCGGCGAAGGGGACAGCAAGGCGGCGGCCATCGCAGCGGACGCCTATGGCCGCGATCCCCAGTTCTACCAGTTCTATCAGAGCCTCGAGGCTTACAAGAAGACGTTCAAGTCCGGCGACGTGATCGTGGTCGACCCGAGCAGCGATTTCTTCCGTTTCATGAAGAGCCCGAACGGCGGCGCGGATACATCCGCTGCCGCGGCGAAACGCTGACGCACCCGCGCCGCGCGTCACGAAGCATGAACGATCGCGCGGCGCCTTCTTCCCATAGACATGGTCGAGACGATACTGCTCGCTCTTGCGTTGATGCTGATTATCGAAGGCATGTTTCCCTTCGTGTTTCCCACGGCCTGGCGCGACACGTTCCGCCGTATCGCCGAGCGGCCGCCGCATCACATCCGCATCGGCGGGCTGATCGCCATGGCGCTGGGGCTGATCCTGCTGTGGATCGCCACGTGATTCCGTTCGCGGAACAGCGCGCCCGGCGGCGATCCGCCATTTAGCCTATCTTTTCCCTATTCGCTCATGCGACCCGCGCCGCGAAGCGCGACCAAGCAGGAAACGTATCGATGTCCACCTGGTTACTTCCCGAAAATATCGCCGACGTGTTGCCGTCGGAGGCCCGCAAGATCGAAGAGCTGCGCCGCCGCCTGCTCGACCGGTTCCGCTCCTACGGCTACGAGCTCGTGATGCCGCCGATGCTCGAATATCTCGAATCGCTGCTGACGAGCGGCGGAAGCGACCTCAATCTGCGCACGTTCAAGCTCGTCGATCAGTTGTCCGGCCGCACGCTCGGACTGCGCGCGGACATCACGCCGCAGGTGTCGCGCATCGACGCGCATCTCTTGAACCGGCAGGGCGTCACGCGTCTTTGCTACGCGGGCGTCGTGCTGCACACGCGTCCGCGCGGGCTGCACGCGACGCGCGAGCAGATTCAGATCGGCGCGGAAATCTACGGTCACGCCGGGCTTGAAGCGGATCTCGAAATCCAGCAACTGATGCTCGATTCGCTGCATCTCGCGGGGCTCTCGAAAGTGCGCCTCGATCTGTGTCACGCGGGCGTGCTGGCCGCGCTCCTCGAACTGGAACCGGCGGCGGCATCGCTCGGAGAAGCGCTGTACGACGCGCTCGCCAGCAAGGACGTGCCGCGCCTGAACGAACTGACCGCGCATCTCGGCCACGTGCCGCGCGACGCGCTGCGCGCGCTGCCGTCGCTGTATGGCGATGCGTCCGTGCTCGAAATGGCGCGTGCGCGTCTGCCGAATCTGCCGGTGATCGCCCGCGCGCTCGACGATCTCGCGTTCCTCGCGGCCCGGGCGGACGGCGCGGAACTGATGATCGATCTCGCCGATTTGCGCGGCTACGCGTATCACAGCGGCGTGATGTTCTCCGCTTACGTCGACGGCGTGCCGAACGCGGTTGCGCGCGGCGGCCGTTACGACGACGTCGGCTCGGCATACGGCCGCGCGCGTCCGGCGACGGGCTTTTCGCTGGACCTGCGCGAAGTGGCGCGCATTTCGCCCGTCGATGCACGCGGCAGCGCGATTCTCGCGCCGTGGAAGCACGAAGAGCCGTTGCGCGCGGCCGTCGCGGCGCTGCGCGATGCGGGCGAGGTCGTCATTCAGGCGCTGCCGGGCCACGAACACGATCTCGACGAATTCGCGTTCGATCGCGTGCTCGTCGAGCGCGACGGGCAATGGGCGGTCGAGGAGCGCGTGAATCCGGCTCCTGCCGGCGCCTGACGGCCAAGGACTTTCGCCTTCGTGCGTCTAATCGCGCAAAGGCGACCGAATCGCGGAGCGCATCCCGAAAAACTCGGAAACGACCGCGAACATAGGTAAAATGCGTTTTTAACCAGCTAACGAATCAACATGTCTGCCAGTGCAGTGAATGTGAACCCGGGGCGCAACGTCGTCGTGGTGGGCACCCAGTGGGGTGACGAAGGCAAGGGCAAAATCGTCGACTGGCTGACGGACCACGCCCAGGGCGTCGTGCGCTTCCAGGGCGGTCACAACGCCGGCCACACGCTCATCATCGGCGGCAAGAAAACCATCTTGCGCCTCATCCCCTCGGGCATCATGCGCGCGGGCACGGCCTGCTACATCGGCAATGGCGTCGTGTTGTCGCCGCAAGCGCTGTTCAAGGAAATCGACGAACTGGAATCTGCGGGCATCGATGTCTGCAAGCGTCTGTTCATTTCCGAAGCCGCCACGCTCGTTCTCCCGTACCACGTCGCCATCGACCAGGCGCGCGAAGCCAAGCGCGGCGCCGGCAAGATCGGCACGACGGGGCGCGGCATCGGCCCGGCATACGAAGACAAGGTCGCGCGCCGCGGTTTGCGCGTGCAGGATCTGTTCGACGCACCGCTCTTCGCCGAGCGCCTGCGTGAAGTGCTGGATTTCCACAACTTCGTGCTGACGAAATATCTGGGCGCAGCCGAAGTCGACTATCAGGAAACGCTCGACACGATGCTCGGCTACGCCGACCGTCTCGCGCCGATGGTCACGGACGTTTCCCGCCGTCTCTACGACGAAAACCACGCCGGCCGCAATCTGCTGTTCGAAGGCGCGCAAGGCACGCTGCTCGACATCGACCACGGCACGTATCCGTACGTCACGTCGAGCAATTGCGTCGCGGGCGCGGCCACGGCGGGCGCGGGCGTCGGTCCGCAGAAGCTCAACTACATGCTCGGCATCACGAAGGCGTATTGCACGCGCGTGGGCGCGGGCCCGTTCCCGAGCGAACTGTACGACGCGGACAATCCGAATCGCCAGGAACAGGTCGGCGTGACGCTCGCCACCGTCGGCAAGGAATTCGGCTCGGTCACCGGCCGTCCGCGCCGCACCGGCTGGCTGGACGCCGCCGCGCTGCGCCGTTCGATCCAGATCAACGGCATCACCGGCCTGTGCATGACCAAGCTCGACGTGCTCGACGGCCTCGAAGAAGTGAAGCTGTGCGTCGGCTATACGCTCGACGGCGAGCCGGTCGACATCCTGCCGCGCGGCGCATCGGAAGTGGCGCGCTGCGAGCCGGTCTACGAGACGTTCGGCGGCTGGAAGGAAAGCACCGTCGGCATCACGCAGTGGGACAGCCTGCCCGCGAACGCGCGCGCGTATCTCACGCGCGTGCAGGAAGTGGCGGGCGTGCCGATCGACATGGTGTCGACCGGGCCTGACCGCGACGAGACCATTCTGCTTCGTCATCCGTTCAAGGTCTGAGCTACCGAGCTTCGACTTCGATCGGACGCTGTAAAAGAATGTGGCCGCTTAGCGCGGCCACATTTCGTATATAACCGCAGTACGCAATTGAAAGAGCCTCACCATGATCGCGATGACCGACCCGCGTAACGACGACAAGAACCTCTGGGTCAACTGGGACGAATATCACCGGTTGATCGAACTTCTCGCGCTGAACGTGCACGACTCGGGATGGAAGTTCGACAAAATCCTGTGCCTGGCGCGCGGCGGCCTGCGCGTCGGCGACCAGCTTTCGCGCATCTACGACCTGCCGCTCGCCATTCTCGCGACGAGCTCGTATCGCGAGGCGGCGGGCACGCAACAGGGCGACCTGGACATCGCGCAGTACATCACGATGACGCGCGGCGAGCTGTCGGGCAACGTGCTGCTCGTCGACGATCTCGTCGATTCCGGCGTCACGCTCGCGCGCGTGCAGGATCATCTGAAGGAGCGTTATCCCGCGATCACGGCGGTGCGCTCGGCGGTGCTGTGGTACAAGGCGTGCTCGAAGGTCAAGCCCGACTACCACGTGCAGTTTCTCGAAACGAACCCGTGGATTCATCAGCCGTTCGAGGAATGGGACACCGTGCGTCCGCATAATCTCGGCGCGTGGATCAAGCGCGGCACGCAAAACGGCCGCGTGTAACACGTATCGAAGCATCGAGACATCGCCGTTGCGCCGGGCGTTTCGCTCGACGCAACGGCGTTTTGCTTTTCGGCGGCCTTTCGAAGCAAACGCGATGCAAACGCGATGCAACTCACGCGCGATCCCGCCGACACCCGCGGGGCACGATGCTAAACTCTCACTCGCGTCTCTCGTGGCGCGTCCGCAACATACGAGAGGGCGTCTATGCGTGCGACGTTAGATAGAATGGCGTTCGGTTTTCTTCCGCTCTGGACGGATATCTCGCTTTTATGACTAACATGACTCACGCGCAAGAGCGCAAACAGCCTTTGCCATCGCTTGCGCTCGCGGCCATCGGCGTCGTCTTCGGCGACATCGGCACGAGTCCCCTCTACGCTCTGAAGGAAGCCTTTAGCCCAACCCACGGCATCGCGCTTTCGGAAGCCTCCATCCTCGGCGTCATCTCCTTGCTGTTCTGGGCCATCGTCATGGTGGTGGCCGTCAAATACGTGCTCTTCGTCATGCGCGCCGACAACAACGGCGAAGGCGGCGTGTTCGCGATGATGACGCTCGCGCTGCGCAGCGTGAAAGATCCCGGCCGTCTGTCCGGTGTGCTGATGATGCTCGGCATCTTCGGCGCATGCATGTTCTATGGCGATGCCGTCATCACGCCGGCGATGTCGGTGATATCGGCGGTCGAAGGTCTCGAGATCGCCGCGCCGAAGCTCTCTCCCTACGTGATCCCCATCACGATGGTGATCCTCGTCATGCTGTTCTGGATCCAGCGTCATGGCACCGCCGTCGTCGGCAAGCTCTTCGGACCGATCATGCTCGTGTGGTTCGTGACGCTCGCCGGGCTGGGCGCTTATCACATCGCGATCGCGCCGGGCGTGCTGGTCGCGCTGAATCCGTATTATGCGTTCTCGTTCATGGCCGAGCACGTGCTGCAGGCGTATATCGTGCTGGGCTCGGTCGTGCTGGTGCTGACGGGCGCGGAAGCGCTCTACGCGGACATGGGTCACTTCGGCGTCAGTCCCATTCGTTGCGGCTGGTACGGGCTCGTGATGCCGTCGCTCCTGCTGAATTATTTCGGGCAGGGCGCGCTCCTGATGCATTCGCCGAAGGCCATCGAAAGCCCGTTCTTTCTGCTCGCGCCGGACTGGGCGCTGCTGCCGCTCGTGATTCTCTCGACGATCGCCACCGTGATCGCATCGCAAGCCGTGATCTCGGGCGCGTATTCGCTGACGAGTCAGGCCATTCAGCTCGGCTACGTGCCGCGCATGAAAATCCTGCATACGTCGGAACTGGCGATCGGGCAGATCTATATTCCGCTCGTCAACTGGATGCTGCTCTTCATCATCCTGTGCATCGTGGTCGGGTTCAAAAGCTCGGAGAATCTGGCCGCCGCTTACGGTCTCGCCGTGACCGCGACGATGCTCGTGACCACCATCCTCGTGTCCGTCGTGATGACGAATCTGTGGGGATGGAACCGCTTTCTCGTCGGCGCGATGATCGCCGTGTTTCTCGTGATCGATATCGGCTTCTTCGGCGCGAGCCTGCTGAAGATCGAGCAGGGCGGCTGGCTGCCGCTGTGCATCGGCGGGGCGCTCTTCTTCCTGCTGATGACCTGGTACAAGGGCCGCATGATCGTGAAGGATCGCACGGCCGCCGACGGTATCCCGCTCATGCCGTTCCTGCAAGGTTTGCTTGCGCATCCGCCGCATCGGGTGTCGGGTACGGCCATTTATCTCACGGGCAGCGATTCGCTCGTGCCCGTGAGCCTCTTGCACAACCTGAAGCACAACAAGGTGCTGCACGAGCGGACCATCTTCCTCAACTTCATCACGCGCGACATTCCTTATGTGGACGACGCGCATCGGCTGGAAGTGAAGGATGTTTCGGGCGGGCTGTTTCTCGTGAAGGCCGCGTATGGTTTCAACGAAACGCCCGACGTGAAGGCGGTCCTCGAACAGATCACGCGCACGCACGCGATGACCTTCGAACTGATGGACACGTCGTTCTTCATGGCGCGCGAAACGGTGGTGCCGACGGAGCTGCCGGGCATGTCGGTGTGGCGCGAGCGCGTGTTCGCGTGGATGCATCAGAACGCCGCGAAGCCGACGGACTTCTTCAGTATTCCCGCGAATCGTGTGGTGGAGCTGGGGACGAAGATCGAGATCTGAGCGCCTGCGCGTTTCGTTCCAACGATAAAAAACCCACGCCGAAGCGTGGGTTTTTTATTTGCCAGCGTACGTTCTCAACGTTTCAGTTTCGCGAATGCAGCGGCCATTGCGCCGGCCGGTTCCTGCTCACGGCGCTGACCGGACCGCGCATCGCGCCCGCCGCCGGAAGAGCGGCGATCCTGCCCGCCGCGCGTTGATGATCCCGCGCCGCCGCCCGTCGATGCCGGCGCGAAGTCGTCGTCGAGACGCATGGTCAGCGAAATGCGCTGGCGCTTCACATCGGTTTCGAGCACCTTCACCTTGACGACCTGGCCCGCCTTCACGACTTCGTGCGGGTCCTTGATGAACTTGGTCGACAGTGCCGATACGTGCACGAGGCCATCCTGATGCACGCCGATATCGACGAACGCACCGAACGCCGCGACGTTCGTCACGACGCCTTCGAGCACCATGCCCGGCGCGAGATCGGAGATTTTCTCAATGCCCTCGCGGAACGTCGCGGTCTTGAATTCGGGGCGCGGATCGCGGCCCGGCTTTTCCAGCTCGGAGAGAATGTCGCGCACGGTCGGCAGACCGAAACGATCGTCGACGAACTCGGCCGGCGAAAGGCCCGAGAGCGCTTCGCGCTTGCCGAGCACATCGCCGACGTGCTTGTTGATCTTCGCGAGAATGCGCTGAACGACCGGATACGCCTCCGGGTGCACCGAAGAACGGTCGAGCGGATTCTCGCCGTTGTTGATGCGCAAGAAGCCCGCGGCCTGCTCGAACGTCTTGTCGCCGAGACGCGGCACCTTGCGCAGATGTTCGCGCGACGGGAACGGCCCGTTCGCATCGCGATAGTCGACGATATTGCGCGCGAGCGTCGCGTTCAGTCCCGACACGCGCGCGAGCAGGGCGACGGACGCCGTGTTCGCATCGACGCCGACGGCGTTCACGCAGTCCTCGACGACCGCATCGAGCGAGCGCGCCAGTTCGCGCTGATTCACGTCGTGCTGATACTGGCCGACGCCGATGGCCTTCGGCTCGATCTTCACGAGTTCGGCGAGCGGGTCCTGCAGACGCCGCGCGATCGATACCGCGCCGCGCAGCGAGACATCCAGTTCCGGAAACTCCTTCGCCGCGAGTTCGGACGCCGAATACACCGACGCGCCCGCCTCCGAAACCACGATCTTCTGCAGCTTCAAATCCGGATGCTTCGCGATGAGTTCGCTCGCGAGCTTGTCCGTCTCGCGCGACGCCGTGCCGTTGCCGATCGACACCAGCTCCGCCTGCGTTTCACGGGCGATCCGCGCGAGCTTCGCGAGGGAGCCGTCCCAGTCGCGGCGCGGCTCGTGCGGATAAATGGTGTCGGTGGCGAGCAGCTTGCCGGTGCGATCGACGACCGCGACCTTCACGCCCGTGCGCAGGCCCGGATCGAGACCGATCACCGCCTTCGGTCCGGCCGGCGCGGCGAGCAGCAAGTCCTTCAGATTGCGGGCAAAGACGCGAATCGCTTCGTGCTCGGCTTCTTCGCGCAACTGCGTGAGCAGTTCGTTTTCGATGTGCGGCTGCACCTTCACGCGCCAGCACCAGCGGCAGACGTCGGAGAGCCATTTGTCGGCGGCGCGCCCGCGATTCGCGATGCCGAAGTGCTGCGCGATCATCGCTTCGCCCGGATGCGGCACTTGCACGTCCAGTTCCTCGCCGAGCCCGAGCTTGACCGACAGCACGCCGGCGTTGCGCCCGCGGAACAGCGCGAGCGCGCGGTGCGACGGCACGGTGCGGATGGTTTCGCTGTAGTCGTAGTAATCGCGGAACTTCTCGCCTTCCTCGCCTTCCTTGCCGTCCATCACGCTCGACATCACGCGCCCCTGATTGAACAGATAGTCGCGCAGCTTGCCGAGAATCTCGGCCGTTTCGCCGAACTGCTCCGAAAGGATGTCGCGCGCGCCGTCGAGCGCGGCTTTGGTATCGGCGACGCCTTTCTCGGCATCGACGAACTTCGCGGCTTCGGCTTGCGGATCGAGCGTCGGGTCGGCGAGCAGCGCCTGCGCGAGCGGCTCCAGACCGGCCTCGCGGGCGATCTGCGCGCGCGTGCGGCGCTTCGGCTTGTACGGCAGATAGAGGTCTTCGAGCACCTGCTTGCTGTCGGCGCCTTCGATCGCGCCGCGCAGTTCGCCGGTCAGCTTGCCTTGCTCGTCGATGCTCTGCAGGATCGCCGCGCGGCGGTCTTCCAGCTCGCGCAGGTACATCAGGCGTTCTTCGAGCGTGCGCAGTTGCGTGTCGTCGAGATTGCCGGTCACTTCCTTCCGATACCGGGCGATGAACGGGACAGTCGAACCTTCGTCGAGAAGCTGCACGGCGGCGGCGACCTGGCGCGGCTGCACGGTGAGTTCGGTGGCGATGCGCTGTACGATCTTGAGTGCTACGGTTTCCGTCATGATTCTGCGCTGTCTGCTGGCTCGTCAGGGATGCGGCGGCGGCGCGGGGACCGGCGTGCGTGGAACTGCGTGGGCCTGCGGCGCCGCAAGCGCCACCGGGCGCCGTGACGAGCGATGGGCCGGGTTGCTGAACGGGGCATTTTGCCATAAATGCCGGAGCGCTCCGGCGCGCGGTGATAGAATTTCGGGACCGCGCAAGCCCTTTATCCGCCTTCGCGCACCTGATTCCTTATCACGTTGCCGTTCATCAATTTGCTCAATTTTCGCCTTCCAAAGGCCGCGCCGATGGCCGTGGCCGTATCGTCGATCGGCGTGCTCGTCGCTCTCGTGACGCAGCCGGGAATCGCGCAGACGGCCAGGCCGATCGATCCGTCGACCGCCGTGAGCGCGCAGCCGCTCGATGCGGCCGCCAGCAGCGCCGACAAAGCGGACGAGGCGCTGCGTGCAGACTATGACCGGCGTCAGAAGGCGCTCGACAAGCGCACGTCGGAGAACGATTACCGCTACGGCGTGAAGCAGCACGACTGCTACAGCAAGTTCTTCGTGAATCATTGCCTCGACAATGCGCGCACGGAAATGCGCGAGGCGCGTCAGCAGATCCGGCAGGAGCAACTCGCGCTCGACGACGAGCAGCGCACCGAGCGCGCGAAAGAGCGCGATGAGCAAAGCGCGCTGAAGCAGGCGCAATACGACGCGGAAGCGCCGCAACGCGCGGCCAACGAGAAGGCGAATCAGCAGGCGTACGACGACAAGCAGCGGCAAAACGCGCTCGCCGCCGCGCAGCGCACGGCCGAAGCGCCGCAGCGCGCGGCCAACCAGACGGCCTACGACCAGAAGCAGGCGGATTACCAGAAGAAGCTCGACGAGGCGCGTGCGCGCGGCGTTGCGGAAGCACAGGAACGCGACCAGAAAGCGCAGCGTTTCGAACAGAAGCAGCAGGAAGCCGCGCAGCATCGCGCCGAAGTGGAAGCGCGCCAGAAAGAAGCCGCGCGCAAGCAGCAAGAAAAAGCACAGCAGGCGCAGCAGGAACAGCAGCGTCAGGAACAGTTGAAGCAACAGCAGCAACAGCAGCAGGGCAAGTAGCGCCAGATCGATAGATCGGAGCCGGGTGCCGAAGCACTCGCTCTGGCCGACAGGAGGCGAGCATGCAGCAGCGCTTGAACGCACCCCGACAATCCGCCGTCGATGCCGCTTTGCTTCGCGATCGCATCGCGCAGTTGCAGGAAGAGCATCACGGCCTGGACACGCTGATCGGCAAGCTGTCCGGCATCGACGATCTCGAGTTGCGCCGCCTGAAAAAGCGCAAGCTCAAGGTCAAGGACACGATCCTTCTGCTGCAATTGCAGTTGGACACGGACCCGCACTGAACCGCCTGACGACGTGCCGAAGCAGGCGTTCGCCGGCGGTACGCACCGCCGGCGGCGCGGCGCATCGCACGAAACCCGCAGTATCCGCAGGATCTAGCTCCCTTTGAACACTCCCGTCCCCACTCCCGATCCCGAGAGCACGCCGTTCGCGCTGACCGACAAGCGCCGCGTCGAACTCGATGCGATCTTCTCCGCCGATGGCCTGCTCGCGCGCGCCATCGACGGCTACCGGCCGCGCGCATCGCAGATCGAAATGGCGCGCTCCGTCGCGGCCGCGATGGAAGCCTCCGGCCGCGCGATGCCCGAGCCCGCGATGTTCGAAGCGCAGCGCCGTCCAGCGCGCAAGCTCGGGCCATCGGACAAGCCGCACGCGCCCGACGAGCCGCCCGCCGACGACGTCGGCATCGCGAGCGCGAAAGCGGCGATCGACGGCGGCGAGAACACGCTGATCGTGGAAGCCGGCACGGGCACCGGCAAGACCTACGCGTACCTCGTCCCGGCGATGCTCTGGGGCGGCAAGGTCATCGTCTCGACCGGCACGAAGCATCTGCAGGATCAGCTTTTTCAGCGCGACATCCCGACCGTGCGCGACGCGCTCGCCGTGCCCGTGTCCGTGGCCATGCTCAAAGGCCGCGCGAATTACCTCTGTCATTACTATCTGGAGCGCACCGCCGACAACGGCCGCCTGCCGTCGCGCCAGGACACGTCGCATCTGCAGGAAATCGTGCGCTTCGCGAAGATCACGCGCACCGGCGACAAGGCCGAGCTCGCGAGCGTGCCCGAGAATTCGCCCGTCTGGTCGATGGTCACGTCCACGCGCGACAACTGTCTCGGCCAGGAATGCCCGCATTACAAGGATTGCTTCGTGATGCAGGCGCGCAAGGAGGCGCAGCAGGCGGACGTGGTCGTCGTGAATCACCATCTGTTTTTCGCCGACGTGATGCTGCGCGATACCGGCATGGCCGAGCTTCTGCCGATGGCGAACACCATCGTCTTCGACGAAGCGCATCAGTTGCCCGAAACCGCGACGCTCTTCTTCGGCGACACGCTTTCGACGACGCAATTCCTCGAACTCGCGCGCGATACCGTCGCCGAAGGGCTGAGCCACGCCCGCGACGCCGCCGACTGGACGAAACTCGGCGCCGCGCTGGAACGCGCCGCGCGCGACTTGCGGCTCGCGTTCAAGGAAGATTCGGCGCGCTTCTCGCTCGGCCAGCTTCCGGACAATCACCCGCTCTTCGACGCGCTCGACACGCTGGAGACGCATCTCGATGCGCTCACCGCGGCGCTTTCGTCGCATGCGGAACGGGCGGAATCGTTGCAGGCGCTGGTGCGTCGCGCGCGCGAATTGCAGGATCAGCTTTCGGGCTGGACCACGCCGCCGACGCCGCTGGAGCGCGCCGTCGTTGCGGACGAGGCGACTGCGAAGGAAGCCGCGAAGGAGGAGCCGAACGAGATGGTGCGCTGGATCGAAGTGTTCTCGCACACGGTTCAGTTGCACGAGACGCCGCTGTCGGTTGCGCCGATCTTCGCGAAACAGCGCGCCGGCGTGCCGCGCGCGTGGATTTTCACGTCGGCGACGTTGTCGGTGCGCGGCGACTTCACGCACTACGCGGCGCAGATGGGTCTGAACGCGCGCCGCTCGATGACACTGCCCAGTCCCTTCGACTACCCGTCGCAGGGGCTGTTGTACGTGCCGCGCAACCTGCCGCAGCCGTCGTCGCCGCAATTCACGGACGCCGTGTTCGAAGCGGCGCTGCCGGTCATCGAGGCGGCGGGCGGCGGCGTGTTCGTGCTGTGCACGACGCTGCGCGCGGTGGATCGCATTTCGACGCGCCTGCGCGATGTCATGGAGCGTCGCGGCTGGGACAATCCGCTGCTCGTTCAGGGCGATGCGAGCCGCACCGAACTGCTCGACCGTTTCCGTGCGTATGGGAACGCGATTCTCGTCGGCAGCCAGAGTTTCTGGGAAGGCGTCGATGTGCGCGGCGATGCGCTGTCGCTCGTCGTCATCGACAAGCTGCCGTTCGCGCCGCCCGACGATCCCGTGCTCGCCGCCCGGCTCGACGCGCTCACGAAGAAAGGGCTGAGCCCGTTCGCCGTGCATCAGTTGCCGCAGGCGGTCATCACGCTCAAGCAGGGCGCGGGTCGTCTGATTCGCGCGGAAACGGATCGCGGCGTGCTGATGATCTGCGACACGCGTCTCGTCGACAAACCCTACGGCCGGCGCATCTGGCAGAGTTTGCCGCCGTTCAAGCGCACGCGCGAACTCGACGTGGTGCGCGCGTTCTTCAGCGATTCGCCGAGTTCGGCAGTGGAACTGGCCGAGTAGCGCGGTTGGCGATGCGCTCGATATTGGCGATCGCCTGAGCGATCCGCGCGCTGGCGTCCGGTCCGGATGGCGTGGGCTTCGACGCGTGCCGGAAGCGCATCGACTGACTGCCGTAGGCGTCGCCGTAGGTCGGCTTTTCTTGCTGCGGCCTGCGGTTCGCGGGACGGTCGTTCGATTTGAGGCGAGGCTTCTCGGCCACGGCCGGCGCGCCCGCGATATCCGCGACGATGCGCGCGTTCGTGCTCACGCCCGCCTTGATGCGGATGCCGTTCGCCGCGAGCACGCCGTTCACTTCGGCCAGCAAAGGCTTGGCCAATCCCTGCGACTGCAGAAAATCCCGAAACTGCTGGATCGTGCGTGCGTCGGGCGCCGGTTCGCTCGCGGCATCGATACGCGTGAAGCGCTGCACCGCGATGCTGTCGATGAGCGCGTCCGCGCATCCGCGATCGGACAAACCGAACCAGCTCTGAACGAAGCACACGCGCAACATGCGCTCGACGGCATCGGCGCAAAGCTGCGCATCGCCGTCCTGTGCGCCGTTTGCACAGTGCCGTTCGACGATCGCGCACAAGCTCGGCCACGGCAGCAGATGGTCCATCGTGTCGAGGAATTCGCCGCGTTGCGTGCGCATCGGATGAGTCGTCGGCAGCGTTTCGTCGCCGGTAGCGGGTGTTGCCATGCTGATCTCTTGTCAAAACCTGTCATGCTCAGACGACGCGCCATCACGCGTTCGATGCCTGACTGCAATCTGAGGATTGCTAAATTTTGTTGCCAAAAGTCAAAATTCTGAGCAAAAAAATAGGGCGATCGAACGCCCTTGTCGAAAGGCCGGCGCGAGGCGCCGGCTGTTTCCGCGAAGATTACCAGATCTGATACCAGGGCTTGTCGGAGCCCGCGCGGCGCTTGCCGGTGACATACGGGCTGTCCGGGAACGTCGCGGCGAGCACGCGCTTGGTGTCGTCGGCGAGTTGGGGCTGATCGAGACGCTGGTACGACATCATCATGATGTGCAGCGCGTCCTCGGTTGCCGGCGCGTTCTTGTATTCGCGAATGGCAAGCTGGGCCCGGTTGATCGCCGCCACATACGCCCCCCGGCGATAGTAATAATCGGCGGCGTGCACTTCATGCGACGCGAGCGCGTTCACGATATAGCGCATGCGCTGCGCGGAATCCGGCGCGAACTTGCTTTGCGGATATTTGTCCACGACGACCTTGAACGCGTCATACGACTCGCGCAGCGACTTGGGATCGCGCTCGCTCATGTCCTGACCGGAGAAGCGGCCGAAGAGACCGAGGTCGTCGTTGAAGTGGATCATGCCCTTGAGATAGTACGCGTAGGAAATCTCGGGATGATCCGGATGCAGACGGATGAAGCGGTCGATGGCCTGGTCGGCCGCGGCGGTCTCGCCGTCCTTCCAGTTGCAGTACGCGACGTTGATCTGCGCCTGCTGCGCGAAGTGGCCGAACGGATCGCGCCCTTCGAGCGCCTCGAAGTACTTGGCGCACTTGCCCCAGTCGCTGCCGGATAGCGCGTCCTGGGCCTCCGTATATAATTTGTTGTTGTTCCAGAGTGCCGTTTCGTCGGTCTTCTCAGGCAGGCCGTGGCAGGCCGTGACGATGGCGACGCTCGCGGCCAGCGCCAGATACTTGATCGATTGCCGCATCGATTGATGAATGGTGTTGAAGGCTCGCATCAGTGCTTGCTTGTCCTGGCTATTACTGGCTGATTCTCGCTGTTTGCAGCTGTGATTCCGGTGCAGTCTCTTTGCGCGGCATGCCCTTCGGTGCCGTTGGCTGCCGTCCGGTCGACCGCGACTTCCAGAATGCGCGACGACGTTGAAACGTCACTGCAGTCATCGACCACGCGCTACTTCACCGGAACAGTTCTTCGGGATGTTCCCGTAAATCTTCTTCAAATGACCCGCTCAAGTACTCGTCGTACCAAAGAACAACCCAAAGATTATAGCCGATGCGATGCAGCCGACGACTCGGCTTTGCCCGAATCGGCGCGCGGCGCGGACCCGGCGGCATCCGCCGTCGATACGCGCACGGCCCGCGTCCCCGACGAACTCGCGGGCGAGCGGCTCGACAAGGTGCTCGCCAAGGTCTTCCCGGAGTTCTCGCGCAGCCGCTTGCAGGGCTGGATCGAGGAAGGGCGCGTGCTCGTGGATGGCGCGAGCGCCAAGGTCCGCCAGCCCGTGCCGCTCGGCGCGACCATTTCGCTCGTGCCGGACCTGCTGCCCGAGCAGCTTGCCTTCACGCCGGAGCCGGTTCCGCTGCATATCGTGTATGAAGACGACGCGCTCGTCGTCATCAACAAGCCGGCGGGCATGGTCGTGCATCCGGCGGCGGGCAACTGGAGCGGCACGCTTCTGAACGGCCTGCTTCACCGATACGGCGCCGCCGCGGCCGGTCTGCCGCGCGCGGGCATCGTGCATCGGCTGGACAAGGAAACGTCCGGGCTGATGGTCGTCGCGCGCACGCTCGAAGCGCAAACCGACCTCGTGCGCCAGTTGCAGGCGCGCACGGTGAAGCGCCGGTACGTCGCGTTCGTGTGGGGCAACATGCGCGAGGACGGCACGATCGACGCGCCCATCGGCCGCGATCCGCGCGAGCGCACGCGCATGGCCGTCGTGCAGAGCGCGGCAGGCAAGCCGGCGCGCACGCACTTTCGGACCATCGACCGCGCGGTCTGGAAGGGCCAGCCCGTGAGCGCCATTCATTGCGATCTCGAAACCGGCCGCACGCATCAGATTCGCGTGCATTGCGCGCACGTCGGCCATCCGCTTCTGGGCGATCCGGTCTACGGACGCGCGCGCGGCAAGCGTTCCGTGACGCCGCTGCCGAACGGCTTCGCGCGTCAGGCGCTGCATGCGTGGCGGCTCGGGCTGATTCATCCGCTGACGGGCAAGGACGTGCACTGGCGCGCCGACGTGCCCGACGACATGGCGACGCTTTCCGCCGAACTGGGATTCGGACGCGACGACGACATCGAATTCGACGACGAAGACGACGACTTCGCGCAGGTCTACGAGATCGGCGATGACGAAAGCGACTGGGACGAAGACGACGATTACGAGGACGACGAAGCATGACCGATTCGGACACCCGCGCGGGCGACGCGCTCGACCCCCGGCATTGCCTGTGGCCCGACTGGCGCGTGTCGCCGCGCGTTCGCGCATTCGTGACGACGCGCGCAGGCGGCGTGAGCGACGCGCCCTATGACGGCGGCGCGCCCGGCGCGGGCGGCCTGAACCTCGGCCTTTCGACCGGCGATGCGCCCGACGCCGTGCAGGAAAACCGCCGCCGCGCGCTCGCGCTCACCGGCGCGCGGCATGCTGCGTGGCTGCAGCAGATCCACAGCGCAGAGGTCGAGGACGCGCACGCGGTCATCGGCGCATCGAAGCCCGTCAGCGCGGATGCGAGCGTGACGGATCGCGCGGGCGTCGTGTGTGTCGTGATGACGGCCGATTGCCTGCCCGTGCTTTTCTGCGACGACGAAGGCCGCGCGGTCGGCGCGGCGCACGCGGGGTGGCGCGGACTGGCTGCGGGCATCGTCGAAAAAACGGGAGAGCGCGTTGCCGCGCTGGCGGGCGCGCCGGCATCGAAACTGAATGCGTACCTCGGGCCGGCCATCGGACCGAAGGCGTTCGAAGTCGGCGAAGACGTGCTGGATGCGTTCGTCGCCGTGTCGGACCCGATTCATCGCGATACCACCGCGGCCGCGTTCCAGCCGACAGGCAGCGAAGGCAAATACATGGCGGACATTTATGCGCTCGCGCGCCTGCGACTCGCCGGTCTGGGCCTCGACGCGGCGCGCATTCATGGCGGCACGCGTTGCACGGTCACGGAAAAGGAGCGGTTTTATTCGTATCGGCGCGACCGCATAACCGGCCGCATGGCAGCAATGATCTGGCTTGCCGATTAATTCGTCCGCCATTCGATTGACGATTTTCGACCCCCTTGGAGAAGCCTTTTCTCCGATGGGGGAAAACGATAATTATAAAAATATCGCACTGCGGCAAAATCGGGACGAAGCATTGACATGCTCGACACCCTAGAGCAAGAATGTTCCCGGAATTCATTCAATCGGGCACGGCGTAGCAAGGCAATTCTTGCCACGCGCATTTGAGGCGCACCCATATTTGCGCGCTGGTCGAGACGCCCGGCAATGCCTGCATCACAATCAGTCTTGCGAGACTCAGAGGTCAAAGGCGGGTATGGCTTCCAAAACTTCTTCTTCATCTTCCCGCTCCAGTACGGCCGACAGCAACGCGGCACCTTCATCAGCCGATGCGACTGGCGTACAGCAGGCGTTCGAGCAATGGCTCAACGCGTGGCGATCCGTGGCCGATCCCGGTCAATGGGCCAAAATCACTGAGCAGACGAATCAGGCGGCGAGCGCATTCACGGCGAACGCGGCCGACGGCGCGAAAGCGGGCATGCCGGGATTGGGCGCTTTGCCGTTTCCGGGTTTCGGCGGTTTGCCGAATGCCTTTCCGAACGGATTTCCGACCATCGCCAGCATGCCGCAGATGCCGCAGATGCCGGACATGACGAAGATGAACGGCCTCGCGGAATTCGCGAAGCTCGCGAGCAGCATGCCGGGTTTCGGCGCGGCGATGCAGGGCTTGCCGACCTTGCCGAAGATTCCGACCGCAGCCATTCCGCCCGAGCGCCTGCATCAGCTGCAAAGCGATTACACGCGCGATGTCACCGAGCTGCTCAAGCAGGCGAGCGAACAGAACATCGACGCATCGGCGCTTAAAGACCGGCGCTTCACCGACACCGCGTGGCAATCGACGCCCGCCTTCGCATTCACCGCCGCGTGGTATCTGCTGAACGCGCGCTATCTGCAGGAACTCGCCGACGCGATCCAGAGCGACCCGAAGACGCGCGAGCGCATCCGCTTCACCGTGCAGCAATGGGCGGCGATGGCCTCGCCGAGCAATTTCCTCGCGCTCAATCCGGAAGCGCAGAAAGCGCTCATCGAAAGCAAGGGCGAGAGTCTGCGTCAGGGCATGCTGAATCTGCTCGGCGACCTGCAGCGCGGCAAGATTTCGCAATCGGACGAATCGCGGTTCGTGGTCGGCAAGAACATCGCGACCACGGAAGGCTCGGTCGTGTACGAGAACGAACTCGTGCAACTGATTCAATACAAGCCGCTCGCGCCGAAGGTCTATGCGCGGCCCTTGCTGATCGTGCCGCCGTGCATCAACAAGTTCTATATCCTCGATCTTTCGCCGGAAGGCTCGCTCGTGCGCTACGCGCTCGAATCGGGGCAGCAGGTGTTCATCCTGTCGTGGCGCAACGCGAACCAGTCGATCGCGGACAAGAGCTGGGACGACTACGTGCAGCAGGGCGTGATCGAAACGATGGCCGTCGTGAAGGACATCACGCGCGCGGACAAGATCAACACGCTCGGCTTCTGCATCGGCGGAACGCTGCTCGCGACGGCGCTCGCGGTGGAGAAGGCGCGCGGCAACGAGCCGGCGGCATCCATGACGCTGCTCACGTCGATGCTCGATTTCTCCGACACCGGCGTGCTCGACGTATTCGTCGACGAGGCGCACGTGCAGATGCGCGAACAGGCGATCGGCGGCAAGAACGGCGCGCCGGCGGGACTGATGCGCGGCATCGAGTTCGCCAACACGTTCTCGTACCTGCGGCCGAACGATCTCGTGTGGAATTATGTCGTCGACAATTACCTGAAGGGCCGCACGCCGCAAGCGTTCGACCTGCTGTTCTGGAACAGCGATTCGACGAATCTGCCCGGCCCGATGTGCGTCTGGTATCTGCGCAACACGTACCTCGAGAACAAGCTGCGCGAGCCGGGCGCGCTGACCGTGTGCGGCGAGTCCATCGACTTGTCGAAGCTGGACGTGCCGACGTTCATCTACGGTTCGCGCGAAGACCATATCGTGCCGTGGAAATCGGCGTATGCTTCGGCGCCCATCCTTTCGGGGCCGCAGACGTTCGTGCTCGGCGCGTCGGGGCATATCGCGGGCGTGATCAATCCGCCGTCGAAGAACAAGCGCAGCTTCTGGCAGATCGACAGCGCCGACGGCAAACTTCCCGACGACCCGGACGCGTGGTTCGAAGCCGCGAGCGAGCATCCGGGAAGCTGGTGGCCGACGTGGTCGGAATGGCTCGCCGCGAACGCGGGCGAGCAGGTGAAGCCGGGCGCATCGCTCGGGTCGAAAGATCATCCCGTTATCGAGGCCGCGCCAGGCCGTTATGTCTTGGAGCGCGACAGCTGATCGGCGCGCAGGCGGAAATGGCGACTGTGCGCGAAGCCGCATAGGCACTCACGAAACGGCATTAACATTCGATGCCAAAGGAAACTGAAATGACTGACGTAGTGATCGTATCGGCCGCGCGTACAGCGGTCGGCAAGTTCGGCGGCTCGCTCGCGAAAATCGCGGCGCCGGATCTCGGTGCAGCAGTGATTCGCGCGGTGCTCGAGCGCTCGGGCGTGAAGCCGGAGCAGGTGAGCGAAGTCATCATGGGTCAGGTGTTGACCGCGGGCTCCGGTCAGAATCCGGCGCGTCAGTCGGTCATTAAGGCGGGTTTGCCGGACATGGTTCCGGGCATGACGATCAACAAGGTCTGCGGCTCGGGTTTGAAGGCGGTGATGCTGGCGGCGAACGCGATCATCGCGGGCGATGCGGAGATCGTCGTCGCGGGCGGTCAGGAGAACATGAGCGCGGCGCCGCACGTGCTGCCGGGATCGCGCGATGGTTTCCGCATGGGCGATGCGAAGCTCATCGACTCGATGATCGTCGACGGCCTGTGGGACGTCTATAACAACTATCACATGGGCACGACCGCCGAGAACGTCGCGCGCGAATTCGGCATTACGCGTGAAGCGCAGGATCAATTCGCGGCGCTGTCGCAGAACAAGGCGGAAGCTGCGCAGAAGGCCGGTCGCTTCAACGACGAAATCGTGCCGATCGCGATTCCGCAACGCAAAGGCGAGCCGCTGCAGTTCAACACCGACGAGTTCGT
>NZ_JALQEA010000014.1:0-100659 GCF_023630965.1 Caballeronia sp. ATUFL_M2_KS44 | reverse complement strand
GTGAACGGCGGGGCGATTGCGATCGGTCATCCGATCGGCGCATCGGGCTGCCGCATTCTCGTCACGCTGCTGCACGAAATGCAGAAGCGCGATGCGAAGAAGGGCCTGGCGTCGCTGTGCATCGGCGGCGGCATGGGCGTCGCGCTGGCGGTCGAGCGTCCGTAAGGGAACGGCACAGGGGCAAGCGGGCGGCGCGGAGGGGCGCGGCCCGCATAACGAAAAGGGAGTCGGGAATGACGAAGCGCATAGCGTATGTAACGGGCGGGATGGGCGGCATCGGCACGAGCATTTGCCAGCGTCTGCATAAGGACGGCTTCACGGTCGTCGCGGGCTGCGGTCCGAATTCGCCGCGTCGCGTGAAATGGCTCGAAGACCAGAAGGCGCTCGGTTTCGACTTCATCGCGTCGGAAGGCAACGTCGGCGACTGGGAATCGACCAAGAACGCGTTCGACAAGGTGAAAGCCGAAGCCGGCGAGATCGACATCCTCGTGAACAACGCGGGCATCACGCGCGACGTGGTGTTCCGCAAGATGACGCACGAAGACTGGACGGCGGTCATCGACACGAACCTGACGTCTCTCTTCAACGTGACGAAGCAGGTGATCGACGGCATGGTGGAGCGCGGCTTCGGGCGCATCATCAATATTTCGTCGGTGAACGGGCAGAAAGGACAGTTCGGGCAGACGAACTATTCGACGGCGAAGGCCGGCATTCACGGCTTCACGATGGCGCTCGCGCAGGAAGTGGCGACCAAGGGCGTGACGGTGAACACGGTGTCGCCGGGCTATATCGGCACGGACATGGTGAAGTCGATTCGCCCTGAAGTGCTGGAGAAGATCGTGGCGACCATCCCCGTCCGGCGTCTCGGCACGCCGGATGAAATCGGTTCGATCGTTGCGTGGCTGGCCTCGGAGGAATCGGGTTTCGCCACGGGCGCGGACTTCTCGCTCAATGGCGGCTTGCACATGGGCTGACGGGCGGCGGCTGTCGGATGGGCGCCCGGGGCGCCTGTCCGGACGGCTTCTGCTTGCCGGATATATCAATGACGCGGCGACCCGGCAGCAACGCTTTTTTGCGACAACGCAAGACATGCTTGCTGCCATCGCAGTAAAGTCTTGCGTTTAAAGGCGTTCAATGACCACCCCTACGACTACAAAGAAATCCGCTGAGCGACTCATAAAAAAATATCCGAACCGGCGGTTGTATGACACGGAGACGAGCACCTACATCACGTTGTCGGATGTGAAGCAGCTCGTGCTCGATCAGGAAGACTTCAAGGTGCTCGACGCCAAGTCCAACGACGACCTGACGCGCAGCATCCTGTTGCAGATCATTCTGGAGGAAGAGAGCGGCGGCTTGCCGATGTTTTCGTCGGTGATGCTTTCGCAGATCATCCGTTTTTACGGTCACGCGATGCAGGGCATGATGGGTACGTACCTGGAGAAGAATATTCAGGCGTTCATCGACATTCAGCAGAAGCTGTCCGAGCAGAGCAAGGGCATCTACGACGGCAACGCGCTGAATCCGGAAGTCTGGTCGCAGTTCATGAACATGCAGGCCCCGATGATGCAGGGCATGATGACGAGCTATATCGAGCAATCGAAGAACATGTTCGTGCAGATGCAAGAGCAGATGCAGAATCAGGCGAAGACGATGTTCAATACGTTTCCCTTTCCCGGACAGGGGACTTCTTCTGGCGAGAAGAAGTAGGCAAGCGGTTTTATTTCCTGCTTTCGCTCGGGTTCCTGGCGGTTGCTTTTATTCGCGTCGGTCTATTTGGCTGCCCCTCCCCGGGGCGGGGGTCACTTTCTTTGCTGCTGCAAAGAAAGTAACCAAAGAAAGCAGCTTTTCTGGCCCGATGCACTGATTGCCGGGCCACTTCGTAGAGCCAGATTGGCACTCAGCTTGAATCAACCTTGAATCACCTTCCGCGCCCGCTGAGCGCCACGTCATGCGAGCCCCCGGCTCGCCAAAACCAACGGGCGTACGGCGCGACACGTAACGCCAGCCCAACACGGGAGAACGGGCCAACGCAATCAGCGACGCCACGATTTGCGCGTACCGGATCGCTCACGACCGTACGCCCGCCGTGGTGACTGTGAACGGCCTCTTCGAGCCTGCATTGCGTGACGCGTAGTGCCCCGATGGTTTTGTCGAGCCGAGGGGCTCGGAGGACGTGGCGCACAGTGGGCGCGGAGGGTGATTCAAGGTTGATTCAAGCTGAGTGCCAACGTGGTTCTACGGAGTGCACCATCAGAAAACGAAGTGCGGGCGAAAAAGCTGCTTTCTTTGGTTACTTTCTTTGCAGCAGCAAAGAAAGTGACCCCCGCCCCGGGGAGGGGCGAGCTAATAGACCGACGCGAAAACAAGTTCAGCACAAGAGCCCAGTGTGCGGGCGCAAGAACACCCGCAAAGAAAGCCGCCAACCCCATTCCGGTTAAAATAGCGAATTCGCCGCGAGCCAGCGGCCGGCAAAGCACGAGCACGGTTGCAACCGTGCCCATCCCGGATGTCCCCGTGAATACTCCAGCAAAATCCACCGCCAGCGCGGCGCCAGCGCCAAAGATCGGTATGGTCAGCCTCGGCTGCCCGAAAGCCTTGGTCGATTCCGAGCAAATCATCACCCAACTGCGTGCCGAAGGTTACGAAATCTCCGGCACCTATGACGGCGCCGATCTCGTCGTCGTCAACACGTGCGGCTTCATCGACGAAGCCGTGCAGGAAAGTCTCGACGCCATCGGCGAAGCGCTCAGCGAAAACGGCAAAGTCATCGTCACCGGCTGCCTCGGCGCGAAAAAAAGCGCGAGCGGCACCGGCCTCATCGAAGAAGTGCATCCGAAAGTGCTCGCCGTCACCGGTCCGCACGCGACCAACGAAGTGATGAACGCCGTGCACACGCATCTGCCGAAGCCGCACGATCCGTTCGTCGATCTCGTCCCGCCCGCCGGCATCAAGCTCACGCCGCGCCACTACGCGTATCTCAAGATTTCGGAAGGCTGCAACCATCGCTGCTCGTTCTGCATCATCCCGTCGATGCGCGGCGATCTCGTTTCGCGCCCCATCGCCGAAGTCATGCTGGAAGCCGAGAATCTCTTCAAGTCCGGCGTCAAGGAACTGCTCGTCATCTCGCAGGACACGAGCGCGTATGGCGTCGATGTCAAATACCGCACCGGCTTCTGGAACGGCAAGCCGCTCAAGACGCGCATGACCGAACTCGTCGGCGCGCTCGGCGAATTGGCCGCGCAATACGGCGCGTGGGTGCGGCTGCATTACGTGTATCCGTATCCGAGCGTCGATGAAGTCATCCCGATGATGGCCGATGGCGCGCTCAAAGGCCACGTCCTGCCGTATCTCGACGTGCCGTTCCAGCACGCGCATCCCGAAGTGCTCAAGCGCATGAAGCGCCCGGCGAACGCCGAGAAAGTGCTCGAACGCGTGAAGGCGTGGCGCGCGATGTGTCCCGATCTGACCATCCGCAGCACGTTCATCGCAGGCTTTCCGGGCGAAACCGAGGAACAGTTCCAGACGCTGCTCGATTTCATCGCGGAAGCGGATCTGGACCGCGTCGGCTGCTTCGCGTACTCGCCGGTCGAAGGCGCGAGCGCCAACGAACTCGACGGCGCGCTGCCCGACGAAGTGCGCGAGGAACGCCGCGCGCGCTTCATGGAACTGGCCGAGGAACTGTCGGCGAAGCGCATGAAAAAGAAGGTCGGCAAGACGCTGAAAGTGCTCGTCGATGAAGTGAGCGCCGAAGGCGGCATCGGCCGGACGGCGGCGGATGCGCCGGAAATCGACGGCGTCGTCTATATCGCACCGCCCACGAAGGCGTCGAAGCGCTACAAGGCCGGCGATTTCGTCTCGGTCAAGATCACCGGCGCCGACGGCCACGATCTCTGGGGCGAGGTCTGAACAATGACGCCGCTGAACGCACATAAGCCGCAGAACCCGCACATTCTCGCGCTCGGCGAGGCGATGATCGAGTTCAATCAGTCGAAGCGCAATGAACCGGCTTATCTGCAAGGCTTCGGCGGCGACGTGTCCAACTTTCTGATCGCGGCGGCACGGCAGGGCGCGGCAACGGGCTTCGTGTCCGCCGTCGGCAACGATCAGTTCGGGCAGTTGCTGCTCGATTTGTGGCGCGCGGAAAACGTCGATACATCGGCGGTGCGCGTCGATCAGCACGCGCCCACCGGCGTCTATTTCGTGTCGCACGGCGAGAGCGGGCATCGCTTCGACTATCTGCGCGCGGGATCGGCGGCGAGCCGCTATGCACCGTCGGATGTGCCGCTCGATCTGATCGCGAACGCGAAGGTCGTGCATCTGTCCGGCATCAGTCTCGCCATCAGCGTGTCCGCGTGCGATGCCGCGTTCGCCGCCATCGACCACGCGCGCCGGCACGGCGTCAAAGTCAGCTTCGACACGAACCTGCGCCTGAAGCTGTGGCCGCTCGCGCGCGCCCGCGCGGTGATGCTCGAAGCCATCCGCGCGACCGACATCTGCCTGCCGAGTTACGACGACGTGACCGTGCTCACCGGCCACGACGACAAGGACGCCATCGTCGACGCGCTGCTCGCGCTCGGCCCGAAAATCGTCGCGCTAAAGCTCGGCAAGGAAGGCGCGTATATCGCGACGCCGGACGAGCGTCGCGTGGTGCCGGGGCGCGTCGTCAACGCGGTCGATGCCACCGGCGCGGGCGATTGCTTCGGCGGCGCGTTCATCGCGCGCATCGTCGCGGGTGACGATCCGTTCACCGCCGCGCGCTACGCGAACGTGGCGGCGGCTTTATCGACGCAAGGCTTCGGCGCGGTCGCGCCCATTCCGGACCGGGCGACGGTCGAACGGGCGCTCGGCGAATAATCTGAACAAACACAGCAAAGGAGACGACATGAAGCGCGAAGTGGTGGTGGCAAGCGGCGTGCGCACGGCAATCGGCGATTTCGGCGGCGCGCTGAAGGATTTCACGCCCAGCGATCTCGGCGCGCGCGTCGTGCGCGAGGCGCTTTCGCGGGCGCGCGTGGCGGGCGATGAAGTCGGCCACGTCGTGTTCGGCAACGTGATCCAGACCGAGCCGCGCGACATGTATCTCGCGCGCGTCGCCGCGCTCGAAGGCGGCGTGACGCAGGACGCGCCCGCGCTCACGGTCAACCGTCTGTGCGGCTCGGGTTTGCAGGCGATCGTGTCGGCGTCGCAGTCCATCTTGCTGGGCGATGCCGACATCGCCATCGGCGGCGGCGCGGAAAGCATGAGCCGCGCGCCCTACGTGATGCCTGCCGCGCGCTTCGGACAGCGCATGGGCGACACGCGCATCGTCGACATGATGCTCGGCGCGCTCAACGATCCCTTCGACAAGATCCACATGGGCGTGACCGCCGAGAACGTCGCGAACAAGTACGGCATCACGCGCGAGGCACAGGACGCGCTCGCGCTCGAATCGCACCGGCGCGCGGCGAAGGCGATCGAAGCCGGCTATTTCAAGGACCAGATTCTGCCGATCACGCTGGCATCGAAGAAGGGCGACACCGTCTTCGAGCGCGACGAGCACGTGCGCATGAACGCGACCGCGGACGATTTCTCGAAGCTCAGGCCCGTCTTCGCGAAGGAGAACGGCACGGTGACGGCGGGCAACGCGTCGGGCATCAACGACGCGGCGGCGGCCGTCGTGCTGATGGAACGTGGCGTCGCGGAGAAGCGCGGCCTGCAGCCGCTCGCGCGCCTCGTCGCGTACGCGCACGCGGGCGTCGATCCGAAAATCATGGGCATCGGCCCCGTGCCGGCGACGCAAAAGGTGCTGGAGCGCGCGGGCCTCACCGTCGACGATCTCGACGTGATCGAAGCCAACGAAGCCTTCGCCGCGCAAGCGTGCGCCGTCACGCAGCAATTGAAGCTCGATCCCGCGAAGGTCAATCCGAACGGCTCGGGCATTTCGCTCGGCCATCCGATCGGCGCGACGGGCGCGCTCATCACGGTGAAGGCGCTGTACGAACTGCAACGCATCGGCGGGCGCTACGCGCTGGTGACGATGTGCATCGGCGGCGGTCAGGGCATCGCGGCGATCTTCGAGCGCATTTGAGGTGGTATCGAAGGAAGGAAGCATGAAAGAAGCAAGGAAGCGCCGGGCGGTGTCGGCCCGGCTGACGATCATGGCGGCGGCATCGGCGATGCTCGCGCTCGCGGGCTGCAATTCGCCGATGCCGCCGGATACGGCGTCGAATAGTGGAAGCAGCGTCGTCCCGAAGGGCGAGTCTCACGGCGCGGACGAAGCCATCCGCACGCTCGCCCTGCCGCCGCAAAAGCCGCTCGCGCCGAATCCGGAATACGCGCGCTTTCCCCGCTATGTCGGCACGCTCGGCGGCAGGCAGATCGAGATGAAGCTCGGCGCGAAAACCGACGAGCCGTCCGGCGTGCATGGCGAATACCGCTTCGCGGGCAGTCCGTCGGTGATTCTCGTCGCCGGCGACCGTGACGGCGAGACGCTCGAAATCGAGGAATCGAACGACGGCACGCATATCACGGGCAACTGGGTCGGCAAGTTCGAGGCGGATGGCAGCGTGTCCGGCGAGCGCATGGACCCGGACGATTCCAACGCGCAGCCGTTCGAACTGCGGCCCGCCGTCGCCGGCGCGAAGCTGCCGCCTTTGCCTGCCGCGGGCGTTGCTGGCAATTCGCCCCGCAGTCCCGCGCCGTCGCTCGAACCCGCGCCGCCGCCTGCGCCTCGTCCGAACGCGGTCGGCGGCACGAGCAACGTGATCATCGGCGAATAAATAGGCGTCTTTCATGCGACCGGGCGCCGCCGGGAACGCGGGCGGCGCCTGTCTTTTTCATCCCCATTCTTCAACACCGCTTTTCACGCCATGACCGATTCCAGCAGCCAGGACCGCGACCTGCAAACCCGCATCGTGCAGCCAGACGATCGCATCACGCCCGGCTTCGAGTCGTTCGCGGTGCCGGTGGCGCGTGCATCGACGGTCGTGTTCCCCGATCTCGCGACCATGCGCGCGCTCGTCTGGAGCGACGATTCCAAGTGGCGCTACGGCCTGCACGGCACGCCGACGACGATCGCGCTCGCGCAACGGCTGGCCGCGATCGAAGGCGGCGAATACGCGCTGTTGCAGCCGTCGGGTCTGGCGGCGATCTCGAACGTGTACTTCGGGCTCGTCAAGGCGGGCGATCACGTGCTGATTCCGGACAACGCGTACTCGCCGAATCGCGAGCACGCGGACTGGCTCGCCGCCGACTTCGGGCTGGAAGTCAGCTATTACGATCCGATGGCAGGCGCGGGCATCGCCGATTCGATCCGTCCGAACACGAAGCTCATCTGGCTCGAAGCGCCCGGCTCGGTCACGATGGAAGTGCAGGACGTGCCTGCAATCGTCGCGGTTGCGCGCGCGCGCGGCATCGTGACGGCCATCGACAACACGTACTCGGCGGGGCTCGCGTTCAAGCCGTTCGAGCATGGCGTCGACATTTCGGTGCAGGCGCTGACGAAGTATCAGTCGGGCGGCAGCGACATCCTCATGGGCGCGACCATCACGCGCGATGCCGAACTGCACAAGAAGCTCAAGCGCGCGCGGATGCGGCTGGGCGTGGGCGTCTCGGCCGACGATGCATCGCTCGTGCTGCGCAGCCTGCCGTCGATGAAACTGCGCTACGAAGCCCACGACCGCTCGGCGCTCGCGCTCGCGCGGTGGCTGAAGACGCGGCCGGAGGTATCGGCGGTGCTGCATCCGGCTATCGAGGATTGTCCCGGCCATGCGTTCTATGAGCGGGATTTCGCGGGCGGCGCGGGCGGTTTGTTCTCGATCGTATTCGATGCCCGCTACACCGCGGCTCAAGTGGATGCGTTCGTGGAATCGCTGGAACTGTTCGCGATCGGCTGGAGCTGGGGCGGCGCGCACAGCCTCGCGATGCCGTACAACATTCGCTCGATGCGCACCGCGTCGCAGTGGCCGCATGAAGGCGTGCTGGTGCGGCTTTATATCGGCCTGGAAGACGAGGCCGATCTGCGCGCGGATATCGAAGCCGCGCTCGTCAAGGCGCTCGGCTGAGCGCCTTGACGGGTTGCGTCAGAACAAGCGAAGCAGCCCGTCCAGTCCCACGAAATTGAACGCGACGCTCGCGGCCTGACGCACGACCGGCTTCGCACGGAACGCCACCGACAATCCCGCTTCGGCCATCATTTTCAGGTCATTCGAGCCGTCGCCCATTGCAATGGCGCGCTGCGGCTCGATGCCGATCTTCTCGCACGTCTCACGCAGCGTGCGCGCCTTGACTTCCGCATTCACGATCTCGCCGATGACCTTGCCCGTCAGTTTTCCATTGACGATTTCGAGCGTGTTCGCGCGCGTGTAGTCGATGCCGAGCCGCGCCTTCAGCCGCTCGGTGAAGAACGTGAATCCGCCGGAAACGAGCAGTGTCTTCAGACCGGCGGCGCGGGCGCCTTCGAGCATGCGCTCGGCGCCGGGCGAAAGCCGCAGGCGTTCCTCGTAGACGCGTTCGAGCGCGCTCGCGTCCAGGCCTTCGAGCAGCGCGACGCGGCGCGTCAGGCTTTCGTTGAAGTCCTTGATCTCGCCGCGCATCGCCGCTTCCGTGATCGCCGCGACTTCCGCTTTCAGACCACAGAAATCCGCGATTTCGTCGATGCATTCGATGGTGATGAGCGTCGAGTCCATGTCCATCGCGACGAGGCCGAAGTCCGAAAGCTGCGACTGCGGTTTCACGAACGCATAGTCGAGCGCATGCGTGCCGCAATAAGCATCGATGTCGGGACGCTGCAGCGGATCGGCGTCGATGAAGCGCAGCAGCGTATCGTCGATGCGCGCCGTTTCGCGGGAGCGGGCGAGGGCGGCGAGCGGCTTGACGTGCGCATCGGAGATCGGGGCGGGGCTTTGAATGACGAGGTTCATCGAAGGCGGTGCGGTGTGCGGTGTGCGGTGAGTGCGCGGGAAACGGCTATTGTACGGGGCGCGGTGTGACTTTTTGAGATCGCTCGGGGCAGTGGCCGATTGCATTTTGCATGCATCATGCAACGTGCCGCATGCAAAATGCCAAGCGGCTAGCGCTGCACCCGCTCCGGCTCCAGATCCCAATAAGGCGGCTCCCCGAACCGCTCCGCGAGGAATTCGATGAACGCCAGCGTCTTCGGCGGCACGAACGCCCGGCTCGGATACACCGCCCAGATCGCGACGGTCTGCGCGAGCGGATAGTCATCCAGCACGGTCACGAGTTCGCCGCTCGCCAGCAGCGGCGCCACGCTCCACGTCGATTTCAGTCCGATGCCGATGCCCGCCGCGAGCGCATCGCGGAGGACTTCGCCGTTGTCGGTCACGAGCCGGCCCGACACGCGCACTTCCATGACGCCCGTCGGCGTGACGAAACCCCAGTCGCGCTGGTCCGCGAGAATCACGCATTCATGATGCGCGAGATCGGCCGGATGCCGCGGCGTGCCGTGCTGCTCCAGATAAGCCGGCGACGCGCACAGCACGCGTCGATTGCTCGCGAGCTTGCGCGCGATGAGCGTCGAATCCTTCAGCGCGCCGATGCGGATCGCAAGATCGATCCCTTCATCCACGAGATCGACGATCTGATCGGTCATGCGCAGATCCACGGAAACGCCGGGATACCGTCGCAGGAAGTCGGGGATCAGCGGCGAAATGTGCTGCCGCCCGAGCGATGACGGCATCGTCACGCGCAGCCGTCCATGCGGCTCTTCGAGCGCCCGCCCGACCGATGCGCGCGCCGCTTCCGCCGCGTCGAGCAGACCGCGCGCGTGCGTCGCGAAGATTTCGCCTTCCTGCGTGACGCTCACGCGTCGCGTCGTTCGATGCAAAAGCCGCGCGCCCAGCATGCGCTCCAGTCCCGCGATGCGCGCGCTCGCCACCGCCGGCGACAAACCGAATTCGCGCGCCGCCGACGACAGATTCGCGAGCGCGGCGGCTCGCATGAAAAGCGCCACGTCGAGAAGATCGAGCCTGTCTCGCGCGTCGGCCGCCAGGAAGTCGCCCGCCATTCGATGGATTTTCCGAAAAATGTTTCAACGATTATCGCGGTTTTTTGCATACCGCATGCAAGTTAAGATGCGCGCATCGTTCACGTATTGCTACAAGGAGCCACTCATGAAAGCCATCGGCCTGACGCGCTATCTTCCGATTTCGAATCCCGAATCGCTCGTCGATATCGAATTGGACAAACCGACGCCCACGGGCCGCGATCTGCTCGTGAAAGTGGAAGCGATCGCCGTGAATCCGGTCGACACGAAAGTGCGCGCGCCGAAGGATAAGGTCGAGGAAACGCCGCGCGTGCTCGGCTGGGACGCGGCAGGCATCGTCGAGGCGGTCGGCCCGGACGTCACGCTCTTCAAGGCGGGCGATGCCGTCTACTATGCGGGCGACATCACGCGTCAGGGCGCGAACAGCGAATTCCATCTGATCGACGAACGCATTGTCGGCGCGAAGCCGAAGTCGCTCGATTTCACGCACGCGGCGGCGTTGCCGCTCACGACCATCACCGCGTGGGAAGCGCTCTTCGACCGCCTGAAGGTCTCGGCCGAAGGCAAGGACGCGGGCAAGACCGTGCTAATCGTCGGCGGCGCGGGCGGGGTCGGGTCCATCGGCATTCAGTTGGCGAAGCAGGTCGCGAAGCTGCATGTGATCGCGACCGCGTCGCGGCCCGAATCGGCGAAATGGGCGACGGAACTGGGCGCGGACCGCATCGTCAATCACTTCGAGGACATCCCGAAGCAACTGAAGGACGCGGGCATCGGCCAGGTCGATTACGTGCTCATTTTCAACGACACCGACAAGCATTTCCCCGCCGCCGCCGAAGTCGTGAAGCCGCAAGGCGCCATCTGCACGATCGTCGAGAACGCGCGGCCGCTCGCCATCGATCTTCTCAAGGCGAAGAGCGCCGCGTTCCATTGGGAGTTCATGTTCACGCGCGCGATGTTCCAGACGCCCGACATGATCGAGCAGCACAAGCTGCTGTCCGAAGTGGCGCGGCTGATCGACGCAGGCACGATCCGCACGACGCTCGGCAAGAACATCGGCAAGATCGATGCGGCCAATTTGCGCGAGGCGCATCGCCTTCTGGAAGAAGGGCGCGCAATCGGCAAGCTCGTGCTCACCGGCTTCTGAAACGGGCTTTCGAAACGATCAGGTGCTTCGTTTTGCCGCGCGTCCGCCTCGGGTTTTCCATGACGAAGGCCGGGCACGCGCGGCGCTAGACTGACTCCGCCTTAAGCCGATCCGGCGTGCGTTCTGCCGGATCATCATCGAGTGCTTATCACGGAGGTGCCGGATGAATCGACGTTCGAACGCAGGCCGCCACGCCATCGCAGCCGTGCTCGCGACGAGCGTGCTCGCGACGGCGCATGCGACGCCCGGCATCAAGGTTCTCTCCGAAGCGCCCAACGACGGCCCGATCAAGTACACGGTCAAGATGGCGTCGAAGACCTTCGGCAACGAGCAGGAAACGCGCACGATCCGCTCCGGCCAGACCGATGACTTCACCTGGCAAGGCGCGGCGCCGAGCGGGGCGCAGCCGGTGCCGGACGCGTGTCCGCAGATCGGATCGGTGCCGCGCAGCGCGGAAGGAATGGCCGTGCGGCAAGTGCAGATCCGCTTTGCGCCGGTCGTCGCGGATAACGGCGTGGCGAACGTGCAGATCAGCTTCCGTGCGTATGCGCCGAAGGGCACGAGCAAAGTCACGGTGGGCGGCAAGACGCTGCAATGTCCCGCCGATAATCATCTGAGCCAGATCGTCCGCTTCTCGATGCCCACGTCCACCGGTTCAAAGAAAACCGTCACGCTCGATGACGGCACGCAATTGACCGTCACGGCTAGCCGCAAGTAACTCACCGCGTTATATCGGATCGACAGAAGGGCGCGTCTGCGTCCACCGCTAGCATGCAACTAACGGTCGAATTTTTTAAGCCCAATCTTTTCGACGCCGTACGCTAAAACGCCGATGCTCGCGGGTCAGCGAGCAGGCACGTACATGGCACGCTTCCTGCGACGCCTCACGATGCGCAATGCGCCGCATCGGGCGCATCATCGACCATTCCGATAGCGAGGTAATCGCGATGCCGCACATGATCTGGAAAGGCGCGATCAGCTTCGGGCTGGTCCACGTGCCTGTGCAACTCTATCCGGCCACGCAGTCGGAGAAAGTCGGCTTCAATCTGCTCGACAAGCGCTCGATGGATCCCATCGGCTACAAGCAGATCAACAAGAACACCGGCAAGGACGTCACGCGCGACAACATCGTGCGCGGCTTCGAATACGAGAAGGGCAAATACGTCGTGATGACCGATGCCGAGATTCGCGCGGCCAATCCCGAATCCACGCAAACGGTCGACATTCTCTCGTTCGTCGATGCCCCCGAAATCTCGTTCCTCTCGCTCGATACGCCGTACTACCTCACGCCCGATCGCAAGGGCGAGAAGGTCTATGCGCTCCTGCGCGATGCGTTGAAGGATACCGGCAAGGTCGGTATTGCGAGCGTCGTGCTGCACAACAAGCAGCATCTCGCCGCGCTCATTCCCGTGGGTCCCGCGCTCGCGCTCAACACGCTGCGCTGGGGCGACGAAGTGCGCGATTTCACCGAATTCAAGTTCCCCGACGAGGACACGAAGAAAGCCGGCGTCACGACGAAGGAACTGGATATGGCGAAGCGCCTCATCGACGACATGAGCGATTCCTGGGATCCGGCGAAGTATCACGACACCTTCCGCGACGACATCATGAAGCTCGTCGATCAGAAAGTGAAGGAAGGCAAGATCGCGGAAGTGATGAAGTTCGAAGAAGGCGGCGAAGAGAAGGCGAGCGCCGACATCCTCGATCTTTCCGAACTGCTCAAGCGCAGCCTGAAGAGCGGCGGCGCGACGAAGAGCGGCAAGGCATCGCCGTCGAAGGCGGATGCGGGCGACGATGCCGCCGAAGAACCCGCGCGCCCGGCCCGCAAGACGGCGCGTCGCAAGCGCGCGTGACAAGCGCGGCGCATCGCATGGAAAAGGCACCGGCAAAGGAGCATTCACGACGATGACCGGCAAGCTCGAAACCTATCAACGCATGCGGCGTTTCAACGAGACGCCGGAGCCGTCGGGCGAAAAGGCCGCCGCGCGCAAGACGCCGCGCGCGAAGAAGACGACGAAAAAGGCCGCAGCGCAGGCGCTTTCCTTCGTGATCCAGGAACACGACGCGCGCCGCCTTCACTACGACTTCCGGCTCGAACTCGACGGCACGCTCAAGTCGTGGGCGGTGCCGAAGGGACCGAGTCTCGATCCATCGGTGAAGCGGCTCGCCGTGCATGTCGAAGATCATCCGATCGACTACGGCTCGTTCGAAGGCGATATCCCCGAGGGCAATTACGGCGCGGGGAGCGTGATCGTGTGGGATCGCGGCACGTGGGCGCCGCAGACGGGCACCGCCGCGGACGCCTCGCGCGATTACGAGAAAGGCAAGCTCAAGTTCGTGCTCGACGGCGATAAGCTGCACGGCGGCTGGACGCTCGTGCGCAGTCACATGCGCGGCAGCGGCGACAAGGAGCAGTGGTTCCTCATCAAGGAACGCGACGACGAAGCGCGGCCCGAATCCGAATACGATGTACTCCTGAATAAACCCGGCAGCGTGCTTTCCGATTCGCTCGGCGCGCGGTTAGAAAGCGGCGAGCTGCGCGATAGAACCGAGCGCAAGGCGAAACCGGCGGCGCGCCGGACCGCGCCGCGTCCCGCGAACGAGAAGGGCGATGGCCACGCGCATCCGGATATCGTCGCGACGCGCAATGCGGAATCGCTGCGGGCGCTGTCGCACGATCCGGCGATAGAAGGCGCGACGAAGGCGAAGCTTCCCGCGCTGCTGAAGCCGCAACTGGCCACGCTCGTCGACGCCGCGCCGCCCAGCGATGATTGGGTGTACGAAATAAAATTCGACGGCTATCGCGTGCTGGCGCGCATCGAGCGATCGGGCAACAAGCGCGATATCCGCATCTACACGCGCAACGGCAACGACTGGACCGCCAAGTTTCCGAAGCAGGTGAAGGCGCTGGAAAAGCTGGATATCGAAAGCGGATGGCTCGATGGCGAAGCCGTCGTGCTCGACGATCGCGGGCTGCCGGATTTTCAGGCGCTGCAAAATGCGTTCGATGTCGGCCGTCCGCAAGACATCGTCGTGTACTTCTTCGACCTCGTCTATCTCAATGGCTACGACCTGCGCAACGTGCCGCTCGTGCAGCGGCGCGCGTTATTGAAGGCCGTCGTCGAACCCGTCGACGATCCCGCGTTGCGCTATTCCGAAGACTTCGCTTTCAGCGCAGACGATCTGCTCAAGAGCGCGTGCGACATGTCGCTCGAAGGGATCATCGGCAAGCGGATCGACAGCACGTATGTCTCGGGGCGCAGCAATTCGTGGATCAAGCTCAAGTGCCGGCGCAGGCAGGAGTTCGTCGTGTGCGGCTATTCGGAGCCGACGGGCAGCCGCGCGCAGTTCGGCGCGCTGCTGCTCGGCGTGTACGACGCGAAGGGCAAGCTCCAATACGCGGGGCGCGTCGGCAGCGGCTTCGATCACGCGACGCTCGTCGCGGTGAAGAAGGAACTCGACAAGCGCGAAACGGATCGCATGCCTTTCGAGCGCGAGCCGCAAGAGCGCAGCCGCACGCCCGTGCATTGGGTGAAGCCCGAACTCGTGGCCGAATGCAATTTCGCGGAATGGACCAAGGAGCGCATCGTGCGACAAGCATCGTTCGTCAGTCTGCGCGACGACAAACCGGCGCGGCAGATCGTGAAGGAAGAGCCGGCATCGGCGAAGAAGGTCGAAGCGGAAGTCGAAGAGACCGCCGCGAAGCCGAAGGCGCGCAAGACGGCGTCGGCGAAAACTGCCGCTAAAACCGCTGCAAAAACCGCATCGAAGGCGCGCGCGAAAGCCGGCGCGAGCGAAGTGGAAGGCGTGAAGATCAGCCATCCGCATCGTGTGATCGACAAATCGACGGGTCTCACGAAGTTGGACGTCGTCGAGTATTACGCGTCGATCGCGCAATGGATGCTGCCGCATTTGCAGGATCGCGCGGTGTCGCTCGTGCGCGCACCGGACGATATCGGCGGCGAACTGTTCTTTCAGAAGCACAGCGCGCGACTCGCCATTCCGCACATCACGCAGCATCCCGACGCCGATCCCGGGCATCCGCCGCTTCTGACCGTCGAGTCCGCGCAGGCGCTCGTCGGCACGGCGCAGATGGGCACCATCGAATTGCATACGTGGAACGCGGTGGTGTCGAACATCGAGAAGCCGGATCGCATGGTGTTCGATCTCGATCCGGGCGAAGGCGTCGGCTGGGATCGCATGCTCGAAGCGGCCACGCTCACGCGCGACCTGCTTCAGGAACTCGGCCTCGCGTCGTTCTGCAAGACGAGCGGCGGCAAGGGCGTGCATGTGGTCGTGCCGCTCGCGAAACAGGCCGGCTGGGACGAGATGAAGGGCTTCTCGCAAGCGGTCGCGCAGCACATGGCGAAGACGCTGCCGAAACTGTTCTCGGCCAAGATGGGCATGCAGAACCGGCGCGACAAGATTTTCATCGACTATCTGCGCAACAATCGCGGATCGAGCACGGTGTGCGCTTTTTCGCTGCGCGCGCGGCCGGGCTTGGGCGTATCGATGCCGATCGGTTGGGACGAACTCGCCGATACGAAGAGCGGCGATCAATGGAACATCGGCAACGCGCGCGAACGCATGGAAGCGCTCGCCGCCGATCCGTGGGAAGGCTACGCGAAGCAGCGTCAGCGGCTCACGGTGCAGATGAAGAAGCGGCTGGGTATCGGAAAATAAAAGTTAAGGAGTTCACGATGAAGCAAACGAAGGACGCACCGAAGGACGGCCGCAGAGAAGACGCCGACAAGCCGCTCTTGCCGCACGAAGCGGATCAGACCGCGGAGTCGCAGCATGAAGAAGCGCCGCGCGATGTCGGCAAGCAGGCGCATGAAGACATCGAACGCGGCCTCGTCGATACGGACCGGCGCAGCAATCTCGACGGCGACGCGTCGCTCAAGTAATGAACCGGACGGTGAGTTTTGGAAGGAAAGGCACGCGTCGTGCATGACACGGCAGTGGCCGGTTGCGTAGAATGAATCTCTATTCATGAAAGGGGCGCGATGCCGCGCTCTTCTTACCGATCCGGCCGCAAAGCACGCATCCATCCGGTAATCCCTTCCGATCAGCGGGCCTTTCGCTGCATCGACGGAATCTCGGCATGCAAGCCACACAATCGAACGATGCAACACACTCTTCTGTCACGCCTGAAGAACGATACCGCCGTGTGCCACGCGCGGCTGGAGAACGCACTCGATCTGATGCGCGACGACCTCCAGCGCGACGACTATATCGCGCTGCTACAACGCTTCTACGGCTACGTTGCGCCGTGGGAGAACGCAATCGGCGCGTGCATGCCCGCGTCGCTGCGCGCATTTTTCGACGAGCGCCGCAAAGCGCCGCTGCTTGCCGCCGATATCGCGGATCTCGCCGCGCTGACGGGCGAACGCGTCGCGCCTGATGCCGTGCCGCACGCCGACGCGCTCGCCGACTTGCCGCGCGTCGACGATATCGGCGGCGCGTTCGGATCGATGTACGTGATGGAAGGCTCGACGCTCGGCGGCCGCTTCATCGCGCCGCATGTCGCGCGGTTGCTGGACCTGCCGCAGGGCATCGGCAATACCTATTTCGACGGCTATGGCGCGCGCACCGGCAGCATGTGGAACGCGTTTCGCGAAACCGCCGCCGCCTCGGTTCCCGAAGCGCAATACGACGCGGCCGTGAGCGCGGCCATCGACACGTTCGAAACCTTGCACGCGTGGCTGTGCTCGTCGCTGGAAACGCCGGCGGCATCGGGAGCCGCCGCATGAGCGATTTTCCCGGCGCGCCGCGCGCACCGAACGAGGCCGAGGCCCGCAGCGCAGGTCCGCCCGATGCCGAAGCGCGCCGCCGCACGCTGAGTTCGGGCGTCGTCGGCGAGGATTGCGGCGCGGAGCCGATCCACATTCCCGGCGGCATCCAGCCGCACGGCTTTCTGCTCGTGCTCGACGAACGCGGCGCGCAAGCCTGCGACCCGCGCATCGTGCAGGCGAGCGAGAACGTCGCGGCGCTCACGGGCGAAAGCGTCGAAACGCTGCTCGGCAAGCCGCTAGACGCGCTGCTCGGGACGGCTGAAGCGCGCCGCATCGCGCAGGCGGCATCGACGATGGAAGTCGACGACGCACCGCTCTACGTCGGCGCGATGCACAAGCTTCCGGGCGCGCGCGAATCCACGCGGCTCGACGTGACGATCCATCGCCACGACGGCGCGCTGATCGTGGAAATGGAAGCGGCGTCGCAGTCGGGCGAATCCGCGTTTTCGTCGATGTATCCGCTCGTGCGCACGTTCGCGCGCGGTCTGCAGGACGCGGAGACGGTGCAGGAGCTGGCGGAACTCGCGGTGCGCGAAGTGCGCGCGATCAGCGGCTTCGGCCGCGTGATGCTCTACAGCTTCGACGCCGAAGGGCGCAGCCACGTGCGCGCCGAAGATCGCGACGAGCGCTACGCGTCGTTCCTGCATCAGTTCTTCCCGGCGTCCGACATTCCGCCGCAGGCGCGCGCGCTGTATCTGCGCAACCGTATCCGCCTCGTCGCCGATGTCGACTATGTTCCCGCGCGGCTCGTGCCCGAGCGCAATCCGGTCACGGGCCGTCCGACGGACCTGACCTACGCCGCGCTGCGCAGCTTCTCGCCGGTGCATCTCGAATACATGCGCAACATGGGCACGCACGCGTCGATGTCGGTGTCGATCGTCGTGCGCGGTAAGCTGTGGGGCCTCATTTCCTGCCACGATCACGACCCGCGCCTGGTGCCGTTCAGCACGCGGCTCGCGATCGAGCATCTCGGGCACATGCTGTCCTTGCAGATCGAGGCGAAGGAAGAGCGCGCCGAAGCCGAATATCTCGCCGAATTGCGCCGCACGATGGCGCGCCTGATCGCCGCGATGGGCGAGCAGGAGAACTTCGTCGCCGGGCTGCGCGGCGTGCCGAACGACGTGCTGGGCTTCGCGCGTTCGGCGGGCGCGGCTATCGTCGTGAACGATCAGGTCACGCTGATGGGCGCGACGCCCGACAAGGACACCGTGCGCGCGCTCACCGACTGGCTCGCGGAGCACACGTCCGGCGTCTGGGCGACGGATTCGCTCGCGCGCGAATGGCCGCCCGCGAAGGCGCACGAGGACAAGGCGTGCGGCGTGCTCGCGGTGCCGGTGTCGCAAATTTTCCGAAATTATCTGCTCTGGTTCCGCCCCGAGCGGATGCAGACCCTCAAGTGGGCCGGCGAGCCGGTCAAGCTGCGCGGCGCGGACGGCGCGAGCGCGCCGCGCACGAGCTTCAGCCCGTGGCTCGAAACGGTGCGCGGACATTCCGCGTCGTGGCGGCAGGGCGAGCTGGAAATCGCGAGCGAATTGCGCGGGGCGCTGCTCAACATCGTGCTGCGGCGCGCGGAAGAGCGCGCCGAACTCGCCACCGAACTCGCGCGCGCGAACAAGGAACTGGAAGCGTTCTCGTATTCGGTGTCGCATGACTTGCGCGCGCCGCTTCGGCATATCGCCGGATACGGAGACCTGCTGCGCGAGCAGGAAGGCGAGCGCATGTCGGAGAAAAGCCGGCGCTTTCTCAACAACATGCTGGATTCGGCGCGTTTCGCGGGCACGCTCGTCGACGATCTGCTGACGTTCTCGCAAATGGGCCGCGCGGCGCTGCGTCCCGCGCCGGTCGATCTCGCGCCGCTCGTGCGCGCGATCGTGCAGGAATTCGAGGCGGACACGGCGGAGCGGCGCATCGAATGGGACATCCGCGACTTGCCGCGCGTGACCGGCGATGCGGCTTTTCTGCAACTCGCGCTGCGCAACCTCATTTCGAACGCGGTGAAATATACGAGAACGCGGGAATCGGCGAAAATTGAGATATTCGCGACCCGCAGCGGCGATGAGCACATCGTCGGCGTGCGGGACAACGGCGTCGGTTTCGACATGAAGTACGGAGCGAAGCTGTTCGGCGTGTTCCAGCGGCTGCATCGCGCGGAGGAATTCGAAGGAACGGGGATCGGGCTCGCCAACGTGCGGCGTATCGTCGAACGACACGACGGGCGCACGTGGGCCGAAGGGCGGCTGGGAGAAGGCGCGACGTTCTACTTTTCCCTGCCGGTCGAGTTCCAGAGCGTGACGGGGCGCGAAGCCCGCCCGTATTCCGGCGCGCCGCATTCGCCGCGTCAGTAACGAAGTCAACAACAGACCATGCTTAAACCCATATTGCTCGTCGAAGACAATCCGAACGACCTCGAGCTCACGCTCGTCGCGCTCGGCAAAAGCCAGCTCGCCAACGAAGTGATCGTCGCGCGCGACGGCCAGGAAGCCATCGACTATCTGACAAGCGAAGGCGAATGGAAGGAACGCACGCCCGGCAATCCGGCCGTCATCCTGCTCGACCTGAAGCTGCCGAAGATCGACGGCCTCGAAGTCCTCGACATGATCCGCTCGAACGCCACGCTGAAGAGCATTCCGGTCGTGATGCTGACTTCGTCGCGCGAAGAGCAGGACCTGATTCGCAGCTACGAACTCGGCGTCAACGCGTACGTGGTGAAGCCGGTGGAGTTCGCGGAATTCGTCGAGGCGATCAGCGACCTCGGCGTGTTCTGGGCCGTCCTCAACGAGCCGCCGCCGGGCTCGACGCGCTTTCGCCGTCCGGCGGGGCAATGAACGCGCGCCCGCCCGTCTGCGAGGCCGTCTAGATCATGCAGCCTCTTCAACTGCTCCTCGTCGAAGACAACGCGCTCGATGCGGAGCTGACCATCGCCCAGCTCGAACGCGCCGATTATGTCGTGGAGGCGTCGATCGTCTACGACTCCGCGAGTTTCATCGCCGAACTCGACGCGCGGCGTTTCGACGTGATCCTCGCCGATTTCGTGATGCCCACGTTCTCGGGCATCGAAGCGCTCGCCATCGCGAGCGAGCGCGCGCCGGACACGCCGTTCATCTTCGTGTCGGGGCTGCTCGGCGAAGAGCACGCCGTCGACATGCTCAAGCGCGGCGCGACGGACTACGTGCTCAAGCAGCGCCTGCAGCGGCTTCCCGCCGTCGTGCGCCGCGCGATGCGCGAGTCCGCGGAGCGCACGCAGCGCATCGCGGTGGAACGGACGCTGCGCGAAACGGAGACGCACTTTCGCCTGCTGATCGACGCGCTCAAGGATTACGCGGTCATCACGCTCGATCCGGAAGGGCGCATCCGCACGTGGAACGCGGCGTCGGAGCGCATTCTCGGCTTTCCGCCGCAAGACGTGCTCGGGCAGTCGGCGAGCATTTTCTATAGTCACGACGACCGCGAATCCGGCGTGTTCGACAACGAACTGGACACGGCGCGGCGCGAAGGCAGCGCGTCCGACGATCGCTGGCTCTGGCGCAAGGACGGCCATTCGTTCTTCGCGTCGGGCGTGACGACGGCCATCCGCACCGAGCAGAACGAACTGATCGGCTTCTCGAAGATCGTCCGCGACGCGACCGACGCCCACATGGCCGCCGACGCGCTGCGGCTCGCGAAGGATCAGGCCGAATCCGCGAATCGCGCGAAGGATCACTTTCTCGCGGTGCTGTCGCACGAATTGCGCACGCCGCTCACGCCGATTCTCGCCGCCGTGCGCCTGCTCGAAATGAAGCACTCGCTGCCGCGCGAGGCGAGTCCGACGCTCGAACTCATCCGCCGCAATGTCGAGCTGGAAGCGCGTCTGATCGACGACTTGCTCGATCTCACGAGCATCGCGCGGGGCAAGCTGAGCCTGAATTTCGCGAGCGTTGCGCTGGACACGCTGCTCACGAGCGCGCTCGACATGTCCGACGCCGACCTGCGCGCGAAGAATCTCACGCTCGAAACGAAGTTCGACGCGGCGCGCTTCATCGTTTCCGGCGATGCCGCGCGGCTGCAGCAGATCGCGTGGAACCTGATGCGCAACGCGGTGAAGTTCACGCCGGCGGGCGGGCGCATCGAGGTGCGGACGTGGAATCCGGACGACGCGACCATCGCCGTTTCGGTGACGGACAGCGGCATCGGCATCAGCGCCGAAGCGTTGCCGCGCATTTTTTCGGCGTTCGAACAGGCCGACGATTCCATCACCCGCTCGTTCGGCGGACTCGGCCTGGGACTCGCCATCGCGAGCACGCTCGCGCAGAAGCACGGCGGCACGCTTTCCGCCTACAGCGACGGCCGCGATCAGGGCGCGCGCTTCACGCTGACGCTGCCGCTCGCCCGCGTGCAGCCGACGCACGAGGCCGCGCCGCTTCCGCAGGCCGCGCGCGAGGAACACGGGCACGCGCTCAAGGTGCTGCTCGTGGAGGACAACGAGCAGACGTCGTCGGCAATGGCCGAAGTGCTCGACATGCTCGGCCACGAAGTCACGGTCGCGACGACCGTCGGCGAGGCGCTCGTGTGCGCGAAGAGCGGCCCGTTCGATCTGCTCGTCAGCGATATCGGCCTGCCCGACGGCAGCGGGCTCGACATCGCGCGCGCGTGGAGTGCGCTGCAGCCGGGGCGGCCGGCGGTCGCGATCACCGGATACGGCATGGACGAGGACATCCGCCGCTGCCGCGAGGCAGGCTTCCGCGATCATCTGACGAAGCCGGTCAACTTCGCGCGGCTCGAAGCGCTGATCCAGTCCCTCGCGGACGAGCTCGCGGGCTAGCGGCATGTGAAAAATTGCGCTCCGTGCGCGGAACGATGTCGATTGGCGGCATGCTTGCACGTCGTAGGTTTGACCCGTTCGTCCACCTTTGTCCCTGCACGGAGCCGACATGACCGCATCCACCGTCAAAGCCATTCCCGAAGACATGCATTCGCTGACCCCGCACATCGTGTGCGCGGGCGCGGCCGATGCCATCGAGTTCTATCAACGCGCGTTCGGCGCCATCGAGTTGGGGCGGCTGCCCGGTCCCGACGGCAAGCTCATGCACGCGATGGTGAAGATCGGCGATTCGGTGCTCATGCTCGTCGATGAAAATCCCGCCTTCGGCATGCTCGGCGCGACCGCGCTGAAGGGCTCGCCCGTCACGCTCCATCTATATGTCGAAGACGCCGACGCCACCATGAAGCAGGCCGAAGCCGCGGGCGCGCGCGTGATCATGCCCGTCGCCGAAATGTTCTGGGGCGACCGTTACGGGCGTCTGGAAGATCCGTTCGGACATCAATGGTCGGTCGCGACGCATGTGCGCGATGTCACGCCCGCCGAAATGCAGCAGGCCACGTGCGGCCAACGCGGCTGACGCGCGGGCATTCCAGCAAACGTCACGAAGGAGGAGCGCATGAACAAGATTTCGCCCTGTCTCTGGTTCGACGGCAACGCGCAGGAAGCCGTGGACTTCTATGTCGGCGTGTTCCCGAACGCGCGCATCACGCGGACGCTGCTGCATAACGAAGCGAGCCCCGGCCCGGTCGGCAGCCTGCTTGCCGTGGTGTTCGAACTCGACGGCGAGGAGTTCATGGCGCTCAACGGCGGCTCGGAGTTCAAGTTCACGCCGGCCATTTCCATGTTCATCAAATGCGACGATCAGGCCGAGATCGACCATTACTGGGACGCGCTGCTCGACGGCGGCCAGGCGATGGCGTGCGGCTGGCTCACCGACCGCTTCGGCGTGACGTGGCAGGTCGCGCCGCCGCGCCTGCTCGGGATGCTTCAGGACCCGGACCCGGCGAAGGCGAATCGCACGATGACGGCGATGCGGCAGATGATCAAGCTCGACATCGCGGCGCTGGAGCGGGCGTATCGCGGGGAATGATCAGAAGCGGCGCGTCTTGCGCTGCCGTTCGATCAGCTTCCCCACCATGAACCGGTGATCCGGCGAAAAGAGCCGCCGGTAAGTCAGCACGACCGCGCCGACCACGCCCAGCCCGGACGCCGCCGCGATCAGAAACATGATGACGATCTGATACCGCACCGCCTGCAACGGCGATTGCCCCGCGAGCACCTGGCCGGTCATCATCCCCGGCAGGCTCACGAGGCCGACGACGGCCATCTGATTGAGCGTCGGAATCATGCCCGCGCGCACCGCCTGGCGCGCGGGCCCTTGCGCCGCTTCCCAGCGCGTCGCGCCGAGCGCGAGCGACATTTCGACGGCTCCGCGTCCCGCCGTCAGTTCTTCCGTCATCCGTTCGATGCCGAGCGATACGCCCGTCAGCGTGTTGCCGAGGATCATGCCGAGAATCGGAATGGCGTATTGCGGCTCGTACCACGGATGAATGCGGATGACCGCGAACAGCCCGAACGCGCCGATGAGCCACGAGGCGCCCCAGATCGACACGAGGCTGTCCACGCGCTGGCCCGCGTAGGTGCGCCGCCCGCGATTCGACGCCGCCAAGCCGGCGATCACCGTCATCAGCGCCATCAGCGGCAGCACGACGAACCATCGGCTGAACGCGAAGACCCAGCCGAGCACGTAGCCGATCAGCAGCAGTTGCACGACCGTGCGCACCGCGGCAATCGCGAGACGCCGCTCGAGTCCGAGTTTCAGCGCGACGGACAGCGCGCCGTTCACGACGATCAACGCCGCCGCGAGGCCGATATCGAAGAGGCTCAGGTTCTGATAGCCGTTCATCGCGCGTCCTTCGGTTCGGCCAGCACGCCCGCCGTCATCGTGAGATGCCGCGCGGCCACGCGGTGCGCCTGCTCCGGATCGTGCGATACCCAGATGCTCGCGCGCGACAGGTTCCGGTCGCCGTCGTCGAACCAGGCGGCGACGAGCGCTTCGATCGCGCGCACGGAGGCCGGATCGAGCGATGCGGTCGGCTCGTCGAGCAGCAGCACGTCGGGCGCGAGTTGGAGCACGCGAACGAACGCGGCGATCTGCGCCTCGCCGCCCGACAGCTCGCTCGCGGGCTTGTCGAGAAAATCGGCGCCGCGCCCGGCGGCATGCGCGAGGCGCGCGGCGGCGTCGCGATCGAAGCGGGCATCGCGATACGCCTTCAGCGTGTACGGATAGTGCAGGTTGTCTTCGACAGTGCCGTCGAGCATGGCGGGCCTTTGCGCGATATACGCCACGCGCCGCCGATACGCCGGAATCCCCGCCCGCGCGATGCGTTCGCCGCGCCACGTCACGAAACCTTCGTCGCACGGATCGAGCAGCGCGAGGGTGCGCAGGAACACGCTCTTGCCCGATCCCGACGGCCCGGTGATCGAGACGCGCTCGCCCGCGCCGAGCGCGAAGTCGGTGCGATGTAGCAGCAAGGTGCCGCGCGCCGCGTCGAGGCGCACGACGCCATGGGCCGCGACGAGCGGCACGGACGCATTTGTCATTGTTTTTCGTGGGGAAATTTTGACTGCCGCCATCTTACGCGCGATGCGTTTCGGGAAAAGCGGGCATGGCTTGTGCTGGCGCACAGCTAATCAGCAAAAACGGATGGAGCCGATATGGCGCAAGCCCGAACCGCCGGGAAAATCGGGAAGATCGTTGCATGGATCTTCGCCATTCTCGCAATCCTGATCGCGGTGCTCGTGGTCATCTTTCTTACCTTCGACTGGAACCGTCTGCGTCCGTGGGTGGACGATAAAGTCACGCAGGCCATCGGCCGGCAGTTTCATATCACCGGCGACCTGAAGGTCGGCTGGCGTCGTCCGCCCAACGAAACGGGCTGGAAACGCTGGGTGCCGTGGCCGCGCTTTTCGGCTGAAAAAATCACCATCGCGAATCCCGATTGGGCGCGCCAGCAGCATTTCGCGACGCTCGACGAGATCGACTTCCAGGTGGCCGTGCTGCCGCTGCTCGCGCACGACATCGTGATTCCGGCGATCAATCTCGTGAATCCGTCCATCGATATCGAACGGCTCAAGGACAATCGCAACAACTGGACGTTCAAGTTCAAGCAGTCGACCGAGCCGTCGACGTGGAACCTGAAACTCGGCGACATCTCGCTCGCAAAAGGCACGATCAACGTGCACGACGAAGTGACGAACGCCGACATGAACGTCGTCGTCGATACGCTCGGGCAGGCCGTGCCGATCGGCGAAGTGATGAAGCAGCAGGAAGCGGCATCGGCGAAGTCGTCGGCGGAAATGGTCGGCAAGGGCGGCGCCGCGAAGCTCGAAAAGCAGGCGGATGTCGCGGCGGCTTCCGAAGCGTCGGCGGCATCGGCGGCGTCGGCGGCTGCGGCGGCGAACGCATCGGCGCCGAATCCGGCGAGCACGTCGGCGCAACAGAGCATCACCACGAAGAACGCGCCGAAGCCGCCCATTCCGCCGTATGCGTTCGGCTGGACCGCGAAGGGCACGTACAACGGCGGCAAGGTATCCGGCGAAGGCAAGCTCGGCGGGGTGCTCGCCGTGCAGGACGCGCAGCGCCCGTTCCCCGTTCAGGCCGATATCCGTCTCGGCGATACGCATATCGCGTTCGTCGGCACCGTGACCGATCCGGCGCATCTCGCGGCGCTCGATCTGCGGCTGTGGGTGCAGGCCGTCAGCATGGCGCATCTGTATCCGTTCACGGGCGTGACGCTGCCCGAAACGCCGCCGTTCGCGACCGAAGGCCGGCTGACCGGACAGTTCCGCGAAGAGGGCAACGTCTTTCATTACGAGAACTTCACCGGACGCGTGGGCGGCAGCGACATCAACGGCTCGCTCGTGTATGCGGGCAGGAAGCCGCGTCCGCTGCTGCAAGGCGAGCTGGTTTCGCATCTGCTGCAGTTCTCGGATCTCGCACCGATCATCGGCGCGGATTCGAACGCGAGCAAGGCCAAGCGCGGCGAGGAAAAGAAGCAGCCGTCCTCGAAGGCGCTGCCGACCGAGGAGTTCAAGACGGACCGCTGGAAGGCCATCGACGCCGACGTGAAGTTCACCGGCCAGCGGCTCATCAAGGACCCGAGCCTGCCGATCACCGATCTCTATACGCACGTGGTGATGAAGGATGGCGTGCTCTCGCTCGAACCGCTGAAGTTCGGCGTGGCAGGCGGCACGTTTGCATCCAATATTCACTTGGACGGCAGCAGCGCGCCGCTGAAGGGCAAGTTCTCGGCGGAAGCGCGTCATCTGAAGCTGAAGCAGCTTTTCCCGACCAACAAGACGATGCAGTCCGCGCTCGGCGAAATCAACGGCGACGCGGCGCTCTCCGCGACGGGCAATTCACCGGCCAAGCTCGCGGCGACATCGAATGGCGAAGTGAAGGCGCTCGTCACGGAAGGGACCGTGAGCCGCTTGTACATGGAAGCGGCGGGTCTGAACGTAGCGAACGTGATCTATGAAAAGCTCTTCGGCAAGCGCGATGTGAACATCAATTGCGCGGCGGCGGACTTCGTCGTGACGGACGGCGTGCTGGATTCGCGTGTCTTCGCCCTCGATACGGACGACGCGGTCATCAACGTCGACGGCACCATCAATCTGAAGAGCGAGGACATGGATCTCGGCATTCATCCGCATACGAAGGGCTTTCGCGTGTTCTCGCTGCGCTCGCCGCTTTACGTGAAGGGCACGTTCAAGGACCCGCACGTCGGCGTGAGTCCGGTTCTGGCGCTGCGTGGCGCGGCGGCGGTCGGGCTCGGTCTCATCAATCCGTTCGCCGCGCTGATTCCGCTCATCGCGCCGAGCAACAACAAGCCGCTGCCCTGCAACCAGATGCTCGCCGACATGCGCAAGGCGCCGACCGCGCCGCCCGCAGGCATGAAGGAGAAGGCGAAGGCCGCGCCGGCGTATATGTCGTCGGATGCGGCGGCAGGCGGTGCGGCTGCCGGCGCGAGCAAGAAGCCGGCGCAGAAGCCGGCCGCGCCGATCGGGGCGAGCGCGGCGCAGTATCGCGGAAGTTGAGGAATTCGAGGGGAGGGCGGGCGCGCGGCATATGTCCGTGCGCCCGTGTCTATCGAAGAGAAATAAGAAAAACGCGCTATGTGGATAGCGCGTTCAGAAGATCAGCGGGTCAAACAGAAATTCCCGGTCCGCCGTTGCTGCCGAGCATCTGCTCGACCGCATCGGCGTCGCGATAGTCCTGCTCGGGCAAACCATCGAACACGGTGATGACATCGTTGCTGACGCCGGCTTCGCGCGCTGCGTCCACGAGCGCATCCTTGTTCGCGGGATACGTCACGCTGCGCAATACCTGCGCGATTTCGTCGTCGATCGGCTCGTCGTTCAATCCGTGTTGCTGGGATGGCTTGTCGGTCATCGTGGCGTCCTGTTGATGTTATTGGAATCCGGAAGCTGCGAGTGAGGATCAGGTCTGCACTTGAATCGTCTGACTCGCCATGCCGTGGCTCGGCGCGCGCGATTTCGGCAGCGGCACGTGACGCCAGCGGGCGTGATCGAGACTCTGCGCCGAGATATCTGGCGCGGGCGGGGCGACCGGCCCGGCGTTCAGGCGCAACGCGGCGCGCGTGGCGGATGCAACGGCCGCCGATCCATCCGACGAACTCGTATGCAGCGGCGCGGCATAGCACGACACCGAAACCAGAGCCATCGACAACAACGTTGAGGTCTTCATCGGGTAACCCCTCCTCACCTAAGCAGCGAGTAGCATCAAGCAAAGGCTATGCCGATGCCGCACTCGCATGCCTTGCGCGCGTCGGCCCTCAGGGCGCCGCCGCGTACGGGCGCGACGAGCGGGCGTCGCGCGAACATACTTCGAGTAATGCGTGAACTCGCGAACAAGCCGGTGACTTCGCGCGCCTGTTCGCGCGCGCCGGAAATGCGCCACGAAATTGCACGGCCGCGCAGTTTCAGCGCGGCGTCGGGTTCAAGCGGAAGTATGCGTCGAGAAGCGAGGTCTTGTACACGACGCCGAGCAGAAGCGGTTCGCTCTTGCGCTCGATCACCGGCAGCCGTTCGCCCTGGAACGCGAGGAAGTGCTGCAACGCTTCGCCGAGCGACATGTCGGGCGTGAGCACGTCGAATTGCGGCTGTAGATAATCGGCGGCGGTTTTCGTGGCGGTATCGTGTTCGTCGAGCAGATCGGACGTGATGTCCTTCAGCGCGACCACGCCGCGAAAGTGCTCGGCTTCATCGACCACATAGAGATACTTCACCGGATATTCGAGGAACACGCGCGTCATGTCCTTCACGTTCGCGGTGAGCGGCACGACGGTATCGGCGGGCTTCACGAGTTCGCGCATTTGCGTGGCGGCCAGGCGCAGGCGCTCCTTTTCCTCGCGCGTGCGCCGCAGCGTGACTTCGTACATCGACGTCTGCTCGGACGTGCGCGCGATGAAATATGCCACCACGCAGGAGAGCATGAGCGGCAGCACGACCTGATACGACAGCGTCATCTCGAAGATCATGAGAATCGCCATGAGCGGCGCGTGCGTCGCGGCGGCGAGGAAGGCGCCCATGCCGACCATCGCGTAGGCGAACGGGGCCGACGTCGCGTGCGGCCAGATCGTGTGAACGGCGATGCCGTACAGACAGCCGAGCACCGCGCCGACGAAGAGCGTCGGCGTGAATATGCCGCCCACCGCGCCGGAGCCGGCCGTCGCGGCCGTCGCGATGATCTTGAAGGCGAGCACGGTCAGGAGCGCCGTCCATGTCCACGGCTGATGCAACAGCGAGTTCACCACTTCGTAACCGTTGCCCCAGACTTCGGGCCACCAGATCGAAATGATGCCGACGATCAAACCGCCCAGCGCGAGCCGAATCGGCAAGGGCAGCGGCAGCAGCGAGAAGCGCTTCTTCGATGCCGCCAGAAGCCGCAAGAAGTGCGGCGCGAGCGTTCCGCACAAGAGGCCGAGCACGACGAAGAGCAGCACTTCGACGCCCGCGATGGTCGGAAACACCGGCATTTCGTACGGCGGCTTATAGCCGGCGAATTCGCGCATCGTGATGTTCGCGACGACCGACGACACCACGATCGGCCCGAAGCTCTCCATCGCCATGGAGCCGAGCACGATCTCGGTGACGAAGAACGCGCCCGCGATCGGCGCGTTGTACGCCGACGTGATCCCCGCCGCCGCGCCGCACGCGACGAGCAGGCGCAGGCGCGGCGGATCGAAGTGGACCCAGCGCCCGATGAGCGACGACGCGAGCGCGGCGAGCTGCACCATCGACCCTTCGCGGCCGATGGAACCGCCGCTCGTGATGGTGAAAAGCGACGACAGGCTGCGCCAGAGGCTTTGCTGCACGGGCACGGCGCCGTCGCCGATGGTCACCGCTTCCATGTAGTCGGTGTTGCCGTTTTTCTTCGTGTGCCGCCGCGCGACGATCAGGCACAAGCCGGCGATGAGGCCGCCCGCTGCCGGAAGCACGACGCGCGCGGGCCACGGCAGGCTGCTCGCCAGCGCGACGAGTCCCTCGGAACGATTGCCGAGCAGCAGTTGTGTCCACGCGATGCCTTCGCGGAACACGATCGTCGCCAGCGCGCCCGCCACGCCGACGACCACGGCCCAGATGAGCATGGTGTGCGAATCGGACAGGCGAAGAAACTGTTCGGCGCGCGTTCGCAGCTTGAGCAGAAATGAGAGCACGGGTTGTTTAGCTGAAAACGTGGATAGCTAAGAAGCAAACGGAATAAGAGCGCCGAAAGGATAGCATTGCGCGGCGGGCGCATCGCCGCTTCTTGTGCAGAAAAAAGCCCGGCTCGCGTGAACGAGCCGGGCTTTGGCGTGACGGCGGGCGGCGTCGCGCGGCGTCACCACTTCGGCGCGAACGATGGATTCGCGTTGCGCTTGCCTTCGTCGAGCGCGTCGATTCGGGCGATGTCGTCGGTATCGAGCTTGAGCTTTTGCGCGTCCCAGTTGATCTGCTGATGCTCCGCATTCGTCGATGCCGACAGCACCACGATGGCCCGCGACAAAAGCCACGCGAACGTCACCTGCGCGGGCGTCGCGCCGTGCTTCTCGGCGATGGCCTCGATCGTCGGATCGTTATGCGCGCGGCCTTCGCCGAGCGGCATGTACGCAGTCACCTTGACGCCGAGCCGCTGCGTCGCTTCCACGAGCGCGCGGTTCGCGAGGAACGGGCTGACTTCGATCTGATTGGTCACGATCTCGCGGCCGCCCGGCGCGTTCAGCGCCTCTTCGAGCAGCGGCGCCGTGAAGTTCGACACGCCGTAATGGCGGATCAGCCCGCGCTTCTGCGCTTCCTGCATCGCGGCGAGCGTCTCGGCGATGGGTACCGCGCTGTCCGGCGACGGCCAGTGCACGAGCGCGAGATCGATGGTGCCGATGTCGAGTTGCGCATGGCTGTCTTCGAGGCTCGCGATCAGCTTGTCGCGCTCGAGCCGCTCCCACCAGACCTTCGTCGTCACCCAGACGTCTTCGCGCGGGATGCCCGAGTCGCGCACGCCCTGACCGACGGCGGCTTCGTTCTTGTAGAACTGCGCGGTATCGATGTGACGATAGCCGATCTGCAGCGCGCTCTTGACGGCGTGCACGGTTTTCTCGGCATCGACGCGAAACGTGCCGAGACCGAAGGAAGGAATCGTTTCGACCATGGTGGCTCCTGTTATGAACGAGTGGGCATCGACCGGAACGCGCGCATTACTTCGCGTTCTGATCGAGTTCGGGATAGTGGCGGAAGATGCCGGATTCGTTGAATGGAATGCGCCGTTCGGAATCCACATACGCCGCGATGTTCGGCCGCGCGAGGACGGCATCGTGCAGCGCGGCCACGCGCGGATAATGCTTCGAGAGCGTCTTCATCGCGCGAGGGAATGCATAATGCAATCCTTCGACGAGCTGGAACATCGACAGATCGACGTAAGTGACCGCGTCGCCGACCATCTGTTTGTCGCCATGCGGATTCTGTTTCAGCACCCGCTCGAAATAGCCGAAGAATTTCGGCACGCGTTGCTCGATGAAGCTCTTTGCGCGAATCTTCGCGGCGTCCTTTTGGTCTTCAAAATACAAATCGGTGGCGAGCGGGTGATGCGTGTCGTGAACTTCGGTCACGAAATCGGCAATCGTCAGTTGCAGTCCATGCGCGACGTATCGCAAGCCTTCGTCCTTCGGCGCGAGTTTCAGTTTCGGACCGAGATAAAGCAGGATGTTCGCGACATGCGGCACGATGAGTTCGCCGTCTTTCAGGAACGGCGGCGCAAACGGGATATGCGCCTCGGTCTTGCTGTTCAGCACCTTCATCATCGCGTCCATGCCGTAGCCGCTTTTCTTCGGTTCGCGTGCGACATCGATGTATTCCGCGCCCGCATCTTCCAGCGCGAGCCGCACGAATTCGCCGCGGCCTTGCAGACCGTCCCAATAAAAGAGTTCGTAAGCCATGCGTGAGGTCCTCGTCAGTCGTGCCGCAAGCGGCGATCGTTGCTTATTGAAGCACGATCCGAAGCGTGATCGCTTGGGCGAAAGCAGTAGCGCGAGCAACGGCTATTCCCGTTCCTGAACATCACGCGCAACGGTCCGGCCTTCAAAAAGCCCCGGTGTAGAATGGTTTTTTGCATGTTGCATGCCGCCGGTTGCATGCAGCATGCCGAATGCAAAAGCACATATCGACATAGAAGCGGAGAAGGGATGGACAAGCAAGGCTTCACCACGGGCATCGTTCACGGCGACAGAAACACGGGTGTCGAGCACGGCGGCCTGCGCCAGCCGATCCATACATCGGTTCAATATGGCTTCGAGCGCGTGGAAGACCTCATCGGCGTGTTCCAGGGCACGAAGAAAGGCGGTTTCAATTACGCGCGCCAGGGCACGCCGACCACCGCCGCGCTGGAACGCAAGATCACGAGTCTCGAAGAAGGCGTCGGCTCCATCTGCTTCAGCACCGGCATGGCCGCGATCACGGCCGTGTTCCTGACGCTCTTGCGCGCGGGCGATCATCTCGTCGCAAGCCGTTACGTTTTCGGCAACACCAACAGCCTGTTCGGCACGCTGCGCACGCTGGGCGTGGAAGTGACGACCGTCGATGCCGGCTCGCGCCAGAACGTCGCCGATGCCATCAAGCCGAACACGCGCATGGTCTTCGTCGAAACGATAGCGAACCCGGGCACGCAGATTCCGGACCTCGAAGGCATCGGCGAGTTGTGCCGCGAGCGTGGGCTGGCTTATGTCGTCGACAACACGATCACGTCGCCCGCGTTGTTCCGCCCGAAAGACGTGGGCGCGAGCCTCGTCATCAATTCGCTGACGAAGACCATCGCCGGTCATGGCGCGGCGCTCGGCGGTGCGGTGACGGACACGGGGCGCTTCGACTGGAGCCGGTATCCGAACATCGCCGACGACTATCGGCGCTCCGCATCGAAGGAACAGGGGCTGCTGCAAATCCGCAAGAAGGGGCTGCGCGACATGGGCGCGGCGTTGTCGTCGGAGCAGGCGCATCAGATCGCGCTGGGCGCGGAGACGCTGGCGTTGCGCGTCGGCAAGTGCAGTGACAACGCGCTGGCGCTCGCGCGTTTTCTTGAGCGGCACGATGCGATCGGCAACGTGTTCTATCCGGGGCTCGAGAGTCATCCGCAGCATGGCATCGCGAAGTCGCTGTTCAAGAGCGGTTCGTGGCTGCTGTCGTTCGAGTTGCGCAATCCCCAGAGAATGGTCGATGTCATCAACGCGATGAAGCTGCCCGTCAAGGCAACGGGCCTGGGCGACACGCGCACGCTCATCATCCCCGTCGCGCCGACGATCTTCTTCGAAGCCGGCGCGGACACGCGCAAGGCGATGGGCATTTCGGACGGCATGATCCGGCTGTCGGCGGGCATCGAGGAAATCGACGACCTCATCGGCGATTTCGAGCAGGCGCTGCGGCTCGCTTGATTGGTTCTTTGAATGCTGCATGCTGCATGCAATCGACAGTAGGCAAAACGCAAAAGGCCGCCTTCATCTGAAGGCGGCCTTTTGCATTATTGATGCAGCTCGATTCAGCGATCAGCCGAACAGGCGCGCGACGCCGATCGTGATCGCGAGTCCGCCGCCGATGAGCCATGCATACAAAATCGCGCCGGTTGCAATCGCACGCGGACCTGCTTCGCGAATCTGCGCGATGCGCGTTTCCATGCCGAGGGCGGTCATCGCCATCGTGAGCGCGAAGGTGTCGAGCGTGTTGAGCGTGCTGGTCGCGGTATCGGGCAGGATGTGCAGCGAATTCACGACGACCAGCGCCAGAAAACCGAGCGCGAACCATGGCAACGCGAGCTTGCCCTTGCCGGCCTGAGACGCTTCGTCCTTCGCGCTACGCGACCGGCTGACCCAGAATCCGACGACGAGCAGCACCGGCACGAGCAACATCACGCGCGTCATCTTGACGATGGTCGCAATGTGCGTCGCTTCCGGACTCACGTTGCTCGCCGCGCCGACCACTTGCGCGACTTCGTGGATCGTGCCGCCGAAGAAAAGGCCCGCGCCGAGCGTGTCGAGATGCAGCCAGCCGGCGTGCATCGCAATCGGGTAGAGGAACATGGAAAGCGTGCCGAACAGCACGACGCTGCCGACGGCCATCGCGCTCTTGTGCGGCTTGGATTGCAGCGTCGATTCGAACGCGAGCACGGCGGCCGCGCCGCAAATCGCGCTGCCGGCGGCGGTGAGGAGCGCGGTATCGCGGTCGAGCTTCATCAGCTTCATGCCGGCCCACGTACCGATTGCGAGCGTGCTCACCACGACGAGCACCGACACGGTGATGCCCGCGAGCCCTACATGCGCGATCTCCTGAAGACTCACGCGCAGCCCGAAGAACGCAACCGCGATGCGCAGCAGCTTGCGCGCCGAGAAGTTGACGCCTGCGGCCCAGCTTTGCGGCATGCCGTCCTTGAGGGCGTTGCCGTAGATGGCGCCGGCGAGAATGCCGACGATGAGCGGGCTGATCCCGAGTCCGGCGATGGCGGGCAGCGCCGAAAGCCGCGTGACGGCGGCCGCGAACAGCGCCACGAAGAGAATGCCGTTGAGCTGGCCGCGCGTGGCGGAATGCGAAGCGGCCGAGGCGGGCGATTGAACCGTGGACATGGTGAGCGTCCTTGCATACGAAGTTGATCCAGTGGCCATATCCTAGTCTCGATATATGCATATGAGAAATCGTGATTTAGAATGCAAAATATCGACTTACCTGATATTTTGAATGCATGACCCCTGAACAGCTGATAACTTTCGCGACCGTCGCGGAGCACGGCAACATCAGCCGTGCGGCGGTCGCGTTGCATCTTTCGCAGCCGGCGGTGTCCGGTCAACTTCGGTTGTTGCAGGATGAATTCGGCGAGCCGCTGTATCAGCGCGACGGTCGCGGCATCCGCCTCACGCCCGCAGGCGAACAACTGCGCATCTACGCCGAACGCCTGCGCGAAACGTTTCGGGACGCTCATGCACTGCGCGATGCGATGCGCGGCCTCGAACGCGGCACCTTGCGCGTGGGCGCGAGCACGACGCCCGCGAGCTATCTGCTGCCGTACCTGATCGCGGCATTCCACAAGCAATACCCCGACGTCGCGGTGACGACCATCGACGGCAATACGACCGAGATCGTCGCGGCGCTCGGTTCGCTCGATATCGCGATCATCGAAGGGCCGGCGGGTCTGGAACTGCCGCCCACGGCGGGCGTGACGGCGTGGCGCGAGGACGAGATCGTGGCCATCGTGCCGAGCGGGCATCCGCTGGCCGATGGCCGCGACGCCGCGACGCTCGCCGAGGTGAGCGAGCATCCGCTCGTGTTGCGCGAGCGCGGGTCGGGCGTGCGGCAGATCGTCGAGCGTGCGTTTGCCGAGGCCGGCGCTGAGATGCGCGTCGGGCTGGAAATCGCCGGCGTCGAGGGCGTGAAGGAAGCCGTGCGGGCGGGAATGGGCGTGGGTTTCGTATCGGCGATGTCGATTCGTCACGAGTCCAACGTGCTGCGCCGTCTTCATATCGCTCCGGCGCCGCTGACGCGCCGGTTCTCGATCCTCGTGCCGCATGCAGCCGCGCCGTCGCGGGCGGCGTCGAGATTTCTCGAACTTTGCGAGCAGTCCGATCCGATCGGCTAGGGAATTCCACTATGGCGCCGCGTCGAGCGTCGAGCGCACTATTCGTCCTCAGACAAGGCGCTCCGGCGTCTTTTTTCTAACAAGCAAATGGAACCGGTTCCAGACGAAACGAGGGAGCGCGGTGGAAAGCACGAAAAGCATGGAAGTGGTGATCGTCGCGAGCGCATTCGGCGTCGATGCGATCCGTCGTGACGGCCACGCGTTCTGGGCGGAGAAGGCCGCGCTCGCGGGCGCGGACGGCTTCGAAGTCCGCCGTGAACTGTTCGCCGACGACGCCGACATGCAACCCGATGCGTTGGCGCTTCTCGGTGAACGCATCCGTGCGGCGGGGCTCTGGTCCGTGCATTCGACGCCCGCGACGCTCTTTCGCGCGGACGGAACGCTGGATCGCGACGCGCTCACGCTTGCCATCGACGAAGCGCATGCGCTCGGCGCGCGCATCGTCAAGCTGCAGTTGGGCGGCATGGAAGGCAGCGTCGCCACCGATGCCGCGACCATCGATTGCATGATGAATGCAATTGCCGGCTCGCGTGCGGAGGTCGTCGTCGAGAACGGACAGATGAAAGCGGGCGGCCTGCCGGGCGCGTTCGAAACGCTGTTCGCCGCACTGCCGACCGCAAGCGGCCTCGCCATGACGTTCGATACGGGCAACTGGCGCTGGGCGGATGTCGATCCGCTCGACGCCGCAGAGCGGCTCGCGCCGCACGTCGCGTATGTCCACTGCAAGGCGACGCAAGGCGAGGGCGCGCGCCGCTTCGCCGTCGCGCCCGCGCACGACGACGCATCGTTCGCCGCGCTCCTCGCGCGCCTGCCGTCGAACGTGCCGCGCGCAATCGAATACCCGTTTCGCGACGAAGCCGACGCCGCCGTTCAAGTCACGCGCATCGCTGCATTTTGAATTCAGCATGCAATCGCCGCGCACAAGACATTACGCATAGAACACAAGGATCCGACATGCAAGCACAGCACGCAGCCCTCGATGTGGTCACCTACGGCGAAGCGATGGCGATGTTCGTCGCTGCCGCGACCGGCGATCTCGCGACGGTCGGCCAGTTCACGAAGCGCATCGCCGGCGCGGACCTGAACGTGGCGATCGGCCTGTCGCGGCTCGGCTTCAAGGTGGGCTGGATGAGCCGCGTCGGCAACGATTCGTTCGGGCGCTACGTGCTCGACGTGCTCGCCGCCGAGGGCATCGACGCGCGTTGCGTGACCGTCGACGAGCGTTATCCGACGGGCTTCCAGCTCAAAGGCAAGTGCGACGACGGCAGCGATCCTTCCGTCGAATACTTCCGCAAGGGGTCGGCGGCGAGTCACTTGTCGCTCGACGACTTTGCCGCCGACTACGTGCTCGGCGCGCGTCATCTGCATCTGACGGGCGTGGCGCCCGCGATCTCCGCGACATCGCGCGAACTTGCTTTTCATATGGCCCGCGAAATGCGGGCCGCGGGCAAGACGATCTCGTTCGATCCGAACCTGCGCCCGACGCTGTGGCCTTCGCGCGAAGCGATGGCCGACGCGTTGAATGCGCTTGCCGCGCTCGCCGACTGGGTTTTGCCGGGCGTGAGCGAGGGCCTGACGCTCACCGGTTACGCGAAGCCCGAGGACATCGCGGCGTTCTATCTCGATCGCGGCGCGAAAGGCGTGGTCGTGAAGCTCGGCGCGCACGGCGCGTACTTCCGCACCGCCGATGACGCAGAGGGCATCGTGCCGGCCGTGCCGGTGTCGAATGTCGTCGATACGGTCGGTGCGGGCGACGGCTTCGCGGTCGGCGTCGTCAGCGCGCTGCTCGAAGGGCGCGACGTGCGCGATGCGATTGCACGCGGCAACCGCATCGGCGCATTGGCGATTCAGGTGATCGGCGATAGCGAAGGCTTGCCGACGCGCGCCGCGCTCGATGCACTCGAAGCACAGCATTCCAACGACAAGACGGCCCGAGCCGCAGTCATCGCCTGATCGTCGGGCAAAGCAGAGCCAAAGCAGAGCCGGACCGTCACCAAGGCCGTCTCGACAGACTCAACCGACTCACGTTCGGAGACAACCATGCAATCTTCCTCGACACCCACGCTCGCCGTGCGCCGCTGGTGGGCGATCATGCCGATCGTTTTCATCACGTACAGCCTTGCCTATCTCGACCGCGCGAACTATGGCTTCGCGGCGGCTGCGGGCATCAATCAGGATCTTGGCATCAGCAAGGGCTTGTCGTCGTTGATTGGCGCGCTGTTTTTCCTCGGGTATTTCTTCTTTCAGATTCCCGGCGCGATCTATGCCGAGCGGCGCAGCGTGAAGAAGCTGGTGTTCTGGAGTCTCGTGCTCTGGGGCGGCTGTGCGGCGGCGACGGGCATGGTGAGCAACATTCCATCGCTGATGGTGATTCGCTTCGTGCTGGGCGTCGTCGAGGCCGCGGTGATGCCTGCGATGCTCGTGTTCATCGCGAACTGGTTCACGAAGGCCGAGCGTTCGCGCGCGAACACGTTCCTCATTCTCGGCAATCCGGTGACGGTGCTGTGGATGTCGGTGGTATCGGGTTATCTCGTGAACTCGTTCGGCTGGCGTCACATGTTCATCGCGGAGGGTTTGCCGGCCGTGGTGTGGGCGGTGATCTGGTGGTTCATCGTGAAGGACAAGCCCGCGCAGGTGAGCTGGCTTTCGGATCAGGAGAAGCGCGATCTCGATGCGACGTTGCGCGCGGAGCAGGCCGCCATCAAGCCGGTGAAGAACTATGGTGAAGCGTTCAAGTCGCCGGCGGTCATCAAGCTGTGCGCGCAGTATTTCTGCTGGAGCATTGGCGTGTATGGATTCGTGCTTTGGTTGCCGTCGATCTTGAAGAGCGGTTCGACGCTCGGCATGGTCGAGACGGGCTGGCTTTCGGCGGTGCCGTATCTGGCGGCCACCATTGCGATGCTGCTGGCTTCGTGGGCTTCCGACAAGCTTCAGGCGCGCAAGGTTTTCGTGTGGCCGTTTTTGCTTATTGGCGCGATTGCGTTTGCGGGTTCTTATCTGCTTGGATCGAGCAACTTCTGGGCTTCTTATGCGTTGCTCGTGATTGCGGGCGCGGCGATGTATGCACCGTACGGGCCGTTCTTCGCGATCGTGCCAGAGTTGCTGCCGAAGAACGTCGCGGGCGGAGCGATGGCGCTCATCAATAGCATGGGAGCGTTGGGATCGTTCGTGGGATCGTACGTTGTGGGTTATCTCAATGGGGCGACCGGGTCGCCGGCGGCCTCCTATGTCTTTATGAGCGCTGCGCTGCTCGGGGCTGTTTGGCTTACTTTGGCTGTTAAGCCTCAAGGCCTTGTTAGTACTGGTGCGGTTGCACGGTCTTAGGGCGGTTGCTTTGTCGTTGAGTTTGTTTTCGCGTCGGTCTATTAGCTCGCCCCTCCCCGGGGCGGGGGTCACTTTCTTTGCTGCTGCAAAGAAAGTAACCAAAGAAAGCAGCTTCAAACCGCCCGAAGCATGCCCAGTGAGCCCACGCTTGACTCCTGCAGCGGCACTCGCCTAAGTGTCGCCCTCACAAACCACACCGGACTTGGTGCGAATAGCCACCGTGTCATCGCACCCTCAAACTCACTGGCACAGCACCAAATAGCTCCGGCCCGCTACGCGGCCGATAGGTTCGTCGAATCACTGAGTGAGTCGGTGCTTGTAGCGCTTTCACTGCATTGGGGAGTGAGTTTTTTAACTGCTTGCTCTTGCTCTTGCTCTTGCCCCTGATTTCGCTTTCGTTTTTTGTTTGTTGTGTACTGGGCGGCAGCGCGGAGCGCTGTGCCGGGTGGATGAGCTGCTTACCACTAAGTATGAGGGTGCGATGTGTCAGTGGCTATTCGCACCAACTCGGTGATGGCCTATGAGGGCGACACTTAGGCGGGGCCGGGGTGGGTGTCAAGAATGGTGACCTGATTGAGTTCAGTGGGCCTAATGAAAGCTGCTTTCTTTGGTTACTTTCTTTGCAGCAGCAAAGAAAGTGACCCCCGCCCCGGGGAGGGGCGAGCTAATAGACCGACACGATTACAGCCATCCCGAAAGGGCATATCATCAGCAACCAAGCAAAGCAAAAAACAAACTTCCCGCCCGAGCAAGGGCAAAAAAACCCGACCATCTATGAACCGCAAAAAAATCGTAGCCTATAAACCTTTACCGTCCGACGTAGAAGCCTACTTGCGCGACCACGCCGAAGTGGTGACCGTCGACCCGAAGGACAAAGCCGCGTTCATAGCGGCGCTAAAAGACGCCGACGGTGCGATAGGCGCAAGCGTAAAGATCTCGCCGGATATGATCGAAGGCGCAACGCGCCTCAAAGCGTTATCGACCGTCTCGGTAGGCTTCGACCAATTCGACGTCGACGATCTCACGCGCCGCGGCATCATACTCACGCACACGCCCGATGTGCTCACTGAATCCACCGCCGATACCGTATTCGCGCTCATCCTCGCCAGCGCGCGACGCGTCGTCGAACTCGCCGAATGGGTCAAGGAAGGCCACTGGAAAGCCAGCATCGGTGAAGCGTGCTTCGGCGTCGACGTGCAAGGCAAAACGCTCGGCATCGTGGGGCTCGGGCGCATCGGCGGGGCAGTCGCGCGGCGCGCAGCGCTCGGCTTTCGCATGAACGTGCTCTACACGAATCGCCATGCCAACGAACAAGCCGAACGCGACTATGGCGCGAGGCGCGTCTCGCTCGATGAACTGCTCGCGCAATCCGACTTCGTCTGCCTGCAAGTGCCGCTCACGCCCGAAACGCGCGGTCTCATCGGCGCGAACGAACTGAAGAAGATGAAGCGAAGCGCGATTCTCATCAACGCATCGCGCGGACCGACCGTCGATGAACCCGCGCTCATCGATGCGCTCAGGAACGGCACCATCCGCGCCGCCGGCCTCGATGTCTTCGAAAAGGAACCGCTCGCCGCGGATTCTCCGCTGCTCGCCATGAAGAACGTGGTCGCCTTGCCGCACATCGGTTCGGCCACCCATGAGACGCGTCACGCAATGAACCGCAACGCCGCCGAAAACCTGATCGGCGCGCTCGACGGCACGCTCACGCAGAACATCGTCAATCGCGAAGTGCTCGGGCGCTGACATCGACGAGACCGCTCTTCGCATGCGCTAACATGCGAAGAGCGTGCGCACGCCATCCGCAGGGGATGGCTTCGCCGCTCCACCCGCAGGAGGCAGGCCGCAATGACGAACATGTCCGACGATCCCGACCACCCCAACCAGCAGGCGCGTCTGCCGCGCGCCTTCGACGGCCGCCGCGCCACCATCACCGATGTCGCCCGCGAAGCCGGCACCGGCAAGACCAGCATTTCGCGTTATCTCAACGGCGAAACCGGCGTGCTGTCGCGGGATCTGCGCGCACGCATCGAAGCGGCCATCGAGAAGCTCGACTATCGCCCGAACCAGATGGCGCGCGGCCTCAAACGCGGCCGCAATCGGCTGATCGGCATGCTGCTCGCCGACCTCACGAATCCCTATTCCGTCGAAGTGCTGCAAGGCGTCGAAGCCGCGTGCCACGCGCTCGGCTACATGCCGCTCATCTGTCATGCCGCCAACGAAATCGACATGGAGCGGCGCTATCTGCAACTGCTGACGACGTATCGCGTGGAAGGCGTGATCGTCAACGCGCTCGGCGTGAAAGAAGAACTGCTGCAAGGCTTCACGCAAGGCGGCATTCCCGTCGTGCTGGTGGACCGCACGGTCGAAGGCATCGTGACCGATATGGTCGGGCTCGACAATCCCGCCGCCGTCGCGCAGGCCACGCGTCATCTCGTCGAACAAGGCTTCGACGAACTGCTTTTCATCGTGCAGCCGGTGACGCATGTCAGTTCGCGGCGTCTGCGCGAAGCCGCGTTTCGTGAGACCATCGCGTCGCTCGGCGCAAGCGGCTCGACGCTCGTCGTCGATCTCGCCAATGCCGCCTCCGCGCTCGGCGAACTCGATGCGCGTGTCGATGCGGCGCACGCGGCGGGCAAGCGCGTCGCGCTCTTCGCGGCGAACGGGCCGGTGGCGTTGCGCGTCGCCGTGCATCTGAAGGAGCGCTACGGCGCGGACTGGCAGGCGAGCGTGGCGCTGCTCGCCATCGACGATTCCGAATGGGCCGAGCTTGCCGGCATGACAGCGGTGCGTCAGCCGACTTACGAAATCGGCCGGCGCGCGGTCGAGTTTCTGCACGAGCGTCTCGGCGGAGCGGCGATGCCGGCGCGCGAGTGCCTCTTGCCCGGCGAACTCGTCGTGCGCGCTTCGACGCAGCGCGCGACAGGCGATAGCCAGCCGCAAGCGACGCACGAAACATCGCAAGGAAAGTGAAGGAAGTGGAATGATCAGTCTCCCGACGCTCGCGAGCCTCGCGCTCGTGACGCTCATCGTCGCGGCCATGCCGGTCGTGCTGTATCGGCGCATGCGTGGCCGCTTCGCCCTCGTGCCGCGCGAGGCGATTCTCGGCATCGCCGTGTTCGCGCTCTTCGCGATGGTCATCGAGCGCGCGCTGCACGGCTTCATGCTCGGCAATCCGGTGACGTCGGCGTGGCTCGCGAATCCCGTTGCGTTCGTCGTGTATGGCGCGCTGGCCGCGGGCGTGTGCGAGGAAGTCGGGCGCTTCATCGGCATGAAATGGCTGATCAAGCGCGAGCCTGCGGCGCTGGAGAGAAAGGGGCCGGCGCTCGGATACGGCATCGGGCACGGCGGGGCGGAAGCGTGGATCGTCGGCGTGCTCGTTCAGGCGCAATGGATCGTCTATGCGGTGCTCGCGAACAACGGCACGCTCGATTCGCATTTCGAAAGCGCACCGCTCGATGCCATCGCGCGCATTCACATGATCCTGCTCGGCCTGTCGCCGGTGTCGGCGGGCATCTTTCTCATCGAGCGCGTGAGTGCGTTCGTGTTCCAGCTCGGTTTCTCGGCGCTGATGTGGCAAATGCTGCGCGAGCGTTCGCGTCATGCGCTCGGCGTGCTGATCGCGGCGCACGCGCTCGTCGGCTTGCCGGCCGCGCTGTTTCAGGCGCGCCTCATTCCGCTCATCGCCGCCGATGCGGTCTATCTCGTGCTGGGCGTGATCGTCGCGGCGGCGCTGGTGCGGTACTATCGCCGCGCCGCGGACGTTCTGCCGATCGACGCGCGCCAACCCTGAACGACCGACATCCATGGACGACTACCAATACGACTGTCCGAGCGCGGACATCGACATGCTCGCGCACGTCATCAGCGATCTTTTTCCGGACCAGACGCAGTTCGCCGAACGGATCGACGACACGGGCCGCACGTCGCTGACGATTCACTACGTCGCGATGCGCTTCGGTTCGACGGCGCGCCGCATCGCCATCGACGTGCGCTTCGATCCCGCCGCGCTTGCGCGTTATCGCGCGATGCCGCCGCGCATGCACGCGCGCAGTTATGCGGTGCTGCGCGCGTATGTGGAAGCGACGCTCGGCTCGCTCGAAGAGATGCACGCGAACGGCGAGACGGTGCCGCGCGAAATGGAGATCGAGATGGGCGAGGACTTCGCGTGATGCGTGACGCTTGAGGCTCACGCGTCGCGATAGACCTTCGCGAATCGCGCCGCCTTGACGACGCCGTAGTCGCCCGGCGCGTACTGCATGACCCAGTCGCCGGCGTCGCCGGTGAGCACGTCGCCGGACGCGGAACGCGCGATGGAGAACGCTTCGTTCATTTCTTTCGCCAGCACGACGCTCGGCCGGTTGCGATACATCCCCGGCCCGCCATGCGCGATGCCGCCTTCGGGCAGATACTTCGCGTCGAACCGGTCGCGCGAGACGACCCAGCGCTCGCCCGATGCGCCCGTGACGATGGCGTCGCCGGGTGCATATCGGTTCGGCCCTTCGAGGCTCATCAGTTCGCCGGCGACGGCCGCGAATTCGACGTTCACCACTTCGCTCTTGACGACGCGGCGCGCGCCGGGATCGGAAGCGAGATCGGGTTGCGAGAGCTTGAGCATGGGATGGACCGATGTGGATGAAGGAGCGCGATGCTAGCGGCAATCGCTGCAAAGTGCAAAAAGCCCGCATCGGTCGATGCGGGCCTGTGGTGCGTCACGCCGATGACAGCGCTTACGGCTTTGTCGTCGATGCCGCGTCCGCGCCCGATGCGCGCGGCTGGCGATGCGCGCGTTCGCGCCGTCCATGATTGCGGCCTTCCTGACGGAAGCTCGTGTCGGCGAGCTTCTTCTGCTCCGGCGAAAGGCTCGCGTACAGCGGCTCGAACGCATCGACGAGACGCTTCGTGCCGTCCGCGTTCGCTTGCGTGATCTGCTGATACTGCTTCATGTCGTCGAGCGCCGACATCGTGTCGCGTTGCGCGATGCGCTGGCGATACAGATCGGCCATCGCGCGCGCGTTTTCGCGCATGGCGTCGGCGAACGGCGCCCATTGCGCTTCCTGCGCCGACGTGATCTTCAGGCTCGAGTGCAGTTGAGCGATGCGCTCTTCCACGCGCGCTTCGCGCTTCGAAGCGCCCGGCGCGGACGCAGCCGATACCGCCGGCGCAGCGTTTTGCGCGCCGGATGCAGCGGTGGGCGCGGAGGTTTGCGCGAAGGCCGCGCTGACGGCGCATGACGCCACGATTGCGACGAGTGTTTTCTTCATTCGGGGAATCCTTCGATCGATTCAAAAAGGAGGCGAGCCACGCCTTGCTGACAATGCGCTGACAGCAAAGACCAGCAAAGACGGGCGTTGACGCCGTCGCCTGATATTAGTATCACGATTGAGCGACGAATCGCCTGCGTTGCCACAACTGCTTACATTCGATACGTCTCTGGAAAATTCGCGCTCCGCGTGCGGATGGCATTTTGCGTGCCGCATGTTGCATGCCGAATGCAGCATGCAAAAGCGATAATCGACGCGAACAACGATGCACTCACAAAGGACGACATGAGACCGCCGCGCCTCGATCAACTCGACGACATCGACCGCAATCTCGTCGCACTGCTGCAAACGAATGCGCGCGAAAGCGTCGCCAATCTCGCGCGGCAACTTGGCGTCGCGCGCACGACGGTGATCGCGCGCATCGCGCGTCTCGAGAAGAACAACGTGATCGCGGGCTACGGCGTGCGGCTCGGACAGGACGTGCTCGACGCCAGCATTCAGGCGTACGTGGGCATCAAGATCGCGCCGAAATACGGCCGCGACGTGCAGAAGCGCTTCGCGCGCATGCCGGAGATTCACTTACTTTGCGCGGTCAGCGGAGAGTTCGATTACGTCGCCTGGCTGCGCGCCGATTCGCCCGACCGCCTCAACGATCTGCTCGATGAAATCGGCGCGCTAGAAGGCGTCGAGCGCACGACGACGTCGATCATCCTGGCGCGCAAGATCGACCGCGCGGGTTGAGATTCGACATATTGTAGCGAAGGGCCGTCGAAACGACGAAACTGGTCGTCGATGCGCATCACTTTGTGTCTGTATTCAAAATTCACGCGCTCCTAGACTGATGTGTGACGTCCATGCACACCCAGACAGGAGACAAGAAATGAAAGTGGCACTCATCGGCGCGGGCCTGATCGGACAAAGCATCGCGCGATTGCTGCGCGAAACGGGCGACTTCGATGTCGTCGCATTCGACCGCGACGAACACGCGCTCGCGCAACTCGATGCGCTCGGCATTGCGACGCGCCGCGTCGATTCCGCCGATACGCCCGCGTTGCGCCACGCGCTCACCGGCTTCGATGCGCTCGTCAACGCGCTGCCGTATTACCTCGCGATCAGCGTGGCATCGGCGGCGAAAGCGGCAGGCGTGCATTACTTCGATCTCACCGAAGACGTGCGCGCGACGCACGCGATCCGCGCCATCGCCGACGACGCGCACACCGCATTCATGCCGCAATGCGGCCTGGCGCCGGGCTTCATCGGCATCGTCGCGCACGATCTCGCGCGGCGTCTTCACAACGTGCGCGACGTGAAGATGCGCGTCGGCGCGCTGCCGGAGTTTCCGACCAACGCGCTGAAATACAACCTGACGTGGAGCATCGACGGGCTCATCAACGAGTATTGCCAGCCGTGCGAAGCCGTGCGCGAAGGCCGCACGCAATGGCTGCAGCCGCTCGAAGGCGTCGAGCATTTTTCGCTCGATGGCATCGAGTACGAAGCGTTCAACACATCGGGCGGACTCGGCACGCTATGCGAAACGCTCGCGGGCAACGTCGAGACGCTCGATTACAAGTCGGTGCGCTATCCGGGGCATCGCGATTTGATGAAGTTCCTGCTCGACGACTTGCGCATGTCCACCGATCGCGACGGCCTCAAAGCCATGCTCAAGCGCGCGATTCCTTCGACGACGCAAGACGTGGTGCTTATCTTCGTCACGGTGACGGGCATGCGCGGCGGTCCCGGCGGGCAACTCGTGCAGGACGTGTTCACGCGCAAGATCTTCGCGAAGGAAGTCTGCGGCGTGCCGATGAGCGCCATCCAGATCACGACGGCCGGCGCGGTGTGCGCGGAACTCGATCTTTTTCGCGAAGGCGTGCTGCCGCAGAGCGGTTTCGTGCGCCAGGAGCAGGTTCCGCTCGATGCGTTCCTGAACAACCGCTTCGGCAAGCTCTACGAAGGCGCGAACGCGCTCGCGACCGCGCGGCAACTCGCGGCGGCCTGAGCTTTCTTCAATCGTGGGCGATGAGGCGCGCAAGCAGACGCGCCTCGTCATCGTCGGACGCGGATGCGTTGTCGAACATCAGCAGGTCTGCGGCGAGGGCATCGTCGGGAAAGAAAAGGCGCTGCCGATAATCCTCCCAGTGCGCGAGCTTGTACGCATCGTTCGGATCGCCGCGCGCGACGATGCGCTCGTGCGCCACATCCTCGCTCACGTGCACCCACACGACGCGGATCGCGACGTCATCGCCGATGCCGAGCCATCCGCGATCGAAAAGCCGCCGCTCGCGCACTTCACGCGACAGCGGCGCGATCACCACCGCGCTCACGCCGAGCGCGAGATTTTCAGCGGCGGTATCGATCAGACTGCGGTACTCCGGATCGCGCAAATGCTCGATGAAAAGCGGACTGTCGCGGTCGTGCGGATCGCCCGTCAGCGCGCCGATCGCCGCCGCGCTGTACGCGCCGTAGAGCGTGTCCTTGTCGAGCAGGCAAAAGGGCTCGCCGCTCGCGCGCATGAGCGGCGCGAAGAGGCGCCTGGCGAGCGTCGTCTTGCCCGTGCCCGCGTGCCCGCAGAAGAAAATCAAATGCTTCATGGAGCGGCTCTCAGTCGTTGCTCAGTCGTTGCTCAGTCGTTGTTCTGGATGCGCTGATAGCGATTCATCAGCGGCGTCGATGTCACGCCGTGCACGATCACCGACGCCGCGATCGCCGCGATCACGAACGGCACGAGCGGCGCGGCGACGTCTTTCGGCGCGTGCTCGATCGCATAGAGCAGATAGTAGAACGAGCCGACGCCGCGTATGCCGAACCAGCCCATCAGCAGGCGCTGCGGACGCGATGCGCCCGCGCCGATCAGCGACGCCTCCACCGCCAGCGGCCGCACCACGAGAAAGAGCGCGGCGATCAGGAGCGTCGCCTGCCACGTGAACAAGTCGCGCCACATCGCGCCGAGCACCGCGCCGACCATCAGCATGATCGCCACTTCGGCAATGCGTTCCAGTTCGATCGTGAAGCCGTGCACGCGCTCGGCCATGAACGCGTGCGCGCGCCGGGGATCGGCGGCGGTGGCGCTGACGTCGTCGGCATCGACGGTGCCGACCGCTTCGCGCGCGGACTTGTCGCCGCTTGCCTTCTGCTCGACGCGACGCGTCGCCAGGCCCGCCGCGAACACCGCGAGAAACGCATACGCGTGCAGCAATTCGGCGACGCCATACGACAGCGCGATCAGCCCCAGCGCATAGAAGCCTTCGGAGCCGAGCGCCTCGCCATGATGCGTGCGCAGATAGGCGACGAGGCGCACGGTCAGCCCGCCGAGCAGCCATCCGCTCGCGAGCGCGGCGAACGTGCCCCACGCCGCTTGCAGAAGGAAGCCCCAGTGCAGCGCATCGTCGGGCGAGGCTTCGTAGCGGCACACCGCGAGGCCGAGCAGCGCGAAGGGCATCGCGATGCCGTCGTTCACGCCGCCTTCCGCCGTCAGCGAGAAACGCAGCAGATCGGTGTCGCCGGGTTGCTCGACCTGCACGTCGTGGGCGAGAACGGGATCGGTGGGGGCGAGCATCGCGGAAAGCAGCAACGACGATCCCCAGCTCATGCCGAGCACATACACGCAGAAGAACATGAGCGGCACGATGGTCAGCACCATCGCGACGAAGCCGAGGCGCACCGGCAAAAGCCAGCGGAGATCGGTCGGCGGCACGCGCAGCCGCAGGCCGACCGCGAACAGCGACACGAGCATGCCGACTTCGGTGACGAGGCGCAGGACGGTGGCGTCGCCGTCGAGCCGGATGTGCAGCAGATTCGCCGCGCCCGGCCCGAGCGCGAAGCCGATCGCGAGATAACACATCGCGGTGCTGATCGGCAGGCGCTTGAACGCCGAACCGGCGAGTCCCATGAAGATGAGCACGCCGCCGACGACGAGAAACCAGATCGTCTCGGTCATGGAACGCCCTGGAAACAGCGGGAGGATGGGTAAGCCATCCAATGGACGCGAGCACGCGCCGTGCCCGTCGGCGGCGTTGAGCGTAAGATGGCCGGGCGTTGAATCCATCACGCGTGCATTGTCCGATGTTTGGCCAGGCACGCATCGGCCACGGAGGCTCACGCATGTCACAGCATTTCGATGCAGTCGTCATCGGCACCGGGCAGGGCGGTTCGCCGCTTGCCGTGCGGCTCGCCGAAAGCGGCAAGCGCACGGCGGTCATCGAGCGGCATCTTTTCGGCGGCACGTGCGTGAATGTCGGCTGCACGCCGACCAAGACGTATGTGGCGAGCGCGCGTGCGGCGCATGTCGCGCGGACGGCGTCGAAGTATGGCGTCGATATCGGCGGCGACATCACCATCGACATGGCGCGCGTGAAGGCGCGCAAGGACGAGGTCATCGGCGCATCGCGCGACGGCATCGAACAATGGCTGCGCGGCACGCCGAACGTCACCGTGTTCAAGGGGCATGGCCGCTTCACGGGACCGCGCGCGCTCGCCATCGAGAGCGACGGCGGCGCGACGCACGACATTCACGCCGACATGATCTTCATCAACACGGGCACGCGCGCGACGGTGCCGCATATCGACGGGCTCGACGGGCTCGAAGGCGTTCCGTATCTGACCAACTCCAGCATTCTCGAACTGACCGACGTGCCCGAGCATCTCGTGATCGTCGGGGCGAGCTATATCGCGCTCGAATTCGGGCAGATGTTCAGGCGCTTCGGCAGCCGCGTCACGCTGCTCGTGCGCGGCGAGCGCATCCTGACGCGCGAGGACGAAGACGTCGCCCGCGCGATGCAGGACGTGCTCGCGCGCGAGGGCGTGGAGTTTCGCTTCGGCGTCGAAGCAAAGCGCGTGGAGAAGACGAGCGGCGGGCTGCGTATCGAGCTGGGCGATGAAACCATCGATGCATCGCATCTGCTCTTCGCGACCGGCCGCACGCCGAACACCGACAATCTCGGGCTCGAACACGCGGGCATCGCGGTGAACCGGCACGGTTTGATCGACGTGGACGGCGAGCTGCGCACCAAAGCGGAAGGCGTCTGGGCAATCGGCGATGTCAACGGGCGCGGCGCGTTCACGCACACGTCGTGGAACGACTACGAGATCGTCGCGGCGAATCTGCTCGATGGCGAATCGCGCAGCGTCGATACGCGCATCATGACGTACGCGGTGTTCGTCGATCCGCCGTTCGCGCGCGTCGGCATGAGCGAAGCGGACGTGAGAAAGGATGGCCGCGCGGCGCTCATCGCCACGATGCCCATGACGCGCGTCGGCCGTGCGCGCGAACGCGGCGAAACGGACGGCTTCATGAAGGCGCTCGTCGATGCGAACACGAAGCGCATTCTCGGCGCGGCGATCTACGGCATCGAAGGCGACGAGGTGATCCACACGTTCGTCGACATCATGAACGCCGATGCGCCGTACACCACGCTGCAACGCGCGATGCACGTGCATCCCACGGTGAGCGAACTGGTGCCGACGTTGCTGGGCGGATTGAAGCCGCTCGCCTGAAGCCGCCGGCGAACGACTTTCACGCCTCGACCGGCGGCTTCTCCACCTTCGGCGCGACATGCTCCGTGCGCGTTTCCGGCATCGCGAGCCAGACGAGGGCGACCGCGAGCGCGCCCGCGCCCGCGAGACCGAAGAAGCTCATCGCCGTGCCGAAGCGATCCGCCGCGAAGCCCGCCGCCGCCGTCGAAAGCGTCGCGCCCACGCCCGCCGCCAGCCCGAAGAAGCCGATCGTGAGGTTGTAGTGGCCGCGCCCGCCGGCGACATCGGCGGCGATGAGCGGCAGCATCACGCCGAACACGGCCGCGCTGATGCCGTCGAGCATCTGCACCGGCACGAGCAGATACGGGCTGCTCACGCCCGCGAACAGCAGCGCGCGGATCGGCAGCGCGCAGAAGCCGAGAATCAGGATCGGACGCCGGCCCCATTTCTGCGCCTGCCGTCCGACCCACGGCGACAGCGCCGCCACGATGAACTGCGGCACGATGATGCACGCCGCGATCACCAGTTGAACGTTGTCGCCCATGTGCGCGGTGACTTCGCCGGCGGCGAGATTCAGCATCGCCGCGTTCGAGAGATGGAACAGCACCACGCACGCCGCGAAAATCAGCAGCCGCCGGTCCTTCAGCAACTCGCGCAGCGACTCGCGCTCCTCGCCTTCGGGCGTGAGTTTCGGCTTGCCGGGAGGCGCGCGCGGCACCGCGGGCGGCGCATCGTAGTGAATCATGCGCAGCGCGACGATGGCCGGCAACGCGAGCGCCGCCGTCAGGAAGAACACCGAGCGCAGCGACAGATACTCGCCGAACGCGCCCATCAGCGCAGCGGTCAGCGCGCTGCCGATCGACGCCCAGCGCGCATTGCGGCCGAGCCGGTCGCCGAGATCGGCGCGCGAGACGAGCGCGACGGAGATCGCGGCCATCGCCGGGACGAGCATGCAGCTCGCGAAGCCGTGCAGCACTTCGGCCGCGAACACGGGGATGAACGTCGGACTCGCGGCGAGCAGCAGCGCGCTCACGATGATCGCGATGATCGCCGAGAGCGCCGCGAACTTCTTGTTGCGCATGGCGTCGACGAGCGCGCCCGCGGGAAGCTGGCTCGCCATTGCGCTGATCGTGCCGACGGACAGCATCAGGCCGATCTCGCCCTGCGTCCACTTGTGGGCCGCGAGGTACGAAGCGATGAACGGGCCGAAGCCGGTCTGCACGTTGGCGACGAAGAAGTTCAGCCAGTCGAGCGCGCGCAGACTTCGTGCAATTACCATGTCGTGAATCGGTTATTCATGTCGTGATCCGTTTATCGGGCGGGGCGCGCGCCGGATGACGAGCCCTGCGCCGCCACCGCGCCCGACGCCGTCGCGCCGCCCGACGATGCAGCCGTCGCCGTCGCCGATGACGCAGCCGTCGCCGTCGCCGACGAAGCGGGCGTCGCCGGGACGACCGGCGACACGATCTTGATCGGCTGTTCGGGCGCGTACGTCGGCGCGGCTTTGAGCTGCGCGTCGTTGAAATTCATCTGAAGCACGAGCTGCTTGTTGCGTGAAACGACCTGCAGATCGCCCCAGTTCGCCGCGACGTGACGCTTGTCCGCCGCGAGCGAACTCGACAGATCGACGACGAGCGCCTGCGGCTCTGCCTGCGAATCGACGAGCACGTCGACCACGCGTCCGATGCGCGCGCCGTTTTTCTGCGTCACCGTCGAATCGACGAGCGGCGTGAAGTTCGGCGGCGCCTCGTTGACGGGCTGCGGCTTCGGCACCGGATCCGCGGGCTTGCCTTTCGCGGGCGGCGGCGGAGGGAGGAACGTGATCGGCGCGGCCTTCGAATTCGGCGCGAAGCGGAACGCCGTCCACGGGAAATTGACCTTGCGATCGCCGACGCCCATGAAGCCCGCGAGATTCACCATCAGCAGTTTCGGCTTCGCGGATGCATCGATATACATGTCCACCGCGCGGCCCACGACCTTGCCGTCGGGGCGCTGCACTTCGGCATCGAGCAGGCCGTGCAACTGGTCGTGCTGCATGATGCGCGTGGAGATGATCTGCGGCGGCGGAGGCGGTTCGGGCGGCTCGGCGGGCGCGGTGATGACCGGCTCTACCGGCTTCGGCTTCACGATGCGGCGCTTCGGCTTCGGCGGGGGCGGCGGCTTCACGGCGGACGCCGGTTCCGGCGCGACGACGACGGACGACGCGGGCTCTTCGGTATCGGCGGTTTCGGTTTCGTCGGGAGCCGGAATGTACGAGTGCTCGACGATCGGCGCGGGCGTCTGCTGCGAAAAGATGCCGCACGCCGAGAGCGCGCACGCGGCGAGCATGGCGAGGGCGGCCGAACGCGGCAGGCCGCGTGTGCACCGTGCCAGCGCGAACAACAGAACGATCAGGCGCCATACGGCATGCCAGGCGTGCCGTATCGCTAAAACCGGCGCGGAAACCAGCGTGAATGCCGCTTTGTTGGCCAACGCATCACCCCGATGCGAGATACCGCCTGTCATCACAAAAGCTCCATGTGTCCGGGCCACCTTCCTGGTTTGTATTGTGTGAACCGGCGACGCGAGCGTCCGGCCGTGTGTCTCAGTGCGCGCATGCGCTCATGCGCCCGTCGATGCGCCCGTCGATGCGTCCGTTCCCGGCTGCCGGCCCGCGAGCTGCGCGGCGGTATCGGCTGCGCCCATTCGCGCGGCGTACTCGCGTGCGGATAAGCCGTTCTGATCGCGTGCATCCGGGTTCGCGCCGCGCGCGATCAGCATGTCGACGATCTCCACGCGATTGAACATCGCGGCGATCATCAGCGCCGTGCGTCCGTCGGGCGATGCGCCTTCGATGTCCGCGCCGTGCGCGAGCAGCGTTTCGATCACGTCCTTGAAGCCCTTGAACGCCGCGCCGGCGATCGGCGTCTGGCCGTTGTCGTTGCGCAGGTTCGGATCGGCCTTGTGTTCGAGCAGCACGCGCACCGCGTCGGCGTGGCCGTGGTAGCTCGCGAGCATCACGAGGCTGTCGCCCTTGTCGTTGCGCAGGTTCGGCGGCAGGCCTTTGTGAAGCAGGGCGTCGAGCATCGGGGCATCGCCGCGGCGGGCGGTGTTGAACACTTCCGTTGCGAACGCAATGGTGTCTTCATCGGGGCCTTCGCGTCTCGTGTCTTGCATGTTTCGCTCCGGTTCGACACGCGGCTGTGCAAAGCCGGTGGTCTTTTGCATTCGATGATGTCGCCGCGCGAATCGCGCGCGGCGCGGGGAATCATCGGCAGCATACACAGGTTTGACGACGCGCCGCGTTTGCATCGCGCCGTGTCGCTTTGTTTGTCGCTTTGTTTGTAATAGGGACGTCAGGCAGCAGGTTTCGCGCCATGGCGTTTGAAAGCTCGGCGTCGCTTGACGCGGCAGCTTGAGCGCCCTTAGTCTCGATGACAGATTTCGCTTATCGAGCCATATCCATGACGCAAGCCTCACCAAATTCCGACGCCGGCGTGCGCCGCCGCGCACCCGCCGCCGAACGCAATCGCGATGCGATTCTAGCCGTCCTCGCACGCGTGCTGCCGAAGCGCGGCGTGGTGCTGGAAATCGCCAGCGGCACCGGACAGCATGCCGCGCATTGCGCGAGCGCGTTGCCGGGCATCGTCTGGCAGCCGAGCGATCCGGACGCCGCCTCGCGCGAATCCATCGCGGCGTGGCGCGCGCATGCGGGACTGCCGAACCTCGACGCGCCGCTTTGCATCGACGTGACGAGCGGCGACTGGGGCATCGGCAACGTCGCGGCGATCGTGTGCATCAACATGATCCACATCGCGCCGTGGGAAGCGGCCGAGGCGCTCGTTCGCGGCGCGGCCGAACGGCTCGGCGCGGGCGGCGTACTGTACCTGTATGGACCGTTCCGGCGCAATGGCGCGCATACCGCGTCAAGCAACGAAGCCTTCGATGCGCAACTGCGCGCCACCGATTCCCGCTGGGGCGTGCGCGACATGGAAACGGTCGAGGCGCTCGCGCGCGAGGCCGGATTCACGCTTGCCGAAGCTATCGCGATGCCCGCGAACAACTTCAGTCTGGTGTTCGTCAAGCGCGACGACGCATGAGGCAAGCAGGCGCGAGCAGACGAGCGCGACCCGACGGTTCGCCCGCGCCGAAACGGGCGACGCCGTGTAGACTGCGAGAGATCGTTCCTTTGCGCCCGCATTCGCGACAGGCGCTCACATCCGATCTCACTCCTCCCGGAGGCGTCCTACATGCACGCAGCGTTGCCGCAAGGCGAGCAGGAAACCGGTGTCGCCGATACATCCGCAAGCCAGCCGCGCGATCTGCGCCGCATCGACATTCATCCCGATCACTGGTATCCGCTCGCGTGGTCGCGCGAAGTGAAGCGCGGCCATGCGCACGGCGTGCGCTTCGCGGGCGATCCCATCGTGCTCGTGCGAACGGGCTCGGGCAAGGTCTTTGCGCTCGAAGACCGCTGCGCGCATCGGCAAGTGCCGCTTTCGGCGGGCGTCGTCGATGGCGAATCCATTCGCTGTTGCTATCACGGCTGGACCTACGACTGCACCGGCCGCTGCACCGACATTCCCTATCTCGGACGCGAGCGCCTGCCCAACGGCGTGCGCGCGTATCCGTGCCGCGAGGAAGCGGGGCTCGTGTTCGTGTTCACGGGCGATCCGCTTCGCGCCGATACCGCGCGGTTTCCGTCGCTCGATTCCGCCACCGATCCTGTCTACAAGACGCGCCGCTTCGGCCAGGAAGTGAAGTGCCATTACACGTTCATGCACGAGAACCTGATGGACATGAACCACCAGTTCCTGCATCGGCGGCAGATGGGCAGCATGCGCGCGCGATCGCTCGGGCGGCGGCGGGGCGAGGACTGGATCGAAGTGGACTACACCTTCGCGCGCGAGGCGGGAAAGCAGCCGATCGGCGAGGCGCTCGTGTTCGGCCAGAAGCGCGGCGCCAAGCCCGATGAGACGCAGAAAGACGTGATGACGGTTCGCACCGAGTATCCGTATCAGACGCTCAAGATCCGCACGAAGGACGAGACGATGGTGATGGACCTGTGGATCGCCTACGTGCCGCTCGATGCCGAACAGCGCACCAATCGCACCTTCGGCCTGCTGTCGATCCGCCGCCCGAAGATTCCCGTCCTGCTCGACGCCGCGTGGCCGCTGCTCGTGTGGTTCACGGAGCGCATCTTCAAGGAGGATCGATGGATCGTCGAGCGCGAACAGGAAGCGCATGACCGGCAGGGCGCGGATCACAATCACGAAGTCTTTCCGGTCATCAACGAACTGCGCGCGCTGTTGATGGAGCACGGCGTGCCGCATCGCGCGGCGGGTGCGCATGACGTCGATGCGCGGCGCGTGCATCGCATCGTGCCGGTGCAGGAGTTGCCGGCGTCGTGAGCGCTCGCGGGCGCTCGCGAAGCACACACGGCGCGCGACGATACGGCGCGGCACGCACGGATTGCGGCCATCGCGCGGCGGCGCTATACAGGAACGAGGACATTCGCACTTGCCACGGAGGCAGACCATCATGAACAGCGACCCGACCGAGCCGCGCGACACACGCTCGAGCGCGCCCGATCTTTCCGAGCGGCATCCGAACGTCGAGCATTTCGATGCCGCGATCACGCACGTCGACGAATCCGTCGCGGCGGGACGCATGGCCGCCGGCGCGGCGAAGGGCATTCTCTACAGCCTGATCGAGACGCTCGGCACGCTCGTCGGCGATCCCGATCTGCCGTCGCACGCGCGCTCGGGCTACGAAGGCTTGCTCGAAACCGCGCGCGAACTGCGGGCGAAGATCGAGCAATAAGCGTCGCGGTAATCCTTCCTTCCGGGCGACGCGCGCCTTTCACGCGTCGCTCGCGTCCCGATGCATCCCACGCCGATGCTTTCCGGTTGCTTTCGCAGCCTGCCCGCTTTTCCTCCATTCTGCGCCGCCAAACACGAGTGTTATTCCGCGCATCTCTTTCCGATGCGATCGCGCGCCGGACGTCTGCGGCAATCTTTACCGTGCTGCCGCAGAGCCTTGTGGCACGGGGCGTCCTCAACCTCCGCCATGCTGCGGCGCCACGTCGCTGACAGCTTCTTGTCATGCTGGCGACCGAATGCCGAATATTTGCGTCGACGCAAATACTGGTTAACCACACGGTGCAAAAAAAACGACACCAGTGAAGCCGATTCTTTCGGATTCCATCGGTAAGCCATACACTTGCCAGCGATAAAAGTTACGGTCGATGTCACCGGCGAGCCTTGCCTGGTTCCGGTTCCAGTCCGATCACGAACGATTCGCTCATACCGCACGATGCAAGAGGAGAAGAAATGAAAAGCTTCAAGATGACCCAGGCCGCCGCCATCGCCGCGACCGCGTTCGCAGCCGCTGCGCCGGCTTTCGCGCAGAGCAGCGTGACGCTGTACGGTATCGTCGACGACTCGATCGTTTATCAAAGCAGCCAGACGAACCTGGCGAAGTCGCAGGCAGGCCGCTCGAACGTCAAGATGGCATCGGGTATCTGGGCGGGCAGCCGCTTCGGCCTGAAGGGCGCGGAAGATCTGGGCGGCGGCAACAAGGCCATCTTCCAGTTGGAATCCGGCTTCAACATCAACAACGGCGCGCAGCAATACGCGAACGCGATGTTCGGTCGCCAGGCTTGGGTCGGTCTCACGAACCCGACGTTCGGTACGTTGACCGTGGGCCGCCAGTACACGTCGTATTACACGCTCATGGCGCCGTACAGCCCGACGAACTGGCTGACGGGCTACTTCGGCGCGCACCCGGGCGATCTGGACGAACTGGACACGATCTACCGCGCGAACAACTCGGTCGTCTATACGTCGCCGAAGCTGTACGGCTTCACGGTGAGCGGTTCGTACTCGTTCGCAGGCGTGCCTGACAGCGTGTATCAGGGTTCGACCTGGTCGGCTGCGATCCAGTATTCGCAAGGCCCGATCGGCGGCACGGTTGCGTTCACGCGCATCAACAACTCGACGGTCGGCGGCGGCGTCTACGGCGACGCATCGACGACGAACACGGCCGGCCAGTCGGGCGTGTCGGCGGTGACGAACGGCTATCAGGGCGCGCAAGCCCAGAACCGCTTCGCCGTGGGCCTCGGCTACACGTTCAACAGCGCGTGGGACATCACCGCGACGTACACGAACGTTCAGTACATTCCGGGCATCGCCTCGAAGTTCACCGACGAAGCCGTCTTCAACACGGCAGGCACGGTGCTGCACTGGAAGGCATCGAGCGCGTGGGACTTCGCGGCAGGCTACAGCTACACGTGGGCCAGCAAGGCGAACGGCATCAACGACGCAGCTTCGTACCACCAGTTCAACCTGTCCCAGTACTACTCGCTGTCGAAGCGCACGGGTCTGTACGCTCTGGAAGCGTTCCAGCGCGCCAACGGCCGCACGCTCGCGAACCCGACGTTCACGCCTGCAGGCCCGGTCAACGCACAGACCAACGCGAACGCGACGATCGGCGACGGCTTCCAGACCACGCCGTCCGCATCGCGCAGCATGTTCGCAGCAGGCGTGGGTATCATCCACCGCTTCTAAGCGGCGCTTGCTTCAAGAAAAACCGGACGCCTCGGCGTCCGGTTTTTTTTGCGCCTGCGTCTGGGCCTCGCGCGGCTGTCGGAGCGTCAGATAAACATGCCTCCCGATACCTCGACGCGCTGCGCCGTCATCCATCGATTGCCCTCGGACAGCATCGCCGCAATCGCGCCGCCGATGTCGTCCGGCACGCCCGCGCGCCCCAGCGCCGTGTTCTGCGCGACGAAGTCGTTGACGCTCTGATCGTCGCGCACCACGCCGCCGCCGAAGTCCGTTTCGATCGCGCCCGGCGCAATGGTGTTCACCGTGATCCCGTGCGGCCCAAGCTCCTTCGCGAGATACCGCGTGAGCACTTCGATGCCGCCTTTCATCGCCGCATACGCCGCGTAGCCCGGCAAAGCGAAGCGCGTGAGCCCGCTCGACACGTTCACGATGCTGCCTTCCTCGTGCAGAAAAGGCAGCAGCGCCTGCGTCAGAAAGAACGGTCCCTTGAGATGAATGTCGAGCAGCGTGTCGAACTGCTCGGGTGTCGTATCGACGAACGACGCATGCACGCCGACGCCCGCGTTGTTCACCAAAAAATCGAAGTTCGTGCGTTCGAACGATTGTTCGAGCGCCTTGCAGACTTCATCGGCGAATGCGGGGAAGGTGTCGCATCGGCCGACGTCGAGCTTGAGCATCGCGCACTTGCAGCCGAGTTCCTCGATCTCGCCGGCCACCGCTTCGGCCGATGCGGCGTCGCTGTTCCACGTGCCGATGATGCCGACGCCCTGTTGCGCGAGCTTTAGCGCCGCGCTGCGTCCGAGTCCGCGGCCCGCGCCGGTGATGACCGCCACCTTCGTGCTCATGTATCCGTCCACTGGCTGCTCCTTTGCGTGAGTGAGATTGCATCGAACCATGCTCGAACTGTAGGACGCCGCGCTGCACAAGGGAAACTTCGCGCGATGCTGCGGCGCACCGCGCGCGGGCGCGTGCCTTGCTGCATCGTCGCGATGAATGTATCGAAGGAGATCGCCATGACGACGCAACGCAACCCGAAGCAGGAGAACAACGCCGATACGACCCGCGCCCCGAACGACGCCGCCGCGCTCGCGCGTCCGTTCCGGCTGTTCGCGGTGGAGCAGCGCGTGCTCGCGCAGAATGTCGACGGCAAGGTGATCGACATCGGCGCGATGGATTCGAGCGGCGGGCAGTTCTGCGCGCGCCTCGACGTGGACGACGTCGCGGTCGAGCCGAAGCGCAGTCCCGAGCTTGCGCTGAAGGCGCTCGTCGACAAGCTCACGTTCGATTATCTCGACGGCCTTTTCACGAGCGAAGGCGAAGCCGAGGTGGCGGGGCGCCTGCAGGATTTCCCGAGCGTCGAATTCGAACTCGACGAAACCCTGCCGCGCGACATGGTCGATCGCACGCCGCCGCATATCTTCTGATCGGCGACGCGCCTTCGCTTGTCGCTCGTCACTCGCCGAGCGGCAAGCCGCGCAACTGCTCGCGCAACGCCGGATAGGCATCGAGAAAGTCCGGTGCATCGAGCCGGTTGAAGAGGCTCGGATCGATTGTCTCGTTCAGCGCCGTGCCCGCCGCGCGCGGCGCTTTCTGGCAGACGTCGCGCAACAGCGGATTCTTGCTCGTGAATTCGGTATACGAGTCGATGGGCTCGGACGCGTACGCGTCGTCGGGAATCGCGATCGGCTTGTCGAACCCGAGTCCGTGCGATTCGGCCTTCTGGCGCAACCACTCGGCGGGAATCAGCGGCAGCAGGTCGGCCGGATCGCGCGGCGGGGTGACGTAGCCGCCGCCGACGTTGGCGTGCGCGCCCGCGAACCAGCGCTGCTCGAGCGGCAGCGCGCCGCGATCTTCGGCGCCCTGCGTCCACAACGTCGGCTTATAGAGCGAGCGGAATTCGTTCGCGGCGATCGCGTGATACGCAGCCTTCGTGCGATTCGAAAGCGTCGTGTCGTGGAACTTGTAGTAGCTCGCGAAGCCCGGCACGGCGATGCCGTCGATCGGAATGCCCAGTTCTCCGACCGTATCCCATACGCCGATGAACGCGACATCGACTTCACGCGAGAACTGCTGGCGATACGCCTTCACCGAGTCGTCGTCGGCGCTCACGCTCTGATCGCGATAGATGCCGTACGCCTGACGGATGGAGTCGTCGCTCCAGTCGTTCGCGAGTCCGCATTTGCGGATGAGGCCGGCGAGACTGCGCGCGGAATAGGCGCCGCGCGAGAATCCGAGAATATAGATCGATGCGCCCGGCCGGTAGCGCAGGCACAGCCACGCATAACCGCTTTTGATGTTCTCGGAGAGGCCGTCGCCGAATGCGCCGCCGAGGAACTTGTTGGCGAGCGAGAACAGCCCGTTGCCTTGTGTGCCGACGCCGGGCACGTACAGCGTTTCCTGATCGTCGGTTTCCGGCGCGAGCTTGTAGAGGAGATAGGCGTTGGTGCGGTCGTTGGGTTCGTTCCAGGTGCCGTCGAAGAAGAGGGCGAGTTTCGTCATGACGGTCTCCTGGACATGGTCTTCTGCCTAAGAGATAGGAAATCGGCGTGCGGCATGCAAGCTCGCGATCGTGCATGCCGATGCGAAAGGCATCGCCGCGCTCGACTTTGTCCGATACGACAGCACCCGACACGCCCCGATATGCGATGCTAAAGCCTCACACGACAGTCTTTTCGTGGAGTGAATGATGAATACAAAACACTTCGCCAAGATTCTTTTTGTTGCTGCTGCGTTCGGGGCGACTGTCGCTCATGCACGCGATGACGGACCGCGCTTCGCGCAGGATCGACTCGATGCGCTCGTCGCGCAGCACGCCGAAGCGAGCCGGCATATTGCGCGCGCACGCTCCGATACGCCCGCAGCGAGCGCGCCCGAAAAGCGCACGGATAGCGCTTCATGAGTGCATCGACTGCGGCGCGCTCAGCTTGAACGTTGCCGCGCGCAGTCCGGATTGAAAACCCGTTTCGTCGATGCAGGGTTATTCGCCAGCTTCTCTGCCGGACGGCGTGGCCGGGGCACGAGTTCGCCGCCGCAGTTCGGGCATTTGGAATTCAGAATGCGATCCGCACAGTCCGCGCAGAAAGTGCATTCAAAAGTGCAGATGCGTGCATCGGCGGAATCGGGCGGCAGGTCTTTGTCGCAACATTCGCAACCGGGTCGTAGCTCCAGCATGATGTTTTCCCGTTGATGGTCCATGGCGAGACGGCCGATTCAGGATAGCAAGAACGAGCGCCGCCGCGTGTGCGCGTGAATGGACGGTATGGGAATTGCTGCGCCGCCGCGGATGTTCCGCGGACCTCGCGCCGACGATCCTCCTCGCCTACCTCCACTCAGAGCCCATGATCAGGACACTAGCCAGCACGATTCCCACGAAAGCCTTATCCGCCGCCATTCTCAGCGCATCGTTTCTCGCGGCGGGTTGTTCCAGCCTCGGTCCGTCGCGGCTGAAAGCCGATCAGGTCGACTACGCCCGCGCGCTCGGCGATGCCCAGAAGCGTGAAATTCTTGCCGCCATCGTCGGGTTGCGCTTCGCCGATGCGCCGTCGTTCCTCACCGTCAGCAGCATCATCGCGGCATACAACTTCGATGCGTCCGGCGGTGGCATTTTGAATGCAGGATCGGGCGCGCAGCCGAACTATGCGCAAGCGACGGGCAGCGTGTCGTACTCGAATCACCCGACGTTCACCTTCACGCCGACCACCGGCGACGCCTACGCAAGCGCGTACATTCGGCCGCTGCCGCCGACGCTCGTGCTGCCGCTCGCGGAAAGCGGCATGCCGATCGATCTGCTGTTGCGCATCACCGCGCAGTCGATTGCGGGTCTGCAGAACGGCAACGCGCTGGGCGGGCCGAACGCGTCGGGCGCGCCCGACTTCTTTCTGCTGATCCAGGCGTTGCGGCGCTTGCAACTCGCGGGCGAGCTCAACGTGGAATCGCGCAACGAGGACCATGCGGCGCGCGTGTTCATCACGCTCGCCGCGACGCGCAGCGGCTCGAACAAGGCCACCACCGACGACCTCGCGCTCGTGCGCCGGTTGCTTCATCTCTCGCCGAAGATGAAGACGTACGAGATCGTGTACGGGCAGTCGTCCGATAAGGACCGGATTCCGATGGTCACGCGCTCGGTGCTCGGCATCCTGACCGATCTCGGCGCGCAGATTCCCGTGCCCGACCCGCAGATCGGCAGCGGCGCGACCAAGCCGACGATCGGTCTGACCGGCGGCGAAACGCGCCCGACGATCGTCGTGAAGGTCGGCGAGAAAGCGCCGCAGGACGCATACGTGAGCGTGCTCTACGACAAGGCGCAATACTGGATCGACCGGGGCGACTTCGATTCGAAGTACGCCTTCACGGTGGTGCAGAACCTGATGGCGCTGGCGGAAGTGACGGATACGTCGAAGGCGCCGGTTGTCACGATTCCCGCGAACTAACGAATGGCATTTTGCGTGCTGCATGTTGCATGCAGCATACAAAGCGCCTTCATCCGCTTACAGCACAACTGACGACAAACTGACTGCCCGATGGCGCGGGCGACAGCTTGCATTTGCCAGGCATCGCCAGCGCGTACGCATGAGACTCCCGCGACTTTCGCGTCACAACAACACTTCCCGAGGAAAACGCCATTGATCTAAAGAAAAGCTTCCGCATAAACCCTCGCAACCGTTTGCGCGATTTGTTTTGTAAGCTTCATCTGTGTCATCGTATCGGGGCTTTTAAGCGACGGCTGGACAGCATTCGAATAACGAACACGAAAATCAAACGGGGCAGGCGGAAATTCGATGTGGATCGTAAGACTTGCACTCAAACGCCCGTACACGTTCATCGTCCTGTCGCTGCTGCTGCTGATCATCGGTCCGCTCGTCATCCTGCGCACGCCGACCGACATCTTTCCGAACATCGACATTCCGGTCGTCAGCGTCATCTGGACATACACGGGCTTGCCGCCCGACCAGATGGAGCGCCGCATCACGCTCAATTACGAGCGTGGTCTTTCGGTGGCGGTGAACGACATCGAGCACATCGAATCCGAATCGCTGCCGGGCATCGCGGTCATTCGCATTTATTTCCAGCCGAACGCGAACGTCGATGAAGCCATCGCCGAGATAACCGCGCTCTCGCAAACGCAGTTGCGCTCGCTTCCGCCCGGTATCACGCCGCCGAACATCCTGCGCTTCAACGCATCGACGGTGCCGATACTGCGGCTCGCATTGTCGTCGGCGGAACTGACCGAGCAGCAGCTCTACGACTTCGGCAACAGCTTCCTCAAGACGCAGCTCGCGACCGTGCAGGGCGCTTCCGTGCCGTTGCCGTATGGCGGCAAGCAGCGGCAGATCATGGTCGATATCGATTCGCAAAAGCTGCAGGCCAAGAACCTTGCACCGACCGATGTCGTCAATGCGATCAGCGCGCAGAACCTGATCCTGCCGACCGGCACGACGAAGATCGGCTCGATGGAATATTCAGTCGGTCTGAATGCGAGCCCGAACACGATCGAAGGGCTCAACGATATCCCCATTCGCACCGGCCCAGGCGGCACGATCTATATCAAGGACGTCGCGCATGTACGCGATGGTTTTCAGCCGCAGACCAATATCGTGCGTGTCGACGGCACGCGTGCTTCGCTTCTGACCATCAACAAGAGCGGCAACGCATCGACGCTCGATATCGTCGCGCGCGTGAAGAAGCTCTTGCCGACGTTGCACGGCATGGTGCCGGAATCGCTTAAGATCGAACCCGTCGCTGATCAATCGTTGTTCGTGCGTGCATCGGTATCGGGCGTGCTGCGTGAAGCGGTCATCGCAGCGGGACTCACCGCGGCCATGGTGCTGCTCTTTCTCGGGAGCTGGCGCGCGACGCTCATCATCGCGATCTCCATTCCGCTCTCGATGCTCACGTCCATCGTCGCGCTTTCGGCGATCGGCCAGACGATCAACATCATGACGCTGGGCGGCCTTGCGCTGGCGGTCGGCATTCTGGTCGACGATGCAACTGTCGCGATCGAAAACATCAGCCAGAATCTCGAGCAGGGCAAGGAACTGGAACAAGCCATTCTCGATGGCGCGCAACAGATCGCCGTGCCCACGCTCGTCTCGACGCTCTCCATCTGCATCGTGTTCATTCCGATGTTCCTGCTGACAGGCGTCGCGCATTATCTATTCGTGCCGATGGCCGAGGCCGTCGTCTTCGCCATGCTCGCGTCGTACTTCTTCTCGCGCACGCTCATTCCGACGCTTGCCAAGTACCTGTTGCGTCATCATGAGCACATGGGCGGCGATGTCGAATCGATGAAGGGATCGCGCAATCCGTTCGTGCGCATTCACCTCGGTTTCGAGCGGCGTTTCGAAGCCGTGCGCGGCCGCTATCGCGCGTTTCTCGAAGCACGGCTCGTGCATCCGGGGCGCTTCGCTGCCATCTTTCTCGGATGTTGTTTGCTCTCGCTTGCGCTCGCGCCGTTTCTTGGCCGAGACTTTTTTCCGTCGGTCGATTCGGGCGTCATCGCCATGCATATGCGCACGAAGACCGGCACGCGCATCGAAGAGACAGCGGCGCTCACGGACCGCGTCGACAATCGCATACGCGAACTGATTCCGCGCAAGGAGATTCATTCGGTCATCGACAACATGGGCTTGCCGGTGTCGGGCATCAACCTCTCGTATAACAACACGGGCACCGTGAGCGCAGCCGATGCCGACGTGCTCATCACACTGAATGAAGATCACGCACCGACCGACGATTACATTCGCGATCTGAGAAAGCGCTTGCCGCAAGAGTTTCCCGGCGTGACGTTTTCATTTCTGCCCGCCGATATCACGAGTCAGATTCTCAACTTCGGCTTGCCCGCACCGATCGATATCGCCATCACGGGACGCGACGTTCGGGGAAACCGCGAGTTCGCCAATCACTTGCTCGAGAAGATTCGCCGCATTCCCGGTCTCGTCGATGCGCGCATTCAGCAGCCTTCCGATCTTCCTTCGATCAACGTGGAAGTGGATCGCACGAAGGCCTTGCAAGCGGGCTTCACGCAACGCGACGTGGCGAACAATCTACTCATCACGCTCTCCGGCAGCCAGCAGACGACGCCGACGTTCTGGCTCAATCCGGTCAATGGCGTGAGCTATAACGTCATCACGTCCGCGCCGCAATACGACATGAACTCACTGCAATCGGTGGCCAATATTCCGGTCACATCCGCGAGCGGCAAGACGAACATACTCGGCGCGCTTGCATCGCTTTCACGCGGCTCGCGCGATGCGGTTGTCTATCACTACAACGCGCAGACGACGATCAATCTCTATGCGACCACCGAGCGGCGCGATCTCGGCGCGGTGTCCGACGACGTGCAACGCATCATCGACGAATCGCGCGGACAGTTGCCGAAAGGCTCGTCCATCGACATACGCGGACAAGTGGAAACGATGAACACGTCGTTCTCCGGCCTTGCGCTCGGGCTGATTCTCGCGGTCGTGCTCGTGTATCTGCTGATCGTCGTGAATTTTCAGTCGTGGCTCGATCCGTTCATCATCATCACTGCATTGCCGGGCGCGCTCGCGGGCATCGTGTGGATGCTGTTTCTCACGCACACGACGCTCTCCATTCCCGCATTGACCGGCGCGATCATGTGCATCGGCATTGCAACGGCCAACAGTATTCTCGTGGTGAGCTTTGCGCGTTCTGCGCTTGCCGAACATGGCGATGCAGTGCGTTCCGCGCTCGAAGCCGGCTACACGCGCTTTCGTCCCGTCTTGATGACCGCACTCGCGATGATGATCGGCATGGTGCCGATGGCGATCGGCCTCGGCGAAGGCGGCGAACAAAACGCGCCGCTTGGCCGCGCGGTGATCGGCGGCCTCGCGGTCGGCACCATCGCGACATTGTTCTTCGTGCCCGTGGTGTTCTCGGTGGTCTACAAGCGCATCGAAGCGCGGAACCAACGCAACGAACGCGACGAACGCATGAACGAAGCACAGTCCTGAATTGACGGAGCATGAATGGAAGAGCAGTTGACGCAACGTTCGGTGAGCGGCAAGCGCGGGCGCATAGGGCTCGTGATCGCGCTATTGGTCGTGGCGGGCATCGTCGCGCAAGGCATCTGGTCGCGGCATAGTCAACACGCCGAACTCGTGCGCGATGCCAACGAGCACGGCATGCTGACGGTCGAAGTCATCAAGCCCATGCGCATGAAGCCGACGCAGGATCTCTTGCTTGCCGGCGATATCCGCGCGTTCTCCGATGCGCCGATCTTCGCGCGCACGAACGGTTATCTGAAGCGCTGGACCGTCGATATCGGCAGCAAGGTGAAGAAGGGCCAGTTGCTTGCGGAGATCGATGCGCCCGAAACCAACGATCAACTCCGTCAGGCACGCGCCGATGCGCAAACGGCGCGCGCGAACTATCTGCTCGCGAAGACGACGGCGGATCGCTGGACGCAGATGGCGAAGAACAATTCGGTATCGCGCCAGGAGACCGACGAGAAGAACGGCGACATGTTGGCGAAGGAAGCCGCGTTGAACGCCGCGCAGGCGAACGTGTCGCGGCTCGAACAACTCGTGTCGTTCCAGAAGATCTATGCGCCTTTCGATGGCGTCGTCACCGCGCGCAACACGGATGTCGGCCAGTTGATCGATGCGGGCAGCGGCGCGGCGGGACGCGAGCTCTTTCACATTCAGGACGCGACGACGCTGCGCGTATTCGTCGATGTGCCGCAAGCCTATGCGCGCATGGTGACGGTCGGCATGCCCGCGGAATTGCTGTTGAACGAGGAACGCAATCGCAAGTTCGACGGCGTGACGGTGCGCACGGCCGGCGCCGTCGATCCGGTTGCACGCACGATGCGCGTCGAAGTCGATGTGAAGAATCCGACCGGCGACTTGCTCGCAGGTGCCTATGCGCAAGTGCGTTTCCGTTTGACGAGCGCGAATCCGTCGTACACGCTGCCGGGCAACGCGCTGTTGTTCAGGCCGGACGGCGTGCATGCGGCGAGCGTCGATGCGAACAATCGCGTGAAGCTCTTGCCGATCACGCTCGGCACCGACTACGGCACGCGTGTATCCATCGTTTCGGGATTGCATGGCGATGAACGCGTGATCGTCAATCCGCCGGATTCGATCATCGATGGTGCGACGGTGCGCGTCGGGCAAGAAAAAAATAATAAGTCGAACGAACGATCATGAAGCCGACGCGCTGGATACTGCCGCTCGTATCGATGAGCCTTGTCGGCTGCGCGGTCGGCCCCGACTACGTGCGCCCCGAAGTCGCGACGCCTGCCTCATACAAGTCGACGATACCAGCGGATGCAGCGGTATCGCCGCGAGACTGGAAGTCCGCGCAACCTGCCGACGCAAAGCCGCGCGCGCCGTGGTGGGAAGTCTATGGCGATCCGCAATTGAACGCGCTCGAAGAACGCGTGATCGCTTCGAATCAAAACGTCGCCGCCGCGTCCGCGCGTTATCGCGGCGCGCGTGCCGCCGTTGCGCAAGCGCGTTCCGCGTTCTTTCCGACGATCACCGCGAATGCATCGTTCAATCAGTCGCGGGTATCGTCGAATGTGCTGTATCGGTCGAGCGCGGGGAAGACCGTGCCCGACTATCTCGTCGAAGCACAGGTTTCATGGGAGCCGGATCTGTGGGGCCGCATCTCGCGTGCAGTCGAAGGCGGGCGCGCCGAAGCGCAGGCCAGCGCCGCCGACTTGCAAAGCGCGATTCTCTCGATGCAGGCCGAGCTTGCGACCAACTACTTCGATCTGCGCGGCACGGTAGAAGAAGAGCGCCTGCTTCAGGAAACATTGCAAGCCTACGAAAAGGCGCTTGCCTTGACGCGCGACCGTTTCGAAGGCGGCGCCGCGGCGGAATCGGATGTCGCGCAAGCGGAGGAGCAGTTGCGCGCCACGCAGGCGCAATTGATCGACCTCGAAACCACGCATGCGAGTCTCGTCAACGCGATTGCGATTCTCGTCGGCGAGCCGCCATCGACTTTCACGCTCGATGTCGCGCCGCTCAATGCGGATCATGTGCCGCATCCCGGCGCGGCGCTGGCTGCGTTGCCGCTCGCGGTGCCTTCGGCGTTGCTCGAACGCCGGCCGGATATCGCGGCTGCGGAGCGGCGTGTTGCAGAAGCGAACGCGCGCGTGGGCGTCGCGACTGCCGCGTTCTTTCCGAACCTTCTGCTCGCCGCGACCGGCGGTCTCGAAGCGACGCATTTCAGTTCATGGCTGATGGCGCCGAGCCGCTTCTGGTCGCTCGGGCCGCAGCTTGCGTTCACCGCGCTCGACTTCGGCGGCCGTGCGGCGGCACGCGATGCAGCGCGCGCGGCATATGACGAGAGCGTCGCGGATTATCGGCAAACGGTGCTGAGCGCGTTCGGTCAGGTCGAAAACAATCTCAATGCGCTCGACGTGCTGCGCCGTGAAAGCGATGCACAACGCCAGGCCGTCGATGCCGCCAAGCGTGCGCTCGACAAGATCGGCAATCGCTATGAAAACGGGGCGATCACGTATCTCAATGTCGTCGTGACGCAGGCGACGGTGCTGTCGGATCAGCGCGCGGCGGTGCGCATCGAGCAGCGCAGAATGGACGCGAGCGTTGCCCTCGTGAAGGCGCTCGGCGGAGGATGGACCACGGATCAGTTGCCTCGCGCCGAAGAAGTCTCGGCGCGAGAGTGAGAGCTATCAACTGCTATCAAACGTTCCCGCGCGGACGGCAGATCATGAAGTACTGCGAACTAATCCACCACGGTGCGTTTGGAACTGGACTCACATGCGCCGCATCGATGGAAAAGCGTTCGCTCACCACATCGCGCAATTCGCGGAAATCGAAGCCTTTATGCGTGATGCGCGGATTGTCGGGCCGCTCCACGCGGATGCCGATCATCGACTTCAGCAACTCGGCGGGCGTGTATTCGGACTTCAGCGTGCGGCTGCGAATCATCCAGTTCGATACCTTCGGCGCGATCGCAAGGCCATACATGATCGGCACCGAAATAACGAGCGTACCGTTCGCCTTGAGGATGCGCGCGGCATCGTCGAGGAGGGCGTGGACTTCGCTCGCGTAAAGATGCTCGCAGACTTCGAACGACGTCAGCACGTCGACGCTATGCGATGCCACGCCGTCGAGCGATTCCGCATACTTCACTTCCGGAAACGTCGGCGCCATGAACTTGTCGTGACCGATGAGCGTGATGTCGGGCCGCGCTTCGCCGAGCGCATGCAGAAAAAGCCCCGGCCCCGCGCCGAAATCGACGACCGTGCCGCGCATCGGGCAAAGGCCGGTGACGAGATCGGTCGCCATCGTCATTCGCGTTCGATGCGCGAAACGCGCGAGCGGATTGCCTGAATTGACGGTCTGTGCTTCGTATGAAATCTCGCGCATTCGGAGTCCCCTGTTTTTTATCGACTCGTTATCGAATGATGTTTTTTCTGCTGGCCGTTTTTGGCGATATTGCCGAGACGCCGCGCGCTGCGCAATCGCCTGCAGTAGGCGTTAGCCGCCTAACTTCTGCCGGTGTCCGCCACGCGCGATTGCATCGAAACGGGGCATCGACGTTATACGAAGAGCCATGCGCCGCATGCGATGAGGGCCACACTCCAGAGCCAGTCGACGTTGATCCAGCCCGTGCGCAGAAACCCTAAGCCCGCGCGTTCGTGCATCGACATGGCGAAGAGCGAGATGGCGGCGATGACCGCGAGCATCGCCACGGTATGAATCGACAGCGCGAGCGCGCCCGCTTCGAGCGCCGCCGATGTGTTGCCCGCCGCACCACCGCAGAAGGGCAGCAACGCGGGCACGAGCATGAGGCCCGCGCCGTGTGCGCTCGACATCACGAAGGACCACAACGCGAGTCCCGCGAGACCGGTGCGCATGCCGACAGCCGGCCGCCCGCGATGTCCGCGCCATGCACGCCATGCGCCCCAGCCGATCAAGAGCGCACCGCAGCCGCGCGCGAGCGTTTCGTGACCGACGACCGACCCGAGCGTGAGCACGCCCGCGAGCACGAGCGCAACCGATAGCGCGTGACCGAGCGCGATCGGCACGAGCGAGAGCAACACCACGCGCTTGCTATGCGCGTAGAGGCCCAACGCCAGCGCGAAGAGCCAGCCCATTGCGGGATTGACGCCATGAAACGCGCCGAGGCCCGCAGCGGTGAGCCACAGCGCGGGCGTGGCGGTATTCATGCGGCCGCGCTCGCGCGATGCATCATGGATAGCAATACGAATCCGACGAGCAATCGCCGCCTTGCAGCCGGATCTGATGCGGGCGATGTCCCTTCGGCCAGTCGATGAAGAAGCGTTCGTCGGCAGTCAGCCCGCCATTCGCGCCGGCATCGAGCTTCACCATCCAGCCATCGATGCCTTCGGGATAGAACTGCGCATCCACCGCACCGTAGAGCGAATTCGTGAAATAGACGCGGCGTCCGTCGTGGCTCACTTCGACCATTTGCGGGCCGCCGTTGAGCTTGCCGTTGCTCGCGCCCGGATGCGTCGCGCGTGAAACGATGCCGCCGATGCGCACCTTGCCCGTGAGCTTCGGCGCGAAGGGATCGGAGACGTCGTATTGCAGCATGTCGCCGGTGCCCCAGCAGGACACATAGAGAAAGCGGTCGTCCATCGAGAGATCGATGTCGGACACGAGCGGCGGCACCGCGCCGAAGCCTTGCAAGAGCGGTGGAAGCACGGAGGCGTCGGCGGGTTCGGCGGGAATGTCGATGATCTTCTTCACGGCCCACTTGTCCTTGTCGCGATACCACGTCCATATCGACGACGACAAATCCTTCAGGCTGATCACGCAATTGACGAAGCCATAGGCCTTGGTCGGATCATGCGCGGGACGCAGTTCGAATACGAGCTGATACTCGTCGCCGAAATCGATTTCCTGCACGTGCCTGCGCTTGGTCAAGTCCCAGAAATGCAGCTTGCGCCCGTATTTCGCGCCCAATAGCAGTTCGGGCACGAGGCCGTTTTCGAACGTGTCGGGCGTGCCCCATTCGCTCGTGACCATGGTGTCGTAACCGAGATGCCACCATGCGTCGTAGGCGAGCCGCTGCGGTCCGCGTTCCACTTCCCAGCGGCCGAGCGGATCGAAGCTCTGCTGATCGAGCATCAGCACGCCGCCGGGCGCCTTGCCTTCCGCGTCGCCGAGCGCGCTCACATAAATGCCGCCCGGCCCGCAATGAACGGTATGCGGCCGCGTATAGCCGGTCTTTTCCGCGAGTTCGTCCGGCTCGATCGTCTTGACGATGACCGGGCTCTTCGGATCGGGCTTCGTATCGACGATATGAATGCGCGACGAACGCAGCCCCGGCACGACGAGATAGCGCCGCTCCATATGCGGATGCGGCGCGTTCGGGCACAGACACGACGAGCACGCGTTCCAGCCGAAGTGATGCAGTTCGTCGCCGACATCGGGCATCGCGAGTTCGCCCACGATCCGCGCATAGTTCGGCGATTCGGGATCGACATCGACGACGGCCAGCTTGTCGGGCGTCTTGCGTTCGGGATCGAACGTCGCGACATAGGCGAGCGTTTCGCGCGGCGCCTTGGCCGCGAGTCGCGGGGAAGGGTAGAAGCTCGGATCAGGCTTCCATGTCGCCATGTCGATTCTCCCAATGAGCGGTCCCTCTGCACTATAGGACACGCACGCGCCGATTGCGCCGGGCCGCTTATAAGGGATTACGCAATACAAAGCATGCGCCGATGCAACGCGCATCGACGACGCCGAAGCATCTACAATGAAAGCGTCGTCCTCTTGGACCCGAAGGAGGTTGCGATGACCGAGCCGATGATCAGCCTGATGGTCGGAGTCGTGGTGGTGCTATGCGCCGTCGTGATTCTGATCATGCATCACAGGCACCCGCATATCCACCCGCCCAAAGCGCGCTGGCTGGACACGCATCCGCCGCGCGACTGGATGCATCACAGGCGTTGAATCGAAGTTGGCTTGCGTGCATGAAACGCCGGTTTTCACCGGCGTGTTTTTTTGTTCAGCGTCTTGGCCCTTTCATCGCTTCCGCTTCCATCGCCGCGTGCCATTCCTCGCTGTGTTCGATAGGGTCGATACCTTCATCGATGGATGCGGACGCGCGCTCCGCGAAAGCGCGCGTGTCGTCGTCGGCGTCTTCGCCGGATGCGTCGTCGTCGGGCGGTTCCAGCATGTCGTGCAGCATCGCCGCGAGTTCGGGCGTGTCCCAGGGCTCGCCACGCTGCTTTTTCTTCTTGATGTAATGCCTGACTTCGGCATCCTGCTCGGGCGTGAGCGGCAGGCCGCGAAACGTGTGCGTGGCGTCGTACTCGATCATCGGATGCTCCCTCGCTAGAGCATGAGGCAGCCCTTAGTGTAGCGCCGTTCCATGCGTCGAATGTGATCTCTTCAAAGCGGCGGCAGCCTGCGCTCGATGGGCGTCGTCTTCACGATGGCGGTGCTCGTCGCGGCGCGATCCGTGACCTTCGCGAGGATATCGTCGAGATGCTCGATGGAACGAAGATACAGGCGGCAGACGAAGCAGTCGTCGCCCGTGACCTTCACGCATTCGACGAACTCCGGAATGCGCCGTATCGATTCCTCCACGAGATGCAACTGGCCCGGCAACGGCTGCACGCGCACGATGGCCTGCAGCGTGTAGCCGAGCGCGGATGGATCGATCTCGACGGTGAAGCCGCGTATCACGCCTTGCGCTTCGAGCCGGCGCATGCGCTCGGCCGTGCTCGGCGCGGATAAGCCGATGCGCTTCGCAAGCTCGCTCACGGCGATGCGACCGTCGCTTGCGAGCACGCCGATCAGCGCCCGATCGATCGCGTCGATGCCCGGTTGCGGCCCACTGAGGTTTTTCTGCATGTCGGCCTTCGAAAGCAAGGTGATAAACACAAAGTGCCTTATTTTAGGCATGGTTTTCGGTTGCGCGCATCGATAGACTTCATGTCATTGAAACCGTATTCGCATCGCCGCCATGAACACTCGCGCACTGAGCCAGACGCAAACTGCCAGCGACCATCGCAGAGGCGCCATCGAAATGACACTCGCCATGCTGATGTCGGGGACCATCGGCTGGCTCGTCGTATCGTCGGGACAGTCCACATGGAACGTCGTGTTCTTTCGCTGCGTGTTCGGCGGGGCCACGCTCGTCGCCGTGTGCGCCATGCTCGGCTTCCTCAAGAAGCGCTACTTCTCGTGGCGCATGCTCGCGTGGGTCGCGCTCGGCAGCGTCGCGATCGTCGGCAACTGGCTGCTGCTCTTCGCGGCGTATTCGCGCGCGTCGATCTCCATGGCCACGACCGTCTACAACACGCAACCCTTCATGCTCGTCGCGCTCGGGGCGCTCGTATTGCGCGAGCGCATATCGGCATCGACGCTCGCGTGGCTCGGCGTTGCATTCGTCGGACTCGTGATGGTGGTGCGCGTGGAGCCCGCCGTGCTGGCCATGCCGGGGCGCTATCTCGAAGGCATTGCGTATGCGCTCGGCGCGGCCTTTCTCTACGCGATATCGTCGATCATCACCAAGCGCCTCAAAGACACGCCGCCGCATCTCATCGCCATGTTGCATGTGTTGCTCGGTATCGCGATGCTCGCTCCCTTCGCGCGCTTCGATGCCGCGCCTGCGAGCATCGGCGGCTGGGCGTGTCTCATCGTGCTCGGCATCATGAATACGGGCCTCATGTACGTGCTGCTCTATGGCGCGATCCAGAAGCTGCCGACGGCCACGACCGGCGCGCTTTCGTTCATCTATCCGGTGGTCGCGATCGTCGTCGACTGGCTCGCGTTTGGGCAGCGTCTCGCGTGGCTGCAAGTGGCGGGCGCGGCGCTCATTCTGCTCGCGGCAGCGGGCGTGAACCTGAAATGGCGCATCGTGCCGGCGCGCCGGCGTGTCGAAGAATGACGCTGCATGATGCGGCGCGCGTCGTATAGAATGGCCCGCTTTTCCGAACAACATCGAAAGCGCCGCCATGTGGTTCAAGAATCTTCAGCTTCATCGTCTTCCCGCTCACTGGTCCGTCACGGCCGATCAAATGCAGCAATGGCTCGCGCCGCTCGCCTTCAGCGCGGCGTCGAGCGTCGAGAACGAGCGGCGCGGCTGGGTCTCGCCGCGCGGCGACGATGCCCTCGTCTACACGATCAACAAGCAGATGCTCATCACGTATCGCGCGGAGAAGAAGCTGCTGCCCGCGTCGGTCGTCACGCAGTTCACCAAGGAACGCGCGCTCGAACTCGAAGAGCAGCAGGGCTTCAAGCCGGGCCGCAAGCAGATGCGCGAACTGAAGGAGCAAGTGACCGATGAACTCCTGCCGCGCGCCTTCAGCATTCGCCGCGATACGCGCGTGTGGATCGATCCGGTGAATGGATGGCTCGCCATCGACGCGGCGTCGGCGACGGTCGCGGACGACATCATCGGCTTGCTGGTGAAGTCGGTCACGGACTTGCCGCTTGCGAGCGTGCGGCCCGCGCGTTCGCCGGTGTCGGCGATGACCGAATGGCTCCTGACGGGCGACGCCCCCGCGGGCTTCACGCTCGATCGCGATACCGAACTGCGTTCGGCCGGCGAAGGCAACGCGACGGTGCGTTATGTCGGCCACGCGCTGGAGGCCGAGGACATGCGCCGGCATATCGAAGCGGGCAAGCAGTGCATGCGTCTCGCGATGACATGGGACGACCGCGTGTCGTTCGTGCTCACGCCTTCGCTCATGTTGAAGCGCGTGACGCCGCTCGACGTCATCAAGGAAGCCGCCGATCCCACCGCGGCCAATGACGACGAGCGCTTCGAATCCGACTTCCTGCTCATGACGGGCGAACTCGCGCGCCTCTTTGCGGCGCTTACGGAAGCGCTCGGCGGCGAAGAGGACTTGCGCGCGGCGGCCTAAGCAGCTTCACACCGCTTCATGCAGCTTCCGCCGCAGGCGATGCGAACGCGAAGGCGTTCTTGCCGTTGCGTTTGACGGCGTACATCGTGTCGTCGGCGGCGGCGACGAGCCGCCAGTAATCCGTCACGCGATCCGGATACGTGGCGATACCGATGCTCGCGCGCACGAGCGACAAGTCCATGCGTCCATCGGTTTCCGCCACGCACGTGATGATGCGCTGCGCGATCGCGGCCAGTTCCAGATCGCTCGAAAACTCCCGCACCAGTACCGCGAATTCGTCGCCGCCAATGCGCGCGACGACATCGCTATTGCGCACCGTCTGACGAAAGCGCCGCGATACCGCGATCAGGAACTCATCGCCGATGCGGTGGCCGTGCGTATCGTTCACGCGCTTGAAGCCGTCGAGATCGATATACAGCACCGCGATGCGCTTGGCCGTCGCGCCGTGGCCGAGCTGCTCCGCGGTCTCTTCGAGCGCGGCGAACAGCTTGCGGCGATTGGGCAGGCCGGTCATCGCATCGTGCAGGGACGCATGCTCGAATTCGCTCGAGATGCCGACGAGCTGGCGATTGCGCTTCGCATACATGCCGAGCGCGGTGATCAACACGCCGAATACGATCGACGACAACGCGATCAGCGTATGCGACACGCTGACGATGCGCGCGCGCACATCGGCGCTGGCGCGATCGCGTTCGTTGCGCCAGAAGAGGTACGCGGAATCGAGCGCGCTGCTCGCCGCCTGAAAGTCCGATGTGGGCAATAGCACCTCGGCGGGCAGCGCGGGCGCAGGGTCGGGACTCGACGCGATGAGCGCATGCAGGCTCGCGAGCCGCGCGGCGAACTCGGCGCGCGCATCGCGATAGGCCGCGCGATGCGGGGTATCGTCGGGCGGGGCGTCCTGCAGCGCGAGCGTCGAGGCACGCGCCGTATCCGCGCGTTCGACGGCTTCGAGCACGAGGCCGATGTATTCCTGTTGAAGTTGCGCGGAGAAGATCGCGCGGACCTGATACGCGAGAAACAAGAGGCCGATCAGGAGACAGACCAGCGCGACGCCGGCTATCGGCGCGGGGCCGGGAATGCGCACGCGCCGGGCGTAGGCGCGTGCGGCGCGTAGGGCGTGCCGTGCGCGCGCCGTGAACGCGTCGTCGTCACGGACGGGAATATTCCTCTCGCTGACCGGATGTGGCATTGCGTCGATAGCTCACTCGATGAAAGAACGCGCCCACGCGCGCGAAGAGTCCGGGCTCGGCCCGTTCGCCTTGCGCATGACGCCGGGCGCCGTGGTTCGCTTGCGCCGTGCGTACCGGCTTGTCCGATGCACGGCTCGCGCGACTGGCCGCCGGTGTTGCACGGCGCTGCGCGCCATCGTCCTGCGCGATGGCCGTCGACGCTGCCGCGACGGGACTGAGCCTTGGCCGGTCCAATGTATCGGCTGGCGGGTTGTCGGCGAGCGGGGTGGTTTCGATGCGCGGCGTCGTCGCGGCCGCTTCGACCACGCCAGAGGATTGCGTGGCCGCCAGCACCGGCTGATCGATGCCGAGCGTCTGGCGCGCGCTCGTCATCGCTTCGGCGTAGACGCGCTGGTCGTGGTTGAACCACATGCTGTACGCGACGGTGCCGAGCACGCCGATGCCGAGCGCACTTGCCGACGCCATCCACAACGCGAGCCGTCCGAAGCGCAACGGCGTGCGCGCGGGTTGGGCGTCTTCGTCGAAATCGCCGAGGAATTCGGGCGGCGATGCCGGCACGGACGGATCGTTCGCAGGACTGAGTCCGCCTGCGAACGGCTCTTCGGGTAGCTCAGCGTGTTGAGGCATGGCAGCGCTCCAGAACATGTTCGTCGACGGCGGCAGGCGCTCGATTCATCCGGTGCGCAATGCGGCCCGCCGCAAAATACAGGTGAAGCGCCGGACGGCAACGTTCGCACAGGCGAGCGTGTCGCGGCGCATGCCATTCGAATGAATGACGTGATGCGAAGCGAATGCTTTTGACTCCGCCTCGCGCGTGTAACTCACGTTGCAAGCCGGAAAAAACGACTCGTTGCAGCGTGCTCGAACAGGGCAAAAATGACTGAACGTGATGGCCTGCGTGGCCACGTGTGGCATCGCTTATGAGATCCGGCGATGCGCGTTCGTGCAAATATCGAATAGTACCGTAGCATCGACCAGGCCAGCGGACATCCGAGATATTCCTCAGAGCAGGCATCGCGCGTTTGGTTGCATTCCGCACAGACTCGACATGGTATTTCATCGTTTATCGCGGCGCTTGATCGGTGGTGAACGGTTGTGGTTTTTCAGGCTGAGGCAAGCCGAAGCGCTCGAACTCCGAGATGACCTGCGCGCCGAAAAGCAGCAGCGTCGCGAGCGCTTCGAGGCTGAACAGCACGACGATCGATGTCGTCAGCGACCCGTACACGACGCTCACTTGCGAGAGCGTCGCGAAGTACCAGACCAACACGTGCCGGGTGATTTCCCACAGTATCGCGGCCGTCACGCTGCCGAGCAGCGCGAGCCGGAACGACGGCCGTCCCACCGGCATGACGAGATAGATGGACGTCAGCACGAAGATTTCGCCCGCGACGCCGAGCAGATAGAGCAGCAAGCGCGATGCGCCCTTCAGCGACACTTCGACGCCGAGCAGCATGACGCTGTTGTCGCCCATCGCCTGAAGGCCGTTCGACACGAACGTGACGATCAGCATGCCGACGCCGAGAAAGAGGATGTAGCAGTAAGGCAGGAGCGCGGAGAGCAAAAAATGCCGTCGCCGGACGGCCACGCGATGCACGAAGATGACCGACATCGCGTTCTCGAGCACGGTGAACGCGAGCGAGCTGAAGAAGATCATCGTGACGAGCAGCAGCCAGCCGATGACCGCGCGATGCGTCAGAAAGTTGGCGAGTTCGTTCACGATGGCGCGCGCCTGGCCGGGCACGAGCCATTCGAGCAGATGCGCGAGCGTTTCGAGCAACTCGCGCTGCCCGACGAACTTCGACAGCACGATCACGATCAGGATCAAAAGCGGCACGATGGACAGCAGCGCGTAATACGCGACCGCGCCCGCGAGCAGCATGCCCTGGTTCGCGCGAAACGCCTTGATCGTGCGCTTGAGAAAGCCGAACGGATCGCGCGCGACGCTGTAAAGCTGAGGCCCGAGCACGGGGCCGAGAATCTTCGACATGGGACCTCCGCGACGCGCGCTATTGCGGCGATGGGCGCGATGTCCTGCCCGCCTGCCTCATTGGGGGAAAGATAGTGCGTCGCGGAGCAAATTGCGCGCCTGAGGCGTGGCTTCAGTCGACCTTAAGGGTGTTGCTGCGACGTGTTGCGCGCGGCGGCCTGCTGCGCGGCTTCTTCGAACGCGATATCGAGGAGCGTATCGATCTCCCCGGCGGGCAGAGCCGCTGCTTCGATGTTACGCAGCCGGCAAAAGAGCGCGAGGGCTTCGGCGGCGGCGGCGAACGCGTCCCCCAGAACGGCCTGTGGCAGTTCTTTCGGCGCGGGTCCCAAATCGCGGGAGGATAGGCGTTTTTTTCTCATAGCCCGCATATCGGCAGCGACGCGGCTTTACTTGAGCGCGCGCGCTTCGTTCACCTTTGCGGCGTCATGCATTACTCTTGAATCGACGGCTGGCGCGACGAGTCGTGAGCGCGTGAAGGAGCGAGCCGTCCGGTTTCCGAATGTTCATCGCGGCTTCTTTTGTCTGCCGAACGTGATGCATCGCGCATGACGCTTCGGCCAGGGAGACGGTCATGCCAGCTTCGCACGTAGCCGATTCCTCCGCGCTCGGCGCAGGCGCCGACATCGAAGTCGTCAATGCCGACGAGCGCCTCTATAACCACGACCTCGCGCCCGTGCCGCGCACGCGCCGAACGTGGACCGGCTACAGCATCTTCGCGATGTGGATGTCGGACGTGCACAGCGTCGGCGGCTACACGTTCGCGGCGAGCCTCTTCCTGCTCGGACTGTCGGGCTGGCAAGTGCTGCTCGCGATGACCATCGGCATTCTCATCGTCTATGTGCTGATGAACTGGGTCGGCAAGCCGAGCCTCGTGCACGGCATTCCGTTCCCGGTCATGGCGCGCGTCTCGATGGGCGTGATGGGCGCGAATCTCGCCGCGCTCATTCGCGGCGTGGTCGGCATCGTGTGGTACGGCGTGCAGACATATTTCGCTTCCAAGGCGGTCGCGACGCTCCTGCTGCTCTTCGTGCCGTCGGCCATTGCGTTGCGCGATTCGAGCTTTCTGCGGCTCGACATGCTCGGCTGGATCAGCTTTCTCTTCATGTGGCTGCTGCAGCTCATCATCTTTCAGCGCGGCATGGAGATCATCCGCAAGTTCATCGACTTCTGCGGGCCGGCCGTGTATGTCGTGATGTTCTTTCTGATGGGCTGGATTCTGTATCGCGCGGGCCTCGGCAGTCTCGATCTCACGCTGTCCGGCAAGGTGCTGCCCGGCGACGAGCAACTACACGCGATGGTCAACGCGACGCTGCTCGTCGTGAGTTATTTCGCGGCGCTGCTGCTGAATTTCGGCGACTTCTCGCGCTTCGCGAAGAGCGAGCGGCAGATGAAGATCGGCAATTTTCTCGGCCTGCCGTTCAACTTCCTCGCATTCGCGATCATCACCGTGATCGTCACGGCGGGCAGCGAGAAGGTCTTCGGCGCGATGATCATGGACCCGGTGGAAATCGTTTCGCGCATCGAGAACAAGGTGGCGGTGGCCATCGGCAGCATCACGTTCATCATCGCGACGATGGGCATCAATATCGTCGCCAACTTCGTTTCGCCGGCATACGACATCGCCAATCTCTTTCCGAAGCACGTTGACTTCAAGAAGGGCGGGCTGATCGCGTCGATACTCGCGGTGCTCGTGTGTCCGTGGATCTTCGTCGACAGCCCGAAGGCGATCACCATTTTCGTTTCGGTCTTCGGCGCGGTGCTCGCGCCGATGTACGGCGTGATGATGGCCGACTATTACCTCGTCAAGCGCCAGCAGGTGAACGCCGCCGAACTCTACACGATGCAGCCCGGCGCGCGCTTCTACTACGACGGCGGATGGAACAAGGTCGGGCTCGCGGCGCTCGTCATATCGGGCGTGATTTCAGTGGGCTGGGAATTGTCGACGCAGCTTTTGAAACTTCTGCCCGCGAACAATCTCGGCTGGCTGATCGGCGCGGCGGCGGGCGCGCTGTTGTATGTGGTGCTGATGCGTGTCGCGCGGCGGAAATGAGTACGCCAAACGCCTGACGTTCCCGCGCACACACTGCGCAAGCGATGCCGCTTGTCAGACGAAACGCGCCGCCCGCATACTGTCGCCGCGAAAGCGCATAAAAACAAAGCCACGACACCGGGGAACGCCATGAAGCCACGCTTTACAGCCGTGCAACTGCGGCCCGCCGAACTTGCCGATAAGCACGTCGCGCATCTCTACATGGATTGCGTCGATGCCGAAGCGCGTCTGCGCGGCGCGAGCAAGCTCGCGGCGGCGGCCGTCTATCAGGCGCGCGAGAACGCGCTCGCGAACCTCTGGACGCGGCTTCACGCGCTCGATGCGGATCTGTGCCACGAACTCAGAGATGCCGTGCGCGACTGGCACGACATCGCGGTGAAGATGCGCGGCGGCGATTGAGACGTTCGAGCATTCGAACGAGACGCCGCGACATTCGCGCCGGCGGCCTTCGCCCCTAAGCTCTCTTCAACGACGCACGAACGCATCCGCGTTTGCCGCGTCCTTCGAACAGGAGAGGGCACCATGAACACCGATCTTTCCGCGCACCATCAGGCACCGATGCCCGCCGCGTTCTTCGGCATCGCGGTGGGTTCGCTCGCGCTCGCGGGCGCGTGGCGTGCGGCTGCGAACGTCTGGGCGATTCCGCAATCCGTGCCGGCCTTGCTGACCGTGGCCGCGCTCGCCGTCTGGATACTGCTGATGGCCGCCTACGCGCACAAGTGGCTCACGCGACGCGACGATGCCATCGCGGAGATGCGGCATCCGGTGCAATCGTCGTTTGCGGCGCTCGCGCCGGTCTCGACGATGCTCGCCGCGCAAGCCGTTCAGCACTATTCGCGCGGGCTTGCCGTCGCGCTTTTCCTCGCGGGCGTGGCGAGCCAGCTCGCGCTCGGCGCGTATCTCCACGGACGCTTCTGGCAAGGCGGCCGCAAGCCCGAACTGACGACGCCCGCCGTCTATTTGCCGACGGTCGCGCCGAGCTTCGTCGCGGGCACGGCGGCCGCGGGCCTCGGCTGGACGCAAGCCGGCGCGCTGTTCTTCGGCGCGGGCGTGTTTTCGTGGCTCGCCATCGAATCGATGGTGCTGCATCGCGCGGCGACGCACGATCCGCTGCCCGAGGCGTTGCGCCCGACCCTCGGCATCCAGCTTGCGCCGCCGGTCGTCGGGGGCGTGTCGTATCTCGCGATCACGCACGGCGCGCCGGATCTCTTCGCCTACATGCTGCTCGGCTACGGGCTGTATCAGGCGCTGATGCTCGCGCGTCTCGTCCCGTGGATTCGTCAGCGCGATTTCACGCCGTCTTACTGGGCGTTCAGCTTCGGCGCCGCCGCGCTGCCGACGATGGCCATCCGCATGCTCGAACGCGGCGCGCAAGGCCCCGTCGAGTGGATCGCGCCGATGGCGTTCGTCGCGGCGAACATCGTCATCGGAATGCTGGTCGTCGGCACGGTGCGCGCGGCGATGAAGGGGCGGTTGATGCCGGTGATCGGAATCGTGGGGAAGGGTGCTTGAGATGCTTCAGGCCCGCTCGGTCCGCAGCGTTCCATCGACGAAAACGCGCAGGAAATCCACCCACGTCCTGATCTTCGCGTCGAGATACTGGCGCGATGCGTACATCGCGTAGATCGTCATGGTCTGCAGTTCCCATTCCGGCAGCACACGCACGAGCGCGCCGCTCTTCAACAACGGCTGCACCGAAAGCGCCGGGAGCGGCGCAATGCCCAGGCCGTCAGTGACCGCGACGGCGAGCGCATCGGCGGCATTCACGCGCAACCGGCCAGGCGGCAATTCCACTTCGACGCTGCCTTGCGGCCCGTCGAAGAACCAGCGATCGACTGGAAAAAACGCGGTTACGAGTTGAAGACAGGCGTGTTTCGGCAGATCGTCGATGGTGCGCGGCACGCCCGCGCGCTCCAGATAGCGCGGCGACGCGCACAGCACGCTCGGCATCGAGCAGATGCGGTTCGAGACGAGCGCCGAATCCGGCAACGTGGATGTCGTGATCTGCAGAAAGACGTCGTAGCCTTCGTCGAGCATGTCGGGCACGTTCTGCGAGAGCGTCAATTCCACGCGCACTTGCGGATGCGCGTCGAGATAGCGCGTGAGCGCAGGCACGACATAGTGCTGCCCGAAGGTGATCGGCGCGTGCATGCGCAGCACGCCGCTCGGCGACACTTGCGCGTTGCTGGCCTCGGCTTCCGACAGATCGACGAGCGCCGTCACCTCCTTGCAGCGGGCGAGATAGCGATTGCCGGCATCGGTCAGGGCGACGCGCCGCGTCGTGCGATTCAGAAGCCGCGTGCGCAGATGCGTCTCCAGTTCCGTGACCGCGCGCGACGCCTGCGCGGTGGTGATGTCCAACTGCTGCGCCGCCGCAGTGAAGCTCGATGCTTCCGCGACGCGCGTGAAAATCCGCATGCTCCGCAACAGGTCCATTCGGCCATCCGCTTTCGACGAAGCCCGCACTATCCCACGAGCCGATGCGCAGGCGCAACGCCGTGCGCCCTCCATGCCGTCTTGCGCCGCTCCGCGCGACCGTTCGTTTCAGCGTTCACATCTGTTACAGGCGTTGTAACGCAAGCCCGGCGGGCCGCGAATAACATGGATTCATGGCCGCATTCCCATGGCGGCTTTATCGGCAGAGGAAGAAATGAAAATCAAGGGTTTCATCGGGGTTTCGATCGTTGCGTGCGCGGGCCTGGCTTGCGAAGCAGCGATGGCGCACGTGAGCATCGGGGTCGATCTCGGCGTGCCGGTTGTCGCCGCCGCGCCGGTTTATGCCGCGCCGCCGCCCGTGTATGTCGAACAGCAGCAACCGGCTTATGTCGAGCAGCAGCCGGCTTACGTGCAGCAGCAACCCGCGCCGCCTCCGCCGCCGCCCGTCGTGTATCAGCCGGCGCCGCCTGTCGTCTATCAGCCCGCGCCGGTGGTCGTGGCGCCCGCGCCGGCGATCGTCATCGGCTGGCATGGCGACCGGTACTGGGACGGCGCGCGCTACTGGAACCGCCGCGACTGGTACGCGCATCACGGCGGCTATGGATATCGGCACTGGTAAGCCAGAATCAGGCGGGAGACCTTTCATGAATAAGCGATCAACAACGATACGACCCCGGCGCAGCGTCGGGCGCTTGCTGGTGCTGCCGGTCACGCTCGCGCTCGCGGCGGCGCTCGGCGGCTGCGTCTATGCGCCGCCTTACGGTTATGCGCCCGCACCGGCGTATGGCTACGCGCCCGCTTACGGTTATGCGTACGGGCCGGCGTATTACGCGCCGTCGGTTTCGGTGGGCGTCGGGTTCGGCGGTTACGGGCACTGGCACGGGCGGTAATCGGGAGGGCGTCGGTGCGTCGGTGCTTGCGCACACGACGCTCGAACAATGTGCGGAATCGCGACGGGAACAGCCGTTGCTGCGCCACGGTAACCCTTCGCGGAGAACCTACCATGGCCGTGCAATCCGAAACGCTTCTGGCAGCCGACGCCCATTGCGAGCACTTCATGCTCGCCGCCAACGACTGGGTGCCGAACAACGCGCGCTTGCCGGTGTTGCTGTGGCGGGGCGCGGTCGATCCCGAAGGACGCGATTGCGGCAGCCGCTTCGAAGCGCTCTTCGCGCAGAACGGCTGGCCGCCGCAGTGGCGCGACGGCGTCTTCGACTATCACCATTTCCACTCGACGGCGCACGAGGCGCTGGGCGTGGCGTCGGGGGAAGCGGAGCTGATCATCGGCGGTCCGCGCGGACGCGTGATTGCCGTGCGCGCCGGCGATGCGCTCATCCTGCCCGCCGGCACCGGCCATTGCCTGCTGACGAGCGGTCGCCGCTTCCAGGTGATCGGCGCGTATCCGCCGGATCAGCAATGGGACATCCGGCGCAGCGCCCTTAACGACGACGAACTCCGCGCCATGCAGGCGCTGCCGTTTCCGGATAGCGATCCCGTCGGCGGCGAAGACGGGCCGCTTACGCGGCTGTGGCGCTGATCGGCGTATCGCGCGCGGCGAACGCGCTCACTGCTTCACGCATTCCCGCCGACGCGCGCGCCACGAAGGCACGCGGCTGACGACGCCTGTCGCGAGCGCGGTGCCCGCGAGCACGACGCCGCACGCCGCCGCCATGCCGATCGACACGCGTTCGGCGAGGAACAGCGCGCCCCACAAAATGCCGAAGATCGGAATCACGAAGGTCACCGTGATGGCCCGCGCCGGCCCGACCACCGCGATCAAATGAAAGAACAGCATGTACGCGACGCCCGTGCATGCGACGCCCAGCCCGAGCACCGCACCCCACGCATTCATCGACACCGGCCCCGCCGGCCACGACGCCAGCGCGAACGGCATAAGCACGAGCGTCGCGGCGGTCATCGTGCCGGCGGCGACGGTCAGCGAATCCACGCCCATCAGATGCCGCTTCGTGTAGCTCGCCGCGATGCCGTAGCAGAGCGTCGCCGCAAGGGCCGCCAGCGCGGCGAGCGCGGTGCTCGCAGGCGTGATGGCGGAGGCGCTCGCATCGTGGACGAACATCTGGTCCCACACGAGCGCGAGCACGCCCGCGAAGCCGATCGCGAGTCCCGCGACGCGCAGGCGGCTCAACCGGTCGCCCAGCCACAGGAAGGCGACGAGCGCGCCCCAGAGCGGCGTCGTCGCGTTGATGACGGACGTGACGCCCGCCGACAGCGTCAGCTCGGCATAAGCAAAAAGACAGAACGGCGCGGCCGAATTGAACACGCCGACGACGATGAGCGGCCACGCGCGTTGCCGCATCGTCGCGAAGGCCGCACGCGGCGAGCCGCGCAGCGCCAGCACGATCAGCAGAAACAGCGCGCCGATGCCCACGCGCAGCGCCATCAGCGGCGCAACGCCGAAATCGGTCACGCCGACGCGGATGAACAGAAACGAGCCGCCCCACAGCGCGGCGAGAACGAGCAGTTGAGCGAGATTGACAGGGTTCATGGCGGGCTTTGCAAAAGAGTCGGGAGCGAAGCCATGGTAGGGGCGGGCGCGGCGCGAATGCTTCGGCGCGGCGTGAAACGAAACATGCTTCGCCTGACAGGAGAGTCATCGTAGGCGGGCGGGCGTTACGCGGCAAACGAGCAATTCTCACCGGTATGTGAAAGAAATTGCGATATGCGCGCCGCCGCGCCGTGCATTTCGCCTATGCCGAACGGATGACTGGCGCGCGCGGCGCTCCGGTGCGACTCTTGCGTCGTGATGACGCGCATCGATTCGCCAATGCGGCAAACGACGCATACAGGAGAGGAAGTCATGGCTCAAGCAAACGGCAACGCATCGGGGATGGCATCGGGTAGCGCGCCGAACGGCAGCGCCGAAACATCGGCCGCGCAGCCGCCCGAACCGCCGCTATCGCGCAGCACGGTGACCAACGCGATGGAAGCGGCCCTCGGCCCCGGCATGGAACACGGCAACGACGGCAACGTGAGCTCGCTTGCGCCGGGCGCGGCGCATCGGCCGGTCAGGAACGTGCCGACACGCTCGCCCGCGCACGTGCACGGCAGCGCGCTGGAAGGCGGCGACAGTCCCGCCGTGCTCGCGCAGCCGGCATCCGCCGCGTCGGAAGGGCAGGGCAGCCGCTTTCATCCGGACGCTGCATCGGCGGGCGTGCGGGCGAAGCGCGTGATTTCCGGCGCACAGGACGTCGCCGCCGCGCGATACCGCCGCGTCACCGAAGGCACCGACGACTTCGTCCACGACAACCCGTGGAAGGCGATCACCATGGCCGCGATCGGCGGGCTGATCGTCGGCTTGCTGATCTCGCGCTGAACAGCGCTAAAACGACCGGACGCGCGCGGCGGGCCTCGTCCTTGCTCATAGTTGGTTAGGCAGCGGCGCTCATCGCCGTGCCGAACGAACATGGATGGAGAATCGAACTGGGCGCGGACGGGCCGCCGCGAAATCTGGACGCAACGCACCGCGGGGATGCTTCAGCCGCGGCGCGTGCTTATCGTGCACGCGGAACCCAACGTGGGCGACTCCTTCGCGCTATTGCTCGCCATGCGCGGCTTCGAAGCCGTGCAGGCCAGCGATGAGGAGCGTGCCATCGAGTTGGCGTCGACGTGGCGCCCGCAAGCGGTGTTCGTCGATACGCGTCTCGGCAGGGTGGCGGGCGGACAGGCGCGGCCCGGAACGTTCGACCACGCGCTCGTGCGCATGCTGCGAGAGCAAGCCGATACGCAGCAGCGGCTGGTCATCGCGTTCGGCGGCGACGAGGTGCGCGATCCGCCGGATGTGCTGCAAACAGCCGGTTACGACGGCGTGTGCCGCAAGCCGTGTCCGATATGGTGGCTCGTGGATGTGTTGACGCGGTTTTATGCGCGGTGATTGCGCTTGTGTGTGGGTAGGCTGATTGTCGCTACTGCATGAACTGAAGCAACGGTGAATGCATGCGCGGTGCATTGAAGCAAGGCGTTACTGCATAGCGCTTTCTATCGTTAGATGAACTTATCGGCGAGCGCGGTTTCGCCGATCGCAAAAAGCCGGTCGCGTCGGCCAGTTGAATCACGCGCCGCAACGGGCGCGCGAAGGCCAAACGCGGTCCGGCCGATACAGCCGTTAACTGCGTCGATTGAAATCGTTCGTTTCGAGTTCGACGGATTGGCCGCCATTGCGCTCGAGCGTCCGCCGCGCGGCTTCCTCGATTTCCACGCGCCCGCCTTCGAACGCGCTCAGCATCGAATGCGACGACGTACCGGCGTTGCCGAAGTGATCGTTGAGCGCGTCGAGAGAAACGCTGCACCAGACTTCGCGTCCGTCGACGGTTGCTTCGAATGCGACTCGCGCCGCCGCCACGACGTGACGCCGCCCGCTGAACTCAATCGCCATCCTTCACCTCCTGTTTTCGTTGGGGAAACGCTGACCGCAGTGTGTGCGACGAACCTGCAAGCCGGCGCATGAAGCGCAATGTCTTCGCGGGCCTTTGAGCGTGGAGCGAAGTGCCGATTTGCATGATACGCCGCGCGGCGCGTTCCGGATGGTTTGCAACGGCCATGCCCGCCGCGCCCGAAACATGGCCGCGCGTTCGCAAGCGATGGCCGTTTCAGCAACAGGAACAGCCGCCGACGTGACGCATGCCGTAGCCGCCGACGTTCTCGGATGCGAGCGAGTCCTTGCCGCTGCCGCCCACGGTCGGCGCGCCGATCGTCACGCGTCCGGCAATCTCGCCGCAACCGGGACAGGAAGCGGGGTCATCGCGTTCGGCGATGCGTCGCACTGCTTCGAAGGTGCCGCATCGCGCGCACTCGTAGTCATAAACGGGCATGGGATTTTTTTATCGCGGAAGGGAATGAGAACAGTGTAGCAAGCCGTATCCGCAGCAAGAGGCATTCCGCTCGAACGAATGCGTGGCATCGCTATTGCTGAATGAGCGGGTAATCAACGCCAAAGGAGGCCTCAATGAAACGCAATGCAGTTCTGCTCACCGCGCTGGCATCGGCGCTCTTTGCCGCGGCGCCGTCCGTCACGCTCGCGCAGACGCAGGCGGCCAGCACGACGATGGCCAACGATTTGCCCGCGCAGGACAAGGAATTCGTGCAGGCGGCGTCGATGTCCGGCTCGACCGAAATCGATGCGGCCAAGCTCGCGACGAAGCAGTCGCAGGACAAGGACGTGAAGAACTTCGCGCATCACATGATGCTCGATCACACCAAGCTCACGTTGCAACTCAAGATGGCTGCGCCCCATGGCGTGACCGTTCCGAAGGACAACTCGGATACCGCCGTGCTCGATTCGCTGAAGGGCCTGAAGGGCAAGGAATTCGATACGGCCTATATCCAGAAGGTCGGTGTCGAGGGTCACCAGAAGGCTGTCGAGGCGTTCCAGAAGGAAGCGCAAGACGGCCAGAACGCCGACCTGAAGAAGGCGGCTCAGAAGGCGCTGCCGACCATCCAGCAGCACTTGAAGATGGCGCAGGATCTCGCGGCCAAGAAGGGCGTGCAGTAAGCAGCCGGTGAACGGCGCGGCGGCAGGCCGCGCCGTGATGAACGCGCTTAAGCCGCGCCTTGGCGCAGCAGACGCTCGCGCGCTTCGGGAATCGATTCGAAGCCGCCGCCGCCTTCGTCGAAAATCGACACTTCACCTTGCCCGATGTCGTAGACCCAGCCCTGCACCTGAAGTTGTTTTAGCGCAAGCCGCCCGGCCACCGCCGGATGCGTGCGCAAATGCGTGAGCTGCAGCCGGATGTTCTCCTCGACCATCGCCTGCACGACGCGCGCTTCTTCCAGCTTTCGCGCCATCACGACGCTGCGCGCGGCTTCCGCGTTGCGCAGCCAGGCGTGCACCGTCGGCATTTCATCGGCGATGGTCGCGCCCGATGCGAGGCCTTTCATCGCGCCGCAGTCCGAGTGGCCGCAAATCACGATCTGCCGCACGTTCAGCGCGAGCACCGCGAACTCCACCACCGCCGAGACGCCGCCGAGCATTTCGCCGTACGCCGGCACAATATTGCCGATGTTGCGGCACACGAACAGCTCGCCGGGTCGCGTCTGCGTGATCATCTCGGGCGACACGCGCGAGTCGGCACAGGTGATGAAAAGCGTATGCGGCGTCTGCCGGTGCGCGAGGCTCTTGAAGAGCGCTTCGCTGTCGGGAAACACGAAGCGGCTGAAATCTTCGGCGCCTTGCAAAAGGTAGAGCAGGTCGGGCCGATCGGAGCCTTCGCGTTCTTCGGTCATCGTGGATTTATCGGACATGGGGGCCCTTGAAGTGCGGATTGGCGCGGATTGGCGAGCAGCCGCCCGCCGCCAATCGAGAGCTTGCGGGGTTTTGAGATGATGTGCAAGTCGTTGAACGTGGCGAAGCGCGAATGCGGCGCGTTTTCGCGCTGTTTCACCGCTGTTTCGCCTTTTGCACGGCTTTATAGTTCTTGACGATTCCGCCTGGCGCGTCTGCTAGTTTTACCCTTTGGCAATCATCGAAACACGCGTCGTTCGCGCTTCGCTCATGCAATTCCATTCCAATCCTTACGATACCGCCGTCGCCCTTTATTCGAACGGCGATTTTCAGCAAGCGCTGCACGCATTGAATCCCTTGATCGCCGTATCGGCTGCGAACGCCGAAGCGCTCAATCTGGCCGCCATTTGCTGCTATCGATTAAACCGGCTCGACGATGCGGAAAGTCATTGGCGCCGCACCATCGACGATTATCCGGATCACGCGGGCAGTTATGGCAATCTCGCCAATCTGCTGATGTCGCAAGGGCGCGTCGCGGACGCGGAATCGGTTTATCGGCGGGCGATTCTCATTCGGCCGGATTTTTCCGAAGCGCATTACAACCTCGGCAATCTGCTGCGCCAGCTCGGGCGGCCGGACGAGGCCGAAGCGTGTTTGCGCGAGGCGCTGCGCGGTCGTCCGGATCTCGCCGAAGCGCATTACAACCTCGCGAACCTTTTGTCGGCCCGAGGACGTTTCGCCGAAGCGCAAGCCGCGTATCGCGATGCGACGGCCGCACGTCCCGATTACGCGGAAGCGCACAACAATCTCGGCAACATGCTGCGCGAACAGGGCCGGCTGGACGAGGCGCGCGGGGCGCTGCGTCGCGCGGTGCGGGCGCGCCCCGGCTTCGAACTGGCGCATCACAATCTGGGACTGCTGCTGCAACAGAGCGGCAAGTACGCGCGGGCGCTGGCTTTCCACCGGCGCGCGACCGAACTGCGCCCCGACTACGTGGAGGCGCATTGCGGGCTCGGCCGGTCGCTGACGTCGCTTGGCCGGTTCGCGGAGGCCGAAGCCGCGTTCCGCGCGGCGCTCGCCATTCGCGCTGATGACGCCGACGCCATCATGGGACTGGCGCGCGTGCAGCGGGAACTCGGGCGGCCCGACGACGCGGAGCGCGCGGATCGGAAAGTCATCGCTTTGCAGCCAGATAATGCCGACGCGCGCGCCTGCCTCGCCGATACGCTTCACGCGCGAGGACGGCCGCACGAAGCCGAAGCGGCGTACCGCGCGGCGCTCGCGATGCGCCCGGACAACGCCGAGTGGCATTACAACCTCGGCGTGCTGCTGGGCGCGGAGGGGCGTTTGGTTGACGCGGAAGCGGCGTATCGACGGGTCATCGCGCTTCGCCCCGATCATGCGCATGCGCTTACGAACCTGGGCCGCGTCGTGCGCGATCTGGACCGGCTGGCCGAGGCCGAGTCGCTGCTGCGCCGGTCGATCGCCATCTGCCCGGATTCCGCCGAAGCGCACAACAATCTCGCGAGCGTGCTGAAGGACATGAGCCGCATGGACGAAGCCATCGACGCGTTTCGCCGCGCGGTGGCGTGCGCCCCGGGCAACGAATGCGTGCATCGCAATCTCAACTATGCATTGACCTATCACGCCGAGACGCCGAAAGAGATTCTCGACGAATGCCTGCGCTTTGCCGCGCGACACGAAGCGCCGCTCTTCGACGCGCACGCGCGCTACGCGAATGACCGCTCGCCTGCGCGGCGGCTGAAGATCGGCTACGTCGCGCCGGATTTTCGCGCGCATTGCCAGTCGATGTTCACGGCGCCGGTGCTCGCGCAGCACGATCATGCATCGTTCGAAATCGTCTGCTATGCGAGCGTCAGGCAGCCCGACGAGATCACGCAGTTCATGCGCCCGATGGCCGACGTCTGGCGCGACGTCCATGCGCTCGACGACGCGCAGCTCGCACAGACGATTCGCGACGATGGCATCGACGTGCTCGTCGATCTGACGATGCACATGGCGTCCGGCCGCCCGCTGCTGTTTGCGCGACGCCCCGCGCCGGTGCAGGTGCAATGGCTCGCGTATCCGGGCACGACGGGCAGCCGCGCGATTCGCTATCGCCTGACCGATCCGTGGATCGATCCGCCCGGCCGATCGACGAGCGAGCGCTATAGCGAGGAATCCGTCTGGCTGCCCGAGACGTTCTGGTGTTTCGACCCGCGTGTGACGTCGCCCGACGCGCCGGGCGTCGGACCATTGCCGGCCGAACGCAACGGCCATGTAACGTTCGGATTCCTGAATAATCCATGCAAGGCGTCGGCGCGCACGTTGCGCATGTGGGCGGCAATTCTCGCGGCGGTGCCGGATGCGCGCTTCGTTCTGCTGGCCGGAGCGGGGCCGCGCGAGCGCTTCGGCGAACGCCTGAGCGCGCTCGGCGTGGACATGTCGCGCGTGACGTTCGTCGGCTATCAGGACCGGGTGGCGTATCTGCGGACGTATCGCGACATCGACATCGGTCTCGATACGTTTCCGTACAACGGTCACACCACGAGTCTCGACGCGCTCTGGATGGGCGTGCCCGTGCCGTAGCGTGCGGGCGAGACGTCGTGCAGCCGCGCCGGACTCAGCCTGTTGATGAACCTCGGCGTGCCCGAACTCGTCGCGCATGACGACGACGCCTACGTCGATATCGTGACGCGTCTTGCGAACGATCGTCCGCGTCTTGCCGAGTTGCGCGCATCGCTGAGAGCGCGCCTCGAAGCATCGCCGATGATGAACGCCCCGCGCTTCACGCGCCATCTCGAAGACGCGTACCGCCGCATGTGGCGCGAGTGGTGCGCGTCATCCGCTGGCTGAGTCGTTGCATGAGTCGATGCATAAGATGCCGCCTGCGCATCGCGCACCGACACTTCGGTTTTTCCGAACCAATGCACCCGGATTCGTGCATTTCACGCCGTCGATCGTTCCGTTAGATTGGCTCCATTGAAAGCAATCGGAAAGGATTCGACATGAAATGCCCCGTCTGCCCCGCGACGGATCTGCTGATGACCGCGCGCGAAGGCATCGAAATCGACTATTGCCCGAACTGTCGCGGCGTGTGGCTCGACCGTGGCGAACTCGATCACCTCATCCGGCGCGACGAGCAGGTTTCCGTGCAGCAAGCGCAGCCTTACCCACGCGATCGCGACCGGCATCAGCACTATCGTCACGACGATCACCACTACGGCGACTCGAAAGGCCGGCACGGTTATCCGCGCCGCAAGAAGTCCTTTCTCGGCGAACTCTTCGACTTCGATTGATGCAGCGCAAATCATGCAACGGGAGAACGGCATGGCAACGGTGAAGCAAGTCCTGAAAGCGAAGACCGACAAGTCGGTCCATACCATCGGCGCGCAGGCGAGCGTCTTCGAGGCGATCGGCATGATGTCGCACGCGGGCGTCGGCGCACTCGTCGTGACGGCGAGCGGCGATCAGAACGGCGCGGTGCGCGGCATCGTGACGGAGCGGGACTATGCGCGCAAGGTGATCCTGCAGGACAAGGCGTCGCGCACGACGACGGTCGGCGAAATCATGACGTCGCCCGTCACGTCGATTAGTCTCCCCACGCGCACGGACGATTGCATGGCGTTGATGACGCACCATCGCATCCGTCATCTGCCGGTCATCGATGACGGGCGGCTCGTCGGCATGCTGTCGATCGGCGACATGGTGCGGCATCTCATCGACGAGCAGCAGTTCGCCATCGATCAGCTCGAAAGCTACGTGCGCGGGCCGCACCATGAAGCGCCGACATGCGCGCTCACGCGGCGCAGTCCGCTGCCGCAGACACTCGCGACGCGCCTCGTTTAGACGTCACGAGCAGGCATCACGTCACGTCGAGTTCGGCGGCCGGCTCGACGGGACGCACGGCTTCCTTCGGTAACGCCTTCTCGTTGCGGCGCAGCCGATTCACCTGCGCGAGTCCGAGCGAGAGACCCGGATCGAGGTAATGAATGACGAGACTGCGGCGCTCGCCCTGCAGCACGTCCAGGTTGCAGTGCTGCATCAGGAAGCCGTTGAACACATACACGCTGCCCGCCGTGCCGCGAATGCGATAACACTGGCCGCGTTCCAGATGACGTTGCGTGCGCGCCGCGCGAAGCGGGAAGGGCAGCGCGCGCTCGCCCCATTGCACGCTCTTGCGCAGGACGTTGTCGCGGCGTCGCGGAATGCCGCGCGGCTTCGGATAGACGATGAGATCGCCGCTGCGGTCATCGTCGCTTGCAGTTTGCAGCACGATCACGAGCGTGAGCACTTGCGAATCGAAATGCCGGCAATGACTGCCCGATGGCGACGTGCTGCTTCCCACGCGCAGACCGAACCACGGTCCCACGGTGCCTTCCACATGCATCGTCGACGACAGCCAGTTCGAAGCGGTGCGCACCGCCTCGCTTTCCAGCTCCCGAAACGCGACGTCGTCGCGCAACGTCCGCACGATGTCCTTCGCGTAGCCGAAGAACTGCTCGTGATCCGGCGTCGCGGCATAGGCGGCGTCGAGATTGCGGTTGATGGCTTCGAGCGTCGGCTGCGACACCATCGATTCGAAAATCGCGATCCCTCCTCGCGATGCCTGCGTCAGTGCGGCACGGTCCTGTGCATTCATAAAGCGCTCTCGGAAATGACGTGGATAAACGGCGATTCGCTCACGCGCGAGACTCGATAGAAAAGCTCATGCGAAGGCGGGCGGGTCGGGCGTCGAAATGAATCGATGCGCGTTCGTGCATGACGTCCGCCGTGTTGTCCACGCGTGCCTTCCGGTCTCGCTCATGGCGATTCTCGTTCTTGGTTTTGTCGGCTTGTCCCGCCCGCACCGGTTTCCCACGTCTCGGCGCATTTGTTAGGCAATCCTATGCGTGACGATTGCGCCGCAATGTACGACGACGCACGCACGTGCGTTTAGTCACGCCGACATGGTGCAAACACCGATTCCTGCGTCTTCAGCGCGGCTTATGTGCGCTGCCGCTCGTAGCGGCGATCGTGCGCACAAGCCGCGGCTTCCATATGCGCGCAAGCGGACAAAGCGGACGCGAACAGGGGTTCGCGCCGGACGAGATTCGTGCGTATGCGCACGGATCGCCGTGAACCGCATAGGTAAATTTGCGGGAACGGGGATGAGCCTGGCCAGGTTCGTCGGCAGTCACCCGAGCGTGCAAACAACAAGAGGCGGTCGATGCTTGCATTTCGCAAACGACGGCGCCCAACGACATGCGACGGTAATCAATGAACAGGGTATCGAACAGGGCTTCGCTCGAAGACAAGCTGTGGGTGGCGACTTTCATCGCCGCCGTGGGCAGCGACGTGCTCTCGGGTGTCGTCCGCTATTACACCTCAATGGTAGGCGTGCCGCAGGCCGCGTATCTTCCCAAGGCGCTGATGTTCGCGTGGGTGCTGTACACGCTTCTCCGGCGTCCCAAAGCGACTCATGCGTTCATCGCGCTGTACATGCTCGCGGAATCGTGCGTGTCGCTTTCGCATGGCGTGGCGCCTGAAGCGGTCGGCTTCTGGCTATGGACCATCATGCCGATGCTCTTCGCGCTCACCGCTTCGCCGCAAGCGCTCATGATGCTGAACGGGCGCGCGGCGACGACGGCATTCGCGGTGCTCGCCGCGCTATGCGGCATCGGCATTCTGGCGAACACCTTCATGCCGATGCCCTGGGTCGGCGTGAGCGTGTCGGTCGGCGGCCATAACGTGCGAGCCGCGGTGGCGTCGTATGTGGGCATGGCGTCGCGGCTCTCGGGATTCGGACGCGACAGCGCATCCACGGGGCTGATGGCCGGCCTTCTCACCACGTGGCTGCTCATGCGCACGCCCAAGCGCTGGATGCAGTGCGCGTTGCTCATAGCCGCCGGCGCGGCCATTCACGCGACGACCAACAAGACGGCGCCCGTGTCGCTCGCGCTCGTCGTCGCGGTGCATTGCCTTTTCTCGACGATGACCTTCAAGCGCGCGTGCCTGTGCGCGGCGGCGTTCGCCGTGGTGTTTCCGCTCGCTTCGTTCATCGCCGAGTTGATGTTCAATCTTTCCGGCACCGGTTTCACGACGCTCGCTTCGTTCCAGGACCGCATGTTCAATACGTGGCCGATCCTGCTCGAAGGGCTGCTGAAAGATAACCGGATATGGCTCGGGCTCGGGCCGGGCGGCTTCGGATCGGCGACGACGTATTACGAGAGCGCGTTCGGCTTCAACGTCGCGTATGCGGACAACACGGTGCTCTATGCGCTCGCGAGCTTCGGCTTCTTCGGCGCGGTGCTGCTCGTGGGATTCTTCGTGCGGCTGATGGTGCGCGCCGAGGCCAACGACCGGCCGTCGTGGGCGATGATGCTGTTCCTGCTCTTCGCGTGCGCGACGACCGACATCTGCGAATCGATCGGCTGCCTGCTGTTCCTCGGCATCACGATCAGCTATCTGCGCGAGAACGCGACGCTCACGCAACCGCACATCTGGCGCATGCCGGCGCGCTTCATGCCGGCCGGATGGCGCGCACGAAACATGGGCGCGCCGGGCACGACGGCCATGACCGTCATCGATACACAGCACGACGGCCTGCGGGGTCTCTGACGCCATGCGAACGAGCGGCACTTTCAGGCGGCGGCTGACCGTGGCCGCGTTGCTCGCCATGTGCGGCGCCATGCTGCCCGCATCGGCGACGCCGACGATCGCGCTTGACGGCTCCGCATCGTCGCTGGAACGTGCGTATGTCGCGGTGCCGGCGTTTGCATCGGCGAGGGCGAACACGGGCGTGGCGATCCACCAGATCGGCGATACGAAGCTGCTCGACGCCGTGAAGGACGTGGGCTTTTCGTTCGTGCGCACCGACCTGTTCTGGGAAGCCGTGCAGGCGCCGGATGGCTGGCATTTCGCGGGCTTCGACGGTCTCGTGAACAACCTGCGCGCACGCGGCCTCGGCGCGCTTTTCATACTCGGCTACAAGCATTACGCGTATAGCCCGAATCAGCCGCCGACGTCGCCGCCGCAGCTCGCCGCGTTCCGCACGTATGTCTACCAGGCGGCTTGGCGTTATCGCGATGCGCCGGTGCGCTTCGAAGTCTGGAACGAGCAGGACCACAAGGATTACTGGCTCGCGACGCCATCGCCATCGGCGTATCGCGCGTTGCTGGAAAGCGCCGTAAAAGCGGCGCGCTCGGCGAATCCCAACGTGGTCATTGCGACGGGCGGCGTGCAGCAGGTCGATCGCGGCTTCATTCGCGCGGTCGGCGACATCAGCGCGACGCAAACGGGCCCCGATGCAGTAAGCGTGCATCCGTATCGGCAAGAGGAGCCGGAGACCGTGCTCGCCGACTATCGCGAGTTGCGCCACGACTTGTCGGGCTATGCGAAACGTCCGCAAGTGTGGGCAACCGAATGGTCATACCCGAGCGTCGGATATCACTATGTAGCCGATATCGGCAATGGTCATTCGAGTGAAGCGCGCGCACGGCAAGCGAACCATGCGGTGCGCCTGCTGCTGATGAACTGGATCGCGCAAGTCGGGCTGACGTCGTACTACGACATGCGCAACGACGGCACCGACCCGAAGGAGATGGAACACAACTTCGGTCTGCTCGATGCAGCCAACGGCAAGCTGCCCGCGTATCACGCCGTGAAGCATCTCTTCGCATTCACGGCCAACGCGAAGAACGCGCGGTATTTCATCGACGAGAAAGAGCAAACGGCGGTGCTCAAGCTCGACGACGCGCATCGCACCAAGTATGTCGTCTGGTGCTATGGCGCGGGCAATGTCATGAATCTCGATGTATCGCGCTTACCGGCCGGCGCGGTCATCACGGATGTGTACGGCGCGCGGCGCAACGAGCGCAACGTGCTGGCAGTCACTGAAGCGCAGGGACCGGTGTTCATCACGGTCGATTAAAAGCGTCAAACGGCGTGCACGAGGGAACGCGCCGTCGTCGGTTGCGACCGACGTCTCAGGTCTTTTATTTCTTTGTTAGGGATATAACATGCTTTCATATAACATGCGCCCCGTCATGACGCCTGTACCGCAACGCGGCGACGGCCTGGCCGACTTGTGGCGCAGCGTCGTGCGTCACAAGACCTTGCTGGGCGCTGTCACCGGAACGTGTTGCGCAGCGGGCGTGCTCTACGTGCTGCTCGCCACGCCGCAATACCGCGCCGAAGCGCTGTTGCGCGTGCAAAGCAAGGCGGGCACGTCGATCAGCGCGCTGTCCGACGTCTCCGGCTCCATGGCCGCCGACGCTTCCGCCAGCGATGAAAGCGATGTGCTCACCTCGCGTTCGGTCGTGAGCGCGGCGATCGCGGCGACGGGCGCGGAAACCGTCGTCGAGACTCAAAGCCACTTCCCGCTGATCGGCAATTACCTGGCTTCGCGCCACGCAACCGACAACGAACTCGCGCCCGCGCTGTTCGGTCTCGATCAATACGCATGGGGCGGCGAGCGCCTCAAGCCCGGCGTCTTCACGGTGCCCGAGGCCGCGCTGAAGGCGAAGTTCCACGTGGTCGCGGGACAGGGCGGACGCTGGACGCTCTACGACAAGGACGACAACGCGCTCGCGCAAGGAAGCGTCGGCGAAACGGTGTCCTTCCAGGTCGATACGCCCGAAGGACGCGCGCCCGGCGAGCTGCGCATCGACACGTTGCGCGCGCGTCCCGGCGTGAGCTTCGAGCTGCGCAAATACTCGCAGCAAACGACTTTCGACAACGTGCTCGCGCGTCTGCGTACGGCCATTCCGCCGCGCGATTCGACGCTGCACGATCCGGCGCTGATCCGCCTCAGCTATCAGGCCGAATCGCCGCTCGTCGCGCAGGCGATGGTCAACGCGATCATCAAGACCTATCAGGAACGCGATGTCGAGCGCCGCGCCGCGCAAGCGCAGACGAGCCTCGGCTTCCTGAAGAAGCGCCTGCCCGCGCTGAAGAGCGATCTGGAGGCCGCGGAAAGCCGCCTGAACACGTTCCGCACGCAGACCGGCACCGTCGATATCGCGCAGCAGAACACCGCGCTCATCACGCGCATGAGCCGCCTCGAAGAGCAGCAGACGAATTTGCAGCTCGCGCTCGATGCCGCGCAGCATCGGTATCAGCCGGGCAACGAGAACTATCAGAGCGCGCTCACGCAGCTCAATCAGGTGAAGCATGAGATCGCGGAGACGTCGAAGATCGCGTCGAACCTGCCGACCGTGCAACGTCAATACGTGGAACTCGCACGCGATGTCGCCGTCACGACGCAGCTCTACACGAGCGTGCTCACCAACGCGCAGCAGCTCGAAGTCGCCGCCGCCAGCACGCCGCCGGGCATTGCCGTGGTCGACTGGGCGGTCGCGCCCGAGAAGCAGTCGTGGCCGCGCGGATGGATCGTGTTGCTCGGCTCCATTTTCGGCGGCCTGTTCGTGAGCACGGTGTCGATCTATCTGATCGCGTTGAATCGCAAGGAACTTCGGAGTCCGGAAGAAATCGACAACTTCTCGCAACTGCCGCGTCTTGCTGTCATCGCCCGTTCGACCGCCCAACTGAAGCAGGACGTGCGCGCGCTCACGCACAACGCCGCGCCCGCCAAGCTGCTCGCGATGACGAGCCCGACCGATCCGAGCATCGAAGCGCTGCGGTCGCTGCGCAGCAGCGTGCGTGCGATGCTGAGCGGCGCGCCGGTCCCGATGAATCATATGGGTCTGGGCGGCATGAACCCGTTCAGTCAGATCAACGCGATGCCGTTCAACGGCACCACGAGCGTGATGAATCCGTCGTACATCGCGGATCCGAATCAGCCCGGCGGCAAGGTGATTCTCTTCACCGGTCCGACGCAAGGCGTGGGCAAGAGCTTCGTGTCGTCGAACTTCGCGTATCTGCTGGCCGAAACGCGCGCATCCGTGTTGTTGATCGACGCCGACATGCGCCAAGGGCGGCTGCGTCATCTCGTCGATGGCCGCACGGGTCCGGGTCTCGCCGAAGTGCTGGAAGGCAGCGCGCGCGTCGACGAAGCGATCGTGCCGCTCGGCAACGGCGGGCTGTCGATCATGGATGCGGGCGCGGCGTATCCGGAGAACCCGGCGGAACTGCTCGGCCGCCCTGCGTTCCAGGAGACGCTCACGATGCTGCGCGACATCTACGACTACATCGTGATCGATTCGCCGCCGGTGCTGCCGGTCAGCGATGCGTTATCCATCGCCATGCAGAACTGCGACCTGGTGCTGCTCGTGTCGCGTGCGGATCGCACCGGTGCGCGGCAACTGGAGGAAACCTTGCGCCGTCTGGAGAACGTGGGCGCGAAGGTCGGCGGTCACGTGTTCAACGGCTTCGCGCCGGGACGTTACGGCGCGCGCGAGGAGTACGGGTTCAGGGCCGTGGCGCGTTAAGCATAGGCAATAAGCGTCAAGCAATAAGCGGTGAACGGGAAGGGCGGTCCGGCGGTTTCAGCGGACCGCCCTTCACACGTCTGCATGCAACAGCCGCTGCAACGTGGCGACGACATCGCTCCAACCGCCCAGTTCGGGCGCGCGCACGAGCCGCATGCTCGGATACCACGGCGTGGACGTCGCTGCATGCTCATAGCGCCATTCGGCGACCTGATTCAGGAACATGTAGCTGCGCTTGCCGAGCGCGCCCGCGATGTGGCTCAACCCGCCATCGTTGCCGACGAACGCATCCAATCTGTCGATGACCGCCGCCGACTGGCCGAGCGTCAGGTCGAGATCGAGCGTGGCGAAGCGGTCGAGATCCGCCGAACGCGGATCGTTCAGCCAGCGCCGGCGCTCGAAGCCGCGCTGCATGATGACCCAGTGGATATCGCCGGGGCTGTCGAATAGCGGGTCGAGATCGGGCAGACTCAGACTGCGATTGGCGAAGTTATTCGCCGATTCGCACGACGACCAGAACACGCCGACGCAGCGCCGTCCACGCGCGCGCTGCCAGATGCCATCGACGACGGCATCGACGCTCGACGGATCGGCCGGCTCGATGTACCGGCGCGATGGCGCGTAGCCCAGCGCGGGAAAGAGCGCGGTGAAGAGCGTGAACGGATCGGTCCACATGACGCTATCGCCGGACGGCGCGGTGAAACCGGCGTCGTGCATGGCGCGCGCAAACTCGGCCCGCTCGGGCTGCGGCATCGAGAGGCGAAAGAGGCGCGTGTCGTAATGCACCTCGACGCCCATCGCTTCGAGCGCCGCGATATAGCGCGCCCAGTTGATCAGGTCGCCATAGCCCGATGCGACCGGCTGGACGTGCATGCGTGCGGGCAGGGCGCGCTGGCCGGTCCAGTATTGCTCCAGATTGAGATGCGGAAAAAGCACGCGACGCGATTCGTTCGACGACCAGTATCGATGCATGCCGGAAACGCCGTGCGCAATGCCGTCGCGCCGCATGACACTGCGCGCCTGATGATGGCCGAGGACATAAGTCGAATGCTCGTCGAGACCTTCGGCCGTAAGACTGATAATCCGGTCGTCTTCACCGAGATAATGCCATCCATATACGCGCCATAAATAGGCGGCGATTGGTGCGGTGGCGGGTTTCTGCGCAAAAGATTCAATGGCAGCAAGCGCGACTTCCTTTAATCCGAGGTGCGCGCAAATGTCGCATAGACAGTGAATGTGAAAAGCGAATATGTCGAATTCATGCGTGAGCCTAAAGCATATATCGAGCGCTTTGTGAAACTGACCGGCGCGTAAATGCGTAACGGCGCGCCAATGCCAGTAATCGGCGGAATGACCGTCTGAAGCGAGGCGTTCATCGAGAAACCGGAAACATTCATCGATATTGCCTGCGTAAAGCGCTTGATTAAGGTCGTCGTATTGCCCGATCATGGTGTGACCCCGGAAAAGAATCGCTGCGCGCGATGAGGTGCGACTATGGCACGCTGATCGGAGAGTTGCACCTGCGGGATGGATTGTCGAAAAAATTTGACGATTATCGGATTATGCGCCTGACCGTGTGGAGGGCAGGGTGATCGTTCACGGGCTCCGGTGCGCCGGGCGGACGCCGCGCTCGGAGGCTGGTGCTTGTCTAGACCGGATTGCGCATGTTGCGTGCGGCGCGGAACATTACATCGATCTGCGGCGAGACACTGCCGAAAGCGCCATCCAACAAACGCTTGCCCAGATCGATCAAATCATCTAAATGGTCGCTCATGCTTCCGATTCCAATACGGTTCAGCAAGGCGATTTCCTCGAGAATGAGCGGATCTCGCAATGTAGTAACGAGCAAAATGGGGACGGTGGGAAACCGCCGTCGAAACTGAACGAGCAATTGCACGTTTCCGATATCCAGGTCAGGCTGTACAAACGCGGGATTCATGATCACCAGATCGACGATGCTGTATTCCAGGCAAGAAAGGAGCTGGGATTTGCCGGTTGCAATTTCGACCAGACTGTCAGGCGAACCAGCGCTGAGCAGATTCCTTATAGGCTCAGCAACTATCGGCATCGGTTCAGCAATGAGAATGCGGTGATGAACATGTCCCTGTTTCATTCGTGGCCTCACGGAGTGTTTGAAGATGATCCCGATCCCCAAACCGAGGATAACTGAGGAAATGCTCATGTACTATTAATTTCTTTTGATATTGCACTCTAAAAACAAAATCTCAATAAATTTTTAAAGATTTGCATGCTTATTGAACCATTCGCTGGATTTGACGCAGATAATCATGCCTAATCGGTGACAAAAAGCCGAGAGACTGGACGTAATCTCATGCGGATGGCGTTTTGAATCGCGCGAGCGCGTGAACGGCAAGGCGTTGCGCGCCCGTTTCGCAGGTTCGGTGCGGACAATCGGGCGACGGAAAACCGCGCCGTACTTGCTAGCGGCCGTTCTCGTCAACCGGCGGCACGCCCGCGGGACTCGGCGGATCGCGCAGTTCGGCGTCTTCGCCGGGACGGTGCGGCGGATCTTCGGGCTGCGCCGGACCGAGGTCGGTCAGGCCTTCCGAATCGATCGGGTTCTGAGGCGGATTGCTGTTTTCAGCGGACATGAGCGGCTCCGGTTTCTGAACGTCATGGTGAAAGGCTTGCGGATGGTCCAGTTCAGCAAATCGCGTTCCGTCGCGGGCATTCTTCGTGCTGTCCGTGTCGTGCGCGATCGAGCGCGGCTGTCACACTTACGCACGGATTGGAGATCATCATGACGATTCCGCAGAACGAACCCGGCACCGATGTCGTCGATACTGACAAGGCGAAGCAACCGGCGCCGACGCCCGAGAAGTCCAACGAAGACTTGCCGCTCACCGAAGCCGATGACGGCAACACCCGCACACCGACGAACCCGGCGTAAAGCGTTCGAGCGCAGGCGGCCGCGCTTGGGAGGCCGCTTCAGTCATGTAGTCAGCCGTTACTATGTCACGGCCAAATACAAATGTCGGGGTGCGGGCCAAATACAGATGTCGTATCTATCCAGGATTTTTGCGCTCACGC
>NZ_JALQEA010000013.1:0-253 GCF_023630965.1 Caballeronia sp. ATUFL_M2_KS44 | reverse complement strand
CGCCGCGAAGGGTCGCCGCGCTCGCGTGCCGCAGATGCCGCAGGTTGACGGCGAGCAGACAGAACGTGATGCCGAAGCGCAGCGCGAGCAGCCCCAGCACCGGATAGAACGCGAGCGCGCTCTTGACGATGCCGTAGCTGCTGCCACACCATCGCGACGGCGAAGAGCAGGAGATCGGAAAGAGGAAGCAGGCGTCGGACGGTCATGGAGCGGCTCCGTGAGAACGTAGCCGTCATTGTCGAATGATGCGTTC
>NZ_JALQEA010000012.1:0-1440 GCF_023630965.1 Caballeronia sp. ATUFL_M2_KS44 | reverse complement strand
CTCCAGGTCCTGTTGCGTGAGTTCGCGCTGTTTCTTCGTGCCGGATGCGCGGCGTGGCGTGCGTACCTCCGCGCCGCGATGCGTGCGCGACGGCGCCGTGCCAATGCTGCGGTTGTCGCGCTGGGCCTGCACCGCCTGCGCCAACTCGAGCACGTGCGCGAGACGCTTGCACTCAACGATCGCGCCCGGATCGACCTCGGTGAGACGGTCGTACTGCCGGCATACCAGCGTGCGCTCGCCGGCCCGCAACTGCGTGCGCCCGTCGGGATACTCCCACACCTCGATGTCACGGTGGATCAGCGCGCGGTTCGCGTCGGTATCGTCCAGCAGATACAGCACGCGGTCGTACTGCACGGTGAGCGTCTTGGTGACCCGGCGCGCTTCGCGCCACGTCAGCGCCCGTTCCAGACTCTCGTCGGCGCGCAGGGAACGATGCGCGTCATAGTCGCTTCGCGGTGGCTTGGCAAAGCGCGCGTTGTAGTCGGCCATGAAGCAGGGCGCATACGCGTTGGCTTGCTCCAGCGTGCTGATGCCGCGCAGGCGTAACTCCTTGACCAGACGATCCTGCAAGGTCAGATGCGCGCGTTCCACGCGCCCCTTGGCCGGGCTCGAGTTGGCGCAGAAGGTGTCGATGTTCAACTCAAACATCGCGCGACCAAATTGCGTAATGCTGTGGCCCGTCTTGCCTGCGGTTGCGTTGCGAAACACCGTGGCCTTGTCGCTGTAGAACGCGCCCGGCTTGCCGTAGCGCTCGATGTAGGCACGCGTGGCCTCGAAATAGCTGAAGGTCGACTCGCTCGCCGTGAAATGCAACTGCATCAGCCGGCTGGTGGCATCGTCCACATACACCAGCAGCGTGCACTGCGGGGCGCGCTGCTCGAACCAGCGATGCTCGCAGCCGTCGATCTGGATCAGTTCGCCCAGGCACGCACGCCGCGCGCGCGGCTGATACACCTTGGGTGGCCGCTGCCGGCGCGGCACCCACAAGCCGGCCTCGATCATCAGATGCCGCACGGTTTCCTTGGCCAGCCGGATGCCGTGGCATTCCTCGAGCTTCTCGCGCGCCAAAGTCGGGCCGAAGTCGGCGTAGCGCTCCCGGATGATGCTCACGGCGCGCTGCGCCAAGGCACCGTCGAGCTTGCGATTGCCTGGTCGGCCACGCTTGCCCGACGCCACGCCTTGCACTCCGCGCTCACGATAGCGCGCCACCAGCCGCTCGATCTGGCGTACCGTCAGGCCCAAGCGCTCAGCGGCGCGTCCGGGCTTCAAACCCGTCTCGACGACCGCCTCGATAACCTTCAGTCTGTCCCATTCGCGCATGGTCAAGCTCACAGGTGGGTTCGGTGACATGACTGGGCTCCCGCTGAACGATCCGCTGCCAGCTTGCCACCGAGTCAAAACCCGACATCTGTAAATAGCCAGAACACGACATTAGGATAT
>NZ_JALQEA010000011.1:0-255 GCF_023630965.1 Caballeronia sp. ATUFL_M2_KS44 | reverse complement strand
AAGTAGCCGTCGATGCCATCGGGCGTCGCGGCTTTCAGATCTTCGTGCAGCTTGCCGGCCTTGTAATCGACGCACGCATCGAAGCCGAGCGTCTCGACGACATAGCGGCACTTGTCCGCGCCGCCCGCGATGCCGACCACGCGGCAGCCCGCCGCCTTCGCCAGTTGCCCGACGACGCTGCCCACCGCTCCGCTCGCCGCCGACACGACGACCGTCTCGCCCGCCTTCGGCTCGATGATGCGGTTCAGTCCGTAC
>NZ_JALQEA010000010.1:0-102250 GCF_023630965.1 Caballeronia sp. ATUFL_M2_KS44 | reverse complement strand
CTGAACGATCCGCTGCCAGCTTGCCACCGAGTCAAAACCCGACATCTGTAAATAGCCAGAACACGACATTAGGATATGGCCGCTACATACTAAAAATGCGCTAATTTATCTTATGTCAAATTATGAGCGCGCATGCAGACGATCACCCCAACTCCCCAGCACGCCCCAACAAAAACTCCCGCTCCCTCGCATTCCTCGCTAATTCCGCCGCCCGAAGAAACTCCTCGCGCGCCTCATCCTTGCGCCCGACGCGCGCCAGCAAATCCGCGCGCACGCCCGGCAACCAGTGATAGTTTCGCAGCGCATTTTCATCGCGCAGCCGATCGACGATATCCAGCGCCGCCTGCGGCCCGAACGCCATGCTCACCGCCACGGCCCGGTTAAGCGCGACGACCGGCGTCGGTGCAACCTCCATCAGCACGTCGTAGATTGCGACGATCATCCGCCAGTCGGTATCCGCGGCGGTCGGCGCGCGCGCGTGACATGCCGCGAGCGCCGCCTGCAGCGCATAGACGCCACGCGCACCGCCCAGCGATTCGGCCCGCTTCAACGCGGCCAGCCCGCGCTGGATCAGAAGCGGATCCCATCGGCTGCGATCCTGATCCGGCAGCAGCACCGGACGTCCGTCGGCATCGACGCGCGCCTTCATCCGCGAGGCCTGTATCTCCATCAACGCGACGAGCCCATGCACTTCGCTGTCCTCGGGCGTCAGTTCGGCGAGGATGCGGCCGAGCCGCAGCGCGTCGTCGCATAGCGCGGGACGCATCCAGTCGGCGCCGGCGGTCGCGGAATAGCCTTCGTTGAAAATCAGGTAGACGACTTCGAGCACCGACGCGAGCCGCGCCGCGCGTTCATCGGCCTTGGGCGCTTCGAACGCGACGCGAGCCGCCGACAACGTCCGCTTCGCACGCACGATGCGCTGCGCGATCGTCGGTTCCGGCACGAGAAACGCGCGCGCGATTTCGTCCGTCGTGAGGCCGCCGAGCAGCCGCAAAGTCAACGCGACGCGCGCGTCCAGCGACAGCACCGGATGGCACGCCGTGAACACGAGCCGAAGCAGATCGTCGCCGATATCGTCTTCGCGCGCGGCATCGAGGGCATCGACGAAATCGGGGGTGATGTGCCTCTCCTGCGCGTCCAGATCGCGGCCCAATTCCTCGTGCTTGCGCGCGTGCAGCGCGTGCTGCCGCAGACGGTCCAGCGCCTTGTTCTTCGCGGTCGTCATGAGCCACGCTCCCGGCTTGTCCGGCACGCCCTCGCGGCTCCAGTGCTCGAGCGCCGCGACGAACGCGTCCTGCGCCAGCTCTTCCGCCAGCGCGACGTCGCGCACCACGCGCGCCACGCTCGCGATCACCTTCGCGGCCTCGATGCGCCACACCGCGTCGATGGTCCGCCGCGTCGCGGCTTCGCGGTCGTCGAAGGCTGCGCTCACGCGGCTTCCGGCGCCATGTGCACGAGTTCCCAGATGTGGCCGTCCAGGTCCTCGAACGCATGGCCGTACATGAAGCCATGATCCTGCGGCGGACGCGGCGCGCGCCCGCCCGCGGCGATCGCCTTCGCGACGAGATCGTCCACTTCCGCCCTGCTCTCGCACGACAGGCACACGAGCGTCTGGACCTGCGTGTGCGCGTCGATCAGCGTCTTGTCGGTGAAGGTCTGGAAAAACGGCGTGGTCAGCAGCATCGCGAAGATGTTTTCGCCGATGACGAGACACGCGGCATCGTCATTCGTGAACGCGGGATCGAAGCCGAGACCGAGCGCCTTGAAGAACGTCATCGATTGCTTGAGATCGTGTACCGGCAGATTCACGAAGATTTGCTTGTGCATGGTGCGATTCCTTCTCTTTTAGGTTTCTTTGCAGTTTCTTCGATGACGACGTTCGGCGCGCGCCCGAATCGACGCCGCATCACAAATAACACGGCCCGACCTTGCGGACTTCGACCGTGCACCACGCCGCGGCCGGACATTCGGCGGCGATCGCGACGGCTTCGGCGTGCGTCTCGCAGTCGAGCAGAAAGAAGCCGCCGATCATTTCCTTGGCTTCGGCAAACGGTCCGTCGATGATTCGCGCGTTGCCATCGGCACGCGACACACGCGACGCATCCCTCAGCGACGTCAGCGATTCGCACGCGCGCAACACGCCGCGCGCGGTCAATGCATCGGCGAATTCCCCCATCTGCCGATACGCCTCGCGCCCTTCTTCCGGCGATCGCGCCGCGCGCTGTTCGACCGGTTCGACGATGAGCAACAGAAAAGCCACGGCGGTCTCCTTTCGAGGTGTTGGTGCGCCCCAAGTTAAACCGTCGCGGCGCGCACGGCAATCCGGAAAAATTCGTATGACAATAATGGTCATTTGTCGGACGTTACATTGCGTTACGCGACGTTGCGTGCAAGTTACGGAAATCGTATGTAGTATCTGCCCGAAATCGTCTGATCGCCCGCTGCCCGGCAGGAAAAAATGACCGGGTCCACCGGATTCCGTCGTTTCTCGTGCTGCGATTTCTGCTACTTCCCGCCGTTTCCCGATGCGAATCTCCTGAATGCGTCGTTAGTTGACCTAATCGAACAATGAAGAAAAACCCGTTTCTGCTTTCCACGCTCGTCCTTGCGCTCGCCGGTTGCGGCGGTGGCGCCGACGATTCCTTCACGCCCGCTTCCGTCGTCGACGCGGCGGCCCGACCCGCGCTGACATGCGCGTCGCCCGTGACGGCGGCGGCGTCGGGCGGCAGCGGACAGATCACCGTCGATACCCCGAGCACCGATGGTTCCCGCATGTATCCCGCCGGCACGAAGTTCCAGGTCGCGGTGACCACGCGCCCCGGCAGCGCCGATACGCTCAAATGGAGCATCGCCGATGCGCTCGGCAAGACGGTCGCGAGCGGCAGCTTCGCCGCGCCCGCCGCCGCCACGAAAACCACCCTCACCTGTTCGTCGACGATCGCCGGTTACTTCGCCGTCTCCGCCACGTTCGTCAATCACGGCGGCCAGGTGCAGACAGCGGGCACGCGCCCGAACGGCATCGCCACGTTCGGCGTGCTGCCGAATCTCGGCAGCGTCATTCCGGCCGTCACGTATGCGAAACAGGAGCAGCATCGCTTCGGCATGCAGGGCTTCAACGACAACGGCACGATGCTCGCCGCGCTCGGCATTTCGTCCACCATCGACGATCGCCAGATGTCGGTCATGGAGCCGAACGGCCGCAACACGTTCAACCCGGCCGCGAACAATCTCGATCCGTTCTATACGTCGGGCAAGGTCATGCGCCTCGTGCGTCTCGACGGCATTCCCGGCTGGGCGAGCGCGCACGGCCTGAGCCCGGATTACGGCTATCTGCCGAGCGATCCGTCGTATTTCGCGGATTATCTGTCGCGCGTCGGCCAGGAAACGGAAGCGATCCGCGCGCGCTATTACCCGACGATGTCCGCGAACTACTATCAGGTCACGTGGGAGCCGTACATTCTGTGGAAGGACACGGACGCGAACTTCGTCGCGCTGTACAAGGCGGCGTATCAAGGGCTGCATTCGAAGGATCCGCACGCGGTCGTGATGGGACCGGCCGAGCCGTTCCCGTCGCTCACGACGGATCGCCTGAAGCGCCTCGCGCCGCTCGGACTCGCGCATTATCTCGACGGCATCGCGACGCACGGTTATTACGATGCGGGCACGTCGCCGTCGCATCCGCCGGAGCGCCATCACACCGACGCGAACGCCGCCGATGCCGCCAACTCGCTGCTCAACGAAATGCGTAATCTGCGCGCGGAAATGGCGAAGGACTACAAGCCGAACATGAAGCTGTTCGTCACGGAGACGGGCATCAGCTACGACATCGGCTCGAATTACGGTCCGAACTATCCGACGCCGAACGTGCTGTTCGCGCAAGGCGCGGTCGTCGCGCGCACGCACATCATCCTGCTCGGCGAAGGCGCGGACCAGACCTACGTGTTCTTCGGCCCGGACTTCCCCGGCGAGCCGGGTTACGGCACGTTCTTCGATCTCGATCATCCGCAAGCTGCGTTCGGCACGACGAACATCAGCCCGAAGCCGGCCGCGATGGCCGTCGCCGCGATGACGCGCGTGCTCGACGGCACGACCACGCTCGGCCCGGTGAACAACCTGCCGTCCGGCGTGTATGCGTATGCGTTCCAGCAGCGCGGCAACGGCAAGGTCATCACCGCGCTGTGGACGCACAATAACGCGGTTTGGCCGGCATCGAGCGGTGCGTTCAGCGCGACGTACAGCACGCCGTACAAGCTCAATGTCGATGCAGCCGGCACGAGCGGCACCGTGCAACTCATCGACGCGATGGGCAACGTATCGAGCGCGCCGTACACGAACGGTGTCGTCACGCTCACGTTGACGGAATCGCCGCAATACGTCGTGTCGGTGAATGCGGATGTCGCGAAGAAGAACGCGACGAAGCCGCTGGGCTATACCGGCGCATAACGCAACGTCGCGTCGAGGCGAACGGCATCTCGTTATTGACAACGCTGTTCGTTCGCCTCGATACTGCACGACATGCACGCAGCCCTTCTCCTCGCCATCGCCGCGAATAAAAACCCAATGAACGCCATGTATGGCGGGTCATCGGGAGAGCGTGTGCGCTAGCGAAGAGAGAAGCAAAGCTGGCAGAATCGATTCCGAAGGCCCCGCCGCAAGACGGGGCCTTTTGTTTTGATGCGTGCGTGGCCCTCCGTCTTCGGCTCACATCATGGAGAGCAGGATGGAAGAGCTGTCGAAAGTGGAATGCCGCGGCGCGCGCGTGGTCGTGTATTTCGAAGTGGCCGCGCGCCGGACCGTGTCATGGCGTGTATCGCGCGATGCGGAGTTGCGCATCGGGAAGGCATCGGTGTGGCTCACGCGTCATCGCGATCCCTACGACTACTGGATGCAGCCCGGCGACGTGCTGCGTCTCGTGCGCGGCGAACGCGTGTGGCTGTCGTCGGACTGCGATCACGCGGTCGAAGTCTCGGTGACGTCGTATCGCAAGGCGCGGGAGCGGCCCGCGTGGACGCGCATGTTCGCGCGCTTCTTCCCGCGCTCCGTCAATGCGATATGAAATGGCCGGCGCTCATGGCGCGACGCATCGAAAGCTCGTGGCGAGATTGACGTTGCCTTTGCCGACGTAACGCGGATAGCCCGGATACCGGCAGATGGGCCGCGTGCGTCCGTTGGTGGCGGGCGCGATGTCGCTGCCGATGAGCGTTTCGGGCGCGACGCCGTTCGTCACCCAGTCGTCGAGCGCGCCGAGTTCGTCCCATGCGGGAATGAACACGCCGTTGCCGTGCTGGAAGCCCGGCACCATGTAAAGCCGCATGAACGAATCGACGGTGTCCTGCCCGTAATGCTCGATCAATCCGCGATAAAACGCGATCGTCTGGTTCGGGCTGATGACTTCGTCGGCGAGGCCGTGCATGGCGACGAGCTTGCCGCCGTGCGCGATGAACGCGGAGAAATCCGGGTTCATCGCGCCGACGGTGTACGAGAGCGTGATGAGCCGCTGCCGGAAATGCGCGGGATTGTCGATGTCGAACGCGAGCGCGTTGAAGTTCGGATCGCGCGTGACGAAGTGGCGGATGTACGCGTCGCCCTGAGCGAAGAGATAGCCGTTCGCCGCGAAAGTCGGCGGCGTGACGAGCGTGGGCGAATCGCCGAGGCCGAGCATGCCCGTGAAATCGACGCCCTGGAACACGTTGTAGCCGGGGTAATCTTCGACGCCGTACGCGAGCGGGTAAGGCATCGACAAACCGTCGCGCAGCAGTTCGAGCGTGTCGAGCTGCGCATCGGAGAGGCAACTGTCGCGCAGGGACGGACGCTGCCCGTTCGCGCATCGCAGCGACGCGACGATCTGCGGCTCCAGCTTGCGGCACGCCTCCACGTTCCCGACGATGCCGTCCGCGAGACCGTCGAGCCGGTCGCATTCGTGCATGACGGTGTCGAACACGCGCCGCTGCTGCGCGATCCCGACGAAGCCGCCCGGTTTCGCATACGACGCCTGCCCGACTTTCACGCCGAAGAGCCGCACGCCCGAAAAGTTGATCGCGGGCGCGTTGGCGATCACGCCGTCGTAATCGTTCGGAAAGCGTTCGATGACGGTGAAACCTTCGCGGCCGCCCGTCGAGCCGCCCGCGAAATACGTCTTGTCAGGCATGCGCCCGTAGCCCATCTGGATGAGCGCGAGCGCCACGTCACGCGTTTTCTTGAGATGCGCGAAGCCGAAATTGACGATGGCTTCGTCGTTCACCGCGAAGTCCGCGCGTCCCGAATTGCCGACGTGGCCCGAATCCGAGCCGAATGTCGCGTAGCCGCGCGCGAGCGGCGTCGAGTCGGGCGCGAACGGCATCGGCTGCGTACCGGAAACGAGCACGCCGTTGTAGCCGCCGCCGCCCATCTGCAGCGCGCGGCCGTTCCATCGGCTCGGCAGGTTCACTTCGAAGCGAATGTCGGGCGTGGTGTCCTGCAGCGCCTTGATGATGCCCGTGATGCGGCAATATTCGCCGTTGCGATTGCCCGGCGCCACGGCCTTCACCACCGACGCCGTCGCGATCAGCGCGCCGCGCGTCGGCAAGCCGATGACCGATGCGGGCACCGTCTTGCCGGCGAGATCGTCGCAATGCTTCGTGACGTAGGCGGCCGCGTGCGCGTTCGCGAGCGGCATCAGCGCGGCGAGCGCGATCAGAAGCGCGCGGCACGCGAAGGGCAACCGGCGCCAGGCATCGGACGATAGGAAACGGCGTATGGGGAACACGGGTTGGACTGGATACTTCGATGGCCGCTCAATATATAAGAAGCGATCGGCGATAGCCATTCGGAGCCGCCGTCCGGCGTTGCAGCGGCACAACCGGGCGTGAGCAGACGGCATGCCGCGCCGCGCGCGCGTCGTTTGCGTTATTCGCCGTCCCATTCGCCGCGCAGGTCGCTGTCCTGCAGAAGTTGCAGCAGCGTTTCGGCGGGCCGGCTCAAATGCTTCGCCCCGAACGCGATGAACTCCACTTCCGGCAATTCCGGCAAATCCGCGCGATTCTCAGGCGGCGCGAGTCCGCGTCCCGCCAGGAAATGCGAGCGCACCGTGAGCCCGAGGCCGCCGCGCGCCGCCGCGATACAGCCCGCGTGACTGCTGCTCGTGCAGACCATCTGCCAGCGCGCGCCGCTCATGGCGAGCGAATCGAGCACGACGGCGCGCGTGACGCTCGGCTCCGCGACGAGAATGAGCGGCAGCGGCAGGCTCGTGTCGACGACGGTGCCCGGCTTCGCGAGCCATTCCAGCCGCCCGCTGAAAAGCCGCGTGCCGCGCGCATCGCCGAGTCTTCGCTTGCCGACCGCGAGATCCAGTTCGCCGGAATCGACCAGTTGATAAAGCCGCCCCGTCATCCCGATGGTGATTTCCAGTTCCACGTCCGGATGCGTGTCGCGAAACGCGGCGAGCACGCTCGGCAGCGGCCCGAGCGCGAGATCGTCGGACGAGCCGAGGCGCACGCGTCCGCGCAGCTTGCGCGAACTGAACTGCGACTCGGCATGCGACATCGCTTCGAGAATCACGCGGGCGTGGACGAGCATGGCTTCGCCGTCGGCGGTGAGCGCGAGCGAATGCGTGTCGCGCACGAGCAGCCGCCGGCCGACGCTCTCTTCCAGGCGTCGAATATGCTCGGAGACGCTCGACTGCCGCAGCCCGAGCTGCCGCCCCGCGTCCGTGAAACTGTGCGACGCGGCCACCGTCGCGAAGGTGTTCAGCCAGATCGGATTGAGCATGCGGCATTGTGATCGGCGTTGCCGATCGCAGTCAATGCGGTTAGCGGGCTTCCCGATAACGCGTGGCGTCATTAGAATTTCATCATGCGTGCTGGAACCGGTATCAGCGGCGCTCTCACCATTGGATTTCATGACCAGACAGTCTTCGCACACGGCGCTTTTGTGGATCGTCGCCGTGGGCTTTTTCATGCAGGCGCTCGATACGACGATCGTCAACACGGCGCTGCCTTCCATCGCGCGCGACCTGCACGCCGCGCCGCTCGCGATGCAGGCGATCGTCGTCGCCTACACGCTGACGATGGCGCTGCTCACGCCCGCCTCCGGCTGGCTCGCGGACCGCTTCGGCACGCGGCTCGTGTATCTCGTGTCCATCAGCCTGTTCGTCATCGGATCGCTGACCTGCGCGATGGCGCATTCGCTCGACCAGCTCGTCTGGGCGCGCGTGCTGCAAGGCGTCGGCGGGTCGATGCTGCTGCCCATCGGCCGGCTCGCGATTCTGCGCGCCGTCAGCGGCGAAGCGTACGTCTCCGCGCTCGCGATGATCTCCGTCGCCGGACAGGTCGGCCCCATTCTCGGCCCGACGCTCGGCGGCTGGTTCGTGCAGTCGTTCACATGGCACTGGATCTTTCTGATCAATGTGCCGATCGGCGCGGTCGGACTGTATGCGGTGCATCGCTTCCTGCCGAACGACACGGCGCACGATGCGCCGCCCTTCGACTTCATCGGCTGCGGATTGCTGTCGCTGTGCATGGTGTCGTTTTCGCTCGCGCTCGATTCTCCCGTCGAGACGCATCGCGGCGCGGTGTCGGCGGCGCTCTTCGCCGTGGCCGCCGTTTCCGCGTTCGCCTATGTGCCGTATGCGCGGCATCGGCGCAATCCGCTCTTTCATCTCGCGCTCTTTCGCGAGCCGAATTTCAGCGTGGGACTCGTCGGCAATCTGCTGTGCCGCATCGGGTCGAGCGCCGTGCCGTTCCTGTTGCCGCTCATGATGCAGCTCGAACTCGGCTACAGCCCGCTGCACTCCGGCATGATGATGCTGCCCATCGCGATTGCCGGCACGCTCTCGAAGCGCTGGATCGCGCGGCTCGTCAGCCGTTATGGCTACGACAACTTCCTGCTCGTGAACACGGCGCTCGTCGGCGCGGCGATCGTCGCGTTCGCGGCGTTCTCGCCGTCGTTGCCGCTCGCCGTCGAGATCGCGATTCTCGTGTTGTTCGGCGCATGCAATTCGATGCAGTTCGCCGCGATGAACAGCGTCACGCTCAAAGGCTTGTCCAGCAAGGACGCGGGCAGCGGCAACAGCCTCTTCTCGATGGTGCAGATGCTCGCCATCGGCCTTGGCGTGTCGATCGGCGGATTGCTCGTGCAAGTGTTCGAAGGACAGTTCGGCTCGGCGTCCGTCGGTTTCCGGCTGAGCTTCGTGTGCATGGGCGTGGTGACGCTGCTGTCGGGCGTCGTGTTCCGCCGGCTGGATTCCGCGCCGCGCGCGGCCGCGCAGGCATCGGCGGCGCGTTAGCCCTTAATCGACCGCGTTAGACCGCTTCGGCAGGCGCGCGGCATCGGCGCTATTCTGCCGGGTATCGTCGGCCCTTCCCTCTCTGGAGCGCAACCGTGCAATACCGCAAATTCGGCAGCACCGGCTTAACCGTATCGCGTCTCACGCTCGGCACCATGACCTTCGGCCTGCAAACGGACGAAAACGTCTCGCGCGCCATCATGGACCGCGCGAGCGATGCGGGCGTCAATTTCATCGATACCGCCGACGTCTATCCGCTCGGCGGCACGCACGACATCGTCGGGCGCACGGAGGAAATCGTCGGGCGCTGGCTCGCGGGCAAGCGCGACCGTTTCATTCTCGCGACGAAGGCCGTCGGCGTGATGGGGCCGCTCGCGTGGAACAAGGGCGCGTCGCGCAAGCATCTGCTCGACGCGATCGATGCATCGCTCAAGCGGCTGAATACCGATTACGTCGATCTGTATCAGCTTCACATGGACGACCGCGACACGCCGCTCGACGAGACGCTCGAAGCACTCGATGTCATCGTGCGGCACGGCAAGGCGCGCTATATCGGCGTGTCGAATTTTCTGGCGTACCGGCTCGCGCGTGCGCTCGGCCGCGCGGACGTATTGCGCACCGCGCGCTTCGTTTCCGTGCAGCCGCGCTACAACCTGCTGTTCCGGCAGATCGAGCGCGAGCTGCTGCCGCTCGCCTCCGAGGAAGGACTCGCCGTCATTCCGTACAACCCGCTCGCGGGCGGCTTGCTGACGGGCAAGCATCGTCACGACGCCGCGCCTTCCGATGGCCGCTTCACCGCGACGGTCGGCAAGGCGGGCGAGATGTATCAGGAGCGCTACTGGCACGAGCGCGAGTTCCAGACCATCGAAAAGCTGAAGGCAACCGTCGCGCCGACCGGACGATCGCTCGCGAGCACGTCGCTCGCTTGGGTGCTGGAGAATCCGGCGGTGACGTCGGCGATCATCGGTGCGAGCCGGCCCGAGCAACTCGACGACACGCTCGCCGCCGTCGATCAGCCGCTCGATCCCGAGATCAAGGCGAAGCTCGACGATCTGACGGTCGAATATCGCTGGGGCGACGCCCAGCGCTAAATTCGCGGGTTGCGTTCAGGCTCGCGCGTAGCGCGCCCGGTAGATGCCTTCGAGCGAATACAGCGCGAGCGCGGCCCAGATCGCGCCGTAGCCGATCAACTGGTCGTGCCCGAACGCCTCGCGATACAGCACCACGCCGATCAAAAGTTGCAGCGTCGGCGTGATGTACTGGATGAGTCCGAGCATCGAAAGCGGAATGCGGCGCGCGCCGGCCGCGAACAGGAGCAGCGGCACGGCGGTGACGGGCCCCGCCGCGGCGAGCAGCAGCTTCACGCCAATCGACGCATGCGCAAATCCGCTTCCGCCATGCGTATTCAGCAAGAAGAGATAGAGCAGCGCGACCGGGCACAGCAGCATGGTTTCGAGCGTGAGGCCTTCGAGCGCGCCGAGCGTCGCGGTCTTGCGCAAGAGGCCGTAGCCGCCGAACGTGAGCGCGAGCGCGAAGCTGATCCACGGCGGCGCGCCGTTGGCCCACGTGAGCCACACGACGCCCAGCGCCGCGACGATCACCGCGATCCACTGCACCGGCCGCAAGCGCTCGTGCAGGAACGCCATGCCGAACAGCACGTTGACGAGCGGATTGATGAAGTAGCCGAGACTCGCCTCGACGATGCGTCCGTCGTTCACCGCCCAGATGTAGATGCCCCAGTTCGCCGACAGCAGCACCGCGCTCGCCGCGAAGCGCGCGAGCAGGCGCTTGTCGCGCAACACCGGCCCGAGCCATTGCCATTGACGCCGCACCGTCAGCACGACGAGCAGAAAGAGCATCGACCACGCCATGCGGTGCGACAGCATTTCGACCGCGCCGATCGAATGGAGCGTTTTGAAATAGATCGGAAAAAGGCCCCAGATGGCAAAGGCCAGGAATGCGTAGACGACGCCTGGATTCATGTTCGATACTTTTGCGCAGTAAGGCTTCGAAGGAATCCGGAAGCCGTTTGCAAGAAATGGAAGCAGAATTTTAGTCGACGCCGCCGCGTTTTCCGCCGTTCGCGCGAACGTCAGGCGAGATTCGTGCTCCAAGGCACAGCATGAAAGCGCTTCGATAGCTCAACCCGCATTCGCTAATGAACCAAAATCAGCCGTCCGTACACACACAGTTCTTCCACATCCTGCTGTTCGTCGTGACCGTCGCGCTCGGATGGGTGTTGCTGCCGTTTTTCGGCGCGATCTTCTGGGGCGCGATTCTCGCCCTGCTCTTTCAGCCGATGCAGCGCTGGCTCAGCGTCCGCTTCGGCAAGCGACGCAACCTCGCCGCGCTGACGACGCTCGCCGCCGCGATTCTCATCGTGATCATTCCGGTGTCGGTCGTCGCGGTCACGCTCGTGCAGGAAGTCGCGCTCGTCTATACGCGCATCAAGAGCGGCGATCTGAACTTCGGGCTGTATTTCCAGCACATGCTGCATGCGTTGCCCGTGTCCGCGCAGCAGATGCTCGGGCGATACGGCCTCGACGACATTCCCGGCATCCAGCGCAAGCTGATGGAAGGCGCGTCGCAGATCAGCCAGTTCGCGGCGGCGCAGGCGCTGTTGATCGGCCAGAACACGTTCCAGTTCGTTGTCAGCTTCGGCGTGATGCTTTACCTCGTGTTTTTCCTGTTGCGCGACGGCGGCGAGATCGGCCGGCGCATCCGGCGCGCGATTCCGCTCGATCCCGCGCCGAAGCAGCATCTGATCGCGAAGTTCACGACGGTCGTGCGCGCCACGGTCAAGGGCAACATCGCGGTCGCGGCCGTGCAGGGTTTTCTCGGCGGGCTGATCTTCTGGATACTCGGCATCAACGGATCGCTGCTGTGGGGCGTGCTGATGGCGTTTCTCTCGCTGTTGCCCGCCGTGGGCGCGGCGATCGTGTGGGTGCCCGCCGCCGTCTACTTCTTCATGACGGGCGAGATATGGCGCGGCGTCGTGCTGGTGCTGTTCTGCGTCGTCGTGATCGGACTCGTGGACAACGTGCTGCGGCCGGTTCTCGTCGGCAAGGACACGAGGATGCCCGACTGGGTCGTGCTTATTTCCACGCTCGGCGGCATGGCGCTCTTCGGCATCAACGGCTTCGTGATCGGCCCGCTGGTCGCGGCGCTCTTCATGGCGAGCTGGGATATCTTCACGCAGGACGAGGAAGGCAAGAGCTTATAAAAAAACGGCTCCTTCGTGAACTGCACCCCAAAAGTTGGACAGCGATCCAACCTTTGGGGTGTTTTTCATGGCGAAGTACAGCAGGCAGTTGAAACTGAAATTGGTGAGGCAGTATCTTGCCGGGGTTGCGGGCACGGGCATGCTTGCCCAGCAGCATGGAGTAGCACGCACCTCGTTGTGTCGATGGATAGCGGCGTATGAACGGCATGGCGTTCAGGGATTGCGCAAGAAACACAGCGGCTATGACGCGCAGTTCAAGATGTCTGTGCTGAGCCACATGTGGCAGCAAAACCTGTCGCAGCAGCAGGTGGCCGCTATGTTCGACATTCGCTCGCCGGGCCACATCGCGAAGTGGGAACGCCAGTATCATGCGGGTGGTATTGACGCTCTGGCGCCTCGCCCAAGAGGGCGCCGCAAAACAATGACCTGCCCCGATCACGAAAAGCCCGTCGAAGAAAATGTGCCCGATGAACGCACCCGCGAGCAGTTGCTCAAGGAAAACGAGTACCTGCGCGCGGAGGTGGCGTACTTAAACAAGCTCGATGCCCTGCTTCAGGCGAAGAAGCAGGCCGCGCAAAAGAAAAAACGCAAATAGTGCAGATGCTCAGGAGTCAGCATCCGATGGCGGCTCTGCTCAAGGCGGCCGGTCTGGCGCGCAGCACGTTCTACTACCAGGTGAAGGTGCTGGCGAGTGGCGATCGTCATTCGGAACTCAAGACCCGGATCAGGACGGTGTATGAGTACCACAAGGGCCGCTACGGTTATCGGCGCATCACGGCGGCGATCCGGCAGTCGGGCCAGATCGTGAATCACAAGACGGTGCAGCGCCTGATGGGGCAACTGAAGCTGAAATCGCTGATACGTGCGAAGAAATACCGTTCCTGGCGCGGCGAGGTCGGCCGCATCGCGCCGAACCTGCTGAACCGGGAGTTCAGCGCGCAGCAGCCGAACCAGAAGTGGGTCACGGACGTGACGGAGTTCAATGTGCTCGGGCGGAAGCTGTATCTGTCGCCGGTCATGGACCTGTATAACGGCGAGATCGTGGCCTATCAGATGAGCGAGCGGCCGATATTTGAACTGGTGCATACCATGCTGAAAAAAGCGCTGGCAAGGCTCGGACGCGATGAACGGCCGCTGCTGCATTCCGACCAGGGCTGGCAGTATCAGATGGCGGCCTGGCGACGGCTGCTGGCACAGCGCGGACTCACCCAGAGCATGTCACGAAGGGCAAACTGCCACGACAACGCCGCGATGGAGGGCTTCTTCGGCATACTCAAGTCGGAGTTCTTCCGCCTGAACCGGTTCGAGAGCATCGATGCACTGAAGGCCGGCATCAAACAGTACATCCACTACTACAACCACGAACGCATCAAGCTGAAATTGAAAGGGCTGAGTCCCGTGATGTACAGGACTCAGCCCTCAACGGCCTAGCCGAACAAACTGTCTAACTTTGCGGGGTCAGTTCATCGCGGAGCCGTTTTTCATTGCAAGCAAGCGCAATTCAGCGTGGATTCGGCGCGTTGTACCGGCATTCGAAGCGCTTCCTCACCGTGCCGTTCTCATCGACGCTTTCCAGATACACATCGAATTGCCACAAGCGCGCCATGTGCTTGAGCACTTCGTCGCTGTCGTTCGACAGATGGCGGTTATCGGTCATGAAGTGACGCAGCGTGAGACTGCGATCGCCGCGCGTATTCACCGAATACACCTGGATGTTCGGCTCGCGATGATGAATATCGTATTGTCGAGACAACGCCTGCCGCACATAGCGATAACCGCTTCCATCGTGAATGGCCGAGACTTCCAGCGCATCGCGCATGTCGTCGTCGAGGATCGAGAAGAGGCGCATCTCGCGAATCAGATGCGGCGACAGATATTGCGCGATGAAGCTCTCGTCCTTGAAGTTGCGCATCGCGTAGTGCAGCGATTCGAGCCAGTCGCTGCCCGCGAGTTCGGGGAACCACTCGCGATCTTCGTCCGTCGGGTTCTCGCAGATGCGGCGAATGTCGCTCATCATCGAAAAGCCGAGCGCATACGGATTGATGCCGCTGTAATACGGCTTCGTCACCGGCGGCTGATACACCACGTTGCTATGCGAATGCAGGAACTCCATCATGAAGCCGTCTTCGAGCCGGCCTTCGTTGTAGAGCGTGTTCAATAGCGTGTAGTGCCAGAACGTGGCCCAGCCTTCGTTCATGACTTGCGTCTGACGCTGCGGATAAAAATACTGCCCGACCTTGCGCACGATGCGAATGACTTCGCGCTCCCACGGCTCCAGCAACGGCGCGTTCTTTTCCGCGAAATACAGCAGGTTTTCCTGCGGCTCCGGCGGATAACGGCTTTCGGCTTCCTCGGCGGACGGCGCTTTCTTGTTCGGCAGCGTGCGCCACAACTCATTGACCTGCGATTGCAAATACGCCTCGCGCTCGCGGCGCATTGCCGCTTCCTTCGCGAGGGACAGCTTCTGCGGACGCTTGTAGCGATCCACGCCGTAGTTCATCAGCGCGTGGCACGAATCGAGCAATTCCTCGACGCGATCCAGCCCATAGCGCTCCTCGCACTCCGCGATGTAATTCTTCGCATAGACGAGGTAATCGATGATCGCGTGCGCGTCCGTCCACAGCCGGAAGAGATAGTTGCCCTTGAAGAACGAGTTATGCCCGTACGCGGCATGCGCGATGACGAGCGCCTGCATCGTCATCGTGTTCTCTTCCATCAGATACGCAATGCACGGATTCGAATTGATGACGATCTCGTACGCGAGCCCCATCTGCCCGCGCCGATAACTCTTCTCGGTCGAGAGAAAGTGCTTGCCGAACGACCAGTGCCGATAATTCACCGGCATGCCGACGGACGCGTACGCGTCCATCATCTGTTCGGCGCTGATGATCTCGAGTTGAATGGGATAGACATCGAGCCCATAACGATTCGCGACGCGCGAGATCTCGGCGTCGTACTCTTCGATTAGCTCGACGCTCCAGTCCGACGGGCACGGCAGAGGCCGCTTGTCTGCAACGTTCATCCTGCCTTCCTTGTGCGTCTTCTCGGACGCATTGCGTTGCCCCGCTTCCGGTCCGAGTTTCGAAGGGGCACGATCGTCCGTGCCATCCAGGTGATAACCACGCGTTTCGTTATTCGAATCCCTGCTCGTCATGCGGCCGCCTGTTGTTTTTCGAAGAGTTCGCGGAACACCGGATAAATGTCCGATGCCGAGTCGACTTTCTTCATTGCCAGTTCAGGTGCGCCGGCCGCCAGTTGAGCATACTCCAACCAGAGATTCTGCTCCTCTGGCGCGACTTGGATATAGGCAAAATACCGTACCTTAGGGAGAATGTCTTCCGCCAGCAGCTTGCGGCATTTCGGGGAATCATCGGTCCAGTTGTCGCCGTCCGAAGCCTGTGCGCCGTAAATGTTCCATTCAGTCGGCGAGTAACGCTCGTCCATGATCTTCTTCATCAGTTCGAGCGCGCTCGACACCACCGTGCCGCCGCTTTCCGTCGAATGGAAGAACGTGTCTTCGTCCACTTCCTCGGCGCGCGTATGGTGGCGAATGAACACCACTTCGATCTTCTCGTAGTTCCGCTGCAGGAAGAGATACAGCAGGATGAAGAAGCGCTTCGAGAGATCCTTGCGCTGCTCGTCCATGGAACCGGAGACGTCCATCAGGCAGAACATGACCGCCTTGCTCGATGGCGTCGGCTGCTTCACGCGGTTGATATAGCGCAGATCGAAAGGATCGATGAACGGAATGCGCGTGATCCGTCCCTGCATGACGACGATTTCCGCTTCGAGCCGCGCGATCTCTTCGGCGTCGCCGTCTTCTTCCTTCAGTTGTTCGAGCTGGCGTTCCATCTCGCGCAATTGCGAGGCAAGCGGCCAGCCCAGCGCGATACGGCGCCCGAGCGCGCTTCGAAGCGATCTCACCACGTCGATGTTGTTCGGCGTGCCTTCCGCCGCCCAGCCGGCGCGCACGTTCTTCCATGTCGGCACGGCGAGCAGTTGCGTCTTCACGAGGCGCGGCAGTTCGAGGTCGTCGAAGAAGTACTGCATGAATTCTTCGCGCGAGAGTTCGAAGACGAAATCGTCCTGGCCTTCGCCTTCATTGCTCGCACTCTTTCCGCCGCCGCCCGAACCGCCCGGCGGACGCGGAATCTTGTCGCCGCGAATGTAGTCCGCATTGCCCGGATGGACGTACTCGCGCTTGCCGCCCGGCCCGTGCCTGAACGACGGCTCCGCGATGTCCTTCTTCGGAATCGTGATGCTCTGCGTGCTTTGAATGTCTTTGATGCTGCGATCGCGCACCGCGTCGGAAACGGCGCGGCGAATATAGTTCTTGACGCGTCGCAGGAAGCGCTCGCGGTTCGCGATGCTCTTGTTCTTGCCGGCTAGCCTGCGGTCGATGATTTGGTGCAGCACATCCAGTCTCCCGCGTAATTGGCGAGGTGCGAGGCGCTGCATGAGTCCTTGGCGCACCGCGCGCGGCTTCGCCAGCGTCTCTCACTCGCAACATGCCCGCCTTGTCGCCCGGTCCGGTGCATGAACCGGGCGGCGCGGGCCTGAGACAACGTTTCTGCCTACGACTTACGACTTACCACTCGCGAACTTACGACGACTTGCGCACGCGCAGATACCAGTCGCACAACAGACGCACCTGCTTCGGCGTATAGCCCTTTGCGACCATGCGATTGACGAAGTCCTCGTGCTTCCTTTGCTCTTCCGCCGATCCCTTCGCGTTGAACGAGATGACCGGCAGCAGTTCTTCGGTATTGGAGAACATCTTCTTTTCGATCACGACGCGCAGCTTTTCATAGCTGATCCACGCGGGATTCTTGCCCCCGTTCGCAGCGCGCGCACGCAACACGAAGTTCACGATCTCGTTACGGAAGTCCTTCGGGTTGCTGATGCCCGCGGGCTTCTCGATCTTCTCCAGCTCCGCATTGAGCGCGGCGCGGTCGAAGCTCTCGCCGGTGTCGTGATCGCGGAATTCCTGGTCCTGAATCCAGAAGTCCGCGTACGTCACGTAGCGATCGAAGATGTTTTGTCCATATTCGGAGTACGACTCCAGATATGCGGTCTGAATCTCCTTCCCGATGAATTCGGCATAGCGCGAAGCCAGCACGTCCTTGATGAACGAGAGGTACTTCTGCTCCGTTTCCGGCGGGAACTGCTCGCGCTCGATCTGCTGTTCGAGCACGTACATGAGATGCACGGGATTGGCCGCGACTTCGGTCGAATCGAAGTTGAAGACGCGCGACAGGATCTTGAACGCGAAGCGCGTGGAGACGCCCGTCATGCCTTCATCGACACCCGCGAAATCGCGATACTCCTGATACGACTTCGCCTTCGGATCCGTGTCCTTCAGATTCTCGCCGTCATAGACCTGCATCTTCGAGAAGAGACTCGAATTCTCCGGTTCGTGCAGGCGCGTGAGGACGGCCATCTGCGCCATCATCTTGAGCGTGCCGGGCGCGCAGACCGCGTCCGCCAGCGACGAATTGCGCAGGAGCTTTTCGTAGATCTTCACCTCTTCGCCATAGCGCAGGCAGTACGGCACCTTCACGACGAAGATACGATCGAGCAGCGCCTCGTTGTTCTTGTTGTTGCGGAAGGCCTTCCATTCCGACTCGTTCGAGTGCGCGAGGATGACGCCGTCGAACGGAATCGCGCCGAAACCTTCCGTGCCTTTGAAGTTGCCTTCCTGCGTGGCGGTCAAAAGCGGATGCAGCACCTTGATCGGCGCCTTGAACATTTCGACGAATTCGAGCAGGCCCTGATTCGCGAGGCACAGACCGCCGGAATAGCTGTAGGCGTCGGCGTCGTCCTGCGAGTAAGTTTCGAGCTTGCGGATATCCACCTTGCCGACGAGCGAGGAGATGTCCTGATTGTTCTCGTCGCCCGGCTCCGTCTTCGCGATGCCGATCTGGCGCAGTATCGACGGATAGCGGCGCACGACGCGGAACTTGCGGATGTCGCCGTTGTATTCATGCAGGCGCTTGACGGCCCACGGCGAAAGAATGCTCTTGAGGTAGCGTCGCGGAATGCCGTATTGCTCTTCGAGCACGGGACCGTCTTCGTCGTAATCGAAAAGGCCGAGCGGCGATTCGTTGACGGGCGATCCCTTCAGCGAGTAGAACGGCACGCGTTCCATGAGTTGCTTGAGACGTTCGGCGATCGACGACTTGCCGCCGCCCACCGGGCCCAGCAGATACAGGATCTGCTTCTTCTCTTCGAGACCCTGCGCCGCGTGCCTGAAGTACGACACCACGTTCTCGATCACCTCTTCCATTCCGTAAAACTCACGGAACGCGGGATACACCTTGATGACCTTGTTTGCAAACACACGCGACAGGCGCGGATCGAGACGCGTATCGACCATTTCGGGTTCACCGATGGCCGTCAGCATGCGTTCGCCCGCAGTTGCGTATGTGGCAGGATCTTCCTTGCAGAGCGCGAGATACTCTTCCAGCGAGAACTCTTCCTCGCGCGTTTTTTCGAAGCGGGTCGCGAAACTGCTGTAGATATCCATGCTACCTCCTCGCCGAAGTCAGAAAGCCTTGGTCGTCTCAACGCGCGTTATCGAAACGACATCGCTTGAATTCATCCTAAACCCTTTCGAATTTTTTTTCACGCACTAGCTAAGGTGATTTGCCAGGAAGCCGCTTGGAACAATCACTAGCTTGGTGAGTTATTTTCGTTCACCTACAATCCTCAGTCCCAATGTCGGTAACGTCGTGTTCGTTGCATCGCGCTTTCCATGCGTCTTTGCAGCGTCGTTCCGCCAAAGCCGCGACGTTGCGCGCATGCATCGCTCGCAATCGCTTCAATAAGCTATTCGAGCAGCGCTCAATAAGCGTTCCCGATGCGCGCGAATGACATCGCTCATGTCAGCACGAGTTCGAGTTCGCCGATGCGATCGATCGCGCCATGCACCATCGACGGTCCTTCCACGCGATACGCGCCCGTATAGGAACCGGTGGTGATGGTCCAGAAAGGTTCGACAGTCAATCCCATGCGGGAACAATGGTTGACGAGCCAGGGCAGCAATTCGCGAGGATCGCCCGCGGGATTGCCCAAGGTAGCCGGAGCAATCCCCACGCCATCGAGCGTGAGTTCCAGTCGCGGCGCAAGAAAATCGAAACCCGGCGCGATCACGTCATAGGGCTCCATCCCGCTCGTGATGAGCGCGCCGTTGTTCTGTGAATCCGCAAGCTGCGCGAGCGGATCGAGATTGGGCCATTGCGCGAAACGGCTATCGACTACTTCGAGCGCCACTGCAATGCCGCCGATTGCGTCGAGCACTTCGGCTCGCGTGTAAGCATCGGATTTCGGGGGCAGCGCGTACGCGAAGCGAAACGCGATCTCCAGTTCCACCAGCACGCGAAAAAAGCCGCTGCAAGGCAGGCGCGCGGGCGACACATACACGCTTTCGGCATCGATGGGCGCGCCCGTGGCGAGCGCATCCGGTGCGCGCGCGCCGATCTTCCATGCGCCGATGCGCGCTTTCATGTCGCGCAAGACTTCGTGCTGGATGGCGTAGGCGGTGTGCGCGTCGGGAGGAAGATCGCGCTCTTCGAGGGCGTCGATCAGTTGATGCTGACGCCGGGCTGCGGCGAGCTTCGCGGCGAGTGTCGATCCGGTCATGTCGCTATCCTCGTGTGAACGATGACGCACAGTGCATCAGTGTACGGGCTAGCGGATCAAAGTTGCGTTTGCCCTTGCGAGCGTCATGTAGCCACACGCCGCGCGGCGTGTGAACGAACGATGACATCGCCGGAACGTCGCCTTCGATGCGAACGGTTGCATGATGTGCAACGAACGGCATCAGCAAGCGTTGCGCCTTGCTGGGGTGTGCGCGCTTACGCGGTCACTTCGGCGCGATGCGGAATCGACGGCTGCGCGCCCTCGCGCGTCACCGCGATGGCGGCGGCGCGCTGGCCGAACGCGATCGCATCGGCGACGGCGCTGCCGCGCGCAAGCTCCGCCGCGAATCCGCCGATGAAGGTGTCGCCGGCGGCGGTGGTATCGACGGCATCGACTTTCGGCGACGGAAGATGCTTGCCGTCAACTTCAACGTCAGCGTCGCCGTCGAGCAGCGCGAACACGCCCTGTCCGCCGAGCGTGACGACGACGTTGCGCGCGCCCTTCGCCTTCAGCGCATGCGCGGCGCGGCGGGCATCGTCGGGTGTCGCGATCGCGATGCCCGTGAGCGTGGCCGCTTCGAGTTCGTTCGGGATCAGATAGTCGACGAGCGCGAACCAGTCGTCGGGCAACGCGTTCGCTGCCGGCGCGGGATTGAGGATCGTCGTGCGGCCGAGCCTGCGTCCGGCGGCGAGCGCGGCGCGCACCGTTTCGGGCGGCGTTTCGAGCTGGCACACGATGACATCCGCGCGCGCGAACATCGCTTCCTGTGCGTCGATGCTCGCGGGCGTGACTTCGGCGTTGCTGCCCGCGACGATGACGATCGCGTTCTGGCTCGCATCGTCGACGATGATGAGCGCCACGCCCGTCGGCGCGTGTTCGCTCGTGGCGAGCGCCGCGCAGTCGATGCCCTCCGCTTCGAGGCTCGCGCGCAGCCTCGCGCCGTTCGCATCGTGACCGACGCAGCCGATCATCGCGACCTGTGCGCCGAGGCGCGCCGCCGCGACCGCCTGATTGCCGCCCTTTCCGCCCGGCACCTGCGCGAACGTGCGGCCCGCGAGTGTTTCGCCAGGCAACGGCAGGCGCGGCGCGCGCGCGACGAGATCCATGTTGAGACTGCCGACCACGGTCACGCGGCCGCGCGGGGCGGCGCCGGTGGCATGGGTGGCGTGGCTGGCGCCGGTGGACTTGGCGTTGTCGCTCATCGCGCTGGTTTCCGTCGAGTGAAATTTATTCTGCGTTGGCCGCGACAGCTCCGCAGCACGCGGCGTGCGCTTCCGGCACCACCGCCGTCGATTCGCGGCGCACGAGGCGCGGCGGCACCACGCGGCGGCGCGTCGTGCCGGCGAGCTTGCCGGTGATGCGCTCGATCAGCGTCTGCGCCGCCATCTCGCCGAGCGAGCGCACCGAATGGCCGACCGTCGACAGCGCGGGATACGTATAGCGCGAAAGTTCGACATCGTCGAAACCGATGATCGAGCAATCGTCCGGCACGCGGATCTTGCGTTCCGCCGCCGCCCGCAGCGCGCCGATGCCCATCATGTCATTGCACGCGAAGATCGCGGTCGGCTTCATCGAATCGAACAGTTGCGAGGCCGCCGCGTAGCCGCCCGTCGCCGAGAAATCGCTCTGGACGATCGCGTCGCGGCCGATCTCGACGCCGCGCTCGGCCATCGCGCGGATGAAGCCGTGCAGGCGCATGGCGCTCACCGCCGTGCCGGCCGGCCCCGTGATGCAGCCGATGTCCGAATGCCCGAGTTGCAGCAGATGGCGCGTGGCGAGGTACGCGCCCTTTTCATGGTCGATCTGCACGAGATCCGCCGAAATGCCCTCGATATTGCGGTCGACGATCACGAGCGGCTCGCGCGCGTTCGCGAGACACTGCGCGAGCACGGCATCTTCGCCCGCCGATGCGATCACCAGCCCGTCGATGCGCTTTTCCTGAAGCACGCGCAGATAATTGCGCTGCTTGGCGGGATCGTCGTCGGAGTTGCAGAAGAACACGCAGTAGCCGTTCTTCGCGCAGCCATCCTCGACGCCGCGCGCCAGTTCCGCGAAGTACGGATTCGTCGCGTTCGGCACGAGCAGGCCGATGGTCGCCGTCGAGCGCGCCTTCAGCGAGCGCGCCACCGCGGACGGCACGTAGTCCAGCTCGCGGATCGCCCGCTCGACCTTCGCCCGCACGTCCGCGGACACCGGCCTCGAATTGTTCACTACGTGAGACACCGTCGTAAAAGACACCCCGGCAATCGCCGCCACGTCTTTGATCGTCGCCATACATCGTCCTTCGCTTTTCTGGTCCAACTGCTCTTGTCGATCGGATGCGTTCCGCGCGCACGGCCCTCCCGCGCGCCTTGCCGCTCCCCGTTGCTTCCTTGCCGCAAAACGGATCGCCCGATCTCTCTTTTTGCCTGCTTCGCCGCCCGCTTTCCCGAGCGAAGCGACGCCCTGCCTTTCATGCCGATGCTGCCGGCCCTGCCTTCATGCGCGCTTGCGCCTGCTGCGATACGTGTCCAGCACCACCGCGACCACGATAACCGCGCCCGTGATGATGCGCTTGGTCGGCTCGTTCGCGCCGATCTGCGCGAGTCCCGCCGCCAGCACGGAGATGATGAGAACGCCGAAAAAGGTGCTGATGACCGAGCCGCGCCCGCCCATCAGGCTCGTCCCGCCGATCACCACCGCCGCGATCACCTGCAGCTCCAGCCCCGCGCCCGCGTTCGGATCGGCGGCTTCGAGGCGTGAAATCTGAAACAGCGCGGCAAGCCCCGACAGCGCGCCCATCAGCGCGAACACGATCACCTTGTACGGACGCGGATCGACGCCCGCGAGCCGCACCGCTTCCTCGTTCGTGCCGATGCCTACGAGATATCGGCCGAAAATCGTCCGGGTCAAGACCCAATGTGCAACGATCATCACCGCGACCGCGATCAGGAACGCCGGCGAAATGCCGAACGCGATCGGATTCGAGAGGAAATCGAAGGCATCGCCGATATAGGCGGTGCGCGAGTTCGTCATCTGGTACGCGAGTCCGCGCGCCGCTTCCAGCACGCCGAGCGACACGATGAACGACGGAATGCGCCACGCGACCGTCACGAGTCCCGTCACGGTGCCCGTCAGCGCGGCGGCGGCGAGGCCGATCAGCGCGGCCGGCAGCGCGGGCCAGTGCCACTTGAGCGCCGCGACGCTCACCACGGACGCGCCCAGCGCCAGCACCGATCCCACCGACAGGTCGATGCCCGCGATGATCAGCACGAACGTCATGCCCACCGACATCACGACGAGATCCGGAATCTGGTTCGCGATCGTGCTGAACGTGTCGTACGTCAGAAAATGCGAACTGAGCACCGAAAACAGCGCGATCATCGCGGCGAGCGCGCCCGCGAGACCGAGGTAATTCGAAAAGCCCAGGCGCGTGCCTGCGCCCTTGGCGGTCTTGGGTGCGTCGGCTGGGAGATTCGCTTCGGTCTGGCCCGTCATTCAATGCTCCACGAGATCGTCTTGTTCGGGCGGCTTCGCGTCCGGCGCGAGCGGCTCGTGCAGGATTTCGTCGCGCTTCGCATAGCCCGCGAACGCGGCGGCGAGCAGCGCGTCCTGCGTCCAGCTTTCGCGCTCGAAGATGCCGGTCATGCGCCCCGCCGACATCACGCCGATGCGGTCGCAGATCAGCATCAGCTCGCGCAGATCGCTCGACACGACCACGAGCGCGCGGCCTTCGCGGGCGAGCGCGCCCATGAGCCCGTAGATGTCGAACTTCGCGCCGACATCGATGCCGCGCGTCGGTTCGTCGAAAAGCAGCACGCGGCACGCTTGGCGCCCTTCGCGCGCGAGCCAGCGGCCGATCACCACTTTCTGCTGATTGCCGCCCGACAGTTCCGACACCGCCTGCGCCGGGCCGGACGTGCGCACGCGCATCGCGTCGATTTGTCCCTGCGCGACCGATGCCTCGCGGCGCGTGTCGATCACGCCGTGCCGCGCCACCGCGCCGACGTTGCCGAGTGAAACGTTCGCCGCGATCGGCAGGCCGAGCAGCAGGCCTTCGCCCTTGCGGTCTTCCGTGATGAGCGCGATGCCGTGCTTCACCGCATCCGACGGCGAACTCACGCTGACCGGCTGCAACGTTTGCCCGTCGCGCGCAATCGACACCGTGCCCGCGTCCGCGCGATCCGCGCCGTAAATCAGGCGCATCAGTTCCGTGCGGCCCGCGCCGATCAGCCCGCTCACGCCGAAAATTTCGCCCGCGCGCACGTCGAACGAGACGTCGCTCACCGCCTGGCCGCGCGTCAGGCCGTCCACTTTCAGCGCGACGCCGCCCAGCCGCTTTTCTCCCAGATCGATGCGCTCGCCCAGCTCGCGGCCCACCATCAGCGTGACGAGTTGCTCGCTCGACAGCGCGTCCATCGGGCCGATATGCACGAGGCGTCCGTCGCGCAGCACGGCCGCGCGCTCCGCGATGCGCCGCAATTCATCGAGCCGGTGCGAGATGTACACGAGCGCCACGCCGCGTGCTTTCAGCCGCGCGATCTGCTCGAACAGCAGATCGACTTCGCGGGCGGTGAGCATGGCGGTCGGCTCGTCGAGAATCAGCACGCGGCAATCGCCGATCAGATTGCGCGCGATTTCCACCATCTGCTGATGACCGATGCCGAGATCGCCGACGAGCGTGTCCGGATCGATCGCGTCGAGCCCGACTTGCGCCATCGCGTGACGCGCGTCGTCGGCAAGGCGCTTGCGGTCGATCCAGCCGAATTTCAGGCGGCCTTTCTGCGGCAGCCGGTTCAGAAACAGGTTTTCCGCGACGGAGAGCGTCGGCAGCAGATTCAGCTCCTGCATGACCATCCGCACGCCGAGCGCTTCCGCGTCCGTGCGGCTCGTGGGCGCGTACGGGCGGCCGGCGAGCGTCATCGAGCCCGTGCTCGGGTCCGTGAGTCCGCCGACGATCTTCGAGAGCGTGCTCTTGCCCGCGCCGTTTTCGCCCGTCAACGCGAGGACCTCGCCGGGCGTGAGCCCGAGCGAAACGTCGGCCAGCACCGGCTCGACATAGGTCTTGCCGATGCCCGCGACTGTCAGCACGCTGGCGTGGTCCGCATCGTTCATGTTGGCGTTCGGTCGGTCAAGGCTGGGTGAGCCTCCTCGCGTTGAATACGTTCCGGGCGGCGGCTGTCGTCCGCGCTCGTTCGTGTCTTAACGGCACGATGACCGCGAACTTGAGGACGGACGGTTCGCCGCCCCACGCTCGCGGTCGTGGCCGCTCCTGCGTTACTTCGTGACGAGATCGACCGGCGTTTCCACCACCGTCGACAACTGCGACTGCTTCTGATGCCCGGCGATCGCCTTCAGCGCCACGTCGATGCCGAACACCGCCTGCTTCGCCGCGTACTGGTCGGCGGTGGCGAGCACGCGGCCGTCCTTCAGCATCGGCTTGATCGCGTTGATGTTGTCGTAGCCGACCACCTGCACCTTGCCCGTCTTGCCCGCCGCGCGCACCGCCGACACCGCGCCGATCGCCATGTTGTCGTTGCCGCACAGGAGCGCCTTCACGTTCGGATTCGCGTTCAGAATCTGCGACGCCACCGCGTTGCCCTTGTCGATTTCCCAGTCGCCGGATTGCAGCGCGACGACCTTCATGCCGGCCGCGTCCATCGCGTCCTTGAAGCCGGCGGTGCGCTGCTGCGCGTTCGTCGTGGTCGAGACGCCTTCGATGATGCCGACTTCATCGCCCTTCTTGAGCCGCTTGGCGAGATAGTCGCCGACCTGGCGCGCGCCCTTGCGGTTGTCCGGGCCGACGAACGGCACGTTCAGGTCCTTCGACTTGAGCACGTCCTGGTCGAGCCGGTTGTCGATATTGACGACGATGATGCCCGCATCCGCCGCCTTCTTGATGACCGGCACGAGCGCCTTCGAATCCGCCGGCGCGATGACGAGCGCATCGACCTTCGAGACGATCATCTGCTCGACGATGCGGATTTGCGCGGCGGTATCGGTTTCGTCCTTGATGCCGTTGGTGATGAGGTCGAATTTCGAGGAATTTTTCTGCTGGTAGTCCTTCGCGCCGGTTTCCATGGTCAGGAAGAACTCGTTGGCGAGCGACTTCATGACGAGCGCGACCTTCGGCTTGCCGCTCGCCTGCGCGAACGCGGACGACGAGGCGAACGGAAACGCGGCGCACACCGCCAGCGCGACGCCAGCGGAGAGGACGCGGCGGCGAACGGTTGATTCCATGAGATCTCCTCCAGTGCTTTCGTTTGTGTTGTAAAACGGGCGGAGGGCGCGGGCGGGCGCGGTCGTGCCGCGGCGTCGTCGTCCTCGTGGCTGCGGGGTGCAACGTTTGCCCGCCGTCGATTCTCGTAGCTGCCACGCGCGCGGTCAAATGGGACTAACGTGTATTAAATGCTGCAGAACGCGCTCAAAGATTCTCGACCGATTCGCCTTCTATCTCGTTGTCGATGATCTTCCTTCCATATTCGATGCCCGCGCGCGTCGCATCGATCGGGCTTTCGAACGGTTCCTGATCGGGCACGCCGAACATCGCCTCGCGGCCGCTCTCGCCCGCCGCGCTGCGCGTGATGGTGACGAAGATATCGAAGTGGCGCGGGCCGTCGTCGGGCTCGTCGCGCTCTTTCGCGCGGCGCATGGCCTGCACGCGGATTTCGAAGCCCTTGTAGTGATCGGCAAGCGGTGTGGACATGTGGCGGCTCCTCCTGTCGTTGAAAAGATGGCGCGCGATGCGCCCGAAACGGATGTGTCGAGCTTACAAAGCCATGCTCGATTATCCCCGCGAAAGCACGATGCAAGCACGGCGTTGTGTCGGCGAGCAATGTGACCTTATCGCACACTTCGTGCTGACCCGGTTTGCCATAATGCGCGGGCGAGTCATCGATACTCGCTGTCCACACACAAAACGTCACTTACTCAGGGAGCGTCCCATGAACATGCGAGCTACTGTCCTCGTCGCGGTGCTGAGTCTCACCTTCGGCGCGAATGCGGCTTTCGCGGCCAACACCCAGCAGTCGAAGATGACCGACTGCAACAAGCAGGCAGCCGATAAGAAAGGCGACGACCGCAAGGCCTTCATGAAGAGTTGCTTGTCGGCATCGTCGGCTGCGTCGGCGCCCGCTGCCGCATCCACGCCGATGACCCAGCAGCAGCGCATGACCGCGTGCAACGCGCAGGCATCCGGCAAGAAAGGCGACGACCGCAAGGCGTTCATGAAGAGCTGCCTCTCGACGTCGGCCGCTCCGGCCGCTGCGGCTTCCGCACCGATGACGCAGCAGGAGCGCATGACGGCGTGCAACACGCAGGCGACCGGCAAGACCGGCGACGACCGCAAGGCGTTCATGAAGAGCTGCTTGAGCAACAAGGGCTGACGTCGCATCGTTGTAAAAGCGCGCCGCGTGCCCGCGCGGCGCGTTCTGCATCGCCCCTTTCCCGCCGATATTGCACTGCACCCAAGCAATTGATTCGCGCCGCTGCCTTTTTCTCCTAAGATGGCGCGAAGGCGGCCTTCCGACAATACAAGAAACACGCCATCGGCCGCCGCTCATCGAGCGGGGCGTCATGCTTCGCAAGGAGGCATCGGATGGCATGGAGACACAAGAACCGCTGGTTCCGCCGGTGGCTCGTCACGATCACGTTCTGGGCCGTGCCCGTGATGATCGTCGCCGTCAACGAGGCGCGCGAGGAAATGGCCTACAACACGGTCGATCTCCAGAAGTCGCTCTCCACCTGGGAACTGACCGACGCAGAGCGCGCGAGCGGCGCGGCGGAGCGCTGTCGCGGCGTCCCCGACGAGGCGCGCGCAGCCGGGTGTCCCACGGAAATCCTTCTCGCCAACGCGGCGAAACATCAGGAAGCGCTCGACGAATACGCGCATCGCAAGGCGACGCTCGCAGATTATCTCTGGCATGCGTTCGTCGGCTACTGGATCGCGCCGGCGGCTTTTCTGCTCGTCGTCGGCATGACGATTGGCGGCATCAGGCGTGCGCTAAGACGGCCGCAGCCGGCCGCGCACAAGAGCGAACGCACTCATCCGACGGAAGTAAAAACGACGAGCCACCTCTGAGCGAACCCCGGGTACGGTCGTTGCTACTGCGTTTCGCGGCAGTACCGCAACATGCGCCACGGGTGCGGCGCAATTAGTGCACGGCGTCACGCGACACGCGGGTTGAAATGGCCAGGCGGTTCTCGAGCTTTCAAACAGCGTTCGGAAAACTTGACGTTTCAGCGCTGTCGGCATGCAATGAATGGATGCTTCGATGTCCTGGCTTGCGTGTTGTTTTGCCGAATGGCCGAGTCTCGCGTTTCGTTGTCGCTGTGCTATAACTTGGCGTGCCTCACCCTCCCGCTCTATGGGGTTTCCCAATTCCACGATGGAGAACAATGATGCAAAGACGAAACTTCATGCTCAAGTCGACGGCCGTGTTGGCGCTGGGAGGCCTCGCGCTTGCCGGTTGCACGACCAACTCGAACACGGGCGCTGAAAAAGCCGCCGGCACCGCCGACGACCGCCGGTCCATCGACGCCGACGTCGACGGCACCATCCAGCGGCTTTACGCCACCGTTCCCGGTTCGCGCGAACTGGTCGCGAAGTCGCGCGGCATTCTCGTCTTCCCGTCTGTGATTCAGGCAGGCTTCATCGTCGGCGCCCAATACGGCAAGGGTTCGCTGCGCGTGGGCGGCAGCACGGTCGGCTACTACAGCACGACGTCCGGCTCGTTCGGCCTGCAGGCCGGCGCGCAATCCAAGGCGATCATCTTCCTGTTCATGACGCAGGACGCGCTCGACAAATTCCGCAATTCGGACGGCTGGTCGGCAGGCGCGGATGCGTCCGTCGCACTCGTGAAGATGGGCGCGAACGGCGCGGTCGATACGACCACCGCCACCGCGCCGGTCGAAGCGTTCGTGCTGACCAACGCAGGTCTGATGGCCGACGTGTCGCTTCAGGGCACCAAGGTGTCGCGCCTCAAGATGTAACGCGCGTTCGATCTGTTTTGAGCGGGAAACAGGCCGCCGTGTGACGCGACTCGAGGATCGCGCCACACGGCGGTTTTTTGTTTCTCAGGCGACCGCGCGAGGGCTTACGTCGCGGCGCTGTCGATCAGCTTGAAGCGCGAGCGCTTTTGCGCGCGCACGACGGCGCGGTAAGCATCGAGATATTGGCGCGCCATGCGATGCGACGTGAAGCGTTCTTCGAAGCGCCGCCGCACGCCTTCGCGCGACAGCGTGTGCAGGCGATTCACGGCCGCGACCGCGCCGATCTCGTCCTCGACGATGAAGCCCGACACGCCTTCGTCCACCACTTCCGGCACCGCGCCGCGATTGAACGCGATGATGGGCGTGCCGCAGGCCATCGCCTCGATCATCGCGAGGCCGAAGGGTTCGGGCCAGTCGATCGGAAACAGCAAGGCCCTCGCGCCGGACAGGAAATCGGCCTTCTGGCTGTCGTTGATTTCGCCGATGAATTCGACATACGGCAGTTCGAGCAGCGGCGCGATCTCGCGCTCGAAATATTCATGATCGGCGGCATCGACCTTGGCGGCGATCTTGATCGGCAGGCCGCATCGTCCGGCAATGCGAATGGCGGTATCCACGCGCTTTTCCGGCGAAATGCGCCCCAGAAACGCGAGATATTCATGCTCGACGGGCTGCGGCATATACAGCTTTTCCGGCAAGCCGTGATAGACCGTCGATACCCACTTCGCCTGCGGCAACGGATGCCGCTGCGAATCCGAAATGGATACGACGGGCGCCGTGTTGAACGTATCGAACACGGGCTGCTGCTCGGGCAAGTCGAGCCGGCCGTGCAGCGTCGTGACGAACGGCGTGTCCTGCCGGTTGAACAGCGAGAACGAGTAATAGTCCATGTGGAAATGCAGGACGTCGAACTCTTCGGCGCGGCGTCGCACGAGTTCCATCAGCAGCATGTGCGGCGCGATGCGGTCGCGGATCGCGGGATCGAGCCGCAGCGCGCGCGGCCAGACCGCTTCGAGCCGGGCCGTGGTTTGCGAATCGCCGGTTGCGAAGAGCGTGACTTCGTGTCCGAGCTCGACGAGCGCCTCGGTCAGATACGACACGACGCGCTCGGTGCCGCCGTACAGTTTCGGCGGCACGGATTCCGTGAGCGGGGCAATCTGGGCAATTCTCATCGTTCGTCTCCATGCGTTTTCAACGTGCGCGACGTGTGCGGCGTGGCGACCTTGTGCGCGCGTCGAGTATGACAGCACGCTGTAAGCGGGCTAACGAGGTTTTGCCCTAGTGCGTCGTTCGCTGCATCGCTCGCAAAATCGCTTCGCGCGATGAGCCATTATCGGCGGCGATCCGTGGCGAATCGCCGCTTCCTTGCACTTTCACGGCTCTGTTACACGCAGGAAACAGTCGTTTCGCGCGGCGGTTACTTCCGTCGAACGTTGCGAAGGTCGGCCAGGAAGTTGTCGCGCCAGACGCCGAGGTCGTACTTGCGCAATGCGGCCATGTTCGCTTCGTGGCGCTGACGCCGCTCGGCGACCGGCATCGCGAGCGAGCGCGCCAGGGCGTCGCTCATGCCGACGACATCGTGCGGATTCACCATCACCGCGCCCGACAGTTCGCCCGCCGCGCCCGCGAATTGCGAGAGCACGAGCACGCCGGGATCCTCTGGATTCTGCGCGGCGACGTATTCCTTCGCGACGAGATTCATGCCGTCGCGCAACGGCGTGACGAGCCCGATCTGCGATTCGCGGAACAGCGACATCAGCTTCCAGCGGTCGTATCGCTGGTTCAGATAGCGGATCGGCGTGTAATCGAGGCCGGAGAAGCGCCCGTTGATGCGCCCTGCTTCGTATTCCAGGTTCTGCCGAATCTGCTGATACGTCTCGACGTCCGAGCGCGTCGGCGGCGCGATCTGCACGAGCGTGACATTGCCGCGCCATTCCGGCGACTTCTCGAGAAAGTGCTCGAACGCCCGGAAACGCTCGACGAGCCCCTTCGAATAATCGAGCCGGTCCACGCTCATGATGAGCTTGCGGCCTTCGAGGCTTTGCTTCAGGTCCATCACGTCCTGACGCGCCTCGCCGCGCTCGGCCTGTTCCGCGATCTCGTCCGGAAACACGCCGATCCGATACACGCCCGTCTTCAGCTTGCGCCCGAACGCTTCGACCTGGCCGTCGTCGGTCGCGGTGCCGTGTGCGTGACGCTTGATGTAGTCGTGAAACGCGATCTGATCGCCTTCGGTCTGGAAACCGACGACGTCGTAGCAGCACAGCGACCGCACGAGTTCCTCATGCGGCGGAATGTTCAACAGGATCTGCGGCGACGGAAACGGAATGTGCAGAAAGAAGCCGATGCGGTTCGTGATGCCCGCGCTGCGCAATGCTTCCGCGAACGGAATGAGGTGATAGTCGTGGACCCAGATGACGTCGTCGGGTTCGAGCAGCTTGATGAGCTTGTGCGCGAGCCACGAATTCACGCGCCGATAGCCCGCGTACTCATCGCGATCGTAGACGGCGAGATCGTTGCGATAGTGGAAGACGGGCCACAGCATCGCGTTGGAAAAGCCGCGGTAGTACTGGTCGTAGTCCTTCTTCGGCAGGCCGACGGTGGCGAACGTGACGGCGCCGTCCTGCACGAGCGACGGCCCCTGATTCGCGACGCTCTCGGTCACCACGTCCCCGCTCCAGCCGAACCAGACGCCGCCGCTGTCCTTCAACGCGCCGAACACGCCGACGGCAAGCCCGCCAGCGGAGCCTTTGGTTTCAGTCGGCGTGGCGACCCGGTTGGAAACGACGACGAGACGGCTCATATGCATTCCTCTTGCGTTTTATTGTCTGATTCCGGATACCGTTGCAGTCCCGGTTCTCAATTTTCGACTAGGAATTGCGGCTCGGGTTTCAATGCGATGAACAACGCGCGCGAGGAATCGCGAGCAATCGCGGGGAGACGCCCGCAAGAGCGGGCATGCTGGAAAAAGATGAAGAACGGCGCGGCGATCCTTAACCGCCGCTAACCGCCCGCTATTCGAACCTCAATGCTCCGCCTTGCACGGAAAAGCCTTGCCGAGCCCGAGCGAGACCATCGTGGTTGCGTTGAAGCTCGCCTTGTCCGGGTTATCGGCGATGTACTTGCGCACTGCATCGGTCAATTGCTGCGGCTTCACGTCCGCCGGCAGGCAGAAGTACTGGCCGACCTGCGGGCCGGTGGTGCCGCCAATTGCTTCGATCGTGTTGTAGACGCCGTCCGCCGCGCCTTCGATATAAGCGGCGCAGGCCGTGCGCGAGTTGGGATCGGTTTTGGTACAGAGCGTGTTGAGATCGTTGCCGGTGAATGCAAACGCGCAAACAGGCGTTGCAAGTACACAGGCGATGACGAATTCCCGCAGCATGATCTTCCTTTTGTGTTGAGCGGCGGCTTGATGGACGAAGACGGTCAGGCCTGACCCTCTTCGCCCGATTTAATGTCGGCGTGACGTTGCGGTGCGTCGATCCGCGTTATTTTGACCCATTTGCGCCGCTTTGCGGAGCGCCGCCTTGCATCGCGTCGAGGCGCGCCTGAAGCCCTTCCGCGACGTCGCGCTCGTTGTACTTGCGCGCGAAATCCACCGCCGTCATGCCGAGCTGATTCTTCACGCGCAGGTCCGCGCCTTCGTCGAGCAGCAGCTTGCAGGTCGACAGATGCCCGCCGCGCGCCGCCATCATCAGCGGCGTCGTGCCGTTCGGCGATCCGGCGTCGATATACGCCGAATGGTCGAGCAGAATCTTGACGATGTCGTCATGGCCGTTGGTCGCCGCGTAATGCAGCGGCGTCCAGCCCTTCTTGTTCACTTCCGCCTCTTTCGCGATCAGCAGATTCACGAACGTGGCGTCGCCGTTGAGCGCGGCGAGCATCATCGCGTTTTCGCCGGCGGGATCGACTTTTTCAAGGTCGATATTCGGGTTATCGGCAAGTAACTGGCCGACTTTATCCGACTTTTCGCGAGCCGCGATCACGAGGATCGGCGCGCCGGTGTTGTCGACGGTATTCGGGTCCGCGCCCTGCGCCAGTTGCTTCTTGACGGAGGATACGTCGTCGAACTTGACCGCCTTGATGAGCGAATCCACGGAAGCCGCCCACACCGGCTGCGCGAACGCGCACGCCGCGACGAGCGCGCCCGCGAAAAGTCCGCGCATGGCCGCGCGTTTGCGGCTGCCGGACGCGCGCGCGCCGTTGTGTTCGCTTGCCGTGGACTGAGTGAAAACGGTGGTGGATGTGTTCATGGTGGACCTTCGAATTACCTTTGAAACAGGGGTTCGCCGTGCGGTTTCGTGCGTTCGTCGAAACGAAGTTCAGGCCGAAGCCGCAGGCCGCGCGATCTTGAAAAGCCGGAAGAAGTTGTCGGTGGTGGCGCGTGCGACCGCTTCGTCCGTCTGCTCGCGCAACTGCGCGATGAAACGTCCGACATAACTCACGTAAGCAGGTTCATTCGGCTTGCCGCGATACGGCACCGGCGCGAGATAAGGCGAGTCGGTTTCGATCAGGAGCCGGTCGAGCGGCACGCGCCGCGCGACGTCCTGCACGTCCGTCGCCTTCTTGAACGTGACGATGCCCGACAGCGAAATATGAAAGTTCTGCGCGAGCGCGGCTTCGGCCACGTCCCACGGCTCGGTGAAGCAATGCATGACGCCGCCCGGCACGCTCGCGCGCTCCTCTTCCATGATGCGCAGCGTATCTTCCGACGACGACCGCGTGTGGATGATGAGCGGCTTGCCCGTCGCGTGCGCGGCGCGGATGTGCGTGCGGAATCGCTCGCGCTGCCATTCCATGTCGGCGATGCTGCGCCCTTCCAGCCGATAGTAATCGAGCCCGGTTTCGCCGATCGCGCACACCTTCGGATGCGCGGCCAGTTCGACGAGTTCCGCGACGCTCGGCTCTTTCGCGTCCTCGTGATCGGGATGCACGCCGACCGACGCGTACACGTTCTCGCATTGCTCGGCGATAGCAAGCACCGACGGCAGCGTTTCGAGATCGACGGATACGCACAGCGCATGCGTCACGTCGTGCGCGCGCATCTTGTCGAGCACGTCGGGCAGACGGTCGGCCAGGCCTTCGAAATTGATGTGACAGTGGGAATCGACGAACATCGGTGCTCCTTTCCTGCGAGTGCGTGTCAGGCTGCGGCGGCCATGCCGGGCTTTGCCGCGCCATCCAGCCGCAAGCCGAGAATGACGAGATCGCGCTCGACGCCGTCCAGCATCGCGACGCGCGGCAGCGTGCCCCACGCCGTGAAGCCGAAGCTCGCGAAGAGCCGCATGCTCGGCTCGTTGTGGCCGAAGACGAAGCCGAGCACGGTATCGACGTTCAGCGACGGCGCCTTGGCGAGCGCTTCCTGCAGCAGTTTCTTGCCGAGGCCCTTGCCGCGCGCACGCTCGTCCAGATAGATGCTGACTTCGACGGTGCGCGCATACGCGGGCCGGCCGTAGAAATCCGAAAAACTCAGCCACGCGATCACATCGCCGCCCTCTTCGACCACCCACAGCGGCCGCGCGTGCGGACCGTGCGAGTGAAACCACGCGAGACGGCTTTCGATGCTGACCGGATCCAGATCGGCCGTCACCTGGCGCGAGGCGACCGTCGAATTGTAGATGGCGACGATGGCGGGCAAGTCGTCGAGCGTGGCGTCGCGGTACGTGAGGCTCATGGGCGTGCGGGTCGGTAAAGGCGAAGTCAGGCGGCGAAAATGCCGCGATAAGCGAGGAACAGTTCCTCGAACACGAGCCGCGCGTTCAGCGGATGGTTCTCCACCGCGCGCTGGCGCGTGACGGTCTTGATGTAACGGGCGAGCGCGGCCGGATCGGCGGTTTGCGCGCAGCGCGCGAGCGCCTTGCCCGCGCCGGGGAAATAACGCGGCCGCCCGGCGGTGCGCTCTGCGAGCAGGTCGTACAGCCAGCGCTGCAGCCAGCCGAGCACGAGCGGCACCGGCAGTTTCTGCAGATTTTCGCCGCACGCGAAGGCATCGCAATTCGGGCCGGCGGCGAGTTGCGCGAGCGTGAAATCGCGCAACGGGCGATTTTCGTCCTTCGCCAGCGCGAGCGCGGCAAGCGGTGCGCCGCCCGCTTCGGCGAGCAGGCCGGCGGCATCGTCGATGCCTTGCGCGGCGAGCCAGGCGCGGGCGTCGCCGGCGTTGGGGACGCTCATCGGCCATTGACGGCAGCGGCTGATGATGGTCGGCAGCAGCCGGTCGACGCGCGCCGACACCAGCAGGAACACGACGCCCGACGGCGGTTCTTCGAGCGTCTTCAGAAGCGCGTTCGCCGCCGCGACGTTGAGCGCCTCGGCGGGATAAAGCAGCACCACGCGCAAGCCGCCGCGATGCGAGCCGACGCCGCAGAAGTCCAGCAGCGCGCGCACCTGCTCGATCTTGATTTCCTTGCTCGGCGCGCGTTTCTTGCTCTCGCCGTCGTCGGCTTTATCGGCGGATGCGTCGTCGGCGGCGAGGCCCGCGAGCGCTTCGGGCAGCACGGCGCGGTAATCCGGGTGATTGCCCTGCGAGAGCCACAGGCACGCGGGGCACGCGCCGCACGGCTCGCCGTTCGCGGCGGGCGTCTCGCACAAGAGGCCCTGCGCGAGATGCTGCGCGAAATGCAGCTTACCGATGCCCGCTTCTCCGTGCAGCAACAGCGCATGCGGCCAGTGCACGCGCAGTTGCTGGAGGCGTTGCCAGTCGTCGGTTTGCCAGGGGTAGATCATCGTTGAGTCGGAATAAGGAATCAGAGCGCGGCCACGACGTCTTCGAGCCGCTTGCGAATGGTGTCGATAGGCTGCGTGGAATCGACGATCACGAAGCGCTCCGGCGATTCCGCCGCGCGCCGCAGATATTCGGCGCGCGTGCGCTCGAAAAACGCCTCGGATTCGCTCTCGAACTTGTCCGGCGCGCGCGCAGCCGATCGGCGTTCGCTCGCGGTCTCAGTCGGAACGTCGAAAAGCACGGTCAGATCCGGATGAAAACCGCCCTGCACCCAGCGCTCCAGAGCTTCGAGTTTGTCTCGCGGCAGGCCGCGCCCGCCGCCCTGATACGCGAAGGTGGCATCGGAAAATCGGTCGGACAGCACCCAGTCGCCGCGTGCGAGCGCCGGTTCGATCACTTGCGCGAGATGCTCGCGGCGCGACGCGAACATCAAAAGCGCCTCGGTTTCGAGGTCCATCGGCTGATTCAGCAAAATGCCGCGCAGCGTTTCGCCGAGCGCGGTGCCGCCCGGTTCGCGCGTCATCACGACATGACGGCCGCTCGCGGCGATCTTGCCGTCGAGCTGCTGGCGAAACCAGTCGAGATGCGTGGTCTTGCCCGCGCCGTCGATGCCTTCGAATGTGATGAACTTGCCCCGCGCCATCATTGACCCCGGATGTATTTATCGACGGCCTTGTTGTGGTCGCCCAGATTGTCTGAAAAGAAGCTGCTGCCGTCGCCGCGCGAGACGAAATACAGCGCGTTGCTCGCGGCGGGGTTCAGCGTGGCGTTCAACGCGGCCACGCCCGGCAGCGCAATCGGCGTGGGCGGCAGGCCCATGCGCGTGTAGGTATTGTACGGAGTGTCCGTCTGCAGGTCTTTTTTCTTCAGATGACCGCCGTAGGCCGGGCCGAGGCCGTAGATCACGGTCGGGTCCGTCTGCAGCGGCATGCCGATGCGCAGCCGGTTCGCGAACACCGCCGCGACGAGCGGCCGGTCCGCCGCGCGCCCCGTCTCCTTCTCGACGATCGACGCCATGATGAGCGCGTCATACGGCGTCTTGTACGGCAGATTCGGCGCGCGCGTGTTCCACGCTTCTTCGAGACGGCGCTGCATCGTGCGATACGCGCGCTTGTAGACGGCGAGATCGCTCGTGCCCTTGTCGAAGAGATAGGTGTCGGGGAAGAAGAGGCCTTCGGCGGACGTCTTGTCGGTTTCGGCCGCGCCGATCGCCCTCAGAATGTCGATGTCGCTCATGCCGGCGGTGTCGTGCGTGAGCGCGGGATTGCCGTCCAGCTCGCTGCGCATTTTCTGCAGCGTCCAGCCTTCGATGACGGTCGCCACGTACTCGTTGACATCGCCACGGGCGATTTTCTGCAGCACCTCGTAAGGCGTCACGCCGCTCTTGAACGCGTAATTGCCGGACTTGAGCTGCGCGGACAGGCCGAGCGCGCGCGTCATCAGCACGAAAAGCTCGGGTTCCACCGGCACGCCGCCACGGTTCAGTTGCGCGCTCACGCTGCGCAGGCTGCTGTGCGGCTTGATGGTGACGTCGAGTTCGGCGGGCGTGAGCGTCATCGGCCGGTTGGCCCAGTAATAGACGCCGCCTGCGACGGCCGCTGCGAGCATCGCGACGAACACCGCCGCCACGATGCATTTCTTCAAAAAAGTCATGCGAAACACGCTTGGAGTAAGACCAATATAATAACTTGCCCGCCTGCGCGGAGGCCGGATCGACCGGCCGCACCGCCGGCATCGACTCTTGCCGACACATGAATCTTCAGACTCCTTCCCTCGCCGCCGCCGATTTCGAAGCCGTCCGGACCGCGGGCGTCTACATTCCGCTCACGCAGTTCGGCGTGATCGACGTCAGGGGCGAAGACGCCGCCACCTTCCTGCACAGTCAGATCACGAACGACGTGCAGCACCTCGACGCATCGACCGCGCGGCTCGCGGGCTATTGCTCGCCGAAAGGCCGGCTGGTCGGTTCGTTTCTGATGTGGCGCACGTCCGACGCATTCCGCCTGCTGATTTCGAGCGACATTCAGGCGCCCGTCCAGAAGCGCCTGTCGATGTTCGTGCTGCGCGCGAAGGCGAAACTCTCCGACGCAACCGCCGAAGTCGCCGCCGTCGGCTTCGCGGGCGATGTGCGCGCCGCATTGTCCGGCATCTTCGACGCGCTGCCCGATGGCGTCCACGTGAAAGTGGAAGGTCCGCATGGCGCGCTGATCCGCGTGCCGGACGCGGCGAGCCGACCGCGTTTTCTGTGGGTCGGCCCGAAAGCCGATGTGGAAGCGCGGCTCGCGAGCCTTGGCAACACGCTGCATCGCGCGCCCGCGCAGTTGTGGGACTGGCTCGACATCCATGCGGGCGAGCCGCGCATCATGCAGGCGACGGTCGAGCAGTTCGTCCCGCAGATGATCAATTTCGACGTGCTCGGCGGCGTCAATTTCAAGAAAGGCTGCTATCCGGGTCAGGAAGTGGTCGCGCGCAGCCAGTATCGCGGCACGATCAAGCGGCGCACCGCGCTCGCGCGCGCCGAAGCCGCGACGCCCGGCGCGGAGCTTTTCCATTCCGCCGATCCGGGGCAGCCGTGCGGTCTCGTCGTGAACGCGGCGCCGTCGGAACGCGGCGCCGTCGATTGTCTCGTCGAGATCAAGCTCGCCGCGCTCGATGACGGCTCGGTGCACGTCGGTTCCGCCGACGGCCCCGCGCTCGAATTCCTGCCCCTGCCCTACGCTTTTCCGTCGGACGTTTAAGCGCATGTGCCTGATCGTCTTCGACTGGCAACCGGACGCAGCGCCGCACGGCGAACGCGCGTTGCTGACGCTCGCGGCCAATCGCGACGAATTCTTCCGTCGCGACGCCGAACCGATGCACTGGTGGACCGACGCCCCCGGCGTGCTCGCGGGCCGTGATCTGACGGGCGGCGGCACGTGGCTCGGCGTGAGCCGCGATGGCCGCTTCGCCGCGCTGACGAACTTTCGCGCGCCCGCCGACATGCGCGCCGATGCGCCCACGCGCGGCAATCTCGTGAGCGCGTTTCTGGCGGGCGAGCGCATCGCGCCGCTCGACTACTTGACGCGCGTGGCGGAGCAAGGGCATCGCTATAACGGATTCAATCTGCTTTGCGGCGATTTCACGCGGCGCGAACTCGGCTGGTACGGCAATCGCGCCGACGCGCCGCCCGCGCTGCTCGAAGCGGGCGTGCACGGTCTTTCCAACAGCCTGCTGAACACGCCGTGGCCGAAGCTCGTCGCGCAACGCGAAGCGCTCGCCGATCTGATTCACGCCGACGAGCAACCCGCGCTCGACGTGCTGATCGACACGCTGCGCGATCCGCGCATCGCCAACGACGATTTGCTGCCGTCAACGGGCATTTCGATCGAGCGCGAGCGCGTGTTGTCGGCGGCGTTCATCGAGACGCCCGAGTACGGCACGCGCAGCACGACGGCGTTGCGCGTCGCGCCGACGGAACGCGGGCTCGCGCTGGACATCAAGGAACGCAGCGACGACGACGGATCGCATCGCATCGTGCGGCCCGGACACTTCGAGCGGGCGTTCGATTTCCTGATCGAGCGATCAGCCTGAAACGCCGAACGCTTCTTTCAGCGCCCGCGCCGCGTCCGCATGCGCGCGGGCCACTTCGGGCACGAAGCCGCCCATCTTGAAGAACTCGTGGATCATGCCTTCGTAGCGCGCGAGCGTCACGCGCACGCCGGCGGCTTCGAGCTTCGCGGCATAGGCCAAATCTTCGTCGTAAAGCGGATCGTGGTCCGCCGCTGCGATCCACGCCGGCGCGACGCCCGCGAAATCCGGCTGGCCGATGGCGCCGTCGAGCGGTGCGAAGCGCCAGTCGTCGCGATCGCGCTCATCGCGCAGATATTGGGCGAAGAACCACTGGATCGTTTCGCCCGACAACAAATAGCCCTCCGCGAGCCGTTCATGCGATGCGCTTTCCTGCCGCGCGCTCGTGCCCGGATAAATCAGCAATTGCAGCCACAAGTCGATGCCCGCATCGCGCGCGAGCACGGCGCACACCGTCGCGAGCGTGCCGCCCGCGCTGTCGCCGCCGATCGCGAGTCGCGCCGGGTCGATGCCCAGAAGCGGCGCTTCGCGCGCGAGCCATTGGAGCGCGTCGAAGGCATCGTGGACGGCGACGGGAAACTTGTGTTCGGGCGCGAGCCGGTAATCGACCGATACGACCGCGCAGACCGCATCGTGCGCGAGCTTGCGGCACAGCGCGTCGTGCGTCGCGATGCTGCCCACCGTGAAGCCGCCGCCGTGCAGATACAGGAGCGCCGCCGACGGCTCCGCCCAGCTCGGCGCGGCCGGATGATAGACGCACACGCCGATCTCGCCGCCATCGCGCGTCGCGACACGCATCGGCTCGACGCTGTGCATCGGCAGCGGCGCGATATCGAGAATCGGCGCGCTCATCGCATAGGCGGCGCGCGCCTGTTGCGGCGTCAGCGTGTGATACGGCGGACGGTTCGCGCGCGCGACCATCTCCAAAATTTGTGCGATTTTCGGATTGAGCGGCATCGGTGAAAGAAGTCATGTAAGCGCACAAGGCGCGCGATGATGCCACGCACGCGCTAGTCCGGCCGCTTCGTCTCCCGCCTGAGCGACATCGGATCGGTCGGATTGCGCAATTGCGCGATGTCGTCGAGCCGCAGTTGAATCGACGGCATGATGTTCGGATGCGTGATGACGTAGAAGCGCCCTTCCCGCACGGCATCGAACGTGAGCAAGGCGACGTCGCGCGCGGAGAGCCGCCCGCCTTCCACGGCGCGCGTCAGTTGCCGCGCCGCCATTTTCTGCGATGCGGTCAGCGGCGCGTCGTTGGCGAGCGCGCCGGGGCGCGTGCGTTCGGCATCGGCGATGCCGGTCGGCACGAACGCGGGGCACAAGAGCGATACGCCGATCGGCGCGCCCGTGAGCCGCAGGTCGTGATAGAGCGTCTCCGTCAGCCCGACGACCGCGTGTTTCGATGCGTTGTAGACGCCCATCGCGGGCGCGGCGAGCAGGCCCGCCACCGACGCCGTGTTGACGATATGCGCGGGTTCGCGCTGCGCGAGCATGATCGGCGTGAAGGCGCGCAGGCCGTTCGCGACGCCCATCACGTTGACGCCGAACACCCATTGCCAGTCTTTCGCGCTGTTCTCCCACACGAAGCCGCCCGCGCCGACGCCCGCGTTGTTGAAGAGCAGATGCACGCCGCCGTAGGCATCGAGCGCGGCGCGGGCGAGCGCATCGACCTGGCTCGCGTCCGATACGTCCGTCTGCACGCCGATCGCTTGCCCGCCCTGCGCGCGCACGGCGTCGACGGTGGCGGCGAGCGCGGCGGCGTCGATATCGGCGAGCACGAGCTTCATGCCGAGCGACGCGCCCTCGAACGCGAATTCACGGCCAAAGCCGCTGCCGGCGCCGGTGATGACGGCGACCTTGTTGTCGAAGCGATCCAACGGATTCTCCTGTCGGCGAGAGTGGGCGTGCCGGTGCAATCGCGGCGATGATTTTCCTGCGATGCATCGGCGGTCCCGCAGTGTACGACAGGGCGTGAGCGCCAGCGTCCGTTACGTCGTGGCGCCGATAGCCGCGCGCAGCAGTTCGACCAGCTTCTCGTTTTCTTCGATGCGCGTCTGCTCGATCGCCATGTCGTCGGCGCTTCCGGCGTGCTCGGCCCAGCGCCGCCGTTCCTGCGCGAGGATGATGCGTTCGTGAACGGCCCGGATCGCGCTCCAAATGCCGTCTTCGGTGCGCTTCTCGGTGCCTTCTTCGAGCGAGAGGCTCGTGAACGCGTGACCGGTGTGGCAGCGAAAGCGCAGCGGACGCTCGTCGCGCATGCGCCAGAGCGTGCCGGAACAGTTGGGACAGGTGAGCGCGGAACGTTCGCCGATGGCGTCCAGTTCTTCGGGCGTGACGACGCCCCGGTTGGCGATCTGCGCTTCCTGGTCCAGGTCGGGGCGGATACTCACGGTAGCCTCCTCACGGCGTTTGGCGCCTTTCACGGCAGCGTCGATGACGTGCGCGAGCCGGTCCGCGGACACGACGGCATCGGCTGACGTGGCGGCGAGCGCGCTGCGCGGCATCGATGGCGCTTCGCAATCGAGCGGGTCCTGCACGACGCAGTAGCCGCCGCGTGCGCGGACGGCGGCGAGTCCAGCGGCGCCGTCGTCGAGATCGCCGCTCAGCACGACGCCGACGACGCGCGGTCCGTACTCCATGGCAGCGGAGCGGAACAGCGGATCGGCGGCGGGCCGCGCGAAGTTTTCGGCGGCGGTGTCGAGTAGACACACTTCGCCGCGCAGCAGTACCATGTGTCGATCCGGCGGTGCGACGTAGACTTCGTGGCGCGCGAGCGGCTCCCCTGATGCGGGATGCCGGGCCGGCAAGGCGCCCCATTGGGACAGCATGTCGGGCAACACGCTTTTGTGCCGGCCAACGTGCAGGACGATGAAGATGGCCGCGGGAAAGTCGCCGGGAAGCGCCGATACCAGTCGTTTGAGCACTGGAATGGCGCCACGGGATGCCGCGATGACCACAATGTCTCGATGATCCATACGCCCTCCTTGTGGGCTCTGCAGCAATTGCCGCGCCGCGGCCGTTGATTCCTGGAGAAGTCTATGGTGAGCTTGGACGAGGAACTGGCGAGGCTGGAGCAGGCGGATCGGCATATAGCGGATGCGACGGCGCGGATTGCCGCGCACGAGGCGCTGATCGGGTCCGGCAATCTGCCGGACGCTGAGAAGCGACGCGCCGAAGAATTGCTCGCCGCCATGCAGGCGACATTTGCACAATTCTTACTGCATCGGCAGGCTATTGTTGAGGTTGTCGAGCAGTTAATGAAGCAGTCGAATGCGGAGAAGCGTGAATAGGGTGCTTTTCTAGGGTGTCCCTAGCGACCCTTTTTCGTTTTTGTTCAACTTGTTTTCGCGTCGGTCTATTAGCACGCCCCTCCCCGGGGCGGGGGTCACTTTCTTTGCTGCTGCAAAGAAAGTAACCAAAGAAAGCAGCTTTTCGCCCGTGGTTCGTTTTGACGGAGCACTCCGTAGAACCACGTTGGCACTCAGCTTGACACAACCTTGAATCACCTTCCGCGCCCGCTGTGCGCCACGTCATCCGAGCCCCTCGGCTCGACAAAACCATCGGGCACTGCCGCACACGAAATAAATCGAAGACGCCACGCGATAACAACAAAGCATATACCGCAAGCCACGCGCGGCGAACCAGGCGCAAGTAGATTTGCGTGGGTTAGCGGTGATGAGTGAAGTTGTGCTGTCGCGGGCGCGTTGCGCACCGACGGTGTTGTCGAGCCCGGGGGCTCGCATGGGGTGGCGCTCAGCGGGCGCGGAAGGTGATTCAGGGCTGTGTCAAGCTGAGTGCCAATCTGGTTCTACGGAGTGGTCACGCTTGGTGTGCTTTGGGCCTAGAAAGCTGCTTTCTTTGGTTACTTTCTTTGCAGCAGCAAAGAAAGTGACCCCCGCCCCGGGGAGGGGCAACGCAAATAGACCGACGCGAAAGCAAGCTCCCCGAAGCAAGAAGAGCCAGATAACCCCCACGCGGGTACCGCAAAATCACCGTGCACTTTCAGACCGCTGATCATCCCCTGTAACGAACGAACACAACGTCTCGAGCAACTGATCGAAATCGAGCGGCTTGGCGAGGTGCGCATCGAACCCTGCGTCGATCGCGGCCTTGACGTCTTCCTCGCGGCTGTGTCCCGTGAACGCCACCGCCGACACCGTCGCCCATCTGCGATCGGCCCGCATGCGCCGCATCAGCTCATACCCGTCCATGCCGGGCAACGAAATATCCGACAGCACGACATCGATCGATCGCTCCGCGTCCAGTTCCAGCGCCTCCGCCGCGCTCGTCACGCCCGTCACCGACGCTCCCTCCAGCTCCAGCAAAGTAGTCAGTGAAGCAGCCGCTTCACGATCATCATCGACGAGCAAAATCTGCAAGCCCGCAATCGACTCCCTGCCCGGAACGTGATGCTCCGCGTCCGCGCCCTCCTCCTCGGCCCTCGGCAGCCACACGGTCATCGTCGCGCCGAGATTGGCGCCGCCCGAACGCGCCTGCACACGCCCGCCCTGCATCTCCGCCAGTTGCTTCACCAGCGCAAGACCAATCCCCAGACCATTGCGCGACGGGTCGCGCGTGCCCTGACGGAACATGTCGAAGATAAACGGCAAGGTATCCGCCTCGATGCCCTGCCCGCTATCGGTCACGTCGATGCGATGCATGCGTCCCTCGCGGCTCAGACGCAAATCGATGCGCCCGCCGTGATCGGTGAACTTGATCGCGTTCGAAACGAGGTTCCAGATGATCTGCTCGCAGCGCGTCGGATCGGCAATCGTCGTGGCCGGACGCGCCGGAATGTCCGCGTTCAACGTGATGCCGCGCGCGTGGGCGTCCTGTTCCACGGTATCCGCGACGCTCACGAGAATCGCGGCCAGATCCACGCGGCTGAAGTTCAGCGCCAGCTTGCCCGTCTGGATGCGCGACCAGTCGAGCAGATCGTCGATGATCTGCGCCTGGCTGCGCACCGCCTGACGTATCCACCACGCGGCGTCGCGCACGGCTTCGATATTGCGCGTCTGCGGCAGCCGCGGCAGCATTTCCGCCTTCACGCCGATCAGATTGAGCGGATGCTTAAGCTCATGCGACAGCACCGCGATGAATTCGTCCTTCAACTGATTCGAATTCGACGCCTGTTCGCGCGCCGCCTGTTCCTGGATCAACGCCTCGCGGTTCGCGTCCTCGCTCAGCTTGCGCTCGGTCAGATCGCGGATGATCTTCGCGAAACCGGTGAACGACGCATCGACGATCGGCGTCACCACGCCGCTGCAATAGATGCGGCGGCCGTCCTTCGTCTGATGCCAGCGTTCGTCGTCGGCGCGGCCTTCCCGCGCGGCGGTCTCGCGCTCCCGCGCCGGCATCATCGACTGGCGATCGTTCGGCTCGTAAATGAGCGCGATGTCCTGGCCGGTCACTTCGCTTTCGCTATAGCCGAAGATGCGTTCCGCGCCGGCGTTCCAGCTCACGATCGCGCCGTTGCTGTCCTGCACGATGATCGCGTAGTCCTTCGTCGACTGCGCCACGAGCCGCAGGCGCTGCTCGTTCGCGCGCGCGGCTTCCTCGGCCTGATGGCGCGCGGTGACGTCGATCAGCGTGATCACCGCGCCGTCGATATGATCGTCCGCCGTGCGATACGGCAACAGCCGCATCAGATACCAGCGCCCCGTCTCGCTCTGGATTTCGCGCTCGGTCAGTTGCAGCGACTGGAACGACTGCCTGACATCGTCGGCGAGCGTCGGGTAGCGCAGCGAATGCGTGATGTCGAAAAGCGAGCGGCCGAGGTCGCTGTCGATCAGCTTGAAGATAGCGGTCGCGTTCGGCGTGAAGCGCTTCACGCGAATTTCCTTGTCGACGAAAACGGTCGCGATTTCGCTCGACGCAATGATGTTGTGCAGGTCGTCGTTGGCCTTGGCCGTGTCTTCCATGCGCGCCTGCATTTCGGCGTTGGCCGTCGTGAGTTCCTCGTTGACCGATTGCAGCTCTTCCTTGCTGCTCTCCAGTTCCTCGGACGTCGATCTCAGTTCCTCGTTGATCGCCTGCAATTCTTCGTTCGACGCCTTCAGTTCCTCCACCGACGTCTCGTATTGCTCGATGACCGTCGCCAGTTGCTCGCGGCTGTGCTGCAACTCGTGTTCGAGTTGCAGAAGCACGGGATCCTGGCCGGCTTCGGTCTGTTCGTCGTCGGTCATGTGGCCGGCGACTTCATCGAACACGACGAGCAGGAATTCCGCGCCCGCGACCTGATCGAAGAACGGCCGCACCGCCATGCTGAGCCACGACACGCGCGAGTCGCGCACCCATTTCACGCGCCGCGCTTCGACGCTCGTGCCGGTCTGAAGCGCGCGGAAAATCGCGGTGCGCAATTCGAGGCGCAAATCCGGCAGCACCAGCGCGATGATGTTGCTCGTCAATTCGCCGCCCGTATGCCGCAGGAACGCGCCCGCGTTGTCGGAAAGATGGACGAGGTTCGAATCGCGATCGATGACCACGCTCGGCGGCGCGTATTGCTCCAGCGCGCGCTGATGCAGTTCGGCGTACGAAAAGCTGCGCTGCGCGGGGCTCGGCGGCGGCTGAAGCAGCGTCGCGGCGCCGGCACGGTCTTCCGTGCGCGCCGCTCCGGCCTGAAGCGGCGGAAAACTGACGGCCGGCTTCGCGCGATTCGCGACAGCCTTCGCGCGATAGATCCGGTTCTTCTTGTCGACGACGGTGAAAAGGTCGTCGGCTGCATCGGCGGATTCGGCCGTGCCGAGGAACAGGAAACCGTTCGGACGCAGCGCGAAGTGGAACAGTTCGAGAATCTGCCGCTGCACCGCGCGATCCAGATAGATCAGCACGTTGCGGCAGGAAATCAGGTCGAGATGCGAGAACGGCGGATCGCGCATGAGACTGTGCGCGGCGAACAGAATGCGCTCGCGCACCGCCTTGACGATCTGATAGTGGCTGCCCTCTCTCGTGAAATAGCGCTGCAGCAGATCGGGCGGGACGTCGCTCGCAATCGACGCCGGATAGCTCCCGGTGCGCGCCCGCACGATCGCGACGTCGTCGATATCGGTGGCGAACACCTGGATCGTGCGGCTCGACGACGCGGCATCGCGCGCACGCGCAAGCTGCAGCGAAACCGAGTACGCCTCCTCGCCCGTGGAGCAGCCCGCCACCCACACGCGGACCTGCGTTTCGCCGGACTGCTCGCTGAAGAGCGTGCCGATGACTTCGCGTTCGAGCGAATCGAATGCTTCGCGATCGCGGAAGAACTGCGTCACGCCGATGAGCATGTCGGCGAGCAACGCGGTGGCTTCGTCGGAATTCGAGCGCAGGAAGTCGCGATACGCGAGCAGATCGCGCTGGCCGTTGACCTGCATGCGCCGTTCGATACGCCGCAACACGGTGGCGCGCTTGTAAGGCCGGAAGTCGTGGCCGGTGCGCACGCGCAGATGCATCAGGATATCGGCGAGCGCGCGCTCCGGACCTTCGATGATCGAACGGCGAGCGTCGGCGGGCGCGTCGAGCGCTTCCATCTGCTGCGAGCGGATGAGCTGGGCGTCGCTCCAGAGATCGAGCAGGCGCTGCGGCAATTCGGAGGCGGGCAACGCGATATCGACATGATTCGTCGCGATCGCGTTGCGCGGCATTTCCGGGTATTCGGCGTCGTTCGGCGTCTGCGCGAGCGTGATGCCGCCCGCTTCCTTGACGCGGCTCAGGCCCGACGCGCCATCGGCTCCGGAACCGGACAACACCACGCCGATGGCATGCGCGCCGTGCGCGTTGGCCAGCGTGCGGAAAAAGTGATCGATGGTGAGCGTCGGCCTGTCCGATGCGTCGCGGTCGCTGACGCGCAGGCAGCCGTCGGACATTTCGAGCTGCTTGCCGGGCGCGATCACGTAGACATGATTGTTTTCGATCGCCATCGTCGCATCGACCTGATGCACGGGCATGCCGGTCGTGCGCTGCAGGATGTCGTGCAGATGGCTGACTCTCTTCGATGCCAGATGCACGATCACCACGAACGCCATGTTCATGGTGCTCGGCGCGTTCTCGAAGAAGGTCTGCAAAGCCTCGACACCGCCGGCGGACGCCCCGATTCCGACCACCGGAAACGGCAGATCGCTCGTGACAACCTTCGGCTCGGCTTCCGTCCTTCGACCCGTCGGATTCTGACGTGCCATCCCTGCATCTCCTCGTTCGTATTCGGGCAACGCGCCATGACCGCTTCAGGGCCGCGCGAAACGTTCGACACCGGCGTCGCGCCGCCAATGTCCTGAATAAAGACGCGTGATCTTACCCTCTGAAACGGCTCGTTTCGGAAGTGCCCGTTTCGGCAGGGAATCTTTTCGTGATACGACTATGTTAGTTGGCGCAGGAACAAGTTGTCACCTTTCGGACAGGGCGCGGGAATCGGCCGCGCAACCGGCCGATGCATCGCCCGGAAGCCAGGGCATTGAAAGCCATGCGAATTGGTCGATGCCGTCCGCGCGCGACGAGCAGTTCGCTCGGCGTACGAAAGGTGTCCGTCGGAATCGGCGTGCAATTCTGCGCGATTCCGGCGTGACCTGAAAGCGTAAGGTCAGGCGTCGCTCGGTCCGGGCGTCGCTTTGGGATCGGAACGCAGCTTTTGCCTGACGACGTCGCGCCCGACCGCCAGCCGCTTCATGTACTTGAACGTTCCGAGCGCCTTCGCGACGAAGTGCCCTTCGCTGTCGCGGATTTCGCCTTCGCAATAGGCCATCGTCGTCGAACGATGCAGCACGCGGCCGTAGCCGCGCAGCTCGCCGCGTCCCGGCTGCATGAAGTTGACCTTCATCTCGACGGTGACGACGCCGATGCCATCGCCCGCCAGGCTGCGCGCCGCGATGGCGAGCGCGGCGTCGAGCAGCGTCATGGTCACGCCGCCGTGCGCGATGCCCCAGGTGTTCAGATGCGCGTCGCCGAGCGGCAGGCGCACTTCGCCTTCGCCATCGACGGCTTTGACGAGTTCCACGCCGAGCATGTCGATGAACGGGCTTTCGAGCGCCAGGCTGTGAGTTTTCGAAATATCGGTCATGGCGGTCACACTTCGTAGTCGACGCACTGGCGCGCTTCGCGGATCGCCGCCACGAAGTCTTTCAGGGCGACATGCTTCGGATGGTTCTGGTAAGCATCGAGCGAGGCTTTGTCGTCGAAATCGGAGACGAGCACGACGTCGTACGTGCAATCGAAGCCCGGTTGCGCCGTGCCGACCTCGAAGTGCCCTTGCCCTTTCACGATGCTCCGGCAGGTTTCGAGCTTCGCCTTCAGCTTCTGCGCGTTTTCCGCGCGTTCGGCGCCCTCGGCGAAGTCTTTCAGTTTCCACATGACGATGTGACGCAGCACGGCGACTCCTGTTCTTGAAGAAGCTGCAAGCGTAACAAATCCCCAACGGCTATCGATGCATCACGCCGCTTCGATCTGCGCCGACTGCACGCGCGCGACGCCCGCCGCGCGCATGTCGTTCCAGGCTTTTTCGAGCGAGCCGTTCAGATCGATCGCGCGGCAGGCGTCTTCGATCACGCTCGCCTCGAATCCCGCGGCGCGCGCATCGAGCGCGGACCACGCGACGCAATAATCGGTCGCGAGGCCCGCGAGCCAGATGCGTTTCGCGCCCACTTCGCGCAAGTAGCCGGCGAGTCCGGTGGGCGTCGCGCGGTCCGCTTCGACGAACGCGGAATAGCTGTCCACGTGTTCGTGATGTCCCTTGCGCACGAGCAGGCGCGCGTGCGGCGCATCCAGATCGCGATGCAGCGCCGCGCCTTCGGTTCCCTGCACACAATGCACGGGCCACAGCACCTGTTCGCCATAAGGCAGCGTGAGCGTTTCGAACGGCGCGCGGCCTTCGTGATTCGCCGCGAACGACACATGCGATGCCGGATGCCAGTCCTGCGTCAGCACCACATGCGAGAACGCGCGCGCGAGCCGGTTGACGACCGGCACGACTTCATCGCCGTGCGCGACCGCGAGCGCGCCGCCGGGCATGAAGTCGTATTGCACGTCGACGATGAGGAGCACATCTTCCACGGGTTTCATATCGGCGGGCATCAGGCGTTGAAGCGGCCGTCGGAAGCCGCGAGCCGGGAAAGGAGCGCGGCCGGTTGCCATGCGTCGCCGTTGGCCTGGCCCGCGTAGTGACGCACCGCGCGTTCGACGTTCGGCAGGCCGACGGCATCGGCATGGAACATCGGGCCGCCGCGCCAGAGCGGAAAGCCGTAGCCGGTGAGATAAACCATGTCGATATCCGACGCCTTGCTCGCGATGCCTTCATCGAGAATCTTCGCGCCTTCGTTGACGAGCGCGTACACGAGCCGCTCGACGATCTCCTCATCGCCGATACTGCGCCGCTCGATGCCCCGCTCCTTCGAATACGCGACGATCATGTCGTCGACCGTGCGCGAGGGCGTGGCGTCGCGCGAGCCGTCGCGATAGTCGTACCATCCCGCGCCGGTCTTCTGTCCGAAGCGGCCCGCTTCGCAGAGCCGGTCCGCGATGCCCGAGTAACGCATCTGCGGCTCGTCGCGATAACGCCGCTTGCGGATGGCCCAGCCGATGTCGTTGCCCGCGAGATCGCTCATGCGAAACGGTCCCATCGCGAAGCCGAACTCCTCGATCGCGCGATCGACCTGCGCGGGCAGCGCGCCTTCTTCGAGCATGAAAAGCGCTTGCCGCACGTATTGCTCGATCATCCGGTTGCCGATGAAGCCGTCGCACACGCCCGAAACCACCGCCGTCTTGCGCAGCTTTTTCGCGAGTTGCATCACGGTTGCGAGCACGTCTTTTTCCGTCTTCGCGCCGCGCACCACTTCGAGCAGCTTCATCACGTGCGCGGGACTGAAGAAGTGCATGCCGATGACATCGCCCGGCCGCTTCGTGAATGCGGCGATGGCGTCGACATCGAGCGTCGATGTATTCGTGGCGAGAATTGCGCCGGGCTTGGCGATGTCATCGAGTTGACGGAACACGTGCGCCTTCACGTCGAGCGCTTCGAAGACCGCTTCGACGATGAGATCGGCCTGCGCGAGATCGCCGTACGCGAGCGTCGGCGTGACGAGGCGCATGCGCGCATCGACTTGTTCGTGCGTGAGCTTGCCCTTGTTCGCCTGCGCTTCGTAGTGGCGGCGAATGTTGGCGAGGCCGCGATCGAGCGCGTCCTGCTTCGTTTCGAGCAGCACGACGGGCAAGCCCGCGTTGACGAAGTTCATCGCGATGCCGCCGCCCATCGTTCCCGCGCCGATCACGCCGACGCGCTGGATGTTTCTCGCCGGCGTGTTCGATGGCACGTCGGCGATCTTGCCCGCCGCGCGCTCCGCGAAGAACGCGTGCCGCAATGCGCGGCTCTCGGGCGTCTGCACGAGCGCGAGAAAGCATTCGCGCTCGAACGCGAGACCGCGATCGAAACCTTCCTTCACGCCGCGCTCGATGGCATCGATGCACTTGTGCGGCGCGGGGAAATGCTTCGCCGTCCGCGCGATGTTTTCGCGCGCCGAGCGGATGACGCCATCGCCATCGGCATGATCGATTTCGCGGTCCCGCACTTTCGGATGCGGCCCGTCGTGCGAGGCGACGCGCGCGGCGAAGCGCACGGCGGCGTCGAGCAGATCGCCTTCGGCCATTTCGTCGAAGAGCGCGGTGTGCGCGAGTTTCTCGGACTTGACCGGCGTGCCCGACACGATCATGTCGAGCGCGGTTTCCAGTCCGACCGCGCGCGGCAGACGCTGCGTGCCGCCCGCGCCCGGCAACAGGCCGAGCTTCACTTCGGGCAGCGCGATCTGCGCGCCGGGCGCGGCCACGCGGTAATGCGCGCCGAGCGCGAGTTCGAGACCGCCGCCCATCGCGATGGCGTGGATCGCCGCGACGACCGGCTTCCCGCTGCCCTCGACGGCCTTGATGACGGTCGCGAGCGTCGGTTCCTGCGTGGCTTTGGGCGTGTTGAATTCGGTGATGTCCGCGCCGCCCGAGAACGCCTTGCCCGCGCCGATCATGACGATGGCGGCGACGCCCGCATCGTCGCGCGCGCGCTCGATGCCTTCGACGATGCCCGCGCGTGTCGAATGTCCGAGCCCGTTCACGGGCGGGTTGTCGAGCGTGATGACGGCGACGTTGTCGCGGATGGAGTACTGCACGGCCATGAATCGCTCCTCTGTGTCTCGCACCGATGGCCCATTGTGGGCGATCGGTCGAGAATACACAAAGGAAAACGGGCGTTCAATTCGCGTCCGGGCGATGCCGCTGCGAAGCCGCTAGACCGCCTTTTCCGAGACTTCCGGCAGCACGTGCCCGCGATACAACTCCCGCAAGCGCACCTTCTGCAGCTTGCCGGTCGCGGTGTGCGGCAGTTCTTCGGCGAACACGACGTCGTCGGGAATCCACCACTTCGCGACCTTGCCTTCGTAGAACGCGATCAGCTCTTCGCGCGTGAGCGTCGCGCCGGGCTTGAGCACCGCGACGATCATCGGCCGCTCGGTCCACTTCGGATGCGAACACGCGATGCATGCCGCTTCCGCCACCTGCGGATGCGATACCGCGATGTTCTCCAGATCGATCGAGCTGATCCATTCGCCGCCCGACTTGATCACGTCCTTGCTGCGATCGGTGATGTTCATGAAGCCGTCGGCATCGATGGTCGCGACATCGCCCGTCGGAAACCAGCCGTCGACGAGCGGAGAATCGTCGCGGCGGAAATAGCGGTCGATCACACACGGGCCGCGCACGTGCAAGTCGCCGAACGACTGGCCGTCCCACGGCAGTTCGCGGCCGTCGTCGCCGACCACTTTCATGTCGACGCCGAAGAGCACGTGTCCCTGCTTCTCGCGCGAAACACGCTGCGCTTCGGGCGTGCGCTGCTTCTGCCGGAAACTCAGGCGCGCGAGCGTGCCGAGCGGCGACATCTCCGTCATGCCCCACGCGTGAATCACTTCGACGCCGTATTCGTCTTCGAACGTGCGCAGCATCGCGGGCGGACAGGCCGAGCCGCCGATCACCGTGCGTTTCAACGTCGAGAAGCGCTTGCCCGCCTGCTTCACGTAAGCGAGCAAGCCGAGCCAGACCGTCGGCACGCCGGCCGAATACGTGACCCCTTCCGCTTCCATCAATTCATAGAGCGACTTGCCGTCGAGATCCTTGCCGGGAAACACGAGCTTCGCGCCGACGAGCGGCCCCGCGTGCGGAATGCCCCACGCGTTGACGTGGAACATCGGCACGACGGGGAGAATCGAATCGCTCGACGATGCGCCCATCGCGTCCGGCAGCGCGGCGCCATACGCATGCAGCACCGTCGATCGATGCGAGTACAGTGCGCCCTTCGGATTGCCGGTGGTGCCGGACGTGTAGCAGAGAAACGATGCCTGGCGCTCGTCGAGCAGCGGCCAGTCGTAGACGCCGTCGTGCGGCGCGATGAGACTTTCGTAGCTCGTCACCGGCACGCTCATGTCGCCGAGATGTTCGGCGATGCACGACGCGTCGCCGAGCGCGATCCAGCCCTTCACGTTCGGGCAATGCGGCGCGATCGTTTCGACGAGCGGCCCGAAGGTCATGTCGAAGAAGACGTAGGCGTCGTCGGCGTGATCGACGATGAACGCGATCTGATCCGGAAAAAGCCGCGGGTTGATCGTGTGGCACACCGCGCCCATGCCGCTCACGCCGTAGTAGCACTCGAGATGGCGATAGCCGTTCCACGCCAGCGTGCCGATGCGCTCGCCCTGTTCGACGCCCAGCGCGACGAGCGCCTGCGCGAGCTGCTTCGCGCGTTTTTCGCAATCGCGGTAGGTGTAGCGATGAACATCGCCTTCGATGCGGCGCGACACGATCTCGGTGTCGCCGAAGTGGCGTGATGCGTGAGACAGGAGGGACGACGCGAGCAGCGGAACTTCCATCATCTGACCGTAAAGCGGTGCCGCCATAGGTGAATCCTCGACGAGTGGAATGCTGTTGGCTACCTGATCGGGGCCGTCCTGCAGGCCCGCGGGCGCGGAATTACAATATCGTTTAACTCTGAGGCGCTCAACATGTCGTTTTCCCCAAGCAATGCGGTGCGCGTAACGACCGACGAAGCCGATGAACTTCACCCGCGCGCCGCGTCCATGCAGGCTATCGCCGACGCGATCCAGAGCGGCCGCTTAGGCTCCTTCGCCGCGCTCGGCGACGCGTTCCTGACGCGCCTTCCGGCCACGCCCGTTCCCTCGCCGTATGTCGTCGCCGTGTCGCGCGAAGCGGCCGATTCGCTCGGCTTCGATGCGCACGTCGCGAGCGGGCCGGACGAGGCCGCGTTCGCCGCCTACTTCGCGGGCAATCCGACGCCCGACTGGCCGCGCGACGCCCTGCCCTATGCGGCCGTCTATTCGGGACACCAGTTCGGCGTTTGGGCGGGCCAACTGGGCGATGGCCGCGCGATCACGCTAGGCGAAGTCGAACACGCGAAGGCGCGGCTCGAAGTGCAACTGAAGGGCGCGGGCCGCACGCCGTATTCGCGCATGGGCGACGGCCGCGCCGTGCTGCGATCGTCCATTCGCGAATTTCTCTGTTCCGAGGCGATGCATCACCTCGGCATTCCGACGACGCGCGCGCTCGCCGTCATCGGCTCGGACTTGCCGGTGCGCCGTGAGACCATCGAGACCGCCGCGATCGCGACGCGCATCGCGCCGAGCTTCGTGCGCTTCGGCCACTTCGAGCATTTCTATTCGAACGATCGCGTCGTCGAACTGAAGGCGCTGGCCGATCACGTGATCGACCGCTTCTATCCGCAGTGCCGCGACGCGGACGATCCGTACCTCGCGCTGCTCGACGAAGCCGTGCGCCGCACCGCCGAACTGATGGCGCAGTGGCAGGGCGTCGGCTTCTGTCACGGCGTGATGAACACCGACAACATGTCGATCTTGGGCCTCACCATCGACTATGGTCCGTTCGGTTTCATGGACGGCTTCAACGCGCATCACATCTGCAATCACTCGGATACGCAGGGCCGCTATTCGTATAGCCGCCAGCCGCAGGTCGGCTACTGGAACCTCTTCTGTCTCGCGCAGGCGCTCGTGCCGCTTTTCGGTGAAAACCTGCCGGAAGAAGGCCGCGCCGAGCGCGTGGTGGAGGAAGCGCAGAAGGTGCTCGAACACTACAAGACGGCGTTCGCGCCCGCGCTCGAAGCGAAGATGCGCGCGAAGCTCGGCCTCGACACCGCGCGCGACGGCGACGACAAGCTCGCCAACGGCCTCTTCGAAATCATGCACGCGAACCGCGCGGACTTCACGCTGACGTTCCGCAATCTGTCGAAGGTATCGAAGACGGATGCATCGAACGATGCACCCGTGCGCGACCTCTTTCTCGATCGCGCCGCGTTCGATGCGTGGGCGGTGCAATATCGCGAGCGTCTTGCGCATGAATCGCGCGATGACGCGGCGCGCGCGGTGGCGATGAATCGCGTGAATCCGAAGTACGTGCTGCGCAATCATCTGGCCGAACAGGCGATTCGCCAGGCGAACGAGAAAGACTTCTCGGAAGTCGCGCGTCTTCTGGACGTGCTGCGCCGCCCTTACGACGAGCAACCGGAATACGAGGCCTACGCCGGCCTTCCGCCTGACTGGGCGAGCGATCTCGAAGTGAGTTGTTCTTCGTAGAAACGCCCCCACTTTCGCTGTCCAAGAGACGCACCGATCAATCACGGATCGCCAAAGGAACGATATGAACAGAGACGACACCCCCGGCACCGCCGACTATCCGCTGAAGAAAGACGACGACGCCTACCGCAGCGAACTCAACGAAACGCAATACCGCGTGACCCGCCACGCCGCGACGGAACGGCCGTTCACCGGCGAGTATTGGGACCATTTCGAGCGCGGCGTCTACGACTGCGTGTGCTGCGGCACGCCGCTTTTCGAATCGGACACCAAGTTCGACGCGGGCTGCGGCTGGCCCAGCTATTTCAAGCCGATCAACGGCGAAGTCATTCAGGAAAAGACGGATCGCTCGCACGGCATGTTGCGCATCGAAGTGATGTGCAAGAACTGCGGCGCGCACCTGGGCCACGTCTTCGAGGACGGCCCCGCGCCGACCGGCTTGCGGTATTGCATCAACTCGGCTGCGCTACAATTCGAACCCAAGTAAAGGGCGCGCAGGCACCGGTTTGCAAGGCACACGCTCTCGCGTGCATGCCGTTCCATACGACGCCCGCTTTCCGAGCGGGCGTTCGTTTTGATTGCCGGCTTCCGGCCTGCGCCCGCCCCTCCGATGCCATCACTTCCGGACGCCAATGAAATTCCTGTTCGATCTGTTTCCGATCATCCTTTTCTTCGTCGCATTCAAGATCTGGGGCATCTACACGGCGACGGCCGTCGCGATCGCGGCGACGCTCGTGCAAATCGCGTGGGTCGCGTTCCGTCACCGCAAGGTCGATCCGATGCTGTGGGTCAGCCTGGGCGTGGTCGTCGTGTTCGGCGGCGCGACGCTCGTCCTGCATAACGACACCTTCATCAAGTGGAAGCCGACCGCGCTCTACTGGCTGTTCGCGTTCGCGCTGAACGTCGCGCAGATCGGCTTCAGGAAGAATCTCATCGAAGCGATGATGGGCAAGCAGATCGTGTTGCCGCATCGCGTTTGGGGACAGTTGAACGTCGCGTGGGCGGTGTTTTTCGCGCTGCTGGGCGTCGTGAACCTGTTCGTCGCGTACAACTTCACCACGGACCAGTGGGTCAACTTCAAGCTCTTCGGCGCGACGGGTTGCCTCGTGCTGTTCATCGTCGCGCAGAGCTTCTGGCTCGCGAAATACATGAAGGAGGACAACCAGTGACCGATACCTTCGACTTCATGAGCGCGGACGCGCAGGAAAAGATCGCGCATCTGGAAGCGCGTCTTTCGGCGGCGCTCGATCCGCAAGCGGTGCATATCGAAGACGACAGCGCGGCGCACGCGGGTCATGCGGGCGCGGCATCCGGTAGCCATTACACGGTGACGATCGTGTCGGAACGCTTTGCCGGCAAGGCGCGCGTGGCGCGGCATCGGCTGGTGTATGATGCGCTGGCCGATGAAATGCGGCGCGGCGTGCATGCGCTCGCCATCCGTGCCTTCACGCCGCAAGAGTTTGCAGAACAATTCCAATGAATTCGCGGCCTGCCGGTCCGCTCGGACCGGCGCCTGGTTTATCTTCGCTAATCTCGCCTTTGAAGGCGTCAGTTTGCTCAGTTAGGAACCTCCGATGACTTTGAAAAAAACCCGCGTCTGGGTGTTGCTGGCTGCATTCGCGGCGGCTCCCGCGTTTGCGCAAAACATCGCCGTCGTCAACGGCACGCCGATTCCCACGGCGCGCGCCGATGCGCTCGTGAAGCAACTCGTCCAGCAGGGTCAGCAGGATTCACCGCAACTGCAGCAGGCCGTGCGCGAGGAACTCATCAATCGCGAAATCCTGATGCAGGAAGCCGCGCGCGAAGGCATCCCGACGCGCCCCGACGTGAAGGCGCAGATCGCCGTCGCGCAGCAGACCGTCGTGCTGCGCGCGCTGATCGAGGACTACGTCAACAAGAACAAGCCGAGCGATGCCGAAATCAAGGCGCGCTACGACCAGCTCGTGAAGCAGACGGGCGGCGGCAAGGAACTGCATCTGCATCACATCCTCGTGGCAGACGAGGCTCAGGCGAAGGACCTGATCGCCAAGATCAAGGGCGGCGCGAGCTTCGAAGACCTCGCGAAGCAGTATTCGAAGGACCCGGGATCGGGCAAGAATGGCGGCGATCTGGACTGGTCGGCGCCGTCGGCTTACGTGCCGGAATTCGGCGCGGCGGCGGAGAAGCTGCACAAGGGCGAAGTCACCGCGACGCCGGTGAAGACGCAGTTCGGCTGGCACATCATTCGTCTGGACGACAGCCGCGAAGTCGCCCCGCCGCCGTACGATCAGGTGAAGGCGCAGATCGCGCAGCAGATGCAGCAGCAGAAGCTGCAGGACTTCGAGGAGCAGTTGCGCAAGAAGGCGGTGGTGAAGTAACCGCGCTTCTGCGTTCACGCGATGTGACGACAAAAAGCCGCCTTCGGGCGGCTTTGTCGTTTCTGCGCTGTCGCACGCACCAGAAAAAACACCCCGAAGCCAAAGCTCCGGGGTGTCCTCGATCTACTTCACGTCAGCGCCCGACATTACCCCAGGAACCGCCGCGCATTCTGGAACACACGCAGCCACGGGCTTGCGTCGGTGGTCCAGTCGTCCGGCGTCCAGCTCATCTGCACATTGCGATGCACGCGCTCCATATGCGGCATCAGCACCGTGAAGCGGCCATCGGGCGTGGTCACCGACGTGATGCCCTGCGGCGAGCCGTTCGGATTGAACGGATAGCTTTCCGTCGCGTTCCCGCGATGATCGACGTAACGCATCGCCACCAGCGCGTGGTTTGCATCGCCCTGTTGCGAGAAGTCCGCGAAACCTTCGCCGTGCGCGACCGCGACCGGAATGCGCGAACCTTCCATGCCCGCGAAGAAAATCGACGGCGAGTTCTGCACTTCGACGAGCGAGAAGCGCGCCTCGAACTGCTCCGACTTGTTGCGCGTGAACTTCGGCCACGCTTGCGCGCCCGGAATGATCGACGCGAGGCTCGACATCATCTGGCAGCCATTGCAGATGCCGAGCGCGAACGTGTCCGGGCGGCCGAAGAACGCCGCGAACATGTCCGCGAGACGCGGATTGAAGCGGATGGTCTTCGCCCAGCCCTCGCCCGCACCGAGCACGTCGCCGTACGAGAAACCGCCGCACGCCACCGCGCCCGCGAAATCCGCGAGCGTCGCGCGGCCTTCGAGCAGATCGCTCATGTGGACGTCGTGCGCGTCGAAGCCGGCGCGATCGAACGCGTAAGCCGTTTCCAGATGCGAGTTCACGCCCTGCTCGCGCAGGATCGCCACGCGCGGGCGCTTGTTCGTCGCGATGAAAGGCGCCGCGACGTCATCCGCCGGATCGAAGGTCAGCGCGGGCGAGAGGCCCGGATCGGTCGCGTCCAGCAGCGCGTCGTATTCGGCATCCGCGCACGCGGGATTGTCACGCAGACGCGCGATGCGCCAGCTCACCTCGCTCCACGCGCGATGCAGCTCCACGCGCGGCGCACCGTAAATCTTCTTCGCGTCGCGATAGATTTCGATCGCGTCATTCTCGTTCGGCTTGCCGATCACATGCGAGCACGCCGACAGCCCATGCGCGCGCAACGCGCCGAGCACCGCGTCGCGGTCCGATGCGCGCACCTGCACCACCGCGCCCAGTTCCTCGCTGAAGAGCGCGCGCAGCGTGCGATCGTCGCGGCGGCCGCTCGTCTGCTTCGCCCAGTCCTTCGCGTCGCCGTAATCGGATTCGTGGTTCGCGTCGAGCGTCAGCATGTCGACGTTCAGCGACACGCCCACGTGCCCCGCGAACGCCATTTCGCAGACCGTCGCCCACAGGCCGCCGTCGGAGCGGTCGTGGTACGCGAGCAGCTTGCCGTCGGCGTTCAGCGCCTGGATCGCGGCGAAGAAGCGCTTCAGGTCTTCGGGATCGTCGACGTCGGGCGTCGCGTCGCCGACTTGCTGCGTCACTTGCGCGAGAATGCTGCCGCCCAGGCGATTGCGCCCGCGGCCGAGATCGATCGCGATCAGCACGGTGTCCGTATCGGCGGCGAGTTGCGGCGTCAGGTGGCGGCGCACGTCCTCGACCGGCGCGAACGCCGAGATGATCAGCGACACCGGCGACACCACTTCCTTCTGCGCGCCGCGCGCGTCCTGCCACTTCGTGCGCATCGATAGCGAATCCTTGCCGACCGGAATGCTGATGCCGAGCGCCGGGCACAGTTCCATGCCGATGGCCTTCACCGTGTCGTAGAGCGCGGCGTCCTCGCCCGCGCTGCCGCACGCGGCCATCCAGTTCGCGGACAGCTTGAGCTTGTTGAGCGATTCGATCGGCGCCGACGCAATGTTCGTCACCGCTTCGCCGACCGCCATGCGGCCGGACGCGGGCGCGTCGATGACGGCGAGCGGCGTGCGCTCGGCCATCGTCATGGCTTCGCCGCGAAAGCCCGCGTAGTCCATCGTCGTGATCGCGCAGTCGGCGACCGGTACCTGCCACGGACCGACGAACTGGTCGCGCGCGGTCGTGCCGCCCACCGAGCGATCGCCGATGGTGATGAGGAACGACTTGCTCGCGACGCTCGGGTGCTTGAGCACGTCGACGGCGACTTCCGACAGCATCATGCCGGTGACATCGACGGGCTCGAAGCGCGCCGTTTCGCGCGTCACGTCGCGATGCATCTTGGGCGGCTTGCCGAGCAGCACGTCCATCGGCATGTCGACGGGTTCCTGGCCTTCGTTTTCATCGTCGATGAGCTTCAGTTGACGCTCGTCGGTCGCCACGCCGACGACCGCCACCGGGCAGCGCTCGCGCTCGCAGATCGCTTCGAACGCGGGCAGATCGGCGGGCGCGATGGCCAGCACGTAGCGCTCTTGCGCTTCGTTCGACCAGATTTCGCGCGGCGACAGACCGGTTTCCTCGAGCTGAACCTTGCGCAGCTCGAAGCGCGCGCCCTTGCCCGCGCCGTCGACGAGTTCCGGGAACGCATTCGAAATGCCGCCCGCGCCGACGTCGTGGATCGACAAAATGGGATTGCGCTCGCCCTGCTGCCAGCACGCGTTGATCACTTCCTGCGCGCGGCGCTGAATTTCGGGATTGCCGCGCTGGACCGAATCGAAATCGAGTTCGGCGGTGTTCGCGCCGGTCGCCATCGACGACGCCGCGCCCCCGCCCATGCCGATGCGCATGCCCGGCCCGCCGATCTGAATCAGGAGCGTGCCGGCCGGCAGATCGTGCTTGTGCGTGTGTTGATCCGAGATATTGCCGATGCCGCCCGCGATCATGATCGGCTTGTGATAGCCGCGCACGCGGCCGGCCACATTCTGCTCGTAAGTGCGGAAGTAGCCGCCGAGGTTCGGGCGGCCGAATTCGTTGTTGAACGCAGCCGCGCCGATCGGGCCGTCGATCATGATCTGTAACGGCGACGCGATGCGCTCCGGACGGCCGTACGGCTCGTGCTGATCGGCGGGATTGCGCGACGGCAGCGGCGTGGCGCTGTCGCGGGCGTTTTCCCACTTCTGGCGCGCGTCGGGCAGATCGAGGTTCGACACGGTGAAGCCCGCGAGACCGGCCTTCGGACGCGCGCCGCGGCCCGTCGCGCCTTCGTCGCGGATTTCGCCGCCCGAGCCCGTCGCCGCGCCCGCGAAAGGCGAAATGGCGGTCGGGTGATTGTGCGTCTCGACTTTCATCAGCGTGTGCGTCAGCTCGACACGACGCTCGTAATGCTCGCTCTCGCCGCGCGGGAACCAGCGCTCCGCGACGCCGCCCTGCATGATCGCCGAGTTGTCCGAATAAGCGACGATCGTCCCTTCGTGATTCAGCTTCTCGGTATTGCGGATCATCTGGAACAGCGACATGTCCTGCTTGTCGCCGTCGATGGTCCATTCGCCGTTGAAAATCTTGTGACGGCAGTGTTCGCTGTTGGCCTGCGCGAACATCATCAGCTCGACGTCGGTCGGATTGCGCTTCAGGCTTTCGAACGCATTCACCAGATAATCGATCTCGTCTTCGGCCAGCGCGAGCCCGAGTTCCGTGTTCGCGGCTTCGAGCGCCGTGCGTCCCGTGCCGATGATATCGACCGTCTGCAACGGCTTCGCGGGCAGTTCATCGAAGAGATGCAGCGCCTGATCGCGCGAAGCGACGACGTTTTCCGTCATGCGGTCGTGCAGCGCGGCGGACACGCGGGCGCGCGCTTCGTCGGTCAGCACCTTCTTGCCGCCGAGCAGACCGCTTTTCATGACGACCGAGTACTCGACGCCCCGCTCGATGCGCCGCACCGTCGCAAGCCCGCAATGATGCGCGATGTCGGTCGCCTTGCTCGCCCACGGCGACACCGTGCCCAAGCGCGGCACGACCATGAACGTCTCGACATGGCCGCGTTCCTTCGGCTCCCCGAACGGCGCGCCGTAGTGCATCAGCGCGTGGATGCGGTTCGTTTCCTCGTCGGTGAGCGGTTCGGACGAGTTGACGAAATGCAGGAATTGCCCGCGCACGCCGACGATATTCGCGTCGATTTCGACGAGCGTTTCGAGAAGACGGGTCTGACGGAAATCGGAGAGGGCCGAAGCGCCGGGGAAACACGAGAAGTGGGCCATTGTGACGATGCGTCGATGACGTCTGTGAGCCGCTCGACGGCACTCGGATCGCCGAGTGTGCAAAGCGGCGTGAGGCGAAAGGAAGACCGCGATTATAACCCGGATACGTCTCGAAATCGGACGCGCCCCGTGCGGCCGGCCAGTCGTGTCCGCGCGCCGGGCGCGGCGCTTTTTTCATCCCTTATCCTGAAATGCCGGCGCGCCCGAAAAGCGTGCGCGCGGCGTCCCGGTCGGCCGTCCCTCTGCAGCGAATTTGGCGCTATCATGGCGCGCTTTCTTCGGGCGCGGCACGCCGCCGCGCCTGCCGTTTTACCGTGAGAACATGCGGCTTTCCGGCGCCCTTTGCGCCGTTCCGCCGTGCAATGTCCCGCCTTCGGGCACGAAAAAGTCATGGATGTCATCGTCATCGGCGGAGGAATCGCCGGCATCGCCACTGCCTATCAGTTACACGCGGCCGGGCATCGCGTCTGCGTGATCGAACGTCACGCGACCGTCGCCCAGGGCGCGACCTATGGTCAGGGCGGCGCGTTGCTGCCCTCGCCGCTCGACGTCTGGTTCGGTCCGACCTTCATGGCGTCGAATCGCACGAAGCAGAGCGGGATGCTCGTCAAGACCGGTTTCGACGGCACCGCGCGCGCGTTCCTGAAGCAGCTCGGCCGGCTGCGCGACGCCGAGGCGTTCGCCGCGCAGTGCGGGCGGTTGCGGCCGCTCGTCGACGTTTCGCATCGTGCGATCGTCGATATCGAAACGACGCACCAGCTCGATTGCGAGCAGCGGGCCGGCATGCTGCACGTGTTCCGCCATGCGCGGGAACTGGAAGAGGCGCAGCCGGCCATCGACCTGCTCAAGAGCTTCGGCGTGCCGTACCGGTTGCTGTCGCCGGAGGAATGCGTCGCCGCAGAGCCTTCCGTGCCCGACGATCCCGCGTTTGCCGGCGGCGTGCTGCTGCCCGAGGCGCGCACGGCCAATTGCCCGCTTTTCACGAAGCAGATCAAGCAGATTCTCGAAGACGGCGGCGTGCAGTTCCACATGAATCGCGAAGTGGCGTCGGTGCGGCTGGAGGAACGGCGCGCGGTGGTCCAGCTCTTGGGCGCGAAAGACGACAAGACGCGCGCAGGCGATGTCGAAACCATCGCCGCCGATGCGGTCGTCGTTGCCGCCGGCGCCGATACGCCCGCGCTGCTGAACGGATCGAAATCGATGTCTGCGCTGTATCCGCTGCGCGTGCACACGCTGACGGCGCCTGTCGCGTACGAGGAGCGCGCGCCGCACACGACGGTCGTCGATTCGGTGAAGCGCATCACGATGACGCGCGTGAACCAGCGGCTGCGCGTGGGCGGCGCGGGCGTCTTTCAGAGCGTATCCAAGGCCGACAAGCCGATCGACGCCGCCCTCGCCCGCCGCGCGCTCGACGTGCTCGGCCAGGGCACGCACGACTGGATTCCGGGCGCGGCACGCGTATCGGCTGCGCGCGCGTGGGACGGCTTGCGGCTGCTGTCCGTCGATGGCCTGCCGGTCGTCGGCGCGACGCGGCATCCGCGTCTTTTCGTGAACGCCGCGCACGGCCCGGCCGGCTGGGGCCTCGCGTGCGGGTCTGCTAAAGTGGTCGCGGACCTCGTCTCCGGTCTCACGCCCGATATTCCCGCCGATACGCTCGCGGCGCTCAGCATCGAACGCTTTTGACGCGCGGGGTGGCACGAATGGTGCGAACCGGAGCGCTCGCCGTTCCGTCGCTCACAGACCCACGCCCCGCGCCAACATGACCGCTTCCTATTTCACGCCCGACGACGACGCCATCGCGCTCTTCACGCTCGCCGAACTGCGCACGATCGAGGCGCGCGCCGCTTCCGCGCTGCCGCCGCATACGCTGATGGGGCGCGCGGGCGCGGCGGCGGCGCACTATCTGCTCGACGCCATCGCGAGAGATCCCGACTCGCCTGCGCTTCCCGTCTGGATCGCGGCGGGCCCCGGCAACAATGGCGGCGATGCGCTCGTCGTCGCGGAAACGCTGCATCGCGCGGGCGTGGCGGTGCGCGTGTGCATGCCCATCGAAGTCAAACCCGACGACGCGCGCTGGGCGCTCGACGCCGCGCGCGCGGCGGGCGTGAGCATCGAAGGACAGCCGCCCGCATCGTTCGATGAATACGGCTGGCTCGTCGACGGCATGTTCGGCATCGGCCTCACGCGCGCGCTCGACGGCGTGTTCGCGAACATCGCCGCCCGCATGGCGCGCCGGGCGCGCGGCTCCGGCCGCCACGCGGGCCGCGTGCTCGCGCTCGACGTGCCGAGCGGCCTCGACAGCGATACCGGCGCGCGCGTCGGCGGCGGCGAAGCGGTGCGCGCGAACGTCACGGTGACGTTCATCGGCGCGAAACCCGGCCTGATGACCGCCGAGGGGCGCGACCTGTGCGGCGAACTGAAAGTCGCGACGCTCGATGTCGAACCGCTCGCGGCGCCGTCCGTCGTGCTGAACGCGACGTCGCTGTTTCGCGGGGCCATGCCGCCGCGCGATTACGCGACCAACAAGGGCACGTTCGGCACGCTGGCGGTCGTCGGTGGCGATACGGGCATGTGCGGCGCGCCGATTCTCGCGGCGCGCATGGCGCTGTACGGCGGCGCGGGCAAGGTGCACGTCGCGTTTCTCGGCGAAGGCGGCCCGCCCTACGATCCGCCGCATCCGGAACTCATGCTGCATCACGTCGATGGCTTCGCGCTCGACAAGATGGATGCGCTCGCCATCGGCTGCGGAATGGGCAAAAGCGATCGCGCGAAGAAAATTCTCGCGGACGTGCTCAAGCTCGACATGCCGAAGCTCCTCGATGCCGACGCGCTCAATCTCGTCGCCGAAGACGACGCGCTCGCCGCCGAAGTCGCCGCGCGCGGCCAGGCGGGCGATCCGTGCATTCTGACGCCGCATCCGCTCGAAGCCGCGCGCCTCTTGCAGACCGACGCCAAGGCGGTGCAAAGCGATCGCATCGATGCCGCGCGACGGCTTTCGGCGCGCTTTGCCGCCGTCGCCGTGCTGAAAGGCTCGGGCACGGTGATCGCATCGCCGGATGGCCGCGTCGCCGTGAATCCGACGGGCAACGCGGGGCTCGCGACCGGCGGCACCGGCGACGTGCTCGGCGGTTTGATCGGAGCATTGCTGGCGCAAAAACTTCCCGCGTACGAGGCCGCGCTCGCGGGCGTCTATCTTCATGGGCTGGCGGCGCAGACGCTGACCGCGCAAGGCATCGGTCCGGCGGGTCTGACCGCGGGCGAACTCGCGCCCGAAGTGCGCAGTCTCATCAACCGCCGCTTTTATGCGGATCGCGCGTGACGCGTTGCAAGCATCCGTTCACGCATCGTCGCTATACTCCTTTCTGATTCGGGCAACCGCAGCGGCGCCGGCTGCATTCGACGAACCTCCGATGGTCGTCGCACGCCGCCCCGCCGAACCGCATTCGCACGGACGTTTTCTCCTGTCACTCTCGACTATCAGACCGCTATGACGCTCAATTCGCTTCCTGCCTGGTCGGCGCTCCAATCGCATTACGATGCCATCTCCGGCGAGCGCCTGCGCGACTGGTTCGCGCCGCAAAACGACACCGCGCCGACGCGCGCCGAGCGCCTGACGTTCGATGGCGGCGGGCTCACGATCGATTTCTCGAAGAACCGCATCACCGACGCCACGCTCAAGCTGCTGATCCAGCTCGCCGAAGAAGCCGGCGTCACGAAGCGCCGCGACGCGATGTTCAATGGCGACATCGTCAACATCACGGAAGAACGCGCGGTGCTGCATACCGCGTTGCGCGCGCAGTCGCCGGACGCGCCTTTCCATGAGCAGGTGCAGAAAGAAAAGGCGAAGATGGCCGCGTTCGCCGACAAGTTGCGCGACGGCGCGTGGACCGGCTATACCGGCAAGCGCATTCGTCACGTGGTGAACATCGGCATTGGCGGCTCGGATCTCGGACCGAAGATGGTCGTGCACGCGCTGCATCATCTCGCGTCGAAGGAACTGGATACGCACTTCGTCTCCAACGTCGATGGCGCCGATCTCTACAACGTGCTCGAACAGATCGACGCTGAAGAGACGCTCGCGATCGTCGTTTCGAAGACCTTCACCACGCTCGAAACCATGACCAACGCGCACTCGATGCGCAACTGGTTCATCCAGCAAGGCTGCCCCGAGGATCAACTGTCGAAGCACTTCGTCGGCGTGTCGGCGAATCCGGCGGAAGTCGTGAAGTTCGGCATCGCGAAGGAGAACGTCTTCGAGATGTGGGATTGGGTCGGCGGGCGTTATTCGCTGTGGTCGGCGGTCGGTCTGTCGATCATGCTGTCCGTCGGGCCGAAGAACTTCGATGCGCTGCTCGAAGGCGCGGACCAGATGGATCGCCATTTCCGCGAAGCGCCGCTCGCCGAGAATCTGCCGGTGCTGATGGGCATGATCGGCATCTGGTATCGCAACTTCTTCGGCTCGCAAAGCGATCTGATCGCGCCGTATTCGCAGGCGCTGCACTATCTGCCGTCGTATCTCCAGCAACTGGAGATGGAAAGCAACGGCAAGTCCGCGACGCTCGACGGCGGCATGGTCGACTACCCCACCGCCGCCGTGATCTGGGGCGAGCCGGGCACGAACGGCCAGCACGCGTTTTTCCAGATGCTGCATCAGGGACCGACGCTCATCCCGATCGACTTCATCGCCGTGCTGACGCCGGAGCATCCGCTCGTCGATCATCATGCGAAGCTGCTCGCCAACTGCTTCGCGCAAAGCGAAGCGCTGATGCTCGGCCGCACGCTCGAAGAAGCGAAGAAGGTCGCGGGTCCGGGCAAGGAAGCACTCGCGACGCATCTGAGCTTCCCCGGCAACCGGCCGACCACGACCATCATGCTCGACGCGCTCACGCCGCAAACGCTCGGCGCGCTGATCGCGCTCTACGAGCACAAGGTGCTCGTGCAGGGCACGGTCTGGAACGTCAACTCGTTCGATCAGTGGGGCGTGGAACTGGGCAAGATTCTCGGCAAGGTCGTCGAAGCGGACATCACGGCGGCGAGCGTCGATGCATCGAAGCACGATTCGTCGACGTCCGCGCTGATCGAGCGCGCGCGCAAGGCGCTCAAGCGCTGAATGCCGGGAACGGTTCGTTGATGGCTAGACGCTCAGGCCGTTGACGAGCCGCCCCGCTTCGATCGTCACCGTCGCGTCGCAGCGTTCGGCGAGTTCGGGATCGTGCGTGACGAGCACGAGCGTCGCGCCGTTGCGCTTGTTCATCTCGAACATCAGGTCGATGATCGCGTAACCCGTGGCGGCGTCGAGGCTGCCGGTGGGTTCGTCGGCGAAGAGCACCGCCGGATGCGTGACGAACGCGCGAGCGAGCGCCACGCGCTGCTGCTCGCCGCCCGACAGCAGCTTCGGATAATGCCGCGTGCGCGCGGCGAGACCGACCTGATCGAGCAGCGAACGCGCGCGCTCGGCAATCTGATCGTGCGGCATCTCGGCGCGCAATTCGAGCGGCAGCATCACGTTCTCGAGCGCGGTCAGATGCGGCATCAACTGGAACGACTGAAACACGAAGCCCACCGCGCCGCTCCTGAGCGCGGCGCGCTGGTCTTCATCGAGCGTCGATAGCTCCTTGCCCAGCAGGCGAACCGAGCCCGCGCTCGCGCTGTCCAATCCCGCGAGCAGGCCGAGCAGCGTCGACTTGCCCGAGCCCGATGCGCCGACGATCGCCACGCTGCTGCCCTTCGCGATGGAAAGATCGATCTGGTCGAGAATCGTGAGCTCGCCCGTTGCGTCCTTCACCCGCTTGCTTAATCCCCGTACTTCGATGACCGGCTCGATATTGTTTTGCATGGACACCTTGAAAAAGAACTGGAGCGCGCGTGGTTTCATCCGGGCCGCCATGACGGGCGCGATGCTCGCGGCGGCGGCGTCGAACGTCGAAGCAGCCGAGGCGCAGGCGGCGCTTGCGCCTCAAACGAAGCCCGCGATCGTCGTGCTGGGCGACAGCTTATCGGCCGAATATGGCTTGCCGCGCGACACGGGCTGGGTCAATCTGCTGCGCGAGCGGCTGGCAAAAGAGCGTTTCGATTATAGCGTCGCCAATTCGAGCATCAGCGGCGACACCACGAGCGGAGGACGCGCGAGGCTCACCGCCGTGCTGACGCGCATCAAGCCGGCCGTCGTGATCGTCGAGCTCGGCGCGAACGATGCCCTGCGCGGCGTGCCGCTCGCGACCACGGAGACGAACCTTCGCGGCATCGTCGATGCGTCGCTCGCCGCGCACGCGAAGGTTCTGCTCATCGGCATGTACGTTCCTTCTAATTACGGCCCCGACTATTCGCAGAAGTTCCACGCGGTGTATGAGCGCATCGCAAAAGACAAGAAGGTGGCGCTCGTGCCTTTTCTGCTGGCGGGGATCGCGGACAAGCCCACGATGTTCCAGTCCGACCAGATTCATCCGACGGTGCAGGCTCAGCCCTTGCTATTGAACAACGTCTGGCCAACGTTGAAACCTTTGCTGGGCGCCGGCGCGTCGCAATGATCAGGACGCCGGCCGCGCAGGCGCTTCGACCAAACGCGGAAAGACGGCCACGATTCAGTTATCTGAGACTTTCGCGTCACTCTAATAACCCCGCTCACCAGAGAGCGAATCAACAAGGAGGTCACGTGAAATACTTCTCCCTGCTCGCATTGACCGTCGCGATTTCGGCTTGCGCGGCGCAGCCGCCTGCGGGCGTGCAGCAAGTCGGCACGAGTCAGAAAGCGCCGAAGGCGGTCGCGCAATGCATTTCCGAGAAATGGGCGCAGAAGTCGCAGCAGCAGGTCATTTCGCAAGACACGCTCGCCAACGATCAGGCGCTCGACGTGTTCGTGCCCGGCCAGCAGCCGCCGAACGGCGCAGCGGCCGTGGTGCGCCCGTCGTGGTCGGGTCCGGGCACGTGGGTCGGCTTCCGCGCAGCAGGCGCAGCCGGCAGCGACGCCACCGGCGATATCCAGGGCTGCCTGTAAGCACAGCGATACCCGCGCGCCGGTGTTCCGAGACGTCGGCGTTCGTGGTTCAGGCGTGCTGCGAAACAAAAACCCCGCTTCGTTTCCGAAGCGGGGTTTTTTTATGCCGATGCCTTCACGCCCTAATTCGACGACGCCACGGGCGCGTGACTCAGTTTCACCTTCGAGCGCGCCTTGAGCGAATCGATATACGCATCCATTTCGGCTTCCGCGTAGCGCTGCGCGATCTGCTGCTGCGCGCCTGCGAGACGGTCCGCCGCGACAGGCGCGGCCTTCTCGATACCGTTCACGCGATAGATCGCGTAACCGTCCGCGCCGAGATCGACGCCCACGTAAGCCGGCAGCTTCGATGCGTCGGCCTTGAAGACCGCGCTCAGCGCCGCGGGCGGCAGGCCTTGCGCGTCGTTGCGCGAAACCGTGATCGGCGACGTGAAGCCTTCCGTCGACTTCGACTTCTGCAGGTCGGCCAGCTTCGCCTCGCCGTCCTTGCGCGCCTGGGCGCTCGCCATGTCCGCGACGACCTTGCCGCGCACCGCGTCCTTCACCGCGTCGAACGCGGGCACGGTGGACGCCTTGTAGTCGGTCACGCGCGCGGCGATCAACGTGTTGTTGCCGACGTCGATGGCTTGCGTGTTGTTGTGCTCCTTCACCGAATCCGGCGCGAAGACGGCGGCGAGGAACTTCGCACTGTTGAGCGGATTGTCCTGCGGCAGTTGCGGATTCGCTTTCGGCGTGACCGTCGCGGTCTGGATCGTCAGCTTGTACTTGTCGGCGGCGGGCTGCAGCGACTTCGCCTTCTCGTAGACGATATCGTTCAGGCCCGTCGCGGCGGCTGCGAATGCGCTCGAGCCTTCCTGCGCGGCGTAGTCCTTGGCGATCGAATCCTTCACTTCGTCGAACGGCTTGGTGACGGCCGGCTTCACGTCCGTTGCCTGGATGATGTGATAGCCGAAATCCGATTCGACGATGTTGCTGACCTCGCCCTTCTTGAGGCTGAACGCGGCGTCGTCGAACGCCTTGCCGCCCGCGATCTGTCCTTTCGCGAAGTAGCCCAGATCGCCGCCCTTGCTCGCCGAGCCGGGATCGTCAGAATTCTTTTGCGCGATTTCCGCGAACTGGTCCGGATGCGCCTTCACCTGCGCGAGCAGCGACTCGGCCTTCTGCTTGGCCTTCGCCTTGTCGGCGGCGCTGGCGTCCTTCGGCGCGTTCACGAGAATGTGGCTCGCGCGCACCTGGCCTTCCGTGCGATAGCGCTGGATGTTGTCGTCGTAGAACTTCTTGAGATCGGCGTCGCTCGGCTTGGATGCCGCCGCGAGCGTCGCCGGCGACAGCACCAGATACTGGATCGTGGCCGTCTCGGGCGTCGCGAATTCGTTGCGATGCGCGTCGTAATAGGCGTGCAGTTGTGCGTCGGTCGGCTGCACCTTGGCGGCGTAATCGGCGGTGCGCAGCAACATGCCCTGCACGGCGCGGCGCTGCTCGGCGAGTTCGGTCAGGCTCTGCGCCAGCGACTTCGACGTGAACGAACTCTGCTGGATGCTCGCCGGAATCTGCTGATTCGCGATGGTGTAGCGCATGCGCTCGTCGTACTGCGCGGGCGTCATGCCCTGCATGGCGAGAAGCTGCTTGTACCGTTCGACGTCGATGGTGCCGTCCGGCTTGCGCAGCGACGCGATGCCCGGGTCGGACAGGAGCGCGCGGCGCACGGCGTCGTCCGAAGCGGTGAGATGCAGCCGCTGCGTCTCGTCCGACATGGCGCGCTGCTGCACGAGGCTGTCGACCATTGCGCTACGCGTTTCGGGCGTATCGAACATTTTGGGATCGAACTGCGCGCCGAGCATGGAGCGGACGCGGTCTACTTGCTGCCTGAAGGCGCTGTCGTATTCGGCGCGCGTGATCTTGTGACCGTTCACGCTGGCGACGTAAGCGCTTTCGTCGAAGAAGTTGCTGAAGCCCTGAATCCCGACGATACCCAGTCCGGGCACGATCAGGAGGATCAGCAAGGCCATCATCAGGCGCTGGTGATTGCGGAAAAAGTCGAGCATGCTGAGCGCTGCGTGTTAGACAAAACGCTCGATATTACAACAGTGGGCGCGGAAAAGGCGAAAGCCGGGGAGGAATTGCGTCTGTATCGCGTCGAAGAGGCTCGCCGGCGGCATCGGTCTCTTGCGTTTTCAGGCGCTTGCGGATCGATCAACGGACGATTTACCCAGCGTTCTTGCGAACCGAGTAAGCGCATTCGTTAGGATATTTAACGATTCACTTGCAAAACAAAAATCCCGCGAGCCGTGAGGCCAACGGGATTTCTGATTGATTCTGGCGGAGCGGACGGGACTCGAACCCGCGACCCCCGGCGTGACAGGCCGGTATTCTAACCGACTGAACTACCGCTCCTGAACTTACGCGCAGCGAAACGATGAATGGGAAACTGGTGGGTGCTGAGAGGCTCGAACTCCCGACCTACGCCTTGTAAGGGCGCCGCTCTACCAACTGAGCTAAGCACCCGTTTCGCCATTCTTTCGCGCCATTCTTGCGACTTGGCGCATGCTGCGTTCGCTGACGGACTCGGTTAGAAGTTCCGTATCCAGCGAGTCAGCTAGTTTAGCGCATCGTTCAGAGCTTTGCCAGCGTGTCATGGGAATTTTTTGCCGCGTTCGTAACAAGCGAACTGCCACGCGATTGCACATGCGCTTGAAATAAAAAACCCGCGGACGATGCCGCGGGTTTTCATCCCTGCTCTGCAACGCGGCGTTTAACCACGCTGCCGACGATGCCTCAGTGCTTCACGACATCGCCCGAAGCGGGCTGGTCCTTCTGCGTTTCCGCAGCGACCGGCGTCGCTTTCGCTTCTTCTTCGGGCAGCGGCTCGGGCAGGCGCTCGAGCGCAAGCTCCAGCACGCGGTCGATCCACCGCACCGGCACGATCTCGATGGCGTTCTTCACGTTGTCGGGAATGTCGGCCAGATCCTTCGTGTTTTCCTCGGGGATCAGCACGAGCTTGATGCCGCCGCGATGCGCCGCCAGCAGCTTCTCCTTCAACCCGCCGATCGGCAGCACTTCGCCGCGCAGCGTGATTTCGCCCGTCATCGCGACATCCGCGCGGACCGGAATACCGGTCAGCACCGACACCAGCGCCGTGGTCATCGCGATACCGGCGGACGGACCGTCCTTCGGCGTCGCGCCTTCCGGCACGTGAATGTGGATGTCCTTCTTCTCGAACGACTCATCCGTGATGCCGAGACGACGCGAACGCGAGCGCACCACCGAACGCGCCGCTTCGACGGATTCCTTCATCACGTCGCCGAGCGAACCGGTGCGGATCACGCCGCCCTTGCCGGGCATCACCGCCGCTTCGATCGTCAGCAGATCGCCGCCGACTTCCGTCCACGCAAGACCCGTGACCTGACCGATCTGGTTCTCCTTCGCGGCGAGCCCGAAGTCGTACTTGCGCACGCCGAGGAAGGTGTCGAGATTCGAACCGTCGACCTTCACCGCGCCTTCTGCCTTCTTCAAAAGCAGCATTTTGACGACCTTGCGGCAGATCTTCGACACTTCACGCTCGAGCGAACGCACGCCCGCTTCACGCGTGTAGTAGCGAATGATGTCGCGGATGGCTTGTTCCGTGACGTCGATCTCGCCTTCCTTCAGGCCGTTGTTGCGCTTCTGCTTCGGCAGCAAATAACGTTGCGCGATGCTGACCTTTTCGTCCTCGGTGTAACCCGACAGACGGATGACTTCCATCCGGTCGAGCAGCGGCGGCGGAATGTTCAGCGAGTTCGACGTCGCGACGAACATCACATCCGACAGGTCGAAGTCCACTTCGATGTAGTGGTCCGCGAACGTGTGGTTCTGCTCCGGATCGAGCACTTCGAGCAGCGCGGATGCCGGATCGCCCCGGAAGTCCATGCCCATCTTGTCGACTTCGTCGAGCAGGAAGAGCGGATTGCGCACGCCGACCTTGGCCAGGCTTTGCAGAATCTTGCCCGGCATGGAGCCGATATACGTGCGGCGGTGACCGCGAATTTCCGACTCGTCATGCACGCCGCCGAGCGCCATGCGCACGAACTTGCGATTCGTCGCGCGCGCGATGGACTGTCCGAGCGACGTCTTGCCGACGCCCGGAGGCCCGACGAGGCACAGAATCGGCGCCTTCACCTTCTCGACGCGTTGCTGAACCGCGAGATATTCGAGAATGCGTTCCTTGACCTTTTCGAGACCGAAGTGGTCTTCGTCCAGCACGCGTTCCGCATTCGAGAGGTCGTTGTTGACCTTGCTCTTCTTGCGCCACGGCAAGCCGATCAGCGTGTCGATGTAATTGCGCACGACGGTCGCTTCCGCGGACATCGGCGACATCAGCTTGAGCTTCTTCAGCTCGGCATCGGCCTTCTTCTTGGCTTCCTTCGGCATGCGCGCGGCGGTGATGCGCTTCTCGAGTTCTTCGAGATCCGCGCCCTCTTCGCCTTCGCCCAGTTCCTTCTGGATGGCCTTGACCTGCTCGTTCAAGTAGTACTCGCGCTGGCTCTTCTCCATCTGACGCTTCACGCGCCCACGGATGCGCTTCTCGACCTGAAGGATGTCGATTTCAGCTTCGAGCTGCGCGAGCAGATGCTCAAGACGCTCGATGACCGGGAACATTTCGAGAATGTGCTGCTTCTGGTCGAGCTTGAGCGGCAAATGCGCAGCAATCGTGTCAGCCAGACGACCCGCCTCGTCGATACCCGACAGCGACGTCAGGATCTCGGGCGGAATCTTCTTGTTGAGCTTCACGTACTGATCGAACTGCGAGACGATCGCGCGGCGCAGCGCTTCGGTTTCGGCGCTGTCGGCGTGGTCCGGTTCGAGCGGCATCACATCGCAGGAAAACTGCGTTTCCTGTTCTTCGATGGACAGCGTCTTCGCGCGCTGCAGGCCTTCGACGAGCACTTTGACCGTGCCGTCGGGCAGCTTCAGCATTTGCAGGATGTTGGCGACACATCCCACTTCGTACATGTCTTTTTCGGTTGGCTCATCCTTCGCCGCGGTTTTCTGGGCGACGAGCATGATGTGCTTGCCGCCTTCCATCGCGGCTTCGAGAGCCTTGATCGACTTGGGCCGCCCAACGAAGAGCGGAATCACCATGTGCGGGAACACGACCACGTCGCGCAGCGGGAGCAGCGGCAGCGTGATGCGTTCCTGCGGGAGGAGTTGGGTTCCTGACATTTCATTTCCCCATGAATGGAATCGGTTCGTTCGTAAGTAAGGCCGTTAAGAGCTATTGCAAGCCTTTATCGGAAGTGAAAAGTCGGTAGTCCAAGATCGTCAGCAAACGTCCACAAGATAAACCGAAAAAATAAACAAAGGCCGTTCACGTCGCCATGAACGGCCTTTCGCCGACACACAGCCCGAGTTAGTTCGACCCTGCTACTTTCGGCGCATCTTCGTAGATGAGCAACGGCTTGCCGTCGCCGTCGATGGTGTTGTCATCGACGATCACCTTCGAAACGCCTTTCATTGTCGGCAGTTCGTACATCACATCGAGCAACGCCTGTTCCAGAATCGAACGCAGCCCGCGCGCGCCGGTCTTGCGGCGAATCGCCTTCTGCGCGATGGCCTGCAGCGCAGCCGGACGAATCTCCAGTTCCACGCGCTCCATGGCGAAGAGCTTGTGATACTGCTTCACCAGCGCGTTCTTCGGCTCGATCAGGATCTTGACGAGCGCGGCTTCGTCCAGCTTGCCGAGCGTCGCCACGACGGGCAGACGGCCGATCAGTTCCGGAATCAGGCCGAACTTAATCAGATCTTCCGGTTCGACTTCGCGCAGCACTTCGCCCGCATCACGATCCTGCTTGCTCTTCACGCTCGCGCCGAAGCCGATTCCGGTCTTCTCGGTGCGATCCGTGATGACCTTCTCGAGCCCGTCGAACGCGCCGCCGCACACGAACAGAATGTTGGTCGTGTCGACCTGGATGAAATCCTGGTTCGGATGCTTGCGACCGCCTTGCGGCGGCACCGACGCCATCGTGCCTTCGATCAGCTTCAGCAACGCCTGCTGCACGCCTTCGCCGGACACGTCGCGCGTGATCGACGGGTTGTCGGACTTGCGGCTGATCTTGTCGATTTCATCGATATAGACGATGCCGCGCTGCGCCTTGTCGACTTCGTAGTTGCAGTTCTGCAGCAGCTTCTGAATGATGTTCTCGACGTCCTCGCCGACATAACCCGCTTCCGTGAGCGTGGTTGCGTCCGCGATGACGAACGGCACGTTCAGCATGCGCGCGAGCGTCTGCGCAAGCAGCGTCTTGCCGGAGCCGGTCGGCCCGATCAGCAGGATGTTGCTCTTCGACAGCTCGATGTCGTCCTTCTTGTCGAGATGCTTGAGCCGCTTGTAATGGTTGTACACGGCCACCGCGAGAATCTTCTTCGCGCGTTCCTGGCCGATCACGTACTGATTCAGGATATCGCTGATTTCCTGCGGGCTCGGCAGGTCGGACTTGGTCAGCCCGGCCTCTTCCGCCGCGCCGGCCGCCTCATCGCGAATGATCTCGTTGCACAGGTCGATGCATTCATCGCAGATGAATACCGACGGCCCAGCGATGAGTTTCTTCACCTCATGCTGGCTCTTTCCGCAAAACGAGCAATACAGCAGCTTTTCGCTGCTGGAACCTTTTTTGTCCGCCATAAAAGTGTAAGCCTCCGGACACTGTCATTACATGATACGCCCTTCGATCCGGCCACGCAGATTAGCCCGCGTGGCCCGGCCGAAGCACGTTTTGGCGTTGCGCCGCATGCGCCATCCGCATTTGACCGGCCCTGTTTTAGAGGCCCGGTGCGGCGCCGCTCCGGACGCCTTCAGGGACGCTTGTGCAGCACCTGGTCGACGATGCCATACGCTTGCGCGTCGTCGCCGGACATGAAGTTGTCGCGATCCGTGTCGCGCGCGATGCGCTCGACCGGCTGACCGGTGTGATGCGACAGCAACTGGTTGAGACGTTCCTTCAGGTACAGGATTTCCCGCGCCTGAATTTCGATATCCGACGCCTGGCCGCGCGCGCCGCCGAGCGGCTGATGGATCATCACGCGGGCATTGGGCAGCGCGACGCGCTTGCCCTTCGCACCCGACGCCAGCAGGAAAGCGCCCATGCTGGCAGCAAGTCCCATGCACAGCGTGGAGACATCCGGCTTCACGAACTGCATCGTGTCGTAGATGGCCATGCCGGCCGAAACCGAGCCGCCCGGGCTGTTGATGTACAGGCTGATGTCCTTGTCCGGATTCTCGCTTTCGAGGAACAGCAACTGCGCGACAACGAGATTCGCCGACTGGTCATTGACTTCGCCAACGAGGAACACCACGCGCTCCTTCAGGAGACGCGAATAAATGTCATAGGCACGCTCGCCGCGGCCGCTCGTTTCCACGACCATCGGAACGAGGCCGAGCGCCTGGGCTTCGAAGTCCCGCGGAGCATGGGACGCCAACGTGTCGAGCAATTCAGCGCGAAAGGTCATGCAATTTCCTTGTTCGGAATAGGGATACTGAACGACGGAGGAACAGCCATTCAAACGGCATGGGCACGCTCAAACTTTAATGCAAAAAAGGCGTGCGGGCCGCCATCGACGACACCGCACGCCCCTCGGCCATTCGCGTCAGGCTTGCGCCGTTGCGCTGGCCAGTTCCTCGAAGCTGACTTCCTTGTCGGTCACCTTGGCCTTGCCGAGCACGAATTCGACGACGTTGCTTTCCACGACGTACGCTTCCATTTCGGCGAGGCGCTGCTGGTTCGAATAATACCAGCGGACGACTTCCTTCGGGTCTTCGTAGCTCTTCGCGAATTCGTCGACTTCAGCGCGGATTTGCTCGGGCTTTGCCTGCAAATCGTTGGCCTTCACCAGCTCGGCGAGAACGAGGCCCAGCTTCACGCGGCGCTCGGCTTGCTCGGCGAACATTTCGGCCGGAATCGGCGCGTCTGCCGCGTTCGGCACGCCGCGCTGCTGCAGGTCCTGGCGAGCCATGTCGACGAGACGCTGCTGGTCCTGCTCGACGAGCGCCTTCGGCACGTCCAGCTCGGAAATCTTGAGCAGCGCGTCCATGACCTGGTTCTTCACGATCTGCTGCGTGCGGCGCTTGGCTTCACGCTCGAGGTTGTCCTTGATTTCGGCGCGCATCTTCGTGAGATCGCCGTCTTCGATTCCGAGCGACTTCGCGAAATCCGCGTCGACTTCCGGCAGATGGGGCCATTCGATCTTTTTCACAGTGATCGTGAATTGCGCCGTCTTTCCGGCGACATCCTTGCCGTGATAGTCGTCCGGGAACTTGAGGTCGAATTCGCGCGTTTCGCCGACCTTCAGGCCCGTCGCGGCTTGCTCGAATTCCGGCAGCATGCGGCCTTCGCCCAGCACGAACGCGAAGTCCTGTGCGCTGCCGCCTTCGAATTCGACGCCGTCCAGCTTGCCGACGAAGTCCAGCGTGACGCGGTCGCCGTCCTTGGCAGCCGTGTCCGCGCCGCCGTCGCCGTGCTCGCCGCCTTCGCCGCGTGCGTGGAAATGGACGCGCTGCTTGCGCAGGATGTCCAGCGTGCGATCCACTTCCGCTTCGGAGATGGTCGTCACGGTGCGCTCGATTTCAGCGGTCGCTACATCACCCAGCTTCACTTCCGGATAGACCTCGAAGGTCGCGTCGAAAGCGTAGGCATCGGCCGCGGCTTCTGTCTTCGGCGCGAAGCTCGGCTGGCCCGCGACGCGCAGGTTTTCGGCGCGCGTGACATCGAAGAACTCCTTGCCGACCTTGTCGCTCAGCACTTCGGCCTCGACCTGGCCGCCGTACTGCTGCGTGACCATCTTGAGCGGCACCTTGCCCGGGCGGAAACCCGGCATGCGCACGTTCTTGGCCAACTGGCGGATGCGCGAATCCACTTCCTTCTGCACCGTGTCTTTCTGCAGGGAAATGGTCAGGCGGCGTTCGAGCTTGCCGAGGTTTTCAACTACGTTAGCCATGGCTTCAATCGTCCTAGAGTAAATCGATGTTCGGTGTTCGGTTCTTCCGCGGTTCTAAAGGCGCGGGTCCGTTGGGGGCCGCCGGCGCTCCCCAGAGCGAAGCCCGATGTTCAGGAGCGCGCTGCAGCGCGCCTTCCGAAGAACGCCCGGACCGTCGCCGAGCGAGTCAGCCAACAGAGCCAGCCATTCTAGCAAACAAATCAGACGGCCCTCGCTTAACCAGACGTGCATGCTGCGTTTCACGCCGTTTTGCCCGCGATTTTGGCCGTTTTAGGGCCGGGTTTTGGCGTAAATCCGCGTTTTCGCGATACGCGCCGCGGACGCACAATGCCCGCTATCGAAGCGCGGCTATTTTGCTGCGCGCGGGGCGCTGATAAGCTGAACCGTTCGACTTGCCCGCACGAGCCGCGTGCATTGCCTCGGTGAATCGCCGGCATGCCGGGATGGCATACATGAGGCGTCGCCACGGCTTTTCAACCATCGTTTTCGTCCACTATCAGAACATTCGAGACACCATGCCTAACGTCACGCCAGCCGCGCCCGCTCCCGTAGTCGTCATCGCGCCCGATTCGTTCAAGGGATCGCTCTCCGCCGAAGGTGTCGCGAATGCGATCGCGGAAGGCATCAGACGCGCGCGGCCGGACGCCGAAATCCGCATTCGCCCGATGGCCGATGGCGGCGAAGGCACCCTCGACGCGATGCTTGCCGCAGGCGGCGAACGGCGCCTCCTGAACGTGCGGGGCGCGGCGGCCGCGCGGCGCGACGCGGCCACGGGCCTGCTCGCCGACGGCAGCGCGATCATCGAAACGGCGGAAGTGGTCGGCATCACCGATCCCGACGGCATGGCCGTGCCGGTCACCGAACGCAGCACGCTCGGCATGGGCGAGGCGATCCGCGCGCTGCTCGATTCGGGCGCACGGCGCTTTTTCGTGGCGCTCGGCGGCAGCAGCACGAACGACGGCGGCGCGGGCCTGCTCGTCGGCCTCGGACTCAAGCTCTTCGATGCGCACGGCCAGGAGCTTGCGCCGGTGCCGTCGTCGCTCGCGATGATCGAGCGCATCGACGCTTCGGGGCTGGATCCGCGTCTCAAGGAAGTAGAGTTCGTCGGCATGTCCGACGTCGATAACCCGCTCAACGGCGAGCACGGCGCGACGGCGATTTTCGGACCGCAGAAAGGCGTGACGCCCGAGCAGATCGAGATCATCGACGCCGCCCTCGCCCATTTCGCGGATCGGCTCGAACCGGCGATGGGCGTCGTCAAGCGAAACGAACCGGGCGCGGGCGCGGCGGGCGGCCTCGGCTTCGCGCTGCACATGCTCGGCGCGCGGTTCGAAACCGGCGCGGAAGTGGTGGCGCGCGAGATCGGGCTCGACGAGGCGCTCGAAGGCGCGAACTGGCTGATCACGGGCGAAGGACGCTCCGACGTGCAGACGCTGCACGGCAAGGCGCCGTTCATCGCCTGCAAGCACGCGCGCGCGGCGGGCGTGGCGGCGTCGCTGCTGTCGGGCGCGGTGGATTCGGCCGCGCTGCCGCGTCTGTCGGAATATTTCAGCGGATGCTTCTCGCCCGCGCCGGGCCCCATCTCGCTCGATGTCGCCATCCGCGACGCGGCGCGGCTGCTCGCGAACGAAGCCGAGCAGCTCACGCGGTTGCGATTCGGCGCGGTTTGAGCGGATCAGGGCGCGCGTCCGCTGTTCTTCAGGCCTGCGCCTGCGCGCCCGATTGCTTTCCGAACGCCATCCGATCCAGACACCACACCGCGAGCATCGTCATTCCCATCAGCGGAAAGACGATGCCGACGAGCGCCAGAGCGCTGCGCCACGCGCGCATCGGCGGGCGCTTCGCCGGACGCGACGGCGCGCCGAGCGTGCGCGACGGCCGGCGCTTGAGCCACATCACGAAGCCCGTCACGGACAGCGCCGCCAGCCCGAGCGAGATCGCCGAACAGACGATCTGATTCGCCATTCCGAAGTAGCGTCCCATGTGCAGCGACGTGCCATACGAGATGGCCTTCGCGACCGCGCCGTAGCTTCCGTACGAGATGTCCGAAAGCACGCGGCCGCTGTACTGGTCGATATGCAGCGTGCGCTCGTCGCGCGGATCGGCGGGGAAATACGACACCGTGTACACGCCCGTCGGCGATGCCGGCAGCGCGATGCCGTAGTCATCGGCGACACCTTGCTTCGCCGCGAGCGCGACGACGTCATCGAGCGATACGCGCGATGACATCGCGCTGTCCGCGCTATCGCCACTATTCGGCACGGCGGTCGCGCCCACGGCCCACGGCGTCTGATGCAGCGGCAGGTCGTCCATCTTCATCGCCGAGTCGTTCGTCGTGTTCGTCCCGTGCATCCCGTGCATCGCATGTTCGCCGCCTTCGTGCGATGCGTTGCCCGGCGCCGTCGAATGCACATGCGCCTCGCCCCACGCGCCCTTCGGATATCCGAGCGATGCCGTCGTCGCGAGCGCCTTGAACTGCTTGCCCCACGATCCCGACCACGGCAGTCCGCTCAACACGAAAAACAGCGCGCCGATGGCGAGCCACGCGCCGCCCACCGCGTGCAGATCGCGCCACCACGCGCGCCCGTTCAGCGACAGGCGCGGCAGCCACACGCCGCTCGCGCGCCGGTTCTTCCCGCCCCACGGCCACCACAGCGCGATGCCCGTGCCGATCATCACGAGCGTCCAGCATCCGGCGAGTTCCATGAGCAGTTCGCCGGTCTTGCCGAGCATCAGCCCGCGATGCAGATTGCGAATCTGCTTCATCAAGCGATGCTCGACGCTCAGCGTCCCGAGCACGGCACCATCATATGGATTGACGTAGACGCTCTCGCTTTCGCCGGATCGCAAGCGGAACACGAATTCCGCGCTGCGCGTGCGATCCGTTTCGATCTGCGCGAGCGTCGGCGTCGCATCGCGCGGTTCGGCGGCAATCGCCTTCGCAAGCAGCGCGTCCTGCGAAAGACGCGGGCCGTGCGTATCGGCGACGATCATGCGATCGCGATACAGCATCGGCTCGATCTGCGGCTGGAAGCAATACAGCGTGCCGGTGATCGCCAGCACGATCAGCAGCGGCATCACGAAGAGCCCGGCGTAGAAATGCCAGCGCCAGAGCGTGCGGCGTTCGGCGATCACGTCGCCATCCGGCGAAGCGGGCGTGGATTGAGGTGCGGTCATGGCGTGTCCTGTCGAAATGTGAATGGAGAACCGGCGGCCATCAGATGCCGATGCGCCCTTCCACGTAAAACGTGCGTCCCGCGTACGGATGGAACACGTAGTAGCGCCGGTCGAACAGGTTGTCGACGCCCACGCCCAGCTCCGTTTTCTTCGACGGTTTGTAGGTGAACTTGGCATCGACGACGGCATACGTGCTCGTGCCGCCATACGTGTTCGGGTTGACGTCGGTGTTGGTGAGCGTGTTGTACTGGCGTCCCGAATAGCGCAGCGCGAGCGTGCCGGCCATCTTCGCCGTCGCGCGATACGTCGCCACCGCATTCACGCGCCACAGCGGAATGCGATAAAAGTACTTGCCCACCGACGCCGGATTGTTGCCGTTCTCGATGATCTTCGACTGCGTGTACGCGACGTTCGCGGCGAGATCGAGTCCGCGAATGAGCACGTCTTCGCCCTCATAACTCGCTTCCACGCCGCGCGAGCGCACCTTGCCGATGTTCTGGAAGTTCGTCACGTTCGGAATGACGGTCGTGTTCGTCTGGCTCAGGATCGTGTTCTTTACGTCGTCCTGAAAGAGCGTGAAGCGATAGACGCCGTTCCCATGCATCCATTCGGCGGTGAGTTCTTTCGACAGATCGTCTTCCGGCTGCAGATTCGGATTGCTATTGACGATCGACACCCCGTTGATCTGCCCTTGAAACAGCTCGCCGACGGTCGGAAAGCGATACGCGCGCCCGATCGATGCGCGCAGCGTCAGTTCGTTGGTGGCATCGAACGAAAGCGACGCCTTCGGCGACCAGTGGCTCTGGCTCACATCGCCATAAGCAAGCGATGTCCCGCCGAGCGCGCGCGAGCCGTCATACGCGTTCCAGTTCTCGTAGCGCACGCCGTATGTGAACGCCCAGCGCGGCAGGAAGCGCCACGCGTCCTGCGCGTAGACGGCCTGCGTGCGGGTGCGGCCGGCGAACGCGTTCGCGAAGGAAGCGCCCGCGCCATCGCGCCATGCATTCGTGTTCGACGTGACGTTGTCGAGAAAATAGTTGTCGTAGTGATAGCCGAACGACAGCGCGTGCGCCGCGAGGCCGGCGCGTTGCGTCGGCGTCCAGCTCGTGCGCAGATCGAGCGACTTCCATCCCGAGCCGGAACCGTCCGTGAGCGTGCCGGGGCCGTCGCCGGGCACGCCGGAACTGGCCGTGCGCGCGATGCTCTGCGTGATGTCGAAGTACGACGCGACCGCTTCGGCGTTCCATCCGGTGTCGTTGTGCGTGCGCAGCGACAGGCCGTAGAGGAAGTTCTCGCTCGACCCCATGCTCGGCGCGAACGTCGCGGCCGGAAGGTTGTATTCGAAGCCGTCGATGTTCACCCGTCCGCTGTACACGGGATTGCCGGCGGCGTCGCGCAGGAAGGTCGTCGTATCGCTGTTGTACTTCTGATGCCAGTAGCCGAGCGTGAAGCCGGCCTGCAGCGTGTTCGTGAGATCGTAGGCGAGCTTCACGCGCAACTGGTCCTGAAACGTGCGCTCGATGCCCTCGGCCTGCGTGCCCACGACCGCCGTGCGCGCGTTGAACTGGTCGTTGTAGAAGCGCGCGCCGGTGACGGGCGTATCGGCGGCGGTCGCGGGCGTCCTCGATTGCGCGAAGGTCGCGAACTGCAACGGCTGGCCGGTGTTCTCCAGATGATCGAAGCCGATCAGAAACGAGAATTTGCCGATGCGGTCGCCGACGGTCGCCGTCGTGTTCGTGCCGTTGAAGTTGCGGTCGACGCCGAAGAGATCGAAGTGCTGCGTGAAGGCCTGCACCTTCGCGTCGGCTTCGAATTGCGTCGGCATGCGTGTCGTGATGGCGACGGTCGCTCCGATCGAGTTGCCCGGATAAAGCGCGGAATACGGGCCGTAGAACACGTCCGTGCGGGCGATGTCGTCGGCGAAGACCATCGACCAGCGCGGCGCGAACGTCCATGTATTGCCGAGAAAGTTGCTGAGCAAAAGGCCGTCCGCGTACACGAGACCGCGTGCGGTCTGCGCGTTGCTCGTGCCGCGCACGGCGATGGTCGCGTTCGGATCGCCGATGAAGCGCTTGCGCACGGCCAGGTTCGGCGCGTACTTCAGCACGTCTTCGGGCGTCGTGACGTTCCAGTACCGGGACTGGTCGGCGGTCACGGTCGTGACGGTGGCGGGCAGGTTCGGATCGAGCGGCGAGCGTGCGGGCACCGCCGACTGCGCCGTCACCACGACGGGCGCGAGCGTGGTTTCGGTTTCGGATGCGGGTGAATCGGTGGCGGCGGGCGTGGCGGACCAGGCCGCGTGCGCCATCAGCGACAACGGCAAAGCCGCGCGCAAAGGCGTGACGGCGCGACGGCGCGAATGCCGGCGCGCTCGCTTGAGGAGCGTGAACATCGTGGATTCCTGAATGAGCTGACGAGCGACCGCATCGCCCGTGCGCTCAAGCGCCGGACGAACGACTACGCGATCGGACGGGAAACGGCTTCAGGAAAGGACGGGAGGCGCGCGGGCAGACGCGGCGTTGTACGACTTCGCGACGACGGCATCGTCGGATGCGGCCGGCGCGACGTGCGCCACGCGCTCGACGCTCGCGGCGGCATGCGAAGCCGCGAAAACCACCGGCAGATGATGCGCGAGCAGCCCGCAATACGAACAGGCGTCGAAGTGGCCGCCGGCGCTGTGACTACCGGCGTGCTCGTCGGCGTCTGCGTCAACGTTTGCATCGGTGTCGGCATCGTCGTGGTGATGGGCGTGCGCGTCGGGGAGCGCTTCCACGTCGCACAGCGCGGCTTGCGGATCGAGCGCGGCGTTGTGTGCGGCAATGCTCTGGCTGATGACCGGCGCGACAATGGCAAGCCACATGGCGGCGATGCCGAGCCATGCGACGAAGCGATTGCGCGCGTTGCGATTCATGAGAGCGTGGTGTCTGCCGAAACACAGGATTGACGTGATTCTAGGCAGACCTCGGTCGAGCCGCAATCGTAAAGCGCATATGGGGGAAATCGGCTGCTATTTTGTCGTTCCGTGACCTATGCAGCCGACGGATGCACGCGACGCAAATTCGCAGACATCGTGAGACGAATGCGTTAGAATGCGCGGCTTGGCACAGCGGACCGGTGCCGACACGGCGCTCGCGAAGCCGCCGTGCTGCGAGGATGGCGAAATTGGTAGACGCACCAGGTTTAGGTCCTGACGCCAGCAATGGTGTGGGGGTTCGAGTCCCCCTCCTCGCACCAAACGAAACCCCTTCGATTCCGCCGAGGGGGTTTTTTCTTTTCCGGCGCGGGCAAGCGGCTACAGCACGAGGTCGGCCAGTTCCACCATCATCACTTCGCCCTTCGCCTGCGACCGCCCCGCGAAGTCGACGCCCGTCTGCCCCATCAGCTTCCTGATTTCCTCCGGTATGCGTTCGCTCGCGCGCGCGGCGGCGATCGGCCTGTCGACATGCGACAGAAACCGCCGCACGCTCGACGGCTCCCAGTACACGAACACATTGAGCGGATACGACAGCCTCGCGTCCGCCTGACGCGCAGCCGTGATGTGCAGCCCGAGCGTCGGCGACACGCTCATCTGGCGCGGACACACCCGAAAGTCGAAGCCGAAGTCCGTCGCCACGCTTCGCACGAGCAATGGCACGCATTTGTCGCCGAACTGCCTGTTTTCCGTCTTGCTAAGGGGCATCGCCGTCTCCGATAGTCTCGCGTATCCGCATGTTTCACGCAGTGTTGCGCGCGGAAAATGCGTCGTCGGTGGGTCGGCGCACACGCACGCGCAGCAGCGGCACGCGGACGAACGCGCAGTACCGCGGCTGCGAAGCATCGTCCGGACGGATAAAATGAGCGGCCGCGTCGCGCTCGCTCGGCTTCATGCCTCAGGGCGCGGGCTGCACGCGAAGACAGAAGGCAACTCGCTTCGCCACCCTTGCACACCCCACAAGTCCCCTTCGTGAATTTCGACGACTACTGCCAGGAAAAGGCCGCCCCCGAAGGCTCCAGCACGTACTACGCGCTGCGGCGCGCGCCGGCTGCGCGCCAGCCGCTCGTCACCGCGCTTTATGCGCTGTATCGCGAGCTGGAAGAAACCGTGAAGGAAACCAGCGATCCGACCATCGGCCGCACCAAGCACGCGTGGTGGCAGAGCGAACTCGGCAAGCTGGACGCCGGCGAGCCGACGCATCCGGTCACGAAGGCGTTGCAGGCGCACTGCCCGCCCGGGAGTTCGCTCGATGCGACCGTGCGCGCATCGCTTCCGACGCTCGTCGATGGCTTCGGCATGGATCTCGAGCAGGCGCGTTACCTCGACTGGCCGGGCCTGCGGCGCTATATCGATCAGACGGGCGGCGCGCTGGGAACGGCCGTCGCGCGGGCCACGGCGCGCGATCCGGACGCGGCCGCGTCATGGGCCGCGCCGCTCGGTGCCGCGTTGCTGCTGGCCGAGCGCGTGCAGGACATCGGCGACGACGCGCGCAACGGCCGCATCTACGTGCCGATCGACGAGCTGCAGCGCTTCGGCGTGACGGCGGCGGACATCATCAATCGCAAGTACAGCGACGCATTCACCGACCTGATGCGCTTCCAGACCGAACGCGCCCGCCGTTCGCTCGACGACGCGCTCGCCGCCATTCCCGCCGCCGAGCGCGCATCGCAACGCGTGTTGCGCGCGCAGGCGGCGCTGTCGCAGGCGCGTTTCGACGAGATCGAACGGGAAGGCTTCCAGGTGCTGCATCAGCGCATTTCGCTCACGCCGATCCGCAAGCTCTGGATCACCTGGAAAACACGCTAGGCGCTAGGCGCGCACAAAAGGCAGCGGTTCGAACGCCCGCCCGATGACCGGCGCCGATGCGACGTTCCAGCACGCATCGAGCACCGTCGCGCACAGCCTTCTGAAGTCGACGGAAGCCGGCACGCAGCCGTCGGCATCGAGCCGATCCAGCGCCGGCGCATCGCCGAACAGCCCGCCACGCACCGCGCCGCCGAGCACGAAATGCGGCGCGGCTGCGCCGTGGTCCGTGCCGCGGGCGTCGTTCTCGCGCGCGGATCGTCCGAACTCCGAACGAGTCGTCACGAGCGTGCGACGCCAGTCGCCGCTTGCGATCAGCGCCTGCCGCAGCGACGCGATGCCATCGGCGAACTGCGCGAGCAGCGACGCGTGACGCGCCGCCTGAAGCTCGTGCGTATCGAAACCGTTGAGCGAAAGGCGGATCACCGTGACGCCCTGTTGCTTGCGGCTCGCCGCGATGACGCGCGCCGCCGCCTTGCACGCTGCGGCAAACGATCGCATGTCGAACGGCGAACTCAGTTGCGTGACGATGTCGCCGGCCGGAAACGGCCCCGGCTCAGCCGTGCCGAACGTGTGCGTGCGCGATGCGATCGGCCGCGTGAGCCAGCCCTCGCGCCGGTAATCGTCCGCATCGGACGCCGTGTTCCAGATCTGCTGCGACCGGTAATGCGAGCGGCTCGGTTGCGCATAACCGACGCCCTGCACGATCGCCCATTCGCCCGCCTGCCACGCGGGCATCAACGGACGCAGCGACGGATGAAGCCCCGTGCGCTCGTCGATGATCAAAGCCTGATCGCGGGGAATATGCAGCGTCGGCCTGAGCGCGCGATACCGTTCGTCCGCGATAGGCACGACCGTGTTCAGGCCATCGTTGCCGCCGTTGAAGTCGACGAGAATCAGCGTCTTGATCGCGCCGTCCGTGTGCGCCGTCGCGTGCGCGCTGGCGAAGGAAATCGGCCCGGTAACCAGCGCGCCCGCGATCGACAGGAATCCACGTCGGTTCATCGCGTTCGCCCCGGGTCCGGATCAGCGTTTGTAGAGATCGCGCACGGCCTCTTCGATGTGCTGACGCAAGAGGCGGCGCTCATCGGCGGTCATGACGGTGTGGCGCGGCGGACGCGCGGGCGGGGTGTCGTCGACTTGCTGGACGGGTTGGAGCGCGGGCGGCTTGGTGTCGCGGTCGCGCTTCGACGCAGCTTTGCCGCTGCGCTGCTGCGCGCGGATGATGTGGCCTTCGGACCGGCTATCGGACGTATGCACGGCACGGTCGAACCCATTGGAGGAACCGGCGAATGCCGAAGGTTGCGCGTAGGCCTGCGGCGCGCTCAGTACAGCGTACAGCGCACTTGCGAGTAGCGTCTTTCTGTAGATGCGCCTGGTGCGCGCCGGTCCGCGCTGCCGCGCTCCCTTCATGTTGTTCCCTTCGTTGCTCGACAACCGGACAGCCTCATTCTTTTCATGCTTCGCGAAAGGCGGGACAAGCCGCGCGACGCATTGGTGTAATGGAGTATCTACCGAATGCCGGGCCAAGGTAAAGCAGTGTACGCACTGATGATAAGAGGCGTGCCACAAGCCCCGTAAAGTTTGTAACTAACTGTTACACTCGCTTTTGTTACAAACTCGGTGTATGGACAAACGCGCTAAGATGCCTCTATGGAAACCAAGAACCCTTCAAAAATCCTCGTAGTCGACGACGATCCTCGCCTGCGTGATCTGCTGCGGCGCTATCTCGGCGAACAGGGCTTCAACGTGTACGTCGCGGAGAACGCGCCGTCGATGAACAAGCTGTGGGTGCGCGAGCGTTTCGACCTGCTCGTGCTCGACCTGATGCTTCCGGGCGAAGATGGCCTTTCCATCTGCCGGCGGCTGCGCGGCAGCAACGACCGCACGCCGATCATCATGCTCACCGCGAAGGGTGAAGACGTCGACCGCATCGTCGGGCTGGAAATGGGCGCCGACGACTACTTGCCGAAGCCGTTCAATCCGCGCGAACTCGTCGCGCGCATTCACGCGGTACTGCGCCGTCAGACGCCGTCCGAATTGCCGGGCGCACCGTCCGAAACCACCGAAGTCTTCGAATTCGGCGAATTCGCACTGAACCTCGCTACCCGCACGCTCACGAAGAACGGCCAGGAAATTCCGCTGACCACCGGCGAATTCTCGGTGCTGAAAGTGTTCGCGCGGCATCCGCGTCAGCCGCTTTCGCGCGAAAAGCTCATGGAACTCGCGCGCGGCCGTGAATACGAAGTGTTCGACCGCAGCCTCGACGTGCAGATCTCGCGTTTGCGCAAGCTGATCGAGCCCGATCCGAGCAGCCCGCGCTTCATCCAGACCGTGTGGGGTCTCGGCTACGTGTTCATCCCCGACGGCGCGGCCTAAACATTCATACGCTCTTCAAGCGAGTTCGATACGCTTTATCTCCTTCAACGAGCGGAACGCGATAGACCCATGCGCATCGACAGGCGGCTACTGGCGCTTGCGTTCGGCGGCCTGTTCTGGCGAACCTTCGCGCTGATCGCGCTGCTGATCGCGGTCAGCCTCACCGCGTGGTTCCAGAGTTTTCGGGTAATCGAGCGCGAGCCGCGCGCGCAGCGCGTGGCGCTTCAGCTCGTCGCCGTCGTCAAGCTCACGCGCACCGCCCTCCTCTATTCCGATCCCGACCTGCGCCGCGCGCTGCTTCAGGATCTCGAAAGCAACGAGGGCGTGCGCGTGTATCCGCGCGAGACGACCGACAAATACAAGCTGCAGCCGGACGAATCGCTCAATCGGCTGATCGAGCGGGACGTGCGCGGGCGGCTCGGCAACGACACGATCATCGCGCAATCGGTGAACGACATTCCCGGCGTGTGGATCAGCTTCAAGATCGACGACGACGATTACTGGGTCGCGCTCGACCGCGATCAGCTCGACACCGTCACCGGCCTGCAATGGGCCGGCTGGGGCGTGTTCGCGCTGGCGCTGTCGCTGTTCGGCGCGGCGTTCATCACGAGTCTCGTGAACCGGCCGTTCGCGCGCCTCGCGCTCGCGGCGCGCAAGGTCGGCTCGGGGCAGTCGCCCGAACCGCTGCCCGATCGCGGCATGGGCGTTGCTGCCGAAACGAATCGAAGTTTCAACCAGATGGTGCAGAACCTCGAGCAGCTCGAGGCGGATCGCGCGCTGATGCTCGCGGGCATTTCGCACGACTTGCGCACGCCGCTCGCGCGCCTGCGGCTGGAAACGGAAATGAGCCCGTCGGACGAAGCGACGAAGCTCGCGATGATCGACGACATCGAGCAGATGGACATGATCATCGGGCGCTTTCTGGACTATGCGCGGCCGATGCAGCGCATGCCCGAAGCCGTCGATCTCTCGATGATCGCGAGCGAACTCGCCGCGCGCTTCCAGGCCGATGAAGGCGTCGTGATGCGCACCGACCTGGCGCCCGGCGCGATCATCGAAGGCGATCCGACCGATGCGCGGCGCGTCGTCGGTAACTTGCTGGAAAACGCGCGCAAGTACGGCCGCAGCGAACGCGACGACATCGCGCGGATCATCCTGCAAACGCGCGTCACGCACGGGCGAGTGGAATTGTCGGTGATGGACGAGGGACGCGGCATTCCCGACGACCAGGTCGGACTCATCACGCGGCCGTTTTATCGCGTGGACGCGGCGCGCACGCAGGCGAACGGCACCGGTCTCGGCATGGCGATCGTGCAGCGGCTCGTCACGCGCCAGCGCGGCACGCTGCGGCTGCGAAACCGCACGCCGCTGCCGGGCTTCGAGGTGACGATCGACTTTCCGCAAATGAAGGGCGCCCGGTTCGACGGTCCGCGCGACTGAGCGCCGCGCCATTTGAAAAAACCTATCCCGTCCATTGGCCTAAACTTTTGAAGCGGCTAATTCGTGCGGTTATGATGGTCCGATTCGATGCGCGGTGAACGTCTCGGCACTGTCATCATCGCGTTAAGGCTTTCCGGTAGTTTGACTTGGGTTGTCCATTCAACGAACACAGGAGCGTTTGCATGAAGACCGTTGGCGATAAAGTCGAAGCATTCACCGTCACCGCTGCGAAGCCGGGTTTCAACAATCACGAAGAGAACGGCCAGTCCGCGTTCGAGGAAATCACCGAGCAGTCCTTCCCGGGCAAGTGGAAAATCATCTACTTCTATCCGAAGGACTTCACGTTCGTCTGCCCGACGGAAATCGTCGAATTCGGCAAGCTCGCGAAAGACTTCGAAGACCGCGACGCCGTGCTGATGGGCGGCAGCGTCGACAACGAATTCGTGAAGCTCGCATGGCGCCGCGAGCACAAGGACCTGAACAAGCTGAACCACTACTCGTTCGGCGACGTGAAGGGCGAACTCATCGACCAGCTCGGCGTGCGCGACAAGGAAGCCGGCGTCGCGCTGCGTGCGACGTTCATCGTCGATCCGGACAACGTCATTCAGCACGTGTCCGTGAACAATCTCAACGTGGGCCGCAATCCCGAAGAAGTGCTGCGCATTCTCGACGGCCTGCAGACCGACGAACTATGCCCGTGCAACCGCGCGGTCGGCGGCTCGACGCTCTAAGCGCACCGTAGATTCAGCCTCATGCGTGAAGCCCGCCCGCTTTCGAGTGCATGCTCGGAAGCAGGCGGGCTTTTTCATCGCCATCGAAAAGGAGATGTCAATGGAATTTCTTTCCTCGATCAAGGAACTGGTCCCGGATTACGCAAAAGATATACGCCTGAACGTCGACGGCACGATCGCGCGTTCGTCGCTTCAGGGCAATGACGCGGTCGGCGTCGCGCTTGCCGCTGCGTATGCCGCGAAGGCGTCGAAGCTCGTCGAGATCATCCGCAACGCGGGCGTGCTGTCGCCGGAAGAAACGAATGCCGCGCTCACCGCCGCCGCGCTGATGGGCATGAACAACGTGTGGTATCCGTATCTGGAAATGGCGGACAACGCCGATCTCAAGACGCAGCCCGCCGGCTTGCGGATGAACGCGTATGCGTCGCACGGCGGCGTCGACAAGCGGCGCTTCGAGATGTACGCGCTCGCGGCGTCGATCATCGGCAAGTGCCACTTCTGCGTGAAGTCGCACTACGAGAATCTCGTGACCGAAGGCATGACGACGACGCAACTGCGCGATGTCGGCCGCATCGCCGCAGTGATCGGCGCGGTCGCGCTGACGGTCGCGGCGGAAGGAAAGTAACGCGTCGGACGCCGCGCTTTTCGGGCGCGGCGTGCATCGATCACGCGTCGATCGACGTGCGGCGCAGCAGCACCGCCGCCTGCGCCTCGATGCCTTCCTTGCGGCCGAGATAGCCGAGTTTCTCGTTGGTCTTCGCCTTCACGTTGACGCGATCGAGCGGCAAATCCAGATCAGCCGCGATGTTCGCGCGCATGGCTTCGATATGCGGCGCGAGCTTCGGCGCCTGCGCGATCACGGTGCTGTCCACGTTGGCGATCGCAAAGCCCGCTTCCGACACGCGCCTGGCCGCTTCGCGCAGCAGCACGCGGCTGTTCGCGCCCGCGAACTCGGTCGCCGTGTCCGGAAAATGACGGCCGATGTCGCCGAGCGCGGCCGCGCCGAAGAGCGCGTCGGTGATGGCGTGCAGCAGCACGTCGGCATCCGAATGGCCGAGCAGGCCGAGTTCGTACGGAATCTTCACGCCGCCGATGATGAGCTCGCGTCCTTCGACGAGCTGGTGCACGTCGTATCCCTGTCCGATTCTGAAATCCATCGATGCAACCTTGCAGTAGAGTGTGAGCGGTCCGCCGCGCCTCAGGCGGACGCGGAAAGGATCGCGCTGGCAAGACCGAAGTCTTCCGGATAAGTGACCTTGAAGTTGCGCAGGCTGCCCTGCACGAGCTTCGGCGAGTGACCGAGCCATTCGATCGCGCTGGCTTCGTCGGTGAGATCGTGGCCGTCGTGACGCGCACGCTCGATCGCCTCGCGCAACATGCCGATGCGGAACATCTGCGGCGTCTGCGCCTGCCACAAGCCGTCGCGCGATTCCGTGCGCGCCACGCGCGGGCCGCTCGACGGCGCATCGGGCATGCTCGGTGCGACGCGTTTCAACGTATCCGCGACGGGCAGCGCGAGAATGCCGCCAACGGGATCGTCGCGCAATTCGGTGACGAGCTTGCGAATCAGCTCCGGCGTGATGCCGGGGCGCGCGGCGTCGTGCACGAGCACCCAGTCGTCGTCGCGCGCACCGAATTCGCGCAGCGCGACGAGCCCGTTGTACACCGACGCCTGGCGCGACGCCCCGCCCTTGCGCTGCACCGCGAAGCGCAGTCCCGCGAAACGGCGCGCGTCGAAATGATGATCGTCCGGTGCGAGCACGACGAGTGTCTGCGAGAATTCGGAGCACGCGTCGAATGCGGCGAGCGTGTAGCCGAGCATCGGCCGGCCCGCGATCGTCTGGTATTGCTTCGGCATTGGCGCGCCGGATCGGCTGCCGGTTCCGGCGCAGGGAATCAGCGCGAACAGGCGCGCAGTGGTAGACGGGGCGGCGGGCGAAGTCACGAGAGAATCATGTGGCCAAGTCAAAGTGAAGCCCGGATTTTATAATAGGTCTTTCGCGACCACGTCCGGCGCGCGGCTTTCCGTGCTGCGCGAGGACGGTTCAATGCACACCTTATGTCTTCCAAAGCCGTCAAAGCGCAGTCCAGTTCCCCTATCGCGCTCGTCAAGGCAGGTCAGCGTTTCATGTTCGACGGCGCTTCCGGCTCGTCGGATGCGCTCGCCATCGCGCGCTATTTCGCCGCTCATCGTGAAGCCGTTCCGCTGTTGACGGTCGTTTGCGCGAGCGCCGTCGATGCCCAGCGCCTCACCGCCGAACTGCCCTACTTCGCGCCCGATGCCCGCGTGCGTCTCCTGCCGGACTGGGAAACGCTGCCCTACGACACGTTCTCGCCGCATCAGGACCTCGTCTCCGAGCGCCTGGCCACGCTGCACGATCTGGGCGAAGGACGGTGCGACATTCTCATCGTTCCCGCGACGACGGCGCTGTATCGGATGCCGCCGGCGTCGTTCCTCGCGGCCTACACGTTCTCGTTCACGCAGGGCGAGCGTCTCGACGAAGCGAAGCTGAAGGCGCAATTGACGCTCGCGGGTTACGAGCACGTGAGCCAGGTCGTGCGGCCGGGCGAATATTGCGTGCGCGGCTCGCTGATCGACCTGTATCCGATGGGCTCGCCGCTGCCGTATCGCATCGACTTGTTCGACGATCAGGTCGATTCCATCCGCGCGTTCGATCCCGACACGCAGCGCAGCCTCTACCCCGTGCGCGACGTGCGCCTGTTGCCGGGCCGCGAATTCCCGTTCGACGAAGCCGCGCGGACCGCTTTTCGCAGCCGCTGGCGCGAAGTCTTCGAGGGCGATCCGAGCCGCTCGCAGATTTACAAGGACATCGGCAATGGCGTGCCGTCGGCGGGCATCGAATATTATCTGCCGCTCTTCTTCGACGAAACCGCCACGCTCTTCCACTATCTGCCGGAAGGCTCGCAGCTTGCGTTCGTCGGCGATCTCGACGCGGCCATCAAGCGCTTCACGCACGACACGAAGCAGCGCTACGACTTTCTCTCGCACGACCGCGAGCGTCCGCTGCTGGAACCGCGGCGGCTTTTCCTGACCGACGACGACTTCTTCACGTTCGCGAAGCCGTTCGCGCAACTGAAGTTTCCGGCGACGCCCGAAGGCGGCTGGGCCGTCCCGCTGCCCGGCCTCGCGATCGACCGTCATGCCGACGAACCGCTGCTCGCGCTGCGTCACTATCTGGATCAGACGGAAAATCGCGTGATGCTCGTCGCGGAATCGGCGGGACGGCGCGAGACCATCCAGCAGTTGCTCGCGGATAACGGCTTGCGCGGCGAATTGCGCGATACGTTCCAGGAATGGCTCACCGCCGACGCGAAGTTCACACTGGGCATCGCGCCGCTCGCGAACGGCTTCGCGCTGCCGGCCGAAAAGCTCGCGATCATCACGGAGACCGAGCTTTACGGGCCGCTTGCGCGTCGCGCGGGACGGCGTCGCCAGGAACAGGCGAGCAATGTCGATTCGATGGTGCGCGATCTCGCCGAACTCAAGGTCGGCGATCCGGTGGTTCATGCGCAGCACGGCATCGGCCGGTACATGGGCCTCGTGTCGATGGACCTCGGCGAAGGCGAAACCGAGTTCCTGCACCTCGAGTACCAGAACGAATCGAAGCTGTACGTGCCGGTCGCGCAACTGCACGTGATTTCGCGCTATAGCGGCGCGGACCCGGAAAGCGCGCCGTTGCATCAGCTCGGCTCCGGCCAGTGGGAAAAAGCCAAGCGCAAGGCCGCGCAGCAGATTCGCGACACGGCCGCCGAACTGCTGAATCTCTATGCGCGGCGCGCGGCGCGCGAGGGTTTCGCGTTCAAGCTCGAACCGCGCGATTACACGAAGTTCGCGGAGAGCTTCGGCTTCGAGGAGACGCCGGATCAGGCGGCCGCGATTGCGGCGGTCATCACGGACATGACGAGCGGCAAGCCGATGGATCGCCTCGTGTGCGGCGATGTCGGCTTCGGCAAGACGGAAGTCGCGTTGCGCGCGGCGTTCATCGCGGTGATGGGCGGCAAGCAGGTCGCGATTCTGTCGCCCACGACGCTGCTCGCCGAGCAGCACACGCAGACTTTCACCGACCGTTTCTCGGACTGGCCCGTGCGCATCGCGGAGTTGTCGCGCTTTCGGACCGGCAAGGAAGTATCGACGTCGGTGCAGCAGATCAACGAAGGAAGCGTCGATATCGTCATCGGCACGCACAAGCTCTTGTCGAGCGATGTGAAGTTCAAGCGGCTGGGGCTCGTGATTATCGACGAGGAGCATCGCTTCGGCGTGCGGCAGAAGGAGGCGCTGAAGGCGTTGCGCGCGGAGGTCGACGTGCTCACCCTCACCGCGACGCCGATTCCGCGCACGCTCGGCATGGCGCTCGAAGGCCTGCGCGACTTCTCCGTGATTGCGACGGCGCCGCAGAAGCGGCTCGCGATCAAGACGTTCGTGCGGCGCGAGGACGACGGCGTGATCCGCGAGGCGATGCTGCGCGAGTTGAAGCGCGGCGGACAGGTCTACTTCCTGCACAACGAGGTGGAGACCATCGAGAATCGCCGCACGATGCTCGAAGCGCTCGTGCCGGAGGCGCGTATCGCGGTGGCGCATGGACAGATGCACGAGCGCGAACTGGAGCGCGTGATGCGCGATTTCGTCGGCCAGCGCGCGAACGTGCTGCTGTGCACGACGATCATCGAGACGGGCATCGACGTGCCGAGCGCGAACACGATCATCATGCATCGCGCGGACAAGTTCGGGCTTGCGCAGTTGCATCAGTTGCGCGGGCGCGTCGGGCGTTCGCATCACCAGGCGTACGCGTATCTGCTCGTGCATGATCCGCAAGCGCTGACGAAGCAGGCGCAGCGTCGTCTGGAAGCGATTCAGCAGATGGAGGAACTCGGTTCGGGCTTCTATCTGGCGATGCACGACCTGGAGATTCGCGGCACGGGCGAAGTGCTCGGCGACAAGCAGTCGGGCGAGATACACGAGATCGGTTTCCAGCTTTACACGGACATGCTGAACGATGCGGTGCGCGCGCTGAAGGATGGCCGCGAGCCGGACCTGAACGCGCCGCTTGCCGCGACGACCGAGATCAATCTGCACGCGCCGGCGATTTTGCCCGCCGATTATTGCGGCGATGTGCAGGAGCGTTTGTCCTTGTACAAGCGGCTGGCGAATTGCGAATCGAGCGATGCGATCGACGGCATTCTCGAAGAGCTGGTGGACCGCTTCGGCAAGCTGCCGCCGCAGGCGCATGCGCTGGTGGAGACGCATCGGTTGCGGCTTGCGGCGAAGCCGCTGGGCATTTCGAAGATCGATGCGGCGGAGGTTTCGATCTCGCTGCAGTTCGTGCCGAATCCGCCGGTGGATGCGATGAGGATCATCGAGATGGTGCAGAAGCATAAGCACATCAAGCTGGCGGGACAGGACAAATTGCGGATCGAGTCGCGCAGTCCCGATCTTGCGGTGCGGATTGCTACCGTTAAGGAGACGCTGCGCGCACTGGGGGGGCCGGTTCGGCAACCGGCCGTTGCTGGGCGGTGAATTTTTTTGCCTCTTCCCTTAGCCGGGGGCTTTTACTGTCGGTCTGGTTTTTTCGTGTCGGTCTATTAGCACGCCCCTCCCCGGGGCGGGCTAATAGACCGACACGTATAAACGAAGGCACAAAAACAGCGACCCCAAGCCGTCAAGACGGCCCTCCCTCGGTGAATCAGCAAAAATTCTTTTGCGCTATGATCGAACCCTACCCGCAGGAGTAAAAACATGTCACAGATCGCTGATCCGGCGCATCTCGAAGTCTCATCCTCGTCGGACAATCCGAAATCCCTGCCGTGGATCGAACGGCTCGTCTCCTTCGATACCGTCAGCCGCAATCCCAACCTTGGTCTGATCGAAACCGTGCGCGACGAACTGCGCGCCGCAGGCGTCGAATCGACTATCACCACCGATCCGCGCGGCCAGTGGGCCAACCTCTTCGCCACCGTACCCGCCCACGACGGGCAAACGAACGGCGGCATCGTCTTGTCAGGTCATACCGATGTCGTCCCCGTCGACGGCCAGGACTGGGCGAGCGATCCCTTCAAGCCCGAAGTCCGCGACGGCCTTCTCTACGGCCGCGGCACATGCGACATGAAAGGCTTCATCGGCGCGGCGCTTTCGATGCTGCCCGCGATGCAGGCCACGAAGCTCGCCAAGCCCATCCACTTCGCGTTCTCGTTCGATGAGGAAATCGGCTGCGCCGGCGCACCGCTCATGATCGCGGACCTGCAAAAGCGCGGCGTGCGGCCCGACGGCTGCATCGTCGGCGAACCCACGTCGATGCGTCCCATCATCGCGCACAAGGGCATCAACGCATTCCGATGCTGCGTGCGCGGCGCGGCGGCGCATTCGTCGCTGACGCCGAAGGGCTTGAACGCAATCGAATACGCCGCGCGCCTCATCTGCTTCATCCGCGATGTCGCCGATGAATTCCGCGCCAACGGCCCGTTCGACGAACTCTACGACGTGCCCTTCACCACCGCGCAGACGAGCACGATCAAGGGCGGCAACGCGCTCAACACCGTGCCCGCCGAATGTTCGTTCGACTTCGAATTCCGCAATCTGCCGACGATGGACCCCGAGCGCATCTTCGCGCGCATCGAATCGTATGCACGCGAAACGCTCGTACCGAAGATGCTGAAAGAGCACGGCAACGCCGCGATCGAGTTCTCGAAGATCGCATCCGCGCCGGGCCTCGACGCCACCGAACAGGCCGCCATCACGCAACTCGTGCGCGCGCTCACCGAGAACCAGGAGAAGCGCAAGGTCGCCTACGGCACCGAAGCGGGACTCTTCGCGCTCGCCGGCGTGCCGAGCATCGTGTGCGGGCCGGGCAACATCGAGCAGGCGCACAAGGCGAACGAATACGTGTCGCTCGAGCAGCTTGCCGCGTGCGAAGCCTTCCTCGGCAAGTTCATTCACAGCATGTCGGTCGAAGCGCAAGCGCGCTGACCCTTCGCGATCACACGAGCCATGTCCGCAGCCACACAGCATTCCGACAATACGATCGACGGCACGCCGATTCCCACGCTCGACGACATCGCCGAGCAGCACATGGCGCTCACGCCGTGGGTCGCGCGCACGCCCGTCTTCGAACGGCACGACTTCCCGACGCTCGAAGGCACGCCTGTCACGTTCAAGTTCGAACTGCTGCAGGCGAGCGGCACGTTCAAGGCGCGCGGCGCGTTCTCCAACATCCTCGCGCTCGATGCCGACGAGCGCACCGCGGGCGTCACGTGCGTATCGGCGGGCAATCACGCGGTCGCGGTCGCGTACGCGGCGCATCGCATGGAAGTGGGCGCGAAGGTCGTCGTCACGAGGAACGCGAGTCCCACGCGCGTCGCGCTGTGCCGGCGCTTCGGCGCGGAAGTCGTGCTCGCGGACAACGTGGCGGAAGCGTTCGAGATCGTGCGGCGTATCGAAGCCGAGGAAGGCCGGTTCTTCGTGCATCCGTTCAACGGCTATCGCACCGTGCTCGGCACCGCGACGCTCGGCTACGAGTGGACGTCGCAGGCGCCCGACCTCGAAGCGGTGATTCTGCCGATCGGCGGCGGCGGGCTGGCGGCGGGCGTATCGACTGCGATGCGCCTCGCCAATCCGTCGTTGCACGTGTACGGCGTGGAACCGGAAGGATCGGACGCCATGAGCCGCAGCTTCGCCGCGAACCACACGGTGAAGATGGGCGCGATGCACAGCATCGCCGATTCGCTGATGGCGCCGCACACCGAGCAATACAGCTACGAGCTATGCCGTCGGCATATCGATGAAGTCGTCACCGTGTCCGACGACGCATTGCGCCACGGCATGCAGCAGTTGTTCAGCGAACTGAAGCTGGCGGTGGAGCCGGCGTGCGCGGCAGCGACCGCCGCCCTGCTCGGGCCGCTGCGCGAGCGGCTGCAAGGCAAGCGCGTGGGTGTGCTGTTGTGCGGGACGAATACCGATCCCGCGACATTCGCGCGGCACATGGCGAACGTCTGATACAAGAACGGCCCGTGTGAACCGGGCCGTTTTGCTTTCACGACACCGCCGCGAGCCGCCTTCTCTCGCTGCGCTGCATGAAGTAATTCGCGGCGATCACGCCCACCGTCACCAGCGCGATAAACAGCGTCGCGAGCGCGTTCATCTCCGGATTCAGCCCGAGACGCACGCGCGAGAACACGACGAGCGGCAGCGTCGTCGATCCCGGACCGGACAGGAACGCCGAGAGCACGAGATCGTCGATAGACAGCGTGAACGACAGCAGCCAGCCCGCGACGAGCGCCTGCGAAATCAGCGGCAGCGTGATCGAGAAGAACACGCGCAGCGGCGTCGCGCCGAGATCGAGCGCCGCTTCTTCCAGCGACGGATTCAGTTCCCGCACGCGCGATTCCACGATGATCGCCACATACGAGATGCACAGCATCACGTGGCCGATCCAGATGGTGAAGAGACCGCGACCCGCCGGCCAGCCGATCAGTTTCGCCATCTCGACGAACAGCAGCAAGAGCGAAATGCCCTGAATGACCTCGGGAATCACGAGCGGCGCGTTGATCATGCCGGTATAGAGCGTGAAGCCGCGAAAGCGTCCCATGCGCGCGAGCACGAAGCCCGCCCACGTGCCGATCACGACCGATGCACACGCCGTCAGAAACGCGATGCGCAGCGACAGCCACGCCGCGTTGATGAGCTCGTCGTCGGTCACGAGCGCGCGATACCACTTCAACGAAAACTCGGTCCACACGGTGACGAGCGGCGAGTCGTTGAACGAATAGACGATCAGGCTGATGATCGGGATATACAGGAACGCAAACCCGATCCCGAGCGATGTCATCTGCAGCGAACGGCTCGGCTTGATCATCGCTTCTGCTCCAGTTGCTTCGCCTGGAAGTGCTGGAAAAGCGCCATCGGCACGAGCAGCAGCAAGACCATCGCGCAGGTGACGGCGGAGGCCATCGGCCAGTCGGCGTTATCGAAGAACTCGTTCCACATGACGCGGCCGATCATCAGCGTATCCGCGCCGCCGAGCAGCTCCGGAATCACGTACTCGCCCACCGCCGGAATGAACACGAGCAGGCAGCCCGCGATGATTCCGTTCTTCGACAGCGGCAACGTGATCTGCACGAACGCCCTCCACGGCTTCGCGCCGAGATCGTAGGCGGCTTCGAGCAAGGTCAGGTCCATTTTCACGAGGTGCGCGTAAAGCGGCATCACGAGAAACGGCAGATACGAATACACCATGCCGATATAAACCGCGATATTCGTGTGATACAGCTCGATCGGCGTGTGAATCAGACCGATCGACATCAGAAAATTATTCAGCAGACCGTTGTTCTTGAGAATGCCGATCCACGCGTACACGCGAATCAGGAACGACGTCCAGAACGGCAGCATCACGGCCATCATCAGGAGATTGCGCGTGGCCGGATTCGATCGCGCGATGTAATACGCCATCGGATAGCCGATCAACAGGCACAGCACCGTCGATACCGCCGCGACCAGCAGCGAGTTCATGTAGGTCGCGAAGTACAGGCTGTCCGTCAACAGGAACGCGTAGTGCGAGAAATCGAGCGCGATGTTCATCACGCCCTCTTTCAGCGTCAGCAGTTCCGTGTACGGCGGAATACCCAACTGGCTGTCCGCGAAGCTGATCTTCACGACCAGCAGGAACGGCACGAAGAAGAGCAGCAGCAGCCACAGATACGGCCCCGCGATGACAGCGGTGCGGCCCGAGAGCCCGAAACGTTCGGCGATCTTCATGACGTCAGCACCACGCCCGCCGACGCGCTCCAGCGCACATAGACTTCGTCGTCGAACGTGGGCGAATCGATCTCGCCGAGCGCCAGGCTCGTCACGTTCGCGACCACGGTCTTGCCGCTATCGAGCGTCACGTGATAGAGCGAATAGCCGCCCATGTACGCGATGTTCGTCACCTTGCCGCGTCCCCAGTTGAACGCGCCCTCGGGCGGCTTGCGCGTGAGCGCGATGCGCTCCGGCCGCACGGAAATGGTCACCGGCATGCCGAGCGGCCCGGTGATGCCGTGGCTCACATACAGACGCACGGGCAGTTCCGTCGATTCGACGAACACGTGATCCGGCTCGTCCTCGACGACGTTGCCATCGAACAGATTCGTCGAGCCGATGAACTGCGCCGAGAAGCGGCTGTTCGGATACTCGTAGACCTCATGCGGCGTGCCGAGTTGCACGATCTGGCCTTCGCTCATCACCGCGAGGCGATTGGCCATCGTCATGGCTTCTTCCTGATCGTGCGTGACCATGATGCACGTCACGCCCACCTGATCGAGAATGTTGACGAGTTCGATCTGCGTGCGCTGGCGGATCTGCTTGTCGAGCGCGGACATCGGCTCGTCGAGCAGCAAGAGCTTCGGGCGCTTGACGAGACTGCGCGCGAGCGCCACGCGCTGCTGCTGGCCGCCGGAAAGCTGATGCGGCTTGCGCTTTGCGTACTGCGCCATCTGCACGAGTTGCAGGGCGTTGTGCACGCGATCTTTCAGCTCGCCGCCCTTCACGCCTTCCTGCTTTAGCCCGAACGCGACGTTCGATTCCACGCTCATATGCGGAAAGAGCGCATACGACTGGAACATCATGTTCACCGGCCGGCGATACGGCGGCATCTTCGCGAGATCCTCGCCATCGATCAGAATCTGCCCTTCGGTCACGGACTCGAGGCCCGCGAGCATGCGCAGCAGCGTCGACTTGCCGCAGCCGGAACTGCCGAGCAGCGCGAAGAGTTCGCCCTTTCTCACCGACAGATTGACGCCCTTCACGGCCACCGTTTCGTCGAATTTCTTCACGACATCGACGATCCGCACGAAGTCGTCGCCCGTGCTCTGGCCGGATGACGCATTTCCCGATTGTGGCGCTGCCTTCAACGCGCTCGACTGCTCACTCATGATTGCCTGTTCGACTCCTGCATCTTGCGTTCGCGCATCCGCCGCGTGCGACGGATCACGAACAAAGCCCCCGGAGGTCCGAGGGCTTCGTCGTTTCAATGAATAACCGGTTGTTCCAACTTAGCGGCCGGACTTGAATTCGGTCCACAGCCGCGTCTGCAGGCGCTGGATCTCGGGCGGCAACGGCTTCAGAAGGAACAGGGTCTTGATGACGTCCTGCGGCGGATACACGGCCGGATCGTTCGCCACGTCCTTGTCCACGTACTTGCGCGCTTCGAGGTTCGCGCTCGGGTAGTACACGGCGTTCGTGATAGCCGCATGCACCTGCGGCGTCTCGATGTAGTTGATCCACTCGTGCGCCGCTTCCTTGTTCTTCGCGTCCTTCGGAATGGCCATCACGTCGAACCACACGGGCGCGCCGCCCTTCGGAATGTAGTACTCGATCTTGAACGGCTTCTTCGCCTCGACGGCGCGATGCTTCGCGATCACCACGTCGCCCGACCAGCCGTACGCGAAGCAGATGTCCCCGCCGACCATGTCGTTGATATAGCCCGACGAGTTGAACTGCGTGATGTACGGGCGAATCTTCTTGAGCATCGCGAGCGCTTCGCGATAATCGGCGGGATTCGTGCTCATCGGATCCTTGCCGATGTAATGCAGCGCGGCCGCGAACATCTGGTCGGGCGCGTCGAGCACGGACACGCCGCAGGCCTTCAGCTTCGAGATGTTCTCGGGCTTGAAGAGAATGTCCCAGTTGTTGAGCGCGGTGTTCGCGCCGAGAATCTGCTTCGCCTTGTCGACGTTGTAGCCGAGACCCGTCGTGCCGTACGCCCAGGGCACCGAATACTGGTTGCCGGGGTCCGCGCCCGCGACGAGCTTCATCAGTTCGGGATCGAGATACTTCAGGTTCGGCAGCTTGGACTTGTCGAGCGGCGAGAAGATGTTCGCGGCGATCTGCTTGCCGGCGTAGTTGCTCGTCGGCACCACGATGTCGTAGCCAGAATTGCCGGTCAGCAGCTTGGCCTGGAGCGTGTCGTCGCTGTCGTAGTTGTCGTACTTCACCTTGACGCCGGTCTGCTTGGTGAAGTTGGGAATCGTGTCCTTGGCGATATAGTCCGACCAGTTGTACACGTTGAGCTGCGTGTCTTTCGCCGATGCCGCGAGCGGCAGCAGCGTCGCCGTGCATGCGAGCGCGCCCGCGAGTTTCGCCAGCTTGGCCGTGGGGGGGGCCGCGCCACCCCCCACCGTTCCGTTCATCTAGATTATAAATTTTTAATACAATAATAATAACTACCAGCGCCTTTATTTTGTGGTCGTTGGGGCCGCCGGTTC
>NZ_JALQEA010000009.1:0-251 GCF_023630965.1 Caballeronia sp. ATUFL_M2_KS44 | reverse complement strand
GATGTAATCGGCCTGCGCGAGCCGCAGCGACTCCGCGCGCGCGAGACGCGCATACGGCGGCCACGCGGTGTTCGACACCGCGATCACCCCATTTAGCACCCCCCGCCCCACCGCGGCGGCGAACGCGAGCGCGAGCACGATCTTCGGAAATGCGAGCGCGACGTCGGTCAAGCGCATCAGCACCGTATCGACGATGCCGCCGCAATAACCCGCCACCGTGCCCATCAAAAGCCCGACCGGCACCACGAGCA
>NZ_JALQEA010000008.1:0-337 GCF_023630965.1 Caballeronia sp. ATUFL_M2_KS44 | reverse complement strand
GTCAGTCGAGCGGCCGCTCTCCGACCTGAATGTTGACGCCTTCGGTTTCGCCCATCAGCGCGCGCAGGACATCGCCTGCGAAATCCTCGATGGCGAAGTGCCATTCGAGCGAGCCGACCGGGAAGTCGTTGGGGCTGCACTTGCCTTGTGCACGGCGAATCGCACCGACCGAGAGGCTCAGCGCGCGAGCGTGCTGAAAGTGCGGATCGTCCGAGTCGAGGAACGGGAATTGGTCTTTATCCATGACATCCTTAACGGTCCCCGCCGACGAAACTTTAGGCCTGCTACGAGCGCGCAATCGTTTGCGTACGTTCGAGTTTGAAGACACCATGCAGCC
>NZ_JALQEA010000007.1:0-256 GCF_023630965.1 Caballeronia sp. ATUFL_M2_KS44 | reverse complement strand
CCGCTCGTGTACGGCGACGGCGCCGCGGCGAACGTCGGCAACGGCGCGCCCGCGTTCAACGCGAAGAAGCACACGCACTACTTCACCGGCCGCTCCGACAACTTCGCGCCGACGCGGCCGTCGACGTATCCGCGCGACGCGCGCTTCGATCCGGAAAGCATCCGCGTGGCGCGCGACGGCGCGAGCGTCTTCATCTCCGACGAATACGGCCCGTACATCTATCGCTTCGACCGGCAGAGCGGCGAGCGCATCGCGG